>NZ_RDSD01000019.1 GCF_003712195.1 Proteiniphilum sp. X52 | reverse complement strand
CAAATAGCTAAAAGAACTATGAATTATAGTGGCACGGTTTGACCGAAAAGAGTGGCACTATCAGACCGAAATACACACAATTATCTGCTTTTTCCTTACCAAAAAAGACTTTGATGATATATTTCATATTATCAATGTGAGAATTCTCAGGATCAAAATCTGGAAAAAATCGTCTCATTTCCATGATTTCACTTTCAGTGTATAGCCTGAAAGTTTGCATAAATGTCATGAACTGATTATCTTCCGATTGTAATAGATGAAAAACACAGCTAAATGCTTCTTCAAACTTCACATTCTCCTTGAAGCATTCAGTAACTGATGGAAGTTCCTTGAATCCGTCAGGTTTTCTGTAGACAACATTCATAGAAGTAAGAATTCTGGAGTCAGATCCCAACCATTCATATTCAAGTGCTGTCGTGTCATTGTCTTCTATTGGTATAATCAGCACTTTGTTTTGGGCAATACAGGAGAAATCACTCAGAATAAAAAAAATCAAAATAAATCTAATTATTTTCATATCTCTTACCTTTCAGACTTTAAACTTAGAAACTTATTTCGGTACAAGAAAACTCAAATTTTAAAATGATCCACCCCATTTCAATGTTTCATAGATGTCTCATTCAAAGACATGTGTAGGGGGCAATGATATTTATTCTCTACACACGGCAAGGAAACATCCACTTCTTGCACTTCTCAATATACCGTTGTTATTTATACTTAGACCAATATCTATCTGTTCTATAATCTTCTTACAAGTATTTTCAAGCATAACTTCCCGAATATGATCCGGATGGGTCATACGTCTGGACATTCCCGGAGTTATCAGGCGTATATCCTAATACTCCCGAAGTTAGGTTATAATAATAAGAAGACGTATACATATTTCCGTCTAAATAATCAAAACAATTAAATACACAGGAATCCGTACCTCCTCCCATGATATGAAATTGCTGAATCTCGTTAATAATAGGCATCAATACCGCCAATTCCTCTAAACTTTTTCTAGTTAATTTTTTCATGATGAAAATTTAAATTATTTAAACTAATTACTTAACTCTTATATCCTTTATCCTATCACTTTTAGGTACACTTTTGCTGTTTGTTTTATCATGCGCTCCAATGTGAATTTGTTTTCGTATAATTGCCTCGCATTCTGTCCCAATTGTATTCTCAGCGATCTATCCTCAATCAGCGCAATAATTTGGATCATGCCTCGAATGGATGGTGCGCATTACTTCAGATGCGGGTGTTTTCAGGCGGATATCCACAAACAGCGGTCTATGGTCTGATGCTACCTGCTCATCGATTACGTGAGCCCTGTATTTCGCATAGGTCTCGCCTTTGGCCGTATATCCCAGTATGTAATCGATAGTCGACCGGGGATTGACCGATGGGGAGGTGGGCTGTTTGGGATTGGAGAGGATTTGCCATTTATCCTGCAGGAATGTGACAGGTTCGGAATCAGGGGTGGCGTTGAGGTCTCCCATCAGAAATATCGGTTTGTCGTATATTTCTACGGCATCGGTTATGATCTTAACCGATTCGAGCCGTTCTTCGTTTGTAAGCGACAGATGCGTATTGACTACCACGTATTTGTCGAGTTCCACTATCAATGCGGTGCGGGCTTCTTTGGCTCCAGGAAGAGGAATCTTTTTTACCGCGATCGGCTTTTCCCTTGTCAGGACGCCGTTGCCGTACTTCCCCCCGTCGTGCAGGATGGAATACCCGAAGGTGGCATACATGCCGGTTTGTTCGGAAAGTAGTTGCAGGATGTCGATATTGCCGCTTCTGGCCACAACACTGTCCACCTCCTGTAATCCCACTACTTCGGGGTTGATGTCAATGATCAGTTTACCGATCCGTTCAATATCTATTTTACCGTCCATCCCTTTGCCATGATGGATATTGTAACTCATAAGTCGGTGCGTATTTTCCCGCTGTGGAAATGTTTGCGCTCCTGCGTGCAGCAGCACGAGGCTGAAGATTGATATAAAGACTATTTTTTTCATCGGATTGTACATTACTTTTAGAAACTGTTTTGAATTTCACGAGTAATTATTTCACGCTTATTTTTCCACTCTTTCATATGACTAAAATATTTATTTTCAATGGTGTCATATGGAACTCGCTTTAGTCATGATCTTGTGAGATAATGATTATCATGCTCGTTTCATATGATTATTTTTTTTATTTCGGTATATGGAACCTTTATTGTTTTTTGCCCTTTTTCGCGCCTTTGAACTTTCATTTCTTTTAAGTGGCCCGCCACATTTCAATCAATGAAAATCCCAATCCATCAAAAAATGGCTAAAAAACAATGGATGAAAAAATTCAAAACAGCTTCTTAGAATAAAGGACAAAGACTTTTATAAACTAAAAACTACTAACTGTCAAATCAAGAAATCAATAAATTGGCACATTAGCATATTGGCACATTGGCACATTAGCATATTGGCACATTAATTCTGGCTTTCGAGATATTCTTTCAGGAATTTTTTGCCCGCCCGTCGACTTGTCAACTTCCCAGGAATAGATCCTGCAGAACGTGAAGTTCTTCTTGGGCCGCATGACAAAACAGGCTCCGGATTCATTCACCTGTCTGCAGCCATTTTATTATTTCCGGGCAAGGTAAGAAAAAAAACCGACTTTGCCAGCCGATTTGAAAGAAAAATTATACTTTATTGAAGAATGAATAGACTAACGCAATAGTTCTGTTATTCCCTTGAATTCATATCCCCTGTTTTTCAATTCCTTTATCAGGTCATCCAGCCGGTCATACAGTTTGTCGGTCCGTTTCGGGTCGGTACCGATATGGATTAGGAGGAGAAAGCCGTTCAGACCCTTCTTTTCTTCGTAGGTCAAAATATTGTTGTAAATTGTTTCCGACGAAAGATAATTCTTCATATCGGGAGTAGTATAATCGGCATTGGAGGTTGTTCCCGGAGTGAAATTCACCACCTGTGCGCCCATGGCTTCCGCCCAGTTGCTGATTTCCTGGTTGTACCATTCGTAGGGCGGCATAAAATAGCGTGGCGACTCTATTTTCAACCCTATTTTTCCCATTGCCCGGTAGTTGTCGTCTAGATCCTTTTCAAAATCAGATCGGGAAATCAATGTCGAATCACGGTTCTGCCAATCGGCATATAAAAGGTGCTTATCGGAGTGCGGGCCGAGATAATGGCCGTCCTTCCGCAGATCCCTTGCGATGGTAGGATATTTCCTGTAGAAATCACCTGTAAGAAAAAATGTCCCTCTTATATTGTTTTTTTTCAATACCTTCCGTATCGTACCGGCCCCGTCGGCATATTCGTGGCCGGTAAAAACAAGCGACAGCCGTTTTCCGGATGCACCGCCGCGTACGATGCCGCCCGCTACTTTTTCCGGTTGCCTTGCCCGTGCGCTCAAATAGCCCAGATAATAAGTAAGCGAGGCGGTCCCGTCCATGGTCGGTTCATTGGTGGAGTAATCCGCGTAATCATCATGGTACACCGCATAATCCGATTGAAAACGGGCATATTCATCTTCACCAGCCAGATAAATCCCTATTAAGCTGCTGAAGATCGAGTTGTAGATGGGCCCATCCACAATGCCCCCCGTGACGGGTATGCGGTGCAGGTGTGTAAATGCCGAATGTGGATCTTCGGGCGTATCGCCTTCTGCGGGGTATCCCACGACCATGGAAGTACCCCATGGATTACATCCCAATAGCCAGTCACGCATGGCCGTTTCGATCTCAAGGAACGAATCGTCCCCCGTAACTTCGTGGTACAACCTGCATTGGGTGATAAAGCCCACCGTCAGGTTATTGGAACACCAGATGAACGGTATCCCATTTAAAAAAGCATCCCCCTCAGCCCTGTCCTTCACACGCTGCAAGCCAGTCCTCATATTCCGTATGAACTCCTTTCTGACACGCAGGTTGCCGTGCTGCGCGGCCAGATGGTAATTGCCCAGATTCACGAACGGGTACCATTGGTAATGCCTTGCCGAATCGGCACCCATCCAGGGTGTGACAGGCTCCAGTCTGCCATAATCGACCGCTTGTTTCAAATATTCTTTTTCTCCGGAAGTATTATACATCTCCACGGCAGCCAACTGCATGTCGTCCGCCCAATTATCCTCTTCGTAAAAATAAGGCGCGCCTCCCGGTGCGGTCTGCGAAACCCCGGGGTTTTCAACCCCTTTGCGGTAGGCATCTTCGGCTTTTTGCACCAGCATACCGGAAAATTCAGGGTAATACGCCTCCAGTAATTGGGCGCCCAAGGAAAATGCGGACGCATATTTCCCTAAGGTGGAAGCCATTCCGGTGCTCCTGTTCTTGTGTTTGAATAAACCCTGCGGTCTGGAGCTGACAAAATAGACGGGACGTTCTCTTCCCAGGCCCCATCCATAATCGACCTGCTGTTCGTTAGGCAATGTAAATCCCACATGATCGCGATCGTCGGCCACCTGGTTGAAGTAAGTAGCGGAGTCGGGATTCATCTTCACCAGCCAGTCCAATCCCCATTTGGCCTCGTCCAGGATATCGGGGATACCGTTGGCCCCTTCGTGCCCGTTTGCATCGTATCTGTCCCCGAACGATCCCGGGTGTTGGCTGTAAGCAAAAAGCATCTGGTACACGGCATTGGCCGATGTGGCCACATATTGCAGGTAATCCGACGCATCATGCCATCCGCCGGTGGTATTGAAATAGAGCCCGTCACGTTTTCCGTCGGGATCGCCCACGGAAATGGCATCGTGCACGTGGCATGAGTCTTGCAGGAACGGATTGTATCCGCACCGCTGCTGACGCATATACATTAACGGGATTTCCGCAGCCCCGGCATATATATCGTTACCGATACGGAAAGGGACGGATTCCGTTTCCCCCACTCTCACGATGTAGTTGCCCGGCCTTTTGAGGGCCGTGAAATTGAGCCGTGCGGATGATTCGAATGCCGGTTGCTTCCCTGTATCCAGGACATCCGAACCTGTAAATACGGCCTTTTGGGTAGCCATATCTATTACCTGGAACTCACGGACAACATTCTCCTCCTTGCTGATCCAGACGGCCACTTTCACGTCGTCTTCCAGGTAACCCACCTGGTTGACGCGCAACCAGGATGACTGGGAATAACCCACAAATACGACAAAAAGAAGCGACAGGGTTACATTTATTTTTCTCATAAAATTACATTTAAACCGACGCGACCCGTTTCTTGTATTCGGCAAGACAAGCGTCCAGACGCTCATGGGCAGTGGTGTCCCCGGAACATTGTGCGGGTGATTCTTCAGGGTTACCGAAGCGTCTGCCACGGGAACACACGAGTCCACCACAATATCCGCAATTTCGAAGATTGTTTTCCCGCTAGGATGCCGGGTTACCCTTCCTTCTGCTTCGGCAGCGGATCCAAAAACAATCACTTTCATCCCCAATTCCTTAGCATGAAGCGCCACATCTATGTTTACATTATTGATGCCTGTATGCGAAAAGATCCAGATACAATCATTTCATAGGTCCAATGAGATTTATCCGGTGTCTCGATCACTTGCACCAACCGCCTGGCAAGTTGAGAAAACGCTGCCCCAAGGTATGGATAAAAACCTTTGATTTCATGTACAATCATTTTCTATTATTTCCCGCAAGGTAGACAAAAAAACTGATTCTGCCATTTTCCTTAGAAGAAAATTACAGTTGATGACTGGTGCTTTTCCCTGGGAGAAGTTTATATCGCTCCCGGGTAGATATTCTCATAACCACTCCCTCTCACATAAACCCACCGGATGATGGAGGGGATACAGGTTGGCCTGGCTGACAAGAGTGCCGATAAAAAAATAATCATTTTCGACAGTAATCATAAAAATCCTTTAACTTTGTAGAGATTAAGAAACTGTTTAAATTTTACCGAAATATTTTTATAATTGTACTGTTTATTTTTTCTTTGCTGCGGTTTTGGTCTCTTTTGGGTATCTTTTTCACTTTTTCCTTTTGATTTAGCCCGATAAATCCGCAAGAAAATCTATCCCACAATAGATTCAAAACAGTTGAACAATAAAATTTAAAGAGTTTCTAAGTAGTGTAGTATGGACTATATCGTTCCGAGAATTGAAAATTGAGGAGCGAGGGAGACTCACAATTCCTAAATTTAAATAATAGGTTGAAAAATAAACCCATCCATATAAATTCCCGGATTCTGCACCTTCTGAGGGAAGGAGACGAGAAGGCTTTTGAATATATTTTTCATTACTATTACAATCAGATTTATACATTTGTCCTGAATACGCTTTTCGATAAAACCTTTGCCGAAGATATCACGCAATCGGTTTTCATTTCTCTTTGGGAAAAGAGGGAAACAATCGATACAGAAACCAATATAGTCCCTTATCTCTATACCATTGCCAGAAACCATGTGTACCGGCAAACAGAGAAGCTGTTGCTGAAATATAGATATGAACAGTATCAACAAGAAAAAGCACAAGAAAATTCCGATATTGAAGCAGATGTAAACAGCCGTTTTCTGGAAAATATTCTTTCCGAACTTATTGGGAAGCTGCCTGCGGATCGCCGCAGAATTTTCCTATTGAGTCGGAAAGAAAATCTATCGAACAAAGAAATCGCTTCCCGTTTGCAGATTTCCGAAAAAACGGTGGAAACTCAGATTAGGCGTTCTCTCATTTTTTTAAGAGAAAAGATGAAATATTATCTCAATTCACTCTTTTTTTGATCTGTTCAATGGATTTTTAGGTTTTTATTGTACTTTTCTTTCAAGTAATTCAGACTCTCTTTTTCTCTTAAGGCTTAGTAAAGCGTCTGATGTGGATCTTCTCAAACCTGTCATGGCTTTAGTTATTGTCTTTTAACAAAGGTTAATATTTCGTTAAAATAAAAACGATATTCCTGTAAGGTTTTTCCCTTTTTCACGTATAAAACAATAAATATGTCAGAAGAAATTATAAGATTGGTTGAAAAGTTTCTCTCCAGCTCCATATCGAAGGAGGAGATGCATCGGTTGCTACGCGCTTATCAACAAAAACAGATAAGCGAGGAGCAGTTCGATGAATATTATGCCGGCAAATGGAGAAGTGCCGGACAGTATGCATCTCCTTTTTGCGATGAAGGAAAAAAGAGGATATGGAAACAGTTCCAGATGCATATGCGCGAAAATGGGGCAATGCTTCCGAAACGTAAAAACAGATGGGTTTCGTATGCAAGCGTGGCAGCTGTTGCTATCTTGTTTTTTATGCTGGGCATATCGTTTCACCTGCTTCGTGGGCATTCACAGCAAGAACTTATTGTGATGGTGGAAAATGGGCAAAAAGCAAGTGTTCAACTTCCCGACGGTTCGCATGTGCGTCTCAATTCGGCAAGTGAGCTCCGGTATTCTCCGGATTTTGGAAAGAAAAACCGGACTGTAAAGCTGCTGGGGGAAGCTTATTTTGATGTGCAAAGCAATCCCGACAACCCGTTCATCGTGCTCACCCGAGGAGATTTACAAGTAAAGGCACTGGGGACGAAATTCAATATCAAATCTTATCCCAACGAGGAACAAATAACCGGGACACTTATCGAAGGCAAAATTGAAGTAAGCAGCCCGCTGTTATCCGAAGTGCTGAATCCCTATGACCGGATTGCGTACCATACCAAAGAAATGACGTTCAGCAGATCTCATATCGACAATGTGGAGGAAGCCATTTTCTGGATGACAGATCAATTCGTATTCGACAAAGAAACGCTGGAAAATATTGCCAAAATGCTGGAACGGACATATAACGTAACCATTTCTTTTGCATCTCCCGATATAAAAGAGATACAGTACAGTGGGAAAATAAAAAACAACAGTATGGAGAACGTATTAAGCCTTATTACCGTTGTTTCTCCTCTGCAGTACACATTGACCGAATCACACATTACATTCAGTAGAAAATAAATAATAACTCATAAAACTGACGCCTATGAAATAAAACGGAGAATAACGAACCCAATTACATGGTAAAAAAGCCGGAGCAATGTGAGGGCATTACTCCGGCAGAAAGCGAAAGCTTTAAAGAATGCAATATCTGCTAAATTAGGATAATAGCATGACAGCGCCTTAGTAGAAGGAAAACGCTGTGGACCGCATTCTCATGTTAGTGCAAAAATACTCAATCAAAGAGAATTCCGTGCTTTTTTATCCTTAATTCTATCTTAAAACAAACTAAAATCTAAAAAATCATTCAATGAACAAACAAATTAAACGAATTGGTGTAAGTTGTTTGGTTTTGCTCCTGTTAAGCATTGGACAAACCATAGCACAACTAAGTGTTTCCGCGACAAATACGGAAATAAGAAACGTACTTCGGCAAATTGAAAAGATAAGCGAGTATAGTTTCTTTTACAGTGATAATTTCCTGGATTTAAGCCGGAAAGTGACTGTTCAGGCACAGGATGAAACAATTGAAAACATACTGGACACTTTATTCCGGAATACAAATATTGGTTACCAGATTAATAATACGCAGATAGCGGTGTCTGTAAAAGGCGAACAGCAACAATCACTTGTTAATACAGTTCAGCAACAGAGGGGAAAAGCCATATCCGGATTGATCCAAGATGAGCATGGGGAACCAATTATCGGGGCCACCATTGTCGAGAAAGGTAATCAGGCCCATGGGACAGTTTCTGATATTAATGGGGAATTTACTCTGACGAGCCTTTCTGAAAACGCTGTACTCCTGATTAGCTATGTCGGAATGGCAACACAAGAGGTTGCTTTAAATGGAAAGAGCACAATAAATATAACAATGCGTTCAGATACAGAATTATTGGACGAATTAGTAGTTATAGGGTATGGAACTCTTCGTAAACGGGATCTTACAGGTTCGGTGGTTTCATTATCTGAAGGACGATTTACAGAGGGAATAAATACCAATGCCTTGCAAATGTTAAATGGGAAAGCCGCAGGTGTAAATGTTAGCCAAACAAGTTCTGCACCGGGAGCTGACACTAAAATTCAGATTCGCGGAGCTGGTTCCATCAACAGTAGCAACGCCGCCCTTATAGTTGTAGATGGATTGCCTGGAGTAGATCCTAGCTCTATCAGCCCGGAAGACATCAAATCCATTGAGGTTTTGAAAGACGCATCGGCTGCCGCCATTTATGGAACCCGTGCGGCAAATGGTGTAGTACTCATTACAACCAAAGGAGGAGAGAAAGGTGAAGTTGTAGTGAAATTTGGTTCCGAATTCGGAGCACAATCAGTAGCTAAGAAAATGGATATGTTGGATGCCAGACAATATATGGAGATACTGAATGCTCTCCGTATTGAATCAAAAGATCCACGAGGTGAGATCTATTCTCCAGAAGAAATTGCCGCTGCTGGAAGGGGAACAAATTGGCAGAACGAAATTTTCCGTACGACAGCCCCGGTTCAGAACTATCAATTGTCATTTGCAGGGGGTGCGCCAAAAAGTGATTATTACTTAGGGTTGAATTATTTTAATCAGGAAGGATTGGTTAAGAAGTCAGATTTTAAAAAATTCAACGTACGGGCAAATATGAACTTTGATCCAAAAGAGTTTTTGCGCTTTAAATTCACACTAAATTATACTCGTGCCGATCGCAATTCTATGTATGAGAACATGGATGGCGTTAACGAGGGGGCTGGTCCTATTAACTCTGCTTTACAGTTTGATCCAACTTTACCTGCGGGAATTAATCCTGAAACAGGAAGATATTATCTCAACAACTTCATTGCACTTGACAACCCAATGGCACTTCTTAACGGTGTAAAAGGACAGAATCAGCGTAATACTGTTTACGGAACGTTCACCAGCGAAATAGAACCCCTGAAAGACTTGGTAGCTACCATACGTTTAGGTGGGACTGTAATGTCCTATATGCAGTCTTCATATAGAAACCGAATGACAATGAATGGACTTGCCAATAAAGGGATTGGATCCAAGCAAGCAGATGAAAATACACAATGGCTCGTTGAATTTTTACTGAATTATAAAAAGAACTTCAATGGCATTCATCGGATTTCATTGTTAGCAGGTACTACCTATGAACAGTTCATGAGACAATATGTATATGCAGACTCTCGGGGATTTTTATCTGACGTGACAGGAGCTGATTTACTGCAAAGTGGTGATAACCTCAATGGTGATAACATACGTTCTTTTAAATCAAGGAATCGTCTCAATGGCATACTCGGACGTATAAATTATGAATTGCTTGATAAATATTTACTTACGGCATCATTCCGTTACGATGGCTCCTCACGATTTTCCCCAAAAAACCAATACGCCTTTTTCCCCTCTGTTGCAGGAGCGTGGCGTCTATCGGGTGAACCATTTTTCAACATAAATGTCGTTGATGATTTAAAATTACGTATCGGATATGGAGAATTAGGAAATCAGGGTATTGACAATTACCAGACTATACAGACTTTGGTTGCCGGAGGATCAGCTGTTTTCGGTAATGGATTGGCCTCAGGTGTACTCCCTGCGCGATTACCAAATCCCGATCTGAAATGGGAAACAACATCCGAGTTGAACATGGGAATTGATTTTAGTCTCTTGAGGAATCGAATTAGTGGGACGGTTGATTACTTTATCCGCAATACCAAAGATCAACTGTTCAGTAAACCGCTACCATCTGCGATCGGATTCAATGACATTATGGTCAATGCGGGCACTGTAAAAAATAGCGGTGTGGATATTATGATTAATACGCTAAACATACAAAATCGTGATTTTAATTGGGAGACATCATTCAATCTCTCCTTCTTAAAAAATGAAGTAACAGAATTACCCTCATTTATCCCCGAATTGATAACCGGATCAATTGCAGGATTTATTTCTGGTTATGAATTGACAAAGATAGGACATCCTATTTATTCATTTTATGGATATGAGGTGGAAGGTATTTTTCAAAAAGGAGATGATATCGCCAATTCAGCACAACCTAACGCGAAACCGGGAGATTTAAAATTTAAAAATCAGAACGGTGATAATGTAATAGACCTCAACGACCGGGTAATTCTTGGAAAACCTTTTCCTGATTTTACGGGAGGATTAAACAACCGCATTAGTTATAAAAATTTCACCTTTGACCTATTTCTCCAATGGGTAAATGGTATTGAGACATTAGATGCGAATGTAGCCGAAAGCATTTATCCAACGAATGAGTATCGCAATCGTATTGCGAAGTATTATTTGAATCGATGGACAGAAGATAATCCTTCGGATACTTATCCGAGTGGTGTGAATCCGAGTAGTTATGGTGGCGCTTATTCGATTAATTCACTTACAGTTACCGATGCGTCGTTTGTACGCTTGAAAACAGTTAGCCTAAGCTATGATATACCTGTTAAGACGAATAAATTTATTCGTAATCTGCAAGTATATGCTTCCGGTGATAATTTATTCACTATTACCAAATTTGATGGATTTGATCCCGATGCCAGTGCACGAGGAGAGAGTGTCTCCAAAGTTAATTATAACAGTTACCCTTTGGCACGTACAATTAGAATGGGAGTAAATGTAACATTTTAATAAAATAGAATTATAATGAGACCATATAAAAAACAACTATTACAAATATTGTCAATCGTTCTACTATCTTCAGTAATAGGTTGCAGTAATTTCTTGGAAGAAAAGGTATATACTGAATACGACCCGAATGAGTTTTTAAAAGAACAATCGGGTATCGACGCATTACTTACAGGTGCATATGCCCGTTCACGGATTATCAGTTATACAAGCAGAAACTATACCTACCTAATGAACGAGTTTACTACTGATATTGCTTTTGAAACAGGAGGAGGTTTAGAACGTGATGCAAAGCCTTACATTGATTTTACCTGGGCCATCAATGATGGTTTTCTGAATAATTTTTGGATACAGATGTATCAGGCTATCGCGAGTGCCAATAATGTACTGAGTGTAGCAGATGGACTTTCGGGGCTTCCAGAAACACTCGTAAACAAAATAAAAGGTGAAGCGCGGTTTATTAGAGGTACTTCTTATTATTTCTTATATAATATTTTTGGGCCTACTCCAATTATTGAAATTCCCTCAGGAGCAACTCCTGATGAAATCGAACAAATTGGCAAATCTACACCCCGTGCAATCAAAGATGTCTTTGTTAAATATTTGATCGATGATTTGACTTTTGCGGCTGAAAATCTTACCGTAGAAGAAAATCCTATTGGAAGGGCTACTAAAGGTGCAGCTTTAGGAGTATTGACAAAACTCTATCTACATGAAAAGGATTGGGAGAATGTTATTACTACAGCTCAAGAAGTAATCGACTTGAATTATTACTCACTTTATAGTGATTACACTAGGTTATTTTCAGTGGAAGGAGAGGATAATAAAGAGTTTATCTATCGAGCTCCTTGTATCGCACAAAATGGTTATCATAATAATTACATGCCACATGCCTTTCCTCCGAATTACCCTATTCAATCTAATTGGGTAAATTTTGGTGCACAATTCCGCACTTATACAACTTTTTATAAGACGTTTGATGAAAATGACAATCGAAGAAAACTAATCATTGCAGAATATGAAGATTTGTCAGGAACATTGGTAAAACTACTGGAAGATGAAAACGGTAATCCTTTAGATGATGTGCGTAGTTTCAAATACTGGCCTGACCCGAATGCTGTTGGGGAAGCAAATGGGAACGATATTGTTTATGTGCGTTATGCAGATATTTTAATGAGTAAAGCGGAAGCATTGAATGAGAAAAATTATCCGAATCAGGAGAGTATCGACCTCATTAACAAAATTCGACACCGGGCAGGAGTTTCTGAGGTATCTTTAGATCAGTTCTCTTCAAAAGAAGAATTACGAGATTTTATTTTAGCTGAACGTGGTCGTGAGTTTTTCTCGGAAGGATTACGCCGTGAGGATTTGATACGTCACGGTAAATTTATTTCTAGTGCTATTGATCGAGGTAAAGCGGCAAAACCATATCAAATAGTTTTTCCCATTCCGCAACGACAAATAGAGGCTAATGAAAAGCTTGTACAAAATGAAGGCTATACACAGTAATTTATATATCATTCCAAGAACTTATGATCTTTTTAGAAGATTATGAACTTCTTGCTATAAATATTATTTTTGTAATGTAAGGGGGAAGATTAACGATATAAACCTGTTCTTTCCTTTGCCATTGCCTTGTGTATTACAACTTGCTGAATATCATGCCAAAAAAATCAATCTCTCTTTTCTTTATTTTTTTATTGTCGACAGTTGGTGTGGTTGCCCAAATCCACCAGCGACCTACTCCCAGTGCTTCTCAGCTTCGTTGGGCAAATGCTGAATTAGGTGTGATTTTTCACTACGACTTGCACGTTTTCGATGGAAAAAAATACAATCAGACTGCTAATCGTATACATCCCGTGGAAGATTATAACATTTTTAATCCGACCAGGCTGGACACCGATCAATGGATAAAGGCGGCGAAAGATGCCGGTGCAACCTTCGCCATCATTACTGCCTCTCATGAGACCGGATTTGCCATTTACCAAAGTGATGCAAATCCATACAAAATTGAACTAAAACTGGATAAAGCACAACCCGTCAATCAAATTATTCTACAAGAAGAGATCATCAAAGGCGAAAGTGTTCGTGATTATCATGTAGAAGGATTGACCTGCCGAGGCTGGGAAATTCTTTGCCAAGGAGAATCGATAGGACACAAGCGTATCCAAAGATTCTCTCCGGTTACTGTTGGCAAGATTCGATTAGTTGTAAACAAACAGGTAGGTACCCCAGAAATTTCTAATTTTAGTGTCCACAAAATAGATCAATAGTTATGAACCCAAAAAAAATTTTACCACTTGCATTGATTCCGCTGACCGGATTGTCAGCCCAGAACACTGTTATTTCCGATAGTCGTCCCAATATAATCTTATTTATGGTAGATGATATGGGGTGGCAGGATACCTCATTGCCTTTCTGGAAAGAGAGAACCCCGCTTAACGAGCGTTATCATACTCCCAACATGGAGCGGCTGGCTTCGCAGGGGATGATGTTTACACAAGCATACGCATGTGCCGTAAGTTCTCCTACCCGTGTGAGCCTGATGACCGGCATGAACGCCGCCCGACACCGCGTAACCAACTGGACCCTTGAAAAAAACAGTTCTACCGACAGAGAGAGCGAAGTGCTTCAGTTTCCGGAGTGGAATGTAAATGGTATCTGCCAAGTCCCCGGTATACCCTTCACGTATGAAGTAACGTCGTTGCCGCAACTGCTTAAAAACAGCGGCTACCACACCATCCATTGTGGCAAAGCCCATTGGGGAGCCATCGACACGCCTGGTGAAAACCCCCACCACTTTGGCTTTGAAGTAAATATTGCGGGACACGCGGGAGGTGGAATCGCCAGTTATTACGGTGAACAGAATTATGGAAACCGGGTCGATGGAAAACCCTCTCCGTTACAAGCTATCCCCGGTCTTGAAAAATATTGGGGAACGGAAACTTTCGCTACAGAAGCATTGACCCTGGAATGCCTGAAAGCCCTAGACAAAGCCAAAAGCTTGGGTCAGCCCTTTTACCTCTACATGGCACACTACGCCATCCATATCCCCATAGACAAGGATCAGCGTTTCTATAAAAAATATATCGATGACGGACTCTCTGAAAAAGAGGCAGCCTATGCCGCCCTGATCGAAGGGATGGACAAAAGCCTGGGTGATCTGATGGATTGGCTGGAAGAGAATAAGCTGGATGACAATACCGTGATTATTTTCATGTCGGATAACGGAGGTTTCTCCACTTCCACCCAGTGGCGTGACACACCTTTACACAGACAGAATGCTCCGTTGAATAGCGGGAAAGGATCAGCCTATGAAGGGGGGATTCGTGTACCCATGATCGTAAGATGGCCGGAAACTGTGCCCCCCAATACCCGGTGTGACGACTATCTCATCGTTGAAGATTTTTTCCCCACCTTGCTCGATATAGCCCAGGTGAAGAGTCGCGAAACAAAACAAGCGGTAGACGGTATCAGTTTTATGCCGATGCTGGAAGGAAGAAAGACCGATTATACCGGACGTGCTCTCTATTGGCATTATCCTAACCTCTGGGGTAATGAAGGCCCGGGCATTGGTCCCACAAGCTGCATCCGTAAAGGAGACTGGAAATTGATTTATTATTATGAGACGGGTAAAAAAGAGTTGTTTAATATTACCGAAGACATTGGGGAAACGACGAACCGGGCAACACAAGAGCCAGGATTGGTGGAACAACTTTCAAAAGAGTTGGGAGAATATCTTCGCAGCGTGGAAGCACAACGTCCGATATTCAAAACTTCCGGAAAGATGTGCCCCTGGACTGATGAAATTTAAAAATGAAATATAAATTCAACAATACCATTAGTAAAGATATCCAGGAAATGAATCATCTTTATGGCAATCCGGAATATAACAGCATCATTGTAGACTTGAAGGCCGAACTGAAACGGTTACGGGAACAGTATGATGATCCTATCAGGGAGCAGTATCCTTTGTGAAGATTGATATATCTGTAATTCTAAGTCAAAAAGAGGTTGTTCAGATCAAATCTTATACTGAACAACCTCTTTCTGTTGGAAGTGGTACGCTTTTCTACAAATCCATCCCTATTCCTTTACTCTTCTCCTCCTCGAGTATCTGCTTAAGGTATAGATAATATCTGTCTAGCCATCCTTTGCCTTCTACAATAGGATATCCCCACAAAATAAATATATCCTTTAGATTTAGCTGGTAGATAAATATGTATTTTATCCAAATCGACCTTTGAGAAATTACGCAATTTGCGTTACGCGATTTGCGTAATTTTTGAAAATTGCATATATTTGTACGAAATTAAAATCAATATAATAAGTATGAATCCGTTTTTATTATACAATTATCTAGATCCCGATTATTTCTGCGACAGACATAAAGAAACAGAAATTTTATTGAAGAATATAAATAATAAGAATAACACAGCCGTGTTCTCTCAGCGCAGGTTAGGGAAGACGGCGCTTCTCAAGCATGTCTTTTATCTTTTGAAAAAAAAACAAAGTACCATCTATCTGGATATCTTTCCAACTTCATCCTTAAAAGAATTTACAGATTACTTAGCTACAGCTATTTACAAAGAGTTCCCCATACATAAAAGTACAGGGAGAAAATTTTGGGAACACATAAAATTATTACGGCCTATACTTAAAATAAATGGATTGAGCGGAGAACCTGAGTTAACACTGGATATTTCTCAACCTGAACAGATAGAGAAAAGCCTTCCTCAACTTTTTTCTTTTCTTGACCAACAGGAAAAAAAGATAGTAATTGCTATTGATGAGTTTCAACAGATACTCTCATACCCTGAAAAAAATGTGGAGGCTTTACTTAGAACAATTATACAAAATCTACACAATATCTCCTTTATATTTTCAGGGAGTGATAGTCGGTTAATGATCGAAATTTTCAATAGTGCCAAAAGACCCTTTTACGGAAGTACCAACTTCATGACTCTAAATAAAATACCCAGAGAGGAATATGTCTCTTTTATTAAGAATTCATTTCATTCCGTAGGGGTAGAGACAGATGAAAAAGTTCTTGAAATGATATTAGATCTTACATGTACCCATACATATTATACACAACGGCTATGTCATGAAATCTATGCTGACCGAATATCCTATGTAAAAGAAAAAGATGTTGTAAATATCCTTTATAAATTAATTCAACAGAATGAGGCTGTTTATTTTCAATATAGAAACTTATTGACAAAGACACAATGGAAAACCTTAAAAGCGGTTGCTGCAGAAGAGGCTGTTTATCAGCCATATTCACAATCTTTTATAAAGAAATATAGCTTGGGGACTGTCTCAACATTACAGCGTAATTTGAAAGCGCTTGTCGACAAGGCAATTATTTATAATAATTTGTCTGTAGAGGATCCATATTATGAGGTAGAAGATAAGTTCCTGATGCGTTGGCTACAGAATGAATGATTATTGAAATTCTCGTGGCTCAGATCAAATATTTGGGTGGAAGGAGCGGATGACATTCATGTCCGTAACCTACAAATCCATCCCTACGCCTTTACTCTTCTCCTCCTCGAGTATCTGCTTAAAAAATCTCACCTTCAGGCGGTTCTTTTCAGCCACATTGTCGTATTCCCCCCGGTCATGGCGTAAATCGTAGAGTTGGTCCTCCGGGCTGTTCCCCATTTCAATATCGGTGAGCCTTTGGTATGCATTGCCATTATTTGGCTCAATATATTTCCAGTCTTTGGTGCGGATCATAAGCGAAGTGCCGGCTCCGATCAGGTACTCACGCCCTTCGCTGTCGAGGCCGAGCCATGCGGGAAGTTGATTCCTGCTATCGCTTGATTTTTCCTCCTCCAACTCAATACCCGTCAAAGCGGCCAGCGTGGCTAAGAAGTCGATCTGGGAAACCAGCGCATCGGAAATGCCAGGACGGACCACCTGCGGCCAGTGAACAATAAAAGGCACTCTTGTTCCTGCTTCAAACATACTGTACTTGCCGCCGCGATAAGGCCCCCACGGTTTGTGATCCATCAGGCGCTCCACGGCTTCGTCCGCATAACCGTCGTCCACCACCGGGCCGTTGTCGCTCGACAAAATAATCAGCGTATTCTCATACACTCCCGCCTCTTTCAATGCGCGGATCACTTCACCCACCGACCAGTCGAACTGGGCGATTGCGTCGCCCCGGTGTCCCATCTCGGTTTTGCCCCGGAACCGCTCGTTCGGATAGCGCGGCACATGGATATCGTTGGTGCCGAAATAAAGGAAGAAGGGTTTCTCTTTATTCTGTTCTATAAAACGGACGGCGCGTGAGGTGATGCTGTCGGCAATGGTCTCATCCTCCCAGAGGGCAGCTTTGCCCCCTTTCATATAACCGATGCGGGAGATCCCGTTGATAATGCTCTGATCATGGCCGTGGTTGGGACTTGGCCTCAATTTTGTCAGCAGTTCGGGATTATCCTTGCCGGTAGGCTCCCCGGGAAAGTTCCGCGAATAGCTTACGCTGATCGGGTCATTTAGGTCGAGGTTTGCCACTTCCTGGTTTTCCAGATAGACACAGGGTACCCTATCGCCCGTTGCCGCCATAAGGTAGGAGTAGTCGAATCCGATTTCGCGCGGGCCGGGAGCAATTCTCGCGTTCCAATTCTGGGTGCCGGTCTCCTCTCCGATGCCGAGGTGCCATTTTCCTACCGCTCCGGTGGTATATCCAGCCTCTCTCATCAGTTTAGCCACATTGTACCGATGCGGTTTGATGATCAAACCTGCATCGCCACGGGCAATACCGGTGCCGTTCCTTCTCCATGGGTACTCGCCCGTAAAAAGCCCGTAACGGGAGGGGGTGCTGGTTGCGGCAGCGGAATGGGCGTTGAGGAAGCGTACACCATTCGCTGCCAACATATCCACATGGGGAGTAGTCACCCGGTGAGCCCCGTAACAGGAGAGATCTCCATAGCCGATATCATCGGCATAGATCAATACAATGTTGGGTTTCTCCTGAATCACTGTCGGCTTTACCTCCTGTGCTTGCGCGGGAAGCGCCAGACAGCTGCCGAAAGTGAGGAGTGACCGGGTAGAAAAATTTTTCATAATTGGAAAGTTTATTAGATATTATATTGATTAAGGAATAAGATTGTTGATAATCAGACATCTAAAATCTTATTCGAGATGAACTCCATTGGAGGGCCGGATCAATTACTTAAAACAAGGGCCAGTTGGGATCGTCGGTTCTGGCCTTCATCATGATCTGTTTCAGTTCTGCCGCTTTTTGAGGATAGAGATCGAGCAGATTGTGATTCTCCGAAGGATCGGACGCAAGATTATAGAGTTCGTACAGTCCTTCCTGGCGGATATCAAGGTGCAACAGTTTCCAGTTGTCTTTTATTACCGCTTGCCGGCCACCCAATTCCTGAAACTCGAAATAAAAATAATCACGCTTCTGCTGGCCTTCTTTATCCAATAATGTGGGTAGAATGCTGATTCCGTCACTCTCTCCCGGTAGCTGGATATCCAGCAATTCTGCAAAGGTAGACATATAATCCCAGAATGCGAAAGGAAAACTGCTCTCCTTGCCGGAGGCGATTTTGCCGTGCCATGCAATGATGGTAGGTACACGGATACCCCCTTCATACAGGTCACGTTTATATCCGCGGTAAATGCCATTGCTATTGAAGAAATCCGGATCAGCGCCTCCCTCGCGGTGGGGACCATTATCGCTCGTAAATATGATGAGTGTATTTTCATAGACACCTGTCTCTTTGAGCTTCCCGATAATCTGTCCCACATACATGTCGATACGTGAAACCATCGCGGCGTGTGTAGCCCGCGGATGTTCCTGTGACATATATCCTCCTTTTCTGAATGCGGGGCCGGAATCAATCCCCTGGTATGGGTTTTCATCGAATTTCCCTCTCAGGTTTTGGATGATGGAATCTTCGGGTACAATCAGTTCCGCGTGTGGAAGCACCATGGGAACGAAGAGGAAGAACGGATCCCCATTGTATTTATCGATAAACTCCAGCGTTTTCGCCTGGATCAGGTCTTGCGAGTACGCGCCGAATTGTCCGTTATCATTTTCAGGAAACGCTATTTTTGTCTGATTGTACCATAAATGGCTTGGGTAATAGTTATGTGCCAGGAGTTGGCAATTGTATCCATAAAATTCATCCACACCCTGATTGTTGGGGTCGCCTGTGGAACCGGGTTGCCCCAATCCCCATTTGCCAAAGGCGCCGGTGGTATAGCCTGCATTCTTGAACAGGTGGAAAAGCGTAAAGGTGCCGGCCGGCAGGGGAAACTGTCCTTCGGGTTTTATTTCCTGATTTCCGCGGATGGGGGTGTGGCCGGTGTGCAATCCGGTCATCAGGCTGGCGCGCGAGGGTGCGCTCACGGTGGTTCCTGAATAGGAGCGGGTGAACCGGATCCCGTCGAGCGCCAACCGGTCGATATGGGGTGTTTGGAATTTTTCCTGGCCGTAACAACTCAGGTCCCCGTAGCCCAAATCATCGGCCACGATAAACACCACATTGGGTTTTTGCTGGGCGTTGAGCGGGGTTAACGCTGCCAGGGAAAGTCCCGCAGCAAAAATTTCAGTCTTCATATTGTTTCGTTCGAGTTATTTTTCAAAGTTACATCAAATAGAGTGAAATATTATTTTTCAAAAGGAAATCTGAATCTTTCCACTTCCGCCCTTACATGCGCTGTGCGTAACAGCCTTTAGGGTTTAAAAAATAATATTAATATCCGGGATTTTGTTCTAATGCCGGATTCAATACTATTTCATCCGTTGGAACCTGGTACAAATAATATTTGTCGAGCCATCCCTTACCCTCTACAATGGGATCAGCCCACAAATAAATATAACCTTCAGATTTAGATTTGGTTGGTAAATGCGTATTTTCATCCCAAAGCGACTCGTTAACCTTTGACTGTTGTATCCACATGCCCAACTGCTGTCTGTTGATATACCAAGATGCTTTTTTCCACCTGCGCACATCATCGAATCCAAACCCTTCACCCATGAGCTCAATCATACGTTCCCGGCGTATTTCCCAGAGTACAGGATCTACGGTCGTGTCTCTTTTCGGGTCGAAGTTCGCATCAATTTCGGCCACAATCATGGGATCAACTCCGGCTCTTTCGCGAAGCTTATTGATGCTCATATTGGCAATTGTCTGATTAAACAGGCCTTGTTCCCATTTTACTTCTGCGTAGTTTAAGAGAACTTCTTCTATTTTAAAAATGGGTTTATCGGAAGTATTTAAAGCCGCCTGATTGAAATTTGTTTCCCATTGATTCCAATTTTTATATACATAGTAACCCGAACGACATGCTACATATGCCGCCGCTTTCGTTCCTTGTGCAGCTATGCCATTCTGTAAATTGGGTACATAGGCTAGGAGGTTTGCTCCCCAGTTTTGGGCAGGAAGACGTTTCATTCCAACACCGGGATTGGAAGTGGAACTGTTAATTCCCATTATATCAATATATTCCCTGTCAGCCGGATTATCTGTAAAAGACCAGGTATTATAATCTCCTTTTCCGGCTTTCACTCTATAAGGGGGCATGATGGTATGATACATACGAGGATCCCTGTTTCGAAATGTGGAGTACATGTCTTTATCTCCGTCATATAATGAAGAATTTGAGATAGTTTTCCCGTCTTTACATAAATACATGTCTACCGTGTGCTGCGGCATTTCAATAATATGGGAAGAGGTGTGCTCTACATAATTATTGTTGTTCAACAGGGTGGACTCCCTGTATTCTTTATAAAGAATCACCCCGGGGACTTTACCTAAATCTTCCGTTGTCCACATTTCACCGTATCCGGCTGCCGGTTGTCCGTCCGTACCGGTGTAAAGTGTCGGATATTTAGCCATTAATATTTCGGAAACGCGTGCACATTCGGAGAAATATTTATCATGATCGCCTAAGCCATGATACTTACGCCATGTACCCTCCCTCAACGTAAAGCGTGACAAGGCGGCTTGCACCGCATTCTGGTTAATGGTGTTTTTACCATTTTTGGCTTCGAAATCCCCTATATGTTCTTCGGCCCATTTTAAACGGGTCAATATGGAATCGGTAACCATCTTGCGGTCGTTTCTCGGCCCGTAAGCATCAGTGGAGGTCTCATTCAGCACTTGGGTAATCCAGGGCACATCGCCGAAACGGTTTACGAGTTCCATATACCAAAAGGAATGAAAAAAGTAACCGACAGCTTTCCAGTGATCTCTTTCGGCCTGTGTCAGTTCATTGTCTTGGTCAACATGCGATAACATGATGTTTATCCGGCGGATATAGTCGAAGTTCCATCCATTACCTGTGGTAGCGTTCTGCACGGTTTGAAAAGCGTATGAGTTAAAATTAAACCGTGTAGTCAGATAACCGGCGTTTACGTCACCCCTGTATTGGGCATTCTGTGAAAAACCATTGGAAAGGGATGTGGCAATCGTTGTGTTGGTGAACATCTCATAACAGGGGAATATAAATGCTTTGAAATTATCATATGTCTTGAAAGCGTTCTCTTCCACTAACGATGTACGTGGATTTTTCTCCAAGAAGTCATCGTTGCAAGCCATAATCAAAGCGGCTGTTAATAATATAAGGATATATTTTCTCATTGTTTCTTAAAATTAAAATGTGATATTTGCACCGAATGAAACAGTACGATAAAATGGGTAGTTCCAACTAATCCGTTCAGGGTCTATACCCTTGGGTAGTGACGAGAATGTTGTCAAATTTTCCACTCCCACAAATAACTTTAACTGTTTAACATGAAGATTTTGTGTTAAAGAGGTTGGAAAAGCATAGGAAAGAGTGACGTTTTTCACACGTAAATAAGCAGCACTTTGTAAAAACTTATCCGAGATACGTGCATTGGACTCCACATTTTGTACTTGTCCGTAAAGACGGTAATATTTTGCGTTAGGATTTTCAGCAACCATATAATTGGGATCTGCCGGATCAGTGCTTACAGGTTTCCAATAATCTGTCTGATTATAGTATAACGGTTGAAAAATTGCATCGCTGGCGCTCGTCCCTCCAAACGGGAACATAGCTGCTCCACTCAACCAGACATCACGTTTACCTACACCTTGGAGCATCACGCTTACATCAAACCCTTTGTAATTAACTCCCAAGTTAGCACCGAACTGGTAACGTGAAGTTGAATTGCCGATGATGGTTTTATCTCCCGGATTGTCCACTGTATTATCTCCGGTGTCTATTCGATTTTTACTGTTCTCGTCATCTCTTAGATTTTTGAACTTCATGTCACCTGGCCGGACATTGTATCCTTGAATTGAAGTGACTCCTTCTTTTAATTGCCATGTATTTAAATCTGCAAAATCATTCACTGAATAGTATCCGTCGGCAACATAGCCCCAAATTTCTCCAAGCTCCATGCCTACACGATATCTTTTTGCATCTTGGGCATCGTTTCTGTCATAAAATAATCCACCTTCGTTGGCAAATTTAGTAATATGTGAACGATGGTCATAAATATTAAATCCTATATTGTAACCAACTTTTCCTATCCTATCCCTCCAGGAAACAGCCAATTCCCATCCGCGTGTCCTCATATCAGCGCCGTTTTGCGCGGGAGCTTCTGCTCCTACTACTGCCGGGAGTTGTAAAGCTCCGGCTTTTGTCAGCATTCCCCGGGTATCGCGTTGATACCAGTCAAAAGTCCCTCTGAGCCGGTACTTGAGTAAGCTAAAGTCAATACCGAAGTCAAGGGTTTCCACAGTCTCCCAGGTGAATGTGCTGCTTACCAACCCAGGTAAACCAATGGTGGTCACCCTGTTTCCATCGATCAACCAGACCGTATTTGCACTATTAATGACCATCTCGGGACTGTATTGATAAGGATTAATAGCCTGATTACCTATTTGTCCCCACGATATGCGGAATTTCAGTTCTTCCAGCCATCTCTTTGAGAAACCCATGAAATCTTCTTGTGCAACCTGCCATCCGGCTGAAACGGAGGGGAAGAAACCAAATCTTTTTGATTTTGGAAATTTTGAGGAACCATCATACCGTCCGTTCATTTCGAACAAATATTTATCCAGATAATTATAGTTTAAACGATAAAATCCACTGCGAATGGAATACTCTGAATATTCTTCCTTCAGCGTTTTTTCACCGGTAGCATTGCCTAACGATGGAATAACATTTGACACTTGGTCTTTCACTTTATTTTCGATTATTTCATACGCACTGGATTCCTGGTTAAATCCGCCCATTAACTTAAAATTATGGCCTCCGAATGAATGGGAATAAGTAGCATACGTGTTGATCGCATTATAATCTGTGAAGTACCGTTGCCTTGTCAATTCATCGTTGGTAGGGGCAGTGCTCACAGCCAATTGAATGGTGGTGTGTGTCCATTTATCGGTGTAATAGGAGTAGTTAAAGTCGTCTTTGTCGTAAGTGTATTCGAATACAATATCCAGATTTTCTATTGGTTTTATAATTGATTTTGAGAAGATACGGGGATTGTTTCTGATCGTATTGCTGGTATTGGCATACATGATTACGTTCTTGGGTGTAAATAGCGGTGCTTCCTCTCCCGATAGGGAAAGAGAGGCTGGCAACATCCCTTCGGGATAATAATTAACGAGACGCAGTGTATAGATGTCGTTTCCTCTTCCCTGGGGCATTGTTTTTTTACTCTGTGCATACCGGATATCCAATTCCTGCGTAAACCAATCCGTCATATCTGCCGAAATAAAACTACTGATATTCATTCTTCGGTAATAGTCTTTGTTTGTAATCATTGGGCCATCTTCAGAACTGTAGCCTCCTGCCATCCTGTAACGGACTTTTTCCGTTCCTCCGGATGCAGAGATATTGTGACTCGAATAGTAACCTGTTGTTAATACATTGTCAAACAGGTCTTTTTCATGTAGGTAATAAGGTATTCCATTGTCTACATAAATTCCATCCCCAATCGTATTAAACGAACCGGGGTTTCTTTTATATTCTTCTAAATATTCCATCCACTTGCTCACATCTTGTGAATTAGACCAGTAGATATTGCTAAATCCTGCGTCCTGATAGGCTCTGAAATAATCCGATAGAGGAGCCTGCTGAGGACGGTTGATGGATGACTCAAACCCGAAGTTATTATTGTAGTTTAACTGAAAGGCAGTGTTGCTGTTTGGACGTTTGGTAGTAATCAATAAAACGCCATTAGCAGCGCGGGCACCATAAATAGCGGAAGACGCGGCATCTTTAAGTACACTGACAGATTCGATATCCTCGGGATTTATCATATTTAAATCGCCGGGAACGTTATCGATTAATACCAAAGGCTCACCTCCGTTGATAGAGAGTGTTCCCCGGATATTGATTGACTTGTTGTTCTGTCCAGGAGTGGAAGACCCTGATATCATCAGACCTGGGATCGATCCCTGCAAAGCTGCAAATGCATTGTTTACTGGTCTGTCCCCCAACACATCGTCCATCTTTAGGGCAGAAACAGCACCTGTGAGATTTGCTTTTCTTTGGGTGCCGTATCCCACGACTACCACCTCTTCTAACGTTTTCGTATCTTCCTGCAATATAATGTGTAAGGTATTTAGCCCGACTGTGGAAACGCTTTGCGGCTGGTATCCCACATAGGTTACCTCTAATACGGCATCGAGAGATATGCTAAAGACGAAATTACCGTCGATATCGGTGATGGTACCGTTGGAAGAATTTCCTTTTTCAATGATGGTTGCACCGATAATCGGTTCTCCGTTTTCATCGGTAACCCTTCCTGTTATCGTTCTATTTTGCTGAGCGGCTTGGATGGCTGTGGCATTTTGATGTACTTTTTTTGATAGAACAATATAATCTTTCTCAAAATTATAACCAATATCGGTGTCGGAGAAAGCGGTATTGAGATAGGAAGATACTCTACCCGAATTGTGCTGGAAATTCACTTTCCGGTTGGTATCTACTTCCCGGTTACTATAAACGACCAGATAATCGGTTTGCTTCTCAATTTCGTCGATTAACTGGCCAATGGTCACGGAATTCGTCTTAAGTTCAATAACCGCGTCCTGTGCGTTTGTATTGAGTGCCATCAATTGAAAAGTGAAGGCAAATAGGAATAGTAAGCAGATTTTCATGATTTTAAATAAATATTTACAATCACTTTTTTTTCGCGAAAAGTGATCAAATGAAGTGTTTATTTTCATACATTTGTGTGTTTAGAGTGAATACTAAATTGATAATTGAGTGTTTTGCTTTAATTGGAGCGGCAAGTGTTGGCGCACTTGTCGCTTTTATTTTACTTCTATATTATTTCTCATAGGCATTTATAAATTAAATAATTAGTGAATTAATTTACTTTGTCAAAGTAATAATATTGTTTTCTCTATCTCTTTCAATTTTGAAGGTTTGAATTTTTTGTAAGATATGCAAGATCTCTTCAATGCCGTCACGTTGACGGAATTTCCCGGTATACCTTACATTAAAGATATCAGAATCTTCTACTACAATTTTTATGTCATAATAGAGTTGTAATTTTTCGATAATAGTGATTAAGCGTTCATTGGTAAAAGCGTAAATTCCATTTCTCCAGAGCATGTGTTCGGGATTATTTGTATTACTGACAGTCATATCTTTACCTCTGATTATTACCTGTTCGTTCGGTTTCAGGATAATATTGCTTTTTTCATCATCCGCCTGATAGACTTTCACTGAACCCTCTACCAGATCTGTCTGAATGTAGCCGGCGCCGGGATAACTGTATACATTGAATTGTGTGCCCAGTACCTCCATGTCGATATGCTGTGTAGATACAATGAATGGCCGCTTTTTCTCCTGGGCCACATCGAAGAATGCCTCGCCAGTTATTTCCACGGTACGGTTCTTTTTGGAGAATTGGGACGGGTACACTAATGTCGATTGTGCATTCAGCCAGACTTTTGTTCCGTCTTGCAACGTTATTTGGGCGCGTTGTCCGGCCGGTACGTGTAATGTGTTCATGGCTGTCCCCGGGTCCGGGTTCGACAGATAAAATGTAACCCAAACAGTGGAAGCCACAAGAATAAGTGCGATGGCTGCATACTTTGCCATATTGAAGAAGAACTTTCTTTGGGCATTCCGCTTGATTTGGGAAGTGAATACCTTGAAATGGCTGACGCCTTCATTACGGTCTGTGGGACGGGATGAGAGTTGCGAGACCGCATTCAGGTTCTGCAGACGAATAAATTCAGCCTTTAACCTGTCGTCGTTTTCAATGCGCCGAATCAATGCCAGTCGTGCCTCAACCGTTAATTCTCCTGAAAAATATAGTAAAAGTTGGTCGTCCATCTTAATGCTTGTTATATATAAAACGAATAAGTGATGAAAATCCGCTAAGAAAAAAGAAATTTTTTTGTTAAAGAGGTATAGAGTTAACCCTGCTTGACCTATATTCTGATAATAAATTAATTGATAATCAAATAAAAAAGAAAAGAAAAAGCGGCATGTAATCCTTTAATGCTTCTTTCAGTTTTTTATAGGCAATGGCCATCTGGCTTTCCACGGTGTGGATGGAAATATTGAGTTCCCGCGCGATCACTTTCTGTTTTTTCCCTTCGATCTTATTCATCACAAAGATTTCCCGGCATCTCTCCGGAAGGCTATCTATGGCATTAGAGATAATGGTATCTATGTCGTTCTCGTTGAGTAATTTATTATCCAGGGCTTCCAGTGAGTCGAATTTCAGTTTGAGTGTACGGGTGTACTCAGATTGTATTTCGTCAACGGCAAGTTGCTCAAATGTCTTGCGTCGTAGAAAATCGACACACCTGTTTTTTAGCATCATAAACAGGAATCCATTGAGGTTGACCAAGGAGGTAAAATCTAACCGCTTTTCCCAAAGTTCGGAAAAAATATCCTGCACAATATTTTCCGCATCTTCCTCGCGGATCAAATATTGCCGGGCGAAGCGTTTCATTCGCGCATAATAAGAGACATACGCTTCTTCAAATCGAGCCTTATATGTCGGTGAGGCTTGCACTGATGTTATTTTTTGTATTTTTTCAATATAATAAAATTCAAAAATACAAAAAATATAATAAGCCGGCGAACCGATTATCATTTTACGGTCGGCAATACTTTGCAAAGATAGCTATAAGGGGAGGCAATTCATTCAGCACCTCCTCCCAAGGCCCGGTATAAATTCACTGAATATTGCAATTGTTCGAGCTTGTCGCTTACCTCGCTAAGTTGTGCCGAGAGATAGTTTTGTTCTGCTGTGAGCACTTCGGTATAATTGGCTTCACCGGCGATCAGTAAATCCTTTGTATATTCCACTGCTTTCCGGGTTGAGACGATTTGCTCCTGGCGGACACTGTTTTTTTTAGCGGATGATTGATAAGAAAACAAGATATCCGAGACTTCCTGTCCTGCCCTTAGCAGGGTATTTTTGAAAGTAATCAGGGCCGCTTCCTGTTGGGCTTTTGCTATTTTCAGGTTTCCTTTCAATTGTCCCCTGTTGAAGATCGGTTGGGTTAATCCCCCGATAACGTTTGCCAATAAGTTTTCACTGCTGAAGAAGTTGGTGAATCCGGAGGCCGCGAAACCTATCATCGAACCCGCATTCAATGTGACAGAGGGGTAAAAACTCGCCTGTGCCGCATTCGTCAACTCAAAAGCAGAACGTAAGTCAAGTTCTGCCTGTATTACATCGGGACGCCTTGCCAACAGTTGGGCGGGCACTCCTGTTTGCAGTTTCCCCGGGATCGTCTGCGTTTCGAATGCCGATCGTTCTATTGCACCGGGTTTGCGGCCGAGCATTACAGAAATGGCGTTTTCCATTTGACGGATAGCGCTCTCAAGATCATAGATACTCAATTTTGTCCTCAACATCAAAGCACGGCTTTGTTCTACGGCAGCCTCATTTACATTTTGCATCCCAGCCTCTTTCAGCGCCATCATTGTTTCCACATTTTTTTCCAGAAGCGCGACTGTTTCTGTGGTTATTTGCAGTTGCTCGTCAAGCGCCAGCAGAGAAAAATAAGAGGTGGCAATATTGGCGATGAGAGAGCTCTGGATGAGATTTCTATAAGAATGGCTTTGCAGGAACAACGCATGTTTCGACCTGGCTTGGCGGTTCAGTCTTCCCCACAGGTCCAGTTCCCACGACGCGGCAATTCCCAGTGTGACGTTATTCGAATTGTAGCCAAGCCTCTTATTGGCGTCACTCGTTGTCATGTTTGATACCTGGCCTGTAAGTGACACAGTGGGGAAATAGGATGCGCGCGCCATGTTCAGGTTCGCTTCGGCCTGACGGATACCGGTTACCGCCACCTGCAAATCGGCGTTGTGTTTCAGGCCTTCCTCGATCAATCCAATCAAATGGGTGTCGGTGAAAAACTCCCTCCAGGGGATATCGGCAATGGTGGTTGTATCCCCTGCGTGACTGTCCCTGTATAGATCCGAGGTGTCTATTTCGGGTCTTTGGTAGCGGTTTAACACCTGACAGGAGGATAATCCCGGAAAGACCAAGACCATCCCTATGAAGATGACCGGCAGTATATTTTTATTTTTGCTCATTGCTGTTTTTGTTTATTGAGTCATCACTTATGTTCACAATGCCTGATTTTGCGAATTTATCATGCAGGGTTTGGAATATGATGTAAAGTGAAGGAATGATCAACACACCCAGTACGGTTCCGATCAGCATGCCTCCAATGGCACTGATGCCGATGGAACGGTTTCCGACAGATCCCGCTCCGGTTGCAAAAAAGAGGGGTGTCAGCCCTGCAATGAAAGCGAACGAGGTCATCAGGATAGGACGCAAGCGGGCCACCGCTCCCTTGACGGCCGCCTCCACTAAATTCATTCCCTGTTTTCGTCGCTGGATGGCAAACTCCACAATCAGGATGGCGTTTTTAGCCAACAAGCCGATCAGCATGATAAGGGAGATCTGAACGT
Source organism: Proteiniphilum sp. X52 (assembly GCF_003712195.1). Classification (GTDB taxonomy): domain Bacteria; phylum Bacteroidota; class Bacteroidia; order Bacteroidales; family Dysgonomonadaceae; genus Proteiniphilum. Next base: position 51,883 of record NZ_RDSD01000019.1, on the reverse strand, counting down.
ATATGTTATTGGTAATACCCTGTGTCACCCCAAATAATTTCAGGAAGATAAATACACCTGCCAAACCTACCGGAAGCGAAAATATCACGGAAAGGGGGATGATATAACTTTCATAAAGGGCACAAAGAAGGAGATAGACGAATATCAGGCAGATCACAAAAATAAGCAGTGTCTGGTTACCGCTGCCGACCTCCTCGCGCGTCATCCCAGTATATTCGAACCCATATCCTACCGGAAGTTCTTCCGCTCCCATCCGGTCGACAAGATTGATAACGTCACCGGTACTGTATCCTTCACTAAAGTTGGGAACAATGGTGACATCCATCGACGCGTACATATTATACCGGGTGTAGGATTGTGGTCCGGAAAAGTCGGTTATTGTCAGGTATTCGGTAATAGGAGCCATTTCGCCTGATGCGGTTTTCACAAAAAGGGCATTCAGGTTATCCATGTTTTTACGGTATTCGGGTGAAGCCTGTATAATAACACGGTAGGGTTTTCCGTACAACGTAAAGTTGGAGGTGTACATGCTGCCGATATACATTTGCAGGGTGGATAAAATATCATTGAGTTGTAACCCCGATTCTTTTACCTTGGCGATATCCACCTCTATCTGCTTCTGGGGAAAATTGGGATTAAAAGTGGTGTAAGCGGCCAGTATCTGATCTGTAGACTGCAACTTGCCCAGAAAATCCTGTGTGACATCAAAGAAATCATAGATATTCCCTCCTGTCCTGTCCTGCATCTTTAACTCCACGCCGCTACTCAACCCAAAGCCCCTTAATGTGGGGGAGCTGAACACCGTAAACGAAGCGCCTATGATAGAGCTTGTTTCTTCGGTCAAAGCGGTCACTATCTCTGAAGCTGTCCTCTTTCTCTCTTTCCAGGGTGTCAGTTTGATGATGAGTGTGCCGTAGGGGCTGCCCAGGCCACTCATGAAGTTGACACCGCTGATACTTGAAATGTGTGCCACCTCCGGTATTTCTTTTGCGATTTCGTATGCCCGGTGCACCATCGAGTCGGTCCTCTCGAGTGAGGATCCCGGCGGCAGGGTGATCATACAGAGCATCGATCCGCTATCCTCTTGGGGAACAAATCCGGTGGGGGTGGTTTTCATCAATAAAAACAGTGCCAGGCTGAATACTAAAATCATTGTTACGGTTATCCAGCGGTGATTTTTCTTTCCCAGATAACGCAATGTTTTTTCATATTGATCGGTCAGTTTCAGAAACCATTTGTTAAACCATGCCGTGAAACGCTTGAATATATTTTTCTTCTCCGCCGCCTCTGCCGCGTGCGGTGAAGTGAGTAACAATGCACTCAACGAGGGACTTAATGTGAGGGCGTTGATGGCTGAGATGAAAATAGCCACTGCCAATGTGAGGCCGAATTGTTTGTAGAAGACACCGCTCGTCCCCCCGATAAAGCTGACCGGAATAAATACCGATGCCATCACCAGCGTAATGGATATAATGGCCGGGGCTATCTCCTTTAATGTCAACAGGGTCGCTTCTTTCGCATTTTTAACTCCCTTCTCCAACTGGGCATGTACCGCCTCGACCACCACTATGGCGTCGTCCACCACAATACCGATGGCAAGGATAAGGGCGAACAGCGTCAACAGGTTGATCGAAAATCCCATTACCTGCAACACGAAGAAAGTTCCTATAATGGCAACCGGAACAGCTATGGCAGGTATCAAGGTGGAACGGAAACTTTGCAGAAAGAGAAAAACTACGAGAAATACAAGCAGAAACGCCTCAAAAAAGGTGGAGATAACTTTGGAGATAGATGCATCTAAAAATTCGCTGGCGTCTGCCATATAGACGAATTTAAAACCCGGAGGGAAGGTTTTTGAGGCTTCATCGAGTGTCGCTTTTATATTTTTGATCAACTCGGTGGCGTTGGAGCCGGCGATCTGGCTTACCTGCATCACTACTGAAGGGCTGCCATCGGTGGCCGACATTACCGCGTAAAATAGGGCCCCTAACTCAACCTCTGCCACATCACCCAGGCGGAGTATGTGTCCGTCCTGAGAACGGATAATAATGTTCTCGAACTCTTCTACCGACTTTAATCTTCCGGTATATTGCAGAGAATATTCAAATGTCTGATCGCTGTTTTGGCCGATTGAGCCGGGCGCCGCTTCCACATTCTGGTCGTTTAACGCCGTCTGCACCTCGGCAGGAGTCAGATTGTAGGATGCCATAAGGTTCGGGTTCAGCCAGATTCGCATTGAATATGTCTTTGCTCCCATTACGCTGGCATCTCCAACACCCATCACACGTTTTATCTGAGGCAGCACGTTGATATCGGTATAATTCTGGATAAATGCCTGGTCATGATCCGGATTGGTGGACGATAAAGAGATTGTCAACACATTATCACTCTGTTGTTTGGCCACGGTTACACCAGATCGCGTGACTTCTGCCGGAAGGAGGGAGGTTGCCTGGCTTACCCGGTTTTGTACCATCACGGCAGCGATATCCTGATTGACTCCCGGTTCAAAATATACAGTGATACTTCCCGAACCACTGTTGGTGGCGGTGGAAGTCATATAGGTCATACCTTCCACGCCGTTTATCTGCTCTTCCAACGGTATGATCACGCTGTTCATCACCACTTCAGCGCTCGCTCCACTATAATTGGTGGATACGCGTATGGTGGGAGGAGAAATATTGGGATATTGCTCTACGGGAAGGGTAGCCAGGCCTATTATCCCCAGCACTACTATCAGGATCGAAATAACGGTGGCAAGCACCGGCCTTTCTACAAATATTTTCAGCATATTATTGTTGTGCGGTTTTTATTTTTCGTGCATTGCCCAGTGTGGCTATCCCGTCCACCACGATCCTGTCTCCTTCTGACAAGCCTGAGGTTACGGCATAATGCTTGCCATCGGGCAAAGGGAGTACCGATATAATTGTTTGTACGGTGGAGTCGTTTTCATTGGCCGAATCTTTCACCACTTTATAGAGTACCACTTTGTCCTGTTGGGTAAAAGTGGCTTTTTGGGGTATGACAAAGACATCATCCAGCTCTCTGGGAATGGATATTCTGCCACTGGCTCCGCTTCTGAGCGTTCCGTGCTTGTTAGGGAAAGTCGCGCGGAGGCTTACGGCGCCTGTCTGGGAATTGACAATGCCGGAAATGGCTGTTATTTTCCCTTTTTCGGGGTATATGCTCCCATCGGCCAGAAGGAGAGTGGCCTCGGGGATATTGTTTATTTTTTCGGCCTGGGTTTCTCCTTCAAGAGTCCCGAATAAGGAGGATAATGCTTTTTCATTCAGAGAGAAATAGGCATATGTGGTGTGGGTCTTTGAAATGGTGGTCAGTGTGGTTGCGTTGGTAACCATATTTCCGCTACGGTACGGGATTGATCCGGCTATTCCATCGATCGGGCTGGTGACAGTTGTCCAGCCGGAAGTGGCCTGCGCCGCTTTCAGTGCCACCTGAGCCTCACTGTAAGCCGCTTGTGCCGCAGTATAAGCGTTCTCGTAGGTTTGGAGCTGTACCCCGCTGACGATATTTTTTTGGGCAAGAGGGCGTATGCGTTCCACATTTAACCGCGCTGTGTTGAGGTTGGCGTTCGCACTCTCCACTGCTGCTTTTGCCGAGGCCAGGTCATGTTCGGAAGTAGGCGAATTAATGGAGAACAGCGCCTGCCCTTTTTTCACAACAGCGCCCTCTTCGATATATACCTTGTCGATATATCCGTTCACCCGCGGTTTGATCTCAGCATCTTCTTCCCCTCTCAGGGTAACGGGGAACACTGACTCCAGCATGGCAGTTTGCTTTGTAAGCTCCCGTACTGGATAAATCCTCGCTGATAAAGTGTGGGCGTCGTTTTTTGATCTCTCTCCGCAGGCGGTAGAGAATAGCATTATCAGAAGGGCCGACGAAATGAAATACCCGTTTTTTTTAATTGTATGACTCATAAATAATGGATGATTTTTACATCATAACAAATGGGGAATAACCCAATCTTAAAAGGAATGGGATGAATTCAATAACCCAAACCTTTTTGACGTGCAAAAAAAAGGATATTTTTCCGTTTTGACAAAAAAAATCGACAAACTGCATATCATGGCCAATGAACATTTTTTGTGTTATCGAGATGATAGAATGCGATCAATTGACCTTGGGCGGAAAGAACAGTGCCGAAAAGAAGCCTCTGCGAGCATTGTCACGCTCCCATAGGGGAGAGGCTTCGTTTCCAAAAATATGAATGTAGTACTCCTGCAGTTTTTCGAAAGCAGCTTTGTCCAGGATACTTCTGGAATTGGGATTCCACGCCAAATCATATTCTGAAATGTAAAAAAAGTGCGGGAATAGGGGTTAAATCACTAATTTCGTATTACTTTTGTGCTTGCAGCAGGTCGGTTTGTCGCTACGACACTCGTGTCGTGGAGGAAAGTCCGGGCAACACAGAGCACCATGCTTCCTAACGGGAAGGTGTCCGTGAGGGCAGATAAGCGTAACAGAAAATGACCGCCCCGGCTGATGTCGGGGTAAGGGTGAAAAGGTGAGGTAAGAGCTCACCGGACGCCGCAGTAATGCGGTGTGCCGTACGCATTATGGGTTGCAAGGCCATGTATATCGGATTTTTAGGGTTGCTCGCCCGATGCCGAGGGGTAGGCCGCTAAAGGAGAGTGGTGACATTTCTCCGTAGATAAATGACAAACATCCGATTCGTCGGTATACAGAACCCGGCTTATAGACCGGCTGCTTTTTTTTTTTTAGAACTATTTCGTTAAGCTAAAATTACGGTTAAGCGAGGGCAATGTCAACCTCCCTTGAAACATTGCAGAGGCCAAGTTATTTATCAAAATGTGCGGAAGATAAACTTGTTTATATTCTGCCATAGCGAGAATTGAAAATCGAGGAGCGAATGTGACTCAATTGAAAATCGAGGAGCGAATGTGACTCAATTGAAAATCGAGGAGTGGAGGCGACTCAATTGGGTATGGAGGAGCGGAGGCGACTCAATTGGGTATGGAGGAGCGAATGCGACTCAAATAGTCTAATGAAATTGAAAAAGTCATGGGCAAGAAAAGGAAAAGATATGAACCGGAAGAGGAAAAGCCCGGCAGGCTTGAACAGTTGAGGATCAAGATAAAGGAGTTGATCCGCTTCCTATCCTACGGTATCTGGCGCCAAAATCCAGAAACACTGTCCGGCAAAAGAAATATCCTGTACGATGCCATCAAGACGATTATGCTTACCGTCAGAAATGTGCAGGAATTGGATATCGCCGCGAGTGCCCGTTCACTCACTTACAGGACATTGCTCTCTATTGTGCCGCTACTGGCTATCATCTTTGCCATTGCCCGCGGCTTTGGCATCGAGAATATCATGGAGAGCAGCATCTTCAGTTTTATGCTGGGTAACAGGCCTTCTGAAGAGGTTGTGATTGCGGCACCGGAATCGGGAGGCGACAGCACGGTAGCCATTGTTACGGGGATGGGAGTTGTGGATACGATTCCAGCTATCTCACCGGCGATAACCGCTGAAGAAGAAGTTTCGGCAGAGGAACGGACACGGGAATTTCTCGACCTCCTGTTCCAGATTATTGATAATTCGCTCGAAGAAGCCAAGGGCGGAGGAGTATTTGCCGGAATTGGTATTTTACTGTTCCTCTACACGGTGCTGATCCTTTTCAACGATATAGAGAACAACCTGAACAAGATATGGCAGGTGAGCAAAGGGAGGGCGATCGGGCGCAAGATGACCGATTACACCGCCATGGTGCTCTTTATGCCGGTATTTTTTATTCTCGTCAATGCGCTCAATATTCTCAGCTACCCGCAAAACGATACGCTCAAGATCATCTATATCCTTTATCCTTTTATTCCCCGTTTATTGGATATTGTGCCTTTCGTGGTAATGATTTTGCTGTTCACCGCGCTCTACAAGTTCCTGCCCAATACAAAAGTGAAGTTCATGAATGCCCTGATCGCCGGGATTGTCGCCGGCATGGCATTCCAGTTCTTCCAGATGCTCTACCTGAGCGGACAGATGTGGATTACCCGCTATAACGCCATCTACGGTACGTTTGCCGCCATCCCTCTGATGCTGCTGTGGATACAGATGTCGTGGTTCATTGTGCTGATCGGGGCGGAGATCTCCTATGCGGCGCAGAACGTGCGGAAATTCTCATTCGAAAAGGAAACCCGTAATATCAGCCGGCGTTACAGAGACTTCTTCACATTGATGATCGCTTCGGAGATTGTACAGCGTTTTGCCGATGAAAAACCTCCCCTTACGGCTGATCAGATATCGGTCAGATGTAAGGTGCCGGGACGGCTTACCAACGATATTCTGGATCAATTGGTAGAGCTGAACATCATTTCGGTGACTCCCTGCGGAGGCGACGAACGTGTGCCGGCCTTTCAGCCTGCCATGGATATAAATCTGATTACCGTAGACCGGTTAATTTCCGAATTGGATGAACAGGGGTCGGAAGATTTTATGATCGATATCGACGGGATTTATCACGAGCACTGGAAAGCGTTGATGAACACGCGTATGGGGCTCCATGGCGGAAACGGTGATCTCCTGCTGAAAGATCTTTGAGCCCCCGCAGCAGATAAAAAATAAAATGATTATCTTTGCGAAGTATAGCAACAGGATACTTTTCGAACAGGCCACATGAGTTTTATAAGTTCCATAGAAGATGTAGGGGAATATGCGCTGCTGTTGAAAAAGGTGCTTACCATTCCGGACAGGATGAGTGAATTCATGAAAGAATTCATGAAAGGTGTCTTTTTTTTAGGAGTGAATTCTATCTGGATTGTAGTGATTATTTCTTTCTTCATCGGGGCTGTTATTGTGCTGCAGATCGCACTTAACATAGATTCTCCGATGCTACCCCGCTTTACGGTCGGTGTGGTTTCGCGTGAGATCATCCTGTTGGAGTTCTCCTCTACCATCATGTGTCTTATTCTGGCCGGCAAAGTGGGTTCGAATGTGGCTTCGGAAATAGGAACAATGCGTATTACCGAGCAGATCGACGCGTTAGATATTATGGGAGTGAATTCGGCCAATTATCTGATATTCCCCAAGATAGCTTCATTTGTGGCTTTTATGCCGGTATTGGTTGTTTTTAGTATGTTCACGGGGTTGTCTGGTGGATATATCATCTGCCTGGTTTTAGGAACTCCCTCGGTAGAGACTTATGTCTATGGTATTCAGGCTTTCTTCAGGGAGTCGTTTATCTGGTATTCGATATTCAAATCGATGTTATTCGGCTTTATTATCGCATCGGTTGCCGCCTATTTCGGATATACTGCCAAAGGAGGGGCATTGGAGGTGGGGCAGGCCAGCACCAATTCAGTGGTGATCAACAGCGTGCTGATATTGGTATGTGACTTGGTATTCACACAATTAGCATTGGGATAAAGAGATGCCGTTATGATAGAAGTGAAAAATCTCAGGAAAGAATTTGACGGCGAGGTTGTTCTCGACAATATCAATGCTTCCTTTCAAAATGGAATGGTCAATATGATCATTGGCAAGAGTGGCTCGGGAAAGACGGTGCTGTTGAAATGCCTTGTGGGGCTTATGGCCCCCACTTCGGGAGATATCCGGTATGACGGCAGGAATTTCGTGGGGCTCAAATCGAAAGAAGTACGCCGTTTACGCCGTGATATAGGGATGCTCTTTCAGGGAGCGGCACTCTTCGACTCGAGGACAGTACTGGAAAATGTGATGTTCCCCCTCGATATGTTTTCCCGCAAGAATCGGCGGGAACGCAAAAAACGGGCTGAGTTTTGCCTGGAAAGAGTGAATCTGCTGGAGGCTGCCCATCTTTATCCTTCTGAGATCAGTGGCGGTATGAAAAAGAGGGCGGCCATCGCGAGAGCCATTGCCCTGAACCCGAAATATCTCTTCTGTGATGAACCCAATTCCGGTCTCGATCCGAAGACATCACAACTTATCGATGAGCTGATCTTCGATCTGACAAAAGATTTTTCGATGACCACCATAGTGGTTTCGCACGACATGAATTCGGTGATCAACATTGGCGACAAAGTGATCTTCATCAATGAAGGAGTGAAAGAGTGGGAAGGAAATAAATCGGAAGTAATGGGAACCGACAACGAGAAGCTGAATGATTTCGTGTTCGCCTCCGACCTTTTCAAAAAGATCAAGGAAGCAGAAGAGGAGAAGGGATAAAGGATAAGGATAGAACAATTTCACGGTAAGAGTTGTTACTCCGTAGTTGAATAATGCGTATTGCACAAAATCATTATATAATAATCAGTTTTTTAAGCGGCCAGTTAAAATAGCCGCTTGTATATATTTATAAAATATCCGAATATGTTAAAGATAAAGAACCTGCATGCAGTTGTGGAAGAACAGGAGATATTGAAAGGGATTGATCTTGAAGTCAATGCCGGCGAAGTGCATGCGGTCATGGGACCGAACGGATCCGGAAAGAGCACCCTGGCTTCTGTGCTGGCAGGCAACCCGAAATTCGAAGTTACTCGCGGCAGTATTCTTTTTAAAGGAAAGGAACTGTTGGAGATGGAACCCGAAGACAGGGCACGTGAGGGGATATTCCTCAGTTTCCAATATCCGGTGGAGATTCCCGGTGTGAGTATGGTTAACTTTATGCGCGCGGCGGTCAATGAACAACGGAAATACAGGAGGGAGGAGCCGATATCGGCCACCGATTTCTTGAAGTTGATGCGTGATAAACGGGATTTACTGGGTATGGACAGTCAGTTGGTAAGCCGTTCGGTGAACGAAGGTTTCTCTGGAGGTGAAAAGAAAAAAAACGAGATCTTTCAGATGGCGATGATCAATCCCCTGTTGTCCATCCTCGACGAGACCGATTCCGGACTCGATATCGATGCCCTGAGAGTGGTTGCTGCCGGTGTAAACAAGCTGCAGACCAAAGAAAACGCTACTATCCTTATCACGCACTATCAACGTCTGTTGGAATATATCAAACCTGATTTCGTACATGTGTTATACGCAGGTAAAATTATTAAATCCGGCGGACCGGAACTTGCGTTGGAACTTGAAAAGAAAGGATACGACTGGCTGATAAAGTCATAACCCCGTAACCCCTGAATAAAAATGATTGAACAACAATATATAGATCTGTTTAGGCAGTATCGCGGTGAATTGGACGCCAATTCCACGGAAGGACTGAACAGGCACCGGGATAGAGCTTTCGATATATTCACACAGATAGGGTTTCCCTCTTCAAAACAGGAAGACTACAAGCATTCGAACATAATGCGCTGTTTTGATGCGGATTTGGGATTGAACCTGCGCAATATTCCCATTCCGGTCAATCCTTATGATGCTTTCAAATGTGACGTCCCCAACCTCTCCACACATACCTTTTTTCTTATTAACGACAGATATTACGACAAGGCAGGGCAAACGGAGGGTCTGCCCGATGGCGTTTTCGCGGGTAGTTTACAGCAATTCGCAAAAGAGTATCCCACACAGTTTGATATGCATTATGCCCGGATTGCCGACATGCATAAGAACGGCATAGTGGCTTATAACACCATGTTCGCCCAGGATGGTTTTGTGGTGTATGTCCCTAAAAATGTGGAGGTTGAAAAACCGTTGCAGTTGATCAATATCCTGCGCGGCGGTGTGGATCTGAATGTGAACCGCAGAATCCTGATCATCGCGGAGGAGAACGCCCATGTGAAATTGCTTGTTTGTGACCATGCCGTGGATGATGTCCACTTCGTGGTGACCCAGGTGACGGAAATCGTTGCCGGTCCTTCGGCACAGGTTGATTTTTACGAACTTGAAGAGAATTCTGAAAAAGTAACCCGGTTGAGCAATCTCTTTAGTGAACAAAAAGAGAATTCCAATGTGGTTACCAGCGGCATCACACTTCACAATGGTTATACCCGTAATAACTACCGGTTTCGCTTGTTAGGCGAGCACGCCGAAGCGCATGCGGGGGGATTGGCGATCTGCGATAAAACACAGCATATCGACAACTTTGCTTTTCTCGATCACGCGGTACCCAATTGTACCAGCAATGAGCTGTTTAAGAATGTGTTGAAGGATAAGGCGACCGGTGTTTTCTGCGGGAAGATATTGGTGGAGAAAGATGCGCAGAAAACACAGGCATATCAAACCAATCGGAACCTGGTTTCGACCGACACTGCGCAGATGTTCTCAAAGCCGCAGCTTGAGATATATGCCGATGATGTGAAATGTTCCCATGGGCTTACCACCGGGCAACTTGATGAGGATGCCCTGTTTTATATGCGTGCCCGTGGTATCGACAAGGAAGAGGCCCGCCTCTTGCTTATGGTGGCATTCACCCGCGACGTGATAGATATGATCCGTATTCCCACGTTGCAGGAGCGCCTGATCACCCTTATCGACAAGCGTTTCCGCGGAGAACTGATGCGTTGTGGGAACTGTGCTGTTTGTAAATGAAAAGTGAAAGAACTCGATATACATAAGATACGTGCCGATTTCCCTATACTTTCGCGTGAAGTGTACGGGAAGCCCCTGGTCTATTTTGATAATGCTGCTACCACGCAAAAGCCGCAGTGTGTCATGGATAAGATCAACGAGATGTACGCCACTGTGAACGCCAATGTGCACAGGGGTGTGCATTTTCTTAGCCAGGCGGCGACCGATGAGCATGAAGCTTCAAGAAGGACGGTTCAGGAATTTATTAACGCCGCGTCTTCCAATGAAATCGTTTTCACCCGAGGTGCCACCGAGTCGATCAATCTGGTGGCGTCATCATTTTGCAGGGACTTCTGCCGGAAAGGCGACGAGCTGGTGATCACAGCCATGGAGCACCATTCCAATATTGTTCCCTGGCAGTTGCAATGTGATTATTACGGATTGAAACTGGAAGTGGTGCCAATCAATGCCGAGGGTGAGCTGATCATGGATGAATTGGAGAAAAAGATCACCTCCCGTACCAAACTGATTGCGGTTACCCATATCTCCAATGTGCTGGGAACGGTCAATCCGATAGATCGGATCGTGGAGACAGCCCACCGGCATGATATCCCCGTGCTGGTCGATGCGGCGCAAAGTGTGCAGCACCGGAAAGTGGACGTGCGCGAGATCGATTGCGATTTCTTGGTTTTCTCCTCACATAAAGTGTATGGGCCTACCGGTGTGGGTGTATTATATGGAAAGGAGAAATGGCTTGACGCACTCTCCCCTTACCAGGGCGGGGGAGAGATGATCTCGAGTGTCTCATTTCAGAAAACCACTTTCAACAGCCTGCCATTCAAGTTTGAAGCGGGTACTCCCGATTTTGTGGGCACGGCGGCATTGGCTTCGGCCTTGCGCTATATTACTTCTATAGGACTGGAGAATATAGATATTTATGAGCGCGAGTTGCTCCGGTACGCTACCGGCAAGCTGCTTGCCGTATCGGGATTGCGAATCCTGGGTAATGCCGCTGATAAGAGCAGCGTAATCTCTTTTCTGGTGGATGGTGTCCATCCCTACGATATGGGTACCCTGCTGGATAAAATGGGGATCGCGGTCCGTACCGGACACCACTGTGCCGAGCCGTTGATGCGGGAATTGGGTGTGGAGGGCACTGTCCGTGCTTCTTTTGCCTTTTATAATACCAAAGAGGAAATAGATGTGCTCATACGCGGCATTCAAAGGATTGTTGAAATGTTTCGATAATAATAGGTTGATCCGCTGACTGATTCTACTAATCATCCAATCGTTAGATCATCAAATCAACCAATCCAGTAAAGACTATATGCAAAAAGAGTTCCGGGGTAAGGAGAGAAATGAAGATCACGCTTTATTCATCTTGTTAAAAAAGAGGGATAAAGAGGCTTTCTCCATGATATATCAAAAGTATCACCGGTATCTCTATTCATTGGCGCTGAAATACCTCAAGAGTGTGCAAATGGCGGAAGATGCCGTACAGCATGTGTTCGTGAAATTGTGGGAATCCACTGCGGATATTCACATAGAGATCAACTTGAAGAATTATCTCTATACGATGACAAAGAATTATATTCTGAATATGATCCGCGATCATAAGGAGGCAGTATCTCTTAACTATGTCAATGCGCAGATCGATTTTCCCGCGCATGAGGATGTTTTGAGGGAGGTGGAAGAGAAGCAGATGCATGAAATGCTTTATAAATGTATAGAACAACTTCCGCCTCAGAAAAAAGAAATCTGTATGAGGAAACTGAAGACATCCGACAGTAATCAGGAGATTGCCGATAAGATGGGGATATCGGTTCATACTGTCAAGTCCCATTATCAGGAATCTTTAAAAATATTACGATCCTATTTTCAGCAGATTAAGATGCTCTTATTATAAAAACAGGAAACGAAACTCATTTCTTTTGCCCGGATATGTGTCTATATGGTAGAAAGAGGGAAATTGATTTAATTGGCAATTACGAATTGCGAATAACCAATGGATCGATGCGACACAAGTCCGAGATCCCAAATTTTTCACTTTCATTTTTCATTTTTCATTTTTCATTTTTAATTTAATAAGTCTTGGTTCTTGACTCTAAAGTCGTTATTAAATGCAATCATCGGACAAAAATATTATTAACAGGGTTATAGCCGAATCGGCTTCGAAAGAGGAGGCTGTGGAGGTGGTCGATTGGTTCTCTTCCACGGTCGAGGGACAGCAATGCCTGTCGGATATGCTCGATAGAGATGCTTATCTGATGGAGAATGAAGCTAACCTTGGTGAATCATTTACCCCATTACAGTCCGATCTCCTGTACAAAAGGATCGACAGGAACATCTACCAAAACCGCCTCAGGAAAAATCTACTCAAAGTGGTTGCCGTTCTTTTGCCCATATTGCTTCTTTGTGGATTGGGTTTTTACCTGAACAGGCAGACCGATCTTTTCTCCGGAACAACCTATACCGAAGTATATGTTCCTAAAGGAGAAGATGCGCGGATCTTTTTCCAGGACGGTACGGAGGTATTCCTTAACGCAGATACAAAGATCCGTTATCCGAACAGGTTCGGATTACGGAAAAGGGAAATCTATCTCGAAGGAGAGGCCTATTTTAATGTGGCTTCCAATCGCGGCAGACCCTTTGTGGTGCGCGCCCAGCATACCGAGACAGAGGTGGTAGGTACCTCTTTCAATGTAAGAGCCTATGGCAATAGCAACACTATAGAAGTAGTGCTGGATGAGGGGAGAACCGCTTTTCACGTGCATCAAAACAGTTACCCCATGTTGCCGGGACAAAAAATAGAATATGACAAGTCGACCGGGAGAATAACTTTGCGGAATCTTATCAATCCCTCCAATGCTTCATTATGGAAAAAGAATGTGCTCCATTTCTATGATACCCCGCTTGCTGAAGTGATGAAAGAGCTGGAGAGACGATTTGACGTGCAATTTCAGGTGCAAGATGCAGCAGCATTGAATTATAGTTACACCCTCACGACCAGGCAACCCGGTATTGAAAATGTGCTGAAGGAGCTTCAGAAAATATCCCCGGTGAAATTTGTTGTCGAGGGCGATACGGTGACTGTTTCTATTTAATCTTTTCGCAAACCCCGCAGGACTGGTGTCTGACTCCACTGGATTCCCCGTTTGTTCATTCTTCTTGTTTCCCTTACTATAAACCCTTAACATGTATCACTATGCGACTTATCTGTTGCCCAATAGGATGTCTTGTAAAAAACTGACACACATCTGATGATTTGTGATATTAATCGTTAAAAAATGGACGGGGTGCTTTTCATGTAATTTAAACAACCTTTTTGGAATAAGTTTATTACGGATGATTAACCTTGGCTAAAACTACTCGATAAGTGCTATGTATGTTAAATAAATGAAAAATAATGTCCTTTTTTTGTTATTCTGAAAAGTCGACGTACCTTTGACTCACTTTCTTGAGTGAATATGATGTAATATGTCTGTTGAATAAAGGATGGATTATTCATGGCACAGAGAGTGAAAATAAGTGGGCATACAAAAATCATCTTCACTGACTCGTATTAAGGATATCTGCACATTCACCCTGCAGGATTCGATATCCGGATCACAAAAAAGATTATTTTACAAGTAGTTTAATAGGTGAAAACCCGAAAAAAATTGCACGGCAATGATTTCCGGATTTTTGTCTTATTATCTGTCGGATTCAGTTGTCTGTAAAGCATAATAAAATGCCTTTATATATAAATTCATGGCATGGTCGGCCGGTAAACAGACCAAAGATAAAGAAATAAACACTTTATAAATCAATTCAAAAATGAGAACTAAAAACTTTCTTTCAATCGCCGCTTTGATCATTTGCGGCTTGGCATGTGTGAACAATGTGAAAGCAGAAGGTCCGTCGAATGCGGATAATGTGACCGTGAATATCCGGTTTAACCCAATTCAGACAATTGTTGTTAATCCGAGTCAGAAAACAGTAAATCTCGTGTACGAAACAAAAGATCATTATGCGAGTGGTGTCTCTTCCGAGCAAAAGGATCATTTGACTGTGTTCAGTACCGGAGGATTTGAGGTAAATGTGAAATCGAACGGGGAGTTTAAGAGAGGTGACGGAGTGGAGGTTATATCGGCCGGTGACGTGAAGATTTTAGCATCACTTGGCACAAATACCGCGGTGGGTGAGTTTAATGAACAAGCTTTAACGACGGGGGACACCCCTATAATTACAGCATCGAAGGGGGGAAGTGTGCTCAATTACAATGTAAAGTACGATAACACTGCCGCCGGCGCCTCATACCAGTACATCAACAGATATATCCATGATGATGCCGAATCAGTGTATACAGCACAGGTGACCTACACTATAGTATCAAAATAAAGTATGAGTCAAATATTCTAATCGATGAGATATCTGTTAGTACGCTCTTTTTTACTATTCGCCGGACTTTTTTTCATAATTCCTTCCACCCTCTTTTCACAGGTAGGGATTTCGGTGTCCCCGCCGCGGCTATATTATAGTCTGGACGCGGGAGAGACAGGATCACAGAAAGTGCTGGTCAGCAATGTCAGTAAAGATCATCCGCTCAATTTCTCCCTTACAATGGGGGATTGGGAATACGACAGTCATGGTGGCAACCTTATGTTCCCACCCGATTCACTGGATAATTCCTGTGCCGGCTGGCTAAGCCTGACTGGTGGCATGTATATGACCCTTGGGCCGGGAGAAAGCCGGGAGATCGATCTGACTATGACCATACCTGCCGAAATAGACCGTGACGCGAATGTGCAGACCGCCATGCTGTTTGTAACGCAGATGAATCCCGTGGAGGGCGTGGACACGCGGGGGGCAGCCATCAAGATCAATGTCCGCCAGGGAATAAAAATATACCGTAAAGGCAACGCTCCGGAAATAAAGAAAGTGGAAATTGAGAATCTGGCATACGATAGGGAAACCAATTCGCTGATGCTCTTATTCAGCAACTTAGGTAATATTTGGATTAACGGCCGGGCGAGCGCCAACCTGTTCAACCAGGATGACGGCAAAGAATTGAACATAGAAGCGGCCGATTTTTATACGATGCCCGGTGACCGCCGCATCATGCAGATTCCTCTCCGGCACGAGCTGGAGAAAGGAAGATATACCGCCACCGTGATGCTCGATTGCGGTGACCGCACCACGATAGAAGCCGCGGAGCTGCTGTTCACTCATGAGTAGGCTATTCATATACATAGAATTTCTTTTTCTCTTATTCCATCTATCGGCATACGGGCAGGTGAATCTGGCCTGGCAGGGGGGATCCGACTATCTTAGCGTGGGTTCCTATTCAGGTGCGGTGTCACAAGCGGATGTTGCCAGGTTGAAAATCAGCGGGAATGGGAATATTACTTTCGGGAACTGGAAATTATCCGCCCGGATAGTAAACTACCCGGTTGTATACGGAGGGAATGAATTTCCCGCGGACAAAATAAGTTTCTCCCCCACAGCGACATCCGGCAATTTGAAACCGGGGCCCGCCCCCGGCGTTACTCAGGTGGGAATGCCTTTATCCGTTCCATTTCAAAACGGACCGAATGAAGTCTATCTTGTTCCCAATTCCAATGCCCCCATCATAAACAAGAGCCCCATTCAAAATGATTATTTTGAGTTTATTATGGGATTTAATCTGACGGTCGCTCCCGGCAGCTATTTGAATTCCCTGCAGGCATGGAAAGAGTATCCGTTCCAGATAGAATATACGCTGTACGATAAAAATAACATACCCATAGCCCGGCTGCAACATGCTTTTAAGATACAGGTAGCCAGTCTGGGTAATCCTCCTCCTGAAGAGAAACGGTACACCATCCGGGTTTCAACGGAAGCTTCTAACGGACTGCTGGAATTTAAAACGATGGCGGATCATATCAACGGCAAAAGTGTTACTTATGCCGACGGATTATCTGTTTCGGCCACTACTGCCTATCAGGTTACGGTAAGATCCGTATCCTCCCATTTCTCCTCCTCCGCCGGCAATACCTTACCGTTGGATGTTGTTCGCCTGCAATTAAGCGGAGGAAGCGGAAACAGGTATTCCCGTACGCTTTCCGCAGGCACCCAGACCATACTGGAAGGAACCTCTACCGGGGGCACACCTGTGAATTTTGATATTACCTATTTTACCGAAGCGAATGATTCGCGCCTGTTCAATGTTCCTCCCGAACAATACGAGACATCGCTCACATATGAAATTTCTCCCCGATAGCCAATGTGGCGCAATAGGAAAAAGCTCCCCCTCACAGGATTATTGCTCATCAGCCTTTATCCTTTCCACGGAATAAAGGCACAATCTGTGGCGGAAGAACCGGTCGGCTTGGAGATACGGGAGTGTTCGGTCAATGCGCAGGTTATAAGCCATATCCTGAAGATAACCAATCGGTCGGAACAGATATTCACAGGAACTGTCCTGTTGGATCCACTCTCCGAACTCCGTTCCCTGTCACTGGGTGAACGTGAGATCTCTGTTGCTCCGGATGACAGTGTTTTTGTCGCTTACCGTCTAATTGCAGGCAGGGATGTCGGCGCGGGAAAAAAGACTATCCGGTATATCCTTGTCAATGCGAAAAAAGAAAGGGTGCTGGCCCGGGAAACCCACATCAATATTGAAGAGCGGGAGCAGATATTTTTCATGACAGATGACACCCCGCTGATGATAACCCGTCAGGAGGATTCGGTGCGGGTGCATGTGGCGGTGAATAACAGCGGAAACACATATCAGGAGGTGACATTGGTGTTTAACGTTCCCAACCTGCGGGAGGCACCTGCTTTCACGGAGATGAAAATCACCATGGCGCCAATGGAACAGAAACGGTTTACCCACAGCTTTATTCCCAGTGGCAATCTCCTTTCGTCGGCACAGTTTTCGGTGCATGTCACTGCCATGAAGGGGAAGGACAAAATGATTTTTGGGAGCAAGACCGTTACCGTGCAGAATGTTTTTACGGTAAGGAGGTATGTGGATACCCATCCCGCCCGTGGTTTGTATCCCGGACAGGGATTGGCCGACAATTCAGTCACATTGAGCTGCCGGCAGTACAATGCCACTTCGAATATGGTGCAATTGCAGGGTGGGGGATATATGAACCTGCCTTCCGGCTATCTTCACCTGAAAGGGAATATCTACAAATACAATTCCGGTCATACACCCATGATTACCAATACCTCGCTGATGTATAAGTTTGAGGAGAATGAATTCACCATTGGCAACGTGAGCGAACAGGCGGAATTGCCGCTATTTGGCCGGGGCGGAAAAGCAATGTTGTCGACTGCCGACAGGGGAAAAACGCTCACTTTCGGGGCGGTCGATCAGAATTTTAACCTGATAGGTTCACAGCCATGGTTTACCGAGTATTACTCGTTTTACATGCAAGGCGCGTTGGGAGCCAATAATCCAGACAGGGGTATGGAAGCGACCTATATCTACCAGAAAAACCCTTATGAAAAAGCCATATATAATGTGGGGGGCCTTCAGTGGAGAAGCTTGTTAGGAAGGAATTGGAGCATCCACCTGGAGGCGCATGGGGCATTGGGCAGCTATGAGAACCTGCCGGAGGGTAAATTCTCCGGCGCGGCTGAACTTCGTTACAGGGGCAATCTCCCTTTCGGAGTCGTTTTGGACGGATCGGGTTATTACAGCGACGGATATTTTCCAGGAAGCAGAAAAGGAACTCTCTCCTTCACGCAGGGAGTCAACAAGAGATTGTCTGAAAACACCTATGTCAGCGGCAGTATTGGTTACAACAGAACGGCGCCCCAATCATACTCCTACACCCACACTTACCGTTCGGAAAACAGTTATGGAAATATCATGCTTTCATTGCCAAAATTGGGGAGAGTAACCTCGTCGCTCTATTACCGGCATCAAGGTGAAAGTTCCCCCTCATACGCTTCCTTGCTCGATGAAACAACTGTTTCAGGGAATGTGAGAATGACTTCTCATCGCATGGGGTGGCAAGCGCGATGGCAAAGTCCCAATGCGAGGCACTCCCTCTTCGGCACACTGGAGGCGGGGTTTTTTGCCGATCCTTTGGAAGGTGGTCCTTCGGGACAGGCAAAAACAACCCTGAATTACTCATTCCGGGAAGTGATGATAGACGCCTCATACCAGAAAGGAGCTTGCTATCTCTATGAATATATGATGGCGAGGCAACAGCATAAGGGGTTCAACCGGTTTGCCTCTTCGGTTTCCATCAATAAAAAAATTTCTAAAAAATTATCTTTCTCCTCAGGTGTCAACTTCAGCCATGATGTGTGTCAGGGCAGCGTGCCGTCGGCGAACCTCACTGCAAACTTTTTCGCGAAAGATAATAGGGCTTTTTTTATGAACGCTTATTGGTACAGACACAGGTTTGTCAATCACAGTGATATGTTCCACGTGCAGGTGGGGGTGACATGGAATTTCAGCAAATCGCAGCCGATGAAGGGGCGGAAGAGCAAGGTAGTCGCTCAAGTCTATTACGACCATAATGCCAATAACCGCTATGATGACGGAGATGAGCCGGCCGGAGACTATCTGCTGAGCATTGATAACAAAGCCTTTATTTCTGACAAAGAAGGCACGGTACGCTACTCGCGGGTACCCTACGGCGAGTATGTGGTGAGTCCGCTGCAGGCGGGGCGCTGGTGCTTCGACCGGGAGAAAATCACTGTCAACAGTGCCGGAACGGTGATCAATATTCCCCTCAAACAAAGCGGTACATTACAGGGAAGGGTCGGTTATATCAGCGACGAGAATAGTGTGGAGATTCTGCCCAGGTATGAAGGCCATCGATTTATGGTAATGGATGCCGGCGGAGCGGTCGTTCAAACCGTTGTCACCGATGCCGACGGAAAATTCACCACTTTCCTGCCCATGGGAACCTACACCATTACCCTCGATGCCAAAACGTTGCCTGAACACTCCCAGTGTAAAGATTATAGCCGCGCTTTCACCATCGAAGCCGGTAAAACCACAGTGCTCGATCTTTTTCAGATCGAAGTGAAAGAGAGGAAAATTAATATAAAACGCTTCTTCGCCTCCGATTGACCGATATGATGTTCATATGTTTCGGATATTGTGCCTGTTCTCCTTCGACCCTTTTCTGCGGAGCATGGTGACTTTTTGTCATTATCATTATCTCTTTCCTGTTTTTTGCGTTTTTCTTGTCGTTTTGTTAAATTTTTATTTTTTACTCATCCTTTTTCTTTTCCCCGGTGTCTACTATAAAGAAGCGATAACAAGCATTCAAAAGTGTTAAATCAGTATCTGTGGTAAAAAATAGAGAGCACAGATAAATTATAGTGATGTGAAAAATTTTTAATGTCTAATTTTTAATAGGTGAACAAACCATGGGAAAAATTCCAATGAAAAGGCGATGGATGATTCTGATGTCGCTCTTTGTGCTGAGCACCGTAATCAGTTCGGCACAAAAAGTGAACCTGAATTTCAGCCAAACAAATCTGAGAACCGTACTGGAAAGTATCACCCGACAGACAGACTACACCCTGGCCTTTAGCAAGGAAGCGGTGGATCTGAATGATGCGGTGACGATCAGGGTGACCGATACCGATCTAACGCAGGTGTTGGATCAGTTGTTTACACCCCGTAATATCGGTTACGAGCTGAGAGACAACAAAATTTATATTTTTGATAAGTCGACGGCCGCAACAACTGAAACAACGCAGGCTCCGCAACAGGAAATACGTCTGAGCGGGCGGGTGACTGATGAAAATGGTGATCCGGTCATCGGCGCCAACATTTCCGTTCCGGAAACTACAATCGGCACCGTCACGGATATAGATGGGAATTATGCGTTATCAGTACCGAGAGGAGCTATCCTTCGGGTATCTTATATCGGCTATCTGGAACAACAATTCACTATTGCCAATCAAACCGTGCTTAACGTGCAACTGCGGGAAGATAACGAAATGCTCGATGAACTGGTGGTAATCGGCTATGGGGTACAGCGCAAGAGCGTGGTCACGGCCGCTATCGGTCGTGTCACTGCCGATGATCTCGCCTTTACGGCTCCCGTCAGGGTGGATAATGCGTTGAAAGGGCTTACGGCAGGGGTCACCGTTACTTCCGCTTCCGGTCAGCCCGGTGACGCGGCAAAGGTGCGTGTGCGTGGTATCGGAACCATTAATGATTCCAATCCCGTTTATATTGTGGACGGCATGCCGATCGACGGAGGTATAGATTACCTTAACCCAAATGATATTGAATCCATAGAAGTATTGAAAGATGCCGCTTCGGGAGCTATTTACGGCACGCGCGCCGCGAATGGTGTTATTCTTGTCACCACGAAAAAGGGAAAAGAGGGAAAAGTGAGTTTTACCTATGATTTCTCCTATGGGATGCAAAGCCCTTGGAAAGAAAGGGAAGTGCTGAATGCCACCGAATATGCCATATTAATGAATGAAGGCAGGCTAAACGGGGGAAACTCGCCCTTGTATGCCGATCCTTATTCTTTTGGGGAGGGGACAAACTGGCAGAAGGAAGTTTTCAATTATAACGCACCGTTAGTCCAGCATCAGTTCAGCGCGAGCGGTACCACGCAACGGCTCAACTATTACCTGTCGGCAGGTTATTACTCGCAGGAAGGTATTGTCGGTGGAAATTTCGACCGCTCCAATTACAAACGTCTCGCGTTACGTTCCAACAACACGTACGTGCTCATGGATACCAAGAACGAACGTAACTGGTTAAATAATGTCACTTTTGGCGCCAATCTGGCCTATTCGCGCATCCAGTCGCAAGGTATCACCACTAATTCCGAGTATGGTTCGCCTTTGGGCAGCGCTCTGGCTTTCTCGCCTATCCTCGGAATTTATGAAGAAGACGAGGATGCCGTATTCGAAAGATATGCCAACGTGACGAAGTTTAGTCCCGTACGCGATAAAAATAACGGACGAATCTATACCATTGCCGGCTCAGACTATAATGAAATTGTCAATCCGTTGGCCGCGCTGACCTTACCGGGCGAGAAGGGGAATGCCGACAAGTTTATTGCCAATTTCTGGGGCGAACTCACCATTTGGGATAACCTGAAATTCCGGTCGTCGTTCGGGACGGATCTGTCATTCTGGGGAACCGATGGTTGGACTCCCGTGTATTACCTGGGACAATCCAATAAGGCTGAAAAATCATCCGTGTGGTCGCAGATGAACCGTTCTTTAGTATGGCAGTTAGAAAACACATTGTCTTACGATAAGGCTGTCGGACTGCATAATATGGCTGTGCTGTTGGGACAATCGGCAAAGAAAACCGGCGGGCGCCAATTGGGTGGCAGCAATTACTATATGGTGGAAGAAAATCCCAACAAGGCGAATATCAACTTCACGACCGGTACCGCTGCCAACGGCGACATGTCGGTTTACGGAGGCGCTACCAATCCTCATGCCCTGGCTTCTTATTTCGCGCGGTTAAGCTACAACTACGCCGAGCGTTACATGTTTCAGGCAACTGTTCGCCGCGACGGTTCTTCCCGGTTTGGAACCAACAATCCTTGGGCCACCTTTCCCTCCTTCTCGCTGGGATGGAATATTATGAACGAAGAGTTTGCGCAAAACCGTCCCGATTGGCTGAACAGCACAAAACTACGGTTTTCATGGGGTAAAAACGGTAACGAAAACCTCGATGACTTCCGTTATGTGGCGCTTACCCAAACCGGAAATAACTATTTCTTCGGCACAGGAGATGCCATCCGACTGCTCAACGGTACCAAACCAAACGGACTGGCAAACAGAGACCTGCGTTGGGAACAATCCATACAGACCAATATCGGTGTTGACTTCGGATTGCTTGGAAATGCATTGACCTTCAGTGGTGATTATTACAAGAAAATTACGGACGGTATGTTGATGGTAATGCCCATCCCTTCTTATGTGGGTGAATCCAAACCCTGGGGTAACGTCGGTGAAATGGAAAACTCCGGCTTTGAATTCGAAACAAGCTATAGATTCAAGGTATCCGATTTTAACTTCCGTATCGGGGGGAATGCTACCTACCTGAAAAATAAACTCATTAAATTGGGTAACGAAACCGGATTCGAAAATTACGACAATTACCAGAACGTGGGAACTGTATCGAGAGCCGAAAACGGCCAACCGTTCCCTTTCTTCTACGGGTATAAAACCAACGGTATTTTTCAGAACTTGGATGAAATCAACAGTTATACCCATACCGATGCCGATGGAAATGTGTCTTTGATACAGCCTAAAGCGATGCCGGGCGATGTGCGGTTCGTCGATATAAACGGCGATGGTAAAATTGATGATAACGACAAGACCAAAATCGGTAAAGGGATGCCCGACTGGACATTTGGGTTGCATTTTTCTGTTGCATGGAAAGATTTTGATTTCAACATGATGTGGCAGGGTACACAAGGAAACGATATTTTTGATGCGACGCGCCGTACCGATATCGCTTATATCAACCTGCCTTCGTATATGTTGGAGCGATGGACGGGCGAAGGGACTTCCAACCGTATTCCGCGTTTCACCTTTACCGATGATAATAACAATTGGCTCTCCTCCGATTTGTACGTGAAAGACGGTTCGTATTGGCGGTTGAAGAACATACAGTTGGGATACACCCTCCCGAGAGAGATGACGAAAAATCTCCTGATTTCAAGCTTGCGCCTTTTTGTAGCAGCTGAAAACCTGCTGACTTTTACCAGGTATGAAGGGTTTGATCCTGAAATATCCGCCGGAGGCACACAGATCGGTATCGACCGGGGTATATATCCTCAGGCAAGAACGTATACATTCGGGTTAAATTTAAATTTTTAATTGCTAATCAGGCTATCGTATGAAAAAATATATTTTAATTTTAATAAGTTGCATACTGTTGGGTCTGACGGGAACATCCTGTACGACTGATTTTCTGGATGTAGAATCGCCCGACAAGGTTTTTGTCGACGAATATTATAATTCGGATGCAAGGATCTTTGAAGCTCTCGTTGCCGCATACGACCCATTAAAATGGTTTGACTATGCCTGGGGGCAATATACGCATATCGGTTTGGTCTCAGATGTGATGGCTGATGACGTTTACGTCGGGGGAGCCGATGAAAATGACTGTATTTATTTGCACCGTATGTTTAACTACAACGCTTTGCCCACCTCTGTGGTAAGTGATCTTTGGACAACATTCTATTCCGGTGTAAACCGTTCGAATGTTGTAATGGAAAACATTGAAAATGTAATCGATATTTCTAACGAGAATAAGGCTCTTTATACGGCCGAGGCAAAAGTATTGCGTTCGTTCTATTATACGTGGTTGTGGAAATTGTGGGGCAATATTCCCTATTATGAACAGAATCTCGCGTTCCCTTATATACATGAGCAAAGCACTGCCGATGATGTGTACAATGGTATAATAACATCATTGGAAGATGCGATCGATAACGGGGGATTACCCATGCGTACAACGGCCCAATGGTATGGACGCGTGTCGAAAGCCATGGCGTATATGCTCTATACTGAAGTGGTAATGTACCAACAGGACGAAAGCAGATACTCCAAAGCGCTGAGCTATATGGAAGAGATCATCGCTTCCGGCAGCTACGCGCTCGTGGACGATTTCGCTTCCATCTGGGAAGAAGCCGGGGAATGGAATCCCGAGTCGATTTTCGAGATCAATTATGTTTCCACTGCCGGTAAACGCGCTTGGGACAATGCGACTGGCGCGGGTGGTTCAATTTATCCGAAATTTATAGGCATAAACAATCTGGGCGGCAGTCCCGATTATGAGGGCGGATGGGGATTTGAACCGGTTCGGGTGGAAACTTACGAAATGTATGATGAAGCCGATGAACGTCGCGATGGCGGCATCCTTAATTTCGCCCACTATGCCCTCTCCACCGGTGCTACTTACTCAGGACGTTATCAGGATACCGGATATTTCTTAAGGAAATACCTGCCCCGGGTGGGTGGGAATGCGGGACATGCTGCCGTTGCCGATATGAACTACAATAACAATTTCCGTGTTTACAGATATGCGGAAACATTATTGTACGCATCCGAGCTTTTAGTCCGCGGTATTTCAGGTAAAGGAACGGCACAGAACTATTTAAACGAAGTACGCGGCAGGGCGGGATTGGGAAACATTCCTGCCACGCTGGACAACATCATGCAGGAGCGACGGTTGGAATTTGTGGGCGAAGGAAAACGTTACTGGGATCTGGTGCGTACCGGTAAAGCGACCACCGTGCTTGTTCCCGATGGCCAGTACCGCACAAACTCATGGACAACCAATAAAAAACACCTCCCCATTCCTCAAAATGAGATTGATGCGGCGCAAGGCACGTTAACTCAGAATAACTATTAATAAAATAGAATGATTATGAAAAATATATATGGCTATATCAGGGCTACCCTCTTGATGGCGGCGATGGCTTTTTGCCTGGCAGACTGTTCACCGGACGGTTTTACATCGCCGAACGAGTCTGGCATCCCCCTGGCCGCGGATATTGACGTGAATATCACTGTCGACCAGGAAATCAACCAGGTAACGTTCACATTGAATAACAGGGCCGCGTATCCGGTATGGATCTTTGAGGAACAAAGTAAAACCACCTATTCCACAGTGAACGGCCTTACCAAAATTTACAGCACTGCCGGCACCTACACGGTAGAGATCAAGATCGGGAATGCAAACGGTATCAGCGATGGCTCTATCATCAGGACGTTTACGATCGACAACACGATGGTGGACTTTGACAAGTACATTACATTCCTTGCCGGGGCTGAAAGCAAAACATGGTCAATTGCTGCCAGCGAACCCGCGCACTTGGCTTGTGGAGAATCGGGAACCGACGGGACGGGTTGGTGGAGCGCATCGCCTAACGAGAAAGCAGCATGGGGGCTTTATGACGATATACTTACCTTTACGACGGGCATGGGCTATACCTATCATCCGGGTGCGGGAGGCACAGTGTATGTGAATACCGGTTGTTCCCTGTTCAGCGAGTATAATACCAACGACGGGAACGACTTTATGGCGGCCGTTCCGGAACAGGTAACCACCTATGGTTTTGTGGCGGAAGGAAACGACATTTACCTGACGTTCCCGGCGCACACGCTCTTCCCTTATATCGCCAACGACGATATTTACAATACTCCGAAATATAAACTGGCAGGTATTTCACCTACCAAAATAGAGCTGATTTCGGACAACGGATCCATTGCCTGGCATTATATCCTGACAAGCGGTGAAGAAACAAAACCGGGCGGTTATGATCCGGATAGTGACTGCAACATGTGGAAGAGCGCAACGTTCACCAACGAGTTTTACTATGCCCCGGGTTGGAGCCAGATAGATAATCCCGGCTTTGCCGACAACGCTAATTCTTATCAGATTACCTTGCCCGAGGCCACTTCCGACCAGTGGCAGGCGCAAGTGAAATTTCTAACCGACCTGTCGACGAATGCGGCGACGAATTATGATTTTTCGACTATCTTCAATTCCACCAAGGATCACAACAATGTGACGGTAAAGCTGGTTAAGACGGGAGACGACGGAGTGTATTACTTTCAGGAAAGTATTTCACTGAAAGCATATCAAGATTATACCTTTATTCAGACAGATATGGCCGGCATTGACATGGAGAAGGTGAGCCTTGTGCTCGACTTTGGCGGTAATGCGGCAGAAACGGTCGTTACTGTCAGTCGTATTGTATTGAAAGAGCATAGTTGCGACGACGGCACCGTCATCGAAGAACCTGAAGAAGATGATGTGAACTGGTTGCCGGACTCCGACTGCAATATGTGGAAGTCGGTTAACTATACCAACTTCTTTTATTATGCACCGGGCTGGAACCAGATAGCAGACCCCGGTTTCGTGGCTGACGGCAACTCATACAAGATTACGTTGTCCCAAGAAACATTTGCCCAATGGCAGGCACAGGTGCATTTCAAAACTGACAATATTGCCACCAGCGCCGCGCATAAGTACGATTTCCGCTGTATCCTTAATTCAAACAAGGATATCAGGTCGGTAACTGTCAAACTCACCAAAGTCGATGACGACAACACATTCTTCTTCACCAAGAATATTGATCTTACAGCATATGAGGATTATGTGTTTAAGATGCCCGCTATGGATGGAGTTGAGATTGATAAGATAAATTTGGTATTTGACTTTGGAGGGAATCCGGCGAATGCCGAAGTCACCGTCAGCAGCATTATCCTGAAAGAATCCGAATGCAACGAATAAAATAATGAATCTATAGCATGGTGCGGCATCATGGTTTTGCCGCGCATGCTTTTAATTATATGATTATGAGTGAAATGAAGTTGTTGTTTTTGTCGTTACTTGTGCTTGCCATAGTCTGTTGCAGTAGTAAAGACAGCGAAATTGAAGCAAGTGGGAGCGTTACTTGCTCTCCCACCCAAATTTATGCGGGTCATGGCAAGGAGACCTCCACCATTGATGTTACGGCTGACCGCGAGTGGGCTGCTTATAGTAATGACGATTGGATAACCTGCAGTCCGACGGGTTCCGTCAATACTACCGGGACGGTAACAGTAACCATTGCCGCCAACACCAGTACTTCAGCGCGCGAAGGTGCGGTTGTCGTTAAAGCGGGAACCCGGCGGGTCAGTATTCCGGTAGAACAGGAAGGCAAACCGGTGCCCAATGTCGAGGCTCCGGAAGGTTATACCCTGGTGTGGAACGATGAGTTCGATGAAGGCGACCGGCCCAATGCCTCAGAATGGTGGTACGAAACCGGTGGTGGAGGCTGGGGAAATGGAGAATTGCAGCACTATGTCAGCGGTGATAAAGATGGGGAGCGATTGGCTGTGGTAAAAAACGGTATTCTCACCATCACTGCGAAAAAAATAGGCGGGACGGTTTATTCTATCCGTATGAATACCGATAAAAGCTGGACATACGGTTATTTTGAGGCACGCCTGAAACTCCCGGCTGGGAGAGGTACCTGGCCCGCTTTCTGGATGATGCCGAAAAATTTCACCGCTTGGCCCGATGACGGTGAGATCGATATTATGGAATATGTGGGTTATGAGCCCAATGTCGTGCATTCTACCGTACATACCAAAGCATACAATCATACGAATCAAACACAGAAAGGCGCATCCAGAACCATACAGAATGCTTCAACCCAATTCCATGTCTATGCTACTGAATGGACTCCCGATTATATCAAAGGGTTTGTGGATGGAGTTGAATATTTCCACTTTCCCAATGATAAGGCCGGGAAGAAAGATACATGGCCTTTTTTCAATCCATTCTATCTGAAGCTTAATCTGGCTTGGGGCGGATCCTGGGGGGGCGCCCAAGGGGTGGATGAATCGGCATTGCCTGCCTCCTATGAAATTGATTACGTAAGAGTATATCAGAAAAAGTGAAGAATGAAGAATGAAGAATGAAGAATGAAAAGTGAAAAGTGAAAAATGAAGAAAATCAGTTTTTTTATCCTGACGATACTGCTGCTGGTTGCCTGTGACGGGGGAAATGAAAAAGCATCCGGCTTGGGTTTGGATCCCGGTATCGAGAAACGGATCGACAGTATCATGGCGCGGATGACCCTTGAGGAGAAAGTGGGGCAGATGGCACAGTTCACGCTCGACGTGATCGGAAAAGGAGGGAATGTCTATTTCAGCGACGAGCCTTTCGAAATCGATCCCGCCATGCTAGATACGGTGATAGGCAAATACAAGGTGGGTTCCATCCTGAATACGGCGAACAACCGGGCACGTACCACTGAAGTCTGGGAAAGAACAGTGCAAGCTATTCAGGAGAGGGCATTGGCCGAGACAGGTATACCTGTGCTCTATGGCATTGATGCCATTCACGGAACCACCTATACCGCCGGATCTACCCTTTTTCCTCAGGGTGTGGGTATGGCCGCCTCCTTTAATACCGAGCTGATGAAAGAGGGTTCCCGTATTACGGCTTACGAAACCCGTGCCAGTAATATCCCCTGGACTTTTGCCCCTACCATGGATCTGGGAAGGGATGCCCGCTGGCCGCGCCAGTGGGAGAGTTACGGCGAGGATGCTTATCTCAATGCGCGAATGGGTTTGGCCTCCACACTCGGGTTTCAGGGTGATGACCGCAATAGTGTGGGCAGCCATCGTATCGCGGCCTGTGTGAAGCATTATATGGGTTATGGAGTACCGGTCTCGGGCAAAGACCGTACGCCGGCCATCATCTCCGAAAGCGAACTGCGTGAGAAATATTTTGAACCCTTTCGCGCTTCTATCGTCGAAGGAGGAGCGCTTTCGCTGATGGTCAATTCGGGTATCATCAACGGTGTGTCCACGCATGCCGACTATAGGTTATTGACCGAATGGGTGAAAGAAGACCTCGCTTTCGACGGAGTAATTGTGACCGACTGGGCCGATGTGCAGAACCTGCTCTCGCGCGACAGGATTGCCACCGATTATAAAGGAGCGGTGAAAACGGCTATCAATGCGGGGATCGATTTAGTCATGGAGCCGTATAACCTCGCGTTCTGCCCCACTTTAGTAGAGCTGGTGGAAAAGGGTGAGGTGCCGATGAAACGGATCGACGATGCGGTACGCAGGGTATTGCGGTTGAAATTCCGTCTGGGGCTTTTTGAACGGCCTTACTGGTCACGCTCCGAATATCCCGATTTTGGGGGTAGTGAGAGCGAAGCAGTAGCCAAGGCGGCTGCGGACGAGTCGATCACTCTTTTGAAGAATGAAAATGACATTCTTCCGTTGCCGACCAATGCCCGTATCCTGGTAGCGGGACCCAATGCACACTCTATGCGTACCCTCAACGGGGGGTGGAGCTATTCCTGGCAGGGGGAAAAAACCGAAGAGTTCGCCCAGGGTTACAATACCATCTACGAGGCGCTGCAAAACAAATTTGGTGCCACCAACGTGAGATATGAGCCGGGAGTTACCTATAAGATGGATGGGCAGTATTACGAAGAAAATCCCCCTGAGATCGGAAAAGCGGTAGCCGCCGCAGCCGGAGTGGATTATATCGTATTGTGTGTGGGTGAGAACTCCTACTGCGAGACACCGGGTAACCTGGATGAACTGGCGCTGTCGGAAAACCAGACAGCCCTCGCACTGGCGCTGCAAAAGACAGGAAAACCGGTCGTACTGGTATTGAATGAAGGACGACCCCGCCTGATCCGTAAGATTGAACCCGATTCCAAAGCGGTGCTTCAGCTTTATCTCCCGGGTAATTTCGGGGGAGATGCCCTGGCCGATATCCTCGCGGGAGATGTCAATCCCAGCGGCAAGTTGCCCTATACTTATCCCAAGTTCGAACATGGATTGATCACCTACGATCATAAGCCCAGCCAGAATATCGACGGTAAGATGGAAGGCGCTTACGATTACGGAGCGCAGACTTCGGTGCAGTATCCGTTTGGTTTCGGTCTGAGCTATACCACGTTTGAGTATGCTAATTTGGCGGTGGACAAGAAAGATTTTGTCTCGGGTGACCTGCTGACTATAACCGTAGATGTGAAGAACAGCGGAACAGTGGCCGGTAAGGAAGCAGTACTGCTCTTCAGCAGCGATATGGTGGCCTCCCTTTCTCCCGATGTGCGTCGCCTGCGTGCATTCGAGAAGATAGCACTCGAACCGGGTGAGACCAAGACCGTTACGCTTCGATTGGCGGCCGATGACCTTGCCTTTGTAAACGAAAAAGGAGAATGGACACTTGAAGCGGGCGAGTTCAAACTACAGGCGGGCGATCAGATCGCGATGATTCATTGTGCGAAAGCGCGAATTTGGGATACGCCAAATAAGTGAAAAGTGTGCCGGAATCATCATTATTCAGACACGAATGTAAGATTTCGTAAGATACCATCATTATTATAGGTAAGTTGAAAAAATTTTTCATTACATTTGCTCTCGCGTAATAAACAGGAAAAGCAGGTTTTTCCTGCTTTCTGTTTTTAATGAATGCAACACGTGAAGGAGCATTATATGAAATTTCCTGTTTTATCAATTGGTCTTATTCTTCTTGCAGGCTTGCTTTGCAAGCAGCTTATTGATACGCCGCCATCGGGTCATCCTGTAAGGATCGGGATCGACGGCCTGTCGCATGACCATGTTCACGGCCTTTTGAATAACCATAGGAAGCGTGCAGATATTCAGATTGTCGGTATTGCCGAACCCAATAAAAAAAGAGCACAGGAGTTGGCAGACCGATACGGATTCGACATGAATATCGTATACGATGATCTGGCTGCAATGGTAGAGCAGACCCAACCGCAAGGTGTGGTTGCTTTTAATTCGATTTACGATCATTTAAACACCGTGGAGGTGTGCGCCCCGAGAGGAATCCATGTAATGGTCGAGAAACCGTTGGCCGTCAGTGGAGAACATGCCGGAAAAATGGCGAAATTGGCCCGGGAAAATAATATTCATCTTTTGACCAACTACGAAACCACATGGTATCCGACCTATTACAAAGTTTTCGAAATGGCTGTCCGGAACCGGCAGATCGGAGATATAAACAAAGTTGTTATCAATGATGGACATAAAGGGCCTGTGGAGATTGGATGCTCTCCCGGATTCCTTGACTGGCTTACCGATCCCGTTTTGAATGGGGGAGGGGCGGTAACCGATTTTGGCTGTTACGGAGCCAACCTGATGACTTGGATTATGCGGAACCAGGAACCTGAAACGGTTACGGCTGTATTGCAGACGATCAAACCCGAAGTTTATCCCGAAGTGGATGATCAGGCGACCATTATCCTGACTTATCCGCATGCGCAGGCGATAATCCAGGGATCGTGGAATTGGCCTGTGGAGAGAAAAGACCTCTCCATTTACGGAAAGGAGGGCTATGTGACGGCGCTCAACGGGCAAGATTTGGAATATCGTTTAAATCGTTCTGTTCCCAAAAAACAAATGAAAGTCACCCAATTTCCTTTGGATGCGAAAGAACCGTTCAGCTATTTCGCGGATGTGATCAGAGGAGATATCAAAGTGGAAGAGACAGACCTTTCTTCTCTTGAAAACAACCTGATCGTCGTGAGAATATTAGATGCGGCAAAACAGAGCGCGGCAGAGGGTGGAACCGTTCAGTTCAAAAAGAAGTCTTCTGTTTTTGACATCTGATGCCGCAAAATCGATCCGTTCAACCGGTTTGAGGGAATACTGTTTTTTTCGAATAGGATATAGGTGGAATTGCTGTGAAAACAACAAATCGTCCAAACTTCCATACAAAGTCGTGACAAAAGGAGTGGTTCTCACCCCCGCTCATCCGGTTGAGGATGGAATCCAGAGGATATTGGCGTCGGGGTGAGACGTTTTGTTAAAACGCTCAAAAATTTTTGCGAGTAAAAAAAAAAAGGAAGTAATTTGCATGTATGGAAGTGGATGTACATGCTAATCTTGTTAAACAGTTGGCCGGAGGCTCCAAAGAGGCCTTTACCCGGTTGTACTCACTCTATTCCGCGTCGATTTATGGCTTTGCCCTGAGATTGACCAAATCCACAGAGGATGCGGAGGATATCCTGCAGGAAACATTTATACGCATTTGGGATAACAGAAACAACATATCTTCCGACGCGTCTTTTAAGTCCTATCTTTTCCAGATTACTTATAACTTGGTGATTGATCATTTTCGTAAACGGATTAATTCCGTTGATTTCGAGAATTTTATCGCGAGTAATTATTACCGGCAATTGTCGGAGAATAATACCGAACAACAAATCACCCTGGAGGAATACCACCGGCTGATAGCCCAATCGGTCGCCAAACTCACTCCACGCCAGCAAGAGATATTCCGCATGAGCAGGCAAGAAGAATTATCAGCCAGAGAGATAGCCGAACGCCTGGGCATATCGGATAAAACGGTAAACAATCAAATATCACTGATCCTGGCGACCCTTAAGGCTGATTTATTATTATTTTTCCTATTTTATGTTATATAACATATAAATTGGCTCGGGACATCCATCCCTTTTTTCCGTATTACTTGCAGAAAGGGGATATACATGAAGACTTCATTAATAAGGCTATTGTCGCAACTCATGTTCGGCAAGATTACTCCCGGGCAATTCAGGGAATTACGTTCCATCCTGAATAACAGTTCGGATAAAGAGCTGGAATCCACCATGCGAAGATTGTGGGAAGACCCGCTTACACCTCTTCCGGTACCGGAAGAGAGGAATCAACGCATTGTGGAAGTGCTGGAACGACATATTCATGTCAAATCCCATAATCTCCGCTGGTTGAAAATTGCCGCTGTGATTATCCTGCCACTTCTTCTCACCTGGGGCCCTTACCTCTATTTTTCTCCTGACAAAATATCCGTGCCGGATATGATCGTGATGGCCGAATCAGGACAAAAAACGCATCTCATCTTACCGGATGGATCAAAGGTATGGTTGAACTCAGGATCATTTTTAAGTTATCCCTCCGATTTCGGGACTAAAACCAGGACAGTACGGTTAGCAGGCGAAGGATATTTTGAAGTTACGAAAGATCACACAAAACTATTCTCTGTCGAAACCGAGGGGGTGAACATTCAGGTACATGGCACCAAATTTAATGTGGCGGCCCATCCCCATGCACCGGAAACAAATATATCCCTTATTGAAGGAAGTATATCGGTGGAAGATAAAGAACAAAACAGGTTAGCCATGCTGATACCGAATCAAACCTTCAAGGTAAACACCGGGAATCTGCAATTTGAAATCATAGAGGAGGATACCCAATTAACCGCTCTCTGGAGTGAGAATAAATGCCGGGTGGAAAATGCCACGGCAGAAGAAGTTTTTAAGAGAATGGGGTATTGGTATGGGTTGAATATCCATTTGGAAAACAATAATACGGATTATCGCTATGGATTCACTATCAAGGAAGAATCTTTCCGCGAATTCCTGGAATTGATGAACGAGCTGACTCCGTTGGAGTACAGTATTAACGGAGAGGAGGTGACCATCAGATATAAATGATACTCCTTTGTCCATGAAAAAAAAGCATGAGAACCGCGACAGTTCCCATGCCTGGAGAATACTTTCACCTTTCCGCTATGGTAGTTATGAAATCAGGGATTTCTTAACTATAGGGTTTTGTATTCTCAACAAAAATAAGCACTTTAATTGAAAGTAAAAAATAACATGGAAAAATCTAATTATACAATACTGCTTATTGCTTTTTGTATGTGCATGCCTATCGGCATGTTTGCGCAAACAGGAAAAAAATTGGATCTGGCATTAAAAGAAAAGACATTAAAGGAATTTTTTCAAACCATAGAATCCAAAACAGAATATACATTTATGTATAGTAATGTTGATCTGGATCAAAAAGTAAGCATAGAGGTAAATCAAACTTCATTGGATAATATCCTGAAGAGTGTATTGACTCCGATGTCTCTCACTTATGAAGTCAGGAACCGCCAAATTCTGATAAAAAATCTGATTGAAAAAGTCCAATCGATGCCGGCAGACGGCCCATCAACGAAGTCAATCACCGGAACTGTCCTTGATCAGAACAATGAGCCGGTTATCGGCGCAAATATCATCGAAAAAGGCACCAGCAATGGTACGGTGACCGATATTGACGGTAATTTTTCGTTACAGGTGAAAAGTGATGCCGTGCTTCTTGTATCCTATATCGGTTATTTGACTCAGTATGTCAACACCGCCGGACGGGGCAATTTCACTATTGTCTTGCAGGAAGATACGCGATCGTTGGAAGAACTGGTTGTGATAGGTTACGGTACGATGAGGCGAGCCGATATTACCACCGCCGTATCGGTTGTGTCGACCGAAGACATAGACAAACGCCCACTTATGTCTGCAGCGCAGGCTTTGCAGGGAAAAGCCGCAGGTGTGCAAGTTGTTCAGCCGTCGGGGGAACCCGGAGCGGGAATGACTATCCGCGTGCGCGGGGCAACGTCGGTGCAGGCATCCAACGAGCCCTTATATGTGGTGGATGGTATGCCTACGGACAATATTTCCAATATCAGTCCTAACGATATTGAGTCGATGCAAATACTGAAAGACGCTTCATCAGCGGCGATTTATGGCGCACGCGCGGCAAACGGTGTTGTGCTGATTACCACCAAACGCGGACGGGTAGGAGAAACCCGGGTCAGACTGAATGCTTACACTGGATTTTCAAGACTCGGCAAGAAGATAAATGCCCTTGATACGGAGCAATATAAGGAACTGATGAAAGACCTGAAAAAACAAGGATCC
This sequence comes from Proteiniphilum sp. X52, assembly GCF_003712195.1. GTDB lineage: Bacteria > Bacteroidota > Bacteroidia > Bacteroidales > Dysgonomonadaceae > Proteiniphilum. The sequence continues at coordinate 17,288 of NZ_RDSD01000019.1, read as the reverse complement.
ATCGCCGCTCCTACTATTCCTGATGATGAATACCGTTATTCAGACTGGACGGACCGGTTTTTCGAGACCGGGATTAATCAGAATTATCAGGTATCGGTAAGTAAAGGGTCTGAAAAAATTCAGTATGCTGTTTCAGGGGGATTTAGTGATGAGAAGGGAATTGTCGGAAAATCGAAGTTTAATCGTTACAACTTTCGCGCCAATATAGACAGCCAACAGACCGACTGGCTCCATGTCGCCCTGAATTTTTCATATTCCAAGACAAAGGGGCAGTGGGTCAGGTCCAATGCCAGCTCTTTAAGGTCGGGATCTATCTTGTCTGTGATCAATACCCCTCCATTCATGCAGGAGTGGGATCCCGACAATCCCGGACAATATGATGAAACTGCTTATGGGGCGCGTATCATGAATCCATTGGCCGCGAACGCCGCCGACAATGTGACTGCTACGGATTTCCTGAAAGGTTCTTTGGCATTCACCTTCGACCTTTATAGGGGGTTAAAACTCAAATCCACTTTCGGCACCGACATCTACAACGAACAATGGAACTATTATCTCGACCCCCTTTCCACCTCCGATGGACGTGCCACCAAGGGGCGTGTCGAGGAGAGTTTCAGTAAGAATAATGAATGGCTGATAGAAAATATCCTTACTTATGACCGTTCTTTCAACAAACATAACCTCTCGTTGATGGGTGGAGCCACGCAACAACATGCTCAGGCTGATGGTCTCTATCTTGCCGCTTTTGACATGGCGGTGGGTTATCCCCATCTCCATTCCATCAATGCTGCAAACCAGATAGACAAAGATGCTGCCAGTTCACCCGCTTCGGCATGGTCATTGGCCTCATTCCTCGGTCGACTGGCATACAATTATGACAGTAAATACCTGCTTACGGTAAACTTCCGCTCCGATGGATCGTCGCGATTCGCTCCGGGGTATAGATGGGGGTATTTCCCCTCACTTTCAGCAGGGTGGCGTGTCTCCAGCGAGGAGTTCATGAAGCCGCTGCAACCCTTGGTAGATGATATGAAAATAAGGGTCGGATACGGTAAGAACGGTAATCAAGGAGGAATCGGCAACTATGCTTATCTTGCAGGACTGGGAGCGAGCCGCGTGGTGCCTACTACCGATAATCAGTATCCCGGGCAGGCAATATGGAAGAGCAGGGCCGCAAACACTGAACTTACATGGGAAAAAACGTCGCAGTGGAATGCCGGGCTTGATATGACGCTTCTTGGTTCCCGTCTCAATATAACCATTGACGCATACCATAAAAAAACCACCGACCTGTTGCTCGATGTAACCCTCCCCGCCAATATTAGCAATCTGTCAGGAAATTTTACCCGCAATGACGGAGAGATGATAAATAGAGGAGTGGAATTCCTGGTATCATCAAAGAATCTCACGGGTGAATTCGGATGGGATACCGATCTTAATATCTCTTTCAACCGGAATAAAGTTACCAGACTGGGACTTGCCAAAGTGTATTATTATGCTCCTACATACGGCACCGAAGAGCATGCGGTTATTCTGAAGGAAGGCTTGGAACTGGGGTCGTTCTTCGGATATATATCGGAGGGCGTGGATCCTGAAACGGGGGATATCATATACCGTGATATAAGCGGAAACGGCTCTGTGGGGCCGGAAGACAGGACTGTGATAGGCAGTGCGCAACCCGACTTCATATACGGCATGACCAATACATTTTCCTATAAGAACGTTTCTCTCTCCCTGTTTCTGCAGGGCAGCCAGGGTAACCAAATATTCAATGCGTCGAAAATAGATACCGAAGGTATGATGGATTTCCGCAACCAGTCCGTGAAGGTCATTGACAGATGGAGAAGGCCGGGTATGGTCACCGATATACCCCGGCCGGGAAATGCGGAGAATATACACAACTCAAGTCGATTCGTGGAAGACGGTTCATATTTGCGGGTGAAGAATATAACCCTGTCTTATGATTTTATGCCTTCGTTGCTCAAAAAGATACATCTGTCCCGTTTGCAGGTATATGCCACAGCACAGAACCTCTTTACCTTAACCCGTTACAGTGGTTACGATCCCGAAGTCAACGCATATGGCGGACACGCCGTGGCAATGGGGGTGGACTATGGCACTTATCCTCAGTCTAAGGCAGTTGTGTTTGGATTCAATATGGAGTTTTAATCCGGAGAATAGGAGACGGATATAAATTGTGTTGTGATTGGTTAGATCAATATTATCCGTGATAATCAGACCATTATAATAGGTTTCATGATACTACAAACAAGTTGAAAATAGACATTATATGATGAAGAAAAAAATATTAATCATGGCAAGTTTGTCTTTGTTCCTGGGTGCCTTTAGCGCATGTGAGGATTTCCTGAATGAGAATCCGCAAGCCGATTTTACAGAAGAAGGGACCGGTGAGGAAGACCTTGTGTCCAAATATAAAAACCAGGCGGAAGCGGAAGCCGAACTGTCGGGGGCATACAACAATTTCAAGGCGGATATCTTTCAGCAGGAGAATTTTATGCTCAATGATGTACAATCGGATAATTGTTACGTCGGAGGCGACGGAACGGACGAGGAATATGTGGACATGATAAACATGTATGCGACCAATAAGAAGGTGCAGTTGGTGTGGGAGCAGTATCTTTCAATGGCCGGAGCCGCCACGAATGTCCTGGAAAATGTGAAATTAATGGATGTGTCGGCGATAGCGGATGCGGAAAGAAAACGGATCATGGCTGAGGCAAAATTCATCAGGGCATGGGCTTATTTTGATATGGTACGGATATGGGGTGGTATCCCGATGACCAATCAACTTGTACCTGCTTTGACCAATGACAATATCGAACGGTGGTATCCTGTCATATATCCCGAACGGACACCTGAAGATGGAGTATACGAGCAAATACTGAAAGATCTTGATGAGGAGCAAACAATTCAATATCTGGACAGTCAGCATAAAGGGGGATTTAAGGCTTCCAAGGGGGCCGCTTACGGTTTATTGGCGAAAGTGTTGGCTACAAAAGGAGAAAAGGGTAGGCGTGATTATACCAAAGTGGTTGAATTCTGTGATAAAGTCATCGCCCAAGGGTATCAGTTGGTGGGCGATTTCGACGATTTGTGGAAACCGGATAACAAATTCACCACAGAGAGCATTTTTGAAGTTTACTATACCACCGAAGCTCCTAACTGGGCTTATTGGACTTTGCTCAAGGAATATGATGACGGGTCTGTGACATGGAGACGCTATTGCACTCCTACACACGATTTCATCGCCAAGTTCGATAAAGTAAATGATAGCCGTTATTCTTCGTCCATAATCTGGAAAAACGCTCCTTATGATGTGTATTATCCGGCCGATAATTATCCGTTCTCGTATAAAATCCGAGAAAAAAACTCGGAAATAATATTGATGCGCCTGGCTGATATTTTATTATTGAAAGCCGAGGCTTTGGTCGAATTGGACAAGGTTCCCGAAGCAATCGACATCGTAAATCGGATACGTGAAAGGGCCGGTCTGGGGACATCGTCCCTGAACCGGAATATGGGACAGTCTGACGCCCGTCTCGCCGTTGAAAACGAACGTCAACTCGAATTGTATATGGAAGGCCAGCGCTGGTTCGACCTTGTCCGTAACGATCGGCTGACAGAGGTGATGACAAAACATAAAAATAAAGACGGTAAGATATTGTTTGCCTCTTTACAACCTTTCAGGGCGAAATGGCCTATTCCTCAGAGCGAGATAGATAAGAATGAGCGCCTCACGCAAAATGAAGGTTATTGATTATTGATGTCTGACTAAAACTGAATTGAGATGAAAAACAAATATACGTACATATATATGATGGTTTCCTGTATGGCATTTTGGCTGGGTGGGTGTGAGGACGACAGTAGCGGACGTGTTGTTTACCCTTACTCCTCTCCCGAAATATCCAATGTGTCGTACTCCTTTGCCAACGAAGTGGAAGCGGCTGACTCCATTTTCTTTTCCATGGACATAACCGATCCCCTGACGCCACTCTCAACTCTCGAAGTGACTTTGACCTTTGAGGATGAAGTGATCTATTCCGAAACAATCCGTACCAAAGGATCATCAGCCCAGATCAAGAACCACGGCATATTCATCCCTTTTCATAGCCTTTTTGACGAAGGGGATGCTATCCTCAACCTCACGGCGATAAATGTGGAGGGCAGCGAAAAAACCGAGCTGAAGACTTTCAGGATTAAGCGTCCGGAACTTCCGGCCACCCTCTACCTCCATTACGACGGGAGGGTGTTGCCCATGACACGTACTGAGAATAATCCTTACGAGTATCAGACGGAGAACGGTGATTTTCCCGAGACCTTCGACGGCAAGATATCTACTGCTCCCACGCTTGAGGCATCTGCCTTGATTTGGGGACTTTCCCAAACCAGGAATGGGGCTGAGCTAGTATCCGGAACCGGCGCTAATTTCATTTTTAATTTTGAAAATGCTGTCATACAAAGGGTTATTTTTAACACATTCAGCTTTAATCTCGGGTTTGCCGGCATTTCTAAAATAATATCCGTAAACGGAGTACAACTCATGCTTGACAATAACGGCCTCTATCAGGCTACAATAGACTTCACCCGGAATGCCGATATAGAAGTGACGGGTATTCAGGATCTGGGAGGTGCCTATAACCGGGACTTCTTCAGTTATGACCAAACAACCGGGAAACTGGCTTTTATCCGTGAAACAGGGACATGGACGGTTTACTACTCAATGAAGTATAATTATATGTGGGTCGCGGATATGAGGGATGTGGCACCCGATGCCTTCTGGCTTGTCGGGCACGGGTTCACCTGTGCTCCCCGGTGGCATGATGATTATAGTTCCGGGGGGTGGAATCTTGAGGACATTACCCGTCTGGCTTATGCTGTGAAGACCCGGGAACATACATACCAGGCAACCATATATCTTAACGATACGCATGAATGGGCTTCTTTCGAAGTGGAAATATATAGTGATCTGGGGTGGGGAAAGGAGAAAGGTATGTTACTGTCGGAAGAATCGTTCAGCGGCGATGCCACCGGCTTTAAAGTGTCTCTATCCAATGGTTTTACAAATGACACAGGCTTTGTTCCCGGATATTTCCGTCTTACTTTTGACACCTCGGGCGGTGTGGGTAAGGAGAGTATGAAGATTGAGCGTTTAAGCAATTAAATGGTGGAACGGGCCGGTGGAATGTGAAGACATCAAAGGTTCCATATACCGGAATAAAACAATAAAATAATCAGATGAAAAAAACATATATAACGATGAAGAGGAAGGGTTTACTATTCTTCCTGATGGCTATTCAGCTTCTGTCCGCTTACTCCTGTTCGGACGACAACGGTCAGGCGCAAAATCAGTTCACGGTAAAAAGGGTTTCAATAATTCCATTACCCGTCTCGCTTGAACATGGCCGATATAATATCGCCATACCCCGAGATGCGACCATAAGTGAGGATATCAAAGGAATAGGAAGGGACTTGCTGTCGGCTACCCTTGCGGAAATAACAGTTAACCCCGGTGGCGCCGCAAACGGGAATGCTTTCATCCGCATTTATAACGACAACACATTGCAAAAAGAAGGTTACAGGATCACCGTTGAAGATGATGGATGCAGTATCTATTACAGTGCCCCCGAAGGTCTTCTATGGGGGATTCAAACCATGAGGCAGATACTCCTTCAGTGTGGCACTTCCGACGATGGAGTCAAGAATATCCCCCTGTTGATATTGTCGGACGCACCCAAAAAAGCTTGGAGAGGATTCCATATAGATGTGGCGCGCCACATGTTTACGATCGATTATCTGAAAAAAATTGTAGATCATCTCTCTTTCTATAAAATAAACAAGCTGCAGTTACATCTCACAGATGACCAGGGATGGCGTGTGGAGATAAAGCAATATCCTGCTCTTACCGAGATCGGGGCATGGCGCCCTTTTGATGAGTATGATCTTAGGCTCATTGAACAGGCTAAGTCTGATGACAGTTTCAGGATTGACTCCCGTTTTATCAGAGGTGTGGATCAATACGGCGGGTTTTATACCCGGGACGAACTGAAGGAGCTGGTTAACTATGCCTCCACGCGGGGGATAGAGGTAATCCCCGAGATTGATATGCCGGGACATTTCACCGCAGCCATCAACGCCCACAACGACCTCTCCTGTACAGGTGAGGCCGGGTGGGGGACGGAATTCTCCCATCCTCTCTGTGCGGGTAAGACGGAGAACTATCCCATGATTAAAAATATAATAAAAGAAGTGGCGGAACTTTTTCCCGGTAAATATTTTCATATCGGCGGAGATGAAGTGGAGAAAACGCAATGGAAGAAATGTCCTCATTGCCAAGCGCTCATCGTCGAAAAAGGACTGAACGGCGAAGAGGGATTGCAGAACTATTTTATCAAAGAGATGGCCGATTATGCCCGGTCTCTGGGTAAAGAGGTGATGGCCTGGGACGACGCATTCATCCCTTCCGAGCCGCAGGAGCTGTTGTATACTTACTGGAGGGACTGGATGTCGGACAGGCCTGGCCTGATAACTCAGGGAGGGTTTCAGATGATATTTATGGAGTGGGGACGTTTCTATTTGAGCGCTGATCCTTCCGATGCGCAATTGCGATCGCTTTATGAATTTGAGTTTGAACCACAGTTCAAGAATATTGTGAAGAGCAATGTGAATGGTTTCCAGGCATGTGTCTGGACGGAGATGATCCCTAACGAAACAAGGCTGGAGTATCATTTATTCCCCTCCCTTCAGGCTTTCTCCGAACTCGCATGGGGCAGCCAACGTAACTGGGGCGGTTTTCAGGCCCGTATTCCCTGGCACTTGCACCGGCTTGAACAATCAGGATTCAAACCCAGAAAATCAGCATTTACCCATTAAGAGACCGGGGCGGTGGACATGTGGTCATGCCGGCCGCTCTTGAAATATGAATTCCTGAACCCCATTTTTTCAGTCAATTGAGCGATTTGTCGTCCAAAACGGCATTACAGCGACGTTTGCTTACAACGCCGCGGGCGACCGGGCAAAGACAATAAGTGTTTTTGATGAGTTCCAGCAAACAATCCTAAAACAGAATTTGTTATATAAGGGAAGTTTAATGGATAAAAAAGAAAAAAATGAAAATCAAGAATGTAAGAAAAATTGTATTTGTAGCTGCTTTCGCGGCGGGACTGACTTTGTTCTCATGTAATAATCCCAAGCAAAAAGAGACCACAACGGCCAAAGATACCGTATCAGTAGTGGTTGAAGACAAAAACAAAACCACAGTCACAGCTAAGGATTTTACCGTTTACACATATGCCGATAAAGATAAGGCATTAACCGACGCTAACGCCGAGCTGGATAGGCTGAATCGGCAAATTGACGGAATGAAAGCCGACTTTAAAGAAAAGTCAAAGGAATTATCGGCCGAGGCTAAAGCTGAATACGAAAAATCCATTGCCGCTTTGGAAAAAGAAAGAGACGAGTTTAAGGTAGAAGTGGACAAAATCCAGAACAGTACCGAAGAGAATTGGGAACAGCTCAAGAAAGATGTGAATCGCACCTACAATAAAGTGGCGGCGAGCGTTGAAAAAGGTTGGAAAAACTTTAAGGAAGGAGTGAAAGACGTGGTGAAAGACGTCGAAAAGAAACTCAACTGATTTTCCCTTGCATTGGAAGGGAGTTGAATAAAGGCGTACGGATGGTACGCCTTTATTCGTGGATAAGGCCGGAGAAACTGTGGGAATCTCTTTCCCTTCAAATTCCGAAACCCACCCGTGGTCCTTGCTCAGCAGGCAGTATTCCGTGGTGTCTTCGACATTGAAAAAGGGTCTTGATAATGAAACGATGTTGTTGCCTTATAATGATGTTTTGTGACATTTTTTCTCGACTCGGTGCAAGGACTGCGATTTCAACAGGTTTTCCAATGCTTCCAGGTTGGCGCGTGACGTTGATTTAACCCGGCAGCGAACTGCCTGGCTTTGCCCTGGACTTCCTTGTAGGAGAGTGAGGTGTAAGCGGTGCCATTGATTTTTTTTCGGGCAAGGTTGATATTTTCCCCGAGATTCTTTTTCAGAACTTGAACGAATTCACTACTTTTGTGCGAGACCTTGGATTCTTTTGTTTTCATTATGACTAACCGGCAATCAGCTGTAAGACACAAAAAATTCAAGATCTTTGCCAAATAGAATCAATTTATTTCGTTCATAGTCAGATAATTATATTTTCGAATGTTTTTTTGTCATTTGATGATAGCGGATAAATTTATGTGAAGATATTTTAACCTGAATAAAAGTAGCTTAATGATATGAACATAATAAAAAGAATGGGCGTATTGATCGCCGTGATTGTGACAACTATGAGTCTGAATGCGCAAACTATTGCAGGTGACTGGAAAGGCACCCTCTCGGTGCAGGGAGTGGATCTGGAACTGATTTTTCACCTTACCGGTGGCGACGGGGATTTGTCCGGCACAATGGACGTGCCTATGCAGGGAGCGGCCGGCATACCGGTGGACAAGGCGGAGCTGACGGGTAATCGGCTGAAACTGGGCGTGACCGCGGCGCAGATCGTTTATAATGGGGAACTGCGGGGAGACAGTATTACCGGGAACTACGAGCAAGCCGGAATGACTCTCCCGCTTACTTTGAAACGGTTTGAAAGTAAACTGCCGGGGGATGCCGGCCTGGTAACGGGCGAAGAGGAATTGCGGAAACTGGCCGACTTTGATAAGGGTGATTACATATACAGTGTGGCCGATTACTTTGCACGGCCCAGCGCGTCGGCATTCCAACTGTCACCCAACGGAAAGTATCTGTCGTACAAGGAAAAGGATGGACTTAAAAACCATGTGTATATCAAAAACCTTGCCTCCGGGGAGGTGATCCGTGCCATCGAGGAAAAAGAGGAGCCGATCAAAGGATATGGATGGATCAACGACGATCGGTTGTTTTATGCGATGGACAACGGGGGAAATGAGAACTACCATATTTACGCGACAAATATCGATGGGGGAAACAGCCGCGACCTCACTCCTTTTGAGGGGGTAAAGGCCGGAATCATTTCTCTCCTGAAAGACCAGAAAGATTACATCATCATTTCAATGAATAAAGATAACCCGCAGATATTCGAGCCTTATAAACTGAATGTGGTGACGGGTGAATTGGAAAAACTCTATGAAAACAGTGATGCCGCTAATCCTATCCAAGGATATGATTTTGACAAGGAGGGTGATTTGCGCGCCTATACCAAAATGGTAAACGGAGTGGAAATGGAGTTGTATTATAAGAACAGGGAAACAGGGGTTTTCGAGTTGAAGAAAAAAACGAACTGGGACGACAGCTTCTCGATCATCGCCTTTAATTACAATACGCCCGACCCCGATGATGCTTATGTGGTCACCAACCTCGACGGAGATAAAACCCGTATCGTTCTCTACGACCTGAAAAACAGCCGTGAAATAAAAGAAGTGTTTTCAAACCCTCATTATGATGTGGCCAGTATGGGGCTCTCCCGTAAACGCGACTACGAAATTGATTATTTCAGCTACGAGGGCGAAAAATCGGAAATTATCCCTGTGAGTGACCTCTACAAGGAAATCGATGCCGGCGTGAAGCGGCACTTCCCTGGAAAGATATACGGTATTGCCGATCATGATGACGATGAAAACACATTCCTGATCATCCTGCAAAGCGATAAGTTGTATGGAAAGTACTATGAGTACGACGTGAAGACAAAACAGTTCACCCTGTTATACGACCTGATGCCGCAACTGAAGGAAGAGGATATGGCGGAAATGCGTCCTATCTCCTTTAAGAGCCGTGACGGACTGACGATCCACGGATATGTCACACTCCCGAAAGAGGCACTGGAAGGCAAAAGGGTGCCTATGGTGGTGAATCCGCATGGCGGTCCGCAGGGAATCCGCGACTCGTGGGGATTCAATCCCGAGACGCAATTGTTTGCCAGCCGCGGCTATGCCACCCTGCAGGTGAACTTCCGCATCTCGGGCGGATATGGTAAAGAGTTCCTGCGTGCCGGTTTCAAGCAGATCGGCAGGAAAGTGATGGATGATGTGGAAGACGGTGTGCGCTATGCCATTGCACAGGGTTGGGCCGACGAAAACAAAATCGCGATCTATGGAGGCAGCCATGGGGGCTATGCTACCCTGATGGGACTTGTGAAAACGCCCGATCTCTATACTTGCGGGGTGGATTATGTGGGTGTCTCCAATATCGAGACTTTCTTCTCGTCGTTTCCCGAATACTGGAAGCCGATGACCGAGATGGTGAAGCAGATATGGTACGACCTGGATGATCCCGAAGAGAAGATCATTGCCCGTGAAGCTTCGCCGGTCTACCAGATCGATAAGATCACCAAGCCGGTCTATGTGGTGCAGGGTGCCAACGACCCGCGCGTGAACATCCACGAATCCGACCAGATTGTGACGGCACTGCGCGCCAAAGGCCTGGAAATACCTTATATGGTGAAATACAACGAAGGCCACGGCTTCTATCGCGAAGAGAATCGTATGGACTTTTACAGCACCATGCTGGGATTCCTGGCGAAATACCTCAAGTAGGATTGGACTCATGATCTCGAGTGCTTCGGGTACATCAAAATCGCTGGCGACGTGTCCCAGTGAAGAATAGAAAACACGTCCCTTGCCGTACTGTTTTTTCCACACTACAGGCATTACGGCTCCTTCAACCTGAACTTAGGAAATCGACTGCCGCTCCGGTGCCTCTGTCCCCGCATCCGACAAGGGCCGCTTTTAACGGTTTTCCATCCGGTGCAATATCCACGGATGAAAACATCCCCAATTCCTCTGCCGAGTAGGTTTTTCCTGAACTCTTTTTTGTGTTACCCGAACACGATGTGAAAATAGCCGGAGTTGCCGCACCCAAAGGAATGGCAGTACCCAGTACGGCTGAGTTTAATGATGTAGTTGATGTGTGTTCGAAGAACATCTGGGCGACAATGCAATCACAATAAAAATAAAAAAGAATAGTTTACATGCTCGTTTCAAATGATTAAAATTTTGTTTTATTGCTCAAATCGTAGGTAGTTCCCGCGGTGGTTGGGAAAGAAAATGTTTTCCCGTTGTATTTCACCACGCAATCGTTTCCCGACTCAGAGGTGATCTTCAATGATGTGATTTTTCCATCATTCCATTCTGCTTCTATTTCAAAATTTCCCCGGGCTTTGATCCCTTTAAAGCTGCCGCTGGTCCAGGCATCAGGGAGTGAGGGCAATAATTCGATATAACCGCCGTGACTTTGCACGAGCATCTCGGTCATTCCTGAAGTAGCACCAAAGTTCCCGTCGATCTGGAAGGGCGGGTGGGTATCGAACAGATTTGTCAGTGTGGATTCTTTCAATATTTCCTGCACCAGTTTATGAGCACGGTCACCGTCATGCAGTCGTGCCCAGAAATTTATTTTCCATGCCTTACTCCAGCCTGTACCCCCATCGCCACGCGTATTTAGTGTGGTTTGCATCGCTTTTGCATATAGGTTCTCCTCCGCACTTCTGCCTGGTACGATCCTGCTTCCCGGATGCAACCAGTGTAAATGGTTGACGTGCCGATGCCCATTGTCGCCCGTAATGTCCATCAGCAACTCATCTTTCCATTCCATCAGTTGTCCGGCAAGACCGATCCGGGGTCCGGCCAACTGATCCTTTGCCTTCTTTATCTCCTGTAATTCCGGAGTATCATATTTTAATGTGTCGCTTGCCTTGATTACCATATCGAACAGTTCCCATATAATGGCCTGATCGGCTGATGCGCCAAGCGAATAGGGGCCATGTTCTGGTGAATAAGAGGGATTCGCGACAAGCGTTCCGTCGCGGGAATCGCGCCAGAGATTATCTACCCAGAATAATGCGGCATCTGTCATGATCGGGTAGTAGTCCCTCAGGAATTCTATGTCCTGATTGAACTGATAATACTCCCAGATATCCTGGCACATCCAGGCGGCGGCAGCCGGAAAGTAAAATGCTGTGTACCAGTTTCCGGGGGCGGTATTACCCCAGATATTATTTTCATGATGAATGACCCAGCCTCTCACCGGACTTCCGTCTTGTTTACAATAATAATGTTGCGCGGTAAGTCTTCCCCGCGAAACAAGGCTTTTGGTATATTCAATGACCGGTATATGGCAGTCGGACAGATTGGTTTGTTGGGCCAGCCAATAATTCATCTGGACATTAATGTTGGTATGATAGTCAGCATTCCATGGAGGGGTTAATCCTTTTGCCCAGATCCCCTGAAGATTGGCGGGCAAAGAGCCTTTTCGGGAAGATGAAATCAATAGATAGCGTCCAAATTGATAATACAACTGCTCGAGGTATAAATTTTCTGCGGTTGTATTGGTACCGTCTTTATATCCTTTTAATAACTCATCAGTAGTCTTATTATTGATGTTAGCCGCATTGCCCAATGAAATACTCATCCTGCCGTACAGTGATTTATAATCCCGAATATGTGTGTCCAACAATTGGGTATAGGTTTTTTGAACTGCTTTATGTATTGTGTTTTCAACTGTGTTGCGGGGATTGATGCTGGAAAAATAATTGAAATCAGCATTCATCGACTGATGGTAATTGGTTGCGGCCGAGGAGATCAGCAATATTTCGTCGGCATTTTTCACCTTGATTTGGTTACCGTCATTACTTATCGCTCCGCCTGTAGGGATGATTATCATTTGCTGGACAAACTTCAAGCCGTCGTCGCCATGGTCGGCCGGCCTCCCTTCCAGGGTAATAACGTTATCTCTCACGCTTATAAGGATGCTTTCCTGCGGCGATGTGAAATAAAATGTATGTGAAAGTGAACCTCTTTTATCAGCCGTAAGACGAATGACAATTATATTGTCGGGATGGCTGACGAAATATTCACGTGTGTAATTTATTCCATTTTGGAGATACGTCGTTTTAGCAACCGCATTGTCGATATCCAGTTTACGTGCGTACCGGGAATAACCGGCAGATGTTGCCGGATTCGAGCCAATGTGGATGTTGCTCAATTGCTGATAGGAACCAAAATCGTCTCTGTTCCCCGTCAGGTCCAGGATATGGCTTTTCAATCCGTCGTCTTCAGGAGCATAATCATGTGCGATAACTTTTCCGTTTGCATCTATTCCTGCGGACTGTGTAGCTGTGAAATCCGTCATTTTCTCCTGTAAAGTATTTCTGATATGTTGCAAAGTACGATGGTTTTCAGCAGGCGTTCTCCGGTGCCCGCCGTTGTAATCAGGATTTTTACCCGGTCCGCCTGACCATAATGTTTTTTCATTCACAAGAATAACATCTTCGTCGACACCGCCGAAGACCATTGCACCTATGTGGCCGTTGCCAATCGGCAGAGCTTCATTTTCCCAATTTGTAGCGGGAGAATCATAGTGCGTCATTAATGCGGGATTCTGCCCCCAGGTCAACACTATACTGCCTGTCAGGAAAAAAGATGTGATCAGTTTTTTTAGTTTCATTTTATTTAGAATTAAGACTCTTGGAGTCATGAATCAAGACTTCTTAAACTAAAAGTGAAAAATGAAAAATTTGGGATCCCGGACTTATATCACATTGATCCATTGGTAATTAGTAATTGGTAATTGCTAATTCAAATCACTTTTCCGCCTTTCCACTTTATTTAATGCTGCGGATGCTGGTTATTCAGCCGCAGGCCAAGGCCTAACATCAGGTAGTTAGGCGTATCAAAATTCTGCAGGTTATATCCGATATGGATGAACGAGTGACGGGTGACTTTTATTTTTAAAGCCAATATTTGGTAAAACCCTTTAAGGTCGCCACCGCCGTGCAAGAGGTTGGCCCCCACACCCACTCCCACATCGAAATAGGGCATCACATATTCTGCCCGCGCGGAAAGCCCCAGCGCCAGTTGTTTATTCACCGCCGGTTTATAAAATGTATATCCGGGATTGGGGTCGCCGTAGGAGATGATGTAATCTTCGGTATATATGTTGGCGCTGTTGTCATATACCCCGTCCAACGATGCCCCAATCCGGAGCTTGTATCCCAGGTTGTACATGGGGTTGATGTTGAATCCAAGCACGGTGTACTTGTCAGGCGAAGCCATTGGCTCGCCATTGAAGACGATCCCTTTGCGACGCCAGGATCCGAAGAAAACCACATCGTAACTTACATGTCGGGGAAAATCCCTTATAAGAGAGCCGTATCCTGGCAAGCCTTGTGAGAGCTGGTTTACCTGCCGGTTGATATTATAGGTGATCCCCGCTTTTATGTCTGTCACATTCAATCCGGCATTGGGGAATTTAGTATTTCCGTTGGAGAAATGGGTGAAAGTGACGCCGTAAATAAGATCGAAATACCGGGAAAGAAGATGCCGGAAATAAAAGTTCACGTTCATATAGGCGTTGACCTTTGATCCGACCATTCCGTTGTAAGGATTTTTGTAGTAGTCGTAAGGATTCCATCCGGTCGACAGCCCGAAATTCCATTCATAATCGAACGACAGGCGAGGGGTGATCTCGGCCAGGGTCGCTCCCTGAAACAGATAGGCCGCTTTCGGGTTGCCGATCTCACGGGAATTGTCAAAATTATAATAGGCAAACCCGATTCCTTGATAAGCGCCGCGGTAGATCTGTCCGGCACGGCTGTCGGGATGGAACTGGAAAGCATATTTCAGGTGAGAGGAAAAGGCATACCTGATGGGTCGGGATCGTTCATTCACTCCCCCCAGGAATTTGTTGGTGGGAATGATGTAACCCGGACGGCCTCCTATCTCTACCCGGTGAATAAGAGTCGGCCGGTCGGAGTAAACCGAGTCGCGATGGAGTTGTGAGCGCACGCCCCCTGTGTTCCAGAAAAACAGGATGGCAAGAAGAAGTATGTTTCTATTGATTTTTGTTTTGCTCATGGCGCTTCCGATATGGCAGATCCCGGACTTCCGACTGAATCAATTCTTCAGTTGATATCACATCCGTTCGGGAACCTCTATGCCAAATAATTTCATTCCTTTTTTGATGGTCAGGGCTATGTTTTTTGACAATAACAACCGGAAATCACGTAACGAGCTGTTCTCTTCACGAAGGATGGAGAAATCGTGGTAGAACTGGTTGAATTCTTTTGCCAGCTCGTACACATAGTTCCCGATGAGGGAGACATTGTATTCGGTGCCTGCCTGTTTCACCACCGCGTCGAATTCCGCGAGTAACTGTACCAGCCCTTCTTCTTTCCCGGAAAGGGCGAGGGTGTTCTCCAGTCTTTCAGGAATGGTGATGCCCTGTTCACCGGCTTTGCGCAGGACGGATTGTATACGCGCGTGGGTGTATTGGATGAATGGCCCTGTGTTGCCGTTAAAATCGATTGATTCTTTCGGATTAAAGGTCATGTTCTTCTTCGGATCCACTTTCAGTATAAAGTATTTGAGTGCGCCCATACCCACCATCTCCGCGATTTTGTCGGCTTCTTGGGTGGATATGCCATCCAGTTTACCCAATTCCTTGGATGTCTCACGGGCCGTTTCCACCATTTCGCTCATCAGCTCGTCGGCATCGACCACTGTCCCTTCACGCGATTTCATTTTCCCCTCGGGTAGTTCCACCATGCCGTAGGAGAAGTGCGCGAGTCCCTTGCCAAACTCAAATCCAAGCATGTCGAGCAGGATGGAAAGTACCTGGAAATGATAGTTCTGTTCATTCCCCACCACATAGATCATGGTGTCGATGGGATAGTCGTCAAACCGTAATTTGGCTGTGCCGATATCCTGCGTCATATAAACCGATGTCCCGTCGCCCCGTAGTAGCAGCTTGTGATCCAGTCCGTGGGGAGTGAGATCGGCCCACACCGATCCATCTTCTTTCCGGTAGAAAAGTCCTTGATTCAGGCCTCGCAGCACCTCTTCTTTTCCGGCAAGGTAAGTCTCCGATTCATAGTAGATCTTATCGAATGACACGCCCATCCGGCGGTAGGTCTCGTCAAACCCCGCATATACCCACTTGTTCATCCGCTTCCACAGGTTGACGGTCTCCTCGTCCCCGGCTTCCCATTTGCGTAACATTTCGCGGGCTTCCGCCATGAGTCGCGACTGTTCATCGGCCTCCTCTTTCGACAGGCCTTTGTCCTGTAATGAACCCAATTCCTCTTTATATTTTTTGTCGAACAGCACATAATAGTCGCCGATGAGGTGATCCCCCTTCTTACCGGAAGATTCGGGCGTCTCGCCGTTGCCCCATTTCTGCCAGGCAAGCATCGATTTGCAGATATGGATACCCCGGTCGTTCACGATGTTGGTTTTCACCACCCGTTTTCCGTTGGCGGCCAATACTTGGCACAACGAATGTCCCAGGAGGTTGTTTCGCACATGCCCCAAGTGCAGTGGTTTATTGGTGTTGGGAGAAGAGTACTCTATCATATAGAGTGGTGCGTCGTCCGCAACAGGTGTGAAACCGTAATCGGGTTCTCCGTCGATTCGTTCCAGTAATCGGAGCCAAGCATCTGCCGTAATTTCCAGATTCAGGAATCCCTTGATTACATTGAATCCGGAGATGATCGCTGTCTTTTCCGTTAACCAGGAACCTATATCTTGTGCCGTCTCCTCCGGTTTTTTCCGGGAGATTTTCAGCAAAGGGAAGGTGACGAGCGTGTAGTGTCCTTTAAACTCTTTCTTTGTTTTTTGAAGCGTGATTTGCGACGTTTCCACGTCTGCCTGATAAAGTGCTTTTATCGCCCGGATAATGGCATCCTGAAGATTATTCTCGATATGCATGTCTTGATATTGCTGTTTTAGAGACACAAAAGTAGTAAAAAATAATGGAACCGCGTTGCTTCTATCTGTGTGTAACTCCATAATCCGGGTGTCACTGATTTTATATGGCAAGAGGATCCCTGTTCAACCGGCGATGTACCCGGAGTGATCCAAAGAGGATCTTGCAGGCCAAGCCGATTGCCGATAGGTTGTGAAATATTTTTTGCTGTAAATGGATTTTCCTTGAAAGAGATACGATATTAGTGCCAGGAATAAGATGAAGGGTATCGGAATACAGTATTTGCTCCTGCTTGTCAATTCCGGCCATAACCATGTATGCGGATTCAATGTTTTTTGATTTATAAGACAGCTTCACCATACCATCTTTTTGCCTATGCCGGGGCAATAATATCCGCTGTGCTATTTCGGATTGAAGTTGATCTGCCGGAGAGTAACCAGCGCTATGGTACAGAATGGAAGGAAGGTCGTTCTCGGGGGGGGGGGGGGGGGGGGGGGGGGGGGGGGGGGGGGGGGGGGGGGGGGGGGGGGGGGGGGGGGGGGGGGGGGG
>NZ_RDSD01000018.1 GCF_003712195.1 Proteiniphilum sp. X52 | reverse complement strand
TTTCAAAAGGACTTAATCCTTGGGTGTATCTTTCCACCTCCACGATCATGTATTTGGCTCCCGCGGTTTCGGCATTGCCATAAATGCTCCCGAAATTTAAATGGTACCCAATTAATTTTAGACCGGGTTTTCCGCCTGGTGGGCTTTGACTGCATCGAAGACGAAGTGTTCAGACATCTTGTTATCGTCCGTGAAGATTTTGTCAAAAGGTTCGATTTGACGGACTTCGTGGTGGTAGTCGATTCCGGATTGGTGAACAAGAAGAACATCGAACTACTTGAATCAGCGCGATACAAATACATTATCGGCGCAAGAATCAAGAATGAGCCCGATGAGGTAAAGCAATGGATATTCTAGCGGGAAGATAACCAAAGAAAACATCAATAAAAGAGGGTATGACAAGTTTCTGGAACTCTCTAACAACGGGACTAAACCCACTTCTTTTCCAGATTCCGCTTCAACGCCTGCAGGAACTCCTGCGTAGTGAGATAGGTGTCACGCGACGCGTCGTTCCCGTAGACGAGGAGTGCCAGGTCTTTGGTCATCTCACCCCCTTCCACGGTCTCTATACACACCTGTTCCAACTTCTCACAGAAGTCGATAAGCGGTGGATTGCCGTCGAGCCGTCCCCGGTGCGCCAATCCTCGTGTCCATGCGAAAATAGAAGCAATGGGATTGGTACTGGTCTCTCTACCCTGCTGATGCTGGCGATAGTGCCGCGTCACGGTGCCATGTGCCGCTTCGGCCTCCACCGTTTTACCGTCGGGTGTCACCAATACGGAAGACATCATCCCCAGCGAACCGAAACCCTGCGCCACCGTATCGGATTGCACATCCCCGTCGTAGTTCTTGCATGCCCATACAAATCCCCCGCTCCACTTCATGGCCGCAGCCACCATATCATCGATCAACCGATGTTCATAAGTGATGCCGGCCCTCTCAAATTCGGCTTTGAATTCATTCTCATACACCTCCTGAAAAATATCCTTAAATCTACCGTCATAGGCTTTCAGGATAGTATTCTTGGTAGAGAGATAGAGCGGATATCTTTTGGTTAGCGCCATCTGGAAGGACGAACGGGCAAATCCGTAGACAGACTCGTCGGTATTGTACATCGCCATGGCGACCCCGTCCCCCTTGAAATCATACACTTCCCAGCTTTGTGTTTCACCCTCTTCGTTGGTGAAGGTAAGGCGGAGCGTGCCTTTCCCCCTGATAACCTTATCCGTGGCCCGGTACTGGTCGCCAAAGGCATGACGCCCGATGATAATGGGTTGAGTCCATCCCTGTACATAACGGGGGATATTGCTGCAGATGATCGGCTCGCGGAATACCGTTCCTCCCACAATATTACGGATGGTTCCGTTGGGTGATTTCCACATCCGCTTCAGTCCGAATTCCTTCACGCGCGCCTCATCCGGCGTGATGGTGGCGCACTTGACTCCTACATTATATTTTTTGATGGCCTCGGCAGCTTCCACCGTCACATGGTCTTCCGTTGCATCGCGATGTTGTATACTCAGATCGTAATATTTAATATCCAGGTCGAGATAGGGTAAGATGAGTTGTTCCTTGATGAAGGACCAGATGATGCGGGTCATCTCGTCACCATCCAACTCAACGATAGGATTATTGACTTTTATCTTTTGCATGGAAGGGGAGGGTTATCGTTCATTCATCGGGATAAAGGGTTGTTTCTCACGCACGTTTTTGTATGCCGGACGGATCAGGCGTTTGCTGATGAAATTCATCTCCTCGATCCGGTGGGCCGACCAACCCACGATACGCGCCATGGCAAAAAGCGGCGTGAACACCTCCGGGGGTAATCCGAGAGCATCGTACACAAACCCCGAATAGAAGTCCACGTTGATACATGTCCGTGCCTTGGCCGTACTCTTCTTGAAACCAAGAAATACCTCTACGGCCCGTTCTTCTATCAACTCCATAAAGGCGAACTCCTCTTCACGCCCTTTTTCCTTGGCCAGATCACGCGCCATCTCTTTCAATAGTATGGCACGCGGGTCGCTGATCGTATAGACGGCATGGCCGATACCGTAGATAAGGCCGGTGCGGTCGTATGCCTCTTTCCTCAATATTTTTGTCAGATACTCGTCTATCTGTGACCGGTTTGTCCAGTCTTTCACATTTTTCCTCATGTCTTCCAACATGCCTTGCACCTTGATGTTGGCTCCTCCATGGAGCGGCCCTTTCAATGAACCGATACCCGCGGCAATGGCAGAATAGGTATCCGTTTCGGTCGAACTGGTGACCCGTACCGAGAAAGTGGAGTTGTTTCCTCCTCCATGTTCCGCATGAAGCACCAGCGCCAAGTCGAGAATTTTCACATCAAGCTCCGTATAACTGTCACGCCCCTTCATCATATATAAGAAATTCTCCGCCACCGAACGGTCTTCATAAGGATGGCGGATATGCAGGGAACGCCCCATCTGGTCATGCCTCAACACCTGATAAGCGTAGGCGATAATGGTAGGGAATTTGGCAATCAGGTTGATCGACTGGCTGATAAGATTTTCAGGAGAGATATCATCCGGATTTTCATCATAGGTATAAAGTTCCAGCACGCTCCTGGCCAGGATATTCATAATATTCCCTCCCTTCAGGGCCATAATATTCATGGTGGCCCTGTGATTCAACGGCATCGTCTGTGCAATCAGTTGCTCCGCGGCTTTTAGCTCTTCACTATTGGGAAGGCGACCCGACAAAAGCAGAAAAGTAGCCTCCTCGAATCCCAGGCGGTTTTCCTGTTGCACACCCCTCACCAGCTCCTCCACATCCATTCCCCGATAAAAAAGTTTACCCGGCACAGGGGTCAAGGTACCGTCAAGCTGACGTTCATAGCCTACCACATCGCCCACACGTGTAAGTCCGGCAAGTACTCCCGAGTGATCTTCATTGCGAAGGCCGCGCTTCACACCCATCTTGGTAAAAAGATCCTTGTCGATATTGCTTGTGAAGGCAACAGAGTCCGACAATGTTTTTCTCAATTGTTCATTATCCATAGTGATATATTTTGTTTATTATTTACTTAGCTTGACGAAAACTTCCTTCAATGGCGACAGAGTAACGGCATCCCGTCTTTTTAACATTCTTTTGCCTGGATTTGTTTACAGAAGTAAACATTATTACAGATTCTCAATCACTTTGCCGGAAAAATCGGATGTGGACAATGGTTTTCCGTTTTCCATGAACTGCGCCAGGTCAGAAGTCCCATACCCGTTTTCGAAAAGGACCTCCAACGCCGAAGTGATCAGGTCACCTGCTTCTTTCCATCCCATATATTCCAACATCATTACTGCTGAAAGCAGCATGGAACAGGGATTCGCCTTGTCTTTCCCGGCAATATCGGGGGCGGTGCCGTGTGTCGCCTCAAAAATAGCATGTCCCGTATGGTAATTGATATTAGCACCCGGCGCGATACCGATACCGCCTACCATCGCCGCCAACTGGTCGGAAATATAATCGCCGTTCAGGTTGAGTGTCGCGATCACCGAATACTCTTCCGGTTTAAGAAGTGTGTTCTGAAGAAACGCGTCGGCAATCACATCCTTGACAAAGACCTTTCCCGATTCAATCGCGTGGTTATAAGCTTCCACGGCTTTTTCCAACCCCTGTTCAGCCTTTATCTTATTGAAAATATTCTCTGTGAATGTCTGATCGGCAAATTCACGTTCGGCAAGGGCATAGCCCCATTTTTTGAACCCCCCTTCGGTGAATTTCATGATGTTTCCCTTGTGCACCAGGGTCACTGAAGGCAAACCATGTCCCAGGGCATATTCGATAGCCGCCCTCACCAACCTCTCCGTCCCTTCCACGGAGACGGGTTTCACTCCCAGCGAGGTGCTCTCCGGAAAACGGATTTTCCCTACCCCCATCTCTTCCTGCAGGAATTTTAAAACCCTCTTCAACTCCGGCGTACCGGCCGCCCACTCGATACCGGCATAGATATCTTCCGTATTCTCCCGGAAAATGGTAACATGCACTTTCTCGGGATGTAGCAACGGTGTAGCCACTCCCTTGAACCATCGCACAGGGCGAAGGCATACATAAAGGTCCAATTCCTGGCGGAGAGCCACATTGAGTGAGCGTATCCCCTCTCCTACCGGCGTGGTGAGCGGCCCCTTTATTCCCACCAGGCAGCCGCGAAAGGCTTCAATGGTTTCATCCGGCAACCAGCTTCCCACTTTATTGAAAGCTTTTTCACCGGCCAGCACTTCCTTCCAGCCAATTTTTCGTTTTCCCCCGTATGCCTTGTCGACAGCGCTATCGACAATCCCCTGCACATGGATCGATATCTCTTTTCCTATTCCGTCGCCTTCAATGAAGGGAATAACGGGATGATCGGGTACGACAAGGCGGCCGTCGCGACGGGTTATACACAACCAAGGAGCATCCGGATGACCAAACGCAGTGTTATCAAGGGTTCCATTCATCATAAATAGCGTAGGTTTAAAGATTATTTATTCATGGCATTCAGCGCACTACCCGCTTTGAACCACTCAATTTGTTGTTCGTTATAGGTATGGGCTACTTCAAAAGTATCTTTCGTGCCATCAGCATGAAGCAACTCCACAGTCAGGTTTCTACCGGGAGCAAACCCTTTTAATCCTTTGACGCTAATCTTATCCCTTTCCTGGACGTTATCATAATCCTCCTTGTTGACAAAGGTAAGCGCCAGCATGCCCTGTTTCTTCAGGTTCGTCTCATGAATGCGGGCAAAAGATTTAACCAGGATCACCTTTACATTGAGATGGCGCGGTTCCATGGCGGCATGTTCACGGCTAGAGCCCTCACCATAATTTTCTTCAGCCACAACGACAGAGCCGACTCCTTCCGCTTTGAATTTCCGGGCAAGTGTCGGCACAGGAGAATAGCCCATGGTTCCGGGGTCGAGCACCGAATTGGTCTCATTGTTGAAAGCATTCACCGCTCCGATCAGCATGTTATCTGAAATATTATCAAGATGTCCGCGGAAACGGAGCCACGGCCCGGCCATGGAGATATGGTCGGTAGTGCATTTTCCTTTTACCTTGATAAGCAACGGCAATCCCATATAGTCCTCACCGTCCCACGCGGGGAATGGTTCGAGCTTCTGCAATCGGTTCGAATTGGGGTCAATGGCCACCTGTACACTGCTTCCGTCTTCGGATGGTGCCAGGTATCCCGCATCTTTCACATCATATCCTCCGGGCGGCATTTCAAAACCGGTGGGTTCAACCAGTTTCACCCACTCTCCTTTTTCATTTCGAAGGGTATCGGTCAGCGGATTGAAACAGAGGTCACCGGCGATAGTCAACGCGGCTACCAATTCGGGAGAGGTTACAAATGCATGGGTATTGGGATTGCCGTCGTTCCGTTTCGCAAAGTTGCGGTTAAACGAAGTCACGATGGAATTGGGGCGGTCTTTCGCATCATCATCACGCTTCCACTGCCCGATACAGGGGCCACACGCATTGGCAATTATGGTGGCGCCCGCCGCTTCGAAGACTTCGAGGATACCGTCACGTTCAGCCGTGTAACGGATCTGCTCTGAGCCGGGATTGATCAGGAACCGCGCTTTCACCGGCACGCTCTCATCCCGTGCTTGCTTCACGATGGAAACCGCCCGGGTAAGGTCCTCATACGATGAGTTGGTACATGAACCGATTAATCCCACCTCCATTTTTCGCGGGTAGTCATGCTCTTTCACCGCTTTACCGAATTCCGAAATGGTATAGGCTGCGTCAGGCGTAAAGGGTCCATTGATATGCGGTTCCAGAAGAGAAAGGTCTATTTCGATCAATTTGTCATAATATTTTACGGGATCGGCGACTACCTCCTGATCCGGTCGCAGGTGTTCCATGATCCCGCGGGCTGCGTCGGCCACCTCTTTCCTTCCGGTACTTTCCAGATAGGCTGCCGACTTTTCGTCGAACGGGAAGATAGAAGTGGTAGCCCCCACTTCGGCCCCCATATTGCAAATGGTTCCCTTCCCCGTGGCGGAGAGCGATTCCGCTCCTTCACCGAAATATTCGATAATGGCATTGGTGCCCCCTTTTACAGTAAGAATACCGGCCACTTTCAATATCACATCCTTGGGCGCACTCCATCCCGACAGTTTTCCGGTCAGTTTCACCCCTATCAGTTTCGGCATTTTCAACTCCCAGGGCAAGCCGGCCATCACATCCACCGCGTCGGCACCGCCCACACCAATGGCTATCATACCCAACCCGCCTGCGTTAGGGGTATGCGAATCGGTACCTACCATCATTCCTCCCGGGAAAGCATAGTTTTCGAGCACCACCTGATGAATGATCCCGGCACCGGGTTTCCAGAAGCCAATTCCATATTTGTTGGATACATCGCGAAGGAACTCATATACTTCCCTGTTAGTCATATTGGCTGCATCCAGATCGGTTTGTGCGTTCTTATATGCCTGAATCAAATGGTCACAGTGCACAGTGGAAGGTACCGCCACATGGGTTCGTCCGGAATTCATCAACTGAAGTAACGCCATCTGCGCCGTGGCATCCTGCATCGCCACGCGATCGGGAGCGAAATCCACGTAATCGCCCGCGCGTTGGTAATTTTTCACCGGGACCCCGGGCCAAAGATGTGCAAAGAGGATTTTTTCAGTCAAAGTCAAAGGCCGTTGTAAAGCATCTTTTGCCTGTTGTATCTTCGCGGGAAGATGTGCGTAGACCTTTCGAATCATGTCAATGTCAAAAACCATAAGGATAGAATATCAAATATATTTGTTTTTTTAATCCAAAAAATAAAACCAGCTGTTTCGCACCGCTATTCAACTTTTTAACAAATACTCTTCTGTAAATGTTCGGCTAATTCAGAGAAACTTATCGCAGCCAGATCATAAATAAAATCTATATCCCTAATCACGCTATCAAAATGAAAAATTGAATGCCGAATACTTTGGTCGCTTAATAACGTCTAAACCATGAGTAAGTTCAAAAAAACTTTTACTTATCTCAAAAATAATCTTAACTTTGTCATCAAATTGGATGTAAGAGATAAGGATCATTTTACTGTTGTTTCATGATCGAACACGAAGGAATTATTGAGAAAATCAACGACAATCAGGTGACCGTACGTATCCTGCAACAATCGGCTTGTAGTGCATGTCATGCCAAAGGGGCCTGCATGGCTGCCGACTCGAAAGAAAAGCTGGTCGAGGTAGTCGACTTTTCCGGCCGGTTTCATCAAAATGAAAGGGTGATTATCGAAGGAAAAGAATCAATGGGTCACAAGGCTGTTTTCTGGGCATTTGTTCTTCCGCTGATCATACTCATTTTAGCGCTTATCCTCACTTTATCGTTATGGAACTTCAATGAAACGGAAGGGGCGATCACCGCAATGGTTGCTCTTATCCCGTACTACCTGATCCTTTATCTTCTGAGAAAAAAAATGGCAAACTCGTTTCAATTCAATATAAGGAAAATGAAGAGTGAAGAGTGAAGAATGAGGAATGAAGAATGAAGAATGAAGAATGAAGAATGAAAAGGGAAGAATGAAGAGGGAAGAAGGAAGAATGAAAAGGGAAAATTGGATTGCCCCTGCGAGAAACCGGACGTCTTGTTCAACTTTTCACTTTTAATTTTGAGTATGCTCCGAAATTCCCCAAAACCGATTTCACAGGATCCCAACTCATTGAAAATCAATAGTTATTTTGAGGGAATTTGGGTAAAAAGACTTTTCGGATGGGACTCGATTTTTAATTTTTCACTTATAATTTTTAATTTTTAATTCAAAATATGAGTGTATTGCTTACTGCCGTGGTAACTTTAGGTGTGATTGGCGCCGGTAGCGCTGCCATATTGTACCTGATCGGGCAAAAATTCAAGGTAGAAGAAGATCCTCGCATACAGGAGGTTCAGGATGTCTTACCCGCTGCCAACTGTGGGGGATGCGGTTTCCCCGGATGCGCGTCATTTGCATCGGCCTGCGTAAAAGCCGACACCTTGGAAGGACTCAATTGTCCGGTAGGTGGACAGGCAACCATGGACAAAGTGGCCCGGATTCTGGGGCAGGCCGCCCCGGTAGCTGTGAAAAAGATTGCGGTGGTGCGCTGTAACGGGACATGTGAGCACCGTCCCCGCATCAACCTCTACGATGGAGCATCCAACTGTACCATTGCCGCGGCACTTTACGGTGGAGATACCGGATGCTCTTTCGGCTGTCTCGGGCTGGGCGACTGCGAAGCGTCCTGCACTTTCGACGCCATCCATATCAATCCGGAGACCATGCTCCCCGAAGTGGTGGAGGACAAATGCACTGCTTGCGGAGCCTGTGTAAAAGCATGTCCGAAAGACATTATCGAACTACGCAAACAGGGACCCAAGTCACGGCGGATCTATGTGAGTTGCGTCAATGAAGAAAAAGGAGGCGTGGCCCGCAAGTCATGCGAGGTAGCATGTATCGGGTGCAGCAAATGCCAGCAGGCCTGTCCGTTCGAAGCCATTACCATCGAGAACAACCTGGCTTATATCAATGACGACAAATGCCGGCTCTGCCGTAAATGTGTACCGGTCTGCCCCACCAATTCCATCTTGGAGTTGAACTTCCCACCCCGGAAAGATAAATCACCCAAAGAGGAAAAAGCCACAGTCGACGCATAAGATTTAAGGATATCATATATGTTAAAAACTTTCAGAATTGGCGGTATTCACCCGAAAGAACAGAAAGTCTCCGCGGGAAACGCAATACAACCCATTGCCATTCCCAATCAGGTAATTATTCCGCTGGCCCAACACATCGGCGCTCCTTGCCAACCTGTGGTGAAAAAAGGCGATACCGTGAAGGTGGGGACTCTTATCGGCAAGAGTGTGGGATTCGTGTCAGCCAATATCCACTCATCCGTATCGGGTACCGTGTTAAAACTCGATAAAACGATGGATGCAAGCGGGTACAGGCGCGATGCCGTATTCATTAAAGTGGAAGGTGATGAATGGGAAGAGTCGATCGACCGCTCACCGGACCTGAAGAAAGAGTGTAACCTCTCCCCCGGGGAGATCCTCGACAAGATCGCCGCTGCGGGAATTGTCGGTATGGGTGGCGCTACTTTTCCCACCCATGTAAAACTGACTCCTCCTCCCGGATCCAGACCGGAAATACTAATCATCAATGGCGTGGAGTGTGAACCCTGGCTTACCTCCGATCACCGGCTGATGATGGAAAGAACAGAGGAGATCATGGTGGGTACCACCATCGTGATGAAAGCATTGAACGTGGACAAGGCCATCATAGGTATTGAAAACAATAAGAAAGACGCTATCGAAAAATTCGGGAAATGCGCGGAAGCATATCCCGGTATCAGTGTGGAAGCCCTGAAGGTACAGTACCCGCAGGGAGGCGAGAAACAGTTGATCGACGCGCTGATCGGACGACAGGTGCCCAGCGGCGCCCTACCCATTTCGGTAGGCGCAGTGGTACAGAACGTGGGGACTGTTTTGGCTATTTATGAAGCGGTGCAGAAAAACAAACCGTTGGTTGAGCGGGTGGTAACTGTTACCGGAAAAGATGTGAAACTGCCGTGCAATATCCTCTCACGGGTGGGTATCCCGGCAGCCAATCTGATCGACGCGGCCGGCGGATTACCAGAAACCACCGGCAAGATCGTCAGTGGCGGCCCCATGATGGGGAAAGCTTTGGCGAGTATCGACGTGCCGGTGACCAAAGGAACGTCAGGGATATTACTTATTCCCACATTGGAAGCAAAACGGAAAGCAATGAAAGATTGTATCCGTTGCGCCAAATGTATAAGTGTTTGCCCGATGGGTCTGAACCCCACCCTACTGATGAATCTGACAGAATTCGAGGTATGGGACCAAGCGGAAAAACACCGTATCGCCGATTGCATTGAATGCGGCTCATGCAGTTACACCTGTCCCGCGGACCGCCCGCTACTTGATCATATCAGGCTGGGAAAAGGCAGGGTGAACACAATCATCAGGAATAGAAAAACTAACGCTTAGAGTAACTTTAGATATGGAGAACAAACTGGTTGTTTCCCCCTCACCTCATATTCACAGCGGGGACACGATTGAAAAAAACATGTACGGGGTGCTTGTCGCGCTTATTCCGGCGTTCCTGGTCGCTTTATATGTCTTCCGGCTCGATGCATTGATCATTACCGCCTTGGCTGTGCTTTTTTGCGTGGCATTTGAATATCTCATCGTAAAATATATCATAAAGAAAACACCCACCGTGCTCGACGGTTCGGCTATCATTACCGGTGTGTTGCTGGCTTTCAACGTACCGTCCAACCTGCCGGTATGGATACTGGCACTGGGATGCCTGTTCGCCATCGGTGTGGTGAAATTGTCTTTCGGAGGATTGGGTAATAATATCTTTAACCCCGCCATCGCGGGACGTATCTTCCTGCTGATCTCATTTCCGGCGCAGATGACCCTCTGGCCGGCACCCGATATTGCCGGGGCGGTCGATGCTGTCACCTCGGCAACCGTATTGGGTAACCTCAAGTCGAATCCGGAACTGCTGCCATCTTTACAAACGATGTTTTTTGGCACCGAAGCCGGTTCCATCGGTGAAATGAGCGCCCTGGCACTGCTTCTCGGTTTAGGATGGTTGCTCTGGAAGAAGGTGATCACATGGCATATCCCTGTCTCCATTATGGCTACTGTAGCCATCTTTACAGGGATAATATATATTTTCAACCCCATCCCGCTCTACCACCCGCTGATCCATCTCTTTTCGGGAGGATTGATGCTGGGCGCGGTCTTCATGGCGACCGACTATGTAACGTCGCCCATGACAAAAAAGGGAATGCTTATTTACGGTGTGGGAATCGGCTTTATCACCGTCGCCATACGCCTTTGGGGAGCCTATCCGGAAGGAGTTTCATTCGCAATCCTGCTGATGAATGCCTTTACACCGCTGATCAACAATTACACAACACCTAAACGATTCGGGGAGGTAGTGAAACATGGCTAAATTAAAATCATCATTCAAAAATATGTTCCTGTCGCTGTCGCTGATATGCCTTACGGTGGCTGTACTGCTGGCACAGGTGAATAAAATGACGGCAAAGCCGATTGCAGAGGCCAAAGCGATGAAACTGCAGAACGCCATCGGCGAGGTAGTGCCTGAATTTGACAATAACCCGACTGCGGAAGCCTTCACAATGCCTGTCGGACAAGCAGACTCTCTTCTGGTTTATCCCGCAAAAAAGGGGGATCAAATGGTGGGATACGCGCTGAATAGCTTTTCCAATAATGGGTTCAACGGAAATATACAGATCATGGTAGGCTTTGACATGGAACACAAGATCGTGAATTATTCGGTCTTGCAACACGCCGAGACTCCGGGATTAGGGTCAAAGATGTCGGATTGGTTCAGGGATGCCGCGAAACCGTCGCAGTCGATCATCGGGCGAGACCTGTCCAAAGGTGCGCTGAGGGTTTCAAAAGACGGAGGAGACGTGGATGCCATTACCGGGTCGACCATCACCTCGAGGGCCTTCCTCGAAGCAGTCAACAGAGCTTACGCCGCCTATTCAGGAAGCACTGACACGACAAGCGGCGCCACCGCCTCCTACGAAGACACCCAGTCGGGGAAGGTGACAGACGGCCCTGGAGTAGAGAATGACAATCACAAACAAGATACAATATCAGAGGAGGGAGGAGACGGCAATGAATAACCATTTGAAAGTACTGCTCAACGGCATTATTAAAGAGAATCCCATTTTCGTGTTGCTACTGGGGATGTGCCCCACATTGGCAACCACCAGTTCGGCCATTAACGGGATGAGTATGGGACTGGCGACCCTGTTCGTGCTGACCTGTTCCAATGCGGTCATCTCGATGCTGAAAAACCTCATCCCCGATATGGTGCGTATCCCGGCCTACATCGTAGTGATCGCCACCTTCGTGACCATCATCGAAATGATGATGAAAGCCTATGTGCCGGCGTTGGCCGATAGTTTGGGTATTTTTATTCCACTGATCGTGGTGAACTGTGTCGTACTGGGGCGCGCGGAATCATTTGCTTCAAGGAACGGGGTAGCTCCATCAATCTTCGACGGACTGGGGATCGGACTGGGTTTCACCTTTGCACTCACCCTATTGGGCGCTGTACGTGAATTGTTAGGTACCGGTAAGATATTCTCGCTGAATATCTATCCTGAACAATTCGGTTCATTGATATTTGTACTGGCACCAGGCGCCTTTATCGCGCTGGGGTACCTGATCGCCCTTTTCAATAAACTCCAAAAGAAAGAAAGCACTAACTAACCTGAAGGATTATGGAAATTATCGGAATCATCATTGTCGCCATATTTGTGAACAACGTGGTATTGGCCCAGTTTCTGGGTATCTGCCCATTCCTGGGTGTATCCAAGAAAGTGGATACAGCTATCGGCATGGGGCTGGCTGTCACCTTTGTAATGACTATTGCCACCATCGTCACGTTCCTTCTGCAAAGAGGTGTTCTGGAAACTTTTGGGCTGGAATATCTACAAACTATCACCTTTATCTTGGTGATCGCGGCATTGGTACAGATGGTGGAGATTATTCTCAAAAAAATATCTCCTTCGCTTTACCAAGCCCTGGGAGTATTTCTTCCGCTGATCACCACTAACTGTGCCATACTGGGGGTAGCCATACTGGTCACACAGAAAGATTATAATCTGCTTGAATCAGTCATCTACGCGATTGCCACATCCATTGGCTTCGCCCTGGCGCTGATCATTTTCTCCGGTATCCGTGAGCAACTGGCGCTGACCAAGGTACCCAAGGCGATGAAAGGGATTCCCCTGGCACTGATCACCGCCGGCATCATGGCCATGGCGTTTATGGGATTCTCCGGCATCGACCAGGTATTTAAATAGGGAAGAATGAAGAGTGAAGAGTGAAGAATGAAGAGTGAAGAATGAAGAGGGAAAAGTGAAGAATGAAGAATGAAAAGTGAAAAATGAAAAGTGAAGAATGAAAAGTGAAAAATGAAGAGGGAAGAATGAAGAGGAAAAAGGGAAGAGGGAAAGGGAAAGTGAAAAATAGTGAAGGCAGTGAAAATTCACTGAATCATGAATTATAAATCGACGTAGTCAATTAACAATCGGTGTGAGCCAAATTGTGAAATTGTGGAATGAAACAATGTTCGGTGAAGCCAGAACGCCCCCGTTGAATCTTGAATTTTGAATCTTGAATTGTTAAACCATTCCGTAAAAAGGATGTCATATTGCTAAAGAAAGGAATGAAGTTACACCCTTTAACAACTACGGATATGAAAGCTTTAAGACATCCCCTCATTCTCTCGGTAATCGCACTGGTAATGTGGTCATGCGGAACCTCCCGGAATTATGTCTACTCCCAGGTATATGACGACTATTATTACGAAGAGGAATACTATGACGACGGCTATCACAGAGGCGGTATATCATTCAACGTATTCTACCACGAATTGAGACCATACGGTAGATGGATTAACGACCGCACTTACGGCCGCATCTGGATTCCCAATGTGGGTAGGGATTTTCACCCGTATGCCACCAATGGCTACTGGGTGATAACCGATTACGGAAATACCTGGGTGTCGAACTTCTCTTGGGGATGGGCGCCTTTCCACTACGGACGGTGGTACTATGACGACTACTATGGATGGGCATGGATCCCGGGTTACGAATGGGCACCTGCCTGGGTAACATGGAGAAGCGGAGGCGGTTATTACGGTTGGGCACCGATGGGCCCCGGCGTCAATATACACATTCATGTGAATGCTCCTCACAACTACTGGACTTTCCTACCCTCAAGATACATGTATAACCGGAGCATGCACAGGTATTATAACCGGTACAGCCCCACCATCTACAACAGGACGACTATCGTCAATAACACTTATATATATAATGACAACCGTTATTACAGCGGCCCGAACGCCAGGGATTACGAACGTGAAACAGGCAGAAAGGTTACGGTACGCCGGCTCGAAAGCAACAACAACCGTTCCGGCAGGGCGACAAGGGTCAGCGGTAATGCGGTAAGCGTCTATCGTCCTGATGCCAACAACAGCAGATCCTCCAATACCAGATCCTCGGTAAGCGGAAGAAGCACGGAAAGAAGGAATAGCAGCGGAACGGTCAGAAACAGCAACAGCAATACAAGAGTCTCTGAAGGAACGACTTCACGGAGCGGAACATCCACGAATCGGAACCCTGCAGTAAGGTCGTCGGGGAGTTCCACAAGAAACGACAATGGTACCACTGTCAGATCACAAAGGTCGTCAGGTTCCAATGACAGAAGTACTACCGTAAGATCTCAGGAGAATTCCTCCGGCAGGAACAACCGTAGTTCTGCAACCAATTCACGCGGCAACTCATCCAACACCAGGAGTACCACGGTTACACCTCAGAGCTCCTCCAGAAGCAACAGCGGTACGGCAGTAAGAACGGAACGTTCCTCGGATAATAGAAACAGCACCATCACACGTTCGGGTTCAAGCTCCTCAAGAAGCAACAGCGGTACGGCAACAAGAACGGAAAGTTCCTCGGATAATAGAAACAGCACCACCGCACGTTCGGGCTCAAGCTCCTCAAGAAGTGAGAACCAAAGCTCCTCGGTAAGATCGAGTTCCGGTTCATCAAGCGGAAACAACAGCGATACAAGCACTTCATCAACAAGGAGCAGCAGAGAAAGCAACAGATCCGGCAGATCTTCCGGACGAAGGTAAAAAGACTGAAAACATCCAAAGAAAAAGGTCGCTCAAATCGGGCGACCTTTATCAATTTATCCACTTCATATTTACCGACAACTCAATCGATCCATCGTTTGGTCAATTGGCCGTACTCATCGATGCGGCGATCCCTAAAGAAAGGCCACCAGCGACGCACATTCTCGGTACGCTCCCTGTCGATCTCAATAATATGTGAAACTTCCTCGCTGCCGGCGCGATACAAAAACTCTCCTTGCGGTCCGCAGATAAAACTGTTGCCCCAAAATTGAATGCCATTGGTGAGTCCTGACGGGTCGGGTTCAAAACCGGAACGGTTCACCGCGACAACGGGCAAACCATTCGCCACGGCATGCCCCCGCTGCAACGTAACCCAGGCATCGAGCTGGCGCTGTTTTTCATCTTCGGGGTCGGTAGATTCCCAACCGATAGCGGTGGGGTAGATCAGCAATTCCGCCCCTGACAGGGCCATCAGGCGCGCCGCTTCGGGATACCATTGATCCCAGCAGACCAGTACCCCTAACTTCCCGACCGACGTCTCAATGGGGTGAAAACCCAGATCACCGGGGGTGAAATAAAATTTCTCGTAATAAGCCGGATCGTCAGGAATATGCATTTTCCGGTATTTACCGGCAATGGATCCATCTTGCTCCATCACTACCGCCGTATTATGGTAAAGGCCGGCAGCACGTTTCTCAAACAAGGAAAGTACAATAACCACCCCCAACTCCCTTGCCAACCGGCCGAACAAATCGGTAGACGACCCGGGAATAGTTTCTGCCTGGTTGAAAATGGCAGTATCTTCGGTTTGACAAAAATAGAGGCCATTATGCAACTCCTGCATTACAACCAGCTCTGCTCCTCCCTGAGCCAGCTGTCTGATTTTCCGCTGTAAGCGCCTTATATTTTCTTCCCTATCGGGCGTATTGGCCTGTTGAATGATCCCTACTCGCATATAAAATTATTAATTACAATTAGAAATTAGAACTTAGAACTGGGAACTGGGAACTGGGAACTGGGAACTGGGAACTGGGAACTGGGAACTGAGAACTGAGAACTGGGAACTGAGAACTGGAAAGTGAAGAAATTTAAAAGTCTTGGTTCTTGGTTCTTGGCTCTTGGCTCTTGGCTCTTGACTCTTGGCTCTTGGTTCTTGGCTCTAATATTTACTTTCACTTTTAGATTCCCACTTCCCCACCTTTCCACCTATTCAGAGAAAACCGATGGGAAACTTCAGAGAAAACCGATGGGAAACTGCATAGTTGCACAGTGGAGCGAGCCATGTTGACGGATAAGCGGACCGCAATCAACCCCGATTATCTCCCGATCCGGAAAAATTTCCCGTAACTGATCTTTTGCGATATGATCTTTTTCAGTACCATAAAAGGGGATCAATACAGCCCCGTTGATAATTAAAAAATTAGCATAGGTAGCCGGCAAACGCTCTCCGTCGTGATATACCGCATCGGCCATTGGCAGACCGACCAGGCGGTAGGGCTGGCCATCATGTGCGACAAAAGACTCCAGCTCCTCTTCCATCATTCTCAACTCCTGATAATGTTCATCTTGAGGATCGTCGCATTTCACATAAGCAATGGTCTGTTCATCGCAGAAACGCGCTAGCGTATCAATGTGGCTGTCTGTGTCGTCACCTGCCAGATAACCGTGGTGGAGCCATAAAACACGTTCTGCGCCAAGACATTGTTTCAGATAATCGTCAATCTCATCCTGCGTCATCGGTTGATTGCGGTTGGGGGCTAACAAACACTGCGAGGTAGTAAGCAACGTGCCTTTTCCGTCGGATTCTATCGATCCGCCTTCCAATATGAAGTGTAAATTATTGCGGTATGCTACTCCGGGTTGAAAAACACTTTTTTCGAAAAGCCTTCCTGTAATCAGGTTATCACGGTTGGCCGCAAATTTCAACCCCCATCCATTGAATCCAAAATCTGAAATCGCAGGTCTGTCATCGATAAAAAGAGAGATCCCTCCATGATCCCGCGCCCAGGTGTCGTTACTTTCTATCTCCGCGCAAATGAGATTTTTCCGCTCATCCCGCGAAAAATATTTCCCAATTTCACGGGCATGGGCACAGACTACCAGTAACTTTTGTCGTTTAAGAATCTCTCTTGAGAAGCCTATATAACAAGCCGTAACCTCCTCCAGATCATCCGCCCAGTCGGTCTCCGTATGCGGCCAGGTAACCTGCACAGCACTCTGAGGATACCATTCCGCCGGAAAAATAATACCCGGCATGCTTTATCCCTCCATATTTCCACGGACAATGCCGCGGCTCGATGAACGAATAAAATCCAGGATATGATTACGGTCGTCGGTTTCTGGCAGTTCTTTCTCGATTCGTTCCGTGGCCTGTGTGACATTGAATCCGGACTGGTACAAATAGCGGTATATCTCCTGAATGGAGTTGATACGTTCACTGGTAAAACCTCTCCGTCTCAGCCCTACCACATTCAACCCCACAAAAACAATGGGTTCCCGCCCAACCATTACATAAGGAGGAATATCCTTGGGGATCTTGGATCCTCCCTGTA
Organism: Proteiniphilum sp. X52; assembly: GCF_003712195.1. Taxonomy (GTDB): domain Bacteria; phylum Bacteroidota; class Bacteroidia; order Bacteroidales; family Dysgonomonadaceae; genus Proteiniphilum. The sequence goes on along the minus strand of NZ_RDSD01000018.1, from coordinate 71,365 downwards.
TCATTACATGTGCGCCAATCCTGGAGAACTGATGCACCAACACCCCTCCGCTGACGATCGCATAATCCTCGATCTCCACCTCACCTGCCAATTGAGTGGAATTACCCAGGATCACATGATCACTGAGGAGACAATCGTGAGCCACATGGCTATAGGCCATGATCAGACAGTCTGATCCCACTTTTGTGAATCCTTTGGAGGCAGTGCCCCTGTTTACAGTGGCACATTCACGTATGATAGTATTATTTCCTATGATAGCTTCCGTATCTTCTCCCCTGAACTTAAGGTCTTGGGGGATACCGGCCACTGTTGCGTGAGGAAAGATGGTACAATCCTTTCCAATACGTGCCCCACTCAATACTGTGGCGTGAGTCATTATTCGGGTGCCCTCACCTATTTCGGTATTACCATCGATGTATGCAAAAGGCTCAACAACCACATTATCCCCGAGCTTAGCTTCCGGGTGCACATAAGCTAAAGATGAAACACTGCTCATATGTAATTAGTTTATCTTATTTATTTTTGATGATCTGTGCCGTGAAGTCGGCCTCGGAAACCACTTTATCTCCAAGGAATGCCAACCCCCGCATAGTAGCAATCCCCCTGCGCATTTCACTGGTAAGTTCCACCCGGAAGATAATGGTATCACCCGGAACCACTTTATGACGGAACTTCACATTATCGATCTTGAGAAAATAGGTAGAGTATCTTTCCGGTTCGTCCAATCCGGAAAGCACGAGCAACCCTCCTGTCTGTGCCATTGCCTCAACCTGTAATACCCCCGGCATCACCGGTTCCTGAGGAAAATGCCCCACAAAAAAAGGTTCATTGGTTGTGATATTTTTCACACCCACAATAAACTTATTCGTCATCTGTATAATTTTATCTACCATCAGGAAAGGATAACGATGAGGCAACAATTCCCGGATACGATTGTTATCCATAACCGGCTCCTGGGTCACATCATATACCGGCGGCTGCACTTCATTGAGTTTGATATCCTTACGGATCAACCGGGCCAATTGATTATTGATCTTGTGTCCGGGACGTGTGGCAATAAGCCGTCCCTTGATGGGTTTACCGATAAGGGCCATATCTCCGATAATATCGAGTAGCTTATGACGGGCGGGCTCATTGGGAAACATCAACTTACGACTGTTCAGATAACCCAATTCATCGGCATTATGACGGGGGACCTGCAGCTCGTCGGCTATATCGTCCAACTCTTTCTGTGATAATTTCCTTTCATAAATTACGATGGCATTATCCAGATTCCCCCCTTTGATAAGACCGGCCTGGCGTAACTGTTGGATTTCGCGCACAAACACGAAAGTACGCGCGGGAGCAATCTCCGCCTCATAATCGGCAATGTTGTCCATTGAAGCCGATTGATTGGGAATATATTGCGATTCAAATTCAATAAATGAGTTGATACAAAACGAATCGTCGGGCAGGAGCGTTAATTTTGAGCCGGTTTCCGGATCGGACACCTCGATCTTCTTGCGTACAATATAAAAGTCCTTGTCTTTGTCTTGTTCTTGAATACCTGCTTTTCGGATTTCTCTCACATACTCCACAGCGCTTCCGTCAAGGATGGGGAATTCAGATGCATTCACCTCTATCAGACAATTGTCAATACCCAGGGCGAAAAGTGCCGAAAGTCCGTGCTCAATGGTGCTTACGGTTGCCTTACCTTTACCGATTACTGTCCCGCGCTGCGTATTCACTACATTTTCCGCCAACACTTCAATCACCGGCTGATTTTCCAGGTCAATTCTTTTTATCTTATATCCGTGGTCCACAGGCGCAGGATTGAAAGTTACCACAATATCCAATCCGGTATGAAGACCCACACCGCTTAAGGTGAAGCTGTTTTGTAATGTTTTCTGTTTCATATAATAAAATTATCTATCGTCCAAGGTATCTTATGGAGCATAATTTATTTCTCATTTCTCCTATTTATGTGCAAAGATAACATCAAATAACAATATCACCTCATTACCGTTCAATAAAATGTATTTTCCTGATGCAAAGATCAATTGCACAGATTCTTTTTTAAATTTGTGAGGGTGTGGTATATTTCTTAATTAAACAGGGATTTAATCGCCAAGCTCAAGCTTTTTCTTCAATTCAGCCAGCTCTCTCTCTAGCCTGTTCAGCTGCCGGTACATATCCGGCAACTTGGGTATGATGATGCTTGACTTGAAGAAACTTTTCACAGGCATAGCGGGGGAACCGATGATTTCCGATCCCTCTTCGGTATTACTGATGATTCCGGACTGAGCACCTATCTGACTGTTTTTCCCAATAGTGATATGTCCACCAATACCCACTTGCCCGCCAAAGACACAATTTTCACCGATCTTGGTAGAACCGGCAATACCTACCTGGGCAGCCATAGCTGTATGCTCACCGATCTCACAATTGTGTGCTATCTGTATGAGATTATCGAGTTTTACGCCTCGACGGATAACAGTAGAACCCATCACCGCGCGGTCTATGGTTGTGTTGGCTCCGATCTCCACATCGTCTTCGATAATTACATTGCCCAACTGGGGAATTTTATGATATATCTCCCCTTCTTTGGAAAAGCCGAAACCGTCCGCGCCGATCACAGCACCCGCATGCAGGATACAATCATCGCCTATCACACAATTGTGATAAATCCTTACGCCGGGATAGATGACGGTATTTTTCCCGATCTTCACATTGTCTCCCACATAAGATTGCGGGTAGATCTTGCTGTCATTCCCTATCTCAACATGATCTCCGATATAGGCGAACGCTCCCACATAAACGTCTGCATTGAGTACCGCAGTGGGCGAGACAAAACTCAGTGGATCAATACCCCGCTTACGAGGGGTACTTTTATTCACCATTTCCATCAATGAGGCCAACGCAGCATAAGCATTGGGCACTTTAATGAGGGTGGCCCTGATCGGCTTCTCCGGCTCGAAATCATTGTTTACAAGCACAATGTCGGCTTCAGTGTTGTAAATATAGGGAGTATACTTCAGATTGGCCAGGAAAGTGATAGTACCTGCTTTTCCCTCTTCGATCTTCGAAAAATTGGAAACTTTTACTTCCGGGTTGCCGACTATCTCACCTTTCAGAAAATCGGCTATTTGCTTTGCAGTGAAAGTCATTGAATATAACTATTTCTTTTTAAGGTTATTGAAGCCTTTCAGCAGTACGCTGCCCATCATTTTATCCATCCGGATAGCATAACAATGGATTTTCAAAAAGACATCAACAATCTCTCTGTTTACCAAACCGCAAATTAACAACTATTTTTTTATCCGATCATAAATAAATTCATAATATACATTAAACAAAGCCGAATCTAAATTTGCGGAATTAAAAATAATGTGCTACTTTTGCACTCACTTTTGCGGGATGTAGCTCAGTCCGGTTTAGAGTACTCGTCTGGGGGGCGAGTGGTCGCTGGTTCGAATCCAGTCATCCCGACAGCTGACAATGAGGCGATTACGATTAAAAGCGTAGTCGCTTTTTGTTTATTTATATCTTCAAATATCGATATAACGGGGATCACCTGAAAGATATGTGCTTAAGCATACATATTGGTCAATCTAAACAGAAAGAAAATCCGCTCTATTCATAAGTAAAACACCCGTGATGGCTGCAATGTGGCGCCTTCACTTTCGTGTTTGACAATAAATCGATCCCTTCGGGAACGGTCATAAGATCAGCGCCTCACAAGCAATATTTAAACCTTTCTCTTCACTTCGTTGTTAGTTAAGTGGAGAATATTATACAGTGTGCTATGGAAACAACTAAATCAAAATCATTTCGGGAACTTACAGTGAAAGGAAAAAACTACTTTTACAGTTCTCTCAAAGAGCTTCCTTACGGTCAGGTTGAACATCTGCCGTTCAGTATCCGTATTCTATTGGAAAATGTGTTACGGAATTATGACGGGTTCAGCATCACCGATGACCATATCCATACGTTGGTTAACTGGACACCCGCCCTGGTTGACAAGGATATCCCTTTTAAGCCGGCGCGCATCTTAATGCAGGACTTTACCGGAGTGCCCGCTGTTGTCGACATGGCTTCACTTCGCGCTGAATATATCCGGCATGGCAAAGATGGCCAGAAAATCAACCCTGCCATTCCTGTCGATTTAGTGATCGATCACTCGGTACAGGTTGATTATTACGGCACGGACTATTCATACGACAAAAACGTACAGGTTGAGTATGAGAGAAACAAGGAACGGTATGAATTATTGAAATGGGCCCAGAACGGGCTTCGTAATTTCACAGTAGTTCCTCCCGGATTGGGCATTTGTCATCAGGTTAACCTGGAATACTTGGCAAAGGGGATCATAAGCCGTGATGGTTGGTTGTTCCCTGACTCATTGGTGGGCACCGATTCCCATACCCCCATGGTGAATGGCATAGGGGTTATTGGATGGGGAGTGGGCGGTATCGAGGCGGAAGCAGCCATGCTTGGACAACCCATTTTCTTTACCTGCCCCCAAGTAATAGGGTTGAAGTTGACAGGAAAGATCCCGGAACAATGTACCGCTACCGATATGGTATTGTCGATCACGAAGGTGTTAAGGGAGAAAGGTGTTGTCGGGAAATTTGTGGAAGTGTTTGGTGATGGTTTGGACACTTTAACCGTCACCGACAGAGCCACCATCTCCAACATGTCGCCCGAATTCGGATGTACGGTGACCTATTTCCCGATTGATGAACTCACCTTGCAATACATGCGTCAGACCAATCGCACAGAAGAAGAGGTGGAGATTGTCGAAACCTATTGTAAAGAGAATCTGTTATGGCGGACAGGAAATGAAAATATCCAGTATTCCTCAGTGGTGGAATTTGACCTGTCTACTCTCCAACCCACTGTTTCAGGGCCCAAACGACCCCAGGACAAAATCCTGGTCGAAGAGTTGGGTGAACAATTCCAAATGCTGCTGGAAAAGGAATATTCCCGGTTTTATTATCCTCCGCGTGACAGACGTGAATCCGCCTGGCTTGCCGACGGGGGATCGGGAACGGAATTCACCTTTGGCAAGGTGCCGGTCAATGCGCCCACCACCTATGAGGTGGAAAGGGAATCTATCCGATCAGTAAGGATCAAACACAAGGATAAAGAATTGGTGCTAAGTGACGGGAGTATCGTTATTGCCGCGATCACCAGTTGCACCAATACGTCCAATCCGGCTGTAATGGTGGGAGCCGGATTATTGGCAAGAAATGCGGTGAAGAGGGGATTACGCACCAAATCGTGGGTTAAAACCTCCCTGGCGCCGGGATCTAAAGTGGTGACACAGTATCTGGAGCGCTCCGGACTCAATGCCGATCTGGAAGCTTTGCGTTTTCATACGGTTGGATATGGTTGCACATCCTGCATCGGAAATTCCGGGCCGCTTCCTCCCCACATAGCCGAAGCTGTGGAAAAGGGCGAATTGATTGTATCGGCAGTATTGTCCGGTAACAGGAACTTTGAGGCCCGTGTCCATCCACAGGTAAAGATGAATTTCCTGATGTCCCCGATGCTTGTCGTGGCTTATGCCTTGGCAGGCAGGATAGATACCAATCTCATGGAAGATCCCCTGGACTATGACCCGAATGGCAATCCCGTGTATCTCAGGGATATCTGGCCCAACAGGGATGAAATTACAGAAACAATTAAGGCCTGCATGAGGATCGAAGATTTTAAGCAGGTTTACGATGTGATCTTCGACGGCTCCGCTGATTGGCAAAATCTGAAAGTCAACCTGGATGAGAATTACGAATGGGACAGAAATTCAACATACATCAAAGAGTCTCCATTTTTCGAAGGGCTGAGTGAAGCATTACCCCCCTTAAGGGATATACATAATGCCCGGGTGTTATTATATCTGGGTGATTCCGTAACTACCGATCATATCTCTCCCGCGGGTTCATTCAGAGAAGATAGCGCGGCGGGTAAATACCTGCTGGAGCACGGGGTCAGCCGGGCAGATTTCAATTCTTACGGCTCTCGCAGGGGTAATCATGAAGTGATGATGCGGGGTACCTTTGCCAATGTCCGCCTTAAAAATAAAATTACAGACAGGGAAGGTGGATATAGTACTTATTTCCCGTCAAATGAGGTGAAAAGCGTTTACGAAACGGCAATGTCATATAAAAACGACGGAACACCCCTGATTGTCCTGGCCGGAAAAGAATACGGTTCCGGCTCGTCGAGAGACTGGGCGGCAAAAGGGACGTTCCTGTTAGGAATAAAAGCAGTGATCGCCGAGAGCTTTGAGCGAATCCATAGAAGTAACCTGGTGGGTATGGGGGTTGCACCATTGGTTTTTATGCATGGGCAGAACGCTGAGTCACTGGGATTAGACGGGACTGAAACCTTTTCTATAACCGGCTTAGCGAATAATCTGGTTCCCCATAAAATACTTCACGTCAATGCGGCACATCCATCGGGGAAAGTCACTGATTTTCAGGTTGAGGCACGTTTAGATTCCAATATTGAGATAGAGTATTACAAAAATGAAGGTATTCTGCAATATGTATTGCGCGAGTATCTCAGGAGATAACGGCAAACCGCCCAGCAGCCCAGGTATCCACAAAAGAAAAGTTATCCTGACATGAGCGTTTTTCTGTCAGGATAACTCCATTTATTTTTAAGGGACAAACTCCACTGTTTTTAAGGGACAAACTCCCCGGAGTTGTTTCTCAACGAGGTCAACCTATCTGATATTTCGAGAAGTCGGTATTGAGCATGCTTCGGGTTTCTCTCAAGGCATGGTGGAAAGCGTAGCAAGCGTAAATATCCTGAGGGAGATGTCCCTTCACGCCACGGTTAAGATATTCATGCAGAAGCGGACGGTAATCGGGATGGGCACACTTCTCGATGATCTCTTCGGCGCGTTTTCTCGGTCCTTTGCCCCTCAGGTCGGCCACACCAAATTCCGACACCACAATCTTCACAGAATGCTCATTGTGATCTTCATGCGTCACTTTGGGCACGATGCAGCTTATAGCGCCATTCTTGGCGGTAGAAGGAGTAAGGAATATAGAAAGGTATGAGTTGCGGGTAAAATCACCCGACCCACCGATCCCGTTCATCATATGGGTGCCATTCACATGGGTGGAGTTCACGCTGCCGAAGATATCCACTTCGATGGCGGTATTGAGGGCGATGATGCCGAGCCGGCGCGCCATCCCCGGATTATTGGAGACCTCCGACGGTCGTAATACCAGTTTATTTTTAAAGAAATCGAGATCGTCATAGAACTGATGAAGCGCATCATTGCTTACAGTAAGCGAGCAGCCGCTGGCAAACGAGATGAAACCTTTCTGCATCATGTCGAGGACAGCGTCCTGTATCACTTCCGTATATACCTCGAAACGAGGTATATCGGGATTGCTTCCCATCGAGGCCAACACAGCGTTGGCAATATTTCCCACTCCCGACTGGATAGGCAGAAAATGGGCGGGAATACGTCCCGCCTTCATCTCCGAGACGAAAAAGTCGGCCACATTGTTCCCTATCTGCCGGGTAACCTCATCCACCGGAGCGAAACCGCTTCCTTCGCCGTCCCTGTCGGTTTCCACCACAAATATCTTTTCCGGATCCACCTTCACATAATCGAGCCCCACCCGTGCCTGTACTTCGAATATAGGTATTTCCCGCCGCTTGGGAGGATCCTGCAGTTCGTATATATCGTGAATACCACGTAATTTCGAGGGGACTTGCTTGTTAAGCTCCACGATCACGATATCCGCCAGCCGACAGATGGTGGGTGTAATGCCCACGGCCGTGGTGGGAACGATCTCCCCTTTCCCGGTCACTTCACATGCCTCTATGACAGCCACATTGACCTTGCCGAGAAAACCATACCGGATTTCCTGGGCCAACTGCGAAAGATGAAGATCGAAATAGTCCAATTCTCCCCGGTTGATCGCATCACGCATATCCTTGTTGGTCTGGTAAGGTGTGCGGAATTTGATCGCTTTCGCCCGGGCAAGCGCACCGTCTATGGAGTCGCCCGTGGATGCTCCCGTGAATACACCGATCTTGAAAGGATTGCCTTTGGCATGTTCTGCCTCCGCCCTTTTGGCAATCTCTACCGGAACCACTTTGGGACATCCGGCATGGGTGAAACCGCTGAAGCCTACGTTGTCGTCATTGTTCACGAGTGCCGCAGCCTCTTCAGCGCTAATAAATTGTAATGCCATAAACAGTAAATATTTTTGTGTTTAGATATCGATATATTTTCAATACTTCCTTTGCATAATCTCTCCGTAAATCAACCCTTTTTTAAGTTCTTCCCGGCCTGTTCCTTCTCTCAGATCCTGAAGCAACGGATGCGATGATTTCCTTGATTGATCCTCCCGGACTTTATCCGGTGAATCAGGTGAAGCCGGATCCAGCTCATAAAAGGAATTCACATCATAATCAAAGGTATAACTCGAGAGGGTAGAAGGTTCTTCGTGAATAGATACCAGATCGATTGAGGACTGAAAATTATCGTATCTTTCGTTTGCCGAATAAGCAGCAGGTATCGGCGGGGGAGTTTTACGCTTTTTGCCCTCTGACCGGGGGGGTATAAACTCCTGCTCCCCTTCTAAAAAGGGGCGGAATTCAGTTTCCGGCCGCTCTCGCGCTTCCGATTGCTTCTGTTGCTGTTGCTTTTTCTTGCGGGAATCATTAAAAAAACCCAATATCATGAAAAATACCAGAAGGATAAAATAAATAATATCTCCAGACTCCATATTTTGATTAATTTTGCAACCGGACAAAAATAGTGATTTTTTCTGAATCGGAGGTTACATGGTCGATATAAAAATCGAGAGCAACTTCACAGTCACTCTCGAGCAATTAACCAAAACCTTAACTATGAAAAAATTTTTATTTTTCCTTACGGCAAAGTTAGCATGAAAAATAGAATATTGCAACTTTTTTGTCGATAATTTGACATTTTAACTTTTCCGGGAGTTTTATGACATGCCTCACAGTTTAGGAATAAGTGATGAAACCGCGAATGAAGGTTCCATACAGCGAAATGAGAAAATAAAATATCGTATGAATCCGAACGAAGTAAAAGAAAAAAAACTATTTATAGAGACTTATGGTTGTCAAATGAACGTGGCGGACACGGAAGTGGTTGCCTCAATCATGGAGATGGATGGCTATCGGCTGACCGACAATGACCGCGACGCTGACGCCATTTTCGTGAACACCTGTTCCATAAGGGATAACGCAGAACAGCGAGTAGTGCAGCGACTGGAATATTTCAATGCCTTGAAAAGGAAACGGAAGGCTCCTCTTATCGTAGGTGTATTGGGATGTATGGCCGAAAGGGTAAAATCGGACCTGATCGACGATCATGATGTCGACCTGGTGGTAGGGCCCGATGCCTATCTCGACCTTCCCAATTTAGTGGGGGCGGCCGAAAGAGGTGAGAAAGCCATCAACATCCAACTGTCAAAGACAGAGACATACAAAGATGTGATCCCCTTGAAATTGAACGGGAGCAACATCTCCGGATATATTTCCATCATGCGCGGATGTGACAAATTCTGCACTTACTGCATTGTCCCCTTTACCCGCGGGCGGGAGCGCAGCCGCGAGCCGGAGAGTATCCTCAACGAGTTACGCGTCATGCGCGAAAAGGGATTCAGGGAAGTGACCCTATTGGGGCAGAATGTGAACTCCTACCGTTTTATGGACAGTGACAGAAAGATCGATTTCCCCGCACTGCTCGTCATGGTCGCTGAAGCCGCTCCCGGGATGCGGATCCGTTTCACCACATCCCATCCACGGGACATGACCGATAAAACGCTGGAGACCATCGCCCAATACCAAAACATCTGCAACTACATCCACCTTCCCGTACAATCGGGAAGTTCAAGGATGATGAAACTGATGAACAGAAGATACGACAGGGAGTGGTACATGGACAGGATCGCAGCCATCAAACGGATCATCCCCGGTTGCGGACTTTCCACCGACATCATGTGCGGATTCCATTCCGAAACGGAAGAAGACCATCAGGAGACACTCTCCATGATGCGCGAAGTGGGATTCGATTCGGCTTTCATGTTCAAATATTCGGAGCGACCGGGCACTTACGCTGCAAAAAGATTGGAAGACAATGTGCCGGAAGAGGTCAAAAGCAGACGTCTGCAAGAAATTATCGACCTGCAAATGGAATTGTCGCGGCAAAGCAACGAAAAGGATCTGGGCAAGGAATTCGAGGTACTCACGGAAGGATTCTCCAAGCGCTCCCGGGAACAACTCTTCGGCCGTACCGACCAGAATAAGGTAGTTATTTTTGACAAGAAAAAACACCGCATCGGAGAATTCGTGAAGGTGAGAATAACCGGCTTTACACCCGCCACATTGCTGGGAGAGTCGTTGTCCACAGAATAATCACCGATCCCGGAAATTACAGTTTCGAAAAACAATTTTGCCGGTAATGTGTTCTATTTAGTACAGGTATTGGAGCGACAAAACTTGATTGAATATCAAAACAACTAACTATTAATTATTAAACGCAAAAATTATGAAATCAGAAGCAAAACTATTATTAGGTTTAGGAATCGGCGTTGCTCTCGGAGCTGCAGTAGGTTACATTATGGGAAGTGACAGAAAAGAGGAGTGGCTGGAGCAGGCTAACGAGTTTGCGGATAAAGTACGTGCCAATGTCAAAACCGCTATCTACAAAGGGAAAAGCGAAGTACAGGATTTAAAGGAAGATATAGATGACATTGCCGAAATAGCCAAGAAAGAGCTGGCAAAACAATAAATATATCTTATCCTTTAACCGAACAAAACGATGGAAGAGAAAAAAGTGAGCACGCTATTCGAGGAAATGCGGGATGATATTTCGAACTTCATCTCCAGTTCGCTCGAACTGGCGAAACTGGAAGTGTATGAGAAAGTGAGTCTGGGTTCAGCCTCGATCAGTTATGGTCTGATCATAGCATGGATCGCTTTGGTAGCGCTTTTTTTCGCGCTGGTAACAGCAGCCCTCTACCTGGCTGAACTGCTTGAAAGCCTCTGGGCAGGCTTCGGCATTGTATCCGCATTTTCCATTTTGGTGTTGCTGATCATGCTACTTTTGAAAAAGCGTTTCAACCGGAAAATATCAAATGGGGTAGTACGCTTTCTGATGGCGCAAGATGATAAGGATAATAAAAAGAGTGACAAATGAGTACCTATAAATTGACTCCGCTGGAGGAACTTCGGTTAGAAAAGAAACGGTTGCGTGAAGAACGTGTCATTGCAAGTCAACGGCTATCGTATCAATTACAGTATTTGAACGATAACTGGGGAACGATGCTCACCAAAGGCATCACTTCCTCGGTAAAATCAAAACTGGCCGAAACAGTAAATCATTTGTCGAGCGGTTCTTCTTATTCCATCACTCCTTTTGGGACAAGGAGGACCAACCCCTGGTTGAATCTCGCCTTGTCGAATCTCCCTCTTATAGGATCCCTCTCATGGAAAGTCGCCAAACCGGCACTCATAGCATTTGCTGTCAGGAAGATTCCATCCATGCTGTTCGGTAGAAAAAGAAAAAGAATTAAATAGTGGATCTGTGGACGGTGCTTACACCGTCCACTTTTGCTATCTTGGCACAGAGTTGATTCACTTCTTCCGCGCTATGGACATGTATATTGAACACGCCCTCAAAGATGCCGTCATTGGTGGAAACATTTACGCTCTGTATGTTCACCACCACATCCTCTGACAGTTTCGACAGTATGGTTCCCAATATCCCCACCCGGTCTATTCCCGTAAAAACGATGGATGCCAAAAAAGAATATTGCCGGTAATCGCCCCATTTCACCGCAATGATCCGGTCACCAAAACTGGATTTCAACTTCAAGCCTGTCCGGCAGGAACGTTTGTGCACCTCCACCTCCTCTTTCTCGGTCACATAGCCGAATACCTCGTCACCCGGAAGCGGGTTACAACAGGAAGAAACAATGAAATTCTTGCGGAAATTGGTTTCCGTAAGCAGGAAATCAGCTTTCCGGTCAATCTTCTCCCTTTCTCCCGCCAACTCTTCCGACACCACGGATGCTTCGGATTCCTTTTGTCCGTTCTTTATATTCCTCTGATCGACAGGCGGCGCCTTTTTGATGGCATTCATCGCCTGTTTCATATACCGCACGAACAGGTTATCCTGTTTCTCCGGTTCGATCTTCATTTTAAAGAAGGCCTCTTTATTGGAAGGAAGCGAAACTTCGTTATTGCCGATCAGATAATAAAGGTCATCTTTGTTCTCAGCCTTATACACATGAAGTATCTTATTAAAGACTGTGTTGTCGATAGGTTCATTTTCAAACAGCTCTTCAAGCATTTTCCGCCCCTTTTCGGTAATCCTTCGCCGCTGCCGCCGCAACGACGCCTCAATCTTAGTCCGGGCTTTGGCCGTGGTGACGAAATTGAGCCATTCCGGCTGCGGGTTGACCGATTGAGAGGTGAGTATCTCCACCTGATCGCCACTACTTAGCTTCCGACTGAGTGGGACCAGCGTATGATTCACCTTGGCGCCTAAACAATGATCGCCTACCCTGGTATGGATGGTATAGGCGAAATCGAGTGCCGTCGCTCCCTGCGGAAGGGTTTTTATCTCGCCTTTGGGAGTGAACACGAAAATTTCAGACGAGAAAAGATTCATCTTTACCGTATCCAGAAAGTCGATGGCATTCGGATTCGGATTGGCCAGCACCTCCTGGATGGTTTTCAACCATTTGTCCAATTCATTGTCCTCTTCAATCCTGTTTTCCTTATATTTCCAGTGGGCGGCAAATCCTTTTTCGGCAATATCGTCCATCCGGCGGCTGCGGATCTGTATTTCGATCCATTTTCCGTCCGGCCCCATCACCGTAAGATGCAGCGCCTGATAACCGTTGGCCTTGGGATGGCTCACCCAGTCGCGAATACGGTCAGGACGAAGTTTGTATATATCGGTGATGGCGGAGTAAATGTCCCAGCATTGCTTTTTCTCATCCATACCGGGATGTACTTCGAAAATAATCCGCACGGCAAACAGGTCGTACACCTCCGAGAATTCAATCCCTTTGGTCTGCATCTTGTTCCAAATGGAATAGACCGACTTGACCCGCGCCCGCATCTCATATTCCATATCCATCTTATCGAGCGCCTTTATCACTGGAACGGCGAAATTTTCATATATCTTGTTTCGCTCCGGCGCTGTCTCCTCAATCTTTCGTGTCAGGTCGGCATAGGTTTCAGGATGCTCATACTTGAAACAGAGTTCTTCCAGTTCGGTTTTGATAGCAAAAAGCCCCAGGCGATGCGCTAACGGGGCATAAATATAGAGTGTCTCCCCTGTGATCTTGTACTGTTTGGCAATCGTCATGGAAGAGAGCGTACGCATATTGTGCAGCCGGTCCGCGATCTTGATAAGGATCACGCGGATATCATCCGACATGGTCAGCAGCAGTTTTCTGAAGTTCTCTGCCTGCGCCGACACATTCTCCCCAAACATGCCATGCGAGATTTTTGTCAGACCATCCACAATCTGCGCGATCTTCTCGCCAAACAGCGCGCGGATATCTTCCACGGTATAATCGGTATCTTCCACCACATCATGCAACAGGGAAGCGGAGATGGAGGTAGACCCCAACCCCATTTCTTTCGACACAATACGGGCTACCGCCAGCGGATGCATGATATAAGGTTCTCCCGAACGCCGGCGCGCGCCTTTATGCGCTTCTTTCGCCATGTTATACGCGCGGGTGATGATGTCCACCTTCCGCCGGTGATTCGAATTCAGATAATCGCTCAGAAGAGCCTGAAACTCATCCTCAATCATCTGGTCTTCCGCAACCAGTTTTTCTTCCTCGTTCATATACCTCTTTGACCCTGTTTATGCTCGTTCATTAAAATGAGCCGTTTAACCGCTTTTTCACCATTCATCAATGTATGATCATCGGCCATATACGGCAGGTATGGAAAAAGCCCGATGAAAATCCGGAAATTTCCCTTCAGCAAACTATTTCGTTAAGCAAGATGAGCAGAAGACAAGCTTGCTTGGATCATGCCATTGCGGGAAATAGTCTGACTTAAGTGAACGAAATTACAAATAAATCCAAAAACAACACCTATCCAACCGGTTATTTTTGCCTTGACAACTATTTCGGATGTTAAAAAACAGCAGATGACTCTCCTTCTGAACAAAATTGGCCTATCTTTGTTTACTCATTCGACAGGGGGTGCCCAAGTAAACGGGCTGAGATCATACCCAAATCACCTGATCCGGGTAATGCCGGCGTAGGGAATAATAGTCCACACTTCGTGGTTTTTCTGGTATACATCTTCACAAATCCCCTTTTTTATTTCACTCATTAACGATGCACGATGCAAGTCGCGTTGTCCATCCTAAAATTTAAAGTAAAAGTAAATGAAAAAGGTTTTTTTATTGCCGGCAATCCTGTTGGCATTGGTCTATCAAGCAAAGGCACATGAGGTGCCATCCGACACTCTTAGTCAAATTCAACTGGAAGAGGTAATTGTTTCCGCCACCCGCGCCGGGCAAAACACACCGGTGGCCTATTCCAACATCTCTTCGTCAGAGATACGGAAACAGAATGCGGCCCGAAATATTCCGGCTATCCTGCAAACTACCCCGTCATTGGTCTCTTTTACCGAGGACGGATTAGGCGTAGGCAATGCGGCATTCAGGATCAGGGGCACCGACGCCACGCGCATCAACGTGACCCTCAACGGGGTACCGTTGAACAATCCCGAAAGCCAGGAGGTCTATTGGGTAAACTTGCCCGATCTATCCCACTCATTACAGAACATCCAGATACAGCGGGGGGTGGGAACATCCACCAATGGATCGGCCGCTTTTGGAGCCAGCATCTCCCTGCAAACGGCCGGGGCGCGTTCCGAGGCCTATGGGGAAGCTTCTACCGCGGTAGGCAGTTATGGCACATTCTTGTCCAATATAGCCGCGGGAACAGGGATATTGAAGAATGGATTTTCGTTCGACACCCGCTATTCCCGTGTGTTGGCCGATGGCTATATAAGAAACGGGAAGGTGGACCACACCAACCTGTATGCCGCATTATCCCATTACACTGACAAGCAGCTGTTTCGTATGATCTACATGAAAGGGATTCAACATACCGGCATCACCTGGGTGGGTGTTTCTGAAAAGCAAATGAAGGACCAAGAGTATGGACGGCGTTACAATCCGGCCGGGGAATACAAAGACGACGCGGGCAACAGGCTCTACTATGACAATGAAACCGACAATTATTACTCCGATATCCTGCAACTCACCCTTGCAAGGGAACTGGGCCGGAATCTAACGATGAACGCGGGACTCAGCTACAACCATGGTTACGGCTACTACGAAAATTACCGCTACAACAGAAAATATTCCGATTTCGGGTTAAAGCCGCAGACAATTGGCGACAGCACCTATAGCCGCACCGACTTCGTACGGCAAAAGTTGATGAAAAATGATTTTTACGTGGCCAACCTCAGTTTCAACTATACAAAGAATAACCTGGAAGTGACCTTTGGCGGAATGTACAGTTTCTATGACGGCGACCATTACGGAAGGCTCCCCTGGATAAAACACTCGGAGAATATACCCGAGAATTACGAGTGGTACCGCAACGTGGGTGAAAAATCGGAAATGAACCTCTTTGCCAAGGCAGAATACCAACTGAACGGGAAACTCTCTCTTTTCGGTGACCTGCAATACCGCCGCATTGGCTACCGTTTCCGCGGTGTCGATGACGATTTGATGGATCTGACGGGAGAATTCAATTACAACTTCGTGAACCCGAAAGCCGGCCTTTCGTTCCGGATGAACGACCATAACCGGTTCTATGCCTCGGCCGCCGTAGGACAACGCGAACCTCTCCGAACCGACCTGAAAGATGGGATAAAAGGAGGCGCTGTCAATCCCATCAAGCCAGAACGGATGATCGACTATGAGTTGGGGTACCGACATCAGGGAGAGAGTGGTATCCGATTAGGAGCAAACCTCTATTACATGGATTACCATAACCAAATGGTACAGACCGGAAAGCTCAGCGACATAGGATACAAATTGATGGAAAATGTAAAAGACAGCTACCGGGTCGGCATTGAACTGGAAGCAGCCATACCCCTCTTTAACAACACATTCTTCTTGGACGCCAACACCACACTCAGCCGGAACAAGATCGACAACTACACGGCCTACTTTGACCTGTATCATAACGAGGAGGATAGCAAGAGGATAGGACAGATATCCGAAGATTACGGGACGACCGACATTTCATTCTCACCCAGCCTGGTGAGTGCCATAGGAGTTACCTGGCAGCCCACAAACGCTCTCTACCTAAACCTGATAGGGAAATATGTAAGCAAACAGTATCTCGACAACACATCGGACGATGCAAAATCGATCGACGCCTATTTCGTGAGTAACTTTTCCGCCGGTTATACCTTTAAGCCATCGGCCCTGGGAACTCTCAACCTCCAGGTTTTTGTCAATAACCTGTTCAACAAGAAATATGTAGCCAATGGATGGGCATCCACAGATGCTTTTGAGAACGGAAGCACCATCAATCGGACTGGATACTATCCTCAGGCACCCAGGAATTATACGGCGCGGCTTACGTTAAGTTTCTAGGAAATCATATACATAGTAAACGGATTTTCTCCCTTCACCGGGGAAATCCGTTTGCCTTTACATAAAAACCAAATCATGCAGACCATTGAAATTATCGGCGCGGTGATCGGACTACTCTATCTGTATCTGGAATACAATGCCAGCAAATGGTTGTGGCCGGTGGGTGTGCTGATGCCTGTCGTCTATGTGTGGATATTCTTCCAGAGCAAGTTCTATGCCGACATGGGAATTAATGTGTACTACTTCTTCGCCACTATCTACGGCTGGATGCGATGGACAAAGCATCAATCGGAAGGATCGGAGCTGCCGATCAGCCACACCCCCCGACACTATATCCTGCCTCTGTCGTTGATAGGCACTGTTGTTTTTGCAGTTATCGCCTTTATACTGATCCGTTTCACCGACAGTCCCGTCCCCTACGGCGACAGCTTCACCACAGCGCTTAGCATCCTCGGAATGTGGTTGCTTGCCCACAAACATGTGGAACAATGGTGGTTTTGGTTCTTGGTGAATATTGTTTCCTGCGGACTTTATATATGGAAAGGACTCTACCCCACTTCCATTCTCTTCGCGATCTATTCGGTGATCTCCGTATTCGGTTATTTCAAATGGAAACGGATGATGAAAGGGGAAAAAGGATAAAAAAGAGCGGGCCCCGGTCATCTTTCTGCCGGAACCCGCCACAAGCAATATATAATTTATTTACTTCTTCTTTTTGGGGATATGCACCGCTTCACCCAGCACATCGGCAAATGCCTCGAACAACGCTTCGGAATAGGTGGGATGCCCGTAGATGGTCTTTATCACTTCATCCACGGTAATCTCCATTTCCATGATCAACGACGCCTGGGTAATGATTTCCGCGGCAGACGGGCCAATGATATGCACCCCCAGCACTTCACCATAGCGGTTATCAGCAATCACTTTCACGAAACCATACGCTTCACTTGACGCCAAAGCACGACCGTTGGCGGCAAAGTTGAACCGCCCGATACGGATATCGTCATACTTCGCCCGCGCTTCTTCTTCGGTCAGGCCGACCATCGCGACCTCCGGAGAGGTATAGACCACCGACGGAGCTGAAAGCAACTTGATGGAACGATGATTGCCCTTTACCACATTTTCGGCGGCTACCTCACCCATGCGGAAAGC
Organism: Proteiniphilum sp. X52; assembly: GCF_003712195.1. GTDB lineage: Bacteria > Bacteroidota > Bacteroidia > Bacteroidales > Dysgonomonadaceae > Proteiniphilum. Next base: position 53,571 of record NZ_RDSD01000018.1, on the reverse strand, counting down.
CACGTGCGCAAGCATCTTGATGCCGTTTACGTCGCCGGGCGCGTAAATCCCTTTCACGCTCGTCTCCATGTATTTGTCCACCTTTATCTTGCCCCGCTCGGTTTCGAATTTCATCTCACCCATCCCTTCCAGATCGGGTACACGGCCAATAGAGATCAACGCCTTATCGGCGATCACCGACTCTTTCCCGTCGATCTTGATCTCCAGTTTATCACCTTTATCCACGATTTCAGTAATACGGGCAGAGGTAATTACTGTCATGCCTTTCTTCTTGATGATCTTGGTCAATTCGGCAGAAACCTCATGGTCAAGAGGCGGCACAATACGATCCATCATCTCGATGATAATCACTTTGGATCCGAGGCCGGCAAACGATTGTCCCATCTCAGTGCCGATCACGCCACCGCCAATGACAGCCAGTGTCTCGGGCACCTCCTTGATAGCGAGAAGATCGTCGCTGGTGAGCACCTTGTCGCTCTCGATACCGGGGATATTGATCTTGGATGCTTTGGAGCCACCTGCCAGGATAATCTTGTCGGCTTTGAGGATCTGCGAGTCGTTCACTACCACATCTTTATTCTTGTTGATCTTGCCAATGCCCTGATAAATGTCCACACCATTGCTCTTGAGGAGTGCCACAACACCGCTGGTCAGTTTTTTCACTACCCCGTTTTTGTACTCCTGCACTTTCTCCATATCCACTTTGATCTGTGAACTGTCGATGAGAATCCCTCTTGTGGATGCTTCGCGGATATGTTCGATGATCTCGGCATTCTTCAGATATGCTTTGGTGGGGATACATCCCACATTCAGACAGGTACCGCCAAACTCGCCTTTCTCCACAATGGCCACCCTGGCTCCCAATTGCGCCGCCTTAATGGCGGCCACATATCCGGCGGGGCCTCCTCCTATCACCACCACATTGTAATTGTCCTCAAGACGGATCATCCGCTTGTCTTCCTCACTCTCCTTCTCTCCGGTATCCTCAATCACTTCGGGCATCAGCGTGTCAACCGACTCGTTCTCCGCCCCGATATAGCCGATCACTTCTGTTACCGGTACGGTATCACCATCGGGATGCACGATCTTCAACAGGATACCCGATGCTTCCGCTTCGATCTCCATACTGGTTTTGTCGGTCATTATCTCAAGAATAATCTCGCCTTCTTTTACCGGATCACCCTCTTTCTTCAACCATTTCACCACTTGCCCTTCGGTCATGTCAATACCGGCCTTGGGCATGATTATTTCATAAGCCATATATCTGTTTTTTTGTATTTCCTATTGCCACTCTTAAATCAATAAAGTGATCGGATCTTCCATCAATTTTTTCAGCTCGGTCATGAATTTCGCTGCTGTCAGCCCGTCGATGATACGGTGATCGCTGGTAAGGCTCATCTTCATGATGGGCCGCACCACCGCCTCGCCGTTCACCGGCACCAGTTTTTCCTTTGTCGAGGCGACACTCAAAATGGCGGCGTTGGGTTGGTTGATGATGGCAGTGAATTCATCTACAGGGTACATCCCCAGGTTACTGATCGTAAATGTGCTTCCGGCCTGCTCGTCGGGCAACAGTTTCTTTGAAAAAGTGCGTTCCGTCAAATCTTTCAATGCGACCACAAATTCGCTGAGAGACATTTGGTGGGCGTTCTTCACTACCGGCACCAGCAGACCTTCGTCCAGGCCGACCGCCATTCCCAGATGCACATGATTGTGGAAGGTCAGTTCCGTTCCTTCGGGATTGAGACTGGCATTGATATACTTGTGTCTCAACAGCGTTTTCACTACCGCCAGCGAGATCAGGTCGGTCACGGTCAGTTTTTTCCCGGTTTTCTCCTGTATGGGTTCGATCAACCGTTTACGTAACGCCAGCATCTCGGTCATGTCCACTTCCCATGTCTGGATAAAAGTGGGTATGCCGAAATAGCTTTCCGACATCCGTTTGGCGATGATTTTCCGCATCTGGGTCATCGGCACAGTCTCGGTTTCTCCCGCAACCGGCACATCCTGTGACGCGGCAGGCGCCTTCTGTGATGCCTCTGTTGTGGGTTTGGCCGTAACCTGATCTGGTTGGGAGACGGACACTTCTCCAAAATCATTGAGCGTGAATCTGGTTTTCAGGTCGGGATCGGAAATGAGTTGCAAGACATCATCTTTCATGATCTTATCGCGGTGTCCCGATCCTTTTACCCCTTTCAGGTCTATATTGTGCACTTCGGCAATATGGCGGGCAAGCGGAGAAATATGTGTTTTCTCCTCGTAATTGAAATTGGCTATATCGTCCTTATGGATACGTCCCTTGTAACCTGTGCCGGTCACACTGAGCAAATCCACTCCCAGACGTCTCGCCAAAGCCCTGGCCGCCGGTGTTGCTCTCAATCTTTTATTTTCCATCACTCCCTTTTATCGGTTATTCACTAATTTGAGGATGTATTTCTTGATCCGCGCCACATTGGGTATCATGGCGGCCTCCAGTGTCTGGTTATAGGGGATGGGCACATCCTCACCGGCAAGACGCAATATCCGTCCATCCAGAAAATCGAACGCGTCGCTTTCGGCAATCATGGCGGCTATCTCGCCGATGAAACCGCCTGTTTTATGCGCATCGTTTACCAGCAACACCTTCCCGGTCTTCTTCACCGACTCAAGTACCGCCTCTTTGTCAAGCGGCGCCAAGGTACGCAGGTCTACCACCTCCACACTAACCCCTTCGCCTTCTTCTACCTCTTTGGCCGCCTGCATCACCCTCTCCAGCATACGCCCATAGGTGATGACCGTTACATCTTTCCCTTCCTTCTTAATTTCAGCTTTCCCGATGGGCAATACAAAGTCCGGATCAAGGGGCACTTCACCTTTCATATTATATTGTGCTTTATATTCGAGGAAGATGACCGGATTATTATCGCGGATAGCCGCCTTGAGCAATCCTTTCACGTCGGCCGGCGTACCCGGGGCAATCACTTTGAGCCCGGGGATATGGGTAAACCAGGCCTCAAGCGATTGAGAGTGTTGCGCGGCCGAACCAACGCCGCCTCCCGCGGCGGCGCGGAACACCACCGGTATCCGCCCTTTCCCACCGAACATATATCTTGTTTTGGCAGCCTGATTCACAATATTATCCATCATATAGACGATAAAGTCCATAAATGTGACATCCACAATGGGTCGCATCCCGGTCATGGCCGCCCCTATGGCTGCGCCGGAAATGGCATTTTCTGAAATAGGCGTGTCACGCACACGTTCCTTGCCGAACTCTTCGAGCATCCCTACCGATGTTCCGAAATCGCCTCCGAAAATACCCACATCTTCTCCCATCAGGAACACGTTCTCATCACGACGCATCTCTTCCGACATTGCCATGATAATGGCATCGCGGACAGACATGAGCTTTGTTTTATTTTCCATCTGTTTTTTCTGCTGTTGTTATTTTGTATAAGCGACAAAGACGATGAAGTCTCCGCATACTGTCATTTTTATTGGGGTCCATTGTAAGAAACTGTTTTGAATTTTACGAGTAATTATTTTACGCTTATTTTTCCACTCTTTCATTTTGTTTTTTGCCCTTTTTCGCGCCTTTGAACTTTCATTTCTTTTAAGTGGCCCGCCACATTTCAATCAATGAAAATCCAAATCCATCAAAAAATGGCTAAAAAACAATCGATGAAAAAATTCAAAACAGCTTCTAAAATTAATCTGCAAAAATGTCTTCAAATGCCGATTCCAGTGTCGGTTCCGGACTGCTTAATGCAAATTTCACAGATTCTTCCACCGCGTCCTCGGATGCTTTCTCTATCGCCTCGATCTCCTGCGCGGTAGCTGTTTTGTTTTCAAGAAGGTATCTCTTGAAACGCTCAATCGGATCTTTTTGTTTCCATTCATCCACCTCTTCTTTAGTCCGGTATTTTCCGGGATCCGAGGTGGAATGCCCTAACCACCTGTAGGTGACCGCTTCCACCAGTACCGGACCATTGCCATCACGTACATACTGCACTATCTCCTCGAATTTATGGTAGACAGAAAGCAAATCATTCCCATCTTCAATAAAGTGTCCCGGAATTCCATAAGCACACGCGCGTTGATAATTGTAATCGATGTTGATCACATCTTTAATCGGGGTACTGATCCCATACATATTATTTATGGAATAGAAAATCACCGGCAACTTCCAGATGGAGGCCATATTCAATGTCTCATGGAAAGTTCCTTCGTTACAGGCACCATCGCCAAAACAACAGAGAACGATCTTTCCCGTTTTTTTCATTTTCTGAGTGAGTGCGGCGCCGACGGCCATTCCCATCCCTCCGCCTACAATCCCGTTCGCACCTAGATTCCCTCCGTCGAGATCGGCAATATGCATGGAGCCCCCTTTCCCTTTACAGGTTCCCGTAGCTTTCCCCATGATTTCAGCCATCATTCCGTTGAGGTCTATCTCCAAGGCAATACTTTGCCCGTGTCCGCGGTGATTGGAAGTAATCAGGTCAAATCCGGCCTTTATCGCGCCAATCGCACCCACATTAGCAGCTTCCTCCCCTATGGAGAAATGCGTCATCCCGGGTATCTTCCCCTTTTTCACAAGCCGGTTCACCTTGCTGTCGAAATTCCGGATATCCAGCATCAACCGATGCATGTGCAACATTTTCTCTTTTGTTAATTCACTTTCTTTTGATTTTGTTCTGGCCATAGCAGCTTACTTTCATTTCATTAAAATTAGTCCTCTTCCCTCGACATAGTTAAAGCAGATTTTGCCTCTGTACCCACTTAAAGAAATAGTTCCCGCGAATGCATACTCCAAGCAAGGTTGACTTCGTCTTCCTCCTTCGCACCTCCCCAAAACTCAAAGAAGTTTGTGTTGGGTTCCAGCTTGTCGTCAGCTGTCTTCCGCTCATTTAGCTTAACGAAAACGCTCTATAAATATGTCTTTGTGTATCCTTTAATAATTAGAACAATTCTACATAAGAACAGTTTTTCAATCCTATTGTTTGAAAAAGCCCTGCTTTTATGTTTTATTAAATATTTATTGGCTATAGAGCCCTGAATCAGGAATCAAGACTTTTTGAAGTGAAGAATGAAAAGTGAAGAATGAAGAATGAAAAGTGAAGAATGAAAAATGAAAAATGAAAAATGAAGAATGAAGAATGAAGAATGAAGAATGAAAAGTGAAGAGGGAAGAATGAAGAGGGAAGAATGAAGAGGGAAGAGGGAAAAATTCAGGATTATAAAAATATTTACGACATTTTTGTCGTAAATAAAAATAATATATCTTTGGCAAAAACAGGGCGGCTTTGAGATCAAACGTGAAAATCTTCATTCTGTCACTGTAGCCGATATCGTCAGGACTATCGATGGAAATACTTTTTCCGAAGGTTGCGCACTGGGATTGGAGCAATGTGATGAAAAACGACCCTGTCCCATGCATTATCCTGTGGAAGAGATCAGGAAAGAGATGAGAGTTGTCCTGCAAAATACCACAGCTTACGAGCTGGCAATGGAAATTAAAAACAGGGAAACCCTGCTGAAGCGATAATTTTTTCAGATAATTTACGACAAAATTATCTGAAATAAAAAGAAGATCAACCCGCCTGGTTTTACCAGGCATACCAAAAACAGAATAGTCAAACAACATTCATAATCACAGCTAAAATCAGAAAAGATGCAAACGAAAGAGATTCAACTTTACATGCTGGCATTCCCTATTGTTTTTCTCTGGATAGGATTTGTGTGTGCCATCAGTTTCATGGAGGCGTGGTTAAAATTCAGGGCGCCGGGGGTAACCCTCCCGTTAGGGCTGGGTATCGGGAGCCTGATATTTAAAGCGTTGAACAAAGTAGAATGGGTATTTGCCATTCTTATGGCGGTGGATCTGTTCCTGCTTCATCGTGGAATAGGGATAAACCCACCCGGGATATTATTCCTGACCGCACTACTGATACTCATCATACAAACCCTTTGGCTACTACCCGCACTCGACGCACGCATTCCGCTTTACCAACAAGGGCTTGAAGTACCGTCATCACCTCTCCATTTTTACTATGTGGCAACAGAAGTAGTCAAGGTTGCCTGCCTGATCATCACAGGTATTCTTTTTTTAAGATCAATCCGCATCATATCATAAAAGCTCCAACTTAAAAATGATTTAGTATGACACAGATGAAATTATGGATTGCATTTGTACTGGCGGTAGGGATATGGTTTGCCGTACTAGGAAAGATAGTCATGAGTCTTTTGTGTTAGCGGGAGAATTCATGCCGGCGGTTATCTTTCATTGGCACATCTTTTATACCTTTGCGGTAACTGTTGCATTCAATGGAAATGGAGCCAAAGTTGTAAAAGATGAACAAAAACAAGACAGCCACAACGGTAATTATTGCCAACGGACGGTTTCCCAGCCACCCCGTTCCCCTATCCTGCATCAAAGAGGCAGAGTTTATTATCTGCTGCGATGGAGCGGCCAACGACTTCATCGCCCGGGGAGGGGTACCCGATGCCATTGTGGGCGACTGTGATTCGATCTCGGAAGAGAACAGGATCCGTTTTGCGGATATCCTTCATCCCAACCCCGACCAGGAAACAAATGATCTCACCAAATCAGTACAGTTTTGTGTGGAAAACGGCAGACGGGAAATTATTATTGTAGGTGGAACCGGAAAACGTGAAGACCACACCCTTGGGAACATATCGCTATTGGCCGACTATGCAGAGTTAGCAGAGGTCATCATGCTGACCAATTGGGGCATCTTCACTCCCATTCACTCTACCACGGTGTTTAAAAGTTACAAGGGAGAACAGGTTTCCATTTTCTCCATCGACCCTAAAAAGCTCACCACACACAATCTCAAATATCCGGTCGAGGGAAGGATATTGACAAACTGGTGGCAGGGGTCATTAAATGAGTCGTTGGGAGATTCTTTCAGCATTGACCCCGAAGGAAGAGTCATTGTTTTCCAAGCACATAGATAATTCCCGCCGCGTTCATTTACCCTAATTTGACCCGGAATCCCGGGAGTTGACATCCACCCACTCTCAGTGAGTGGATTGAAACCAACTTTATCACCCCATTTCACGTAGGACTTCCAGCGATTTCAGCGGCGGGAAGTTATAGACGTGTAACCGGTAGTAGTCCAGCAACTGATCTATGATCTCATTGCGGTTATTCCGTGATAGTTTGAAAAGATGCATATTGCTGTAGTTGATGCGGTACAGATCCCGCAGGTAATTACTCCCTCTCCTGTCCAGATAATAAGAATGCGTCGGTTCATTCACCACGAACTCTCCATGCTGCAGATCAAAGAAAGAATAATTCCCTGTAAATTCCGTGTTGGGATAGATTCCCAGAAAACGTGTCAATCCCATCATAAGCGCCAGATGGAAGTTCGCGATCCCGTTTTCGGCTGCCTCCAGCGTCTCGATCGAGTTCTTCAGGTAATCGAATGTCAACTCATTATTGTCTGACTCTCGGAGCACAAACGATAAAAATTCCGAAATAAAAAAAGCCATCGACACCTTGGTCATATTGGTACACAATTCATATAACGGAAACTGCCTCTCCACCTCCTTCAGCCTCTGCACATCGCGCAACGGCATATGCTCTACTTCCAGGCGCAGTACCGACAATGGAAAGAAAAGCGAAGAGCGCATTTTCGTCTTTTTCCCGCGCGATATGGGCAACAGGTAGGAGACCTTACCGAAATCACGCGTGAAAAGATGCGTAATAGAGTAAGTATCGCTATAGGAAGTAGTGCCGAGTACTATGCCTTCTGTCTTGAATAACATGCTACAGGTTACCGTTTATAGAATAGCAGGACAAATATAGTGAAAGCCGAGAGAAAAGCCAAGCTTGCTTGAGTTTTCAGAGGCGCATGCCATGTTCTCTAAAATTAAGGGAATTTGGTCACACTGATATTACCTTTTTCGTGGGGATGCTTGGGCGCATGCCATGTTCTCAAAAAATAAGGAAATTCAGGGTGTCGGTAAAGAAAGAAATATGGCCTACCATTATTAAACAGCACAACACCCTGATAATTTGTCAGATGTAAAAACATAAAAAGCTCCGAAAAATCCGGAGCTCATATATCTTACACTGTGGTATATCAATATAGTTTTTTCTTGATACGGGCAGCTTTTCCACGCAGTTTGCGCAGGTAATACAATTTAGTTCTGCGTACTTTACCTTCGCTGTTAAGCACAATACTATCAATGAAGGGGGAGTTCATCGGGAAGATACGTTCCACACCGATATTATCAGACATCTTTCTTACGGTAAAACGCTTGGCGTCTCCGTGACCGACGATTTTGATCACCACTCCGCGATACTGCTGTATACGCTCTTTGTTCCCCTCAGCAATACGATAAGCCACTGTGATGGTGTCGCCGCTCTTGAATTTGGGAAATTCTTTTTTTTCTCCCGCGAAAGCCTCTTCCGCGATTTTTATTAAATCCATTTTTGTCAAGCTTTATGTTAATAATTAACCCTTTTGAACGCAATATAACGGCCTGTGGCCGACAGAGATTGCGCAAAGCGGATGCAAAGGTAGGAAATTTTCCATAATTTTCCGCACAAAACACAATTTAATGTTTATTTTTGATCTACGTCTTGACGCAGAAGGTAAAAAAATGTACTTTTGACCTGTTTTCTACAATTACATACAACATGCGACTAAAAACAATGTGGATTGCCTGCATGGCGATCTTGCTTCTTTCTTGTAATCAGCAATACCGGATCACTGAGATGTCCGGCACTATTGTCGAGATGAATTCTTCTTTCGACACATACCCTCACCGGCAGATGGAGGAGCTCGTGCAATCCTATAAAACAGAACTCGACCGGGAGATGAACGTGGCAATCGGCAGATCCGCGCAATTCATGGATTACAAGAGGCCTGAAAGCCTGCTGACCAACCTCACTTCGGATGTTATGAAATCATATGGAGATGAACATTTGCAGGGTGGAGCGGACATGGGAGTGATGAATGTCCACGGACACCGCGCGACCCTCCCCGCGGGAGAGGTGACCATAGGCAACTTTTACGAAATATACTCTTTCGACAATACCATCACCTTCCTGGAGCTGAAGGGAAGTGACCTGGAGAAGATGTTCGACGCCTATGCGCGCATAGGAGGGGCTGGCATCTCTTCGAACGTGAAACTGGTCATCGACAAGAGAAAAGTAAAGAGTGTGACCATCGACGGGCAACCCATTGACAGGAACAAAATTTACCACATCGTCACACTCGACTATCTGGCTGAGGGGAACGACAATATGGGCGCCTTCCGCGATGCTGTCAGCAGCGTCAACACTGGCATTACGTTGCGTGATGTGATGATCGACTGGATAAAGGAACAGACCCGCCGTGGAGAAGAGATCAAATCCCAACTCGATGGACGCATTGTCATTAAAAATTAAAATCGTCCATCCCCAGAAACCGAATTCTTTTTTAATTTTTCACTTTTCACTCTAAAAACATGCATTCAACAAACCGACTTGTCATATTCGCCCTCTCCCTGTTTCTTTCTTTTCAGGCATTCCCGCAAAAGAAGATTGTGATCCTTCACACCAACGACACCCACAGTCGAATAGACCCTCTGCCTGAGACTGACGGGACAGCTGCCGACAAAGGAGGAGTGGTGCGACGCGCCTCCTTTCTGGATAAAGTCAGGAAGGAGAATAAAAACGTGCTTCTCTTCGACGCGGGTGATTTCCTGCAAGGCACACCCTATTTCAACCTCTTCAAAGGAGAAGTGGAAGTGAAAGCAATGAACCTGATGAAGTATGATGCCGCCACGCTGGGTAACCATGAGTTCGATTACGGGATGGAAGTGCTCGAAGAGGTGGTACGTAAAGCCGATTTCCCCATTGTCTCCAGCAATTACGATTTTTCCCGGACAGCATTGGCAGGACTCGTCAAGCCCTATATTATCCTGAAAAAAGATGGCGTTCGTATAGGGGTCATCGGTATCTGCGTGCGTCCCCGGGGATTGATCGCCGCAGAGAATTATAAGGGAATGGAATTCCTTGATCCGGTGAAGACAGCCAACCAATTGGCCGAACAACTCCGGTCACAACATAAATGCGACATGGTGATTTGCCTCTCCCACCTGGGTTACCCGCAGGATCTCATATTAGCGGAATCAACCCGAAATATCGACCTGATCATTGGCGGGCACAGCCACACTTATATGAAAGAGCCGGAAATACGCAAAAACCTGGATGATAAGGAGGTAATGATTTACCAGACCAGCGGTCGAGGAATCTATGTAGGGAGAATAGATGTGAAATTGGAGAAAACAAAGCGGTGAAATGGTGAAATGGTGAAATGGTGGAAAGGTGGAAAGATGGAAAGATGGAAAAGTGGGAATCTAAAAGTGAAAGTAAATATTAGAGCAAAGAGCCAAGAGTCAAGAACCAAGAACCAAGAGCCAAGAACCAAGACTTTTAAATTTCTTCACTTTCCAGTTCCCGGTTCCAAGTTCCAAGTTCCAAGTTCTAAGTTCTAAGTTCCAAGTTCTAAGTTCCAAGTTCCAAGTTCCAAGTTCCAAGTTCAAGTAGAGAGCTTTATGAAGAGACCTATGAGGAAGAAGACAATTTTTTTATGCATTTCTATTATATATCCGGTGCTTTTGTCAGCGCAGGTGCCTACCAACCTGTATGAACAGACGGATAAAGGGGGAATGACCCGGTGGGTGGATTCGGTATATACGAAAATGACCCTCGACGAAAAGGTTGGGCAGCTTTTTATGCCCATAGTAGAACCCAATAGTGGTTGGAAGGATAGAATATCGGGGTATATCCGGAATCAGAAAGTGGGAGGATTACTCTTTTCAAAGGGAACATTGGCCCAGCAGGCCGATATCACTAATTATGCCCAACAACTTGCCGACATACCGCTTTTGATTTCCCTCGACGGTGAGTGGGGTTTGTCCATGCGATTGACTGACGCCCCGAAATATCCCAGGAATATGATCATCGGAGCCATACAGGATGAAGAGATAGTGAAACTCTATGGAAAGGAAATAGCACGCCAATGCAGAGAAATGGGTATTCATGTAAATTTCTCCCCTTCTCTCGACGTCCATACTAATCCTAAAAATCCCGTTATCGGTACCCGTTCCTACGGAGAAAATCCGCTCAATACGGCAAAGAAAGGAATTGCCTATGCAAAAGGATTGGAGGAAAACGGCGTGATGTCTGTAGCGAAACATTTCCCCGGTCATGGCGACACCTCTGAAGACTCTCACAAGACATTGCCGACTATCCCGCATAACCGCGGACGATTGGAACAGATAGAACTTTTTCCATTCCGTGAGTATATCCGTGCCGGATTGTCGGGAATGATGACAGGTCACCTGAACGTGCCGGCATTACAGACAAAAGGTATGCCCGCGTCGCTTTCCCCTGAAGTAGGCACGCACCTTCTCAAAAAGGAAATGGGGTTCACCGGACTCACTTTTACCGACGGTATGGCCATGAAGGGCGTCTCTGATCAACCCGAAGCAAGCATAAAAGCCCTGTTGGCCGGCAATGACATCATATTAGGAGTGGTGAACCAGGGAAAAGAGTTCGCATCGGTGAAAAAAGCAGTCGAAGAGGGTACGATTCCAACTTCACTCCTCGAAGAAAAAGTACGGAAAATACTGTCTTACAAATATATCCTGGGTGCAAACAAGTTTACACCTATCAATACTTCCACCATTCATAACAAAGTGAATGCCCCTTCCGCAGAATGGATACGGCGGAAGATTTATGACGGGGCTGTCACGCTTCTCAAAAATGAGAATGAGTTGATCCCGGTGAGGAAACTCGACCAGACAAAGATCGCCGCCGTCTCCATCGGTGCTCCTGCCGACAACACGTTCCACAAGTATCTGAAAAAATACGCCCCCCTAACCACTTTCAACGCTCAATCCACAGCAGCACTCTCCGAAATAAAAGCGTTGAAAGAGTATGACCTGATTATTATCTCCATCCACTCAAGCAATGCCGTTGACGCGGAAGCGTTACAACAACTGACAAAAAACCGGAAGACCATACTTGCATTTTTCACCTCTCCTTACAGGATAGATCATTTTCAAGCATCATTCAACAACACCACAGCAACCCTCATAGGCTACGATGCTGCTGATTTCGCGCAGATGAGTGTGGCCCAAGGTATTTTCGGAGGAATTGGTATCAGTGGTAAGCTTCCGGTATCGACTACTGCTATCAAGGAAGGCACAGGCCTTAACACAAAAAAGATACGCCTGGGCTATTCCATGCCCGAAGAGACAGGGTTGGCTTCGGAAAGATTCAGTGAGATAGAGAGTATCGCAATGGAAGGGATCAGACAGCGGGCCTATCCCGGATGTCAGATCCTGGTGGCAAAAGACGGGGTGGTGATCTATGAAAGGGAGTTCGGCAAATTCGATTACGGGGAAAGCCCTGACGTGACGGACGAAACAGTCTACGACCTGGCATCGGTTACCAAGGCAACCGCGACCCTCCCTGCTATCATGAAATTGTATGACGAGAAAAAAATACGCCTTCAGGATCCGCTCGGTAAATTCGTCTCGCAGACTAAGGGCAGCAACAAGGCGAATCTTACCATACGCTCACTGCTGTTGCATGAAACAGGGGTAAGTGCTTTTATCCCTTACTATGCCGCAGCTATTGACGAAAAGAGCTACTCCGGTTCCCTGTTCGGCAAGCAATCGGCAATCTATCATGTCCGTTATGCGGGAGCCTGGGGCCGTACTGACTATAAGTTCCTACCCGAACTGATCTCCACGCGTGAATCGGAGCAATTTCATCTTCCCGTCGCCAAAGGACTGTATGCAAGCAACGAGATGCGCGACAAACTGTTGAAAGAGGTCATCGATACTCCGTTGAGCCGGAAAGGGAGTTACCGATACAGCTGCCTTAATTTCATGCTTTTGAAGGAAGCGGTGGAGTCTGTGTCGGGAACCGATCTGGATACTTACGTGAAACAGAATTTCTACCATAAGCTGGGAGCATCTGCTACTTTCCAACCGTTAAAGCATATACCCATTGAAAGAATTCCTGCGACTGAAAATGATCCTTTTTTCCGCAAACAACACGTACGGGGGTACGTCCATGATGAAGGCGCCGCCCTTTTCGGCGGCATATCGGGTAATGCAGGTCTTTTTTCCAATGCCAACGACCTGGCCAAACTCTATCAGATGTGGCTTAACGGAGGCGAATATGGAGGAGAGCGTTATTTGAGTGAAGAGACGGTCAGGCTCTTTACCACGACGAAAAGCAGCATCAGCCGCCGCGGTTTGGGATTCGACAAACCCGATCCCACCAACAGCCGATACAGCCCGGCCAGCCCGGGAACCCCCATCGAAGTATATGGCCACACCGGCTTCACCGGCACCAGCTTCTGGGTCGACCCCACCCACAATATGATTTATATCTTTCTCTCCAATAGGGTAAATCCTTCAAGGAGTCCCAACCGCTTTTCTACTCTTAGCATCAGAGAGCGTATCCAGGAAGAGTTATATCACGCCTTGAAGACAATAAAAAGCCCGATAACAACCGATTAGAAATATAAGCTATGCAGCAAATCATCAAAAGCGACCATCTTGTAACCGATGTGGAAAAAGCCATTCAAAACATCAGGCACGACAAACTGTTTATTCTCACGGATGAAAATACGCATACGCGTTGTTTTCCCCTGCTTGCGGGCATACCATTCATGCGCGATGCCAAAGAAATTGTAATCCCTGCCGGCGATACCAACAAAACCATTGAAAACCTCACCAGGGTATGGCAACTCCTCACTGAAAACGGTGCGACACGCCATTCATTACTGGTAAATCTGGGAGGAGGCATGGTCACCGATTTGGGAGGATTTGCAGCAGCGACCTTTAAGCGGGGCATCAGCTATATCAATATCCCCACCACGCTGCTCGGAGCCGTGGACGCAGCCGTGGGCGGGAAGACCGGTATCAATTTCGAAGGATATAAAAATGAGATAGGCTCCTTTTATCCCTCCGAGGCTGTGATCATCTCGTCCGATTTTTTCCATACACTTGGTCACCCCGACATTTTATCGGGATACGCGGAGATGATCAAGCATGCGTTGATCCACTCAACGGCGGAATGGGAAGAGGTGCTTGCTTATCCTTTCCATGAGGCGGATTTTTCAAAGCTGAATGAGCTCGTTTTCCGGTCGGTGAATATCAAGCAAGGTGTGGTGGATAAAGATCCGTACGAAAAAAATATCCGCAAAGCATTGAATTTCGGCCACACCACAGCCCATGCCTTTGAGAGTTTTGCCATGAACCGCGAGAAGCCTGTGCCGCATGGTTATGCCGTGGCCTGGGGGATGATTGTGGAACTCTGGCTCTCATACAGGCTCTGTGGTTTCCCCAAAGAAAAATTACAAAAGAGCGTCCGTTTCATTCAGGAGCACTACGGCGCATTCCCCATCTCCTGCGACGATTATGAGGCATTGTACGAAATAGCCCGGCACGACAAAAAAAATATAGGCGACACCATCCATTTCACACTGTTGAGCGATATAGGGGATGTGCGTATCGACCGCACAACGAACAAGGAATTGCTTTTCGAAGCGCTCGACTTCTACAGGGATTCGGCGGGATTGTAATGATCCCTGATTTTAATTTAAGAAACTGTTTTGAATTTTACGAATAATTATTTTACGCTTATTTTTCGACTCTTTCATCTTGTTTTTTGCCCTTTTTCGCGCCTTTGAACTTTCATTTCTTTTAAGTGGCCCGCCACATTTCAATCAATGAAAATCCAAATCCATCAAAAAATGGCTAAAAAACAATGGATGAAAAAATTCAAAACAGCTTCTAAATTATCAAACAATGAGGGCTGGATTTATTCAAAAACGATGATGTAATCTGGAAAAGAACTAGCGGGGAATGAAACCCTAATAGATCACATAAGAAAAGTCAAAATTTTGGCCGGATAATCATTTACCGCTCCGGACATTTTGAAACGAACATGCTACATTGTTCCAAGCCTCTGGAACACCCCACCACCTAAAAAACGTTAAATTTAATTTTAAAATAACACTTTTCACTTCTACCCGTGTTTCCTTTTACATATCTTTTGCGGAAAGTATCTATGAAACGAGCACTAGAATTGTTCGTTCACAAAAACATGATCAAAGCGAGCTCCATACGATACCTTTGAGAATAAATATTTTAGTCATATGAAACGAGCATGATAATTGTTCTCACACAAGAACACGATTAAAAGCGAGTTCCATACGATACCTTTAAAATAAATAATTTTAATCGTATGAAAAACGAAGAGAACAAGTTGATAAAAAAATTAAAGACCGGTGATGAAGAAGCCTTTAAGAAGATCTTCTATCGCTATAGCGACAGGCTTTTCGTCTGGGCATACAACATAACCGGCGACTCCCCGGCATCGGCCGATATCGTACAGGATTTTTTTATCCGTTGCTGGGAAAAGAGGGATATACTACCTGACAAATGTTCTTTTAAAGCCTACGCTTATAAATCCGTTTTCAACGCGTCATTGAATTACCTCAGGGATAATAAACGTTTCGTGTACGGTTATGAAATCACAATAGATCTGATTGACGACGATGTGCACGACGAAGATATTGAAGAATTGAAAAGGTTACTCCTGAAAGCCATTGACGAATTACCGGACAGATGCAAAAAAATATTTGTGATGACAACCCTGGAAAAGAAGAAATACGTCGAGGTGGCCGATTTGTTGGGCATCTCCGTCAATACTGTTAAAGTGCAGGTATCCAAGGCTTATCGGATTTTAAAAGAAAAAATAGGATAAAGATTCGGGATGTAAATAATACTTTTTAAAAATCGTTGTGTTATAGGGTAAACAAGCAAGCAATATGTTGAAGATAGAAAAAAACGTCATTGATAAATGGAAACTGTTATTAAAGGTATTAAGTGAAGAGATACCTGAAGATGACAGACATTTTCAACATTGGCTTAATGAAGATACAGAAAACAGAAAGCTTTACCGATCATTAAAAGAAGGAAGAGAAAATGACGAACTATTTGATAAGGATAAGGTTTTCAATACTATTTCCGGTAAGCTCTGCCTGAATATCGAGAGGAAAACGCCCTTATATCAAAAAAAAGGGTTTAAATACGCTGTTTCTTCTGCCGCAGTCATCGCGCTATTTATTATGGCACTAAATTATTTCAGCTTTCAGGAAGACAGGCTCCCCAAAAAAGTGGAAAAAAATATTTTTGATCCTGGGTCTAAAAAAGCATATCTTCTCTCAATGCAAGGTGAAAAGATCGACCTGTCCGAATCTTTTGAAGTGAGAAAAGAGGATGGCACCATTATTTCAAATAATAGCGAAGGGGTTATAAGTTTCCAAAAGACAACACCTTTTAAAAAGAGAATAGAACACCAAACAATATATGTACCTAAATGCGGTGAATATGAACTGATATTGTCAGATGGATCTAAAGTCTTTCTTAATTCAGAGTCGCAATTGACATTTCCCTCTTATTTTGAAGGGGACACCCGCCACGTGGAGTTGTCGGGCGAAGCTTATTTTGAAGTCAAAAAAGACGGGAAACCATTTATTATACAGACTCCGGATCTTACTATCGAAGTGATGGGAACCTCGTTCAATATCAACGCATACCAGACAAATCCGTATGTCAATGCCACCTTAGTGGAAGGCAGCATCCGTATCCGTTTGCCTGAAAACCAGGAACCCTTTTTGCTACAACCCGCGCACAATTTCCGGCTGGATAAATCATCCGACGAAATATCCGTCCGGCAGGTAAATACGGATATTTACACAGCCTGGGTAAAAGGAGAGTTCGTGTTCAGGAACCAGCCCTTAACCGAAATATTTGCCCAATTGGAAAGATGGTATGACTTCAGGATCATCTATGAAAGCCCGGAGATAGGGAAAATGCGGTTTACCGGAAGCGCCGAGAAAGCAAGGCCGCTTAATTATCTGCTGGATCAGATACAGGCGGTTACAGATATCCAATACAAATCTGAAGGAGATAAAATAATCCTGTACAAATAAGATAAAAGACTGTCCGATCTTAGGCCTTTCGGGCAGTGTGGTGCATTAAAAAAACTGTTACCTTTTTAAAATTATCAATCAACAATTCATTTAAAGCGCTCAAATGTATGAAACCGACATATTTAAAATAATCATTCAACATCCGAAGGAAAGGATTATTTTAAATATCAAAGGTTCCATACACCCACAAGAAAAAATTAATTAATCGTATGAAAAAAAAGAGACTTAAACAAAAATTCCCCCTGCGGGAATTAAAAAAACTATTTTGTATCATGAAACTGGTTTTTTTCTTTTTGCTGTTGAGTTCCAATTTAGTGTGGGCCGGACAGACCTACGCCCAGATTACATCGTTGGATCTGGATCTCAGGAATGTGGAACTGGAAGAGGTCTTCGATGCTATCCGCCGGCAAAGCGAATTTGAATTCTTCTATAACAACGATCAGGTAAACACATCGGTGAAAGTGAGTGTCAAAGCAAAAAATGCAGACATTAAAACTGTGTTGGAGCAAGCGCTTCCCGCTATCTATGAATACAAGATCAACGACCGGTATATCCTGATCAATAAACGGAAGGAAATGGCCCCGGCTCGATCGCTTCAACCTCAACAACAGACAAAGAAGACAATTACGGGAAAAGTTACCGATGTGCAAGGAGAGCCGATTATCGGTGCCAATATTGTGGAACAAAGCACAACCAATGGTACCGTAACCGATGTAGATGGAAACTTTTCGTTAAGTGTGGAAGAAGATGCCACCCTTCGTATTTCGTATATCGGGTACGTAACACAAGATGTCTCCTCTGTAGGCAAAACAACCATAAATATTGTATTACAGGAGGATATGGAATCTCTTGAGGAATTAGTTGTCATTGGGTATGGTATTGTAAGAAAAAAGGATTTAACAGGTTCGGTGGCACAATTGGGCAATAAATCATTTAAAGATTTGAGAGTCTCTCATCCAACTGAAGCGATGGCTGGAAAATTAGCCGGAGTACAGATACAGCAAGTAGGGGGACAGCCTGGTCAATCCGCCACCATAAGAGTTAGGGGTTCCGGTTCAATCACCGCATCCAGCGCGCCTCTGTATGTAGTTGACGGGTATCCGCTTGGAGAACAAAATTTAAATATGGTAAATCCCAATGACATCGAATCAATCGAAGTCTTAAAAGATGCATCCGCAGCGGCAATTTATGGTTCACGGGCAGCAAATGGAGTTGTTCTCGTCACCACAAAATCAGGAAAACAGGGTCGTACAAACGTATCACTCGATATGTATTGGGGGATGCAGGATGTAACAAAAAAACTGGACTTGATGGATGCCCAAGAATTTATTGAATTTAGCCGTGAAGCATTCAACAATCACTATCTTGATGATTTCCCCAATGCCTCAATTAATGATCCGGTGGGGAGTCGTCCTTCCGGATATCGTTATAGATATCCTGCTTTCTATGACGATGCCTCGTATGTTGCTTCATTAGGAGCGGGGACTGATTGGCAAGATGAAATATTCAGAACATCACCTGTCCAGAATTATCAACTCTCCGTATCCGGAGGAAGTGAAAAATCAAAATTCTTATTTTCACTTGGGTATTTTGATCAGGAAGGTATTATTATCAATAGTAATTACAAACGGTACTCGGCAAGGGCAAAAATTGACAGTGAATTAAATAACTGGCTGAAAGTGGGTATTAATGTGGCGCCCTCATATAATAATGCAAATAAGACAACACAAGGACATTGGGCCAGTGATGGAGTTGTGAATGCCGCCTTGGCGACAAGCCCCGCCGTACCCGTGAGAAATGAAGACGGGAGTTGGGCATCACAAGCGATGTATGCAGTAGCAAGTGACGGATTGACCGGAGTACCAAACGCCGTTGCATTAACGCACATACGTAATTATAATACAAATTTAAGTTTATTTACAAACGGATATGTCGAAATTAGTCCCTTGAAAAATTTACAAATCAAATCAACAATCGGGACAGATATCAGGGAATACAGGAATGAATACTTTAGGCCATCCACTATTCCCGACAATGGTAATATAGCCCCATTGCCTTCTACCAAAAGGAGTGCCACTGAAACTTCATACGAGACCCTCAACTGGTTGAACGAAAACACAATCACCTATTTCGGCAACTGGGATAAACATGAAGTTGATGCCCTTGCTGGAATCACCGCCCAGAAAAATCTATACAGATACACACAGGCAAACGGTTCTGATTTCCCTAACGATAAGATTCAGACGATTAATAATGCTACAGTAAAAAGTAGCACCTCATCCCGTGCTTCCTGGACATTACTCTCTTATTTAGCCCGCGCAAATTATCGGTATGATAATAAATACTATTTCACCGCGTCAATTCGTGCTGATGGTTCTTCCAGATTTGGAAGTAACAACAGATATGGATATTTCCCTTCCGCATCAGTTGCATGGAGAATTTCTCAGGAGAATTTCATGAAAGATGCAAGTTGGTTGACAGATTTGAAAATACGCGCGAGTTATGGTACTACCGGTAACAATAATATTGGAGATTATGCAGCGATAGGTATAATGCAAAACTCAAATTATGTTTTGGGAACAGGGACGGGAAATATTGTGAATGGAGCTTCAAAAAGAAGTTTCTCAAATCTTGATTTGACATGGGAAAAGACCCGTCAAACAGATATCGGAATAGATGTATCGACTTTCAATAACCGGTTGTCTTTATTTGTCGACTATTACAACCGGTTAACCACAGATTTGCTGATGAATGTTGATATCCCCACCATTACAGGATTCAGCAATGCAATGCAAAACATCGGTAAAATGAGAAATAGAGGGGTTGAAATCACTGTCACAGGAATTCCTTTCAATTCCAGAGACTTCACATGGGATATTTCTGGAAATTTATCTATTAACAGAAACAAAGTATTAGCCTTAGGTCCGACAGGAGATCCTGTCTTTGGCGATGGAGGCGCAGGAACTACTCATATTACCATGATTGGCAAACCTATTGGTGCTTTTTACGGATACAGGATGATTGGTATTTTCATGACTGAGGAAGAGTTGGATAAATATCCTCATTTTTCGAATACACGGGTGGGAGATGTCAAATTTGAGGATGTGAATGAAGATGGCGAAATGAATGCCGATGACAGAACAATCCTGGGCAATAATATGCCTGATTTCACTTGGGGATTAATAAATAGCTTCTCTTTTGGTAATTTCGATGCAAGTTTCTCATTACAAGGCGTGGTAGGAAATGAGGTGTTACACTTAGGACGGCGTTTTTATACTCAGGGTGAGGGAAATCAAAATCAGTTGCGGGAAATGCTTAATCGCTGGCAATCCGTGAGCAATCCTGGTAATGGATTAATTCCCAGGGCCAATTCACAGCCAACCGGTCAAAATAATGCCATTTCCTCCCGCTGGGTTGAAGATGGAAGTTTCCTTAGATTAAATAACCTTTCTTTTGGTTATACTCTTCCTTCTTTAGTTACAAAAAAATATCATTTACAGCACACGAGAATATATATTGCAGCACAAAATCTTTTTACCATAACCAATTATAGCGGTTATAATCCTGAAACAAGTTTTAGGGAAGATAATGTGACAGCTCCGGGAACTGATTACGGTATGTATCCATTATACCGCACTTACATGCTTGGAATTAATTTAACATTCTAAAAGTTCATGGAATATGAAACCGACATGTTTACAAGAATCATTACACATCCCAAGGGAATGAGTATTTCCGATAAGTTCAATGAGCAAAGGACAAACTTGTTTGGACTATGCCATAGCGAGGAATTGAAAATCGAGGAGCGAAGGCGACTCAATTGAAAATCGAGGAGCGAAGGCGACTCAATTGAAAATCGAGGAGCGAAGGCGACTCAAATATCTAACTTTAGTGAATATTTTGCACATCAAAGGTTCCATATACCGAAATAAAACAATAAAATAATTCATATGAAACTAAAATATACTATTCTAAACTTTGTCCTGACAATTTTCTTGTTGTGGTCTTGCAGTGATTTTTTAGAATTGAATCCTTTAACAGATTTAAGTGAAAATGATTTCTATAAGACCGCCGATGATATAACATCCGCAGTAAATGGGATTTATTCCGGATTACAAGAATCGGATATTTATGGTAATTGGTACGTGTTTGCTGAAATTCCTTCTGACAACACACGCAACCAACTTTCCGGTTCAGTTACTAGTCAAAATGAATTCGATCAGTTCTATATTGACACCCAAAATAGTTATATAAGCAGTTTTTGGGCTGCAGCCTACAATGTGATCAACAGGGCCAATACGGTACTGGGAAGAATTGATGGTATTGATATGAATGAAGCACTTGCAACACAATATAAGTTAGAGTGTAAATTTATTCGTTCATTGATGTATTTCAATCTTGTTCGTGTGTATGGAGATGTCCCACTTGTACTAAAAGAAATAACCATTAGTGAAGCCTATGATTATTCAAGGGATTTGAAAGAGAATATTTATAATCAAATAATTGCAGACTTAAAAGAAGCGGCACAAAATCTTTCCGATTCTTATCCTCCGGAAGAAAGCGGACGTGCCACAAAAGGTGCGGCCAAAGCTCTTTTAGGAGAGATTTACCTGACTTTACACCGATATGAAGAAGCAGAGTTAGTTTTGGGTGAAGTGATAAATAGTGGCATCTATGCCCTTTTGGAAAATACAGCCGGCAGCCTGAATATCGACGGATACAAAAGTGTTTTTAGTCCTGTAAATCATAACAGCAGAGAAGGTGTGTTTGAGATACAATATCTGAAAGGAGGATACGGTGAAGGTTCAAACTTTGCCAATAATTTTGCTCCTGAGAACTCCGGGACGAATGTTGTTGCAGTAGGAAGTACCGGAGGAAATAATATCCCGGAAATGGATATTTATAATGCTTTTGAGGAAGGTGATTTGCGTCGCGATTTTTCAATGGCTTTAGGGTATTATGATAACCGCAAGGACGGTGAGTGGGTAGACTCCCGTTATATCAGCAAATTCATGGATGTCCCTTATCAGAATAACGATGCAAGCAACAATTATCCTGTAATACGATATTCTGATGTGGTATTAATGTATGCAGAAGCTCTTAATATGAATGGAAAAACCGCCCAGGCGTGCAATTATCTGAATATGACCAGAAGACGCGGATTTGGTTACCAGACGACAGAATCTAGTCCTGTAGATTTATATACGGCCAGCAAGGAAGAATTCATTTTGTTGATTGAACAAGAACGCCGGGTGGAATTAGCTTTTGAGAACCATCGCTGGTTCGACTTAATCCGGACTGGTCGGGCTGTTGAAGTAATGAAGAGTAAAGGTTTTTCCTTAAATGAAACAAATCTTATTTGCCCAATTCCTCAAAAACAGATTGATGTAAATCCTAAGTTAACTCAAAATGATTATAGAATAGAACCTAAATAATAGTATTTTTTTATTAGTCATATCCGCCATATTTTCTATCTTCACCAAATAATACGGCAGAAATTGCCAATAATTAACTATATTGGCAATTTCTCCTGAATAGAATTGATCATAAATTCATTATAATTAAATGAAACCGAAATGTTTACAAGAATCATTACACACCCCAAGGGAATGAATATTTTGCAAATCAAAAATTCCATATGCCGAAATAAAATAATCACATGAAAATAAGAATCTTATTTATAGCAATCTTTTATTTATCCATTTCACAGTTTTCAAATTCTCAACAATTTGAAAATTATGTAAATCCGCTTATCGGAACAGATGCAAGAGTTGTAGAGGGAAAAGATAAAAATTCTACCGAGGAACGAGGGCAGGTAACTCCTGCGGTGGGAGTTCCTCACGCAATGACAAACTGGGTTGCTCAAACGCAGGCAACGGAACAGAAATGCCATCCACCCTATTATTATTTTCAATCCCATTTCCAGGGCTTCAGAGCCAGTCACTGGATGAATGGATCTTGTACCCAGGATTATGGAAGCGTAACCATTATGCCCCTGAATAATATTCTTGAACTTGATCCGGCCGCACGAGCATCGGCTTTCTCACATGAAGATGAAACTGCTACTCCCTCGTATTATTCTGTAGAGCTGAAAGATTATAATATTAAAGCAGAAATCACAGGATTATCGCGTTCCGGAATTATGCAATTTGACTTCAGGCAAGAAGGAAACCATTATATTGTTATTGAACCCAACAGTGATGAGGGATTAGCTTATATCAAAATAAATCCTGAGAAAAAAGAAATTATAGGATATAACCCGGTTCACAGGATATATCAGGGATATGGTATGCCCGCTGGTTTTTCGGGTCACTTTGTAATCCAGTTGAATGATGATATTGAAGAGTTCGGAATATGGGAGGGGAAAAATAGTCATAAAGGAAAAAGGGAAGCCAAGGGAGATGATTATCCTATTGGAGCATGGATTAAGCTCTCCACCTCAAAATCAAAAAAAATCGGAGTAAAGATCGGAACATCTTTTACCAATATTGAAAATGCGAGAAAAAATCTCCAGGCTGAAATTCCGCATTGGGATTTTAATAGTGTCAGGCAGCAATCTTCAGATATTTGGAATAAAACATTAGGGAAAATTGAAATAGAAAGCAACATTCACGAGAATAAAATAAAATTTTACACCGCTTTATATGAAACTCATTTTCTTCCACGCGTATTTAGTGATGTCGATGGGACTTACCCGAAATTTGATGGCGCAGAATCGATTTTGACGATAGAAGATGGGGAGTATTATTGCGATTTTTCACAATGGGACACTTATCGTGCCGTACATCCATTATTTTCCCTCCTTCATCCAACCCGTAACGGACACATGGCCAATTCTCTTGTTCTGAAAGCCAAGCAAGGCGGATGGCTGCCTATCTTTCCGTCATGGAATAGCTATACAGCCGCCATGATTGGTGATCATTGCATTTCTATGATTGGTGATGCCATCATAAAAGACACACCCGGATTTGATTATGAAGAAGCATATGAGGTTATGCGCAAAAATGCTTTTGACATTAATACAGATTCAACAAGTTACCGCGATGGAAAAGGCAGACGGGCAATGGAATCCTATCTGAAACATAATTACATACCCCTGGAAGATCCGGTAAAAGACGCATTCCATAAACAAGAACAGGTATCAAGAACATTGGAATATGCTTATGATGACTTTGTCTTATCACAAGTGGCTAAAAAATTAAATAAGGCAAATGATTACACTCAACTTAAAGAAAGGGCGCTTAATTACAAAAATGTAATTGATCCTGAAACAGGATATGCCCGCGGTCGCCATAGTGACGGACGTTGGATCGAACCTTTCAACCCTTTTGCCTTCGCCCCGTTTATCTGTGAAGGAACACCCTATCATTACACATGGTATGTACCGCAGGATGTGGCAGGTCTTATAGACCATATAGGAGGAAAAAAACGATTTACAAACCAACTCGACAAATTTTTCGAAGGTGGTCATTATTGGCATGGAAATGAGCCCGGACATCATATTGCTTATCTTTATGCATATGTGCAGGAACCTTGGAAAACTCAAAAATGGATCCACGAAATCATTGAAAATGAATATCTTATAAGTCCAGATGGATTATCCGGTAATGAAGATGCCGGACAGATGTCCGCATGGCTGGTATTTAGTATGCTGGGGTTTTATCCTGTTTGTCCGGGAACGCCTTATTATGTAATAGGAAGTCCGTCGTTTGAAAAAAGTTCAATAACGATGGAGGATGGTAAGAAGTTTATCATTCAGGCGGATAATTTCAATAAGGAAAATATTTACATTCAATCTGCCACATTCAATGGAGAGCCTTATAATAAAAGTTATATTCACCACAATGATATTATCCGTGGTGGCAAACTAATCTTTGAAATGGGAAATACACCTAACAAACAATGGGCCTCTTCGGATGATTCTATTCCCCCTTCACTCAACTTTTAAAGTTTGAAAAAGGACACTTTAATCATTCATTTTCCTCGTAATAATACGAGTAGTCTATGCCTTTCATAAACATTTCGCGACTGTTTATTTCATCCGTAAGGGCATTGCGAAGTAATTCTTTTAACTGGACGCTGTTTGTGGAACTTTTAACCATAGCGTTCAGGTAATCTTTTTTGCTGATTTTACTCCAATCCACGCGTCGTTCCAATCGTTTTTTAAGAATCAAATCCAACCAAATTCGGGTACTGCGTCCGTTGCCTTCCATAAACGGATGCGCAAGGTTCATCTCAATGTATTTATCTACAATTTCCTCGAAATTGTTTTCGGGCATCTGCTCAATTTGTCTCAACGTGTTGCCTAAAAAGTGCGCCACGGCAAATTGAAAACCGCCTTTCGAAATATTCTTTTGTCTTATCTGTCCGGCAAAGTCGTAAAGTCCGCCGAAAAGGTAGGCGTGGATTTGTTGTAGGCTTTTGGTTGTGCCGATTTCTTCATTAGCAATCAAGTTATTTTCAAAAAAGGAATATGCTTTTTTCTTGCTTTGTCCGTCAATGCTATTATCGCTATACGTGAACCAATCAAGAAATTCTACTGCTTTGGTGTTTGGGAAATGCTTCGCCAATGCAATAACCCCTTCACTATCAAGAGTGTCGGCTGAACGTTTCTTCCCATCTCGTGCCGTGAATTTGAAACTGTGAGTGGCACTCACAAGTTGATTTTGTTCTTTGATAAATTTGCGCTTCAACCAGCGCCAATAATTACTTGCCTTTGTATAGTCTTCTTGACCGTAAAGTACAGCAACTATATCTACAACATTAAACCACCATTTGTTGTTTTCCTCGTCCCAAACGGCACGAACTTCGCAGTCGTTGAAAAAACGGATGGATATTTTGCTGTTATTGCTCATTGTTTAATTCTTGCTTTGAATGATGACCCATTTACCTAATTCAGCATGAAAAAGAGATTAGTGACCTGAAGGAAGAAAATAAAATACTAAGGGATCAGCTACAAGTGGAAAGCAGTATCAAACAAACCCATACAAATTGAATTAATCTTTGTTCTTGGGGTCTGCAATCTCGCGGATAAACCGCTCTTCTGCCTGGTGAACCCATTCCCTGAAATGCTCATCGGGTGCATAGTGGGGTATAAATTCGATCAACTTGCTCAATTTGAACTTCTTGGCCGAAACACCCACACCCGAGAGGCTCGCGTCGTAGGCGTTGAACTCCTGCTCCACATGAACGGGCACCATAAGGGCGGGTTTCCGGTAATAAAGCGCTTCGCATAGAGATTCAAACCCCGAGGTGGTAGCATATCCCATACAGCCGGCCATACTTTGCAAAAAACTCTTGTCGTTCAACTTATGCAACGAGAAGTTATCGTCGACAAGCGTCACCTCTTCCGCATCTTTCTTATCCCAAAAAAAACGCAAAGGAATGGCGGGATGTTGTGTGTGCCACTCCAACAGCTCGTCGAAGTAACCGGCATTCAGCATATAACCGTGAATATAATCACCTTTGGCAGGTTCCACTTCAAATACCTCGGACCGCAATAAAGGAGGAACGGTGACAATCCTATTCTTTTTCGAGCCCGGCATATCCCTGAAAGAG
The DNA here is from genome assembly GCF_003712195.1 of Proteiniphilum sp. X52. Lineage (GTDB taxonomy): Bacteria > Bacteroidota > Bacteroidia > Bacteroidales > Dysgonomonadaceae > Proteiniphilum. The sequence goes on along the minus strand of NZ_RDSD01000018.1, from coordinate 26,992 downwards.
AGAGCCAAAATCTTAGATGCCCGTGTAGAAGTGATTTTGGAAAGCATTCGAAGAAAATAGAATTTCACGTCCTGTTCGGCAGTCGTCTTATAATGGGGATTGAGCAAGACATACTGGTGCGCGATGGTAATCATCTCTATTCCCATTCTCTTGTCGAAACGGTAGACACCATACGCCATACCGGTGATCATCTCATAGAAATTGATCACCCTATCGGGTTTCAACTCCTCAATTTTGTGTTTGATAAATTGCAGGCTGTCCTTGAAGACAAACGGGCGGGAGATATTATTCGCCATGCTGACCAGGATATTGGGACGTTTCTGCTTATAGAAGGAGGTGAAACTGGGACTATCAAACTCAAAGAGGGGCGCTCCGATCTTGTCGATGAAGAAAGCGGGGATTTGCCTGGAATCACTTTTCCCGATCAGCACGGCAACCACCTCGTGGCCATGCTTACGAAGTACGGCAGCCAGGGAAAGTGCCTGTGTAAAATGGCCTCTCCCCTCACCCTGCACAGTAAACAGAAACCTCACTCGTCAAGATTTTTAAATAGGAACTTCAGTACAAAAATAGTGAAAGCCGGGAGAAAAGACAAACTTGTTTGAATGTTTTCTCACTTGTCGAATTCAAGCGCTTTTCCAAACAGACCTTCGGTCACAACCCCGTTCCGGTAAACAATATTGCCGTTGACAAAAGTGGCATGGATGGAACAACCAAAGGTCTCACCTTCAAAAGGCGACCAGCCGCATTTGTAGAAAAGGGTTTCCGGAGTGACGGTATATGGCGTGGAAGGATCTATCAGTACAAGGTCAGCATAATAACCTTCTCTGATATAACCTCTTTTGTGCACCTGAAAGAGTTGCGCCGGCGCATGACACATCTTTTCCGCCACCAGCTCCTTGGTATAGAGTCCTTTTCTCGCCAGCTCAAGCATCACCTGAAGCGAATGTTGCACCAGCGGCCCTCCTGAGGCCGCCTGCAACGCCCCACCCTCTTTCTCGCTCAACAAGTGGGGCGCATGATCGGTAGCCACCACATCGAGCTTACCGGTTTTCAATCCTTCCCGCAAGGCATCCCTGTCTTCCGCTGTCTTTATGGCAGGATTCCACTTGATCCGTGTCCCCAGCCTTTCATAATCACCATCGGAAAACCAGAGATGATGCACGCATGCTTCCGCCGTGATCTTCTTCTCTCCCAACGGTTTCGTATCAAAAAGGCTCAGTTCGCGGGCAGTGGAGAGATGCAGCACATGCAGCTTTGCACCATATTTGTCAGCCAGTTCCACGGCATGTGCCGACGATTGATAACATGCTTCCGCACTGCGGATCAGCGGATGATATTTGACGGGAATAAACTCTCCGTGCTCTTTTTTATAAGTATCGATATTTTTCCGGATGATCTCTTCTTTCTCACAATGGGTAGCGATCAGCGTATCGACTTCGGCAAAGATCCGTTGGAGGGCTTTATCGTTATCAACCAGCATATTTCCGGTGGAAGAACCCATAAAGACTTTCACTCCGCAAATCTTTTTAAGATCCGCTTTTCTCAGTTCCGCCATATTATCATTGGTAGCTCCCAGGTAAAATGAGAAATTGGCGACCGATTTTCGGGCAGCCAGCTCCATCTTTTGGCAAAGGGCGTCCCATGTGACCGTCTGCGGATGGGTATTGGGCATTTCCATATAGGAGGTCACTCCTCCCGCCACCGCCGCGCGGCTTTCCGTGTGAATATCTCCTTTATGGGTCAATCCCGGGTCCCGGAAATGCACCTGGTCGTCGATCACACCCGGCATCAGCCACAAACCGCGGGCATCGATCACCTCGCGACAAGCATTCAATACCGCTTCCGGCACTTCTTCCCTGAAAACACGGGAAATACGATCACCTTCCAGAAGCAGGGATCCGGGAAAGCTGCTTCCCTCATTGATTATGGTAGCTTTGTGGATAAGAATCATGATGTGTGGGCCATTCGTTCGGGATGGGGTTTTATTTTCCCGGTAATTTTACGCCAGCGCAGATCGATCACACCGAAAAATGCCTCGCCGAAAATGCTCGAATTCATTTTTGAGGCACCGAGCCTCCTGTTCACAAAGATCACCGACACCTCTTTGATCCTGAATCCGAGCACATGTGCCGTATATTTCATTTCAATCTGAAACGCATATCCTTTGAACTTGACACGGTCAAGATCAATGGTTTCCAATACTTTTCTCCGGTAACAGACAAAACCGGCAGTCGTATCTTTCACATTCAGCCGGGTAACAAAACGCACGTATTTGGATGCAAAGAAAGACATCAGCACACGCCCCATCGGCCAGTTCACCACGTTCACGCCGGTGCAGTACCTTGATCCGACGGAAACATCGTATCCTTCGTCGTGACAGGCGGAGTATAACTTGGGAAGATCTTCGGGATTGTGTGAAAAATCGGCATCCATCTCAAAGATATAACTGTAAGCACGAGCCAACGCCCACTTAAATCCATGAATATAAGCCGTACCCAAGCCGAGTTTTCCTTTTCTTTCCTCAATGAACAGGCGGCCGCTGAACTCCTCCGATATTAAATCGTGGACGATGGAAGCCGTTCCGTCGGGCGATCCGTCATCAATTACCAGAATATGAAAATCCTTCCCCAGGGCGAAGACCGCCCTGATGATGTTCTCGATATTCTCTTTCTCATTGTAGGTAGGTATAAGTACTATACTATCTGCACTATCTGACATAAAGGGGAAATTTTTTCAAAAGTACGATTTTTCGGCCACAAATAAAAAAGTTCGGGGAATATTTTGTTTTCTGAATAAAAAGATTTACCTTTGCAGTCCAATTAAGAAAAAAACAGATCGCGGAGTGGAGCAGTTGGTAGCTCGTTGGGCTCATAACCCAAAGGTCACAGGTTCGAGTCCTGTCTCCGCAACAATCAAATAGATGCCGGCTTTCGCGACAGAGAGCCGGCTTTTTTTGTAGGCTTATTTGTGTCCATACGGGTCGAGCCGTTAGTGGTCCTGACACTTCCTATAGTTTCACCACGGGCAATGACCAATGCAAACGTACGGCAAAAAGGCGAATGGTAATAATGGATATAATGGTGGCCAAATAGACGATATCCTGGGTGAATCCGATGTATTGAACCAGAAAAAACACACCTCCACCGATAATACAGGGAGTAGCATATATCTCTTTCTTAAAGATAATAGGCACCTCGTTACAAAGTGTATCCCTGATCACCCCACCAAAACAGGCTGTCACCGTACCCAAGAGGATACATACTACGGGGTGCAATCCGATTAACAACCCTTTTTGTATCCCGATAAGCGTAAAAATACCGATCCCCATTGTGTCAAACAGTAAAAGGGATGTCCGAAGTTTATTCAAACTCTTCCGGAAAAAGACCGTGACAATAATGGTAGCGATCACGATGTAGAGATATTCAAGATGCAGCAACCACATTACCGGAGTATTCCCGATAAGCATATCTCTCAATGTTCCGCCACCTATAGCCGTCACGGCCGCGATAATAGCAATCCCGAAAATATCGAACCGTTTCTCTATGGCGGTAAGCGCTCCTGAAATGGCAAAAGCTATCGTGCCGATTATATCCAATACTGAAAACAACATTTGTGATCCCGATTTGATTCTTAAATTTATCTCTCCTGCCGCAATCCAACAACACCCGCTGTTATTGTCCGTAACCTTGTGACAATCGGGCCGCCGCGAAAATAAGGAAAAAAGTTGATATGGCTGGTTTTATGGTGAAGACCCTCTTCACATGCAAAAAGCGCCACCGAAAAAAATCCGGCGACACTTTTTCCATTTGATAGCTGACATAACTCACTCCTTTTCGTTAGAAAACGAATAGGGAAAATCGGACTCATTGATGCCGCGTGTTTTATTGGGTGTGGCGGACATGGAGAAATCGATTTTGGCTCCGTTCATCAACTGGCCATGCGTAAAGTAGTTCTTGGAATACTCCTTTCCGTTGATGGTGATGCCGGAAACATACCTTGTTTCCTTGCCGTTATCCGTCGCATTGATCTCGATGGTATTCCCGTTTTCCAGATGAACGGTCATCTTGCTGAACAACGGGGAGCCGATCACATACTGGTCGGTACCGGGACAAACCGGGTAAAATCCGAGAGCGGAGAAGAGATACCACGCTGAGGTTTGCCCATTGTCCTCGTCCCCGCAGTAACCGTCAGGATGAGGGCTATAGAGCTTATCCATCACCTCCCGCGCCCAATACTGGGCTTTCCAGGGTTCTCCGGCATAATTATAAAGATAGATCATGTGCTGGATGGGTTGATTGCCGTGCGCATACTGTCCCATATTCATCACCTGCATCTCACGGATCTCATGGATCACTCCCCCATAGTAGCTGTCATCGAAAACAGGAGGCGTCACAAACACGGAATCGAGCATATTCACAAACTCCTTCTTGCCACCCATCAGGTCGATCAATCCCTGCGGGTCGTGGAAGACCGACCATGTGTAGTGCCAGCTATTCCCTTCCGTAAAGGCGTCTCCCCATTTCGTGGGAGTGAAAGGGGACTGGAACGAGCCGTCTTTATTGCGTCCGCGCATCAGCTTATGCTCCGGCGAATAAAGGTTCCGGTAGTTCCGGCTCCGTTGGGCAAACCGGTCGATCTCCTCCCGCGGGCGGTTCAGCGCCTTGGCCAGCTTATAAATGGCCCAGTCGGCATAGGCATACTCCAGCGTACGCGCGGCATTTTCGTGGATATTCACATCATAGGGAACATAGCCTAACGTATTGTAATACTCATGGCCTAAACGCCCTGTGGAGGAAACCTGGGGATGTACATTCTCGGCACCGTGCAGCATCGCCTCGTAAAGCGTCTCGATATCGTATCCGCGCAAACCCTTTAAATAGGCGTCAGCCACTACCGACGCCGAATTGTTGCCGATCATGACTCCGCGATGACCGGGACTTGCCCACTCCGGCAGGAATCCGCTCTCCTTGTACGCATTCACCAACCCCTCCTGCATCTCCACGTTCACCGACGGGTAGACCAGGTTCAGGAACGGGAAAAGGGCACGGAAGGTATCCCAGAATCCGGTATCGGTATACATATATCCGGGAAGGACTTCCCCGTTGTAGGGGCTGTAATGGATGATATTTCCCGCCGCATCGATCTCGTAGAACTTGCGGGGGAACAGCGTGGAGCGGTAAAAGGTGGAATAGAACGTGCGTCTCTGGTCGAGGTCGCCACCCTCTATCTCTATCTTGCCGAGCACCTCATTCCATGCCTCACGTCCTTCCTGCTTCACTGTTTCAAAATCTTTTTCGGCCACCTCTCCCAGGTTCTGCCAGGCCTGCTCGTGACTGATAAAGGAAGATGCCACTTTTGCAATTACCTTTTCCTCTTTTCGGGTGGCAAAGCCGATAAAGGCAGCGGCATGATTGGCTTCGGCCTTATCGCCCTGCTGCTGGATCTCGCCGTCTTTCACCACATGTTTGTATTGGAACGGTTTATCGAACACGATCACAAAATAATTCTTGAAGTTTTCCGGCACGCCTCCGCTGTTGCGTGTTGTATAACCGATGATGGCATTCTTTTCAGCCAGGATCTCCACTGCCGATCCCTTGTCGAATGCGTCGACCAGCACATAGGCTTTTTCCGTTTCGGGAAACGTGAAACGGAAAACGGCAGCCCGTTCGGTCGGTGTAATCTCCGCGGTGACGTCATAATCGGCAAGATAAACGCCATAGTAATAAGGCTTTGCCTCTTCCGCCTTGTGCGAATACCAGCTGGCCCGCTTTTCCTGGTCGAACTCCATCCTGCCGGTCATCGGGAAGATGGAGAACTGCCCGTAGTCGTTCATCCACGGGCTGGGCTGGTGCGTTTGCTTGAATCCGTTCAGCTTATAGTCGGTATATACATATTGCCAGCCATCGCCCATCTTGCGGGTCTGGGGGGTCCAGAAGTTCATCCCCCAGGGGACCGCTATGGCCGGGTAGGTATTCCCGTGAGACAGGGGAAACTCGGACATGGTTCCCATCAGGATATTCACGTAATCCACCGGCGTGTTCTCTGATTGTGTCGCGGCCTTTCCCGCGTACCCCGCATACAGCGACAATACAGCCGCAATGACAAATAATTTTCTTATCATTCCTTTTTATTGATTATCGGACTATATCGAATTGACCAAATCCATTTTTCCTTTGCCTTCCAGATCCACGATCAGCTCGCCGAACAGGGTATTTACCCACGCAAACCATTTCCGGGTAAATTGAGTCGGATCGTCCTTATGGAACGACTCATGCATAAAGCCCGTATCGGCGTCGGTGTCGCGCAGCATCCGCAGGCAATCCCGGATCTCTTCGTCGCTGTTGCTGGTTTGCGCCCGCATAATGATGCTCATCGGCCAGACCATATCATATCCGATATGCGGGCCTCCGATACCCTCTCCCGCAGCTCCTTTAAAGAAGTAAGGATTATCTTCGCTCCATACCAGCTTACGCGTATTCCGGTAAACAGGATCGCTTTTCTCCACTCCACCCAGATAAGGTAGCGCCAACAGGCTGGGTATATTGGCATCATCCATGAAGTAGGCGTTACCAAAACCATCCACTTCAAAGGCATACACTTTCCCATATTTGGGATGCTCCACAACGGCATATTGCCTAAGGGCATTATACACCTCATCGGCCAAGGCCTTGCTTTCAGCCGCGAGTGCGTTATCACGGACCACCTTCTCCGCTATTTCAGCAATCTGATTGAGTGAAGTCACGGCAAAAAAGTTGGATGGCACTAGAAACTGAAAGGTGGTAGCATCATCGGAAGGACGGAAAGTGGAAACAATCAACCCCACCGGTTTTACAGGATTACCATATCCATCGTTGTTCACCGTGTCTGACTGACGCTCCGTCACCCTTTGAAACTTGTAAGGGCCAAGAGCATCCTTACGCTGTTGCTCTTTGAACGTCTGTATCACAAGGCCCATTGCCTTTTTCCAATCAGCGTCAAACACGGAAGTGTCGCCGGTAGTCTTCCAGTAGTGGTATGCAAGTCTCACAGGATAGCAGAGCGAGTCTATCTCCCATTTGCGTTCATGCAGCATTGGCGTCATTTTGGTATAGTCTTTTTGCCATGAACCCTCCGGCCTGGGTTCATTGTAGAAGGCGTTGGCATAAGGATCGATCAGAATGCATTGTGTTTGGCGGTTGACTAATCCCGCGATCAATTGCTTCAGCCTCGCATCGGATTGGGTGAGCGGCAAGTAAGGCCATACCTGTGCCGACGAATCCCGGAGCCACATGGCATCGATATCGCCGGTGATCACAAAGGTGTCCGGTTTGCCGTTCTTCATGCTGAAACTTACCGTTGTGTCCAGCGTATTGGGAAAACAGTTCTCAAACATCCATGCCAGTTTGGGGTCTTTTATCTTTGCCTTGACCCTTGTAATGGTTTGTTCCACGGCTGCCGAAGTAAAATGCCGGTCACCCGTTGCGGGGCGGTTGGAAACAAATTTCTCCTTCATGGATGCGCCTCTTACCGGTGAGGCTGCCCAAGCAGGACGAACAGCCAGCGCCGTCAGCCCTACAGCGGTTTTTTTAATAAAATTTCTACGCGTTGTCATAATTATGTTAGTTATTATACTATTCTGATCGGATTTGGAAGCTATAAAACAATAAAAGGGTTGTATCGTGATTCCTGTTACTGAAACGATTTGAAAAACGGAGGACTAAAATAGAAGTTCCTGAGAAGGTATGCAACTATTTTATCTCTATATTCATTATTGATTGTATTTATTAAGATTTTAAAACATCTACTCCCCGATACGCATCAGAGAAAGTCACCTGACATGCTCTCTTTCCCCAATCGGCAGGATGAGAAGATGATCTTCAACGGGCCTCATTCCATAGGGCTGATCGCCGGAAGAGGTGCGATGTTGGGATCAACACCACTCCGGGAAGAAGAGATATCAGATTAAAACCGTCAACAGGTTAATAGAGGAGGTGAAGCAACCGGTCGCGGAGAATACGATGCTGAAAATAGAGAATAAGACGTGAAGGGACGAAGATGGGAAATTAATAGAAAAACTCAATAACGGAAATATTGTTTATAACTATCCGAATATTACCGTCGTACCATAATCCCGGACAATTATTGCCGGGATTATGGAAAACATGTGAAAGTTAGCCCTGTCACGAAAAAAACATTACCCCTTTTCAATAAATTGAATCGGCAGTTTTTTGCGGAATCCTTCTTTAAAACATATCAATGTTTCGGTTCTTGACAAACCAAGTGGTTGCAACTCGCTATGGATGACGCGCAACAGATCTTTGTTGTTTTTCGCGAACACTTTGATCAAAACATCATATTGGCCGGTAGTATAATAACACTCCACCACTTCAGGTATTTTTTCCAATTCTTTTACAACATACTCAAAAGTGGAGGGAGAAGTAAGGAATATCCCCACATAAGCGCAGGTCTCATAACCGATCTTTTCGGCATCCAGAAGGAACTCCGAACCTTTGAGCACGCCTAATCCGGTAAGTTTTTGTACCCGTTGATGGATAGCCGCACCCGAGACACCACATGCCCGTGCCACCTCCAGAAAAGGAATACGCGCGTTATCCACTATCATCCTGAGGATTTTCTCATCCAGTTCGTCTAATTCATGATGTGCCATAGATCGTTTTGAATTGAATATTATTAGTGTAATTGATGTATTACCAGTCCCGAGCGCAATTTCGGTTCAAACCAGGTCGTTTTGGGCGGCATGATATTACCCGTATCGGCAATATCCATTAACTGTTTCATTGAGACAGGATATAAAGCGATGGCAAGCGCCATTTCGCCGCTGTCTACCCGTTCCTTCAGTTCCCCCAGGCCACGGATGCCTCCCACGAAGTCGATCCGTTTATCACTCCGCAGATCTTTGATACCCAATATCTCATCCAGTATCAGGTTGGAAGTAATGGTCACGTCGAGTTGACCGATAGGGTCATTATCGTCGTATGTACCGGGTTTTGCGGTGACGCTAAAGGAACGTCCGTCAAGATAGATAGAAAATTGATGGAGGTTTTGCGGTCTCCGTATCTCCGATCCGGCAGGCTCCACCACGAAGTTTTTCTCTAATTTTTGTATGAATTCATCGGGAGTGAGTCCGTTGAGATCTTTCACCACCCGGTTATAATCGATAATGGTAAGTTGACTGTCGGGGAAGCAAACCGCCATAAAATAATTGTACTCCTCATCTCCCCTGTGGTTGGGGTTGTTCTTTGCTTTCTCGGCTCCCACCAACGCCGCAGCGGCAGAACGATGATGACCGTCGGCAATATACATTGCCGGAACGGCTTCGAATATCTCCGTGACCCGCCGGATAGTTTCCTCATCCGGTATCAACCAGAAGTGATGCCCTACCCCGTCGGCCGAAACAAAATCATATTCAGGCTCACGGGCCTTCACCTTATCCACGATTTCATTCAACTCCTTATTGTCAGGATAGGCAAAGAAAACAGGTTCCATATTGGCATCGGTCACCCACACATGTTTCATACGGTCCTCTTCCTTATCGCGGCGTGTCAACTCATGTTTCTTGATTTTCCCGGTCATGTAATCCTCCACGTAAGCTCCCACCACCAAACCGTACTGGGTTTTTCCATTCATTGTCTGCGCATACACATAATACATCTCTCTGTCGTCCTGCACGAGCCACCCGTTATCCCGGAACAGCTTCAGATTTTCGGCGGCTTTTTCATATACATCCGCATCATGCTCGTCCTTTCCTACGGGGAAATCGATCTCCGGCTTGATGATACGATACAGTGATTTCTCATTTCCCTCGGCCTCTTTACGGGCCTCTTCTGAATTCAGCACATCATAGGGACGGGATGCCACCTCTTTTACCAGTGATTTCGGCGGGCGAATACCCTTAAAAGGTTTTACTTTCATCTTAGGTTCATTCTTAAAAGATTTTTGCACAAATATAGCTATTTTCTACCGAATAAAGGAACAACACAAAGCCATTTAAGAAAAAACCGTTACATTTGTCGGGGAGAAACAGGGTGTACGACGCAAACAGGTTAACTCCCGCATGATAAGCTTCTCACACAACCATTAAACAAGGGTCACATGATACAGATTCACGAAAACAAACTTATTGAGGCTGCTGAAAAAGGGATGGACCAATTTCTGAAGATATTTACCGACGCTTATCTTGAAGCGTTGGACGGGGAGATCACAGCGGAAAACATGGATCGTCTGAACGGGTACCAGCACACACTGCTGGCGCTTCGTTTCTTTACCGAAGAAGTGAATGAAGGCGGATTCGTACAGCTCATCCAGAATGGCTACGGAGGGTATATTTTTGATAATCCGGTCGCAAAAGCGTTGAAACAGATGGGCGCGAAAGGATTTTCAAAGATACTCTATAAGGCCAAAGAAATATACGACGCCCATCGTACGGAACTGGAACGGGAAACAACGGAGGAAGAATTCATGGCGATGTATACCGACTTTGAACAGTTCGATGAATTGGAGGAGAAGTTCTTCTATATGGAAGAGGAAGAGATCTCCCTTATCGCGCAATACGTGGATGAGAATCTGGAAGATTTTGCGGAGGTCGTGCAATAACCTCTTTTCCAAAAACGAGTGAGACAAACTTACATAAGCGTTTTGCCTCGGGGTCTTCGCCTTTTTCGAAACCGTTGCGTCCTGGTTTTACTCCGGTTTGCTCCATGGCACCAACTCGCCTTCTGAGTATTCGGCTATATATAAGCCCTTTAGATTTCGTCGGGGTGGCGGGATTCGAACTCGCGACCCCCTGCTCCCAAAGCAGGTACACTAACCGGACTGTGCTACACCCCGAAATCGGATGCAAAAGTACAACTATTTTCCCGATAATCTCGACATCTCAGCGGTTTTTTTATTTAACGGCGTGATTCACGCGAGAATTGTGTAAATTTGCAGTCCAATACATCAAACGAAAATATCTTATGTACAGAAGCAACACATGCGGCGAACTGCGGTTGGCCGACGTAGAGAAAGAGGTTACTTTGGCCGGATGGGTGTCCAAAATCCGCAAGATGGGGGGGATGACCTTCATCGACCTGCGCGACCGGTATGGCATCACACAATTGTCATTCAACCAGGAAGTGGATCCGGACCTGTGCGATCGGGCCAACAAGCTGGGACGTGAATGGGTGATCCGGATCACGGGTGGCGTCAGGGAACGCAGTAGCAAAAACCCTCATATCCCCACCGGCGACATCGAGATCATCGTCTCCACCCTGACCGTACTAAACGCTTCCAGGACACCTCCCTTCACCATCGAGACCGACACCGACGGGGGGGACGAATTGCGGATGAAATACCGTTACCTCGACCTGCGCCGTAATGTGGTGAGGCAGAACCTGGAACTACGTCACAAGATGGCTTTCGAGACACGCCGGTACCTCGACCAGCGAGGATTCCTGGAAGTGGAAACACCGGTACTGATCGGATCCACCCCCGAAGGAGCACGCGACTTTATTGTTCCTTCCCGCATGAATCCGGGCGAATTCTACGCGCTGCCGCAATCCCCACAATTGTTCAAGCAGTTGCTGATGGTATCGGGATTCGACCGCTATTTCCAGATCGTGAAATGCTTCCGTGACGAGGACCTGAGGGCCGACCGCCAGCCGGAATTCACCCAGATCGACTGTGAAATGTCATTCGTCAACCAGGAAGATGTATTGCAAACCTTTGAAGGATTGACCAAACACCTGTTCAAATCGATCAAGGACATCGAAATACCCGATTTCCCCCGGATAAGTTATGCTGACGCCATGCGGCTGTACGGGTCGGACAAACCGGATACCCGATTCGAAATGACGCTTACGGAGATAAAAGATATTACCGCCGGACACGGTTTCGGGGTATTCGATTCGGCAGAATATGTAGGGGCCATCCGCGCGAGGGGATGCGCTTCTTACACCCGCAAGCAACTCGACGAATTGACGGATTTCGTGAAACGCCCCCAGATCGGGGCGAAAGGGCTGATCTACCTGCGATATAATGAAGACGGCTCGTTGAAATCGTCCGTCGACAAATTCTACCGTGAAGAGGATCTCAAAAAATGGGCGGAACGATGCGATGCCCGGCCGGGCGACCTGATACTGATACTGGGCGGCGAAACGGAAAAGACACAAAAACAATTGTGTGAACTGCGACTGGAAATGGGCACACGCCTGGGATTGAGAGACAAGAACAACTACAAATGCCTGTGGGTGACAGATTTCCCATTATTGGAGAAAGATGAAGAGTTGAACCGCTTTTTCGCAAAACACCACCCTTTCACCTCACCCAAGCCGGAAGATATCCCGCTGCTCGACACCAATCCCGGCGCCGTTCGCGCCAACGCCTACGACATGGTGATCAACGGCGTGGAAATAGGCGGCGGTTCCATCCGTATCCACGACAGCGGGCTGCAGAAGAAGATGTTCTCCGTACTCGGTTTCACCGAGGAGCGGGCGCAGGAGCAATTCGGTTTTCTGATGGATGCCTTCCAATACGGGGCGCCTCCCCACGGCGGGATCGCCTTCGGGCTGGACCGGTTTGTCTCCGTCTTCGCGGGACTGGATAGCATCCGCGATTGCATCGCCTTCCCGAAGAACACCAGCGGACGCGATGTGATGATCGACGCTCCGTCTCGTGTGGAACAGGGACAATTGGAAGAGTTAGGCATTGCCCTGTCATAAAAAAAGCTGCCCGGAAGCAGCTTTTTGGTCCAATCCTCTTTACTTTAAAGGATATATCCTTCACTGTAAGTCTTATTGAACAGGCGGTTTGCCTCCGCATCGGGGTCATCCACAAACTTTTCTGCGGCAGGATCCCATTTAACTGGACGTCCCAAGTCGTACGCAATATTTCCCAGCGTACAAACCGTGCAGGAACGGTGTCCTATTTCCACGGGAACCACCGGATCGGTCTTCGTTTTCACGGCATGGATGAAATTTTCGAGGTGCGGTATTTTCGTTTCATAGGCACCTTCCGTCGCTTCCACCGTGGGAGGCAGCAGACTGTCGTCCGAAGCGAGAAAATGTCCTCTCGAGATCTCGATCCAACCTTTGTCGCCCCAGAACTTCACCCCCTTCGTCAGTTTTTCGTCAAAAGGTTCCTCGGTCATTACCACGCCGTTATCATATTTATAGGTGAGATATTGAGTGTCCTGATATCCGGCGGGAATAATCTCAACCGGACCGCTGTTATCCATGCCCAAGGCCCATTGGGCAATGTCGAACATGTGGGCGCCCCAGTCGGTGGTGAAACCGCCTCCCAGTTCCTTGTACCAGCGCCATGCGCCCCAGAACTGCTCGTTCTGCTCGGGATCAAGGGAAACGGGAGGATTCAACTGCGCGTTGTAATGCACGTATTCGGAAGGACCCAGCCACAGCGGCCAGTTCAGATCGGCCGGCACGGGTTCTTCAGGCAGGTCGTACGGTGTCGGCGGGGCTCCCACATAAGCATTCACCCGCTCGATTTTACCTATTTTCCCTTCCTGCACCATCTTCACGGCATGTTGGAAATTGGGATCTGAGCGCTGCTGACTGCCAACAGCAAGAATTACACCGTTGTTTCTTACTGCTTTCACCAGTTCCTGACCTTCCTTGATGGTGAATGTCAACGGTTTCTCCAGGTAAACGTTTTTCCCGGCCCTGCACGCCTCAATTGCCATAAAAGCGTGCCAATGGTCAGGCGTGGCAATCACCACGGCATCGATATCCTCACGGGCGATCAGGTCCTTGTAGTTCTCATATACCTCCACCGCCACTTCCAGCTGAGCATCCGCGTAATGCTTATTCACACGTTGCAGAAAACGCTCCCTTTTGACACCGTACACATCGCTTCCGGCTATCACTTCCACACCCGGCATTCCCATAAAGCCATTCAACAGATACATGGCCTGCTGTCCCAGGCCGATAAATCCCAGACGGATAATCCCGTCGGCAACCTCACCGGCTTTCTTGCTCTGACACGACGTTACGAACTGCGGGAATACGGCCACCCCCACAGCACCGATTGCCGCCGTTTTCAAAAACTTCCTTCTTGTTAATTGATTACTCATGACTTTTAGATAATATGATAATAGTTTGATTTCATCAGACTATTTCCACACTCAACAGAGTCAAAACAAGTTTTGCCTCTGTATTCGCTTACCGAAATAGTTGTTTTCTGGTGCAAATATATGCTTTTATTGCCAAATCCCTTATTTTTAACGGAAAAAATTGTAAAAATAAAAAATCAAATCCATTCTTCCAGTTTTTTCCTGTTCAATACTTTCAGCTCCCTTTTATAAAGAGAGATCATCCCTTCCCTGATCATCTCTCCGAGGGTGCGTGCCAAGGAGGGGCGCTGTACACCGAAATATTCCGCCAGTTGGGTTTGTGTGCGTCTTAACAGAAAAGAATCGTGCTGCGGGGTCGTGTTTTCCAGTATATAGAGGGATAATTTTCCTTTCAGGCTTTTGATAGACATCATCTGCACCTTTTTTGAAAGGAAGACGGTCATATTGGAGTTGACCTTCATAAAATTCGTCATCAGCGTCTCGTTCCGCATCATTTCCCTCATCCACATCGATTTGGGAATCACATAAAAGGTGCTTTTTTCAACAGTGATCACATCTACCGGATAGCGATTTTCCGTAGCAACCAGGAAAGCGGGGGCCAGCGGTCTCACCGGCTCGATAAACTCAATCTCCAGCACATTGCCCTCTTTCGTCACCATCTCGGTACGCACCAAGCCATCCATCAACAGATAAAGGGAGCGGACGGTATCGCCCTTCCTCACTACATAATTGCCTTTATCCACCTCACGCACCTCAGATACGGAGCGTTCCAGAATTTCATCTATCTCCTCTTCGGCGAGACGAGAGAAAAGGGGGCAGGAAGATATGTCGTAATCAGCCATAACAGTTTCATCGTTTTGATACAAATTTACATGATTTTCTTTTTAAAACCGCCCAGGCGAATAGAAATCGTCCTTTTAACTTTGCATCATTAAAGAGCAAAAAGTGAAGATTATTTTCGAAAAGGGGTATCTGGAAGAGTTGTACACTACAGGAAAAGCAAAATCGAAAAAATATAGTTTTCCGCCTGAAGTGGTCCGTAAATACATCGAGACTGTGGATAAACTTCGTGCCGCTAATCGAATCGAAGATCTATTCATTATCAGGAGTTTACATTATGAACACAATATTCCAAAATATCCCACCCATCCAGGAACACTCATTAAAGATGAACTCATTGAAATGGGTGATACTACACAAAAAGAACTCGCCTCATCTTTAGGTGTCACTCCATCTTATTTGAGCGAGGTGATTAATGGGAAACGTGCCATCAATGCCTCTTTAGCCCTCGGATTAGAAGAAATATTTGGCATTTCCGCCGAATATTGGTTTCGTTTTCAAGTGCAATACGATCTTGATATGTTACGCATTGCCCGGATAAATAAACCCAGAGTAAGAGAACCGGATCAACTTTCCCCAAAGAAGGAGTTTATTGTTTGAAAACGGGCGAGTAGAAAGACAGAATATAGAAGCAAGTCCATTTACAGGAGATAGAGTTACCCTCAAAACAGGACGGAAAGAATTTGAATGTAGAAAATCCAAAATTAAGATCAATGACGTTTTGGCAAGTTATAAATTCTTCTTAATCCGGCAATAAACCTTCATGAATTTATGACTTCCTGGATTACCTCGCACCTGAGAACCCAGCGCCTCATCGCGACTTTCTCTCTCAAACGCCTAAGTATATGAGACATATCCGGGAAAAGGGCGCACTTCCTCAACTGTTTCCTCACCCGGGTAATCTATTTCAATTCGATATCAAACTGATCATATGGCTCCGTGCGGTGTGCCAAATGGCGAGTAGACGGAGAAATCCCGAATAGAGGGGAGTACGTTTTAACTTTGATTGTTTTACCATCCGGTAAGAGTCCGTTTCTTTTTATTTGAATACGGGAGATTTGGCTGTGATGGAGGGAGTATTGCCTTGTATGTATGGGCCCCAATCATTCCAATAAATCCTATCAAGCATCAGTAAACGCCCCATCGAATCATCAGATTTCTTATAAGCATGATAGATAATCCAATCATTTCCTTCATCGTCTTGTACAAATTCGGCATTATGCCCCGGACCAGCCCACGCATCATTCCCTTGTAATAATAAATCTCCAGCTCCATCAAGCATACGCTTGCCTTCTTGTGTCACATAAGGTCCCAATACATTCTCCGATCTCCCGAAAATCAAATGATAAGTGCTTTTTTTTCCTTCACAGCAGGTTCCAGATGAACCAATCAGGTAAAAATATTTGTCACGTTGTACAATATAGGATCCTTCCATTTGATTGCCAGCAAGCTTCACTTTTTCGGTCCCCTCCTTTACCGCTAATCCATCACTGGTCAGTTCAATCGCATAAATACCATAAAAACTGCCCCACACTAAATACTTATGACCATTCTCTTCAATATAAAATTGATCAATAGAGTTGTTCACTCCATGGGATGCATAATCCAATATTTTGCCTTGGTCAGTAAAGGGCCCTTCAGGTTTATCCGCCGTGGCCACCCCAATAGCTGAGTCGTAAGTTCCACCCCATACCCCCATAGAGAAATAGAGCACATATTTCCCATTAATGTAATTCACATCGGGAGCCCATAATCTCGCATTGGAAACCCAGGTCGGACGATTACTCTCATCAAAGACAGTTCCCACATCATCCCAGTTAACCAGATCTTTAGACCTGTGTATGGGAATATAACGAGTATTGCCCGGTAAATTGTCCTGTGTACTATAGACATAGAAATAACCATCGTTTGCTTTAATGATCGAAGGATCAGGACAGTTCGCATTGATAATGGGATTCTTATAAGTAAGAATGGTGGCTGAATTTCCGTCGCCATCAGAACCTTTCTTCCTTTCGTCATCAATATTGCCGCATGCTGCCAGCACAAACAGCATTAAAAAAATTAAAAGCTTGTTTTTTTTCATATTTAGTCATTTAAAAGAATCGGCAGTTTAATCCGTCCATAAGTTTGCTTTATCTCCAACTATTTCTCTAATATTATACATATCTCCTGATTAATGATCTGTTTTACTGAAAATATGAGCCGGTAAAATGTTTTCCGACTTGTTCCACATATCATTATCCGAAGAAATTAATCGTTCCATCCTTGGTTTTGTGTCAAATTCGGATTTTTTTCTCTCTCGGAAGAGGGAATGGGCCAAACCCAGCATTGTTCACCTAGCCAAGACCAAGTATAAGTAGTTGTGCCCCAAATTTGCATCAAGCCATTCTTGTTATCCCTGAATTTCTTTTCTTTCCAAGTTTTCCATCGAAGTTCATTCCAATACATTACGTTTTCACCTGCAAGCTCCCAATAATACTCATTACGGATTCGTTCGCGCATATCTGCTTGACCTTTCACTGTTGTCGGCTCATTACTGTTCAGTAATTGCGCCCCACAGCGTGTGCGTAATTTGTTGATTTGTTGGATGGCTTTGTCTGTTTGTCCCATTTCATTCAAAGCCTCGGCATATCCAAGCAGAACTTGTCCATAACGTATTAAATTTACATCCAGACCATAAGTATCCCGGTATGGCCATTCATTTCCTTCCGGAACAAATTTACGCCATAAGTAATAAAAATAATTATTTGCATCTGTACGAATATCAAAAGGTTCACGCCCGTCAAAGCCACGATAGGGCCAACGCAATGTGTAAGTATTCTCTACGCCTCCTGAAGATCCCAAGTAGGTGGAATAAGGGGTAATTATAGACATCATGAGTCTTGGATCCCTATCTTCATAAGCTTTACGGATACGGGTTTCATTCCCATTCGGTAAATACTTGCTCATATCAGCTCCGTAAGTAGCCATTTTAGTAATTTCGGCATTGGTCATACCATCCCGAAGGAAAAACACGGAACGTTGCAATGGCGTCATAGAACTGTATCCGGGGCAATAATCATCCCAATTGAACGGAGTGCCATCCTTAGTTTCAAAAGATTCAACAAAATAAGGATTGGGTAAATAGTTGTTCCACATAGAACCTCCTGTATTCCGGTTTCCGTAATTTACATTCAAAGGGTTTGCTACAGAATATTGTTCGCATTGCACTGAAAAAATCATTTCATCACATTGCTCATTCGCTATTTTCAACAGATTCTTAAATGCAATTGATCCCCCGGTTGTAAAAAGTGAGTAACCACAATCCTCGACAGCTTTAAAGTCGTCGGCAGCATTTTCCCATTTCTCCAACCAAAGGTAGACTTGTCCTCGAAAAGCGTGTGCGGCACCCTTCGTAACATGACCATAATTGGCATCCGACGCTTTATATTTACTGGGTAAATTGGGCTCATTGATTGCATCGGTCAGGTCTTTCACAATTTGATCCCAAATTTCCGCTTCAGTTGCCCTCGGAACTTTGGCTTCATCCTCGTTATATATTGGTTTTAAAATAAGGGGTATTCCTTTGAATAGGATATTGAGACGATTATATGCCCAACCACGCAGGAATTTGCACTCTGCAATATAGCGAGCTTTCTCGGCATCGGTCATGTCGGGTACATTGTTTATATTTGTTATTACATCGTTGGCTCGGTTAATCATTGTATAACCAGCCTTATATAAATTACTGAATTGACTGTTGGATGGAGTGGCAGTCCCTCTGACGAGAGAATTCTGGGATATCCAGTTCAAGTCAATGTCCATAACAGAGGAATAGCCATCCCACACGCGGCCGGCATTGTTGACATAGCCCGCGGCATACCAACCGACTAAAGAGTTGTAAACACCTGCTACTGCTTGTCTCGCCAAAATGGAACTTGTCCATATATTTGAGTCGCTAACCGCATTACGGGGAGCTGTATCCAAAAAACTGGAATCACATCCCACTAGCGCAAGCGTATAAAGTAATCCCAATAAAAAATATCTTATAATCTTCATAACTCTTATTTTTAAAATGTAATATTTGCGCCAAATGAGAGTTGGCGGTAAGTCAAATAACCTATAGAAGCACGCATCTCGGGGTCAATACCGGGATAACTGGTAATTGTCCATAGATTTTCCCCCGATAAGAAGACACGCATGTTTTGTATGTAAATCTTTTGTACCAGGCTTTTCGGAAGTGTATATCCGAATGTTAAATTTTTGAGTTTCAAGAAATCTCCTTTATACAACCACCTGGTATTTGTCAATTCACTTTGGCTGCTACCGGAATTATTGGTCAGACGAGGGTTGTCTGAATACAGATTGGTCCGGGGATCTGAAGGATTTTCCGGATCATAGAAGTAGTGATTCTCAGCGACACCTTTCCCTATGGCATAACCCTTGATCGTTGTACTGGCATTGTGCCCATTACGGTAAAAATAAAGCTTGTTTCCTGCCACTCCAAACCAATTCATTGACATATCGAACCCTTTCCAGCTCGCTGTCAATTGTGTGCCGAAATTCCATTTGGGCATGGATGAACTTCCAACAAAATCGTTATCATGGGTATTACCATAAATACCATCACCATTGGTATCTGCATAAATATAATCACCATACCAGATCCCATCTTTACCTATTTTTTGGTTCGGATAAAATGTATAACCGGCATTGGCCATCGCATTCAACCATTTCATATCATCTTCTGTGCGAATCATCCCTGTTGAGGGGCCTCCGTTTGGATCAACCGAGCCGTCCTGGTTGAAATAATTCTGATTGCCATGATAAGGTTGCAGCATATAATATTCGTTAATCATATGACCTTCCAATACACGGTTGGTGGTTCCTGTTGACACATCCCCCAGATTCGTCACATATACTTCCTCCCCTTTCTCATTTGTTTGCCAACCACGCACAAGTTTTCCTTTATATTTACTCACCAGATTCCTATTGTATGAAACGTTACCGCTGATGCTGTAATGAAAATCATGAATACGGTCATTCCATGTCAGTTGTAATTCCATCCCCTGGTTTGTAACTTCTGCAATATTTTGACGAGCAGCCGTTATATTACCATTTATCAACATGATAGAGGGGCGATAAAGGATACCGGAAGTTTCCCTGTTATAATAATCGAGTGTACCGAATAGTCGATTATTTAATACACCAAAATCAAAACCAATGTCCGTAGTCGTTGACCTCTCCCATTGCAAATGAGTATTTGCCTGTGCTGTGGGAGCAAGGCCCAGGTTTGTACTGCTATTAAAAGGATAGTTCACCAGACCATATGTCTGTTGCCACTCATAATTACCAATGCTGTTATTGCCAAGTTTACCCCAAGAAACGCGTATCTTGAAATTGTCCAACCAGTTTCTACTACCGCTCATAAATGACTCTTCGGAAACTCTCCATCCGGCAGATACTGCGGGGAAAAAACCCCATCGATTATTCGGAGCAAATTTCGAGGAACCGTCATTACGCATATTCACTTCAAATAAGTAGCGGCTGGCATATGCATAAGTTGCTCTGCCGAAGTAAGACTGCGCAGTATATTCGTTACTAGCCCCATAGGATGATTTGTACTCTGTTCCTACATCAAGGTCATCTATTTCAGGATCGATCAATCCTTGCAGCGTAACGTTTGCTGTCCGGCTCCAAAACCGTTCTTGTTCGACACCGGCCATAGCTGTAATATCGTGTTTTCCGAAACTTTGTGCATAATTAAGGACATGATTTAATTTCCAATAATTCTCACGATTATAGGTCTGACCGGTGGTTGCGATTTTCAGGTCGATGGGATTCGCTGTGATTTCGTTCAAGCCAAAACTCCATTTCGGAAATGCATTTGAAGCATATTTTCCATCATAAATGTAATGTTTGTACCAGAATCCAAAATCATAGCTGAAATGTTTGAGGAATTTCAAAGAAGTGTAGAAGTTGGTAAATATTTGAGTATACTTCATGTCTCCATGCTCAAAATTCATATCCCACAGCGGATTATGCGATTGCGGGTCTTCTTCGTTGGCTTCAGGGGCTCCATACTTTCCATCGTAATAGGGATAGGTACCCGGTACAACTTTTGTCATGTCAATACCGGTCAAAGAGCCCGTACCAATACGATCTCGATCGGTGTTATAACCCCATATGCGACTACCTACGCGCAGCCGCTTTGCAATATCTGTATAGACATTACTACGAACGAAGAAACGTTTGAATCCTGAATCTTTCAGAATGCCGGGGTTATCAAGATATCCAAACGAAAAGTTATAACCCGACTTGTCAGTTGCTCCCGATGCCTGGATGGTATGCTCTTGCATGAGACTGTTATCATAAATTACATCGTACCAGTCAGTATTGGGATATGCTACATGGTTGGGATACCCGGAGTCAGCGAAGCCATAAGGGTCCTTTTCTTTTTCTCGCCATAAATTGATGGTAGCGTCGGTGAAAGCAATCGGACGTCCCAGATTCGTATAGGATTCATTGATTAGTTCCATGTAATCGGCGTAGTTGCTTACCAGTCTCGGAATTCTCATTGGTGAATTTATGGATAATTTGGTAGAGACATCTATATTGACTTTATCTTTCTTTCCTCCGGCCTTTGTCGTTATTAAAATCACGCCATTGGCTCCCCGATTGCCATAAATAGCACAAGAAGCAGCATCTTTCAAAATAGACACAGATTCAATATCGACGGGATTTACATTGCCCAGGGATTGCTCCATACCATCGACCAACACCAATGGATTGGAGTTATTGAGTGTACCGATGCCTCGAATATTCAAAGAGAAGTTTTCAGAATAAGGATTCCCTGATCCCTGCATGACTTGCAATCCTGGAGCTAAGCCACTCAATGCTTGTGCGGCATTCACTAATGGACGGGATTTTGATTCTTTAGAAAAATCAACAGATGATACAGCACCAGTAAGATTAACTTTTTTTTGTATTCCATATCCCACAACCACCAACTCGTCCAACGCTTTGGTATCTTCACGCAAAGTGATATTCAATGTAGTTTTTCCTTCCGTATTAATTTCCTGTGAAAGATAGCCGATATAAGAAACCTGAAGTATGGCGTTATTTTCCACCTGCAACGAGTAGCGACCATCTACATCGGTAACGGTCCCATTTGTGGTCCCTTTTTCCACGATATTGGCACCGATAATGGCTGCTCCATCTTTATCGGTAATGGTGCCGGTAATTGTCTTTTTTTGTTGTTGGACAACATCTTCTTCATGCACAATATTATCCGGGGCTTTTTTCACAATGTAAATGGAACGGTCGGAAACAAAATATGTATTCCCCGTAGGGCTGAGGACCTCGTTGAGGATCTGCTCGATTGTCCCGTTTTCGGTATTGACCGTAACTTTCCTGTTCACGTCGAGAATATCGTCCTGATAAAAGAAAATAAATTCGCTGTTCTTTTCTATTTCGGAGAAGACCTGTTTAACAGTCTTGTTCTTTAGGTTAAGGGATATCTTTGTCGACTGGGAATAACTGTTATTGGAGAAGCAAACACTAATACCCAACGTAAAGAATAAAAGAAATACTCTCATAATTCGACAAGTCCTTCTAATATTAGCTTTTTTTAAGCCAAGGTGTTTGATTTTTGTCATACATTTGTCATGATTTAAATTTGAAACTTTAACTGGTTTTACATTTAAGTCTTGGCCGGATGATACTGAACCTATCATCCGGTTGCTTTTTTACAAGTCAGATTTTCTTCATAGGCATTTTCCTTTTAAATTCAGTTGTTTAAAATTCAGGATATCGCGCTTATCGCATAACTCCCATCGGTGTTTTTCCGACACGTTATGGGTAACGCGCGGGATAGTTCCTCCAGCAATTTGTTCATGTCGTCTTTCAGGTCGAGTTTTCCGGAACAATTCAAGCCCGCCAAGGCGGCATCACATTCGATCGGTATGCCGTAATAGCGCTCAAGGCGGGTGACGATATTAGTCAATTTCTCGCTTTCGAATTGATATAATCCTTGTGTCCATAACACATAGATGCCGGCATCCACGTTTTCAACGGTATGGCTCCCCCCGGTATCGGAATACATCTGATCCGGTTTCAGGATGATACTATTTTTCCGGGAGTTGGAGGAAATGCTTACCGAGCCGGATAAGAGTACAACACTATTTGTTTTATCGGCTTGATATGCCGACACATTGAACTTCGTACCCAATACCTCGATATCCACCTGCCTCGTTTTTATCACAAACGGGCGTTTCTTGTCTTCGGCAACTTCTATATAGATCTCCCCATCCACATGGATCTCCCTTTTTCCTTTGCTGAATTCGGCAGGATACACAAGCCTGCTGCCCGCATTAACCCATGCTTTTGTCCCGTCGGAGAAAGTTATGACGGAGCGTTTGCCATAAGGTGTGATCAACTGGTTATAAGGCGCCGACTCTTCCTTTAGGATAAGGTTGTCGTCAGCTTTTATCCCATCTTCTTCGTATTGGATGGAAGATTCTTTGTTATTTAAAGCGACAGTATTGTTTTCCGACAGGATCAGTTTAGTGTCGGATGAATAGAAATCGTTCCTGTCAGGTAATGCCCGGGCAAAGGTGGAAATATCCTGCACGTTATTGTTTTTGTTGAAGAGAAGCGGTAGGGATAGGATGATGGCAACACTCGCGGCTATGGCGGATATACTCAAAACAATACGCTTTGAGTTTCTTCTTTTCTTTTTAAGACGAATCTGGTTTTGTAATGAAATGATGCACGCCGATATTTCCGGATCGGACATGCTGAAATCATTGAACCGGATGTTCTCCTTATACAGGATAATAGCCTCCTCTATCGGCAATGTCAGAAACGGATATTTTTCAACAACATCGTTCCAAAACAGCATGTCTTCTTCACCACTTAAGAACTGCCACCTGATAAAATCCTTGTCTTTGAGGAAATCTGTCGCCGTATAGTTTATATATTTATCTGCCTGCATTTATCCCGTCTGTTTTCATCTGACTAAAAATATTTATTTTCAATGTTGTCATATGGAATTGAGCGAAGCGAAATCGCCGACTTCCATTGATATCAAAACCGGAGGCAACATCGCTTTAGTCATGATCTTCTGTGATAATGATTATCATGCTCGTTTCATACGATTATTTTATTTTTTTCTTGTCGGTGTATGGAACTCGCTTTTAATCATGCTCTTGTGTGAGAACAGTTATCATGCTCGTTTCTATATATACAAACGGAATAATTTTTTATACCCATTTTCTCAAAAAAAAATGAAAATTAAGAAAAGATCAGCATAAATAAACAGATCAATAGTAGTTGTTCGTCGTCCCTCAACCGTTTCAGGGAACGGGAAATCAGCTTCCGTGCGGCATGTTGTGTTATATCCATTATTTCGGCAATTTCCTCATATTCCAGTTCCTGCATAAAACGGAGATATATAGCTTCCTTTTGGCGGGAAGTAAGTTTTGAAAGGAGGTCATCTATCTGCTGTTTAATAATAACGCGGTCTTCTTCATCGATAATCCTATCTAATACGGTTGTCGTGATGGAAAAGCTGAGAACATCTTCAGAAATATCGGTAGTGGTCGAAACAGCTTTAGATTTATAGATGTTATAAAGCCTGTTTTTAAGAGATTTCAGTAAAAAATACTTCAAGTGATCGATAGAAGAAAAATCTTTTTCTTCGAAATATATTTTCAGGAATATATCCTGAATGGTATCCTTTACAACTTCTTTTTCCCCTCCCAAGCTTATTCCGTAAGCGTACAAATCATTTATATAAAATTGATAAAAAAAGGAAAATGCATTATCATCCCCTTTCTTGAATCTTGTGAATAAGCTGGTATGATCGGAAGCGGAAACGTTCATAATACGGTGTGATTTGCATGCATATCGTGTGCAAATGTATACAAAATATCGATTTATAGATGGATCGAGGGGGAAATAGTTTCCCATCCGGAAAATAGGGGCATAACTACTGACAATCCTACAAGGATGAAACGAGCATGAGAATTATGCTTCCAGAAAAGAGTCTACTTTTCACCTCTAGCGCAGTATTGTTGTCAAAAAGAATCAAAATCACCTGACAGATTATATCAAAATCACCCGATAAATCATATTAAAATACATTAAACCACAGTTTATGTAACTTCGGTTACAATTTATAGTGGTTCTAAATAGTATTTTTGCAAGAAACATGTAGTCTTTAAAACCTAACATATATAGATCGGATTTACCGGTATATACAGCAATCTGAAAATATCCGGTATAATTAACAACTAAAAAACAGAAATTATGGCAACATACGAAAAATCAACAGTCATCGCCCTCGAAGAATCGATAGATTACGCTTCCGGCGGGGTAGTCAGCAAACAAGTTACAAAAAACAAAGTCGGGAATATCACTCTCTTCTCTTTCGATAAAGGCCAGGGACTGACCGAACATACCGCAAACTACGACGCTTTTGTACAAATACTGGATGGTGAGGCGGAAATACGGATCGACGGCACCCCCCATCTCCTGAAGAAAGGGGACTGTATTATTATGCCGGCCAATATACCGCATGCACTGACAGCCGCGGAGCGATTCAAGATGTTACTCACCATGATCCGCGGAGAAGAATAAGAAGGCAAGAACTGACCGGTAAAATAAACTTTATATATGAGCGAATTCATCAATAACTCAACGCAGCGCAAAGAGATGCTGCGCCACCTCCTTCTCAGGCTACATGAAGGAGACAACCCCGAAATATTACGTCAACGGTTGATCGAAGTGCTGAGAAGCATCCCCTATCACGAAGTAGTGGAAGTAGAGCAGGAACTAATCAACAGCCATGCACTTACTGAACAGGAGATACTTGAATTCTGCGACCTGCATACGGCCGTACTCGACGGAAGCATTGACCAGCAAGGGGCAAAAGAAATACCTGCAGGTCATCCGGTAGACACTTTCAAGAAAGAGAATATGGCTATCCGGCAACAGATCAAAGCCTACGAGGAGGTAAAGGAAAAGGTTGCGAATATCTCCGACGCGGAAGTGCCCGGATATGTGCTCCAACTGCGCACCATCTTCAACAACTTCTCCGATATTGACAAGCATTACAAACGGAAGGAATACCAGCTTTTCCCGTTTCTGGAAAAACATCTGATTACCGGCCCTCCCAAAGTGATGTGGGGCAAGCATGATGAGACGCGGGAACTGCTGAAAAATTCGCATGAAGCGCTTGCATCACCCATTTCCGGGGCGGAAGAGTTAAAATCGATTATACAGTTGGTGCTTGACCACACGGTAGAGATGATTGCCGGGATGATCATGAAAGAGGAAGAGATTCTCTTGCCGATGTCTATGGATACGCTTACTGAAGATGAATGGTACAAAATCTATCAGGAGACGCCGGAATTTGGTTATTGCCTGATCGATCCGGTGGATGAATGGGCGCCGGGCGGTGTGAAGGTGGAAAAACAGGAATATGTGACAGCCGATGCCATCCGTCTCTCTTCAGGCGCATTCAATCTGGACGAGTTGGAGGCTCTGTTCCTGCACTTACCGATCGACATCACCTTTGTAGATAAGAACGACAAGGTACGTTTCTTCTCGCACAGTCCCAACCGCGTTTTCGAACGCAACCGGTCCATCATTGGCCGCGATGTGCGGATGTGCCACCCGCCCGGCAGCGTGCATGTAGTGGAGCAGATACTCGCCGATTTCAAAAGCGGGAAAGAGAACAAGGCTGTTTTCTGGATGTCGAATTTTCAGGGACGTTTTATTTACATCGAATATTCCGCCGTCCGCGGGAAAGAGGGTGAATACCTCGGTGTGGTGGAGGTGACACAGGATATCACCACCATGCGAAAGCTGGAAGGCGACCAACGTTTGTTATCGTATGAGCAGAGATAGAATCGATATCACACCCGACACAAAGGTGGCTGAACTACTGAAGAGTTATCCGGAATTAGAGGGGATCATTCTTCAGTTCTCACCCGCTTTCGCAGCACTGAAAAACCCGGTGCTATATAGTACTCCCACTTAGTTGGACTATTTTTCCTTTTAGTTAAGATAGTTTTTCCTAATTTTTTAAGCTGCTTTTGT
>NZ_RDSD01000017.1 GCF_003712195.1 Proteiniphilum sp. X52 | reverse complement strand
CTCCGCGTATTTAACTAGGTCTCGCCTCTCATGATTTCAATTCCAGTGTGGTGCAATTATTAGTCGCCCCTGTCTTATATCTCGATCTCTGACGCAGATATTTCAATTCCAGTGTGGTGCAATTATTAGTCCAATAGACCGTTTCAAATGTTTCTTTGCCGACATTTCAATTCCAGTGTGGTGCAATTATTAGCGCCTAATTCATCTGCAAGGTCACGGTTAAACGAAGATTTCAATTCCAGTGTGGTGCAATTATTAGGACTACATCACCGATATTACAATTTCCCATCCGCATTTCAATTCCAGTGTGGTGCAATTATTAGAAAACAATACATTTGAGGACAAAATTCTCATGCAAATTTCAATTCCAGTGTGGTGCAATTATTAGACAACGCCACAGTCGTGTTAAGGGCGGTGTACAAATTTCAATTCCAGTGTGGTGCAATTATTAGTGTGTGGATTTGTACCGTAACCCAATAGTGGAGCTCAATTTCAATTCCAGTGTGGTGCAATTATTAGAGACGAGAGAAGTGCACGTGTGGGATATACTCACAAATTTCAATTCCAGTGTGGTGCAATTATTAGTACTTCTTTATAGAGGTGTCCAACCCCTTGATCGTATTTCAATTCCAGTGTGGTGCAATTATTAGAAGCGCGTGCGATTGTGCGACCGAATAAAACAACATTTCAATTCCAGTGTGGTGCAATTATTAGAACTTGAATTACATCTTTTGCTGAAACGAAGATATATTTCAATTCCAGTGTGGTGCAATTATTAGCGTGCGGAAGCACATCCGAAATATGAAGGTATACGATCATTTCAATTCCAGTGTGGTGCAATTATTAGCGGGATCAATCCCGACCGTGGGCGCAAACCAGTACCTGATTTCAATTCCAGTGTGGTGCAATTATTAGTTCGTGCCGACTGATTGAACAACGCTCAATCTTGATTTCAATTCCAGTGTGGTGCAATTATTAGAATCCAGATAAATTCTATTTCAATGAGATAGGATATTTCAATTCCAGTGTGGTGCAATTATTAGGGACGTTCAGGCGGACTACGAGGGCAAGATATCCGATTTCAATTCCAGTGTGGTGCAATTATTAGTTGTTGTTGCCGTCGTATTTCATGGCTTCCGCCGATTTCAATTCCAGTGTGGTGCAATTATTAGAAATGCTCTGTGAACTTTGTCAGATATTTCGATGTGATTTCAATTCCAGTGTGGTGCAATTATTAGCAGGAATATTTTTCGCATGATTGTTGCCTGATATATTTCAATTCCAGTGTGGTGCAATTATTAGTTGCGGCCACGGTCGGGATTGATCCCGTCCAGGCTCCCGATTTCAATTCCAGTGTGGTGCAATTATTAGACAACTATATTCCACTTGTTCACTAAGTAGTATTTCATTTCAATTCCAGTGTGGTGCAATTATTAGTTCACTATGTCGTGCCAGAGCAGCCCGTTGGGTGATTTCAATTCCAGTGTGGTGCAATTATTAGAAGTCGTCTCCAAACATCAACACCTTGTCAATTGCGGATTTCAATTCCAGTGTGGTGCAATTATTAGTTGCGGGCAGCGGATTGTTGTTGGCGTCGAATTTCAATTTCAATTCCAGTGTGGTGCAATTATTAGAAAACTTCACGCCCACGCCTATTTCGTGCGCTGTATATTTCAATTCCAGTGTGGTGCAATTATTAGCCGCAAATTACCCGGCGGATTATGACATATTCGCACATTTCAATTCCAGTGTGGTGCAATTATTAGACGCGAAAACGAGTTGAGAAAAACGAGTTGGAATTTATTTCAATTCCAGTGTGGTGCAATTATTAGAGTCTAGGGGTGAAAAATGAATGCACATTCTATTCGATTTCAATTCCAGTGTGGTGCAATTAT
This sequence comes from Proteiniphilum sp. X52, assembly GCF_003712195.1. Classification (GTDB taxonomy): domain Bacteria; phylum Bacteroidota; class Bacteroidia; order Bacteroidales; family Dysgonomonadaceae; genus Proteiniphilum. The sequence goes on along the minus strand of NZ_RDSD01000017.1, from coordinate 92,498 downwards.
TAGGAATTGCGGGGCGAGGAGGAGGCGCTGAAAGAGCATTTCAATTCCAGTGTGGTGCAATTATTAGCCGCTATAAACGGTGAAAAATATGGCTGAATATCAGGCATTCAACCATAACAAAATACAAAAAAATGACAAGAAAAGTTGTCGATGTCCATTGATATAAAAAATCCGGACTATCGACAACTTGTTTTATTTATTGATTTTCAACATGTCAAAGAACTTCTTATTCCAACAGTTATCGTTTTACCCAGAAAAAGCGATGTTACCGACAATCGTTTAAAGAAAATTATCAATACTACTACGTTCTTTTCCAACTATTTGCTTATCCAGCCATTTTTCGGTCCGTCCCGAAAAAACAATCAAACTGTCTTCTTCCAGATTCATTATTTTCCCAGCTTTCAAAGTTAATTCTTTTAGTTTAACTTCGGAAATTTCACCCTCGAAAACTGAATTTTGTATCCAATTTAAATATCTGCGACAAAGTTTCAACATTTTGCCGACTCGTTTTTCGCCACAGTCGTAAACCAAAATTACATACATCACCAATACATTTTAAACGGTTTATAGCTTTCCATTCCGAGCAAATGCTTCGCAAGTTTATAACATTCGAGTTTTATCAGATGCTTGTAGCTCACATTGCGGTTAAGCGAACGGTGCTTGATGGTTTCGTCAAAACGTTCGTCCATACTCTTCACAAAAATTTTCTTTCCGGAGGGATTCAACAGGCAACTGTTCAGGCGTTTGTCGAAATGGCGTTCTTGTATCTCTTTCTTATTGAGCAGCTTGAAAATAACCCGATCGACAATAATCGGCTTGAAAATTTCGGCAACGTCCAACGCCAAGGAGTATCGACGTTCGCCGGGGGTATGCAGATAGCTGACCGTGGGATTAAGTTGCGTTTGATGAATGGCTCGTAAACATTGTGAATAACACATCATATTGCCGAACGAAACAAGAGCGTTTACTTCATTACGGGGTGGCTGTTTGCTGCGGTTTCCCATCTCGAAATCGTTGAGAATAAGGTTAAATGCGTCGTAATATACCTGCCGGATATTCCCTTCAATACCCATAAGCTCTTCGGGCGCGGAAGCCTGTTCAATACCTTCGGCATGGTTTTTTATCTGTTCCAGGAAAGGCTCCATATCTTTTCCCCGCCGATTGTAGTATTGCAGGTTTTTTTGCATGTTGTATGCTGCCCCGTGAATAAATTGTCGGGCAATTTCCATACGGCGTTTTTTATCTTGGAAAGCTTTGGTCTGCGCCAGAATCATCCGCCCCGAAAGTAACGAGTCCCGCGGCATAAACGATCCGGTATAATTCTCGTAATAATCGAAGAAGTGCAAGGCAATATCATTTTGTCCGAGAAAATTGTACAGCGCACTGTTGGCATCGAGCGAACCGAACACATAGAACTGATCGACGGTTTCAACAGGGATATAACGGGCTTGCCCCTCTCGCTCTATGCCGTTTCCATCTTCTTCTATGGGCACAAATTTCAGGGTGTTGTCTTTGCGCGACAAGCGACCGGGATTGAAAAGGTAGTAGGTCTTTTTCATACAAAAATCATTGATTAGCGGTCGGAAATTTCTTCCCGCGAATAACAAAAATCAAAATAGCTGCAACTTTTGCAAATTTTTGCACCCAAAATGGGCGGACAGGTGTCGCTATCGAGAAGCGATTTGATTACCGATACCGCTTTTTTGAGCTGCCCCCTATCGTCTTCCGAAAGAAACACTTCATCGGTTTTTCGCAATTTGGGATATTCCAACAAGCCCGTAGCTCCTTCAACGCCATTGAGTTCCAAGAGCCAAAGGTAGAATTTTACCTGCCGGATGTGCGCTTCCTCCACCTTGTCGCTGCGCTTAATCTCGTGAATAACGTTATTTCGGGCGTCGAAATAGTCGATTTTCCCGATTAAGGTAATGCCTTCGTATTCGGCGGAGATAAGCATCTCCTCATTACGCTGGGCACGTTGAGGATACGAGCTCTCGTGCAACAATTTGCCGTCGTACACCGTGTCGGAGGTGTGCTCCATACTGATTCCGTTGGAAAAAAGCCAAAGTTTTCGCCGACAGAGCTGATAATAGTTGATATGGGTTGCCGTGAGGTTCATATTTTAAGACGTTGACTTCAGTTTGTTTTTCTTCGAAATACTGCAAAAAATGCATCTCCACGGGTGATAATTGATACTACGAACGCTCTTTTAGTTTATCATATTCGGCATCTGCCTTTTCTTTTGCCACCTCTTTGTGTTTTTTCCCGGAATGCGCCGGCAACTCCTTTCCCGGAAGCTTCAAAAAATCGTCCAATTTCTTGATCCGGTCGATCATGTAGATGGTTTTATGCGTTGTGGCTTGCAATTCTACAAGATAAAGATAGAGGCCGACATCTTTTGAGAAATAATTTTTGACAGATTGAGTGCTCCGGTCATATTATTAAGGAGGATGAAATTCAAGATTTATCTCCGTATTTATTCACGAATGTTGCATCTTCCCCATAATACTCGTAGAACACCTCGGCGATTTCATCGGCAAACCCGTATCCGCAGGGCGACGCGTACATGACGCAGTCGTTGCATCGCTTCTTGAACTTGTCGAGCAATCCGTGCTTGTGAATAAACTCCACAGCCCGCTTGAAATTGTTATGGGCAGCATTGTAGAAAGGTTCATCCATATCGCCGAATTCGTATGTGAACCAGCAAGCCGCCTCGGGCAGCGTAAGCATGACATCCGCCAACGTTTCAGGCGAGGGCTTGAACGAAGCGAATTCCGAAATGGCTTTTTTCGCAACGGAGAATTTCAAACCGGCTTTCATCGGATTCTTTACGCCGAATTCTTTCTCGATGATGGCTTTGTATTTCTTTGCTTTCTCTTTATCATCCGGCTTCAAGTAAAAGTCGAAATACTCCTGCACGGCTTTGCTGTTGCCGTACGCTTCCAATATCACCTCTATGATTTGTTCCTGAGTAAGGGATTGGAGGTGTTTTTTGAGGGAGGATTTGGACATGGTGATAAAAATTTAAATTGAAGTTTATAAAGACTTACAGAAAGATATTTTCTTCTGTAAACATTGCTCCCATTTCATTACCGTAAAAATTTTCTCGTATTACATAAATACTCTTTTCTTCATCTTTTATTCTAATGTTAATAACGTCAATTTTATGCTGCATCATTCCACTATTAATAATATAAATAGGCAGTTCTACAGAATAATAAATTTTCCAATTTTGAAATTCCAGATAATTTGAAAAGAATCTCGAATCAGGTTTTTGAACAAATACTGTGTCTTGAGGCATTATGTCTCGACTTCTCCAAAAATTCACAGAATCAGCATCTTCATCACTTTTTTGTTGTGGATTAATAAGCCAATTCATCATAAAATAACTTTTCAGATTATTTGCATTTTCTATGGATTTCGAGGAATAATTAACCTTCTGTTCATATATCACGTTAAGCAAATCCACTAATTCCTCTGCGCTATAAGATTTTCTCTTCAATAATTGAATCGTCTTTGATAAAGGTTCGCATGATGACCATGATTTCGTATGTAAATCAAAGGAACCGTAAGGCGCAGGATATAAGCCATCATCTTTTTGGGGTATAAGCACATAAAGCTCTCCAATTTTTGTTTTATCAAAACGGCACATTCTTCCGGCTCGTTGGGTCAGCCTATCAATCGGACAAACCTCAGTAATCATCATATCAGCACTAATATTAATACTCATTTCACCAATTTGTGTCATAATTACGATGCCATGAGCATTATTATTTTCCCATGCACTACGTCCGAGCATTGCGATAATCTCTTTTTCTTTTTTCTCTTTATCCGGCTCGGTAAACCGACTATGGTAAAGACAAACCTCAATCTTTTCTAAAGAGTTATTATTATATTCTTGAAACCATTTATAATAAGAAACCGCTTTATCCACCGTATTGGCATAAATAATCCCACTTCCTCTTTTCGCCATCAAAATCAATATATCGGCAATATCATCAGGCTTTTCATATTCACAAATATCTTTTATTTTAAAACGTTTTCGAGTATTATCTGATACATCCTCTAGGATTTCGTTTACAGAATATCCAATATTTTGATATTCAACCAGAACTGATTCCGGTAGAGAAGCACTCATCAGCAATACTGGGACATTCCAACTTTTTAGAATTTCAAAGAGTACCAAAATATTGGCTTGTGTAAATTCATCGTAGAAATCGGCCTCATCAATGACTAGGCAAGAATTTGCCAAGTTAAATGTTATCAAATGGTGATCTTCTCTTGTCAATGTTAGAGCCATCAACAAATGGTCAATAGTACAAATGGTTACCGGAGTCTCAAGCAAACGTGCAAATTCATGTATTTTTTTTGCTTTTTGTCTTTCTATTTCACCATTTTCAATTTTATTTTGAAATTTATTAAACCAAGCGCTTGAATGGTATAACCCTGTATCTGAAAGATTCTCAGCAACACTGATGGATAGTGCATTGGATGTAAACCTTGTGGGCATGGCAATAATGAGCCTGTCGGCACGTTTGTTTGCAATTTGTAATGAAGCCCACAATAACGAAGCATCTGTTTTGCCGGCACCGGTGGGTGCCCTTACCAAAAGAAGATCTTCTTTCCAATGTTTTTCCACTAATTCTTGAACACCTCTTTTTGAAGGAAATGGAAATTGATAATTAAAACGAGTATGATCCGGCACTACATCTTCGTCCTCCTTTGCACTTGCTCTATGATCTGCCAATTGCAATAAGCCCCTTACGCCTGCAAATTCATACTGAACCTTTGCTAGTTGTGCTAAATTCAAAGTTTCATTTTTACGATTCGATTCTCTTTGAAAGTCTTTCCAAAAACATTCAACCTTTTCTTCGATCCATCGTTGTTCAAAACTAAAACCTAATTTTCCATGATGAGCTGCGATAGCAGCCTGAAGGACAATAGACATGTTCTTGGTTTTATTCAAGAGCAAAGATTGCCACTCATGTCGGACACCGGCAAGTCTAATGTTTTTACCGGCTTTATCAATATTATGTTGAGCATAATCTTTAAAAGTCCCATTGTGCTTTATTTGCCACTCAAAAAAATCCTCAAAATCCTTTTGACAAGCATATTGCCATTTTTCATTCATTTTGCCGTCATCATGGTATTGGCAAACAAGACTTAGCCTTCTCGATAAACTCTTTCCGACTCGTTGCTTATATTTTTCAACAACAAATGGTCTTTGTTCCACCAATAGCATACCCTCGGACACTACATTAAATCTATGCTGATCTAATGTAACACCCGAAGGTTTTGCTAATATTGGAAACTTAAATTTAGGCATTGGCAAATACTTCTTGGAAAGTCTTTACTTCTGCGTTATTTGAAGGATCAAAAAGCGTATTATCATTATTTTCCAAAAAGGCTAACGCTTCTTCGTATGCACGATAAACACTATTTTCAGATTTATCATCACCTATAAAATAGGTTGCCCCTCTTGCGTCTAGTTCTTCTAAGATATTATTCCGTTCTTGTTCATTTGCTGTGAAATATCTACTTGCCTTACGACTTAATATAGTATCAAACACAATAAGGACTTGTTGAGGTTCGCCACTTACAGCATTGCGCGCTTGGTTGGCATAATCATTCATCGATTTAGTGGCTTCCAAGTACAAGCGAACGCGGCGTTTACGTTCTTCTTCATTGGCATGTTTATAGTATTGCGTACCTAAATTAAAACTTCCTTCATATTTAAATGCCTTTGAAATACTCAAAGCACTGATATCAAGAAAAAAATTCATGTGCATTAAATCATATTCACTAAATTCTTTTGTAGCCAGTGCTTGATCTTGAGATGATTCAGTTATATCCGTTTTTAAACGTACCAATAAATCACGCCCAATTTCACTCTCTTTCATAGCAACGGCAGGCGTTACAGAAAGAGGAGCTGTTCTTCGCCCTGAATAATCTCCTTTTGATGGATGCATAAATCCGCCCATATCAGCGCGTAAATCTATTTCAATTTTATTACTGACTCCATCTCCATTTGACACAAATGTATCTCCGTGATTTGGATCACTAATATTAATACGGTCTATCGCAGAAAACAATACGTGACGTTGCATTTGTCCGGAAATATATACACGCCCATCCGGCCTTCTTTTGATGGAAGAGGCATTGCCTAATAATTTTTCACCACCATTTGCGATGTGATTTTCAAATGGTGCAAGTGTTGTTACTAAAATTCCTTTAATTTCCATGTCAATGTATTTTTAATGTTGTTATTCTTCACTTAAATCTTCCGAATCATCTTCCCCGTATTCAGCTGTTATGTTTGACGGCTGTTCTTCTTTCTGTTTCTTATTTCTCAATCTTGAAAACGCAATGAGTAAATTTTTTGCACAATCAAGAGGTAGTTCTCCGCTCATCGTTTTTTCCATAAATAATGATGCCGACTCTGGAGCATCCATACCCGACAAACGCCCCGCACGAGTTATCACCTGTGCAACTAAACCATCTCCAGTTTTTGCTGCAAAAGCAGAACTCTCCATTTCCACAAGAACTTTTGCCTTTACTTTTCGGAGTTCCCCCCAATAATTATTTGCACCATCTTTAATTTCAGATTTAGCTGCAAAATAAGCAACTAAGTTTAGCCATCTACCCAATTGTCGGGCAGAAGCAACAATTTTAGGATCTATTTTTTCCATTTTGATAAAATATAAGTTTAGTAATAATTGTACCGGTTCAGGATATTCTGCACGAAACGATAGAAAATCTTTAAATGCAGGTTGTGTGAATAATTGCAAAAAACGACTTGTAAACAAATCAAACTTTTGATATTCGGTATTAATGCTTGTGCGTGTATCTTGATTATATAATTTTGAATAGTAGAGACTGTCAACAACTGTTTTCAATTTGGCTTCTTTTGCCATGTTAACTATATGATGGTTGTAGGTAAAAGTTGTAGCACCGCCATATTTTATCATATACATGGTTGCACTCTTAAGACCTTCCAATACGCTTAATGCCCTATCAGATACCTCTGATTGTTTGGCAAACTCACCAATAGCTCCCAATAATGAAATGTTTCCTAAAGCACTGCTTTTCGGTGGATTTGGGAAATTGCCATTATAAATCAAAGGTCGTTTGGGCGAAATATCTTTAATTTCACCCTGTTTGTCAACTTGAATCACTACGTTGCCAACTAATAATTCACCTTCCAATTTTTGAATCCGTATTTGCTTAAAAACACGAATGAAATCCATCATTTTATCAATCGGCAAATCGGGAATAATACAAACATTAAACATCTCCGGTTGACCCTTTTTCCCAATTCTATATTGAAGACAAGGTTTCAATGGCGTGAGTGTTGATACGATTCCAAAACCTTGTTCTTTAATAGATGCTTTAGGCTTACCTCTGCCAATATTCCCTTTATCGGAAAACGAAAGAAATTCACCAGAAATTGGGACTTCGGACATCCCTATATCTGTATATTTTGACAAATCACCACAATTACTATTATCAATTTCTGATAGATATTTATTTGCTGCACCCCAAAGATTCTTGGCTTGTTTATCGCTTGAAATCGTATTAGGAGAAAGGAAAACACCCTTCTTTGTATCTCCTTTTTCTATTTTATCAAAAACATATTGCACTTTTGTTTTACCCTCAATAGACTCGGATGGATGCACACGAAATGAGTTTAACCCCTTTTCTATTTCAGCCTTAATATGATCTAAAGTTATTTCATTGATAGAGGACAATTCATTTTCAACCATTAATAATGCCTGCGCATATCTAATATAAGGATGTTTATTCATTTTTCGATAGTTTTAAATTTACCCAACCCTCATTATTACCCAAGTATCCGATATTATTTATCTCTAATTTTTCCATCAACATCGTAAACAATTTTTCGTCCATAATCATTTGGACAACATACCAACCTTGTAAATAAATATATTCTCGAACAGTAGGTGTTGTATAATAGATAGGAAAAAAATCAATCTTCTCTTTAAAGAATTCTTTTAATGCTTTATCATCTACTTTCTCTTGATTTTTTTCATCTCGTTTTAACTTCCATTTTTGAGGAATATATCTATAGTCTATATTGTCAGTTCCTTTTGGATGTACAACTTCATCAGAACGACGATAACACCTACTCCATAAATCATCAAAAAAATACACTTCTGAAAAATTTATTATTGGTTCATCAATAACATCAAAGTATTCCATCAAAAGAGGAATATATGTTGAACCTTTTGTATTACTTGAATAGGTTACTTTTTGTTTTTTCCTTAACTTTCCAATATCATTTTGTATTGCCCTTCTATCTTTCCACGCAATATGCCACCCGAGAAGATTTTCTATTAGTCCACATATCATTATTTTGCTTGGAACATTAAGGGTTTTATAAAAAGAACCGGGCATACCAGATACCATAGATAATGGAGCTAAAGGTTCTATTAACAATTCCACTTTAATCGTTTTGCTCGGGATTTTCCTCAAAATCTCTATATCAATTTTTAATGTGTCCATGTCCATTTATTTTCATTCTACAAATTAAACTCTTCATTTCGCCAGCTTCTATGGGCTCAAAAATCATTTTATTTTTCCCTCCCTTTCAGCTTCCACACCTCCCTCAGAATCTCGTTGGTGGCCTCCAAGTCAAAGGCGTGCAAGTCCCATTTTTCGCCCCGTTTCATGTCGAGCCATTGACGGTATTGTTTGTGCTCGGGATGTTTGGGATTATTCACGGCTTCAACCATGTCATAAAACCCCCATATTCCGCCGCAATCCTCAACCAGATCAGAACCTTTACCGCCTGTGCAAATGGGATAAATGACAGCTTCATGGCCGATTTCGACGAGTTCGACAATGTGTTCCCAATTGTCGCCAAAGTCGTAAATGTAAGTTATCTTATCTTTGGGTGCGGCAAAGTAATCGCTCAATTTAATTTCTTCGGCATCGTATCGCCTACCGTGCGGAAAGGTGTCGGCGGGCGATAACGGCGCTTCCATGAAGGAATCACCCTGATAATGGTAACTGATTTCGGGCCTGCCTGTCCAACCCTTGGGGGAGAAACGGTACATGTGGGCATTTTCCCACCCGAACAGAATCTGGATGACCACGTGAAAATCGTCGAACGAAAGGGTTTCGTTCACCAATACTTTCCGCCAGATGGGCGGTTTCTGACTGCCGTGAATTTTGATTTTAAATAAGAATGCCATAATTTTTTCAGTTATTTATTCCAGTAATTTAATCATGCCGAACCCCATGCTGTTTTTTCCACCGATTCCCGCTTCATACGCGATTTTTATCAACTCGGCCGGCGCGGTCAACGATAAACGGCAGAGATAACCACGCACCTTACTTTCCTGCGGGGTGCCGGCTTTGATGGTTATCAAGGAGGGTTTGGGGGCGGTAAGCGCATTCAAGGCAAACGGGTAATCCCTTGCCGGAAATTCCTCTCCGCGCAATGCCTGGTATTTATCGAGCAAATTCAGGCGAACCAGCCTTTCGGCTTCGGGATGCGAGGGGGGAATATATTGCTGGCGGCCCTCATCGCCTTTCAATGTAATGCAGACGGGCGAAAGAGTCTCAAAACGCATGCACCCGGTAAAGTCCGGCGGCGGCAACACCTCTATGCCCCGCACCCGGCATCGGATATTAGCCTGTCTGTTTCCCAATTCAAACTCCTGTTCGAGAAAAAGTCCCTGAACAAATTCCCGCGTGCTTTTTTCCGGCAGAAAAGAGATAAGCCACTCAATCGTATCGGATTGTATGGATATAAAAGCTCCGTCGATTCGATACGACGGTATTTGAAGGCGGGAAAAGGTGAAAAGTTTAAACCGCTTCCCGTTCACCGCAAAACCATTTTCGTGAAGCCAGGAAGAAAACTCGGCATCGGATTTGGAAAGAATTTTATAAATCAAAGCCGAACATTCATACATGTAATTGAAAGAAAGCCGGTTGCCTAGAGCTTGTTTATCAATGGACAAGGTGAGTTTAAAGCGCATTTTACAATTGTTTCCGTATTATTTTAAGTTCAAGGGCAAACTTACACAAAAAATCATTATTTCACGCGGTGTTCCATAAAAAATTTTGAACCTCGCTCAAAATCCATATGAATTCCTAACCGGAATGAATCGGGCTCTAAATCCACTTTTGCAATATGGCGAGGTTTTTCTAAACCCAAGGCCAAGGTAAATGAACGGATAGAATCCACAGCCCAAAGTTAATACTTTTTATATTACCATATGAAATCATATGGAACCAGCAATAAGCAGACAATCAATGGGTTAAATGTTATTGAAAATATAATGATGAATTTTTGCTATTTTTTGAGATGAAAATGGCATTAATTCTGTAAAAAAAAGAAGACTTTTGCCAAATAAATATAATAATCAAAAGACCTGGTTTTGCAGTTTTTCATTATCTACATTAGACTGAGGTTATAAGTTATTCACATTTTGTAAGTCGTATGTTTGCAACTAAATCCTCCAACTGACGAATGTTTTATGCCCCATAATAGTCCTCGTTCAATAAAGTTAGATATTTGCCCGCCATGGCATAGCTCAAGCAAGCTTGGTTCTGCTCATTTGGCTTAACGCAAATATTCACTAAAAGAGTAGAACCCGCTTCGCTCAGACAACTACTCTTTTTACGTTCAACTCGCACTATGGGTCCCCACAAAATATCTGAATATCTCCGATTTAGTTGCATACATTCCAAATTTACAGGCGAAAATTGAGTAAGTTATTATGTAGAAAAGACCAGACCGTTAAGTAAGTGAAATCTAATTTTTAATTTAAAAAACGCAAAAGTTGTCAATTGTTTCTTGTTTGATGTGAAAGATGAAGTGCAAGATTAAGTGCACTTAAATTGTTGTGTGTTTATTTTTATTTTATAATCTAAACAAAATGAAGGATGAGAAGAAAAGTTTCGTTTAATTTAATGAAAAGTATACTATCCATATTTTTGGGGATAGTATGTTTTAGTGTGTCTGCTCAGAATATTAATGTGAGCGGTACGGTGATTGACACCTATGGTGAACCTCTTGTGGGAGTGACGGTGCAGTTGCAGGGGAAAGCTATTGGTACGGTTACCGATATAGATGGTAATTTTATATTGTCCAATATTGCACCGGATGCTGTGTTGGAAGTTTCTTATGTGGGTATGCGAACTCAGGTTGTGAATGTTAACGGAAGACATACGTTGAGTGTTACTCTTGAAGAAGATTCGGAAGTTTTGAGTGAAGTGGTTGTGACCGGATTTGGATTGGCGCAGAGAAAGGAGTCATTGACATCTGCAATTGCTGTAATTGGTGCCGAAGATATCAGCAGGTCTAAAGCTTCCACTTCATCGGGTGCCCTGGTCGGTAAGATTGCCGGTATCAATTCACGCCAGACGGATGGTCGCCCCGGCTCTACTACCAATATCCAAATACGAAATATGGGAAGGCCATTGTTTGTGATAGATGGTATACAGTCAGACGAAGGTCAGTTCAACAATATTGACTTCAATGATATCGAATCAATATCAGTGTTGAAAGATGCTTCCGCATCTATATACGGTGTGCGTGCTGCCAACGGGGTAGTTGTGGTAAATACCAAGAAAGGGTCACGTAATACCAAGAATACAGTGACTTTGAATGCTTATTACGGAATGCAGAGCCTGTATGATTTTCCAAGACCGGCAGATGCTGTTACCTATATTAAAAATTATATACAGTCTGAAACTGTCCAGGGACGAACTGATTACAGGTATACCAAAGAAGACTATCAGAAGTGGCAGCAGGGTACCGAGAAAGGATATGTACCTTTTGACTGGTATGATTACATTTGGGAAACATCACCGCAGACCTACATTAACGCGAATGTATCCGGTGGATCAGATAAAATAAACTATTACCTCAGTGTGGGGAATCTGAACCAGGATGCCATTATCGTAAATTATGGAGGATTCAACCGTACCAACGTGCAAATGAATGTGAATGCCAACATCACGGATCGTTTGAAAATTGGTGGGGGAATGAACGGCCGTATCGAGAGGCGTGTAAATCCCGGCGTACCCGGTGGAGATGATTATTGGTTGCCACGCTTTGGTACGTTCCGTAACCTGCCTACCAGAAGGCCGTTTGCAAACGATAATCCACTTTATCCGACCATGACTTCCACAGAAGCAGGAACTAATTTTGCCTGGTTAAATTACGATTTATCCGGAAAATATGAGGAAGCCTGGAGGGTTGTACAGTTGACTTTCGATGCTGAATATGAGATTATGGATGGTTTAAAGGCTCGTGCTTTGGCAAGTTATTACCTGGCAAATCAAAAGTTGGATAACCAGGAATATACTTATAAGTTGTATGATTACGACGAAAAAACAGATACCTATCCGGTGATGTTTGAAAATACCAATCCCTGGAGAGAAAGGCGGCAAGGTTATAATGAAGAGGTGACCTCTAATATTCAGTTGTCTTACAATAAGAGATTCGCCGATCACAATATCGCCGCAGTGCTTGGTTTGGAAGCCATTAAACGTGATGAACCCTCAACATGGGTACACTCAATTCCTACGTCTAACGCCCTGCATCTGATCGATTACGAGACCATGGATACTTATGATGACAGAGGCAATAATACACAGGCTCGGTTAGGTTACATGGGACGTATCAACTATGATTTTGCCAATAAATACCTGGTAGAATTATCCGGACGTTATGACGGCTCATGGAAATTTCCACCAAACCACCGCTGGGGATTCTTCCCTTCAGGTTCTTTTGGATGGAGAATTTCTGAAGAAAATTTCTGGCGTGACAGCAAGGTATCCGGGATATTCAGTGATCTGAAACTGAGGGCGTCTTATGGATTGGTTGGAGATGACAATGTGAGCGGTTATAATCCATTTGACTATATGAGCGGATATAATTACAAACAATACCGAAATAATAATGGAGATTGGGTCGGTACTGCCTCCTCCGTGATTGACGGAGTATATACGATAGGTACGCAACCCCGTGGCCTTCCCGTTACAACACTCTCATGGATTAAGGCTCGAATCCTGGACGTGGGATTGGATGCCAGCTTCCTGGGCGGAAAACTCTCTGGTTCTTTCGACTTCTTCCGTCGTATGCGTACAGGATTACCTGCCTCAAGGTATGACATTTTATTGCCATCGGAAGTAGGATTCAGTCTGCCAAGTGAAAATTTGAATTCGGATATGCACATGGGATATGATTTTGCTACTAACTGGAGCGATAAAATAAATGAATTGACTTATTCCATTGGAGCCAATGTGACCTATTCCCGTTTTTATGATTGGGAACAATATAAACCCCGTTTCAGTAACTCATGGAATGTATACCGGAATTCCATTAACCATCGTTTTGGATACCTTAACTGGGGATTGGAAGCTGACGGACAGTTCCAGAGCTGGGAAGAGATTGCATCGTGGCCGATCGATAACGACCGACAGGGTAACAGGACACTCCGTCCGGGTGATATAAAATACAAGGATGTGAATGGCGATGGTGTTATTAACGGGATGGATGAGCGTCCGATAGGTTATCGCCAGGATTCTACACCTGTTTTAAACTTCGGATTGAATTTTTCATTCTTATGGAGAGGATTTGATCTTGCATTTGACTTGACAGGTGGTGGCATGTCTACCTGGTATCAGGAGTGGGAACAGAGAAATCCATTCCACGATGGAGGAAACAATCCCCAGTATTATATGGAAGATACATGGCGCCTTACCGATATTTGGGATGCCAATAGTGAACTGATCCCGGGTAAATATCCCATGTTGTTAATCGGTAATAGCAGCCATAGTAATTACTGGAACAGTACTTTCTGGAAGAAAAACGTGAGATATATCAAAGTAAGGAATCTTGAGTTTGGCTATACGGTTCCCAAATCCATTGTAAATAAAGCTTCCATATCCGATCTGCGTTTGTATCTTGCGGGACAGAACCTGTTTGGATTGACCAACTTAATTAATGTTGACCCGGAAATCCAGGATACAAATGGTTTGGCATATCCGACTATGCGGATTATTAACGTTGGTTTAACTCTCAAATTCTGAAAATTATGAAGATAAAAAATATATTCGTAGCCTTGGCTATAATTCTTTTCTCGTTCAACAGTTGCAGCGATTTTCTGGAACGGGAACCTGATACCATCTTATCGGATGATCAGATATTCGGAGATGCTGTAATGATCAAATCTGTACTTTCCAATTTTTATGGCAGAATAACCTGGGGACAGCATATAGATGACTCTTATCCGTATACTATTCTGGATGAAGCTTCCAAATCGGATGGAGGTCCGGATACCCGTCAGGATTTTGAAAATGATCGTTGGCGGGTATATGACTATACGTTACTCCGCAATTTGAACCAGTTCCTAAAAGGGGTACGCGCATCGACTGTGTTGGATGACGAAACCCGGAATCAGTTGGAGGGTGAAGCCCGGTTTATCAGGGCATGGCTCTATTTTAATATGGGACGGGGAATGGGTGGTATGCCTATTATTGGTGACGAGGTGTTTGAATACACGCCCGGTATGGATATTACTACAATGCAATATGCCCGTTCCACTGAGGCTGGCCTCTATGACTATATCATTTCCGAATGTGAAGCCATTAAAAATTTCCTGCCGACAGATCCTTCTACTAATGCCGCAAGGGCCACCAAATGGGCTGCCTTGATGTTGAAAGCCCGTGCTGCCGTCTATGCCGGTTCAATAGCAAACTATAACAACAAAATGACTGCTCCGGTCCGGACTACCGGTGAGGAAGTGGGCATTCCGGCTGATTTGGCAGCAGGCTATTATGGAACTGCACTTGCAGCTGCTGAAGAGGTGATAGCCAGTGGCAAATATGAATTACAGCTGACTAAACCTGACGATAGGGGACGTAATTTCTATGAAGCCCTTTCGGTAAAAGAGAATAATAAAGAAGTGATCTGGGCACGTGATTACAAATACCCCGGACAAACGAACGGATTCACACAATCTAATATTCCTGCTTCGCATGCAGAAGATATCGACCGTGCATATGCAGGCCCAATATTGAATCTGGTGGAGGATTTTGAATATATCAATGACCGGAACGGACAAATCAGGACGAAAGAGGCTAACGGGGATTATGTTTATTATGACAATCCGGAAGATGCCTTTGCCAATAAAGATCCACGTTTATGGGGTACTGTTATTTATCCTGGTGCTATCTTTAAAGGTACGCCTGTAGTATTACAAGCCGGACAGAAATATTTGAGAGATGGAAAATGGGAAATAAGAACCAGTGAACCGGGTGAAAGAGATAATAATGACGTTCTTATCACATCTGTGAATGGTCCGACAACTACCAACAACCAATTTGTGAATAAATCAGGTTTCTTCTTCCGCAAATTTATGGATGAAACACCCAGTGCCTCTACCCGCGGACGCAGGAGCGAAATGTGGTTTCCCCGATTCCGTATCGCGGAAGCTTATATGATCGCTTCTGAAGCGGCACTTGAACTGGGACAATCAGGAAAAGCTTTGACATATATCAATGCAGTGCGTAATAGAGCCGGCATACAAGAACTTGCAACTGTAACCTTCAATGATATCGTTCGCGAGAGAAGGGTGGAATTTGCTTTTGAAGATCATCGTTATTGGGATTTGAAACGTTGGAGGCTGGCGCATCAAATCTGGAATGGAAACGGACAAAATGAGTATGTTGGTCAACAGTATGCCCAACAGATGGCTTTATTCCCTTATCTGATTAATGATCCCGGTAATCCCAACAATGGTAAATGGGTTTTTGATAAGTTCCCCACACACATGTCGCCTTATCCAAGACGTTTCGAGATGAGGAACTATTATAATTTTATTGATCAGGGATGGATTAATAATAATCCTAAATTGGTAAAGAATCCTTATCAATAAAAATTCAAATTGTAAATTTGTAAACGATGATAAATATGAGACTTTATAAATATTTCGTAATAATAATGGCAGCGGCTACACTTACCGCCTGTGGATTTGATAACTATGATGCTCCTCAATCGACATTGCAGGGCAAAATAACATACAACGGAGAGACATTGGGATTACGCGGTACCGGGGAAGCGATACAGTTGCAGCTTTATCAGGACGGGTATGAACTGAGAGATCATATACGGGTGTATGTGAAGCAAGACGGTACTTTTCAGGCAACACTGTTTGACGGTGAATATAAATTAGTAACCAGAAACCAGAATGGACCCTGGGTGAATACGCGGGACACGCTTGTCGTCAATCTCAAAGGATCGACCAATGTGGAAGTAAAAGTAACTCCCTATTTTACCATATCCAACGAAAGCCTGTCTCTTAGCGGTTCTGTGTTGAATGCAACCTTCAATGTAACCCAGATTGTGAATACGGCTGAAATAGACTATGTTTGTTTATTGGTCAGCAAGACCTCTTTTGTGGATGATGTGTCTTATCTTGCCCGTAAGGATTTCACAGATCTACAGGCTGGTACATTAAACTTGTCAATGGATATGTCCGGTAATAATAATTTTACTTCTGCTAAACATCTCTATGCAAGAGTAGGTGTAAGAGCCAAAGGTGCAGACCAGGCCATTTATTCCAAAGTTGTTCAATTGAAATAAAATAAAATCAAGAAACGAGGGTTGTGATGCAAAAAAATTACAACCCCTCGTTCGTTTTACTATTTTAATAATAAAATAAAAAACTGATCTCTAATTTTAAAAAAAAGTTATCGTTTTTTCCTGGACAGTATCAAAAAGCGATATAAAAACTTAAAGTTTTTGTAAAACAGTTTTTGGCACTTTCGTACATTCTGTAATAATATCACTTTCAATTCCTTTTTCTCTCATTTTCTTTGCAACTTCCAGTATTTTGTTGTCAAATGGCGACATGTTATCGAAGAAGAAATTTCCCATAAATTCGATTGCTTTGCATATTTTTCCATGTCCCTCCTCTGAATTTACATCTATACCGGCGAAAGGAGTTAAGTTTGCATGCAGCACAAGATAATAGATGCCTCCGATAATTAATGCTGAAATGACTTCTATCTCGAACGGGGCGTTTTTGAAAATCTCTTTGTATTTCTCGACTAAGGGGATTGTATGAAATTCTCTTAATCCTGCAGTACGTCGGGTCGTATCATTATGGTTGGAAATTTCCCAACGGAGTAACTGCTGCATCACCTTGTTCTCTTTTAAAGAAATGAAAAGATTCTTTATTATATGAAGATATTCCTCTTTATCGTTAATTTCCCCATCAGTTTTGGCGACATTCGTAAACCAATAGTCATATTTTTTTACAAATTCATCGATGTAATCTTCAATATTGCTATATCTGTTATAGAATACAACTGCTTCAATTTTTGCTTCTTCGGCAATGTTCCTTACTGTTACGTTTGTAAACCCTCCGGATTCGATCAGCGCAATAGCCGCTTTATTTATTATTTCGTCTATTTCTTCTTTTGATCTTCTTTTTCTTCGCTTAGTTGACATCTCGATAGATAATATTAAAATGCACCAATAATATTCTTGCTAACATTAATGTATAGACCAATTTGTCCATCGAATTTCGGTGACTTCCCATTTTCGACATAATTGCGAATATTAGCTTCGCTCGTCCCAACCATCGATGAAGATCGTACCGATCGCAGTAACTACAAGGTATTTGCTGAATTCTCAGGAGGGGAGACCGGTGGTGTTATCAATACGCAAATTCCGGATGAAGACCAGGCCATTGAATAGTAAATGACGAGTGTTACATAGGAGTTCTCTGTAAAAAGGGGGCTCCTGTGTACTTATTTCTTTATCTTTGTGGTAGCTTTGCATGAATAATTTTTCTAATAATTTAATTCTTTTAATCTCAGGAACGTATGAACAATAAATTTTTAGCGGTACTACTTTTATCAACTTTCATTTTATATGCATGTCAGCAAAATACATCCACAATCAATATAGTTTCCACCGATCTTATCACTGGGCTCCGTGCACCGGCCTATCCACTGGTTACGGTGGATCCTTATTTTAACGCATGGTCATATACCGATAATCTCTATGATGACCAGCCCCGCCATTGGACCGATAAAGGGTTTCCGTTGTTGGGAGCCTTAAGAGTGAATGGCGAAGTGTATAGGTTTATGGGAAAAGAAAGTCTGCCGTTGAAACCGCTTCTTTCAACGGTCCGTGAAGAAAAATGGGAAGGCAAATATACTTTTGATGAACCTGCGGGAGAAGGATGGAAGAGCCTGGAATTCAATGATGTATCCTGGCAAACGGGTAAGGCTGCTTTCGGCACGCCAAATGAACCCCATCTCTCCACTCTTTGGGAAACAAAAGATATTTGGGTAAGACGTACGTTCAATCTGGACGAAGACTTGAGCGGTAAAACCATCTATCTGCACTATTCGCACGACGATGATTTTGAGCTGTACATTAACGGGATCCCGGTTGTAAAAACCGGCTACACGTGGAAGTACAACGTGATAGAGGAACTTTCAGAAGAGGTGAAAGCTACACTCAGAAAAGGAGAGAATATCATTACCGCCCATGGTCATAACAGAACAGGTGGAGCCTATGTGGATTTCGGCCTGTATGAGAAAGAAGAGAATAAGGTATCGTTTGAACGTACTGCAGAGCAGAAATCGGTAAGCCTGCTGCCTACGCAAACCGTTTATACGTTTGACTGCGGCCCGGTAGAACTGGATGTAATCTTTACCACACCCCTACTTCTGAACGACCTGACACTTGTTTCACGGCCGGTAAGTTACATCACTTATCAGGTAAGATCTAACGACGGAGCATCGCATGATGTGCAGGTCTATTTTGAGGCAACCCCTCAGTGGGCGGTACACGATGATAGCCAGCCGGTCAATTTTGAGAAGATCGAAAAAGAAGGAAGAACCTTCCTCAAAACCGGCACCGTTGAACAACCCATGCTCCGGAAGAGTGGTGACGCCGTGCGCATCGATTGGGGGTATTTTTATCTGACCGGTACCGGTAATGACGGCGCAACCCTGAATTTCGGTGATAATTGGGATACCAAGGAAGCCTTTCAAACGACCGGACAGATCTCCGGGGCATTGGCCCAAGAACTTTCCGCAAATATGACGCAAGAGATGACGGTACTCGCTTACAGCCGTGATCTGGGTGAAGTGACATCCGAAAAGAGAGCCGGATTCATTATGCTGGGTTACGATGATATCTACTCCATACAATATTTCGGGAAGAACCTGAAAGGTTACTGGACTAACGACGGAACTGTGGATATTTTCCAGGCGTTCAAAAGTGCGGAAATTGACTATATATCGATCCTGGAACGTTGCGATGATTTCAACCGGACCATGATGGCGGATGCCGAAAAGGCAGGAGGCAGGAAATATGCCGAACTGGCTGCGCTGGCTTACCGGCAGGCAATTGCAGCCCATAAGTTAGTGAAGGATGAAAACGGAACACTCCTGTTCCTGTCGAAAGAGAACAATAGCAACGGTTCTATCGGTACGGTAGACATAACCTATCCCTCCTCTCCCTTATTCCTGCTCTATAACCCCGAATTGGTAAAAGGGCTGATGAACCATATTTTCTATTACAGTGAAAGTGGAAGATGGACTAAACCCTTTCCCGCACATGATATAGGTACCTATCCCCTTGGTAATGGTCAGACTTACGGAGAGGATATGCCGGTAGAGGAGGCTGGTAATATGTTGATCTTGACGGCTGCCATTGCCGAAATGGAAGGAAATGCCGGTTATGCCGCCCAACACTGGGATGTGCTGACCACCTGGACCGATTATCTGGTTGAGGAAGGATTGGATCCCGATGATCAGCTCTGTACCGATGACTTTGCTGGACATCTTGCCCATAACGCGAACCTCTCTGTCAAAGCGATCATGGGAATTGCTTCCTATGGGAAACTGGCTTCGATGCTGGAGAAAACCGATGTGTCGGAAAGGTATTTGAATATCGCTGCTGAAATGGCTGTGGAGTGGGAGAAGATGGCCCGCGACGGCGATCACCACTATAAGCTCACTTTCGATCAGGCAGGTACCTGGAGTCAGAAATATAATTTAGTGTGGGATAAATTGTTAGGGTTTAATGTTTTTGATCCGGAAATTGCCCGGAAAGAAATGGCTTATTATCTCACTAAACAGAATGAATATGGCTTGCCTCTGGACAATCGGGCCACGTATACCAAATCGGACTGGATCATGTGGACGGCGACTCTTACAGGTGATATGAATGATTTTAATGCATTGGTCGATCTCGTCTATAAATATGCGGATGAAACTTCGTCCCGTGTACCTGTCAGCGACTGGCATGATACGGTGACCGCAGAAAGAATGAACTTTAAAGCCCGCTCCGTGGTCGGCGGATATTTTATGAAGATGCTGGAACAGAAATTATTGGAGAAAGGTAAATAGTAATTATCTGTAAAATAAAATATAAACCCCAAAAGTTGGTGAAATTTTTGGGGTTTATCATGTTTGAGGATATCGGCATTCCTGTGTATTCCTTAAACAATTATTAATCATGTACATGTGAATTTATGATAAATTTTTAATACATTTTGAGACGATTATGACATGACAAGTGTAAAGAAGAAGGTTCTTTTGCTAATATAATAATTGCAAAAAATGAAAGGCGAGGCATTAATCTATTCCATCCGGAGGAAATCCATTTATTTCTTCAAACAATAGAGAAGATAAGCGTCTGATTAGCACTTATTTTTTGTAAATCTTTTTTACTTAATTCATAATCTAAACAAAATGTGAGAATGAAAAAACAAATTTTCAATTTATCGAATGGGGTTTTGTTCGTACTGATGTGGACATTATCCTTATGTTTGTATGCACAGGGAATTACCGTAAGAGGTGTGGTTACTGATACCAAAGGAGAACCACTGATCGGCGTAACAGTGCAGGTAGAAGGTACATCTACCGGAACCGTAACTGATATAGATGGTAATTTTACCTTGCAGAATGTGCCTTCAAATGCAACATTGGAAGTATCCTATGTAGGAATGACAACGCAGGTTGTCGCTCTTAACGGAAGAACATCCGTAAGCATTACATTAGAAGAAGATGCAGAACTGTTGGAAGAGGTAGTAGTCATCGGTTACCAGACAATCCGTAAGGCCGACCTGACAGGATCTGTTTCCGTATTTAATCCTGACGAGATGAAAAATACGATCGTAACCGGTACGGTGGGTGACGCATTGGGTACTCTTCCCGGGGTAACCGTACGTACTGCCGGTGCACCGGGTAGGGAAGGAAAAGTGGAAATTCGTGGTACGGGTACATTTGGAACCAGTACTCCATTGTATGTGGTGGATGGGGTGGTCTCCGGCGCCAACCGGGATTTTAATTTTAACGATATCGAAAGCATTCAGGTGTTGAAAGACGCTTCAGCCGCAGCTATTTACGGCTCAAGAGCCGGTAACGGGGTAATTATTATCACCACCAAACAGGGGAAGGAAGGCAAGATGAAAATCGATGTCTCTTCGCGTGCCACCCTGCAATGGCTGCCCAGATACAACCTCACGAACCGGGATCAATGGATTGAGCTGAACGACTTGGCTTTTGCCAATGCCGGACGGCAGCCGGCCAACCATTTCGATGGAAATACCGACTGGCAGGAAGAGGTATTTAAGACCGGTATCGTACAGGATCACAATATATCTTTCTCGGGGGGTAATAGCGGTAGCCGCTATTTTATTTCAGGTAACTACCAGCACAATTCCGGGACAACTATTGGGACCCAAAGCGAACGTTTTACTTTGCGGTCAAATACCTCGGCTACACGTGATTTTGGGGACAATGTTACGTTCCGTATCGGGGAAAATATTACGTTAAGCCATTTTGCTGTAGATGAACTGAATACGAATCCTATTGTCGATGTATATCGTATGCTCCCCACCATTCCTGTTTATGATGAGAACAATGCAGCCAGGGGTGGATATGGTTACGGTGATGGAAGCAGGGATGTTACTTTTGGAACAAATCCTTTTGCAAAGGAAGATTTTGAAGATACCAAAAACAGCAACTTACGCGTCAGGGGAAATCTCTTCACTGAACTTGAATTGCTGAAAGCCTTGAAATACAGGTTTAATCTCGGATTTGATTTCAGTAATGACAGACATTCTTATTTACGGAAAGAAGGCTATTGGACATACAACCAACCCTATGACCCTTCTTCTTTAAATAAAAACCAGGCTCAATACCAGGGATTGGTATTTGATAATACGCTGGAGTATAACAAAAAATTTGGCAAACACGATATCTCTGCGGTATTGGGTACAAGCTATTTTACCTCCACCTATGAGCAAATCTGGGGAACAAAGAACGATGTGTTGATGACGAGCGATGGTCGCTATTTTGATACGCTTGATGCAGCGCTTTCAAATCCAAAGACAGGAAATTACAGGGACTTACAGAAATTATTTTCGGTATTCGGCCGTGTAAACTATAACTACGACGAAAGGTATCTGTTGAGTTTCACTATGCGTCGCGACGAGTCTTCTAAATTTTCGCCTGACAACAGGGTAGGATATTTTCCTTCCGTATCGGCAGGGTGGAGGATCAGTAATGAAGATTTCTTTGAATCTTCCTGGATAGACGATCTGAAGATAAGGGCCAACTACGGGGTGCTGGGTAATTCAAATATCGGTGTATGGGATTGGGTGTCATTTATTACCACATTCCCTCAGGCTGTCTTCGGAACAGGCCAGAATGTACACACCGGTATGACGCAGATCAGACTGGCAAATAATGACTTAAAGTGGGAAAGGCTGACTCAGTTGAATGTCGGATTCGATGCCATGTTGCTTAATAACAGGTTGAATCTTGCAGTAGATTACTTCCTGAAAGAAACAAAGGATGTACTGGCTCCTATGCAGATACTGATGGTGACCGGCAATAACGGTGGAAATCCTTATGTGAATGCTGTTACCCTGCAGAATACCGGTGTGGAACTTTCTGCTACCTGGCGCGACAGGATAAATAGCGATTTTGGTTATAGCATTAATGTAAACGGTTCTTTCCTGAAGAATAAGATCACGGAGATTGCCTATAATTTGAAACAATTCACTCAATGGGATACGAAATCTCTTCCCGGAGAGCCGATAGGCGAATGGTATCTGATCAAAACAGATGGGTTATTCCGTACCCAGGAAGAAGTATATGCCCATACCAATAGTGAAGGGAAAATCATTCAACCCGATGCCAAACCCGGTGATGTGAAGTATATAGACTACAATGATGACGGAATAATAACCGATGACGACAGGCAGCACTGCGGATCTACCATTCCGAAATTCGAGTTAGGCATGAATCTTGGTTTTGAATACAAAAACTTCGATCTTCAAATCCAGATGGGAGGCGCGTTCGGACATAAATCGTTCAATGGCCCGAGAAGCGCGTTCGACCGTTTTGACGACAATTCGAATTACCGCGTGAGTTACGACCCATGGACTCCGGAAAACCCGAATGCCAAAGATCCACGTCCCATTTATGCTGATTCCCGTAATGTGCGAGGCAATCAGGACCGCTGGTTAGAGAACGGAAGCTATCTCAAAGTAAAACAGATGGCGTTGGGATATAACCTGCCGAAATCAATGCTTGGCAGTACGTTCAGTAATATTCGTGTATATGTAAATGCACAGAATCTGATCACATTTACTTCTTATACGGGATTGGATCCTGAGTTCCTCAATACCAATATCTGGGATCGCAGCTATGATGGCGGATATTTCCCAAATCCCTACGGAGTAACTTTTGGAGCACAAATATCATTCTAACCCTCAGAAAACTTATTACAATGAAAAGAATCATATATTTATTATTTGCTGTTTTCTTGTTAAATGCTTGTGATGTGACTGTGGAGAATCCGAATACCATCACTACGGCAACATTCTGGAAAACGGAGACCGATGCACAATATGGCATCAATGCAGTGTACAATATGTTTTATAAACCGGGAACATATAGCCGGTGGATATGGTTCCGGCTGGATCTTACCTCGGATGAAGGGTTTAGTCAAAGTCCCTGGGCAGAATTGAAAGAATGGACCGATTTCAGGTATAATAACTACAATTTCTGGGAAGGTAACGCCTGGACATACAGGGATTGCTACGAAGCAATATTCAGAGCCAATCAGGTATTGTATTTTGTACCTGACATAACGTTTGCCGACGAAAATGAAAAAAACAGGATTCTTAGCCAGGCATACTTTCTGAGGGGGCTTTACTATTATAATCTCGCTTTGTTATGGGGAGGTGATAATAAGAGTCTGGCTATCGTACTCGAACCGTCTACTCCAGGAATGCAACCCGAAGGGCATACTGGTTCCGAAGTATATCAACAGGCTATAAGTGATTTTACTGAAGCGCAGAAATTTTTACCGGAAGAGTGGGACGATGCCAATAAGGGACGCGCAACAAAAGGAGCGGCATTGGCTTTCAGGGCAAAATGTTATATGCAACTGCACCAATGGAATGAAGCCAAGAATGATTTACAATGGTTAGTGGAAGGTGAAGGCCAGAAGTACTACGATCTTACCGCCAATTATGCCGATAATTTCAGGAGAGACACTGAAAATAATAGAGAGTCTGTATTTGAGATTCAATATTCCGATGTGAATAAGGCGCCCGCAGGTGATGGTGACTTTGATGTAAATCCCAATCTGGGATTGAATCGCGGACAATTTTTCGCTCCTCCCGGAATAGGATGGACGGATGGTGAAATACGCCCGTGGCTCGTTGCCGAATTCAAAAAAGAGAAAAATCTGAATGATGGGTACGATATCCGTTTGAGGCATACTGCATTTTACAGTGAGCAACATCTGGATTTTCCTGATAACGAACGGATATATGGTGAGGTCAGCAACGAAGCAACGTGGAACAGGGACAACTGGAAAGGGCGTGTGTTTTACCGGAAATACAGTTCGGAGCATTATCGTGATTTTGATGATTATCATAATCCGACCAATGTAAGACTTATCCGTTTTGCAGACGTGTTGTTGATGTATGCAGAGTGTATCGTTCAATCGGGAGGAAGTGTCTCTGATGCTGTTGCACATGTCAACCGGGTAAGGGCAAGGGTGAATATGCCGGCACTTGCTGTAAACCACGCTGCTGCGACTTCCGATAAAGATGCTTTCCTGAAGCGTTTGCAGATGGAAAGAGCGCTTGAGTTGGCCACGGAAGGTCAACGCTGGGCCGATATCAAACGTTGGGGATTGGTCGACAGCCAGGCTGGCATAGACGAACTGAAATCGCGTGATTCCGATTTCAACAATTTCGTGATCGGCCGTCATAGCCGTCTGCCTATCCCGTCTGATGAAGTGAGTAATAATCCTAATATTGAACAAAATCCTAATTATTAAATTAATGATAAACCTTCCTGGCTTTCGGGTCAGGAAGGTTTTTTAAATTACAATAGAGATGAAAAAATACCGGTATCTGCTGTTTATATGTTTCTTTGTCGTAGTGTCGTCCTGTAAAGGAACTGATAAACCGGAAGAGACTATCCATAATCCAGCCCCCGTAAGATTGGCCGACCCGTTCATTATGTTACACGATGATGTCTATTATGCTTACGGCACCAATGCCAATGACGGAATTGAAGTATATACATCGGATGATTTGAAAGAGTGGAAAAAAGCGTCGGAACTGGCTCTGCATAAAGATAATTCATATGGTGACAGATGGTTTTGGGCACCGGAAGTCTATTATGTCAACGGAAAGTTTTACATGTATTATTCGGCTGAAGAACACATGTGTGTTGCAATAGCAGATTCACCTTTTGGACCTTTTAAACAACCTGTTCAAAAACCCATGCTCGAAGGTGAAAAAACGATTGATAATTCACTGTTTATTGATGACGATGGCAAACCATATCTGTTTTTTGACCGGTTCAACGATGGTTTAAATATCTGGGTTGCAGAATTGGAAGAGGATCTGATGACCATCAAAACGGAAACATTGCATCCCTGTATTCATGTTTCTCAGGAGTGGGAACAGGTCTGGCCCCGGGTCAATGAAGGAGCTTTTATTGTGAAGCACAATGGAATATACTATATGACTTACTCTGCAAACAGTTATGAAAGCCAGTTTTACGGGATCGGCTGTGCCACCGCTACAGATATTTTCGGGGAATGGACAAAATATCCGGACAATCCCCTCTTGCAAAAACCCGGAGATCTGGTTGGCGTAGGGCATAGTGCGATGTTCTGGGACAAAGAAGGCGATCTACGTATTGTCTTCCACGCGCACCATGATGAAAATAATATTCATCCAAGAAAAATGTATATCGGAAGAGCCGGATTTGAAAAGGTCGATGGCGTGGATAAGATGTATATCGAAGAACAATACGAGATACCGGTACTGGCTGAATAAAAATTTTTGCTTATCTTGTTGTCGGAAAACTTTTGAATGGTTTCCGGAATATATGGAAGGTGTTTTGTGCCCTTAGTGCAATGAAACGAGCCTGTAAAACATTACACAGAAGAGTATGATTATTTGGGAGTTCAATACCCCTGAAGGGAAAAATAGAATAATCATTATGAAAAAAGGGAAACAGAATTTTTACCCCATCACTTTGTTGTTCATTATTTTTATGATGAACTGCGGAGAGTTATTCTGTTTACCAGGCTACTCCTTCAAGCATTACAATATCAATAACGGGTTGTCTCAGAACACCGTCTTTACCATTTTTCAGGATAACCAGGGATTTATGTGGTTCGGTACAAAAGACGGTTTGAACCGGTTCGACGGCACTTCATTCAAAATCTTTAAATTCTCTCCCGGTGGAAACCTGCGTGACAATGTGTTCCACCGTATTCTTCAGGATACAAATGATAACCTCTGGGTAGGGACTGATGACGGGATCTATATTTATAACCCCCGTAGTGAGGAGTTCAACCGTTTCGAAAAGACTCCGGCCGACCATGTGTCAATGGATGGAGTTGTCAGCGATATTTTGTTGGATAACGACGGTGACATGTGGATTTCGGTGGAGGAAAAGGGTGTTTTTTGTTATAATTCCAAGGCTGACACGCTTTCCTATTATCCTATACCCCAGAGCCCGGGAGGAATGAGAATGATAAGTCTTTGTCTCGGCCGGGACGGACACATCTGGGCGTTTCCGTATAATCTGCCTTTTATCCGGATCAATAAAAAGACGGGAGAGGTTTCCGAGCATCGCCTGAGAGACGACGAAGATCTGGTGTATAATACAGGGGAGATATGGAAAGTGGTGGCAGATGAGTATAACCAGCTGCTGATCGCTTCTTCCGCGAAAGGTGTCATAAGTGTGAATACGGTCAATATGACCCATCGTGTTTTATTGGATGAAGACGCATATGGCGAGCCGATATTTGCCCGGTGTCTGGCAAGGATTGATCCGCAGACGATCTGGATCGGTAGTGAGTCGGGATTGTATATCTATAATACTGAAACCGGAGAAGTCGACAATCTCCGTCACAACAGGTATATCCCATACTCCTTATCCGACAACGCGATTTATTCCATTTATAAAGACCGGGAGGGAGGAATCTGGATCGGCTCGTTTTTTGGAGGGGTCGATTATTATTCCAATCATTACAATCAATTCGAATTATTCTATCCTGTGGCACAGGATAACCGTATGCAAGGCCGCCGTGTGCGTGAGTTCTGCAGCGCTCCCGACGGGAAAATGTGGATAGGCACGGAAGATAACGGCTTGAATTTGTTCGATCCGGCGAGGAAGGAGTTTTTGCCGTTACCGCCCCCCTTGCAATCGCTCTATACGAATATTCATGCCCTGTATGCTGATGGAGATTATTTATGGATTGGCACCTTTTCGAAAGGATTGAACCGTTATAACCTGACAACAGGAGAGTTGGTTACTTACCTCCATTCTGAAGCCCCCAACTCCATCAGCCATAACAGTACTTTTGCCATCCATAAAGACCGTCAGAATACATTGTGGATAGGCAACCTCTCCGGGTTGAATATTTATAATTATAACGAAGACAACTTTACCCGTATTGAGGAATTTCAGGGAATTTATATTCAGGATATTTTTGAAGACACGGATGGGAAGATATGGGTGTCTACCTTTACCAAGGGACTCTACCGGTATGACCCTTCTACCCGTGAGTGGGATGTTTTCCTGTATGATCCTTCCGGTGCAAGAAACAGGTTATACAATAAGTTGACAAGCGTTTTTGAGGATAGCCGGAAACGGTTGTGGGTTACCACGGAAGGCGGAGGATTTTATCGCTTCGATAAACAGACTGAAGAATTTATTACATTCAACAGTGCCAAGGGATTGCCCAACGACGTGGTGTATCAAATAGTGGAGGATGATGATGCCAATTTATGGCTCTCCACTAATTCAGGGCTTGTCTGTTATAATCCTTTATCGGGAACTTTCAGAAATTACACGGTGGATAATGGGTTAAAAACCAATCAGTTCAATTATAAATCGAGTTACAAGGCATCCGATGGGACGATCTATTTCGGTTCCACCGATGGTTTTGTCCGTTTTAATCCTTCCGCTTTTAGTGAAACAAAACTTGACGTACCCATTGTCTTTACGGAGTTATTTGTGAAAAATGAGCGGGTAAGTCCCGCCGACGAAAGATCATTATTGAAGGGAAGTATTCTCTATGCCAATGAATTGATCTTGCCCTACAATAAGAATTCTTTCAGATTGGAATATGCCGTGCTCAACTATTCCAACTTGAATGCCAATAATATCTTATATAAACTGGAAGGGTTTGATAAAGAGTGGATTCGTGTAAAGGATAAACAAGATATCATATATTCAAATCTGATGCCGGGGAAATACAGGCTTATAGTCAAATTGAATGGAGATGAAGAAAATGAAAATGCGGCGAATATAAAGACGCTTGCCATTCAGATACGTCCGCCATTCTGGTTAAGCGGATGGGCTTATTTAATTTATTTCTTGCTGGTTGCATTTTCAATGATACTCTTATTCCGTGTTTTAAAGATGCGTGAACAACGTGTCCAACGACGTAAAATGAGGATATTTGAGAATGAGAAAGAACGGGAATTATACCGGTCGAAGATCGATTTTTTCACCAACGTGGCACATGAGATACGCACACCTTTGTCATTAATTAAAGCGCCACTCGATCATGTGATCATGACTGGAGAGGTCTCCGATAACATAAAGGAGAACCTTCAAATTATGAGTAAGAATACCGATAGACTGCTCAATCTGGCCAATCAGTTGTTGGATTTCCGCAAGACCGAATCGGATGCTTATTCTCTGAACCTCCGCAGGCAGAATGCTTCGGGACTGATCAGGGAGACATTTCTGCGGTTCACCCCTCTGGCGAGGCAACGTAATTTGACCTTTGAACTTGATCTGCCTGATAATGATATCTTTATGCTGCTTGACAAAGAAGCTTTCCTGAAGATAGTCAGTAATTTGGTGAACAATGCCATTAAGTATTGCGATAGCTGTGTGCGGATGAAGGCGTATATTTCAACCGATGAACAGAACGGCATGTTTCATCTGCTTACGGAAAACGACGGAGAGAAAATTCCGGATGAATACAGGGAGGAGATCTTCAAACCTTTTGTGCATCTCGATAAGGAGAAAGATGGTAAAACTGCGGGCACAGGTATCGGGTTGGCCCTTTCCAAATCTTTGGCTGAACTGCATAAAGGAAATCTGGTTTTGGAAAATGACGATGAATGGATTCTTTTTCACCTCACACTGCCGGTTGGTGAGACCGATAAAGCTGTATCTGAACCAGCGAGAGAATTGGGAAAAAGGGAGCCGGATACACATGTTGAAAAAACGGTAGCGGCTTATACCATACTTTTGGTCGACGATGATGTGGAATTGTTGCGGTTTGAAGAAAAGTTTCTCTCGTCACATTATCATATAAAGACGGCGGAAAACGGGATACAGGCCCTGGAAATACTCCGTGAGGAAAATGTGAGTCTTATTGTGAGCGATATTATGATGCCAGAAATGGATGGTCTGGAACTGACCAAGAGGGTGAAACTCGATGTTGAATTCAGCCATATACCGGTGATACTGCTCACGGCAAAAGTAAATGTAGAATCCAAAGTACAGGGATTTGAGACAGGCGCCGATGCCTATATCGATAAACCCTTTTCTTTGGAAGTGCTGATGGCGCAGATCGCCAATCTGCTGCAGAACCGGGAAAAACTACGCGAAACATTTCTGAAAAATCCGTTTATCGGCGCCAACAGCATAGTACGTACCAAATCGGATGAAGAATTTGTTAAAAAACTACATGCCATCGTACAGGAAAATATCGACAATTCCGAATTTATTGTGGAAGATATATCGGGACAGTTCAATATGAGCCGTGCCAGTTTTTACCGGAAAATAAAAGGTGTGCTGGATCTGACCCCTAACGAATATATCAGGGTGGAGCGTCTGAAAAAAGCGGCACAGTTGCTCAAGGAAAAAGTTTACAAAGTAAATGAGATCAGTTATATGGTTGGATTTAATTCACCTTCTTACTTCACCAAGTGTTTTCAACAGCAATTCGGGGTTTTACCCAAAGATTTTGAATAAAAGAAGTCAGAATGAGATTATATTTTTACTTTTTGACTAATTTGTACTTTTTTGTTTATTTATAAACATCTATTTTCGTAAACTCAAAATTATAATTTTATTTAGAAGTTGTTTTGAATTTTTTCATCCATTGTTTTGTAGCCATTTTTTGATGGATTTGGATTTTCATTGATTGAAATGTGGCGGGCCACTTAAAAGAAATGAAAGTTCAAAGGCGCGAAAAAGGGCAAAAACAATATGAAAGAGTGAAAAAACAAGCGTGAAATAATTACTCGTAAAATTCAAAACAGTTTCTAAAATAATATCCACATGAAATGAGCGGGAAGATTATTACACTAAGGATAATGATTCAACGCGAGTTCCCTATGACTTTAATGTGAATAATGAATATTGTCTTATGAAATCGAAACTAGTTTTATTTGTTTTACTTGTAGCAACTTTTACTCTCTCAGCCCAGTGGCAACCGGCTGGAGACAAGATTAAAACCCGGTGGGCAACACAAATCGATGTGGATAATGTGTTACCGGAGTATCCAAGACCTATTATGGAGCGCGGTGAATGGCAGAATCTTAACGGGTTGTGGAATTATGCCATCCTTCCGGTTGGAAAACAAAAACCGACTCATTTCGACGGCCAGATCCTGGTGCCGTTTGCCGTAGAATCAAGCCTCTCGGGAGTACAAAAAAGGGTGGGCAGCGACAATGAACTATGGTATCAGCGTGAGTTTACCGTACCGTCCAAATGGAGAAACCATAAGATACTCCTCCATTTTGGGGCGGTGGACTGGAAAGCGGATGTATGGGTGAACGGTGTGAAAGTAGGACAACATACCGGTGGATATACCCCTTTCTCTTTCGATATTACTCCCGCACTGGTCAATGGCAATAACACACTCGTGGTAAAAGTGTGGGATTCCACTGACGAGGGGTACCAACCCCGCGGAAAACAAGTGAATAAACCGGAAGGTATCTGGTATACGCCCGTGACCGGGATCTGGCAGACCGTATGGCTGGAGCCGGTGCCTGAAACCCATATCGAAAATATCAGGATCACGCCTGATGTCGATAAAAATATGTTAGCGGTGCGGGCTATCACTAATGGGCGCGCTTCTGCCGCCAAAATAGAGGTGAAAGTAAAGGAAGGCTCCCGTGTGGTCGCGACGGGACAGGCCATCAATAACCTGCCAGTGGAGATCGCGATGCCGGAAAATGTAAAACTCTGGTCGCCTGACAGTCCGCATCTCTACGACTTGGAGATTACTCTTTGGGATGGTAATAAGCAACTCGATAAAGTGGCAAGTTATGCCGCTATGCGTAAATATTCCATGAAGCGCGACGATAAGGGAATTGTGCGTTTGCAACTCAATGACAAAGATCTTTTCCATTTCGGCCCCCTCGACCAGGGATGGTGGCCCGACGGACTTTATACCGCGCCTTCCGATGAGGCTTTGGAGTACGATGTGTTGAAAACCAAGGAACTCGGCTTCAACATGATCCGTAAGCATGTGAAAGTGGAACCGGCACGGTGGTACACACACTGCGACCGTCACGGAATAATTGTATGGCAGGATATGCCCAATGGTGACAGGGGGCCCGAATGGCAGATGCGAAAGTATTTCGACGGTGTGGAAAGGGTGCGCTCCGCCGAGTCGGAAGCTAATTTCCGTAAAGAATGGAAAGAGATTATGGACTATCTCTATTCTTATCCGTCGATAGGTGTGTGGGTGCCCTTTAATGAAGCGTGGGGGCAATTCAAAACCCGGGAGATTACCGAATGGACCAAGCAATACGATCCCTCCCGCCTGGTGAATCCGGCCAGCGGTGGTAACCACTATCCGGTAGGGGATATACTCGACCTGCACCAATATCCTGCTCCCCAGCTCTATCTCTACGATGCCCAACGGGCTACCGTGCTTGGTGAATATGGCGGGATCGGATGGGCTAACAAGGAACATCTCTGGGAACCCGATCGCAACTGGGGTTATATACAGTTCAACAGTGCCAAAGAAGTGACCGATGAGTATGTCAAATATGCCGAACAACTGAAACAACTGATCCGTCAGGGATTCTCCGCCGCTGTGTATACCCAGACTACCGATGTCGAAGTCGAAGTAAACGGGTTATTGACTTATGACAGGAAACTGCTGAAAGTGGATGAGGATAGAGTGAGAAAAGTGAATCAGGAGATATGCAACATATTAAGCAAATAATTCTATTTCTGTTCCTGTTTTTGACTTTCATTACTTGTCAAAGTGAGGAAAATCAGGGAAGTGAGGATTATTTCATTGAATGGGAAAAGAATACCCTCGTCTGCATCGCGGATGAGGGTGGCTATACCATTGTTGATCAAAGGGAAAATCGTTAAAAAATAAAAAATGATTCGCTTAATTACATTTCTTTTTATAATCACCGCATTTACTTCATGTAAAAGTGTTGAACCGGTAGATAATAAACCTGTTAATGGTAAAGAGAACCTTTATAAAAATCCCGTAGTTAATTACAGTCTTCCTGATCCCACCATTCTACGGGCGGATGACGGTTATTTCTATCTCTTTGCAACAGAAGATATCAGGAACATACCTATTCACCGTTCTGAAGATCTGGTCAACTGGGAAATGACAGGCACCGCATTTACCAATGCGACCCGCCCCACGTTTGAACCCAATGGCGGATTGTGGGCACCCGATATCAATTTCATCGACGGAAAGTATGTGCTGTACTATTCCATGTCGGTCTGGGGTGGCGAATGGACATGCGGCATCGGTGTTGCGACAGCGGATAAGCCCGAAGGACCTTATACCGATCACGGCAAGCTTTTCCGCAGCAACGAGATCAATGTGCAAAACTCTATCGATCCTTTTTATATCGATGAGGAAGGGAAGAAATATCTCTTTTGGGGAAGTTTCCGCGGCATTTATGCCATTGAACTTTCGGACGATGGCCTTTCCCTGAAGCCGGGAGCAGAGAAACAACAGGTGGCCGGGACAGCGTACGAAGGAGTGTATATACACAAACGGAACGGTTACTATTATATGTTTGCCTCTACCGGATCCTGCTGTGAAGGACTCAACAGCACCTATACCACTGTGGCAGGTCGCTCCGATAATCTTTTCGGCCCTTATCTTGACAAGCAGGGCAGGCCGATGATGGATAACCATCATGAAATAATTATCCAAAAAAATCAGAAATTTGTGGGAACAGGGCATAACTCGGAGATTGTGCAGGATTCAAAAGGTCAGGACTGGATCTTCTATCACGCTGTATCCGTGGATAATCCCAAAGGGCGGGTGCTGGTAATGGATCAGGTGCGTTGGGATAACCACTGGCCTTATATTGAAGGGGGAAGCCCCTCTTTTGAAGCCGAAAAACCCCTATTCAAATAAGATAAGTTTTGTATGAAACGAGCATGATAACCGTGATCACTAAGGTTGCGCTATCTGAGTCGCCTTCGATCCCCGATTTCAATTCTCGATGCCGGGAACCGCTATCTCCCGGCAGCGCTGAAAAATTTTTATCGAAGTAAATCATCGGTACATAAATAAAATCATGTAAATTTGCGAGAGAATTTATTAAATATAAAGGAAAAATGATAAAAATCAATCGATTCATCCTGCTGCTGGCAATCATGGCCATAGCCGGATGTGCCAACAGACAAAAAGAGGCTCCCGCGGAGGAAACAACACTGTCGGGATTGAAGAAGGGCGACTTTCAGACTGTCGTAAACGGCGACTCGGTCGACCTGTATGTGCTGAAGAATGCCAACGGTGTGGAGGTTACCGTAACCAACTACGGTGGAAGAATTGTCTCGGTGATGGTTCCCGACAGGGATGGTAAATTACAGGATGTAGTGCTTGGGTTTGATAACATACGGGACTATATCAATGTCAACAATAATTTCGGTGCAACTATCGGCCGTTACGGCAATCGGATCGCACACGGAAAGATTACGGTGGACGGTGTGGAATATGAATTGCCCCAGAACAATTTCGGACATACCCTGCATGGGGGGCCGGAAGGATTTGATTCTAAAGTTTTCGATGCTGTCCAGCCTAACGACCAGTCAGTGGTATTCACTTACCTGTCGGAAGACGGAGAAGCCGGATTTCCCGGTAACCTGAATGTGAAGGTGACGATGACGTTGACAAATGATAATGCCATCGATCTGCAATATGAAGCTGAAACGGACAAGGAGACGGTGGTTAATCTGACCAATCACTCTTATTTCAATCTGTCGGGTGACGCCAATAACACTGTACTCAATGACCTGTTGATGATCAATGCGGATGAGTACACTCCGGTGGATGACACGTTCATGACGACAGGGAAAATCGAAAAAGTGGAGGGTACGCCGATGGATTTCAGGACACCTACTGCCATAGGTGGGCGTATCGACTGGTATGATTTTGATCAGTTGAAAAATGGTGACGGTTACGACCACAATTGGGTGCTGAATACCAAAGGCGACATTTCGCAGGTGGCGGCTACGGTTTATTCACCTGTTACGGGCATTCAGCTGGAAGTATACACAATTGAACCGGGAGTGCAGGTGTATACAGGAAACTTCCTTGATGGAACGGTAACCGGCAAGTATGGTGCCGTATATAATAAACGCAATGCTATTTGTCTGGAAACACAAAAATATCCGGACTCTCCTAACAAGCCGGACTGGCCATCGCCCTACCTTAAGCCTGGGGAGAAATATACCAGCCGGTGTATTTACAAATTTTCAGTTCAATAATTTAAAAAGTTTTTAATTATGCCCGACAGCTTAGCCAATCTCCCGATTTGGGGCATCATTGTAATTGTGGTGCTTGCACTATTCGATGCGGTGATGAAAGTGATCGCTATGTGGAAATCGGCACGAAACAACCATCTGGTGTGGTTTATCCTTATTGCGATATTCAATACCGTTGGAATTCTGCCGATCGTGTACCTGGTGCTGCATAGGAAAAAAGAAATACCTGAAGCAGAATAGACTGAAAAATGAAGGGCTTATGGAGGAGGGATTATCGTAACACCGGATAACCCTCCTCTTTTTTCTTGTAATACTTGCACCATGGACTGAGACCGCAGATCTCACATTTCGGTCTTCGCGCCAGGCAGATGTATCGCCCATGCAGGATAAGCCAATGATGTGCTTTTGAGAGCAATTCTGCCGGAATATGTTTCACCAGTTGCCGTTCTGTTTCAAGCGGTGTTTTGGAATTGTCGGTCAATCCGATGCGGTTTGCCACCCGGAAAACATGCGTGTCCACGGGCATGGCAGGTTTATTAAATGCGACAGCCAACATCACGTTGGCTGTTTTACGGCCAACGCCCGGGATGGTAAGCAACGAGTCGATATCGTTGGGCACTTCACCCCCGAAGTCGGAGAGCAGCTTTCTTGCCATCCCGACCAGATTTTTTGCTTTGTTATTGGGATAGGAGCAGGATTTGATGTGTTCGAAAACTGCTTCGGGGGTTGAAACAGCCATCACCTCAGGTGTGGGAAACGCTTCGAACAAAGCAGGCGTGACCATATTCACCCGCCTGTCGGTACACTGCGCGGAGAGTATTACCGCCACCAACAATTGATAATCGTTTTGGTAATGCAATTCCGTCTCGGCTGATTCCGCATTTTCCATAAACCAGTCGAGTACTTTTCTGTAACGCTCCTTTTTGGTCATTATTCAGCTGATTAATTCCGCACTATCATTTTTCCAACTCACTTTATCTTTTTATTTCATTTGATTAGCATTATTGATTTTCAAATGTATCAAATGGAACTCGCTCCTAATTATCTTCTTTTGTGAGAACGGTTATCTGCTCGTTTCGTCTGAAAGAGGAATAAACCGCGCACTGAGATCGGGATCTTCCATATCCGGGTCAAGCGGATAGATGGGGCGTTGAACTCTCTCATAAGGTAACCTCAACAGATCCTGATCCACACCGCCGGGTGTAAGCGCCATCACCCAATCACCGCGCATATCGTACAATTCCGGCACAAGGTATCCTATCTTCACCACTAAAATATCCGCGTCTCTCGGATTTAATCCCAGGTCGGTGAAGTTTTTCTCGTAGTGATAGGCCGTCCTTTTTTCCGTCACAATGGTGTGGATGTTGCCGCTTTTCACCACAGCTTTGGCATTGTCCTCATCTTCATCAATGGCCGTGACCTCTCCCTTCAGGCGAACCGGCGGCGCATAACGATTATCCACTTCGGCACCTGCCAGGCCATCGACCTGTCCGCCAACCCCCGCTTCAATGGCTTGTCTGACCAATTCCGGGCCGGGAATGGACGCATAGATCAAAGTCTTGTTCCCGGACGACCGGAACTCGGGGCGTTTGAAAAGCTCATGCAATGTCCAGGTGACATCTCCCGCGCCACCGGCAGTGGGATTATCTCCCATATCACTAATGACAAATGGTTTTTTATCGCTTGCCAATGCTCGTGCCAACGCATCGTCCAGATAAGTAGTGGGAGCTACAAAATCAAATTCTTTCCTTACGTCCCAGAAATGATGGGCCAGCTTTTCTGCCACCCTGGCTACTGCTTCCTTATCGTCTCCATATGCCATTACCACTCCATGGTTCCGCGGCGCGTCAGCCCAAGGGTAAGATAACCAGACGGAGGCATCGATCACCTTATCCCCTTCAAGCAGCCCGGGAATCTGGCCGGTAAGAGTCTTCCCCGGTTCGATGCGGGTACTTGTTTTTTCACCCGGCAGCAGAATGGGAACAGGGATCCACGCTTTATAAGCCGGTTTTCCCTTTCCGCCTTCCAGCCTGTCGAGCAGGTTGGTGACGGCCCTTTTTTTCGTTTCGATAGCATCTTCGTGGGGAGAGAGCCGGTAGCTGGTTATCAGGTCGGTATTCTGTGCCAGGCGGGGTGAGACACTTCCGTGCGGATCCATCGATGTGGAGATCAATACATCAGTGCCTACCACGTCACGAATGCGAACCAGAAAATCACCTTCCGGATCATCTAACCCCTGCACGCTCATTGCGCCGTGAATATCGAAGAAAATTGCGTCCAAAGGCAATATCTCTTTCAACATGTCCAAAGTCTTTGTCACCAACGATTCATATGCCTCTCGGGTGACAATACCTCCAGGCATGGCATGTCCCCGGAGGGTGGGAAGCCATTCGGCACGGTTAATTATTCCCGAGTCGGGGGACATAAAGGGATAGTAAGAGAAGATATCTTCCCCTGTGCGCGCTCTGAAAGCCTCTTCATGGGTCACCGCCGGTGAAAATGTGCTGGATTCGATGGCAATGCCTGCGATGGCAATTCTCGGCAACTCTTTTTTCGCACTGTCAACATGGCAACCTGTGGCAAGAAATAACAGGCCAAGAGTGAGGATAAAAAAATTCTTTTTCATTGCGGTAATACCTGAAAAAATTAATAAAAGTTGGATATTTTGAGTAAAATTTTGATTATCAAAATGTTGAATCAGAGAAACATTTACCCAAGCATAATACTAAGACAAAAATACAAAAAAAAATATCATTTTTTCCTGTACGGGTAAGGAAAGAAGTCTGACAAGGTCAGAAAGAGGCAAACTTTCTCAAGGGATGTAAAATCCGACGAAATCTTTACGTTTGTCGGAAAAATGCCTTATATTTGCCTTAGTGATTGGTGATAAATTTCTTGTGTCATGAAAAAGTTAATCTCCATCCTTTTCCTTCTGGGTATTGCCGGGATTATTTTCGCCCAGGAGCCCGATGAGGTGGCCACCCGGTTTATGGAACAACTGGCCAGGTTTTCCCATGAGAAAATACACGTCCAAACGGATAAATCTGCTTATTTATCGGGCGAACGTGTCTGGCTCCGAAGTCATCTGGTGGAAGCCACCACCAATATGCCCGCTTTTTTAAGCAGGTATGTGTATGTTGAATTGTTCAGTCCTTTTGACCAGGTGATACAGCGGATCAAAATCAGACCCGACAGTATCGGTGTTTATTCGGGTTATCTCGATCTGAATGAAGAGCTCCCCGAAGGCAATTATACCATAAGGGCATACACCCGGTACATGAGAAATCAGGGGAATGAGGCTTTCTTTAAGAAGACAATTCAGGTGTTGGATCCTTATTCCTTGCAGATTGAGCCTGTCCCCCATTTTGTGGTAAACGGAAACAGGGTAAATGTGAATTTCAAATTCGTGGACACTGCTGGCAAAGATACCATAACCCCCGATATTGTGACTTTTCAACTCTTAGATGAAGCTGAAAGGAGAATCTCTCCGGATGGAAACAGCAATTTTAAATGGGATT
Organism: Proteiniphilum sp. X52; assembly: GCF_003712195.1. Classification (GTDB taxonomy): domain Bacteria; phylum Bacteroidota; class Bacteroidia; order Bacteroidales; family Dysgonomonadaceae; genus Proteiniphilum. Next base: position 53,688 of record NZ_RDSD01000017.1, on the reverse strand, counting down.
TCATGTTCAAGGGAAAAAGGAATAACCGCAACTTGCTCTTAGGTGTGGTGCATAACGGAAGAAAATATAACAAATATTATCCGATACCGTATGATACAAACGATTTTGACATCACTTTCCACCCCGAGGGAGGTTATCTCATTCCCGGTCAGACATGCCAGGTGGGTTTTAAAGCCATTAATCCTTCGGGATTGAGTGAAGAGGTGACCGGTACCCTGTTCAATTCGAAAGACGAGGAGATCGTACAATTCAGAACCTTGAAATTCGGCATGGGTTTTTTTAATTTTATTCCCCAGGCAAATGAAAAGTATTACGCTGTCTGCAAGACGAAAAGAAGTGACACAAAACGGATCGATCTCCCTATTCCCGACTTTCGCTCAAGAACGGTTTCTGCCAGGCTTAACGGCGAAAATAGAATCGTAGTCTCGATGCTGAAAGGAAATGCGGCGCCGGAGGATCCTGTATATATCCTCATACACAGCAAAGGCGTGGTCTATTTCCATCAGCTCTGGGAAAACCCCTCAAGAGCCTATTCCTTTGCTACTAATAATTTCCCAACCGGAATCATAAGTATTCTCCTGTTGAGTGATAAGAATGAAATTCTCAGCGAACGGATGATATTTAATTTGAATCGAAATGATTTTGCCGTTTTGGATACAGAATTATCATCCCCGGCATACAAGCGGAGACAACTCATCCGTCTCAGGCTGCGACTGGCAGATTCCGACACAATTGCCTTCTCCGACAATATGGCAGTGGCGGTGACCGATAAAAACGTTGTCAGGCAGGACACGACCAACAATTTACTTTCTACCCTTTTACTCTCTTCGGAACTGAAAGGTTTTATAGAATCACCGGCCAGTTATTTTAATGGCTATGCTGTTGCGGACAAATATGCGCTCGATGCGTTAATGCTGACCCAGGGATGGAGACGATACGATATTCCAGAAGTACTTAAGGGGAATATAGCTGTTCCCGGTCAGTTTCGTCCTGAGGAATTTCAGGAAGTAAGTGGAAGATCTGAAGCTTTGTTTGGCAGTTTGAAGGAAGGAGAGATTAGCCTGTATGCCACCCTGGACTCGCTGTATAGCGGGGAAACAACGACGGCGGATGAGAAAGGGCGCTTTATGTTTAAAGTGGAATATCCTGAAAACACCGAAATTACGGTGCAATCCTTGAGTAAGAAGGGAGGAAGAGGTAATACTATTCATTTAGACCAGGAAACTTTTCCTGATCACACTTTCTCTACTATCCCCCTGGGCAGCCTGGGGGCGGAGCAGCCGACTGTTGATTTGGATGCTTATATGAAGAAGGCCAATGAAGAGTATAGTTTGAAATACGGTATACGTACAATTATGCTGGAAGAGGTTACTGTCTCTGCTCCAAAATTAGAAAAATACAAAGAATCGATGTACTATTCTTCTCTCTATGCGTCGGGACTGGTTACCGCGGAAGATATGGAAAAACGGAATTATAGCAGCTTCCGGTCGTTGCTGGTCTCTAACCCCAGTCTGGTTGTCAGTGGCTCCGATAAAGTGACTACTACTCAATCTGGTAAGCCCGTGTTATTTATTATTGATGGTGTAAAATACGAAGATTTCCAGATTGAATCGATTGATATAAGTGATATCGATAACTTGTTTGTTCTTAAAAATAATTTGGGTTTGTTTACTTATGCTCCTAATACCGAGGGTGCTGTTGTAATAACCACAAAACATGGTTTTGTTCAGAAAAACGTGAAATCGTTGAATATCGACAGGATAAGACCCCTCGGCTACCAGCTTCCCGCGGAATTTTATATGCCGGCCTATGAGACACAAGAGCAGCGAGAGTCATCGACACCCGATCTGCGGACGACCATCTTTTGGAAACCGAATGTGCAGTTCTCTAAGGAGGGGGAAGCGGTGGTGGAATTTTATTCTGCCGATACGCCGACCACTTATCAGCTCATTGGCGAAGGCGTTACAAGTGCCGGCAAAATAATCCGGTGGGAAAAAGAAGTCACGGTAGAAAGCAGCTATTAAGCTGCTGTGGCAAGGTGATTTGTCAGGGGATAGGTTATCATAGGGAGTTTATCACATGTATAGTCTGTACTGCCACAAGGCAAGCCGTTTCAGTCCGAAGGCGCGATTCGCTTAGGGTGACAGGCTCAAAACCGGCGGCAATTGCTTCTTCTACCTCCTCCTGGCTGAAATCTCCTTCGGGCCCGATAAGGATAAGGAGGTTTTCACCCTTTTTGTAGTGTTGTGCCAGGGGGACTTTGGGAAGATCATGACAATGGGCGATACATTTTTTACCGTTAAACGGCCGGGATATGATATCCTTGAATCCTTTTAACTTTTCAATCTCAGGAAGGAAGGCCTGTTGTGATTGTTTCATTGCCGAAACGGCAATTTTTTCCAAACGTTCTGTTTTGATCTCTTTCCGTTCGGAATAGTGACAAAGGATCGGTATAACGGTGTCAATCCCTACTTCCACGGCTTTTTCAACAAACCATTCGTTTCGATCCGTCTGTTTGGCGGGGGCAAAAGCCACCCGGAGATCATAATCCCACCCTTTACGTTTCGCGATGCTGTTTTGGATACTCACCATGCATTGCTTTGGATGGGCCTGGACGAGTATGCATTCGTAAAAGAAACCCTTCCCGTCGGTGACGGTCAACTTGTCCCCTTCCCGCATACGGAGCACTTTGACACAGTGTTGCGATTCCTTTTCGGGAAGCAGGGAGTTTTGCCCGATGGCGGGAGAGTAGAAGAGTGTATCAGCCATAAGCCTACATTCAGGATTTATTCTCCCTTCGGTTAATTTCATCACGTAAGCGGGTCGCCAGCTCGTAATTTTCTTCCTTCACTGCATCATTAAGACGATTTTTGAGGGCATCTAACCGAAGATCCGACAATTCCTCGTCCTCCTGGACGGGCTCGCTGCTTTTCAATTCCGGTGAACCAGCGGGTGTCTGTTCGTCAAATACGATCGCCATTTTCTGCATGATCTCCTCCGTGGTGAAAATCGGGGAGTGGGTGCGGATCGCCAATGCCACCGCGTCGGAGGTGCGGGAGTCGATGCGGTACTCTTTGCCGTTCTGCAACAGGAGTAATTCCGAGAAAAATGCACCGTCTTCAAACTTATGGATCAGCACTTCCAACAATTCAACTCCCAGTTCATTCCAGATAGCACAAATAAGGTCGTGCGAAAGAGGTCGGGGTGGGATAATTCCTTCCATTACAATGGCAATGGATTGTGCTTCAGGTGTACCAATGACAATCGGTAGCCGGCGTATACCGTTCTCCTCCGCAAAAATAAGCGCGTAAGCTCCGGCCTGCACCTGACTGAAAGATATTCCCAATACGGACAGTTTGACTTTTTTTGACACAGTCTATTCGTTTTTTTTTGATTAAAACAACTTCAAATATAGTGAATGCCGACAGACAAGCCAAACTTGTGGGAGCTTGTCCCAGGCACATCGAATATTTAATATTCTGTAAATATAATATTTTTTTCGTGCAAGAAGAATATATCAGAGGAAATTTTTGCTGATTTGTATGGGAATTTATAAAAAATATGTACCTTTGCACTCGATTTGAAACACGGTGGATGTAGCTCAGCTGGTTAGAGCGTCGGATTGTGGTTCCGAAGGTCGCGGGTTCGAGCCCCGTTTTCCACCCACTCTCACAGAAGTGAGTTTTTATCCTTTTTAGATTTGTTTTAGGTGATCACGTATTTTACATACGTGATTTTTTTTGTTCTTTCGCACATCCGACAAGGTATCCGTTGGAGCCGCTTTCGTATGGGGCGGTTCCACATTCATGGCCTCGATCTTTGTTGTTTGAACGGCATGCTCCTTCTTTGATCCAGTACAAGAAATCAGTAAAAACAGAGAAATAAGGAAGGATAACCGTGCCAAAATCTTGGATATACCTGCCGGCTTACTTTACAGTAAATTGTAACGTGCCCTGCGCCGAAACTCCGCGCAAGTGATAGCCGTGGCTGCCGCCACGTTCAATGATTCGGAAGTAGCTCTTGCTTCCGGGAAATTCGGGATAAAAAGTTTTTTGTTGATCAACTTCTTCGTTTCACTGCCAATACCCCTGCCTTCACTTCCCATCACAATGAAACCGTTATCGGAAAGCGCGGTAGAATAAATATCATCTCCTTCCAGGAAAGTGCCGTAAATGGGAAGATGCGATTGTTGCCGAAGGAACTCAACAAGATCGGTGTGAAATACGTTTACCCGGGCAATGGCTCCCATGGTAGCTTGTACGGTTTTGGGATTAAAGATATCCACCGTATCGTAAGAGCTGATGATATGCTCAATCCCGAACCAGTCGGCAATACGGACAATGGCTCCCATATTGCCCGGATCCTGAATGCCATCCAGCACAAGGGATAGCCGGTTGTCGAAATCAGTTTTTTCAATCTGTCGCGATGGACGATAAAAGACGGCCATGATTGGCGGTGCTGTTTTCAAAAAAGTAGCCTTTTTTAATTCGTTTTCATCCGCCGTGACAACCTCCTCCGCCTTTAATTCGGGATGAGACGACAAGATGGAGGGTAGTGCCGCGATAAGTTGACAGCGGCAGGTGGTTAACAGGTCGAAAACCAGTTTTGTCCCTTCGGCCACGAAAGTATTGTGTTCGTTGCGGAATTTCTTTTCATTCAACGACCGGATATATTTTATTTTGCTTTTACTTAAACTCATCACCCGCAAAAATAGCAATATTCCTTGGTAAGATGGGCAATCTAACATGAAAATCGGTGAGATCCTGCCAAAAAAAGTCTCAAACATATCAATTATTTAAGTTTGAAAATTAAAAAAAGAATTACCTTTGTGAATAATAACCCTTTCGATATTAAATTACATGTGAATTGTAAATTAAGACTTTATATTTTACCGATATTTTATGAACGATAACACCTTAATGAACAAAGCGGCCGATAATATTCGAATTCTTTCGGCATCGATGGTAGAGCGGGCTAAATCAGGCCATCCCGGCGGACCAATGGGGGGAGCCGATTTTATCAATGTCCTTTTTTCTGAGTTTTTGGAATATGATCCCGAAGATCCGGCATGGGAATCGAGAGACCGGTTTTTCCTCGATCCGGGACATATGTCGCCGATGCTGTACTCCGTGCTTTGTCTCAGCGGCAAATTTTCACTGGATGAATTAAAAGAGTTTCGTCAGTGGGGTAGCCCCACACCGGGGCATCCCGAGATCGATGTGATGCGGGGTGTGGAGAATACATCCGGCCCGTTGGGACAAGGCCATGCGTACGCCGCCGGTGCGGCTATTGCCGCCAGATTTTTGAAGGCGAGATTGGATGATCCCATAGATCATACCATTTACACCTATATCTCCGACGGAGGCATCCAGGAAGAAATTTCGCAGGGAGTGGGGCGTATTGCCGGCCACTTGGGATTGGGTAACCTGATCATGTTTTATGATTCCAACAATATACAGCTCTCCACTACCACGGACGTGGTCACCAGTGAAGATGTGGCCAAAAAGTATGAAGCATGGAACTGGAAAGTGATATCTATCGATGGTAATGATGTGGAGGAGATCCGCAGCGCATTGACAGAGGCGAAAGCCGAAAAAGAGAAACCGACACTGATCATAGGGGATACCGTGATGGGACGCGGCGCCTTGGCGGCAGACTGTACTTCGTTCGAATGCCAGGTATCCACACATGGACAACCATTAAGTGCCGCGGGCGCTGATTTCGGCCAAACAATCAAAAATTTAGGCGGTGATCCCGAAAATCCTTTTGTGATCTTCCCGGAGGCGGAAAAACTGTATGCCGGACGGAAAGAGCAACTGAAAGAGATCGTATCGGCAAAAAGGGCGAAACAGGAGGAATGGGCCAAAGCCAATCCCGGACTGGCGGAGAAAAAACGTAAGTGGTTTGCCCGGGAACTGCCGCGAATCGATTGGTCAACCATTCAGCAAAAACCCAATTGCGCCACCCGCGCAGCTTCGGCCGCGGTGTTGGGCGAATTGGCTAAACAGGTGGAAAATATGGTGGTGGCATCGGCCGACCTTTCCAATTCCGATAAAACAGACGGTTTTTTGAAATATACCAAAGCTTTGGCAAAGGATGATTTTTCTGGCGCTTTCCTGCAGGTTGGAGTTTCTGAATTTACCATGTCCTGCCTGTGCATCGGAATGAGCCTTCACGGAGGTGTTATTCCCGCTTGCGGAACATTTTTCGCTTTCTCCGATTATATGAAACCATCCATCCGGGTAGCAGCGTTAATGGAAACACCGGTTATTTTTATCTGGACGCACGACGCGTTCCGTGTGGGGGAAGACGGGCCTACCCATCAACCGGTAGAACAAGAGGCGCAGATACGCCTGCTGGAGAAATTGCAGAATCATCACGGTAGAAATTCCATGCTGGTGCTTCGTCCGGCCGACGCCCATGAGACGACCGTGGCCTGGAAAATGGCAATGGAAAACAGTGGAACGCCAACAGGGCTGATCCTCTCCCGTCAGGATATCAAAGACCTTCCGGCCGTTGAGTCGCGTTTCAATGAGGCGCTGAATGCGGCAAAGGGAGCCTATATTGTACAGGACGATACGAATTACGAGGTGATATTGCTTGCGTCAGGATCGGAAGTGGCTACTTTGGTGGAAGGAGCGGACCTGTTACGCGCCGATGGAGTGAAAGTACGCATAGTTTCCGTTCCTTCAGAGGGATTATTCAGAGCTCAATCCGCCGAATACCAGGATTCCGTGTTGCCCAAAGGAAAGAAAAAGTTTGGCCTTACCGCGGGACTTCCCGTGACCTTGGAAGGGTTGGTCGGTGCTGACGGAGCAGTATGGGGAATGACCTCTTTTGGATTTTCCGCCCCTTATAAGGTCCTCGACGAGAAACTGGGATATACCGGAAAGAATGTTTACGAACAGGTGAAAAAACTGTTATAATAAGAAGACTCGGACGGTTGTCGGCGTTTATGGCGGATGACCGTTCCCACTTAAACTGATCAGCATGTCTTTATTCGATAATTCAGAAAAGCCTATAGGATTGGCGTCCGATCATGCGGGCTATAAAGTAAAGCAATTCATCATCAAGGTGTTTGAAGAAAAAGGAATCCCTTACAGGGATTTTGGCGCCTACTCTGAAGAAAGCAGTGACTATCCCGATTTCGCGCATCCTTTGGCAAAGGCTATCGAGGAGGGCGAATGTTACCCGGGAGTGGCTATTTGCGGGACAGGAATAGGAATCAGCATGGCGCTGAATAAACACCAGGGAGTCCGCGCCGCTTTGTGCTGGAATCCCGAAGTGGCTTCCCTGGCAAGGGCACATAATGATGCAAATGTGCTGGCACTGCCGGGCAGATTGCTGAGTGAGGAGGAAATCTATGAAATACTGGTGATGTTCCTGAATACACCTTTTGAAGGAGGACGCCACGGAAGGAGAGTGAGTAAGATCCCTTGCGGATAGACGTTATGCTGTCCGGCTCATATAGTCGGCTCAATTCTATCATTGGAACTCTCTTCCCCTAATTCAATATGCGCATGAAGAAGAGGAGAATGTACGTTGCACTTTTATTATTGCAACTTGTCTTTTGGCTGGGTTGTAATGATATGGGTATGCAATTCGATAACCATCCGAAAGGTAATTTCGACGCGTTATGGACTATTCTGGACAGGAATTACTGTTTTTTTGAATATAAGGATATCGATTGGGGTGAAGTCTACAAGAAGTACAGCGCGCGCGTTACTTCCGAGATGGACAATGACGCCCTCTTTAAGCTCATGGGACAGATGCTCGCAGAATTAAAGGACGGACATGTGAATTTATCCGCTGCCCATGATGTAACCCGTTATTGGGAATGGCAGGAGGAGTATCCTGCTAATTTTGACTCATCGATCCAGGAATATTATCTGGGGAAAGATTACAGTATTGCCTCCGGAATGAGGTATAAGATACTGGAAGACAACATCGGTTATCTCTATTACGGAAGTTTTTCCAATGATGTGGGACATGGAAACCTTGATCAGGTGTTGAACAGGATGGCTATTTGCCAGGGACTGATCATTGATATAAGAAACAACGGAGGAGGGAGCCTTACCAATGTGGAAAGGATTGCAAGCCGCTTTTTCAACGAGCGCCGGCTTATCGGTTATATCTCCCATAAAGTCGGACCCGGTCATAACGATTTCTCCTCCCTGTATCCGAAATATGTGGAGAGTTCCGACAGGGTGCGTTATCAGAAGCCGGTAGTCGTTCTCACCAACAGGGGATGTTACAGTGCCACCAATGAATTTGTCAGCATAATGAAATACGCCCCGAATGTAACGGTCATGGGCGACAAGACAGGTGGAGGCAGTGGATTGCCATTCACCTCCGAACTACCCAACGGCTGGTCGATCCGTTTCTCAGCCTCCCCCATGTTCAACGCGGAGAAAGAGCATATTGAATTTGGCGTAGAACCCCATATCTATGTGGATATGCTGGGAGAAGACAGGGAAAAAAAACGGGATACGATAATCGAGAGGGCACGGACATGGTTGAAAAATCAGTGACCCCGCGTAATAGCGGTTCCTGATGTGGCTTCACCGATAGGAAGATCATGCGTTTCGTGCGATAATATAGTACTGTGTAATGATGGATTTGCCAAGAGACCATAAAACAAATAATACAGGTAGTCAACACATAATATCCCTATACCATAACAACGGCAAGCGCTTGTTCTGCTGTTGGATGTGTTGATATGCTCTCTTTATATTCGTTCTTTTTGTTTACTCGGAACCTGTCCGGGTGTTTCCTTTTTATCCATCCATCTTAAAACTTACGAATATGTTTGAAGAGCTTAAAACAAAAAATCGTATTCCTCAACGAAAATCAAATCAAGAAGGTAATTTCTATAAAAATAGTTCTCTGAAGCCGGGTATGAACGACCGGATACGTATTCTTAGGGAAGAGAGTATCTCAACCCCGGCGTCCCTTTCTATCGAGCGTGCACTGATAGAAACCGCATTCTATAAAGAGAACGACGGGAAATATGCTATTCCTGTGATGCGCGCGTTGAATTTTTTAGAGATCTGCGAAAAAAAGAGCATTTACATCGGAACGAATGAGCTGATCGTCGGTGAACGCGGAGAGAAACCCAAGGCAGTATACACATTTCCCGAACTGACCTGCCATTCTGTGGGAGATCTGCATGTGTTGAATACACGTGAACAGCAACGTTATGTGATCAGTGAGGAGGATATCGATATTTACCGGCATGAGGTGATCCCTTATTGGAAAGGCCGTTCACAGCGAGACCGTATTTTTGAGCATGTCCCCCACGAGTGGAAAGCGGCTTACGAAGCCGGCATGTTCACCGAGTTCATGGAGCAGCGGGCACCGGGACATACCTGTATGGATGGTAAGATCTACCGGAAAGGGATGCTCGATTTCAAAAGGGAGATAGAGGAAGAAATGGCAAAACTCGATTATTGCAATGATCCGGAAGCACTCGACAAAGAAGACCAGTTACATGCCATGGCCATATCCTGCGATGCCATCATCCGGCTGGCCGAGCGTCATGCCGGGAAAGCCGAAGAGATGGCCCGCCATGAAAAGAACCCGGCAAGGGTGGAAGAATTGAACCGTATCGCCGAGGTATGCCGGAGGGTGCCGGCCCATGCACCGCGCAACTTTTGGGAAGCGATCCAGATGTATTGGTTTATTCATCTGGGGGTGATTACCGAACTGAACGGATGGGACGCGTTCAATCCCGGACATTTCGACCAGCATCTGGCGCCGTTCTATCAAAACGACCTTGAAAACGGCACGTTGACGCGCGAGGAGGCAAAGGAACTGCTCTGCTGTTTCTGGATCAAGGTGAACAACCAGCCGGCTCCGCCGAAAGTGGGAATTACCGCCAATGAAAGCGGCACCTATAACGATTTCACCAATATCAATATAGGAGGTGTGAAGCCTGACGGCTCGGATGGTGTGAATGATGTTTCCTACCTGATGCTTGAGGTGATCGAGGAGTTGCATATCCTTCAACCGGGCAATTCGGTGCATATCGCCTCAGTAACCCCTAACCGTTTCCTGCACGCGGCGATCAAAGTAATCCGTCAGGGGCATGGTTACCCGTCGGTGTTCAACCCCGACGTCTACATCCAGGAGATGCTGCGTTCCGGAAAATCACTGTGCGACGCGCGGGAGGGAGGGTGCAGCGGATGTATCGAGGTGGGCGCATTCGGGAAAGAGGCTTATCTGCTGACCGGCTATCTGAATGTCCCAAAGATACTGGAAATCACACTCTTTAATGGTGTGGATCCGGTGACAGGCAAGAAGGTGGGCATTGAAACCGGTGATCCGCGCGGTTTTACCTCGTATGATGAGTTGTATGACGCATTCCATGCCCAGTTGAAATATATCATCGACCTGAAGATAAGGATTAATCACTATATTGACCGGATGTATGCCCGCTATTATCCGGCGACGTTCCTGTCCGTAGTGATGGACGATTGCATTAAAAAGGGGCGGGATTATTACAACGGCGGCCCGCGTTACAATACCACCTATATCCAATGTACCGGCCTGGGAACAGTAACCGATTCCCTCTCTTCTCTCAAGAAACATGTCTTCGAGATGAAAGATATCGGAATGGATCAGTTGCTGTATGCGATTTCCGTCAATTTTGAAGGAGAAGAGGTGTTGCGCCAGCGGATCATCAACCATACCCCTTTCTTCGGAAACGACGACGATTACGCTGATGAGATCGCGGTGAAGGTATATGATGATATGTTCGACCTGATTGATAACCGTCCGAATGGAAAGCCAGGCGGTAAATACCATCTGAACATGTTGTCCACCACCTGCCACAACTATTTCGGGAACGTGATGGGAGCTATGCCCAACGGACGTTTGGCCGGAAAAGCCATTTCAGATGGTACGTCCCCCTCGCACGGATGCGATACGCATGGTCCTTCCGCGGTGATCCGGTCTTTGAGTAAACTGGATCAGGTGAAATCGGGTGGAACACTGTTGAATTTACGATTCCTCCCCAGTCTGCTTCGACGTGACGAAGATGTGGTAAAACTCGGGAATCTTATCCGGAGTTATTTTGCCCAAGGAGGGCACCATGTGCAATTCAATATTGTGGATACGGCCACGTTGATTGCTGCCCGCGACAATCCCGAAGAGTACAAGGACCTGTTGGTGAGGATGGCGGGATACAGTGATTATTTCAATGACATGCACGAAAACCTGAAGCAGGAGATCATCGAACGTACCGAAAACGAATCGTTTTAAAAACGAAAGTCGATGCCTTTCCTATTTGACATAAAACGGTATTCGATCAATGATGGTCCCGGGGTGAGGGTGACGGTCTTTTTCAAGGGATGCCCGCTTTCGTGCAGATGGTGTCATAATCCTGAGAGCATCTCCTTTAAAACCGAGAAGTTGTATGATAAAAGCAAATGCATCGGATGTGGATCGTGTGTGGCCGTATGCCCTGAAAACGCACTTACGCTGACTAAAACGAGTGGCGTCGTTACGGATTCCGGGGAATGTGTCCTTTGCGGGAAATGTGCCGAAGTGTGTCCCACCAAAGCCATTGAGATGAGCGGGCGGGATTATTCCGAAGATGAAGTGATGACTGCCGTCTTAAAAGAGACCCATATCATGGATGCTTCGGGCGGCGGGGTTACTTTCTCGGGCGGTGAACCGTTGATGTATCCCGAAGCATTGAAAAGCCTGTTGATCCGGTGCGGAATGGAGGGTATCCACCGGGCAATCGATACCTCAGGCTGTGTGAAATCGCCGGTGGTGGAAGATATCCTGCCCCATGCCGACCTTTTCCTGTATGACCTGAAACTGATGAATGCACAGAATCATCGTAAATGGGTGGGAGTGGATAACACACTCATTCTGAAAAACCTCGCACTCATTTCCGATCACGATAAAGAATATCATATCCGTATTCCTTTGGTGGAAGGGGTAAATACCGATGATGAAAATATAATAAAGACGATAGATTTTCTGAATGGGTTGAAACGAAAACCGACCGTTGTGGGATTGCTGCCTTATCATAATATCGCTTCCAAAAAATATGAGAAGCTGGGGAAGACCTACAACGGAAACGGTATGGCGGAACCATCCAAAGAACGTATGACTCAAATTCTCTCTGTTTTCACAGCAAATGGGTTGAATGCGGTGATTGGAGGTTAATCCTCCGTTTTTTCATTCGGATCGAGATCACTGATAAAATCTTTTGGAAGTTTCCCGAATTGTTTCTGGAAACATTTTGCAAAGTAAGACGGATTGTTAAAACCTACCCGGTAACACACTTCATTCACCCGGTATCTTCCTTCGCTTAACAGTTCGGCAGATTTTTTCAGCCGCATGGACTGGATGAGCTTATTGGGTGTCACTCCCGATATCTGCTTTATCTTTGCGAACAGCCCCGAACTGCTGAGGCCTATCTCTTTCGCCAAGTCGTCGATGGAAAAATCGGAATTTTCTATATTCCGTTCAATGATCTCATTTAGTTTTACCAGAAAATCTTCATCTGTTTTGTTTCCGGCAATACTTTTCAGGGTGGCATAAGGGGTCTGGGTGAATTTTTGGAATAACAATTGCCTTGATCTTAATAGATTACGGATACGTGCGGACAAATAAGACATATGAAAAGGCTTTTCAAGATATGCGTCCGCTCCTATTTCAAACGCTTCGATCTTTGAAACCACGCTTGTTTTTGCCGTCAGCATAATAATCGGAATATGGCTCCATAGAAAATTTCGTTTGACGGTTTTGCAAAATGCAATGCCGTCCATATTCGGCATCATCATGTCTGTAACGATGATATCTATTGGATGATTTTCCAGGACGCTCAAGCCTTCCTTTCCATCGTTTGCCATATAAACGAGGTAGTCGTTAAGGAACTGTTTACGGATAAAAGCCTGCATGTCCGCATCGTCTTCCACGATCAGCAACGATGGTTTTTCACCGGTATTCGGACCGGAACAGACCTCTCCTGAATCATCATCTTCAGTTTCTATATCGTGACTTAACCGTGTCTCTGGGAAATAGTCCCCTGGGAGATGCTCTTCATCCTGCCTGTTCATTTTAGGAAGGATGATCGAAATGGAAAAGCCTTCACCGGGATGATTCACCGTTTCTATTTTTCCTTCGAACGCATCCACGATCGATTTTACCAGATACAACCCGAGTCCCGTGCCGGAATTGTATTGTCCCGATACCTGATAAAACGGCTTGAATATATGTCCGGTTTCCGATTCAGGTAAGCCGATGCCGTTATCAGTTACCGAGATTTTGTAATAATCTGGGGCGAGATGGGCCTGGAGTCTCAGAACGATGAGGTCGGTCGTGTATTTTGATGCATTGCCCAGCAGGTTACTGACCACTTTTGTCAGATTTTCCGCATCGGCCATCGTTTCGAAATCTGTGTCGTCGGAGAAATATTCGAACCGGATATGTTTACTTTCCACAAACGGCCTGAATCGTTTATATATCTCTACCAGTAAGTGATGAATGTTTTGCCATGATAATGAAATCTGAACGCATCCCTTTTCAATCTTTGAAAAATCGAGTAACTGGTTTACTAATGTTAAAAGCCTCTGGCTATTACTTTTTATGATATCCAGGTTTTCCGTTATCGTATCGGGCATTGCACCTGAAGCTTCAATCACTTGTTCTGCAGGAGCAATGATCAGGCTTAGCGGTGTCCGTATTTCATGGGCCACATTGGTGAAAAATTCTATCTTGGAGCGATACATCTCTTTTTCCTGCTCGCTTCTGATACTGGCGATTTTCTCCTCGTTTTTCCGTCTCTCTTTCTCCCGAAGAAAATGAAATAGGAATAAGATTCCGGTAATGAGAAACAGCATGTAGAGCGTAATCGACCATCCATTCCACCAGAGGGGTGGTTTTACAACGACGCCCAGCGCATATCCTTCGTCGTTCCATACCCCGTCGTTATTCGATGCTTTTACCCTGAAAGTGTAGTTTCCGGGTGGAATGTTCGTGTATGTCGCTCTCCGTTCTTTCCCGGCATCATTCCAGCTCTTGTCGAATCCTTCCAACATAAAGGAATACAGGTTTTTCTCGGGAGCAAAAAAACTTAACGCCGTAAATCCAAAGCTGAATGAATTTTTATTGTGTGCCAGTGTAAGAACAAGTTGATTGTGTTTATTTCCGGTGATAAAATTATCCATATTCACCGGCTTGTTGAACAGTTGAAAATCTGTTATCGCGATAGGAGGCACGTGCGTGTTCTTAGGTATTTGTTTGGGGTAGAAGGTGTTGAATCCGTTTGGCGTGCCTATATAAATTTTTCCTGAAGAGGTTTTGAATCCGGAGTTTGGCGTGAACAGGTCGCTCAGCAATCCATCGCTTTTGGTGAATTGGCGGTATTGCTTTGTGGAAGGTGTATAACAGATCAAACCCTTCAGCGTGGCAATCCACAGGTTTTCGTTTTCGGCTAAGATCTTACAGATATAATTGCTTTGGAATTCCATCTTTTCATCGATAAAGATATCCTTTTCGGGGTCATACCGGCATAGGCCGTGGTTTGTTCCGATCCATAGTTGTTGCTTTTCATCGGTTCCCAGGCAAATCACATCGTTACTGATTAATGAATTCTCGTCATCAGATTCGAACAGATATTCCGTCCATTGGCCGGATTCGAGATCGAGCTTTTGTAATCCCCTATTGATCGTCGCAAACCAGATATGGTTTCCTGTCTGTAAAATATCCATTACTATTTCATTCAGGAGACGGACACGGGTGAAATTATCCGATTGCCGGTTATACAGGTTTATTCCTGACGAGGTGCCAATCCAGATATTTGCCAGCGAATCACGATATATCGAATAGATGTTATTCGCATCCAGTGTGTTTTTATCTGCATGAACCGAAACATAATGTTTGATCTTCTTCGTGTGAAGATCCATCACATTGAGTCCTCCCGTATATGTTCCGACCCACAGGTTGTTGTTATCTATCACGAGGGCATGCACATTATCAAAGGAGAGGCCATTCGTTTTATCCTTATAACTATATGCGTGGAATTTTCCGGTTTTTACATTCATTTCGTTTAATCCCCCGTCTTCCGTTCCGATCCATATATTGCCGTACGGGTCTTCGCAAAAACAGCTGACCACGTTTCCCGTAACAGAATTTTCATGTTTGATATACGTATATCCTGTGAAATAGTTCCTGTTGGGCGACGCATAATTTATTCCACCATAATATGTCCCGATCCAGAGCCCGCCTTCGTTATCCTTATAAATGGGATACACAAAACAATTGGAGAGCATCGGTTCCCGGAAATGCTGGTCCGGCCGGTTGCCAGCTATGGGTGATATTTTGAAGGAAGTAAGCCCGTCGTTCGACCCGATCAGTAGGGTGCCCGCATCGTATTCCGTCAATTGATGGATATGCAGGATCCGGTCTTTACCGGGGATATGTAAATGTCTTTCGGTGATGATCCCTTTGTGTTTATCTACTGCGATCAGGCCGTTTGTCCATGTTCCGAACCACAATGTGCCGAAAGTATCCTCCAGCATACTGTATGCGCGTAACTCCTTTTGTTCGTTGAAGGGCATATTCGGAAAGCCGGGAGTAAATTGGCCTGATTTCCTGTCAAACTTGTATATTTGATGCCGGGTATTATCTACCGAGGTCCAAATAATATTTTCTTTGTCTTTATAGATATATGTTACCCATATCTGTTCGTCCGGGTTCGTTTTGAATTTCTCGAAAGAATGGAGGAATAGCTTATTGTTTTCATACACAAAAACCCCTTGCCTTGCGGATGCGATCCATATTTTCCCGTTATCGGAGATCAGGTTTTGTATTCTTCCTGAAACCGGAGTCCCTTTTTCAGTTTTTAATATAAATGGATTGAACCCCTCTTTTCCCAGGTCAAACGTGCATACGCCCCGTTCGGTTCCGATCCAGAGTGTTTGATCCTCATCTTCAATTAGACAATATACGTAGTTATTGACCAGGGAATTTTCATTCCGGGGTATATTCCGGTAGGCGGTAAACGTGTAACCGTCGAATCGGTTCAACCCGTTTTCGGTCCCGAACCACATAAATCCTTTCGAGTCTTGGAGAACGGCATACACCGTATTCGAGGATAAACCGTCCTCTACCTTGTAATATTTGAAATTCAGTTCAATGGAGAATGATTTCAAACACGATATCGAAAATAGAAAGAATATGGAAAGTATTGTTCGCATGGATTTTTACGTCTATATCAGGCTCATTTTAAATTTTCTACAAATATATAGTGTTGAATTGACACTTAAAATAGAATTGTGTTATTTTTTTGGATTTTTTTTGTATTGCAAGTTTTTTTTTTACCTCAAATTTGCAAACAGGATCAGGGAGTTGTACATTGCTTCGAGTATTATTTTTTTTACTTTTTTATATTTTTAACCCTATGAGAGCAAATTCAAAAAACAACAAACATGGAATGAAATAAATAGTGGATCTTGTGTCGATTGGGTAACCATTTGATAACGAAAGCTGAAAAGAGAGAATGAAAGGAAAGTAAATAACGTAAAATTGATTAAAATCTATGAAAGTGGACACGTCTATTCATCATTCCCATTCTTTAAAGATGGGAAAATTGGTATTAATGATTTCAATACTTGCTTTCTTTGGAAGTGTTGAACCTGTTTTCTCTTCGTATGCCACTACCGGTATAGTACATGAAGAGGTGTCACAGAATCCTTTTACGGTAAAAGGAAGAGTGGAGGATGCTGCCTCCGGAGAGCCGCTTATCGGAGCAAATGTGATTGAAAAAGGAACCTCAAACGGAACAGTGACGAATGTCGACGGTTCTTTTAGTCTGACGGTCAAGGATGGTCGGGCTACTCTTGTCATTTCCTATATCGGTTATCAAACGGTGGAGATAGCGGCTTCGGATAATCTGAATATTTCACTCACCGAAGATACGGAATTGATCGATGAACTGGTGGTGATTGGATATGGTATGCAACGAAAGGGGGATGTGACAAGTGCCATTTCGAGTATTAAATCGGAAGATTTTACAGTAGGTAAGATTGGTGATGCCGCAGATCTGATCAAAGGTAAAGTGGCAGGGTTGAACATTACCAAAGGATCAGGTGATCCAAACCACTCTTCTACCATTCGTCTGCGGGGTGTAATATCATTGGAGGGAAGTTCCACCCCTTTAGTGCTGATCGATGGAATTGAGGGTAATTTGGGTACTGTGGCACCAGAGAATATTGCTTCAATCGATGTTTTGAAAGATGCTTCCGCCGCGGCAATTTACGGTACCCGGGGAGCGAACGGAGTAATTCTAATTACTACGAAATCAGGTAACAGAAGCGCGGAGACAATCGCCAATTATTCCGCTTATGCTTCCCTGTCCCGGTTTGGGAAAACGCTGGATTTTTACGGTCCGGAAGATATCAGGTTAGGGAAAACTAATTTTGTGGATAAAGGGTATGATACCGATTGGCTGGATGCCGTAACGCGAACGGCCATGACGCATAACCACAACATCAATATGCGCGGTGGAACCAGTAAAACAACCTATGCCGCCGATTTTACCTTTCGCAATGAAGATGGGGTAATCATGGATACCTATAGTAGGGATATAAAAGCAAATCTTGACCTGTCTCATTGGATGTTCAATGATATGCTGAAGATTCAACTGAACGTGGTAAAGGGGTTGCACAAGAACAGTGCAACAAACGCGAGTAATGCAGATGCCTCTAACATCTACCGTCAGGCCATTATCCACAATCCCACAGAACCGATATGGAACAATGACGGTACTTATTTTGAGAATTTTCAGGTAAACTATTACTATAATCCCGTAGGAATGATCAAGGAACGTACCGGCTCATACGACACTGAATGGACCCGGATGACAGGGAATATTACCTTTGAGCCGATCTCCGGCTGGCAAACAAATCTGATGGTGGCTACCCGTCGATTCAATGCCCACAATAAAGGGTATTATACTTCTGAGTATTACAGCCAAAAGATGGAAAACCACACCGGGTATGCGTATCATTCTTTCTCAGGAAGCCGTACAGACAATCTGGAGGTAACTTCAAAATACCACAACCTTCTTGGACAGCACCGTATTGACGGACTTGTGGGTTATAGTTACCAGTATGATGTAAATGAGGGATTCAATGCCAATAACTATGATTTTCAGAATGACTTTTTTCAATATAATAATCTGGGTGTAGGAGCAGCGCTCAAAGACGGGAAAGCAGGAATGGGAAGTTATAAGAACGACAATAAACTGATCGGTTTTTTCGGCCGCATCAGTTATGGCTACGCCGATAAATACAACGTGTTGCTAAGTGTTCGCCAGGAAGGGTCATCCAAATTCGGTGAAAATCACAAATGGGGTACTTTCCCTTCCGTTTCTCTGGGCTGGACAGTAAGCAATGAAGAGTTCATGAAGAACCTTACTTGGTTGAATCATCTGAAACTACGTGCCGGATATGGTGTTACCGGAGTAATACCCAATGATTCATATCAATCATTGACAAGATATGAACTGGGAACTTCCTACTATTATGAAAATGGTGTGTGGAAGCCCGGCCTTGTCGTGGGTTCCAATCCCAATCCAGACCTTAAATGGGAAAAATCGGGAGAAATTAATATCGGAGTCGATTTAAGTGTATTGAATGACCGTTTGGGGGCATCTGTTGATGTGTTCCACAAGAAAACATCCGATTTGTTATGGTGGTACACGGTTCCTGCTCCTCCAAATTTGCATACGGAAACATTAGCGAATGTAGGCGAAATGTGGAACAGAGGGATTGAAGTCGCGATTAACGCAACGCCGGTACGTTCGAAAGATTTTGAGTGGAAGAGCGTTCTTACCGGATCTTATACTACTAATAAACTGTTGAGTTTGTCTAATGATCTTTATGAAACCTCAAACGAGAAGGACGATGCCTGGTTAGGAGAACCCATTACAATTGCAACCCAACGATTGATCGTGGGGAAGACCGTCGGACAGTTCTTTGGCCTGAAATCGGTAGGAGTATCGGAGAACGGACTTTGGTTGATTGAAAACCCGGCAACAGGAGAAGCGGAAGAATTTACCGATAACATGCTGAATAACGATGACTATCGCCAGTATTTGGGAAATTCTCTTCCTAAAATATACATGGGATGGAGCAATACCTTCTATTACAAGAATTTTGACTTATCCATGCAGTTTACCGGGCAATTCGGATTCGATATACTCAATGAACCGCGTGCATTTTATGAAAATAACTCCATCGCCTATAACCGTCTGAAATCAGTTGAAAAGGCTCCTTATGGCGGACAATATACGCTTTCAACCGCGCAAAAACAGACCATTGTAAGTTACTACATGGAGAAAGGCGATTTTGTGAAGTTGACTAATCTTACACTGGGATATAGCGTGCCTTTGCGTAATACTACCTATGTGAAGGGTTTGAGGGCTTATATATCAGGAGATAACCTGTTTACCATTACTGAATATAGCGGGTTAGATCCAGAGTTGTCAAATAGCGACCCGCGCTCTGCCGGTATCGACTGGCGCGACAGATACCCGTCTATTCGTTCATTTACGTTCGGAGTGAATATTACATTCTAAAAAAATAAAATGATCATGAAAATATATAAATCCATTTTAGCTATAGTCATAGGGGTTTCTGTGTTATCTTTCGACAGTTGTACTGATTTAAGTGAGACCATTTATGATACACTTGCCGCAGAGAAATATGAATTTACGGAGAAAGATGCCGCCAGTATGTTTGCTCCGGTATACAGTAATTTAAGAAATGTTTATTGGGGATGGAACGGCTATTGCGATATCCAGGACGAATCCTCAGACCTTTGGTGTACCCCTTACCGTATCGGTATTGGCTGGGGAGACTTGTATGTCTCTTTACATAAACATCAGTTTCATTCACAGATAGGGCATTTCTGGACAGAGTGGAATTATTCGTATGCCGGTATCAATGCCTGTAATAAACTGCTGGCAGATAAAGCTGTACAGGCTTCGGAAGCGGCGACTTCCCAGTTAAGAGCTTACCGCGCTTTGTATTATTATATTTTGTTTGATTTGTTCCGCAATATTCCTTTGGATACCACCTATGATCACCCGGCCGGTTGGATGCCGGAACAGGCAGATCCGCAGGAAACATGGGATTTTGTTATTGATGAATTGACTGATATTAAAGGGAAATGCGGACCGGACAATGGAATGGGACAAATTAACGATTATGCCGTCAATATGCTTCTTGCAAAAATGTACCTGAATCACAATGCTTGGTTTAATGATCATTCGGATAGTTCTTGGTACGGAAAAGCCATCGATGAAGTGAATGAGATTATTGAAAGTGGACGTTTTTCTTTGTCGGCCAATTATTCGGATAACTTTAAGGAGGATATTTCCGGTTCTCCTGAAATTATATTTGGAATTCCTTTTGAAAATAAATATGCAAGCGGAAATTACTATGCCAACAAATGGATACACGTTGCTGGCAGGGCTGTCTGGGATTTTAACGGTTGGGCTACTGGAGGGAGTACCGCATTGCCCCAATTCCTTGATACTTATGATGAAGACGACGGACGCTATACGGCGTGTTGGACATTAGGACAGCAATATGATCGTAGCGGAGCCCCTATCATGGTGGAAGGAGAGCCATTAAGCTATACCAAAGAAATACATAGTATTGATAATCCGGGGTGCTATCCGTTTGAAGGTGGACGTTTGATAAAATATGAAATTTTGTCGGGTGATTTTGGTTCCGCTTATGATGATATTCCTTTCTTCCGCTTGGCAGATGCTTACATGATCAAAGCCGAATGTTTGCTTCGTTTGGGAGGATATAAGGGAGAAACTGAACAAACTGCTGCGGACTTGGTGACGGCAGTACGGCAACGTGCTTTTAAGAATAATCCGGGCAAAGCGGTTCGTACGGTGGAGCAATTGAAAGGCGGAAGCGTGTATGCCTACGGATACCGGGAAAACCAGGGGAAAATGGGTGAAGAGGATAAATGGGTCACTACCTATGAAGGCGGAGACGATATTGAGTTGGGGGGATTGTTGGACGACCTGGCTTGGGAATTTGTTGCGGAGCATCACCGCCGGCAGGATCTGATCCGTTTCCGTATCAGAGGGACAAACCAGAATGTATACAATGGAAAGTCCTGGTTTTGTAAAACGGCTAAAACAGATCCGTCGGATAACCATTGTGATATTTTTCCCATTTATAAAACATTCTTGGATGGAAATCCGAATCTGGTGCAGAATCCTGGTTATGGTGAATAATTCAGATTAATGTAAAAAATAAATCATATGAGAAGAATTTTAATTTATATATTTGCTATTTCACTGTCATTTAATTTTTTAACATGTAGTGACCACTACGAAGAGGCCACGAGTAAACATGTATACGGTGAAGACGAAAACCCATATTTACGGGTAGACCAGGAGGCAACCATCACTACAAATATTGAGTTTGCGGTTGAGCGTTTAGAGCCTTATGTTGTCAGTCTGGATGATCACAATGAATTGTTTCAGGAAAAAATGGGTATGACTGTAGAACAGGTGATAAGTGGTTTAAACAATGGTTCGGTTGTGTTTTACAACATCAATACAACGAGGAACCATTGGAATAAGTCCGGAAAAACAAAGGGAAACACCGGGTGGTATTATAATACAGCCGGTGGAGTAACCACAGAGTCAGATAACGCCAAAACGGCCAGTCTGGATATTGATACCAACAACAAAACCCTTATTGTAACTCCTATAGAAAATGTGGCCGTCGGGACATCTGTTGCTTTCAATGTGGGATTTGCAGTCAATGGGGACGATTATGACGACTATGTCCGTTTCTCATTTCAGGTTTCTTATACTGATCCGACAATCGTAATGTTAAATATAACGATTCCTGCCGGCGATTACGCATCCTACGGTATAGACTTGAATAATTATGCGGAAACGATCGCTCTTTGCATGGAGATGACTGTAGAGGAATTCCTTGCAAATATGGATACGAACGGAGGAAAAATTCGTATGTATGCCGTCAATCCTCAAAGTGGGGAATGGGATGAAACCAGTAGTTATACGGCAAATGCTCCCGGATACTGGATGAACAATTCGGGAGCTGTATGCAATTGGGGAGATACGGGCTTCACCGTCTTTGCCGAATTGAATACAGACGATCAGCTTCTCTATATAGGCAGAGCGCCGGAATTGACTGCCGGGAATAAGTATGCGATAAGCATCGGTTACCGGAATATGGAGAGTGTAAATTATTTCTTCCGCTTTATTATTGGCGTTACTTTGGCATAATTAAATTAAACAGGAGGATATATGCCTACAAGCATTTATCCTCCTACGCATAGATATGTAACTTGATTGATTTTTTTTGTGAAAAGACGGCTTACATGTTATCTTTTATTCTGCCTCTTTATCAGTTTTCATAACTGTAATTCAGATGAACCACTGATTGATCCGGAAAAACCGGAAGGGAATGGAGAGGCGGAACAACCGGATGAAGCTGATGTGCTGATCCTCGATCCTCAGGTTTGGATCAGTAAGGATTTTGTGAATTGGTATAACTATGAGATGGAGATCGACCTCCCCGACGGGTTGACAAACTGTTGGGCACCAGACGTCTTGAAAGGGGATGATGGGAAATATTATTATTTTATGGGCAATTGCCAGTTCGGATGCAATGTCTACGGATATATGTCGGATTCAGCAATGATGTTAAATTCCTGTATTTTTAATCCTTTGGAGGCGATTAGAGCGAATATGCAAAATGAAAATTCATTTAAATAAAAATAAGTGATGATGAACAGATCAAACCGTATAATGGTTGTATTGGCCGGTGTATTGTTGCTGATACCATTGTTTGGTGTCGCTTCAATTTCTTTTGCTGTAACAATCTCCAATCCCTCCGGATCCAGGGAAATTGTCCGGGTTGAACCGGTGTTAGTGGAATGCCCGGTTGGTACGGCGCCGAAATTACCTTATCAGCTTTGGGTGACTTATTCCGACGGGAAATCGGAATTCCGCCAGACCCGATGGTCCAATTCGGCGCGTAACGTGGAAGAAGACCAGGCCAATCCGGATATGAACCCTGTCGGCCATAAATATACCGTCAGTGGTTTTATCACAGGCGATAATACCACGCCCCACGGTTATCCGGTCACGGCCAATGTTAAAGTGGTTTCAGGAGGACAGGCCGCTCCATCTCCTGTTCCGGTGGCTGAAGCGGTTCCGTTAAACAAGGTGATGATCATCGGCGACAACCGACTGACTTCCAATAGGGAACTGGCCATCCGTGAAATTATAAGCTGGGATGTTACCCAGCAACTCTATAATTACAGGGATACGTATGGCCTGAGTACCGAAGGGTACACGAAATCCGATGGCTGGGATTCTCCCACCACCAAGCTGAAAGGACACGGGTCGGGACATTATATGTCTGCGCTGGCTTTGGCTTTCGCCAGCGCTGCCGACCCGGAACAAAAAAATAAACTGCGTGACAATATGACCCGGATGGTCAACGAGTTGCGGGAATGCCAGGAAAGGACGTTTGTCTGGAATGAGGAGCTCGGCAGGTACTGGGAGGCACGCGACTTTGCACCCGAAGCCGAACTACGGGACATGAAGGGTACCTGGGAGGATTTCAACGTGCATAAAACAGAATGGACGAAATACGGTTACGGTTATCTCAACGCAATTCCTGCACACCATGCGGTTCTGATAGAGATGTACCGCGCGTATAACAACGAGAGTTGGGTGTGGGCGCCTTATTACTCTATCCATAAACAGTTGGCCGGACTGATCGATATCGCCACCTATGTCGATGATCCGGAAGTGGCGGCCAAAGCCCTTCTCATAGCCAAAGACATGGGCCTATGGATATGGAACCGGTTGCATTACCGCACCTACGTGATGACAGACGGGACGCAGGAGGAGCGGAGGACCCGCCCCGGCAACCGTTATGAAATGTGGAATATGTATATCGCGGGGGAAGATGGCGGAACCGGAGAATCGTTGGCGAGGCTCTCCGAAATGGTGGACGATCCCGTTGAGAAAGCACACCTGCTCGAAGCATCGAATTTTTTCGATAGTCCGGCTTTCTATGATCCGTTGGCAAGCAACATTGATGATATACGCATGCGGCATGCCAACCAACATATTCCCAAGATCACCAGCGCGCTTCGCAGTTTCAGAGGAAACCATAATCCGTATTATTATCATTTGTCTCAAAATTTTTGGGAAATGATACAGGGGCGTTACCGCTACTCTACCGGCGGTGTGGGTAATGGTGAGATGTTCAGGCAACCTTATACCCAGATACTAAGCATGGCCACCAATCCTACCCCCACTTTAAACGAGACTTGTTGTGCTTATAATTTGGCTAAACTGACTAAGGACCTAAACTGCTTTGATCCTGACGATGCCCGATATATGGATTACTACGAACGTGTCCTGTATAACCAACTCGTGGGATCACTCCACAGTACTTGCTACCTTACGATCTATCATTATGCAGTGGGACTCAACGCTTCAAAGCCCTGGGGCAATAGAACTCCTCAATCTACATGTTGTGGAGGTACGGGATCCGAAAACCATGTCAAGTATCAGGAAGCCACGTATTTCGTGTCGGAGAATACGCTTTGGCTTGCTTTGTATATGCCTACTGTCCTCCAGTGGGATGCCAAAGGTGTCACTATCCGGCAGGATTGTTTATGGCCGGCTGAAAGCTCTACTATCAGGGTTACAGATGGTAAGGCGAATTTTGCGATGAAGCTGCGTGTGCCGTATTGGGCTACTGAAGGGTTCGATATCCGGCTGAATGGTGTTCCCATTGCTTCCTCCTATCAGCCAAGTTCTTATGTGACCATTCCCGCGCGTGACTGGACAGACTCCGACATCGTGGAGATCATCATGCCTTTTGGCAAGCATATCGATTATGGCCCCGATAAAATGGAGACAGCCACTGCTGGAGAAAAACAACCCGATATCCGGTTTGATCCTATGTGGACAGGTACTATTATGTACGGTCCGCTGGCCATGACCGCTACAGGCGTAAACAGTTGGGAAGAGGCAACGCTTGCGATCGATCCTTATTTGAATAATATTGTGCTCAATGGTCCCAGCGGCGGTTCGCACGGCACTGATGGCAACCTCTATACATTGACGGTGGGCGATAGGACGTTTGAGCCGGATTATTACAGGGACAAGAATTCTACCCATTATTTCAGGATAGATATTGTTGACGACCTTCTTGCCGAGTTCAAGACAATGCTGTCGGACAAATTACAAGAGGCGACTGTATTCCTGCCTGATAATTATACCAAAGAGTCTTATGAGGCCCTGAAAGTATCTGTTGAGGCCGGCCGGGAACTGAGTCGCTCCGAAAACGCTACCCAAAAACAAATCGTTGCCCAAATCGCTGCGATAGATAATAGCGTGCATGGGCTGCAGCCTGTCAAACTGGATAAATCACGACTGTCTGCCGCTATAAGAGAGGCAGAATCGAAGGATGCAAAGGATTTTACATGGGACAAGTATCTCGCACTGCAAATGGCAATAACCGCGGCAAAGGAAGTGGAAGAAAAAGGGAAATCTCAGTTATCAGTCGATAGACAAATACTACTGGTACGTAAAGCCATGAACGACTTGGTATTGGCAAGTAGCGTCGATAAAAGTTACCTTGGTGAAGTACTGAACCTTGCTATCGAGAGAAAAAAGATGCAAGAAGCATGGAATGCCCTTACTGTAAAGATACCGGAATATTCGCCTTGGGCCCCGCATGCTTTCAGACGTCTTGAGGAACAACTTCGGGAATCGCAAAAAATATACGAGAACAGGGGTAAAAACTACAGTCAAAATGAAGTTAACCTGGCGGCTTCGGTCCTCAATGCCGCTATCAACACGATGAGGCCGGGGAATTTGCCCGAACCGGAAGATCTTTATCCGTTGTCTACTTTACTCAGGCAGGCTGATAGGCTTACTTCCAGTGAGACGTCGACGGACTTGCATGAGGCTGTTGAATACGCCAGGATGGTTGTATCTTATGTAAACGACGGTAGCGGTACCCATGATATGATACAAAATGCGACTGAAAGGTTGAGGAAATTTATTAACTAAATATTGAATGTCAATGGATTTCAATCACTGTTTGACAATCGCGCGTTACGAAGGAACCACCGATATACCCGAACATGCCCATCTCGCCAATGACACTTCCCTGAATTGGGATGTGCGTGCCAGGGGATTGGGAGGAACGCTTGATTTACCACTGACTACCTGTGCCGAAGAGAATATCCTGGCGTATCAGATCGATAAATATCATGCGGAAGATATTCTGATCCATGAATTCGCGCATACGATACACGATGTCGGTATATCTCCGATAAACCATGATTTCAACGATCGTCTGAAAACATTGCTGGATACCGCCCTCAAAAACGGACGATGGCTGAATACGTATGCCGCGACCAATATCTGGGAATATTGGGCGGAAGGCGTGCAGAGTTGGTTTAATGTCAATGCTGAAGTAGATAATGACGGAGGTGACGGGAAGCATAATAAAGTGAATACCCGGGAAGAGCTGAAAGTATATGATCCCGGATTGTATGGGATCTTGTCCGAATACTTTCCTGAAACGGATAAAAGGATCAGCCGTCATAAAACGGAAAATTTGTATAATTGGGATAATTGAGTGAAAAATGAAAAGTTAAAAGTGAAAAATTAATAGTGAATTTTCTTAAGAATGAGGGCAGAGGAAAAAACTTGTTTTGAATGTTTTTGATAAGCGAACAGAGGGGAAAAACTTGTCTTACTATGTTGAGCAAAGAAAACAACTGAGTTTATTCGAATATACCGAGTGACGACAGAAAATTCACGTGCGTGGTGAAAAATTGAGAAATCAATAGAGAATAGGAATAAATCACTTTAGCTTTTAGTTTATAAAGTCTTGTGTCTAATTTATTATCGTATGAAACGAATAACAGTAATAATCTTTTCTGTTTTTGCTTTTGTCCTTGTCTCTTTTGCCCAGTCCCCCTGGGAAAGAATGGCACAAAAGCCCTCGACGCTTTTTATGGGGATGGGGGCGGAGACGTTTATGACAAAAAACTTCTCTCTGACCTTAGTGAATGCTTCCCAAACGGTGAAACATCTGAAACCGCTTTCAGATACATCATTTGATTATACACCCGCTGACAGGATAGCACAAAGGGATAAAGATGGATTGTACCATTTGGGAGATATAAATATTACTCTGAGAGAATCAGGAAAAGGGAACTGGAAACAATATGCTACCGCGTATAATCGTAAACCGGTTGTGAAATTGGCCGTGAATGGCAATGTAATTGCCGCGGCCGACCTTGCCGCCACTTTGCCCGCGGACATACCCGTTGGCATAAAAAGATTCTGGGAGACAGATAACGGAGACCTGGTGCTGCGGTTTGAGATTACAAATATCTCTACCGGTAATATAGAAATAGGCTCGTTGGGCATCCCACTTGTTTTTAATAATATACTGGAAGGAAAAAATCTGGATCAGGCGCATCATGAAAATGTATTTTTTGATCCTTATATAGGAAAAGATGCAGGCTATCTTCAGGTAAACCGTTTACATGGCGAGGGACCCAGTTTATTGGTGCTACCTCAGGAAAATGCTTCGTTTGAGGCTTACAACCCTCTCAATGACGATCCGACGCCAAAAGGCGTGGTATTTGAGGGATTCCATGAATGGCTTATCCATAGCAAGGCAAATGCGGAGACAGAATGGAAAGGTGTTGAACAATGGAACGAGCCGACCTCGACCGACTTGGTTCCGGGAGAATCGAAGAGCTTTTCTCTCAAGTTTGTACTTGCACCTTCTATCAGGAAAATAGAAGATGAGTTGATCCGTCGGAAAAGGCCTGTGGCAATCGGACTTCCCGGGTATGTTCTGCCCATAAACGAAATAGGCAGGCTATTTATAAAATATCCGGAAAAGATAAGCAGCATTTCCGTCCATCCCGAAAATGCGCTGACATTGACAAAAAAAGGAGAAACACCCAATGGATGGTTGGAATATGAAGTGAAAGGGAATAGTTGGGGAAGAGCCCGGCTTTCCGTCCGTTATGAAGACAATACGTTGCAGACGATTAATTATAAGGTAATTAAATCACAGGAAGAAGTGGTGGATGACTTGGGAAACTTCCTTACTACAGCACAATGGTATGAAAACAGGGATGATCCTTTCGGACGTTCACCCTCCATTATAAACTATGATTATGACAGGAAACAGATACTTACACAGGAGAGGCGTTCCTGGTTTGTTGGCCTGAGTGACGAAGCGGGAGCCGGGAGTTGGCTGGCTGCCGTGATGAAGCAGCTTGTACGGCCCGACCATCAGGAGGTTGAGAAAATAAAAAGATTCATCAATGAAACAATGTGGGGCCGGATCCAGCATAACTCCGATTCAACAAAATACGGCGTGAGAAAGAGCCTGTTCTATTATGAACCGGAATTGATGCCGAAAGGTACTTATAGCGATTCCATCCGGTTTAGCGGATGGGAAGCTTGGTCGAAAGAAAATGCCGAAGACCTTGGCCGTTCCTATAACTATCCGCATGTGGCCGCCGCCCATTGGGTGATGTACCATTTGGGTAGAAATCGAGGTTTTACCGGTATCGACTGGAGGCAAAGTCTGGAAAACGCTTATCATACAGCCATTGCGATGATGAAATTCGCTCCCTACTATGCACAATTCGGACAAATGGAAGGTTCCGTTTTCCTCTATATCCTCCTCGATCTGCAACGGGAAGGATTTACGGAAATGGCTGCCGATCTGGAGGCGGAAATGAAAAAACGGGCGGATCACTGGCGTTCGTTGAACTATCCGTTTGGAAGTGAGATGCCGTGGGATTCTACCGGACAGGAGGAAGTGTATATGTGGACATCCTACTTCGGTTATGCCGATAAAGCGGATGTCACCCTCAACGCGATCCTCGCCTATATGCCAACGCTTCCCCATTGGGGGTATAACGGGAGCGCCCGCAGATACTGGGATTTTGTGTATGGCGGGAAACTGGCCCGGATTGAACGCCAGTTACATCATTACGGTTCAGGATTAAATGCGATACCCGTACTCTCTGCCTATAGGGCTAATCCGGATGATTTCTACCTGCTGAGGGTGGGACATGCCGGATCGATGGGGCCATTGGCCAATGTGACTGAAGACGGCTTCGGCTCGGCCGCTTTCCATTCCTATCCTTCCACGCTGGCTATCGACGGTTATGCCGGAGATTACGGCAGCGGATTTTATGGCTATGCGGTCAATTCAGCTACCTATATCTATCATCATCCTGAATTCGGATGGGTTGCCTTCAGTGGCAATATTGAAAAAGAGGGAGAATGGGTCAGGACAGAAATTACTACGGCAGGGAAAAACAGCGTATTTATTGCACCGGAATCCCTTCATCTGACAACTGTTGCCGGACAGATGCAACAAGTTGATTATAATCCGAAAACGAGAGAAACGATTGTCGAATTTAACGGAGATGCATTGTTCGGGGTAAAGGTGCCTGAGGGCAAAGAAGTAATACTCCCAACCGGAATTATAAAAAATACAAGAGGATATTATGAAGTAAAATCCTCAAAAGGAAAGAAAAATATTTTAAGTGTCAAAATTAAATAGACCAGTTAGACAATAAAATCATAAACAATGAATAAAATGAAGCTTGTATTTACCTGTTTTTTTTCTTCCCTATTTTTGTGCTATGCGTTTCCGCACAGAACACGGATAGTTTATACCAATTGGCAGATCGTTATAATGAAAACCTGAAAGATGCAGGTTTCCCTGACAGGATTGCTTGGATAAAGGCGGCTGCAGAGAAATATCCGGAGATGGATATCGATCGGGTAGGGATCTACGGCGGATCTGCCGGAGGGCAGAATGCCATGGCGGCGCTTTTGTTCCATCCTGATTTTTACAAGGTGGGCGTAGCCTCTTGTGGTTGCCACTTAAAGGGCATGAGCAAGGTGAATTCTTCCTGTTCATACCCTAAATTTATTATTACTCTGATATTTACACCTATTGTTCGTTATATATTTTGTATCTTTGTACAAAATTTAGGTTATAGACATTTATGGTTAAAGCAATATTTTTTGATATTGACGGCACGTTAGTCAGTTTCAAAACGCATCGGATACCCGATTCTACCCGGAAAGCGATCGAGACGATCAGGAGTAACGGGATCAAAGTATTTATCGCCACCGGCAGGCATTTTTCGGTAATCAATAATCTGGGAAACTTGGAGTTTGACGGATATATCACCTTGAACGGTTGTTACTGTTTGCAGGGTAACGATAATGTCATATTCAAAAAAAGTATCGATCGGTCGGATGTCAATCGCTTTATCGATTACTTACAACAGGAAAGGGAATTTCCCTGCCTCTTTGTGGAAGAACATCGTCTTTCTTTTAATTATATCGATGAAGATGTGAAATTTCTGATAAGCTTGTTGAAACAGGAGATGCCTCAGATCAATGATCTTGATTATTACCGGGACAAGGAATTATTCCAATTGACGGCGTTTTTCAAAGATTCTCAGGAAGAGGAAGTGATGAGCCTGTTGCCGAACTGTTCAGCTATGCGATGGTATCCTACTTTTGCCGATGTCATAGCCAAAGGGGTGGATAAAGGTGTCGGAATAGACCAATTCTGTAATTATTATGGATTCTCCCTGGAAGAGACCATGGCTTTCGGTGATGGAGGAAACGACATTGAGATGCTCCGTCATGCCGGTGTGGGGGTGGCAATGGGAAATGCAAAGGAGGATGTCAAACAGGCGGCAGATCATGTGACCGACTCTATCGATGATGACGGCGTGCTAAAAGCATTACAACATTTTGGGTTGGTGTAAGACCGAGCATCTATCCCGTATTTAGAATAATATTACATTGCCTGGTTATTACGATTTCTGAGCTCTGGATATCTACTTCACTAAAAGCTCCCTTACCAGAACAGTGGGGTTAGAGAGTTCAAGGTTTGAATGTTTTTTTTATTTTGATGCTTCTTTGAGTGTGCCTGCCCTGAAGAGCGGCAGCAATGTCTCATCGGATAACAAGAGACGCTCCCGCCTCTTTTAATTGAGTTGATATTTTGCACCGGCGGTAAAGGTTCTAACCTGGCTGACTGCCCCCGCCTCTTGATATAGGTAAGTGGAGTAGAGGTGGTGCTTTCGCTTCAAATCCAGTTGTTCCAGATACCAAACAAAGGTACAAACTTTTGAGAGCCAATCACAACGGAATAAGGATGATGTATTCCTATTTTCAAGTTGTTCCAGATACCAAAGGTACAAAATCGGTGTAAGCGTTTTCTTATTTTCATAATATTTTTGCATCTTTGCAAAATATGTTCGATTACATCAGACATTTTCTCGTAACTATATAATCCAAGTGAACTTGTCTTCTGTTTGCATTGCTTAACGAAATAGTTCTGGTTTGATATCCTGATGATAATCTATGAGATCTATCCCCTATGGGAACTCTCTTTTTGCATGTGAGTAGTTTTACATGGACAAACAACTTGAAATAGAATGCCTGACAAATCTTTCTGAGGGAGACCATCGGTCGTACGAATTATTATTTCTAGCATATCACCCTAAGATTTATCATTTTTTATGTGGTTTTATAAAAAATGAAGAGGAGGCGTATGATATGACCCAGGAGATATTTTATAAAGTATGGATGAACCGTGAAATGATGAGAGAAATCAAATCGTTTAAAGCATATTTATTTACCATGGCAAGGCACATGATTTATAATCACTACGAACATAATCTTGTGGAGGAAAAATATACCCTCAGCCGGTTGGATCAGCCGGCGACGTATGAGCCGGAACAGGATATGTTTGCCAAAGACCTTTCCCTATTAATCGACCTGGTGATTTCACAAATGCCGGAACAGCGTCAGCGAGTATTTAAGATGAGCCGCAAAGATGGCTTTTCAAGTGATGAAATTGCCTGCCGTCTTAATATCAATAAACGAACGGTAGAGAATCATATTTCCCATGCGTTGAGCGATTTGAGAAAAGCACTTCAGCGTATTTCTTTTTTATTTTTTTGAAAAAATCACACATTTGTTTGTGCGTTACTCCCGGGTTTCTTGTCTACCATGATATAGAGAATGAATCCGGCATGATTGAAACGATCTTTCAATAACCGGTGTGAAGAATAGATATTATATACAATGGATAAGCACCGTATCCGCATATTGATGACCCGTTTTTTCGAGAATGATTTTCCCAAAGAGTCGATTCTTAAATTTCAACATTGGTTTACACGTAATGAGGACAACGTGGTAAAGAACGAGGTGCTGGAAGAAGTGTGGAACCGGGAAGCGGCTGAAGCTAACGCCCGCACCTTATTGGCTTTAAAGGAAATGAATAAAAGAATCGGGAGGGACGAGAAAACGGTGAAACCGCCATTATCCCGAAGGTTGCTTCGCATCGCTTCCATACTCCTGTTGCCGGTTGCAGGTGGATTGTTTACCTGTTGGCTGATGAATAATCAATCGGGGTCTTCGGTGCCGGCCACACCCCAGACAGAAATGGTGGAACATATTGTCCCCGACGGAGAAATAAGGCAGGTGGTTTTGCCCGACGGATCTGAAGTGTGGTTGAATGCCGGCTCCATGTTACTGTACCCGGGTGACTTCTCGGGATCGACACGGCGCCTGTTTCTGAATGGAGAAGCCACTTTCCGGGTTGAAAAAGATCCGGGAAGGCCTTTTATCGTGAAAACCCAATATATGGATATAGAGGCGCTGGGAACAACATTTAATGTGAAGTCATACGTGGATCTGGGTACTATGGCAGTTACCTTGGAAGAAGGATCGGTGAGAGTGGATGTCGCCGGGAAAGTGAGCGTATCGGAAGTAATCAGTCCCAACGAGCAGCTCGTTTACGATCATCGCAAAGGGAAAATATCAAAGTTGGAGATTGATGCGGAACTGGTTTCGAAGTGGAAAGAGGGCTATCTTGTATTCAATGATGCATCCTTTGAGGAGATTATACGTACTGTGGAACGTCGCTTCAATGTTACCGTCTCTTATGACATAAGAAAATACGGCGGAGGAGTTTTTTCTATCAAATACATGCCTTATGAAAATGTAAACCAGGTATTGACCGTTTTGGAGGCTTTGAATCCGGAATTACAGTGGACAATCGAAGATGATGTGATTTATATAAAATAAAAATAATGAATTGAACAAGAGGAGGTAGGCTCATGAAAAAAAGATCCGGGAAGCTTGTGTCGTGAAAAGCTCCCCGGATTGAAATCGTTAAATATTTACACAGTTCATATCCATGGAGTCAATACAGGGATAGTTGTATAAAATACTAACAATCAACTTACAAAATTATGAAAATAAATGACAATAAAGGCAGATTAAGAATAAATTATTTGTGTCGGTTCTTATTTCTGTTAATAACCTTTTCTTTTTTTCAGGCACAACTTTCTTGGGGACAATCTGTTTCCCTGACAAATACCCGATTAACACTCAGGACCGCTTTTGCCGAGATAGAAAAGCAAACGAAGATGTCAGTCGACTATAATCGTGAAATCATTGATGTAAGCAAAACGGTTTCAATACCTCAAAAAAACGGTTCCTTAGCTGATATTATGACAGCATTACTTCGGGATACGGGATGTATTTATGCCGTGCGTGAGAACCATATAATTATCACCAAGGCGCCGGTAGTGTCACAGGTGGTGAGAAAGACCATAAACGGCACGATTGTCGATGAACAGGGAGATCCCATTATCGGGGCCAATATTGTTGAGGAAGGTACAACGAACGGTACCGTGACCGATATAAGTGGAAGTTTCTCCCTGCAGGTGGCAGATAATGCCGTTCTTCATATCTCCTATATCGGTTATTTGCCCCAAAATGTCAGTACGGCTGGTAAAACGGCTATGGATATCATTCTTCAGGAAGATACAAAAACATTGGAAGAAGTAGTGGTGGTAGGTTACGGTACTGCCCGCAAGGGGGATCTCACCGGTGCCATATCAAGTATAAAAGGCGAGACTTTGACTAATCGTTCCACCCAGCAGATATCTACTGCCATGCAGGGACAGATTGCGGGCGTTCAGGTGACCCGGGATTCCGGTGCGCCGGGTGCTTCGGCCACTGTGCGTATCCGGGGTATTACTACACTCTCGAACAATGATCCTCTGGT
Organism: Proteiniphilum sp. X52; assembly: GCF_003712195.1. Taxonomy (GTDB): domain Bacteria; phylum Bacteroidota; class Bacteroidia; order Bacteroidales; family Dysgonomonadaceae; genus Proteiniphilum. Next base: position 19,468 of record NZ_RDSD01000017.1, on the reverse strand, counting down.
AATTGTCGACGGTGTGCCGTCGTCTCTTGATGATGTGGTGGCATCCGATGTGGAAACGATGACTGTCTTGAAGGACGCTGCTTCTGCCTCCATTTACGGATCACGGGCAGCGGCAGGTGTCATCCTTATCACTACCAAGCGGGCCAAAGATCGCCAATTCACTTTTGATTACAACTATGAATATGGCATTGACAGACCCACAACCCGACCCAAAAACGGTGACGTGATCGACTGGATGAACATACAAAACGAAATAAAATGGAATGACGGTGCCGCGGATCCTTATTCTCAGTATTCACAGGAGACTATTGCCTCCTGGCTCGATAAAAATGCTACCGATCCTTATCATTATCCCAATACGGACTGGGTTAATCTGCTATTGAAGAAGTCGACTACACATGAGCAACATGTGTTGAGTGTTTCGGGGGGCACTGAAAAACTCCGGACCAAATCAACCTTCAATTATCAAAAAGGCGACGGATATTACGAAAACAAATCCTATGAGCGTATTGCTGGCCGTGTCAACAATGATTATAACATAACGGATTGGCTTCGTGCCAATATCGACGTCGATTTCTCAAAATCCAATTCGATCAGTCCCTCGCAAATGGATGTCATATATTGGGCCTATTTGGCGGCACCTTATTATACCCCATTCTGGAAAGACGGTCGCTACGCCGATTCGAAAGATGGAGCCAATCCGCTTGCCGGGCTGCAACAAGGAGGTTCCAATAGAATAGGTTATTATAAGTTTGGGGGTAAGGCGCAAATAGATCTCACTCCATTGAAAGGTCTTACCCTGACAGCTATCTTTGCTCCCCGCTTCTCGTTCACCAAAGGGAAGAAATTCTCACGCGCCGTCCCTGTCTATTACGAAGACGGATCTTATACCTATATGCAACTGCACAAGACAACGAACCTTGAAGAAAAGAGAAACGATAATAACAGCCAGACATACCAGTTCTATGGTAATTACCAGAATATCTGGGGTAGTCACTCGTTCAACGCCATGGTTGGTTACGAGGGGTATTCCTATAAATGGGAAGAAACGGAAGCTTCACGCTCAAACTACCTGCTTGATAGCTATCCTTATCTCAATATTGGCCCAGAAGATTATCAATATAATAAGGGTAAGGCCGGACACAACGCTTATGAGTCGGTATTCGGGCGATTGATGTATTCCTATAAAAACAAGTACATGCTTCAGGGTAATGTACGCACCGACGGGTCGTCACGATTTGCCAAGGAAAACCGTTGGGGCACATTCTATTCTGCATCTGCCGGATGGGTCATGTCGGAAGAGTCGTGGTTCAAAAATAATCTGGCAGATTACCTGAAGATACGCGGTTCTATCGGTCAACTCGGCAACGAGCGTATTGGTTCGGAGTTCCCTTATCTGGCTGCCATTACCTTTGGAAACAGTTATATGTACGATAAATCGTCACAAACCGTGACGGCTTTGCAGAATGCCGCACAAGTTCATTATGCATTTGAGAATATTACATGGGAAACCACCACAACCTATGGGATGGGTCTCGACCTGGCATTGTTGAATAACCGTTTGAGCTTTACCGGCGATTATTATTACAAAAAGACTTCCGATATGTTACTTGAACTCGGTTTTCCCTCCTATGCCGGATTTTCAGCTCCTCAACAGAATGCCGGTGATATGTATACCAAAGGCTGGGACCTGGAAGTAGGCTGGTCTGACAGACTGGGTGATCTGTGGTATAGCGTTTCGGCGAATCTGTCGGATTACCGTTCAAAAATGGGTTACCTGGGTGACAAGCGTACTATCGATGGTAACCGTATCTACGAAAAGGGATCATATTACTATGAATGGTATATGTACAAAAGTGATGGTCTGTTCCTGACCGATGCGGATCTCTATGATGCGAACGGCAAAAAGTATCCGACACTTACACCGAATGATAAGGCAGGTAACATTAAGTATGTCGATGTGGATGGAAACGGTATTATTAACGCTGATGACAAGGTGCCTCTGGGAAACTCGCAACCGGAATACCTTTATGGAGGTAATATCTCTTTAGGTTGGAGAAATTTTGATTTCAGTTTTTCATTTCAAGGTGTAGGTCACCAGCGTGTGTTGTTTAATTCGGACTGGATTCAACCTCTCAAAGAACAATGGGGCGCCGTCCCGGAACTTGTATTGGGTAACTACTGGAGCCAGCACAACACCGAAGAGCAAAATCGCAATGCCAAGTATCCGCGTCTGACCTATACCAATACAACGAATACTTATGCCGGATCAGATTACTGGCTCTTCAATGGTGCTTATTTCCGCGCGAAAAATATCACGCTTGGTTACTCACTGCCCAATGATCTGTTGAGTGGAATGAGGGTCAAGGATATGCGTTTATATCTCAGTATAAATGACCTGCCGGCCATTAGTAACTTTCCGAAAGGATGGGATCCCGAGGTCGGTTCATCGTCAGACTTCATATCAACTTCTTTCGTTTTGGGAGTGAATGTTAAATTTTAAATACTTATTTATATGAAGAAGATATTGCTAATTATCAACATAATATCAATGTCCATCCTTTCGGGTTGTGTCGATCTTGATCTTAATCCGTTGTCTGAAGGATCAAGTGGAAGTTGGTATTCATCGCAGCAAGAGATCGAAATGTCGCTGAACGACTTTTACCGTACCGATTTTTTCCCTATTGACCATTGGGGCTGGAGCGACGATATGGTGTGGCGCAATACCAGTACAAGCGTGCAGAATGGGACAATGACGGCTGAGAATGGTACCGTGGCCACTCGTTGGCAAAGTTTCTATAAAGGTATTGCCCGTGCGTTACGCCTCCTGAATAATATGGATAATGCGCGTGCCATGGGAGTGCCGGAAGCGGATATCACCCGGTATGAGGGTGAAGCTTATTTTTATATAGGATATGCTTATGGCATGTTGGCGTTCCACTGGGGGGATGCCATCCTTGATAAGTCAGGTATGACACTTGATCAGGCCTACGCTATGTCACGTTCGCCAAAAGCTGAAGTACTGGCGTACAGTTACGAGTGTTTGGATGAGGCTGCCAAGCGTCTACCGACCAGCTACGCGGGAATACAAAGAGCTACAAAAGGTGCGGCTCTTGCATTCAAAGCGCGTATCGCCCTCAGAAACGGTGATTACGAAACGGCAGCAACGGCAGCAAAAGCTTGTATGGATCTGAATGTCTATAAACTCCACGATAATTACCGGGATTTATTCACTGCCTCGTGGTCGGATGAATGGATATTTTTCTTCCGTGGTGATGTGGCCCTGAGAAGGTATTATTGGGCTGCTTCCGACGTACTGAACTGTATTACCCGTCTTGCAGGAGGATGGGGTGGCGTGGCCGCTCCCTCTTTCGAATTGGTATGCGCCTATCCCTGTATCGACGGCCAACCTATCGACAAGTCGCCACTTTATAATCCAAAAGACTTTTTTGAAAACCGGGACCCGCGTATGGCCATGACCATTGTACCTTTTGCTACGGCTTACAATAAGAGCGTTCTCGACGGAACGTATGATCCCAGGGATTATGTATGGCTTGGCTATGAATATTCTCCGGATCCGACCCGGACTACTGTCTACCGTGCTTCAGACGGCGCGCAAGTGAGTAACACCGATTCGAAAGCACGGGCCGAACACGCCGCTTACAATGGCTTTTGCTTTAAAAAGTATATTGATGAATCATTCCTTGAAAACGGACGTGCGGGAGCGCCAACCACATATCCCATGTTGCGTTACGGTGACGTGTTGCTGATGTATGCCGAAGCTATGATCGAACTTGACAGATGTACTCAGGACGTGCTGGATGCCACAATCAACAAACTGCGTGAAAGAGCTTATGCCGGTACAGGAATTACATACCCTCGCGTTATGGTTGGCTCGCGGAGCGCTATGCGCACGATCCTCCGTACTGAACGCTTCATCGAACTTGCCTGGGAGGGACATCGCTATGCCGATTTGATACGTTGGAGACTGGCCGAAAAGGTTTACAATACGCCCAGTTATTTCCTGCGTCGCGCATGGTCAGGTTCAGCTTCATGGGATGGTGACGAATCCTCTGTGTCAGTAGAATATCGTCAGTTGATCCAAAATTGGAAAGACGGAAACTATCCTATCGGGGGCATACCCGCGATTGATGAAAACGGTATAGCGGATCTCAGGTATATGGTTAATGCGGGTTATATCGTTGTGGCGAGTGAGCGTAAGTTCAATGCCGAGCGCGACTACCTGTGGCCTGTGCCTGCTGCTGACCGTTTGATCAACGAAAATCTCGACCAAAATCCAGAATGGTAGTGGAAAATGCTTGTCGGTGCTTATCCGATAGATTTTATAGGTATTCAAAATAACGGTGTCCAATGGGAATATTGCCATATTTTGGCGAAAATTAATCAATGAATGCAGATCCCTCTATTTATATGCTTAAATTTGAGGGATCTGATATTTTCTAAATTAGAAATTTTATGGATTTAAAGAAATTGTTTTTTGCAGTTGGAACGATATGGATCTTAGCATGTACGGCGCAAAAAAACAATACAGGATTATCTGGTTCTATTTCGGGTGTTTATCCTCGATTGGCTTATTATAATGACGAAGGCGAGTGTGGTACAGGGGCAGTAGTCCCCTGGGCGGGGAGCCTGTGGATGATTACCTATGGCCCTCATTTGCCCTTCGGTTCATCCGACAAATTATACCAGATCACGTCGGGTTTGGAGAAGATAGTCCGTGAAGAAAGTGTCGGAGGCACTCCTGCGAACCGGATGATACACAAAGAAAGTAACCAGCTTTTTATCGGACCCTATGCCATTAGCGCGGAAGGGAACGTGCGTGTTATTCCATATACCGTTATGCCCGGAAGGCATACGGGGAACGCGCGTCATTTGACGGACCCTGCCAATAAGATCTACTACGGCACAATGGAAGAGGGATTTTATGAAGTGGATGTGAATACGCTCGAAGTAAAAGAACTGTTCCGTGACGGTAATGTGGATCGCAAGCCCGGGGAAATGGCTCAGGAAGCAGCGTTGTTGCCCGGTGCGCACGGTAAAGGCCTTTATTCGGGGCAGGGAGTACTGGTCTATTCCAATAACGGGGAAGCCACACAGGAAGCGTTGCATAAATTTGATGTGGAGGCCGGATCCCTTTCCGAATGGGACGGAAAAGAGTGGAAATTAGTGCGACGGAATCAGTTTGTTGAGGTAACCGGTCCGGGGGGAATATATGGTAATTCGGATCCTGAAACCGACCCGATCTGGGCGACGGGGTGGGACCATAAGTCCCTTCTCCTCGGTGTGCGGGATGCGACGCGGGGATGGAGATTTTACCGTTTGCCCAAAGCAAGTCACAGTTACGACGGCGCACACGGATGGAATACCGAGTGGCCCCGTATTCGCGATATAGGCACCCAAAAGCGACCGGATTATCTGATGATGATGCATGGTATGTTCTGGAATTTTCCCGGTACGTTCACAGCGACGAACAGCGCTGGCATACGTCCCCGTTCCGCTTATCTGAAAGTGATCGGTGATTTTGCAAGATGGGAGAATCAGTTGGTTTTCGGCTGTGATGACTCGGCCCAACGGGAATTCCTTAACAGGCGTGAGGCAAAAGGATATATTGAAGGTCCTGGCCAATCCAATTCAAATCTCTGGTTTACTTCCGTCTCCACACCAGACGAGTTGGGCCCTACTACGGCAGGGGGAGCTGTTTGGGCGGCAGAGAAGGTGGATGCTGATGAATACTCGGAACCATTCCTGTTTTCCGGTTGGCCGCATCGCGGCAGTTGGATAAGGAATGAAGGCTCTGCTCCGGTAACGGTCACCTATGAAGTGGATAAAAAGGGAAATAATGAATGGAGCAGGCTGAAAAATATAGAACTGGCTGCGGGAGAATCGACCCACATTGAGTTTTCTTCATCGGAAACAGGTGAGTGGGTACGCGCCAAACCGGACAGGCCGGCTACACTTACTCTTGCCTTTACCTATAAAGATAACGATAGAAGGAGTACTGTTCCGGATAAAATTTTCAAGGGATTGGCTGATGTGGAATCGGAATCTAATCTGGGCGGATTGTTATATGGTTTAGGTGAAAACCGCCGCGCACTGGGCTTATTGGCGAATACAACTACTGATGGGGAAGTGTGGGAAACCGGATATTATGAAATGGGAGAAGAACTGAAACTGGAACGAAAAGAGGATGTTTCAACAGCCGATTTTATCCGTCACCGATTTGCGATACCCCGGCAGGTAGTGGAAAGAGAAAAAGGTTCCGTTCTGGTGATCGATGATAAAAACCGGCGGTGGAGATTACCCCTGGGGGAGGATGCTTACAGTTCTTTGACCGACGAGGGACGGTTACGCGTATGTCGTGAAGTAGCCACAGAGCGGGATCTTTTCAGTTGCCACGGAACCTTTTACGAGCTGCCGGCGGAGAATGCTGACGGATATGCCAAGATCCGGCCGGTAGCTACCCACCATTACCGTATCAATGACTATGCTTCCTATCGCGGGATGCTTATACTAACGGGTATTAGCCCGGAAGAAGGAAAGGGAAATGCTCATGTCATTGTTTCGCAAGACGGTAAAGCAGCCGTATGGGCTGGTGTCATCGACGACCTGTGGAAATTAGGAAAACCCACAGGAAAAGGGGGGCCGTGGGTGGGGTCAAACGTAAAAGCACAGGTTGCTTCCGATCCTTACCTGATCGGTTTTTATGATCAACGGGAATTAACCTTGTCTCATACGTCGGAAAAGGCGGTAAAGATCTCAGTCGAGGTAGATCCGACTGGAAACGGTGACTGGATGGGATATGCGGTTTATACTGTGGAACCGGGACAACAGCAGCATCATCAGTTCCCCTCCTCCTTCCATGCGCGCTGGATACGGTTTATTTCCGATACCGATACAAACGTAACCGCATGGTTGGAATATAGATAACCCGTCTTAGTCGCATGCGCAACCCATGAATATGAGAAAGTTGAATAAATAATCGTACTAGTCTTGGCTCTTGGCTCTTGGTTCTTGGCTCTTGACTCTTGGTTCTTGGCTCTTGACTCTTGGCTCTTGGCTCTTGGCTCTTGACTCTTGGCTCTTGGCTCTTGGTTCTTAGTTCTTAGTTCTTAGTTCTTGATTCTTATGTCTAAATCCTTAATTATATGAAGAAATATGGTTTAGTTTTATTGTTCGCAATGGTCGCGAATGGGATAATCGCACAATCACCTTCTCTTTTGGTGGAGGCGGAGAATTTCAGTAAGAAAGGCGGTTGGGTGGTCGATCAACAGTTTATGGATCTGATGGGCTCTCCTTACCTGATGGCGCATGGAATGGGCGTGCCGGTAGCCGATGCGGAAATATCTGTCGAATTTCCCTCAACCGGGGAATATGATGTATATGTCCGTACATTTAACTGGACCTCACCATGGTATGAGGGTGAGGGACCGGGCAAATTCCAAATCAGGTTAAATGGAGAAAAAATAGGATCTGTACTGGGTAGTAGGGGTAATGAATGGTATTGGCAGAAAGCAGGAAAAGTAGAGGTCAGGAAAAAAGATAATGTGATCACCCTGCAGGATTTGACTGGCTTTAACGGTCGGGTGGATGCCATTTATTTTACGCAGGATAACATATCTCCTCCCAACGAACCGGCAACTTTGGGTCATTTCAGAAAACAGATGCTGGATATACCCGAAGAACCGCAACAAGCGGGTGAATTTGATCTGGTGGTGGTGGGCGGCGGAGTGGCCGGGACCACAGCAGCCATATCTGCCGCAAGATCAGGACTGAAAGTCGCGTTAATCCAGGATCGGCCCGTACTTGGAGGAAACAACAGCTCGGAAGTGCGTGTGCATCTTGGGGGAAGAATTAAAGTGGAACCTTATCCTGCATTGGGTGATGTGGTCAAGGAAATCGGTCCCGCGCGTGGTGGGAATGCCCAGCCGGCAGATTATTATGAGGATGGGAAAAAAATGCAGATGGTGCTGGCAGAGGAGAATATTTCGCTTTTTACCAATTACCGGGCATTTGCCGTCAAAACAGAAGGTTCATCCATTACCGAAGTGCAGGCACGGCATATTGAAACTTCAGAAGAGCTCTCCTTTGCAGCACCATTGTTCGCGGATTGTACCGGCGACGGGACGATCGGGTTCCTTGCCGGAGCCGATTATGCCATGGGGCGGGAGTCCAAGGATGAGTTCGGGGAACCCACTGCTCCCGAGACACCGGACAAAATGACCATGGGTGCGTCCGTACAATGGTATTCGGCGGAAGAAAGTCAACCTGTTGATTTCCCGGTATTCCAATATGGTGTGGAATTCAACGACGAAAGTGTGAAACAGGTGGCTATGGGTGAATGGACATGGGAAACCGGAATGAATTATGATCAGATCAATGAGTTTGAACGGATACGTGATTATGGCCTTATGGTGGTCTATTCCAACTGGTCATGGTTGAAGAATTTCAGTGCTGATAAAGAAAAATACGCTAATCGGAGACTGGATTGGGTTGCTTATATTGCCGGTAAAAGAGAATCCCGCCGGTTGCTGGGTGACCACATTTTGAAAGAACAGGATCTGACGGATTTCGTTATTTACCCCGATGCTTCCGCACCCACAACCTGGACAATTGACCTGCATTATCCGGATCCTCAGAACACGGAACATTTCCCTGAAAATGAATTTTTATCTATAGCCATACATAAACCCATTCATCCTTATCCGATTCCTTATCGCTGTCTTTATTCACGGAATATTGACAACCTTTTCATGGCGGGAAGGAACATCAGTGTGACTCATGTCGCCTTAGGTACTGTAAGGGTAATGCGCACGACAGGTATCATGGGAGAAGTGGTAGGAATGGCCGCGTCGATAGCAGCCAGGAACAATACAAATCCGCGCGGTGTGTATAATAACTATCTGGGTGAGTTGAAAAAACTGATGAAAAAGGGCGTGGGGAAATATGAGGTAGAGGACATGCAAAATTATAATTTAGGCGGATCATTGGGGCCAAAAATACACAGTATAGAGATACCTCTTTATGATAAAGATTAAGAAACTGTTTTGAATTTTACGAGTGATTATTTTACGCTTATTTTTCCACTCTTTCATATTCTTTTTTGCGCCTTTGAACTTTCATTTCTTTTAAGTGGCCCGCCACATTTCAATCAATGAAAATCCAAATCCATCAAAAAATGGCTAAAAAACAATGGATGAAAAAATTCAAAACAGCTTCTAAATTATTTATTCTTTCTTGTCTTATATTACTGGGCGGTTATATTACTGGGCGGATCAAAGTGTCCGTCCGGTAAGCCCACAATGTCTTGAAATAAGTGTGATATTATTTCTCGGCAAATTCAACACAGTTTCTCAGTTATTCCTGATTGTTTGGTTAAATAAGAATAAATATGCGGGAATTCGGCTTTCTTTTTGCTAATAATGTCTTATTTATATTATTTATGGTTGAAAAGGTTTTATGGCTTATTTCTATATATCTTTATTGTTTAATTTTTTTTATTTTTCTTTGTGAGGATGAAAATTTTTCCTTTCATACATGAAATAAAAGTTTATAATACCGTATAAAAATCTTATTCGATGAGAACAAGTCCTATAGATAACCAGTTTAAAGCCCTTGGAATGTTAACACCTGTTAACGGGGGGGGGGGTATTCTCCTTATTTGACTTATAATCTGCTTTTATCCAGGTGTTTACTTGGAAAACAAAACCTTTATTTCTTATTTTTTTCCTTCCCTTTGGGCGACCAATCTTTTATTAATATTTGTCGAGCTTTTTCTGCCCCACACAAACTAGTACCTAAAGCTATCCAAATTGCTGTTTGGATAATGCTTGTTTTTTGTACCTGGGAACACTGGTTGCCGGGAACGGGGTGCATCAATACATTACCGCCCAGGGTGCATACAACTGGGTTTCTGTGTGGATCGTGCCTTTTGTCATGGCTGTGGTCATCCTGATCGGATTGTTGGGCTGTTCAGGGAAAGCACAAAGTATAACTCCATATTACAAAAACAAATATTTTTTAATAAATAAGGTGAATATGAAAAACAAGCAAAATTATGTTTCGACACATGTGGAAACAATGATTCATTTTTTTTCAGGAATAAAGAGGAGAAAAAATGTGAATATTGTGTTCTTGTTATGGATGGTTGTGCCGTTGTTTTTTCTTTGTTCCTGTAAAGGGGAGGAAGAAACCGGTGGTGAAGCGCACGATCCGAATAAGCCGATTGTGCTTACTTCCTTTATGCCCGATTCAGGGCGGATCTCCGAGATGGTACTGTTAGATGGAGATAATTTTGGGACGGATCCTTCTAAGATCAAAGTTTTCTTCAATGCGAAGGAAGCCGCGGTAGTCAATTCCAATGGAAAGCGTATACTTGCATTGGTTCCCCGTCTTCCGGGTGATACCTGTATTTTGAGTGTGGAAATTGGAGATCAGCAAAAGGAATATTCCGGTCATTTCTTGTACAAAGTCGCAGCTTCAGTTACCACTGTTGCCGGTAACGGGAATAATCCCACTGATCCTCCTAACTATGGAGTAGGTTTGGATAAGATACAATTAGTACCAGTTTATATTGGAATGGATAAAGATTTCAATATTTTCGTGTCGCTGGGAAATGATAACCTGTTAAGATTAAATGTGGCAGAGAATAGCGCCACGGTTGTGGCTACCGGCGCACAGGGCTACAACCATCGTTGTCCTCCTATCGCCAATCCTCTTACAAATGTACTGCAGACGGGTTCGGAACAAGAGCGTGATCGTTTTTGCTTTATGGATCCCAGGACAGGCTGGATACCAAAACTTTATTTTATTAAAGAGTGGGATCGGGGCTTTAACAGTGTAAGTGGTAAAGAATATGATATGCCAACCAGTGTTATTCATTACCATTGTCTTTTGAGCGAAGCGGACGGAAACTATTATACCCGTTACAACAGTGGAGAATTGGTAAGGATAAATCCGGCAACGTGGAAGGCTTCCATTGTAGGGATGACACCGAGTGGAATTGCCTATGGTATGGCCATGCATCCGATCAATCAGAATGAATTGTGGATTGCATATTCAAGCGGAGCAGGAGATGTGTCCAATAGTATCTGCAAGGTGGATGTGACCGATAGTACCGTTGGAAGCGATGGTGTTCGACTTGCCTCGTTTCAAAAACTCTCCGGTGCTACTAACGGTGCACACCGTGATGGCCCTTTGTCGATTGCTCAGTTCAATCAACCGCGTGGAATCAGCTTCGATTCTGATGGTAATTTATATGTGGGAGACAATCAAAATCAGTGTATTCGAATGATAAACACACATACAATGATGGTGGAAACGATGATAGGGATACCTGAACAACGCGGATTTAAAGACGGCTCCAAAGATGATGCCCTTTTTAGTGAACCTCACGGGATTGTTGTGGATGCTGAAGGAAATATTTTTGTATCTGACTATGGTAATAAAAGGATTCGCAGAATTGCTATTGAATAAACAATAACGGGTAAATTTCTTATAATATGCAAAAAATATATTGTTTCTTGATTTTTTTCTTAGTGGTAGCTTCAGTATTGTTAGCGCAGGAAACCCTCTATACGATTAAGGGTAGAGTCACTGACGATGTGGAGCCATTGATCGGTGTGACCATAACGGTACAGGGAAAAATGGGAGGTACTGTAACCGATATGAACGGAAGTTTTACAATTCGGGCATCCAAAGGAGACAAATTGGTTTTTTCATATGTCGGTTATGAAACGGTAGAGTATCTGGTAACTGAAGAAGTTCAGAATTTAGAAATCAAGCTTGAGAGTACTGCTATTGGGATAGATGAAGTTGTTGTGACGGCAATGGGGACCCAGCGTAAAATTTCTACTCTGGCATCCATTTCCTCCGTATCGCCAGAGGAACTGCAAGTGCCTACACCTTCCATCGCCAATCTGTTGGGGGGGCGTGTGGCCGGAGTTATTTCAATGGTGAACAGTGGTGAGCCGGGAAAGAATCTTGCCGAGTTTTGGGTTCGCGGCATAGGTACTTTTGGGGCAAATAGCAGCGCATTGGTGCTGATAGATGGTCTGGAAGGAAATATTAACTCGATAGACCCCGCAGATATCGAAAGTTTCTCCGTATTAAAAGATGCCTCGGCCACAGCTGTGTATGGCGTGCGTGGCGCAAATGGGGTGGTACTTATTACTACCAAACGGGGATTAACAGACAAGTTAAGCCTTACTGCCAGGGTAAATTATTCGATTTCGCAAATACGCCGTTTACCCAAGTACCTGAGGGCTTATGATTATGCATTATTGGTCAATGAGGCCAAGGAAGTGCGCGGAGAAGATCCCATGTATAATGATGTTCAGTTAAATGTGATTAGGGATGGCTTGGATCCTGATTTATATCCGGATGTCAGTTGGCAGGATGAAATGATCAATGATTTATCGTTTAAACAGAATTACTATGTCAGTGCTCGGGGTGGAGGAAATGTGGCAAAATATTTTGTGAGTCTTGCAGCCTCCAATGAATCTGCAGCTTACAAAGCCGAAAAAAATAATCCTTATGCGTCCAATACAGGGTATAACACCTACTCTTTACGTTTGAACTTGGATATTAATCTGACCAAAAGCACCGTATTGTATTTTGGTGCGGACGGCTTTATTTCCGTCAATAATCGTCCCGGACAGATCAATACGGATTATATTTGGGAATCACAGGCAAGTCTCACTCCTTTGATCTTTCCAGTACGTTTTTCCAACGGCCAGCTTCCTGCTGCCGGTACAGGGAGCGGTATGTCTCCCTATGTGTTGATTAATCATACGGGTAAAACCACCATCAATCATAACAGCAGCATGTATACCATAGCTGTCAATCAGGATTTAGGACATATTACCGAAGGGTTGAGGATAAGGGCCCAGGGAGCCTATAATCGGAATGGGGACTTTACGGAAAGGCGTTTTACCTTTCCGGCTCAATATAGGGCAATCGGACGTAACCCAAATGGAGAATTATTGACACGGGAACAAGTATCGCAAAGCACCTCCGCTTTATATGCAAGTTCTCAGGCCCAGTGGAGAAAATTTCACTTTGAGTCTACTTTGAATTACGACCGGGTATTCAATGAAGATCACAGAGTGGGAGGGTTGGTTTATTATTATCTCAGTGATCAGCAGGGAACTAACCAATATTCAGATGATGAAAATGCAAATTTAAGTATGAGTCTTGCCCAAATTCCTAAAAGATATATGGGGGTGTCAAGTCGCCTGACCTATGGATTTCAGGATACTTATATGGTAGATGTGAACTTCGGATATACCGGATCGGAAAACTTTATACCGGGCAAACAATTTGGTTTTTTCCCCTCTGTAGCTTTAGGTTGGATACCGACTGGCTATCAATACATGCAGGATAACTATAAATGGATCAATCTCATTAAATTCAGAGCATCTTACGGTACGGTGGGGAACGATCGTATCGGTGGAGAACGCTTCCCTTATCTGAACCGTGTTTCCCAAGGGTACACCTCTGTATGGGGTGCCTCAACTTCAGTGGAAAGAGTCGGCATTGCCCGTGTTGGAGCCGATAATCTGATATGGGAAGTTGCAAAACAAGCGAATATAGCTCTTGAAACCGCATTCTTTGATAGCAACCTGACGGGTACCGTGGAGTTTTTTAAAAACCGTCGGGATGGAATTTTCCAACAACGCGTGCAGGTTCCCGATTTTGTAGGGCTTCCGAATATGCCATACGGGAATGTCGGAAAAATGGAGAGCTGGGGGTCAGACGGTAACGCTGCCTATACTCATATAATCAACAAAGATGTGGATTTTACTGTGCGGGGTAATTATACTTTCGCGCAAAATAAAATCTTAAACTACGAAAAGACTTATGATGAATATCCCTATCAGGATTATACCGGATTGCCTAACAATGTATGGCGGGGATATCAGTGCATTGGATTCTTTAAAGATGAGGATGATATAAAATACAGCCCTAAACAAAGTTGGGGAGAAGTGAAACCCGGCGACCTGAAATACAAGGATATCAATGGGGACGGAAAAGTTGACCAGAACGACCAAGTTCCTATTTCTTACCAACAAATGTATCCTCAACTCATGTATGGATTCGGAGGGCAGTTCCGTTATAAAAATATAACGTTAGGCATTCTGTTTAAAGGTACGGGAAAAGTTGATTATTTTAGAAATAATACAGGGTATATACCTTTTAATGATGGAGAGAGGGGAAATGTGCTGGTTCAGTTTAAAGATCCTTCCACCCGATGGATCCCGAGAGCCTATGCCGAGGCGCATGGAATCGATCTTTCATTGGCAGAGAATCCGAACGCTCAATTGCCGCGCCTGCAATATGGAAATAACGCTAACAATACGCAATTGTCAGATTTCTGGAAAGGGGATGCCCGTTATCTGCGCCTCCAGGAGGTGACAATAAACTACAACCTGAAAAAAGACTTCCTGAAAAAAACAGGTATCACTTCTCTGGATTTACAACTGGTAGGCAATAATCTTTATGTGTGGGATAAGGTGAAAATATTTGATCCGGAACAGGCCGATAAGGTGGGGCGTGTTTATCCTATCCCTGCCATTTATTCTTTTCAGATGTATGTGAATTTCTAAAGAATTGGATTACATAATTATTGCAATAAATACAAAGATGAATATGAAAATATATAATATAAAAAAAGCCGTTGTGATTAAGCTGATAACTCTTTCTCTGTCAGTTGCATGGGCGCTATCCTCTTGCGATTTTTTGAATATCGACGGTTATGTTGACAATGAATTGAAACTGGATTCAATCTTTGCGTCCAAACGGTATATTGAGGCCTTTATGTGGGATGCCGCAGCGCAATTCCCGGATGAGGGAGCCATATTCGGTGGTGGAAATATGTACACACCGGGGCCGATGGCGACAGACGAAGCTTTTTGTCTGTTTGGTTCCGGGGAGTTTCAGGGAATGGCGTTTGTCCTCGGCGAACTGAACGATGCGAATCTGGGTAATTTCAACAGATGGGGACAATGGTACAGGATTATTCGGCAATGTAATACTATTTTTGCCCGTATTGATGAGGCTTCCGACTGGACAGCCGTGGAACGTCTGAATGTGATATCTTATACCCGCTTTATCAGGGCTTATGCCTATTATAACCTCTTGATGAATTTCGGCCCGGTTGTTTTGCTTGGGGATGAGATGCTTAACAACAATGAAGACATTACCTATTATGACCGTCCGCGTGACCTGTATGACGATTGTATGGAATATATCTGTTCCGAGTTTGAAGAAGCGGCCTTATATCTTCCGCCAAAAGTCAACTCGGTATTGGAATACGGACGCCCTACCAAAGGTGCAGCGCTCGCTTTAGTGGCCAGGCTCAGGCTAATACATGCCAGTGACCTTTTCAATGGAGGGCGCTCGGCTCGTACCTATTTCGGTAGTTGGACGCGGAAAACGGACGGACAGCACTACATTCAGCAGACTTACGATCCAAGACGCTGGGCAGTTGCCGCCGCCGCCGCCAAACGGGTGATAGATCTTCAACAGGATGGTTTGCCAATGTACCGTCTGCACACAGTGGAGGCCGATGACAAAACGCCTCCGTTACCGACCAATGTGAACGATCCGGATTACCTTAAAACTTTTCCGGAGGGAGCCGCGGGTATCGATCCTTTCCATTCTTATCTGGATATGTTTAACGGTGAAACCGTGATGAATATCAATCCGGAATTCATCTGGGCGAGAAATTCAACTATTCTTAGAGATTATACCAGACATTCTTTCCCTGTGGCCAACGGAGGCTGGAATGGTATGTGCGTGACCCAGAAGATTGTGGATGCCTATGAGATGGTTGACGGCCGTACTATCAATGATGCCAGTGAAGAGTATCCTTATGACGAAAGCGGTTTTACAAACGAGAGGAAAGAGTTGTACCGCGAATATTACCTGAATGCCAATGTTTACAATATGTATGTGAACAGGGAGGCGCGTTTCTACGCATCAGTCGGCTTTAGTGAAGGCTTTTGGTTGATGGGATCTACCTCCGACAATACACAAAAAAACCTGACAGTTACTTATTATAATGATTCTCCGAATGGGAAAAGTGGAGCGCCTAACCCGAACGACCATCCTATGACGGGCTATGTTTTGAGAAAATATGTCAACCCGATTGATGCATGGGCGGGTACTTCGGCGAGAAGGATTGATAAACCATTCCCCATTATCCGTTATGCCGAGATCCTGTTGTCATACGCAGAGGCAGTGAATCAGCTTGGAGGAGAAACTTTTACAATTGAGGTTGACGGACAGGCACAAACTTTTAGCAGAGATATCGGCGAGATTAAAAAGGCGATTAACCTAGTGCGTTATCGCGCCGGCCTGCCGGGACTTCAGGATGCTGATTTAGCAGATCAAGCAATAGTCCTGAATAAAATTAAAAAGGAACGTATGGTGGAATTCCTGTATGAGAACCGACGATATTTCGATGTGCGCCGATGGGGCGATTATGAAACATCAGAAAGTGAACCTATCAAAGGAATGAACACAGCGGGTACGAGGGATACTTATTATCAGCGTGTTGTGCCAACCAGTTACCGTATCTCTAACAGGGTTGTCAACCGGAAGATGATATTCTTGCCAATCCCCAAAGCAGAAATGCTGCGTTTGCCTTCATTCGATCAGAATCCCGGTTGGTAACTCATTCATATATTTTAATGAACAATGAAAATGAACAATGAAAATAAATGGATTAATCGTGTGAAACCGGCCTGTTTAAAATAATCATTAAACAGCAGAAGGGAATGATTATTTTGAACATCAAAGTTTCCATATACCAAAATAAAATAATAATATGAAACATATAAGATTTATACACCTATTGTTTGTTCCTGTCCTTGTATTTGTCTTGTTGTCATGTAACAGGGACGAGATCTTTGAGCGGGAGCAATACAAGGCTGTGGTTGCTTTACTCAGTGATGACGGCTTTAATATTTTTGCAGAGGAACTGCCATTTTCGGAAGACGGAGCGGACGGATATATTGCGGCTTCCTGCGGGGGTGTTCTGCCGACGACTGAGCCGATAGACATAAGTATCGTTGAAGACGCAAGCCTGCTTAACCAATACAATGTGAGTAATTTTGATACTGATGCGGAACGTTATGCTCTTTATTTGAGTTCTGACAGGTATGAGATCGAAAAGTATAGTATAACCATACCTGCCGGGGAAAGAACGGGTAGGATGCATATCCGTCTGCATACAGCAGGATTGTCTCCCGATTCGGTCTATTTTATCCCCTTCCGGGTAAATACTTTTTCTGCTTATGAATTTAACTCTGAAAAGAGTACGGTCCTGTATCGCTTGTATCTGAAAAATGATTATGCGTCCACGAAGGATGGAGATGGGGCTACTATATACAATCATCGTGGGAAAAGAGGAACGACCAACACTATGGTACAGAAAAAAGTCTTTCCTACGGCAAGGAATGAGGTGAGGATTATGGCAGGGATTAAGGAATTTCAAACAGAGGAAGCGCTGATAAACAGGTGGTCTATCCGAATCGTGGTGGGTGAGGATAATAAAGTAACTATCCTGCCCTGGAATAAGTCAGAGTATGGTATGAAAGTTACCCAAATAGACGGAGATGCAGATTTTCCCAATACATTCAGTATAGTCGACGATGGATACAACACATATAAAACGTTTCTGCTTCGGTATAATTATATCGATCCGGATGATGGCAATACGTATGAAATGTCGGAAGAACTGAGATTGCAATTCAGTGAGAGAGATAAATATTAAAAAACCATTTATCAGCAATGAATATGAAGCATTTTAAATATCTAACGATTGTTATGCTTGCAATTATGGCAGGATGCAATAATTTCGATCCGTTTGTTGTGACCGAAAAACCGTATGTGAATCAAACATCAGTAAAATTATACATAGGTGAACATGCCGGCGATCGGAATACAATTCAACTTATAAGTAGCCCTATAGGAAAATCCTATCTATGGACCAGCCAGGATCCCTCCGTGGTTACGGTTAATCAATCGGGTTTGTTGACAGCCGTAGGTGAGGGTATTACTACTGTTACGGTTGCGTCGGCTGATGACCAGATAATTATTGACGTGAACGTAAGGGAATATATTCCCCTTACCGGTTTTACATTGAGTACTTATTCTGTAATAGGATTTTGGCAAAATACAACATATGTGTTCGTAACATATATTCCTGATAATGCCACCGATGTGGCAATTGAATGGTCTTCGTCCGATCGAAGTGTTGCAGAAGTTTACAGTAATGGGTTGATTAAGACATTGGAAGAAGGAAGAGCTACTGTAACTGCAAAATATGGCGATATCGAGCAGTCGGTGGATGTCTGGGTTCCCGCACCTCCGGTGAAAATGAGTAAATCGGGTTGGAGCATTCCCGGTTATGATCCGAACAGTGATGATGGTACTATCGGTTATAGCTCGCAGCAAAGAAATGATGGCGGTGGTGTACCATCCATTATAGATGAAGATATAAACACATATTGGCATGCCAGATGGAGCGGATCTGCCAGCAATTATCCACATTGGTTTATCATTGACTTGGGAGAAGAGGTTACAATAGCTCAGGTAGGAATGGCCAGACGCACTGGTGATGGTCGTGGTCAAAAAGGCTATCAGGTTTTTACCTGTAGGGAAGAAGGAGCAGTAGATTTAACAGATCCTGATACATGGGATTGGCAGGATCAGGGCGATATTCCTTTCGATTCAGGTAAAGATGGAATACAGATACAACCTTTGAGCAATTTTCCAATGGCTCGTTATATAAAGGTATTTATAGACGATAAATATAGAGGTAGTAATAATTTTGCCATGGTCGGAGATTTCAGCGTTTATATTTTTAAAGATTAATTAGGTTTGACATATCTATCGGGGGTGTCTATCATGATACCCCCGATATTTTTATACATATTCCTTAAAACGCTTACCATTACGTTGTCTCTCATCATCTATTCTTCCCTTAATCCAGGCTGTTATCACAGATAAAACGCTTTCTATATGGGAAATAAAGACATCTGAAGGTCACCAAGCGTTTTGTTATCATTGAAACGCTTTTACAATCGGTAGCAAAGGGCGAGTTATAGGTTTTCTTTATACACTAAATATTTTTATAATTTGTTTTTATATGTCTTTATTGTTTAATTTTTTTTATTTTTCTTTATAAATTATACGAAAGCAAAGCTGCTTTTACTGCAGAAATTAAGGATATTAATGCCATACTGAATTTGTAGTCAATGAGAACAAACACAGTCAAGAATAAATTCAAACCCCCTTTTGTGTTAATTAAAGTTAACGGGGGGGGGGGGGGAAATATTTAATAGATAAAACCGTTTTTTACCAGTCAATTTTACCCTTAAATTAGACAGATATTTTAAAAAATTTTGTCGGTTTCTGTTTTTAAAAAAAAAAAAAAAACCCG
>NZ_RDSD01000016.1 GCF_003712195.1 Proteiniphilum sp. X52 | reverse complement strand
GCAAATCTGAAGTACTGACGAACAGAAATTCGATATAAGGCTCATCCGAGGGGGCAACCGGGCAATGGATCGGGAACGCCCAAAAATCAACCGTAACTTGGATGAGTAAATCGAGCAGGACGCAGAGAAAGTCTACTACCCTATCCCGGGAGGTCTTGCAAGGCGCACCAACAGTGCACGAACAACAGCGATGTTGTTTTCACTTTGCAAGAAGTCAGCAGAAGACATGGTATTCGGAGTGTGTACAACACCGAAGAAGGTCTGAATCTTTTAATTCAAGAAGAGCCGTGTGAAATGAGAGTTTCACGCACGGTTCTGTGAGAGGTTTAAGGTGAAATCCCTTTTATCTACTCGACTGAGAGGGCGGGGGAGTAATCCCCCTCCCTACTCGATTAATTTTCGCCAACTGATGTTGTGTCGACGACCTTTCTGTTTCCGGTTTGTTCCGGCTTACAACTTTTTCCGGCTTAATCCCGTTTATTTACTTGGCTTTTCCCTGGTTAGCCACGGCATCCATCAGTTTTTTGATCTCTTCCGGATCACCTAAGAAATAATCCCTTTGCAGATTCATTTCATCGTCGAATTCGAAAACATAGGGAACGGCTGTCGGTAAATTCAGGCCTACGATATCTTCGTCGGAGATATTTTTCAGGTGCTTGATAATACCGCGGAGGCTGTTTCCGTGAGCGGCTACGATCACCTGGTCGAGCTTTTTCATTTCCGGTACGATAGTATCGTTCCAGTAGGGAAGGATGCGTTCCACGGTGTCTTTCAACGCTTCGGTGAGAGGAAGATCTTTTCCGTCAACTCCTTTGTAGCGGGGGTCCTGGAATGGTGAACGTTCGTCTTCCTTGTCAAGTGGTGTGGGGGGAACGTCATAACTGCGGCGCCAGATAAGTACCTGGTCATCACCATACTTCTCTGCTGTCTCCGCCTTGTTGAGTCCTTGCAACATGCCGTAATGCTTTTCATTCAGCCGCCAGGTCTTTTCTACCGGGATCCAGTCCAGGTCCATCTCATCGAGTACCACATTCAAAGTCTTTACTGCCCTTTTCAGGTAGGAAGTATACGCTTTTTCGAATTGGAAACCCTCTTCTTTCAGCAATTTACCAGCTTTGTGCGCTTCTGCGACACCTTTCTCGGAGAGATCCACGTCAGTCCATCCTGTAAAGCGATTCTCTTTATTCCATACGCTTTCGCCGTGGCGAATTAAGACTACTTTCTTCATACAACTGTTTATTTATAATTACAAATGACTAATTACCAATTACCAATTACCAATGAGTTTATGGGGTGAAATCCAATATTTTGCATTGAAACCATGTCCGGAGAGGCCAAAGGAACATGTTGAATCTTGAGTCTGAATTTGAAATCCGCAATCCGCAATTTTGAACCCGCAATCCGCAATCTTGAATCCAAAATCCACAATCTTGAATCTGATTTATTCTCTTTTATCCTCTGCAAAACTACATAAAATTGGCCTAATTGCAGGCGATCGGGATGTGAATTTATCAAAAAGGCGCACTCCGCAACCGCCGTTGCTCTTCCTCTTCCATTCTGTTGAGCAGGCGAAGCTGGATAATCAACAGATAGATCGACAAGATAGCCGACAGCGTGTCGGCTACCGGCATGGCGGTCCAGATACCGTCCAAACCCCATAGACGGGGAAAGAGAATGATGAAGGGAATCAGGAATATTAACTGGCGGCTCAGGCTCTGTATGATCGATTTGGCGGCATAGCCCAAGCTCTGGAAAAAGCTGGAGGCCACTATCTGTATACCCACGAGCGGGAAGGCGGCAATAGTGATCCGGATCCCTTTTTCGGTGATCGAGAGCAGTTCCGGGTCGTTGGTAAAAGCCGAGGCAAACAGGCGCGGGAAGAACTGCCCGACGATGAATGTGAAGGTGGTGAGTGCCGTGGCCACTTTCAGTGAATAGTAAAGGGTTTCCTTTACCCTGGTGAAATTACGGGCGCCGTAGTTGTATCCAATGATAGGTTGCGTACCCTGGTTAAGTCCCATAATGATCATCACGAAAGTCATGATTACGGTATTGATGATGCCGTATGCACCGACTGCCAGGTCGCCCCCGTGGCGCAAGAGGGAGGTATTCAACAGCACCGCCACACCGGAGGCTGCCACCTGCATGCTGAACGGCGAGATCCCTATGGAGAGAATGGCGGCGACGATTTTCTTGTCGAGGCGTACGTTCTTCCACCGGAGACGGATCAGACTGCTTTCCCTGGTAAAATGATCCATGACGAAGAGCATACCGATAAACATGGAGATCACCGTAGCCCACGCTACCCCTTTTATTCCTAGGTTGAACAGATAGAGGAAGAGAGGTGTAAGGATAATATTAAAGACAGCGCCTATAAGCATGGTGATCATCGCTTTTTTGGGATAACCGGAAGAGCGCATCATCGCGTTAAAGTTGTAACAGAGGCTCACGAACACATTACCCAGTAGGACGATTTGCAGATAGTCCCGCGCATAAGGGAGGGTGAGGTCACTGGCACCGAACGCCCTGAGAAGAGGGTCGAGGTAGATCAGGATAAGGGTGATGAAGACGGCGTTGAGTATTACCGTGATCAATAGTGAATTGCCGAGTATCTTCTCCGCGGTTAGTCTGTCCTGTTTTCCCAAACTAATGGAAATACGGGCAGCCCCGCCTGCTCCTACCAGCATCCCCAGCGAAGCGGTGAGATTCATCACCGGGAATGTGATGGCAAGACCGGAAATGGCCAATGCGCCCACTCCCTGCCCGATAAAAATACGCCCAATTACGTTGTACATCGCTGTGACCAATGTTCCTACAATGCCGGGGAGGGCGTAATCCCATACTAATTTACTGATTTTCTTCGTCTGAAAATCCTGTTCTCGTTTTGATTGCAAAATTTCTTTCTTGTACTAACCCGGACGATCTATTACTTCGTCCTATTTCTTTGTCATAATATCCAGCACCCACTGATCGGTCTTCTGCATGCCAACTTTTTTCCGGGGATGCTGTACCCTTTGGCGGGAATGGCAATGCGGGAACAAAATTAATCAAAATTCCCCACATTCCCAATGATTAAGGAAGGGAAGATGGAAATGGGAGAAGGTGGGAATGGGAGAAGGTGGGAAGGGGAAAAGGGGGAAAAGATGGGAAGGTGGGAAAGGAGGTGAATTTGTCCGAAGTCAGTTTGAATTATTAGATAATTGTTTGTATATTTGAGGTTTAAATCTGACTGCTATGCCTTGCAAAGAAGAACTGCTGCACTATATATGGAAGTTCGGGCTTTATCCCTCCGACTCGCTTAAGACGGCAGACGGGCTGAGGATAGAGGTGATTGACCCGGGAATACATAATCTGCACGCCGGGCCCGATTTCTTCAATGCCAAGATAAGGATCGGCGATAAACTATGGGCCGGAGATGTGGAGATCCACCGTTCTTCGGATGAATGGGAACGGCATGGCCATCATACCGATAAGGCATACAACTCGGTGATCCTGCACCTCTCGGAACATGTGAATAGGACGATAATGAACGAGAAGGGACAACAGATACCACAGTGCCAATTGCTAGTTCCCGACGAGGTGCGTAAAAACGCCGATTATCTGCTTTATAGCCATAGTTCTCCTCCCTGCAAGGATCATCTTTCTTCCCTTCCGGAGATGTTTATACGTTCTTTCCTTGGCCGGTTAGCCATTGAACGGCTGGAAAGAAAAACCAGTGATATCTTCACCCATCTCGATCGTTTTCGCCAATCCTGGGATGAAGTGTTCTATGTGTTGCTCACTCGTAATTTCGGATTTGGACTGAACAGCGATGCCTTTGAGAGACTAGCCCTTTCATTGCCGTTTAAATGTATCCGGCGGCACGGCGACAGCCTGTTTCAGGTGGAAGCATTACTCTTCGGACAGGCCGGGCTGCTGGAGGAGCCCATAGACTGGGAAGAGAGGGAGAGTGGAAGACAGGGGAGAACCCCTAAAACGGAAGTAGCGCCGGAGATGCCAAAAAAGAGGGTGTCGGCAGATAGGAAGGATGATTACTTCCTGCAGCTACACAACGAGTACCGTTTCCTGAAAAACAAATATTCACTGACGCCCCTGGAAAGTTACTTATTCAAACGAATGAGAGTCCGTCCCCGTTCATTCCCCGAAATGCGTATCGCGCAACTGGCAGCATTGCTGCAATCCTCCGGCAGGCTCTTTTCTTTGGTGCTGGAGCAAAACCAAGTGGATGAATGGATGTTATTATTCATGGCCTCTCCTTCCAGCTATTGGCGCCGGCATTACTCTTTCGGAAAACAATCACCCGAGTCGGCCGGACAGTTGGGCGGTGCCTCCCGGCAGATATTACTCATCAACACTGTGGCGCCTGTGCTATTTGCCTATGGTAAAAAAACGGCGACCGAGAGCTATTGCGAAAGGGCTATTCACCTGCTGGAGTCACTGAAACCTGAAAGAAACGTTATCGTATCCCAATTTCGTGAAGCAGGGATAATTCCAAGGAGCGCATTCGAGACACAGGCGCTCATCCAGTTGAGAAGGGCTTATTGTGATCCGCGGAAATGTCTTTTCTGCCGGATAGGGCATAGGCTGCTGAGTTGTAAAAAATGAAAAAATGGTATGAGACTGCATAAAACATTGTACATTTGTGTCGAAAATGGCATTATACACACAAAGAAATAATGTTACATGTTACATAAGATATCCACATTCTTCTCCTGGCTTTTTCTCCTGACTGTGTTGGCTGTCTTGAGTCATTCCTGTGCCAATATGGCCGCACCCACCGGAGGGGCCTATGACATAGATCCGCCGGTAGTAAGAAGAGCCGCGCCCGCTTTCCATTCGGTGAATGTTTCCCCCTCAAGGATTGAGATCGAATTTGACGAGAATATAAAAATCGAGAAACCCAATGAGAAGGTCATTGTAACCCCTCCCCAGAAGAACATGCCGGTAATCCGTTCAATAGGTAGAAGAGCCATAGTAGAGTTGAATGACACGTTACTTCCCAATACCACCTATACGGTCGATTTTACCGATGCCATCGTGGATAATAACGAGGGTAATCCGTTGGAGAATTTTGTCTATTCCTTTTCTACCGGCGACCGGATCGACACATTGTCCATTGCCGGAAAAGTGCTTAATGCGAACGATCTGGAACCTGTTACGGGGATATATGTAGGTATCCACTCCAATCACCACGATACGGCCTTTACCCGTATTCCGTTCGAGCGGATCTCCAGAACTGACTCCCGGGGCAATTTCACGGTGAGAGGGATCGCGCCCGGAAAATACAGGGTGTTTGCACTGAATGATCTGAATAGGGATTATAAATACGATAATCCGCAGGAAAATATTGCCTTTCTGGATTCTATCGTCATACCTTCTACCGTGCCGGCGGTGCGGCAAGATACTGTCTTTCAGGACAGTCTTACTGTCGATACCATACATACTGTCCATTATACCCGTTTTTTGCCGGATAATCTGGTGTTACGTTCTTTCCTGTCCGATTTCCAGCGACAATATCTGCAGAAGCATGAGCGCCCCGAATCACATAAGCTCCATCTCTTTTTCGCCGCGCCGACCGACAAGCCGAGTTTCTTTTTGATCAATCCTCAAGTGAGGAGTGATGATTGGTATGTAGCCGAGCGGAGTGCTAAAAATGACACCCTTATGCTTTGGATCACCGATTCATTGATCTATCAACAGGATTCACTGCGTATGCAGGTGAATTATCTCCGAACAGACTCACTCAACAAAAATTATATTGCGACGGATACACTCAATTTTAGTATGAGGCGTACGGGTCGGGGCAGTGGCAATACGGAAAAGAAAGGAGAGGAGGAGCAGATCAGATTTTTAGGAGTGAACACGAATGTCCAATCCACATTTGAGTTATACAACCCTGTCAGGATAGAATTTGAACAGCCTGTCACAGCATTCGATTCCACCTATGTGCAATTGCTGGCCGAGGTGGATTCTTTATTCGAAGCGGTTCCTTTCCGTCTGGAATCCGACTCGTTGAACCCACGCAAGTTTACCCTGCGTCCCCATTGGAAACCTGGAGGGAAATACAAGATACTTATCGACTCGGCAGCGGTTACCAGTCGTTACGGACTTTGGAACAATAAGTACGAGCAATCCTTCACCGTGAAGCCTTTGGATCAGTATGGAAATCTGGAGATATCCATCACTGGACTTCCTGAAGAGAAACCGGCTTTCGTGGAGTTACTCGATAAATCGGATAAACCTTTTCGGAAAAGTTACGTCAAAGCCCACAAGGCTAGATTTCAGGATCTGCCTCCCGGTGAGATCTACGCGCGCGTCGTAATTGATGAAAATGAGGACGGTGTATGGACTACCGGAAATTATGAGGAGGGGCGACAACCGGAAGAGGTGTTCTATTATCCCGATAAATTTGTGATAAGGGCTTTTTCAGATCATTCGGAGGAGTGGAATGTTCGTGCGAGGCCTGTTATAAGCCAGAAACCATTGGAGATAACCATCAATAAACCGGAAGAGAAAAAGCGGCGTAATCCGAATCTGGAGAGAGAGCAACAACAGCGACAAAACCAGCAGGGTTCTTCCTTCTCCGGAAGAGGCAGTGCGGGAACTACTTCTGACATGAGATAGCAACCGGGAGGTAGGGGGTAGTTACTACCGTCCCGCGTCCCGTAAAATTAAAATTATGATTAATCAAAAAGTTACATCTATTCTTGTTTCACTGTTTTTATTTCTGGGGGTAATGCGGGTAGATGCACAATGTGGACAGACCAACACTGCTTTTGCGAGCGGCGAGGATATACGGTATGATCTCTATTTGAATTTAGGTTTTTTCAATGCGCGCGCGGGGAGAGGATCGCTCACGGTGACCGAAGCGAATTACCGCGGCAAGGATGCTTACAAGATGGTGATGTTGTTCAATACCTCCGGGCTGGCAGGTAACCTGTACACTGTGAACGACACGCTCACCTCTTTTATTGATAAGGATCTTCGTCCTTTGTTATTTACCAAAGAGGCATTTGAGGGAAAAGACTATTCTGTGGAGAGGCAGTCCTACACCTACGAGGGGGGTAAGGTGAAAATACGTGCTTTCCGTACCTGGAATGGGAAAGAGCAATTTGATGAGGTGTTGTCTACCGATCAATGTACGTATGATTACCTCTCTGTATTGCCATACATCCGTAATCTCGATTATACTGGCATGAAACCCGGCGAAAACTTTCATATTCGTTTCATTGCCGGAAGAAAACCTGTGAATATGTATGTCAATTACCAGGGTGTTTCATCGGTAAAAGCAGGGAATGGAAAAAAATATGAAGTGATTAACCTCACAATGACTATTCTCGACGATGCTTTCACCAATCAGAAAGAAGCTTTGAAGGCCTCGCTTACCAATGATAAAAACCGTATCCCGGTAATCATAGACACTTCTTTAAGAATCGGTTCAATCAGAGCGGTTTTGCGGGATGTCTCGGGAACCAGGCATCCGTAATATCCGGTGGTTATTCTTTTGATGTTCAATGGTTATTCGATAATGTCGCGAATGTATTGAACCGAAAATTCCGCAAGGTGGAAAATAACAGCGTGGCGCAACAACGG
Source organism: Proteiniphilum sp. X52 (assembly GCF_003712195.1). Taxonomy (GTDB): domain Bacteria; phylum Bacteroidota; class Bacteroidia; order Bacteroidales; family Dysgonomonadaceae; genus Proteiniphilum. The sequence continues at coordinate 102,881 of NZ_RDSD01000016.1, read as the reverse complement.
ACGGGAAGCGAACCAATAACGGTGGAGCCGAATAACAGGAGTAAAGATGGTAGAATAAAGAGAATAAATAGGGATTAGAATTCTGAATTTTCTCCAAAAGAACCTATCTTTGTAAACTGCTAAAGATTACGGACTATTATTCGCCAAGCAATGCGAACAGAAGACAAGCTTGCCTGGAATGTTTTCGATAAGCGAGCGCAGAGGCAAAACTTGTTTTGAAATGTGATTGAAGAAATAGTCTCATTTTAATGAAAATAAAGGTATGTCAGATCTGATATGTTCCGCAAAAATACCCGAACCGGCGCTCAGGAGACTCCCCTGGTATTTGTCGTACGTGAAACTCCTTAAAAGCCAGGGAGAAACCATTGTTTCCTCTACACGGATCGCGAAAAAGATAGATGTCTCCGCTTCCCAGATAGCCAAAGATCTTTCCTACGTCGACATAAGCGGTAAGACGAGGGTGGGATACGATATAGATGACCTGATCAATGTGCTGGAGTCGTTCCTGGGATTTACAAACACTCATACGGCAGTGGTCTTTGGAGTGGGAAGTCTGGGAGCTGCCTTGTTGTCGGACTCCGGTCTCGAACAATTCGGCTTGAAGATTATCGCCGGCTATGATGTGAACCCGGGTGTTGTTAATCACACAATACATGATATTCCAGTGTTTCATTCCAATGAATTTATAGCGCGGAACAAAGAGATGAAGGCGGAAATAGGGATTCTGACCGTACCTCCCGGTATAGCCCAGGAGGTGTCGGATTATATGATCCGGGGTGGGGTGAAGGCTATCTGGAACTTTACACCTTTCCGGATACGTGTGCCGGAAGGGACAGTCCTGCAAAACACCTCACTTTACGCTCACCTCGCCGTGATGTTTAACCGGTTGAACGGATAATTTTGTAGGGAATGAAGATCTTTGCTGTCGGATTGAATTATGCGTCTCACAATAAAGAGATGGAACGCACGTTTCAGAGTAAGGAGCCGGTCATTTTCATGAAGCCGGACACCGCCTTGCTGAAAGGGGATAAGCCGTTTTTCCTTCCCGATTTCTCCGAAGAGGTACATTACGAAACGGAGTTGGTGGTGAAGATAAGCCGCCTGGGGAAGAATATAGGAGAGCGTTTCGCCCATCGCTATTACGATGAGATTACGGTGGGTATAGACTTCACCGCGCGCGACCTGCAAAGAAAACAGAAAGAGTTGGGTTTGCCGTGGGAGATCGCAAAAGGTTTTGATAATTCCGCGGCTGTCGGAAAGTTTATCTCCAAAAACGAGATCTCTGATATTCAGCACCTTGATTTCCGGCTTGAGATCAATCATCAGACGGTGCAGCGAGGCAATACAAAGGAGATGATCTATTCTGTGGATACAATTATTGCCTATATCAGCCGATTCTTTACATTGAAGATTGGCGATCTTATCTTTACCGGAACCCCGGCGGGTATTGGCCCGGTGGCAATCAACGATCATCTGCAGGGCTATCTCGGAGACCGGAAACTGTTGGATTTCCGGGTGAAATGATATTCACGCAACCACCATATTGATGTAACATGAACAAAGCAATTCTTACTCTCTTTTGCTGCATACTCTGTGCGACGACCAATTATTCTGCTGTCGCCCAGGAGTATAACCCGATACCGGTTGCTTTGCCTTCCTTGCAGATCGCGCCCGACGCCAGGGGCGGAGGGATGGGGGATATAGGAGCGGCCACTATGCCCGATGTCTATTCCCACCACTGGAATGCGGCCAAGTATCCGTTTATTTCGGGTGATGCGGGAATCGCGTTCTCTTATACACCGTGGCTGAGCAAACTGGTCAGTGATATTCACCTGCTTTACATGTCGGGTTACTGGAAGTTTGGAAACGACAACCTGAACGCCATCAGCGCCTCATTACGCTATTTCTCGCTGGGAGACATAGAGGTGGGCGGCCTCAATGATGAATTCTGGCAGACTGTGTCACCTCATGAGTTCGCGTTCGATGTGGCTTATTCAAGAAAACTCACCCAAACATTCTCCGGGGCGGTTACCCTGCGGTATATCCGCGCCGATTATTCCACCGGTGACGATGAAACGACACCGAGCAACGCCTTTTCGGCCGATATCGCCGGTTATAACGAATCCTATTTCTATATGGGGCGCTCGGAAGCGCTTCTGGGATTAGGATTTAACATCTCCAATATCGGCACAAAAATCTCTTACGATGGAGGAAACAGCTCCATGTTTCTTCCCGCGAATTTACGTATGGGCGCCTCTTTAGGATATCCTCTGGATCCGAAAAATACCCTTTCCCTCAGTTTCGATGTCAATAAGTTGCTGGTACCTACTCCGCAACTGCCGTCGGAGAACGAGACCGCGGAAGAGGCACAGTCCCGGATTGATAAATATCAGAATATATCTTCCATCGGAGGGATTTTCAAGTCGTTGGGCGATGCTCCCGGAGGATTCAAAGAGGAGATGCAGGAGGTCATGTGGTCGCTCGGAGCAGAATACAGGTACGATAATCGGTTCTCCCTCAGGGCTGGCTATTACCACGAGAGCGAGTATAAGGGCAATCGTCGTTATTTTGCTTTTGGAGCCGGTTTCAGAAATGATATTTTTCAGATAGATGCCGCTTACCTGGTGTCGACTGCCCAATCAAATCCGTTGGATCAGACATTGCGTCTTTCCCTCGGCTTCGATATGGAAGGAATTAGAAATTTAATGCGATAAAATTATGCAGATACGGGTGGGTTTTGGTTATGATATGCATCGCCTTCAGGAAGGAAGAGACCTCTGGATGGGAGGAGTGAAGCTGGATTATGAAAAAGGATTATTGGGACATTCCGATGCCGATGTGCTTATCCATGCTATCTGTGATGCGTTATTGGGTGCCGCCAACCTGCGTGACATAGGCTATCATTTTCCTGACAATTCCCTGGAATACCACAATGTAGACAGCAAATTGCTTCTGAGAGATACGATGAACTTATTAAGAGATAAAGGGTATAGCCTCGGCAATATCGATGCTACCGTCTGTGCGGAGCAACCCAAGCTCAACCCCCATATTCCTGCCATGCAACGAAAACTGGCCGAAGTGATGGCGGTGAGTGAGGAACTTATCTCTATCAAAGCTACCACATCCGAGAAAATGGGGTTTGTGGGTCGGGAAGAAGGTATCACAGCCTACGCGGTAGCGCTTATACGGAAACCGTAACATTGAAAATATGCCGGGCTTTAATAAGCTTGCCAGATTTGCAGGCTTTTGCGAAAAGAAATTTTACGGCCGTTTCCGGTGGCTCTTGCGCAAAAAACAATCGAAAGGTTATGGGATCCATTCGCCGTTTGCCTTTGACCTGATCACTGGCGTAATCTATTCTCCCTATAGTTTTTATGCCTTTTCAGATCTTCGGGAAATACTGTCGCTCAATGGCATCGATCCGGACTCTATTACCCCATTCAATCACCTCTCTTTCCGGTTGGTTCATTATCTTCAAGCCAGAAATATATTAGAGATCAACCCGGGGATCGGCATAAATACCCTGTTCCTTACGGCGCCTTCGTCGCATATCCGTTGCATCTGCGTGGAGGAAGATGGAGAAAAAGTCAGTGTGGCCGAATATCTTCAGAAACAGGCAGGACGAAAAAGAGAGACCCTCTCTTCATTATCTGCCTGCGAAGGAAAGCGTTATGATGCAATCTTTATTAACCAGGGCGGAAGCTGCATTCCCGATATACACACATTGACAGAATTGAGCCATTCCGCTACTTTCTGGGTGGTTCATCCCATAAAAAAGGGAAGGACTAAACAATTTTGGGATGAAATCGTTCATGATGTGAGAGCCCGGATTACATTCGACCTGAAAGATACGGGGATTGTCTTTCTGAGGCCCGATCTAAGTAAGCAACACTATCTGGTGTGAGAAGGTGGAAAAGGACTAAAGCGAGTTCCATATACCGAAATGAAAAAATAAAGTAATCATATGAAAAAAAGTATGGTATATACGAAAACCGGCGACAGGGGAACTACCTCGTTGGTGAGGGGAATGCGGGTGAGTAAAACGCATATCCGCCTTGATGCGTACGGAACGGTGGATGAGTTGAACAGTTATATCGGCTGGCTGAGTTGCGAAATAAAAGAAAGCGACCATCGCGATTTTCTCCGTTACATCCAACATAAATTATTTACCGTAGGTTCTTACCTTGCAACAGAGACAGAAAGTAAAGAGCCAAAACCTGCCAGTATCATCTCCGAAAAAGACATATCCCGCCTTGAGGAGCAGATCGACATGATCGACGGGAATCTGCCGCGGCTGAACCGCTTTGTGCTGCCCGGAGGCAATGAAGCGGCCGCGCGGGCCCATATTTGTCGTACCGTCGCGCGCCGGGCGGAGAGGTATGTGTACCGTGTAGCTGAAAAATTTCCGGTGGCGGATGAAGTGCTGGTTTTCCTGAATCGGCTTTCAGACTACTTTTTCGTATTTGCCAGGTATGAAAGCAACAAAACCTCGGAAGAATTATTTTGGGAACAAGGCGATATATGAAAACTTTTTATACATTTGCGAAAAAATTGCACTAACAACAAATTAAATAGATTATCAATGTATTGGACACTTGAACTGGCATCAAAATTAGAAGATGCTCCCTGGCCCGCTACAAAAGATGAGTTGATTGATTATGCCCAGCGATCGGGCGCTCCGCTGGAGGTGATTGAAAATCTGCAGGAGATTGAGGAGGATGGCGAAATATTCGAATCCATAGAGGATATTTGGCCTGATTATCCAAGCAAGGAGGACTTCTTCTTCAACGAGGATGAGTATTAAGACTGTCAAGCAGAGTGAAAGGGAGATCTAAAAAAAGAGCCGTCTCGTTTTGAGACAGCTCTTTTTTAATAACATACCTAGGTTATTTATACTAACTTGTCAATTTTTTCGGTAAAGAGGGTTTTAGGGCCCGCGCCTACCAGTTTGTCCACCACTTTTCCGTTTTTGATGAAAAGCACGGTAGGGATATTGCGGATACCGTATTTGCCGGTAGTTTCGTCGTTCTCATCCACATTGAGTTTTCCCACCACCACTTTATCCTTGTATTCTTCCGCGATCTCTTCGATGATGGGTCCGATCATTTTGCAGGGGCCGCACCATTCAGCCCAGAAATCTATGACCACCAGCTTGTCCGTATCCAATACTGCGTCAAGGGTTGCATCTGTAATTTGAAGCGCCATAATTTGTCTTTTTTGTTATTATTGATTAGTTGATTTTAAAGTCGATAGATAAGTTATTCTTTAAGTAATCGATGAATTTTTTATTTACTTGAATTTTGGCTGGCCGTGAAAACAGCTGAATTCTCATGTGCGGTTCTTCACCAATAATTTGGAAATATAACAATGAATTTCCGGAATTGTTTTTCACAAGTGCCGATAATTCTGCCACGGAGGTGTCATCTATCTCTGAAAGAGGAATTTGCAACGTGATCTTCGAGACCAGTTTCTCTTTCACTTCGGCTAACAGGGAAATGGAGGATATCTTTACTTCCATCTCTCCCTCCCGGTAACGTCGGGGCTGTACTTTTCCCTCAATATAGATAGAGAGTCCGATACGCGCGTATCTGCCGAAGTTTACACTGTCTTCGCTGAAAAGCGCGATCTCATACTTGCCGGCGTAGTCTTCCAGTTTGAAGATAGTGTAAGGGGAGCCTCTTTTGGTTTGTCCTTCGCGCACCGCCGTGACGATACCCCCGAAGGTGATATCTTTCCCATTGAGTGAATCGAGATCCTGTAATTGCTGTGTGTCGGCATTACATACATACTTGAGAATAAACTCATATTCATCTAACGGGTGTGCCGATAAATAGATGCCGATCAGTTCCCGTTCTTTGTTCAGCCTTTCCAGATCCGACCAGCGGGCAGCCTGGGGTATTTCGGGACGGGTTATCTGGAAAGAGGTGTCGTCTCCGAAGAGCGAATTCATTGCTTCAATTTTGTCCTGTTGGTATTTATTGCCGTAACGGATGAGGGTTTCCAGGAATTCTTCGCCCTTGCTGTTTTGTGCCGCCAACTGTTCCCTGTGTATGCCCGGAAAGGAGTCGAATGCTCCTGCCATCGCCAGTGCCTCGATATTCTTTTTATTACAGGAAGAGAGGTTCACTCGTTCCACAAAATCGAAAATGTCTTTATAGCGGCCGTTTTTCTTACGTTCTGCAATGATATCGTTTACCGCATTTTGTCCCACACTCTTGATGGCTGCTAATCCGAAACGGACATCACCCGCGTCGTTGACGGAGAATTTCAGCATCGACTCATTCACGTCGGGAGGAAGCACGTTGATACCCATCGCCATGCACTCATCCATGAACTTGGTGATTTCAGTGATGTTGTTCAGGTTGTTGGAGAGTACCGCCGCCATGTATTCCGACGGGTAGTTGGCTTTGAGCCACGCAGTCTGATAGGCCACCCACGAATAACAGGTCGCGTGCGATTTATTGAAAGCGTAAGAAGCAAATTTTTCCCAGTCGTTCCATATCTTGTTGAGCACTTTGGCCTCATAGCCGTTTTTGGTGCCTCCTGCGATGAATTTTTCCTTCAACGCCGTCATCTTGTCGATCAGCTTTTTCCCCATGGCCTTCCGCAACTCATCCGATTGTCCGCGGGTAAACCCTGCGAGCAGACGGGAGAGAAGCATCACTTGCTCCTGATAGACGGTAATCCCATAGGTTTCATCCAGGTATTTCTCCATGATGGGAATGTCGTAGGCGATCTCCTCCCTGCCGTGCTTGCGGGCCACAAAAGAAGGGATATAGTCCATGGGTCCCGGGCGGTAGAGGGCATTCATCGCGATCAGGTCTTCAAACTTGCTGGGTTGCAACTCTTTGAGGTATTTCTGCATTCCTGCCGACTCAAACTGGAAGGTCCCGGTGGTCTGTCCGTTGCAATAGAGCCTGTAAGTAGCCTCATCGTTCATGTCGATGGCGTCGATGTTTATCTTTATTCCCCGGTTTTGTTCGATGATGGATAGCGCGTCTTTGATAATGGAAAGGGTTTTCAGGCCGAGGAAATCCATCTTGATCAGGCCTGTCTCCTCGATCACCGACCCTTCATATTGTGTGACCAGCAGCTTCTCTTTGGTCTCCTTGTCTTCTGCCGTGCTGATGGGAACTACATCTGAAATATCAGTCTGGCCGATAATCACGCCGCAGGCATGGACCCCTGTGCTTCGTACGTTCCCCTCGAGCATCGCGGCATACTTCAGCGTGCTTTTCACCAACGGGTCGTTGCTCTGGGCAGCCTCCTGCAACTCCGGCACATTCTCTATCGCTGCTTTCAGATTGATTTTTTTGACGTTGGGTATTCTGTCGGGCACGAGCTTGGCGAGCCTGTTCGATTCCGACAGGGGCAGCTTGTGCACCCGCGCCACATCGCGGATCGACGATTTGGTAGCCATCGTGCCATAGGTGATGATATGGGCTACCTTCTCACTGCCGTATTTTTCGGTCACCCAGCGTAATACCTTTCCGCGGCCCTCGTCATCGAAATCGATATCGATATCGGGCATCGAGATGCGGTCCGGATTGAGGAAACGCTCGAACAGCAGGTCATATTTCAATGGGTCGATATCGGTGATCCTCAGGCAATATGCTACAGCGGAGCCTGCAGCCGATCCACGTCCCGGGCCGACGGCCACATCCATTTCCCGGGCCGCATTGATAAAGTCCTGCACAATCAAAAAGTAGCCGGGATATCCCATGTTCTTGATGGTCTCCAGCTCGAAATCAAGCCGCTCCTCGATCTCCGGGGTAAGCGTGTCGCCATATCGTTTTTGCGCGCCTTTTTTAGTGAGGTATGCCAGATAGTCGGCTTCCAGTTTGATACGGATCGCTTTGTCATAACCGCCCAGCCGGTGGAAATTGGCTTCCCCGAACTCCGCTGTCAGCTCCTTTTCCGAATATTTTTGTTTGTAAATCTCTTCGGTGCCGAATGCCGGGTCGATGGGATAGAAAGGCATCAGCGCGGAATGGTCAATCGAATACCATTCAACTTTGTCGGCGACTTCCAGAGTGTTGGTCAACGCCTCGGGAATATCGGCAAAAATACGGTTCATTTCAGCAGTGGTTTTGAGCCATTCCTGCTTGGTGTATCGCATCCGGTTGGGATCATCGAAATCCTTTCCGGTGCTCAGGCAGATTAATCGGTCGTGCGCGTCGGCGTCCTCTTCGTTCACGAAATGAACGTCATTGCTTGCGATTATCTTCACATCGTATTTCCTGGCGATGCGGATCAGCTCCTGATTCACCCTCTCCTGTTTGGGGTAGGTGGTCTGGTCGGCATCAACCCTGTCGGTCTTGTGTCGTTGGAGTTCGATATAGTAGTCTTCACCGAAAATGCCTTTGAACCACCGCACCGCCTCTTCGGCTTCCTGTATCTGTCCGCTGTCGATTTTCCGGGGGATTTCACCGCCGAGGCAGGCGGAGGAGACGATCAGTCCTTCGTGGTATTGTTCCAACAGTTCCTTATCGATGCGGGGACGGTAATAAAACCCTTCTGTCCAGCTTTTGGAGACCATCTTGATGAGATTTTTATACCCTTTCAGGTTCTTGGCAAGCACGACCAGGTGCCACCCGCTGCCGTCGATCTTCTCCGATTGCAGATGACGGTTACGGCGTGCCACGTAGCATTCGCACCCCACTATCGGTTTAAATAGTTTGGTTTCCGTCTCGGTGAGTTTTTGCCGGAGTTGCCCGATCTTCCCCCCACTTTCCCCTTTTTTCTCCAGATCGCTTATCTCGCTCTTTATTTTTTTGATCTCTGCGTTTACCGGAGCATTTTTCCTGGCGGCATAATTGAGGAATTCCTTGATGCCGTACATGGCACCGTGGTCGGTCAGCGCCAGTGCTTTCATACCGTCGCCCATGGCTTTGTCGATCAGGCGCTGAATGCTTGCCTGGCCGTCGAGCAGTGAATATTGCGAGTGAACATGTAGATGTACAAAGGGATGCATATAATTGGGTCGTATTTTTTTATTTATGAACAGGACAAATATAGTGAAAGCCGCATGGTAAACCAAACTTGTTTGAGTTTACCCGAGGGGCGCCCTATATTCTGCAAAAATACGGAAAATCGGCCAAGGTTGGTGGAGATATTGTCAGAAGTTATCAACCAGATGATAGACAACACCCAAACGGAAGCCACTTTCGTCTGTACGCAGATGATAATTTCCCATGGAAAAAGGAATCAGGTTATGTATTTTATAGTAGGGATTGACAAACAAGCTTACCCCTGTGTTTTTCAGGTCATATTTCGCGCCGACACCGATCGTCGCGCCAATGCCGGTCTGGCTATCCAGATGATTCTCTTTTCCGGTGTCTATACCCAGTAACAATCCTCCGTTCAAAAAGAAATATTTCAGAAATGCCCAACGCGCCGTTACCGGTATGTCCACTACGGTGTTCGTTACCTTGTAGGGTTCCGGCGCGTCCGGTCCAAGCGATGCATTGCTGAATTGATACCTATATTTACCATAGGAGATACCGGTTTCGATATCCAAACGTTTTGCGAGGGGGTGTATATAGGTGATTCCCAAAGAGTAATAGCCCTTGCCCACATATCCACCCGCCCCATCAAGGCTTTCAAAATGGAAGGCGTCATTGTCTCCCAAGCCGGAATAGGTGATGCCGATGGCTCCTTTTGAGCCGGAAAAAGTTGATTGCGCGTTTAGATTGCCCTGCCAAGAAAGTGGAACGGAAAGAAGTAATCCAATCAGGAAACATTGTGCTGAAGGTTTCATACCAGTACTTTTTAGTTATTAGAAATCCATTCTGTCCGGGGAATGATTTTCATCGTTGCCTCATCCAGTGTAATGTTGTTGGTGGTGGGATCACAACCATGTGATATGACCACACATCATAGGATATACTATTAAGACGTACGAGATGGAGAAACGTTGCATCATTTTTTTACTTTTACATCTCTACTTCAGTGACGATCTGTCCGTCGAACAGGTTGACGATGCGATGTGCGAACGAAGCATCATGTTGCGAGTGGGTTACCATCACGATGGTGGTGCCTTCCCGGTTCAGTTCGGTGAGCAGGTCCATCACGTCTTTTCCATTTTTGGAGTCGAGGTTACCGGTCGGTTCATCGGCAAGGATCAGTTTGGGATTGGCGATTACAGCGCGGGCAATGGCCACACGCTGTTGCTGGCCTCCCGAAAGCTGGTTGGGGAAGTGGCCTGCACGGTGGCTGATATTCATGCGGCGAAGCACTTCTTCTACCCGTGTCTTGCGTTCAGAGGCTTTTACCTTGAGGTAGGTGAGCGGCAATTCCACATTTTCGTGCACCGTCATTTCCTCGATCAGATTGAAGCTCTGGAACACGAAGCCGATCTTTCCCTTACGGGTTTGGGTGCGTTCTTTTTCTTTGAGGTGGCCTACCTCCTTGCTGTCGAGCCAGTATTCTCCTGATGTGGGGTTATCCAACAACCCGAGAATATTCAACAGGGTGGATTTGCCACAACCCGACGGCCCCATGATGGCTACGAATTCACCCTCTTTGACTTCCATGGCGATATTGTTCAACGCGATGGTTTCTACCTCTTCCGTACGGAATACTTTTCTTAAATCGTTAATCTTGATCATAATTGTTTTTATTTTATCAGTTGGAAATTAGAACTTGGAACTTGGAAATTAGAACTTGGAACTTAGAACTTGGAACTTGGAACTTGGAATTTGGAACTTAGAAGTGTGAAGTGGAGAAGTCCATTAATCAAATTAGTCACATTGGCACATTGTCACATTAGTCACATCAACCACACTTCGCTCGGTTGAACGTTGTTCGCCACATTCATTTACTCTTTCTTCAACGCATTCACCGGGTTTTGTTGCAAAGCCCACCACGTTACTCCCGATGTAGCCAGGATGGCGATGAGGCATTGAATCAATATGGGAATCACAAACATCATATAACTCAATGAAGTATGATTGGCGTATTGGTTCAGCATGTTCGTGGCCATGTAATAGATAATGGGTACCGCTATCACTCCGGCAATCATGATCCATTTGACAATATCACCTGTCAATAGTGAGAATATTGCTTCGGAGGTGGCTCCGTTGATCCTGCGGATCCCTATTTCCTTTGTCTTGCGGACTGTCGTATATAAATGTATCGCCACTAATCCCAGCATGGCAATGAATACTGAAAGTAACGATGCTATCGTGATTATCTTTGAAGTGGTGCTGAAAGTTTCAAACTTTTGGGTATAGATATCTTCACTCCACATTGGGTTCAGCATGAAATCGGGATCGAACTGATGGAATACAGCCAATGTTTTTTCGAGCGCCTCTTTACGGTCGGTTCCCTCCCTGAAACGGGCGTATAACAAACTTCCTCCGCTTGTCTTACTCAAGGCGATCGGTGCAATCTTATCGGCAGGATAGGCATAACAGAAATCTTTTACGACACCTACTACTTCGGTAATCCCCCATGTATACATTACAGATTTTCCCGCGACCGGTGATGATAACCCTAACATCTTGACCGCTGCTTCATTCAGCACGACTTGATTGACGCTGTCGGGTGCGTTTTCCTTGAAAAAATCACCTTCGAGCAATTGCAATTCCATCAATTCAGCGATTCCCGGCATGATCCGGTATTCATTGATGCTATGTTTCGCCTCCTTATTGTCGAGCAGACCGATCCGCTGTCCGCTGCCACCCATCCCGAAAAGATGTTGAGCTCCGCTTACCTGTTTTATTTCAGGCACGGAGAGCAATTCTTGTTTTATTGCTTCAAAACTATTGCGGATCGTACTGTTCAACGGGATAGTCACTACATTTTCAGGATTATATCCGAGGGGAATATTTTTCAGATAATTGGTCTGGCTATTGATGACCAGGATGAAAGACACTAACACAATAGTGATGATGGATTGAAAAATCACCACGCCCACTGTCAGCCTCCGTTTTGAAAACCGGATTCTTTTGCCCAGGATATCGAGCGGGCTGAAGCGGCTGAGATAGAGTGCGGGATAAAATGCCGAAGAAACGACGGTCACCACAAAAAGGCCGGCAGCAGACAGTATAAAGGTGGGGTTCCATAACTGGGTCATATCGATCTCCCTGCGGATCAATTCCGAAAAATAGGGAGCGAGTATGATTGTGAGGAGCACTCCGATGATAAAGGCGATCAATACGATACCCGATACCTCGGAAAAGAACTGCCGGACAATATCTCCGATAGCCGCGCCGTTGGTTTTCCTGATACCGATTTCACTCATACGGGTTTCACCCTGAGCAATGAACAGATTGATGAAGTTGCTGACAGCGAGCAGCAATATAAACAACGCGAGCCCGGACAAAAGCCAGACGAGGCGCATGTCTCCCACTTTACCAATATTGCCGCTGACCGCATCGGAATGTAAATATACATCGGTCAGTTTATCCGTCTTGCCATAAATTCTCGCATTGAACGATTCGCCGAAAGCGGCAGTGATGGCAGAATATTCTTTTTCGATAGCATTCCTGACATCGTGGAGCGACGCGTCCGGCCTGATCAGGTAATAGGTCTGGAATTCCAATCCCAGCATGCCTTCCATCCAATGGCTTATGGCGTGCATGCTGACCAAAGCATCGAAGGAGAAGTGGGTGCTGGCGGGAAGTTTCTCGACGATGGCCGAGACGACGAAATCCTGATTCAGGACTTGTACGATTTGATCCATCGCCTTCTGGGGGCTGCCGAAAATTATCTCGGCTTGCTGTCGTGTCAGCACGGCTGAGTTGTTATTGGCCAATGCCGTTTGGGCATTCCCTTCCACAAACTTCATCTGAAAGATTTTGAAAAATTCAGGGTCAACGCACAAAGAGCGGACATTCTGAAAACGCTCTTTATCGTAAATTACCTCTACCGAGCCTGTGTTATAGAGTTGCACAGCCGCCTCCAGTCCAGGAATTTTTGGTGGCAGTTCCGTGTAAGCTTTACGCATATTGATCGCATAACTGGTCGCCTGGTCTTGTCTTTCCCAGATTGTCAGCAAGCGTACGATGCGCTCTTTGTTCGCGAAATGCTTGTCGTAACTCAGTTCATTTACCACAAACAGGATCAGCATAATGGAAACAGCCAATCCGATGGCCAATCCGGTAATATTCACCCATAAAAAGAATCGGGTACGCTTGTATGATCTTAGTATGTTCATATTATTTTTTGAATTTAGAACTTTGAATTTAGAACTTAGAACTTAGAACTGTGAAGTGGAGAAGTCCATTAATCACATTAATCACATTAGTCACATTAGTCACATTAGTCTCATTAGTCACATTGTCACATCAACCACACTTCACTCGGTTGAACGTTGTTCGGCACATTCATTTACTCTTTCTTCAACGATTCGACAGGATTCTGACTGGCTGCTTTCAGACAATTAATTCCTACAATCAATTCGATAAACAGCAGCACAACGAGGCCGCAACCGATAAATAAAAACGGAGACACACCGGTTTTTTCAGTGAAATTCTCCATCCATTTGGAAGCAACCATGGCTGCCACAATTCCTCCTGCGATACAGGCGCCCAAAGCGATAAACAGAATATTTTTCATGAATAGCCTTAATATCTCGCTCAGGTTTGCCCCGTTGATTTTTCGAATAGCAATTTCAGACCTGCGTCGTAACATTTCGCTGTTGATGTAACCAATCAGCCCTATAAGCGTAATGAGCACGGTAATTAACCCGCCGATGAAAATGGCATCACGGAACCGCCGTTCACCCGAATACATTTTAACCATGCTATCGCTGTAAGGTGAAAGGTCGATTTCTTTTTCGGGCATGGTTTCCTGCAAGATATCATACACTTGTTGGATGTTTTCTCCTGTCATTGCTTTGAGTTTGATGAGCATGTTGTTGTTTGGGGTATTTCTGAAAAACAGTACCGACGGACGTGTATCCTGATCGGAAATTGAACCCAACCGGATGTCCGGATATATCCCCACGATTCGACTTAGTCCGTGCTCAGAAATAATCATATCCTTCCCAACCACATCTTCCCATCCGGCTATCGCTTTCATTTTTTCTTTGAATGACCGGCTGACGATTATTTCATTGGGGCTGCTGTGAATGTCGAATGTTTTCCCTTCAACAATGGGTATTTCCATTAACGGAATATAATGCTCATCGGCCCAATACATGTCGGCAATATTGAACAGCTCGCGTTCTTCGCCAGGTATCAACACGTTGTTACCCGACATGCTTTCGAACGGTAGCGAGCTTGCTGTTGCCACGGATGCCACTTGGGGTAATTGTTTCAGCCGGTCGATAGCCGTTTGTACGGTATTCCGGGGTACACCTGAAGTCCCTGCATGCAAAATGTTCCGGTACGAATAACCCGGATCATCGTTGGTCATCAGATTGTATTGTTTGCTGACAATGACTAACAGCGAAAAAAGGAATGCTGCTGCTGCGAATTGCACAGTAAGTAATACCAGCTTCCATTTTGCCCTGACCTGTCCGGTACCGCGAAAAATGCTAGCCACGGGAATGCGGGATAATATGTATGCGGGGGTGAATGCAGTAAACAAAAAGATAATAACGGCAATTGCAGACAAGTAGAGTGATGAACGGAAACTGAACAATGAGCCCAACGATGCGGAAAGCATTCTCTCGATGGTTCCTCTGAAACTAAAGACTAGTAAGCCGGCAAGCAGAAGGGCCCAGACAAAGTGAAGTAACGTTTCGGTCATTATTAACCTGGCCACATTCCGGTTTTGCGCTCCATAGCATTTATATACGGCTATCTCTTTGGAACGACCTACCAAGGCGGTGATGACAATCAGCACATAATTCAGGATAGCGGTAAGGATCAATGAAAAAGCAATAATCGTAAGCAGCAGTGTCATCCTTTTGACCTCCGGGGAGCCACTGTGAATTGATTTTAAAGGAAGGAAGGCATAAGTGAGGATCCAACCGTTTTTAGCCTCTATCTTCTCTATATCCTGATGTTTCTTTTGCATACGGCGGACGGCAGGGGCCAGGTTTGCAGGATCGATTCCCGGATGCAATTTCACATATCCCCGGTATCGGTCATTTCCCAGCCAATTCTCCCGTCCGTCATATCTGAAAAAGGAAGGTATCGAATTGAGTGACACAATCACATCATAACGTTGATGGCTGTTTTCAGGAACATCGCTGAATATTCCCCCTATTGTCAGCTCTTTGCCGGGGAATGTTTCCAGTTGGATCTGTTTACCCACCACATCACCACCCATTTTCTCCGCTGTCGACATAGAAATTATAACGTACATCGGTCGGGACAATATCTCCTTTGCATTGCCTGTGACCATCGGACGGGGAAGGAGGTCGAAGAAACAGCTGTCAGCCATGATAAAGGTCCCTTTGTACCGTTTCTTATCGGATGTGGAGAAAACAGCATCTTCAGCGGTCAAAGGTGTGAACCGCGTTGCCATTTCAATTTCCGGGATCTCTGCTTTCATGCCGGGAGCTATTGCGCCACTGACTTGTCCCCATTGGTCCAGTCCTGTCTCATTCGTTCTTCCTGATAAGGTTGACCAAATCTGATAAATGCGCTCCGCGTCGGGATAGAAATCGTCATAATTGCGCTCAAAACTTACTTTTGAGAGAAGCACCAGTCCGACTGCCAATCCCGTACCCAAAGAGAGTATCTTGATCAGGTTGTTTTGTTTTTTGCGGAACAGGTTGCGATATGCTAACTTCAGGTTGTTCATGCCATTTTGTCTCTTAAAATCATCATCATTACTCGTCCCGATTTATCGGGATCATCAAATCAGTCAATCACCACATTCATTTATTCCGTTTTCAATGCATCCACCGGATTGGCCGTTGCCGCACGCCAGCTTTGTGCGCTCACGGTCAATATCACGATAAACAAGACGATCATTCCCGACAAAGGGAAAATCCACCAATACAGAGGCGCTTTATAGGAGAAGTTCTCCAACCATTTCATGATCGTGTAGTACACCACCGGTGTCGCGATGAAAAACGCAATGCATAATTGTAGTAAAACCGTACGGTTCAGCATAACCAGGATCTCTTTTTCAGTCGATCCGTTGATTTTACGGATGGCTATTTCTTTCAATTTTGTTTTCGCGTCAAACAGTATCAGTCCATACACTCCCATGACAGCTATTGCCACGATGATTAACCCGAAAATGGCGATCAAGTAGGCCATATTGGTTTCGGTCTTGTATAGATTATCCATCTCCGCGTCCAGAAAATGGATCTCGAACGGGTCGCTGCTGAACTTTTTCCACGTGCTTTCAATGTAATCCAGGCTCCCTTTCATGTCATTGCCCGAAAGTTTAATCATAAAAGTATTGAAATTCTGCCATTGGCTAAGCACGCCGAAAGCCATTGGGGAGATGCTTTGGTGCAGTGTCTCGAAATGGACGTCTTTGGAGACGGCCTGTATACGTCCCGGCCCGAATGTGTCGAAATCTTTTCCTACAATCTCGTTGGTAAAATCATATTTTTGCAGGAACGTTTCGTTGACCACGATCTGCGACACCACCGAATCCATCTCTTCCGGCTTGCGTCCTTCAAGAATTTCAATGCCGAAGAAATCGAAAAACCGGTCATCGACCGACCACACCGTGAGGCTGATCTGTTTCCCTTCAAACTCCATTCCCCACGACATGCCTACTCTTCCGGGTATGTCGCGCGTAATGGTATAGTCTTTTATACGTGAATCGCGCAAGAGTTCCTGCCCGAACGTCTGCGCTTCGCGGCCAAGCCCGGCAAGGGGCACGTACACCACGTTCTCTTTCGGTATTCCCCAGTCGTAGTGCAGCATATAATCGTTTTGTTGCTTGATGAACAGGCTTACGCCGATCAGGCTGATGGCCGTGGCAAACTGGAAAACGATCAGCGCGTTGCGCAGTTTCACGCTTCGCTTGTTCAACGAAAAAGAGCCTTTCAGCGCTTCCGCTTCGTCAACCGAAGTGCAGTAACGCATCGTATAAAGTCCCACCAGAAAGGATGAAATGAGTAAAATAAGGGATACGGCTACCAGCAACGGGAGATGGTGGCCGAACGACAAATCGGCGGCGAATATCTCTTTCGCGAATGGAGTGGTGCTGATATAGAATATCGCGATCAGGGCGATAACGATTGAAATCAGGGTAAAGAACACGCTTTCCGTGGCCACCGTTAATTTCAACTTCATTTTGTCAACCCCCAGAATCTTACGGATATTGATGCTCCGTACACGGGCGGGCGCCATCGCTACCGACAGGTTTACAAAGTTTACAAATGCGATAAAAACCGTAATGATTCCTATCGCAAGTAACGTATAGGTTGTGTTAATGCGTTTGCTGCCTCCTTTTCCGGCGTTGTTCAGATACAGGTCGCCAGGAGAAGTCAGTCGTAATTCGAATCTCTCGTCGGGGTGCTCTTCATTGTATTTGGCCCATTCTTCGCCGATGATCTCTTTCCTGTTCAACTTCTCCTGAATGACCGCCTGATTTTCCCTGCTTACCAGGAAATAGGATTTGAAGCTCCATTCCGTTTCATCATTTTCAGGCAAGTGGGTAAACAACCCGTTCGGCAGGCTGCTGTTGTCGGGAAAATCCTTATAGACGGCCGCGATCATCAGTTCATTCTTCCCATAACGGAATCGTATGATTTTCCCGACCGGATTTTCATCTCCGAACACGCGCAGCGCCGTTCTCTGGGAGATCATCGCCTTGCCGGGTTGCGAGAAAAGGGCAGTTGTGTCTCCGGATAAGATTATAGGGGTGAATATGTCACAGAATCCGGATGTTGTGACGGAGAGATGTATTGAATAGGTTTCCGGCGACGTGCCGCCTTTGTCGATTTCGAATTTCTGCACTCCCCACAACGCAGCCATACAATATTTTTCAATCTCGGGAACAGCCTGCGCGATCCGTGCCGGGATTTGAAAGTTTATGTTTGTACCCGCTTCTCCGGTGTTTACATTGTATTGGTTGTATTGAAGCAGTTTATCCGTGTTTTTATATGACCTGTCATAAGTGAGGTCGTAATGTACCTGTATTGCCACAATAAAGAACACGATCAATGCTACCGACAGTCCGACAATATTGATCAGGGAGGACGATTTGAAAGCCTTCAGCAGGCCGAAAAAGCTTTTAAAGATATTCATATCACTGTTTTTTTAAGAGTCAAGACATGTTAGAACTCGGAACCTAAGCTAATGTGCTAATCTATTAATGTGGCAATATGCCAATTGAATCGCAATCACAAAAAAGGCGGTGAATGCCACGGTAAAACCTGCAATATTGAAAAAGAATACCGCTTTTGACGATTTCACAAATTGCTTGAAATTATTGATAATTAGCTTCATTAGTCTCATTAGTCACATTAGTCACATTAGTCTCATTGGCATATTGGCTCATTCATCTATTTCAAAATCAATTCTTCGGCGGTTCCGAATGTTTCGTAGCTGGAGGTGATCACTTTTTCGCCCGGTTCGAGACCGCTTGTCACTTCGTAATAATTGGGGTTTTGCCGTCCGATGGTGATCCTGCGTTTCACGGCTCTTTTTCCGTCGCGGGTAACGACAAAGATCCATTGCCCACCGGTGGTCTGATAGAACGGCCCGCGGGGTATCAGCACTGCTTCCACCGGCTGTCCCAATTGCAGGCTGATATAATAGGTCTGTCCGGCCCGGATGTTGTCGGGACGTTCGCCCTCAAACGTAAATTCGGTACGGAACTGCCTGTCGCGCACTTCGGGGAATACTTTGCGGACACGTAGCGCGAAGTTCTTGTCCTGCCGTTCGAAAGTGGCATCCAATCCGGTTCTCACCCGGTCGATATAATGTTCATCGATCAGGGCTTCTACTTTGAAGTCGGACAGCACGCTGATCTGACCGATGCGCCCGCCGGTCGGGATGTTCTGGCCGATCTCCACATCCAGCAGACCCAGCTGTCCGTCCACCGGTGCCTTGATATTCAGGTTTTCGCTCCGTTGGCGAATCAGCATCAGGTTCTGGCGCATATTGTGCAGGCTCTCTTCCATCTGGTCGATCTGTACGCTGCGGTAAATGGAGTCCTGCTTCTGCCGTTCCACGACCAATTGGCGGCCGTCCACGGCAAACTCGTAATCCTCTTTTGCCTGCAGGTAATCTTCTTTGGAAGCCAACTTCTCCTCATACAGTTTTTTGTACTGTTCATATTTGCGCTGTTTGCGGGTAACGTCCAGGTCGAGTTGTAGCTTTTCCTTTTTCAGTGTCAGGCGGTCCTGTTCCATAGCTACCTGTGTGTTGCGAAGGAAGTTCTGCTTTTCGGCCAGTTGCGCCTCGCTGTCCAATATGTTCAGGCTCAGCATCGGATTGCTCAGCCGGGCGATCACATCGCCCTTTTTTACATCGGCGCCCTCTTCCACCAACTTGGCTTCCACCATGCCACCCTCTACCGCACTTAATTGTATGGTACTGATGGGCTGTACCTGCCCGCTGACACGAATGTAATCGTTAAATTCGCCCCTGGTCGCCGACTGGATGGAGATGCGGTTGGCTTCCACATTCAACTTCGACGCATGATTGCCGAAGATAAGCCATATGATAGCCACCAGAAACAACAGCCCGCCAATGATGTGGGGGATATGTTTTTTCTTCAATCCTTTTTTCTTTTCAACTAAAATATCCATATTGTTTGATGAATGCAAGATTCAATATTTTTTACCTCTTATAGTTCCTCACTTCCAATTCATAACTCCTAATTCATAACGATTCCACAAACGACTCTCCTTTGTAATACCGCACCAGGCGTGCCTTCAACCGGTATTGCAATTCGGCGTTCAGCTCCTCGGCTTTTGCCTCTATTACCCGGTTGGCGCTTGTGTGCAGTTCGAGCGGGCTGATCAACCCCTCTTCATATTTCCTCCGATTCGTTTCGTGCGCTGTTTCCATCGCTTCCCGCTGCTTCACTGCCTGTTGATAAGCATCCGCCTGCCCGTTCATATCTGCCACCGCCTGCTCGATCGCGCTGTAGAGCGCTCGAAGAGTTTCCTGAAACTCGCTTTCGGCAATGATCACCTGTGCTTTGCTTCGTTTATAGGAGGTCGATTTTGAGAAACCGGTGAACAAGGGGACGGACAACGTAAATCCGACATAACTTCCCCGTCTGTTTTTGAGTTGCTCGGAAAAAGATTCACGATTATCTCCATCGAGGTATCTTGCATATCTCGACGATAAACCGGCTTCCATTGATATGACCGGGGAAAAGCCGGCGATGGCGGCACGCCGGTTCATTTCCTGTACTTTCAGTGCCGATTCCGCGGACAGCGCTCCGGGATTGATCGCTTTGGCCGTTTCATAGATTGCCGCAACTGTTTCGCCTGATTTGACGATCAATTCTTCGGTCTGTTGATCTGTGATATCCAGTTCATCTTCTACCGGAAAATTCATCTTTTCCTTGAGCAGGATCATGCCGATGGTGAGCAGGTTTTTTTGTCGCGTGAGGTTGTAAATGTCTGCCGCTTCCTTTGCCGCCATTTCCGCCACGTCGGGTTTGGCCTTCATCCCCAGCTCTTCCATTCGTCTCGCTTGTTTCATATTATTGGCGCTCTCTTCCGCCTGTTCCTGTGCCAGTTGTACCATTCGTTTGTAGTACAATACGTTGAAAAAGGATTCCATGGTATCGTAAGCCACCATCTCGCGCGCTTGCTCCAACTGCTGCTTGCCCGCGAGCTTATTCGCTTGCTGCATTTTTATCTTGTAGATATTCGAAAAACCATCGAAGATTGTTAAGTTGGAATGGACGGAATAGGTGTTACTAAAGGTGTTGATATCTGTATAGGTGTTTGTCTCTGGATCTATCCCGCGGCCGAAATTGAAATATGCATTCGTGCCGGCGTTCAACGAAGGGAGTAATCTACCCATGGCAAGCATGTAGTCCTGCTGGTAAATGCTGTTCTGCGCTTTCTGCTTGTTGACTTTAGGACTGTTCTCTACGGCGTATTGTATACAATTGTGTAGCGACCATTGTTTTTCCTGCGCCTGTAAGGCGGTAGAAACAGCGAACAATAACACTAATATAGATAAAAATCGATTCATTTTTTTCAATATATTTTGTAAAGAGATATACCAACATCGTGCCAAAATATTTAACTATTTGTTTATTAGCTTCTTAATATTTGAGAGCTGTCAGTGCATTTGTAAAATTATTTTACAGTAGTGTTGATAATTTGACAATATTTTGGTTACATTTGTATTTTAGATTCACGAATCAGGACTAATAAAGTGAAGAGTGAAGAATGAAGAATGAAGAATGAAGAATGAAAAGTGAAGAGTAGTTGATGTGCCAATATGCCAATGTGACTAATATGCCAATGTGACTAATGTGCCAATGTGACTAATGTGCTAATGTGATTAATTGACCTCTCCACTTCACACTTCTAAGTTCCAAGTTCTAAGTTCTCAGTTCTAAGTTCCAGGTTCTAACTTCTTATTTCTAAAAAAGATGAAACAGGGAAAAATTCTTGTCGTTGACGATAACAAAAATGTGCTTAGTGCGCTTAAAATTCTGTTGAATAGCCATTTCGAAGAGGTGATCCTCCTCTCTTCGCCCACCGCGTTACTGATGAATTTGAGGGAGAAGAACCCCGATGTGGTGTTACTCGACATGAATTATTCCGCGGGGATCAATACCGGTAACGAGGGGCTGTACTGGCTTGCGGAAATAAAGAAGGCAAATCCAGATTTGCCGGTGGTGCTTTTTACCGCTTATGCGGATATCGACCTGGCAGTGACCGCGCTGAAAGAAGGGGCTTCCGATTTCGTGGTAAAGCCCTGGAACAACGCCAAACTGTTGGCTACATTACAGTCGGCACTGGAATTACGGCTATCGCGAAAGGAAGTGGCCAGACTGAAAGAGAAGCAGCATGTGCTTAACTCCCAACTGAACCGGGAAAGTGATGTCTATTGGGGAGAATCTCAAGCGATGCGGGAATTGTTACGGTTAGTGGAGAAAGTGGCAACGACGGATGCCAATGTCTTGATTACCGGCGAAAACGGAACCGGTAAAGAAGTGATTGCCCGCAAAATCCATCAACTCTCGCCACGCTCTAACGAGTCGCTTGTGACAGTAGATATGGGAGCGGTCACTGAAACACTCTTCGAGAGCGAGCTCTTCGGCCATGTAAAAGGCTCCTTCACCGACGCCCATAGCGACCGGGCAGGAAAGATTGAGGCGGCAGATAAAGGGACGCTCTTTCTTGATGAGATAGGCAACCTCAGTTATCCGCTTCAGGCAAAACTACTCAATGCCTTGCAGTCGCGACAGATTATCCGGGTAGGAAGTAATAAGCCGGTCGCGGTGGACATACGGTTGATCTGCGCCACGAACCATAACCTTTTCCGGGATGTACAAGACGGTCTTTTCAGGGAAGACCTGCTTTATCGCATCAACACTATTCAGATTGAAGTGCCGCCCTTGCGCCGCAGGAAAGAAGATATTCCCGGACTGGCGTCGTTCTTCCTCCGGCGCTTTGCTGTGAAATACAATAAAACAGGAATAACACTACACAAAGACGCCATTGCGAAGATGCGGGAATATGCCTGGCCGGGCAATGTGCGCGAACTGGAGCATACGATAGAGAAAGCGCTTATTTTGTCCGACAACCGGGTGATCGATTCCTCCGGCCTGTTCCTCCGGCCAACGGCTGGCAGTGAGAAGGATAAGCAGCTCGACAATGTTACCTTGGAAGAAATGGAACGGGTGCTCATCGAACGGGCCATGCGCAATTACGGAAATAATATTTCAGCCATTGCCAAAGAATTAGGTGTTTCCCGGCCTACGCTTTACAGCAAGATCAAGAAATACGGGCTTTAACCGCTGCAGTCATGTTTAAATCCATCGAATACAAGCTTTACCTTTACACGATCCTGCTGATTGCAGCCGTCGTGATAAGCACTTGGTTTGCCATACAAGCGCAATATGTATATATGGTGTTGGCCGCACTTCTGGCCTTTTTCCTGCTCCATAATATGCGGCGGAGTTACAATCAGTTCAACAAGAATATCATTTTCCTGCTCAACGCGCTGGATAATGGGGATTACTCTTTCAATTTCGCTGAAACCAAGCTTTCCAGGAGGGAGAAGGAGTTGAATCAGATGATGAATCGCATTAAGGAGATCCTTTCAAGAGCCCGTAAAGAGGTGATTGAGAATGAAAAATTCCTGAGTGTCATTATGGAGAGTGTGTCTACCGGTATTGTTATTCTGAATGAAGAGAGTGCGGTGGTACAGATAAACCGCACTGTCAACAGGCTATTGGGTCTGCCGGTTTTTACTCATGTCAATCAGCTGGCAAATATTGACCGGTCGTTACCTGATCTGTTCCGCAATCTGGAGCCATCCGACACGAAAACCATTCAAATAGCCAATGAACGGGAGGAGATGCAGCTGAGCCTGAGGGCCTCGCGGATCATCCTGCAAGGGAGAAGGCTGAAGATCATTACGCTGAACAATATAGGGAGTGAACTCGATTACAAGGAGATGGATTCGTGGATACGGTTGATCCGTGTCATGACGCATGAGATCATGAACTCCATCGCGCCTGTCACGTCGCTGACCGATACGTTGCTATCCGCTTTCCGAAAGGACGAACCTTATGAACAGGATTCGCTGATGCAGAATACCATAGAGGCGCTGCAGACCATCAATTCGACGGCCAAAGGCTTGATTGGTTTTGTCAATTCCTATCGCCGGTTTACGGGAATTCCCAAGCCTGAGCTAAACCCGGTTTCGTTGCAGTCGGTCGTCGAGCGGGCAATAGTGCTGGAAGCAGTTGTGTTGGAAGAAAAAAGCATACCGGTGACTTTACATCTGCCTGCCCAACCTGCTGTCAGGCAATTGGATGAATCGCAGATCATGCAGGTGTTGCTCAATCTGTTGAAGAATGCCGTCGAAGCTCTTTCAGGGGAAGAGGGACGGATCAGGATCGAATTGACGGAAGAGAAGGAGAAAACATGTCTGGATGTCTGCAATAACGGGCGGCCCATCGCTGAAGAGGTGTTGCCTAATATCTTTGTTCCGTTTTTCACGACCAAACCTTCCGGTACCGGCATCGGATTGAGTGTGTCGCGATATATTATGCGCCTGCACGGGGGGACATTGACCCATTTCACTAAAGATGGATGGACGGTATTTCGGATGGCATTTTATCATTCCGGAAAATAAAACAGGAGGAAAACAGTGTTGCTTTCCTCCTGTCCGGTCAATTATAGCATAATGATTATTTAGCGATCCTTTCTAACCATTTGATCATCGCCAGCATGGTGAACATCGAGATGATACATGCTGTTACGAATACCAACCACGTGCCTGTCATCGAAATGCTTGTATAGAAGATGGCACCGATAAATAACAGCGCGTTGCCAATTGCCGTGGCGCCTAACCATGCTCCTTGCATAATTCCCTGGTATTTAGGAGGAGCCACTTTTGAGACGAAAGAAATCCCCAATGGGCTGATAAACAGCTCGGCCACGGTAAGGATAAAATAGGTGCCAATCAACAGCCAGGGCGTCACACGCGCCGAATCGGCAAGCCCGCCCATGGCGTCCACTTCCGATTTGAGGGGAAGTCCTAGCGACCCTATCGCCATTATCACATAGGCGAATGCGGCAATTCCCATCCCAATGGCTATCTTGCGCGGAGTGGAAGGTTCTTTTCCTTTAGCCCTGAGCCATCCGAAGAATCCCACTATAATAGGGGTAAGGAATACCACAAAGAAAGGATTGATAGATTGGAATATTTCAGCCCCTTGTAACGTGGCAAATCCCAGATTGACCCTTATCTGGCTCAGGTCGGTATAGTCTTTGGCAAAATAGGTGAGGGTCAATCCGTTTTGGTGGAATGAGAACCAAAAGAAGATAACCACGGCAAATACCGCAAACAGGGCATAGAGGCGCTGTTTTATCTCTTTGATATCCATCTCCGCCACAGCGGCATTCCCGCTGGGGTCGATTCGTTTGTCAGCCGGATCTGGGAATCCTTTCTTATTGAAAACATAAATTATCAATGAAATCATCATGGCCACGATAGCCACCGCGAAGGCATAGTGGAATCCGGTGGTGAACACGTTCAAATACCCACTGCTGAAAGCGGCAAGGTCTGTACCGGAAAATCCCACTTCCGATGCCAGGGTTTGCAACCGGGTCGTCCCCTCGGGAGTAATGGTATTGCCCAGGTATTGGTGCGCGAGCGCGGGAAGGTCGGCGTTGTACACATAGCCGTGCTTTTCCACCCACCAGTTTCTTACACCGACTGCGAGGAGAGGTGCGAATATGGCACCCACGTTAATGAACATGTAGAACAACTGGAAACCGGAGTCACGCATTTTACTGTACTGCGGATTATCATACATCTGTCCTACCAGCGCTTGCAGGTTCCCTTTGAACATCCCGTTGCCGAAGGCGATGATAAAAAGTCCGAAACAGCTTAAAGCCAGCAGAATAACAAATTTATCCGGTGGGACGGGCGTGGTGGTCGGAATGGCAATGATCACATATCCCAATGCCATCAGGAGCAGTCCGATCAGGATGACCCCTTTGTAATTCCGGGTCTTGTCGGCAATAAGACCCCCTACCAGTGCCAACAGATAGATGGAGGCATAAAAGATAGAGTAGATAACTCCCGCGCTCTTCTCGTCAAGGCCGAACTTCGTCATTAAAAAAAGCACCAGAATAGCCATCATGGTATAAAAACCAAAACGCTCTCCCATGTTCGCCAGTGAGGCGGCGAGCAACCCTTTAGGATGATTTTTGAACATTGATTAATTTATTTATGGTTTTGAAACGGGCATGCTAATAATTCGCATGCCAATGAATAATTATAGAAAGTTCCATATGACCTTGGTGTGAAATGAAAATCCAAATCCATCAAAAAATTGCTAAAAAACAATGGATGAAAAAATTCAAAACAACTTCTTAGTCATTTGGGTTTTTGATGTGCAAAATTAATGAAAACCGGGTGAAACCCAAACTTGCTTGAGCTTTTCCCGGGCACATCTTATTTTCCGCAAATATAAAAATATTTTTGTTATAACTGTCGCTGTTTTATATAAAAACTGATAGCTTCTCATTGTTTTATGACAGGGTTGTTTCTGAATTTTTAATTATTCGATACATTTTCTCCTTCGTTTTGTTTGTTGAAAAGAAAAAAGTAGTACTTTTGCATTCATTATCGATCTGATATTTTATCGTATCGATCTTAAAGAAACATACAATGATTGGTTCCGTTTTTGCATTTGGTTTCTGGTTTTACTTTTACTTTAGTAGGTAAAGGCAGGATTTTATATGCAGAATGAGAATAATTTAAAAGTCATATCAGAATAAATAAAGTCCTGTCGATTACACGATGGGACTTTTTTTTTTACATCTAAAAAACAGATCAGATGAAACGAGTAGCCATTCAGGGAGGGGAGGGTTCATTCCACGAGATCGCGGCCCGCGCATATTTCAAGGGTGAAGAACTGGAAATTGTCCCATGCGGCACTTTTCGCGATATTTTCGTGGAAACGAAAAAAGATCCCGATTTGATCGGTGTGATGGCAATAGAGAATACCATTGCGGGAAGCTTGTTGCAAAACCACGACCTGTTGAAAATGAGTGATGTGCGGATCGCGGGTGAACATAAACTGCGTATATCCCATTCATTGGTGGTGCTTCCCGGCAGGCCTCTGGGAGAGATCAAAGAAGTGATGTCGCACCCTATCGCCTTGATGCAATGTGAAGCATTTCTCGATACTTTACCGGATGTGAAGATTGTAGAGCACGAGGACACGGCGCTGGCCGCACGCGATATCCGTGAACGGCAAATGGGCTCGACAGCCGCTATCTGCAGCACGTTGGCGGCTGAAAAGTATGGCTTGGAAATAGTTGCATCCGGAATCGAAACAAATAAAAGGAACTTTACCCGGTTCCTTATTCTGGCGCAGGGTGAGATGTTACAGGAGGTGCAAAAGGATAACCATATCAATAAGTCGTCGCTGGTTTTTGTGCTGCCTCATAATGAAGGAAGCCTCTCCCAGGTACTCTCGGTATTGTCGTTCTATAATATCAATCTTACACGTATCCAGTCGCTGCCCATTATCGGAAGAGAATGGGAATACCAGTTCTATATTGATCTCACCTTCACCGATTATAATCGCTACCGGCAATCGATAGATGCTATCTTGCCGCTGATCAGCGGGTTGAAGGTTCTGGGAGAATATAGGGAGGAGAAACATGGGTTTAGTGAAGAATGAAGAATGAAGAATGAAGAATGAAGAGTGAAGAATGAAGAATGAAGAGGGAGGTGAAGAGCCGAAAGGGGAAGATTGGGGAGAAAACGTTGACGTGACGATAAATTGACAGGTGATTTGTAATTGATAATTAGTAATTTATAGCGATATGATAGAACCAGCCGAACATATTAAATCGATTTCGGAGTATTATTTTTCGGTGAAGTTGGCGGAAGTGGCCCGCCTGAATGCCGAAGGGAAAGATGTGATTAACCTGGGAGTGGGAGCTCCCGACCGGATGCCGTCGGAAGAGACCATCCGGACCCTTTGTGAAGCCGCACAACGTCCCGACACACATGCTTATCAGCCTTATACGGGTATTCCGGAACTCAGGAGAGCATTTGCCCAATGGTATGAGAGGATTTACCGGGTGGAGTTGGCAGAGGATGAAGTGCTACCGTTGATTGGTTCGAAAGAGGGCGTACTGCATATTTCGATGGCTTTTCTCAATTTTGGTGATAGTGTCCTGGTGCCTGACCCCGGATACCCCACCTACAGCTCGGTGTCGAATTTATTGCGAGCAAACGTAATACCCTACGATCTGCTGGAGGACAATAACTGGGAGCCCGATTTCGAGGCGCTGGAGAAGATGGATCTGTCAAATGTGAAACTGATGTGGGTCAATTATCCCAATATGCCTACCGGTGCAAACGCATCAGTAGGGTTATTCGAAAGATTAGTGGATTTCGGTAAAAGACATAATATCATTATCTGTCATGATAATCCTTACAGTTTTATCCTGAACGACAATCCGATGAGTATCTTGTCAGTATCAGGCGCTAAGAGTATCTGCATTGAATTGAACTCATTGAGTAAATCGCATAATATGTCGGGCTGGCGTATGGGGATGTTGGCGTCCAACCCGCAATTTGTAAAATGGGTGCTCAAGGCAAAAAGCAACATTGACAGCGGACAGTTCAAGCCGATGCAGTTGGCGGCTATTGCCGCGTTGTCGAATCCGGACGAGTGGCATGCCGAAATGAATAAGATCTACGCGGCACGGCGCCTCTGGGCGGAGAAGATCATGGATAGGTTCCAATGCAGTTACGACAAACGCCAGGTAGGCCTTTTCGTATGGGGTAAACTTCCCGGTGATGCGCCCGATAGCAAAACATTTGTCGATGACCTGCTCTACAATGCGCGCGTATTTATCACGCCGGGAGCCATCTTTGGAAACAACGGAGACCGGTTTGTCCGGATCTCGCTTGGCTCGTCGGCGGAAAAACTGGAGGAAGCGTACCAAAGAATCCGGTTAATGTGACTAATGTGACTAATGTGACTAATGTGACTAATGTGACTAATGTGACTAATGAGACTAATTTGCCAATGAGACTAATGTAATTAATGGACTTATCCACTTCACACTTCTCAGTTCCAAGTTCTCAGTTCTCAGTTCTCAGTTCCAAGTTCTCAGTTCCAAGTTCTCAGTTCTAAGTTCTGAGTTCCAAGTTCTAAATTCTCAGTTCTCAGTCCCAAGTTCTCAGTTCTAATTTCTAATTCAAAAACAACAAAAACAATATGGAATTTGAATCAATCTTATTACCGGGTATAGATGACAAGAGACCGCTTGTGATTGCCGGCCCTTGCAGCGCGGAAACGGAAGAGCAGGTGATCAGTACTGCCCGGCAACTGGCAGATGCCGGAGTGAAAATATTCAGGGCAGGGGTGTGGAAGCCCCGGACCAAACCCGGTGGTTTTGAAGGAATAGGTAGTCCCGCGCTCAAATGGATGATGGAAGCCGAAAAAGAGACCGGTATGTACATGGCTACTGAGGTGGCTACTGAAAAGCATGTCTATGAAGCCCTGAAATATGGGATCGATATGCTCTGGATCGGGGCTCGGACTGCGGCAAATCCTTTTGCGGTGCAGGAGATTGCCGACACACTCAAAGGAGTAGATATCCCGATACTGATAAAAAACCCTGTCAATCCCGATCTGGAGTTGTGGATCGGCGCTTTGGAACGGTTATACAACGCGGGGATAAGGAAATTGGGAGTGATCCACCGCGGATTCAGCACACCCGACAAAACCATCTATCGTAATCTGCCGCAATGGCATATCCCTATTGAGCTGAAACGGCGTTTTCCCACATTGCCCATTATCTGTGATCCAAGTCACATCGGGGGAGACCGCAACCTGATCTCGAAATTGAGTCAACAGGCGATGGATCTCAATTATTCGGGGTTGATCATAGAATCCCACTGTTCGCCTGACGAGGCATGGAGCGATAAGGCGCAACAGATCACGCCCGCGACCCTTAAGGATATTCTCGATAACCTTATTATACGCGATACGGTGCAGACTACGGAAGATCTTTCCGACTTGCGCGAGCAGATCGATGAACTGGACAATGAGCTGTTGCAGCTGCTGGCTAAACGGATGCGGGTGTCCAGAGAGATCGGGCAGTATAAACTGGAACATGACATGCCTATCCTGCAAACCCACCGGTATGACCAGATACTGACAGATCGGGCCGGACAGGGTGAAAGGATGGAGATGTCGGGCGATTTCATCAAACAGGTGCTGGAGGCCATTCACTCGGAATCGGTGCGTCAGCAGATGGTGATCATGGAGAGAGCGAAAAAGACTCAATGATTCATGAATGGGCTAATATGCCAATGTGAATAATGTGCCAATGTGAATAATGTAGGGAGATGGTGAGACGAGGAGACTAATTCCAACATCCTACATCAAATATCCCAAATCCCAAATTGGAAATCATATGAAACGAGCATGATAATCATTATCACCCAAGATCATGACTAAAGCGAGTTCCATATGACACCATTGAAAATAAATATTTTTAGTCATATGAAAATATTAATCCTGGGAGCCGGCAAGATGGGATCGTTCTTTGCCGATGTGCTTAGTTTCGACCATGACGTGGCTGTATTGGATTGTGATCCCCGGAAGTTGCGTTTTATTTATAACACGCGGCGGATGACCGATGCGCGGGAGGTCAAGGATTTTGCCCCGGAACTGGTGATCAATGCTGCCACGCTCAAATATACCATCGCGGCATTTCACAACGTATTGCCTTATCTTCCGGAGACATGCATCCTGAGCGATATTGCTTCGGTGAAAACCGGGTTGGAGGAGTTCTACAGGGAGCGTACCCGCCCGTATGTTTCCACCCATCCCATGTTCGGCCCCACTTTTGCCAGCCTTAACGATCTGAGTAGAGAGAGCGCTATCATCATTTCGGAGTCGTCACATATGGGAAAGGTGTTTTTCAGGGATTTGTACCACCGACTCAAGCTCAATGTGTTTGAATATTCGTTCCGGGAACATGACGAGACCATTGCCTACTCGCTCTCTATACCCTTTGCTTCGACATTGGTGTTTGCCTCCGTGATGAAACATCAGGATGCGCCGGGCACGACCTTTAAAAAGCATATGAATATCGCGCAGGGATTACTCTCGGAGGATGATTACCTCCTGACGGAAATCCTTTTTAACCCACATACATCGGAACAATTGGAGAATATCAGGAGGAAGCTGCGTGAGTTGCTCGATATTATCGGAGAGAAAGACTCCGAAAAAATGAAAGCTTTTTTGACCGGCGTAAGGAAAAATATTGAGTGATGGCAGCTTGTGGAAGAACCATGAGGGGATATTCTCACCACTGGTCACTTACTCAACATATATCCTTATAATCTTGGCGTCGGTTTTGGGACGGCTGTTACCGTCGACACTCAGCGCGGCGATCTTATCGATGACCTCAAGTCCTTCGGTCACCTCCCCGAAAACGGTATACTCTCCATCGAGGCTGTCAATGCCGCCGAGAGTGGTGTATGCCTCTTTCAACTCTTCAGGGAGAAAGAATTTCCCCGGAGCTATGGCATAGAGAGAATCCACCACGTTTAAAAGTGAGTCTAACAGCCCATTGAATCCCCTCGCGTCATTCGCTTTTTTCAGTTTGTCCAGCTCCTGTTTGTGCGGTGCATAATGGGTGCGGATAATTTGGTTCCTGATAGGCACATTTACAGCCATCTCCATTGTGTCGAGCCGCCCCTGTGTATAGACTTTTCCTTGTACGATGTAGAATTGGGAAGCATCTGATTTTTTCTGCGGATTATCATTATCTCCTCTTCTTGGAGCTGCGAGCGCCCCTTTTTTATGGAACCTGTTTTTGCGGAATTCAGGCATCAATTCCATGTCGGTACGTCCGCCGCCAATCTGTGCGCCTGCGGGGGCATTACGCGAATCCTGCGCTCCTCCCTGTATTACGAAATCCTTTACTACCCTGTGAAAGAGGGTGCCATCGAAATAACCTTTCTTTACCAGTTTCAGATAATGGTTGCTATGCACGGGCGTATCATCATACAATATTGCTTTCATTGTACCCCGATTGGTCTCAATGACAATGGTCGGATAATTTGTCTGCGCGTTGGCTTGCCATGCCGTGGCGATGAAAATGAAAATAAGTATCTTCCGTATCATATCATTTAGATTTACTGATTGGCTGATTTGTTGATTGGCTGATTGTTATTGACAATCGGTATATCGTCGAATTATCACGTCAACCCGTCAATTCGGCGCTCTCTTATACAGATAGAGTGCGATGCCGGCAAAAATAATGTTTGGAATCCAGGCGGCAATAAACGGGCTCATTCCCCCTTTCACGGCAAAAGTGGAACTCACAGTCATGAAAAGGATGTAGGCCATGCTGAGTGTCAGTCCGATACCAATGTTGAGACCCATCCCGCCTTTTACTTTCCTCGCGGAGATGGCCGCACCGATGATGGTAAGGATAAATGCCGAGAATACGGAGGCTATCCGCGAGTGATGTTCTATCTGGAATGCCTGTATATTTCCCAATCCCCGTTCCTTCTGACTTCGGATGTGGCGGCGTAGTTGGGGTGAAGTCATCATCTGCTGGTCTGAATTGGCAATGATGAAATCGTTAGGGACAATCTGCAAGGTGGTGTCTATGGATGTACCCTTGGTGATGATCTCCTTCAATCCTTCGAAGCGTCTGATCTGGTAATTGTGGATCGTCCAGTGATAGGCAGAGTCGTACCGGATCGATTGCGCGGTGAGCCTCGATGTTAATTGGAGGCTGTCGAAATGATCCATGGAGAAGTTATATCCTGTATTGCTGGTCATGTCAAAATTCCCGAAGTAAACAATGGTTTGCGGTCCCACTCTGAACTGAATGTCGCGGTCGCCCGTTACCTTGTTCCGGGGATTCACGTAAGTCACTTCGAATTCAATACGGGTGGCATTCGCCGGAGGTATCAGGTAACTCCCGAAGATGAATGAAAAGAGGGCGATCACTGAAGCCGATACCATATAGGGCTTCATCATCCTTTTAAAACCGATGCCGTTCGAAAGGATGGCGATGATTTCAGAATTGCCCGCCATCTTGGAGGTGAAAAAGATGACGGCAAGGAAAACGAACAGGGGGCTGAACAGGTTGGCGTAATAGGGGACGAAGTTCACATAGTAATCGAAGATAATTCCTTGCAAGGTCGCGTTGTTGGTCATGAATTTATCGATCTTCTCATTGATGTCGAATACCACCGCGATAGAGAGGATCAGCGCGATCATAAAAACATAAGTGCCCAGGAACTTTTTGATGATGTACCTGTCCAGGCGTTTTAACCTCAGAAAATCACTCTTTTTTTTCATAATCGTCTGGTCACGTTTTCCAGCATCATCGGCTTCCACTCCGAGAAGTCACCGGCAATGATATGTTTTCTTGCCTCCTGTGCCAGCCATATATAAAAAGCCAGATTGTGGATGGATGCGATCTGCAATCCCAATATCTCGTTGACATTGATGAGATGTCGCAGATAGGCTTTGCTGTACAGGGTATCTACAAAGGAGGCCCCATCATCTTCGATCGGCGAAAAGTCGTTTTTCCACCGCTCGTTGCGCATGTTCATCACGCCCTGTTTCGTGAAGATCTGTCCGTTACGTCCGTTCCGGGTGGGCATGATGCAGTCGAACATATCCACGCCCCGTTCAATCGCCTCGAGGATATTCTCGGGCTTGCCCACGCCCATCAGGTAACGCGGCTTGTCCTTCGGCAGAATTTCGTTGACCAGCTCCACCATCTCGTACATCTTTTCGGTAGGTTCGCCCACGGCCAGCCCACCAATCGCGTTCCCGTCCGCTTCTTTGGCCGCCACATTTTCAGCGGCACGGCGGCGGAGATCGGGATAAACACATCCCTGCACGATAGGAAAAAGGGTTTGACGGTGCCCGTAGGGACATTCTGTCTCGCCGAAACGGGCTAGACAGCGGTCGAGCCATCGTTCCGTAAGGTCGAGCGATTTTTTCGCGTAATCGTAATCGGCATCTCCCGGGGTACATTCATCGAACGCCATGATGATATCGGCGCCGATGATTCGTTGGATATCAATCACCTTTTCCGGTGTGAAAAAATGTCTCGAGCCATCTATATGTGATTGGAATTCCGCGCCTTCTTCACTGAGCTTCCGGTTTTCCGTCAGTGAGAAAACCTGAAATCCGCCACTGTCGGTCAGCATCGGCTTGTTCCAACTGTTGAAGCGGTGTAGACCTCCCGCCTGTTGCAGGGTGTCGAGCCCCGGTCTCAGGTAGAGATGATAGGTGTTGCCCAGAATGATTTGCGCTCCTATGTCCTGTTTCAACTCGGTGACATGCACTGCTTTCACGCTCCCAATGGTGCCTACCGGCATGAACACCGGTGTTTCCACCTCTCCGTGGTCGGTAGAAAGGATGCCTGCCCGGGCATTCGATTTGGGATCAGTATGTAATAGTCGGAAATCCAATATGATCTGCTCTAACTGCGTTTTGAGGGCAAAGATAAATCTTTTGCCTTTACAAACAGTAGGGTCGCTGTTTAAAAATAGTTAGGAGTCCGTTTGGGAGGAAGCAGGGAGAGGGTAAAAGGCAAAGGAAAAAACATATGAAATGTCGATAATTGGGTAATACCCGAATAAAATCGTATTTTTGTTCTCTGGATAACATTTTAAAAAACACTTTTCGTTATGCGGCAGGTAGAATGCATTTATTTATCTGTCTGATGTGACGGAAGAAATAAGTTAAAGGATATGGATGACAAACCCGAATTAATGGTAAGAAAGCCCGATTGGCTCAAAATATCGCTTCCCCAAGGGAAGCAATACCTGGATGTAAGAGAAATTATCGCGAGGAAAGGACTGCATACAATCTGTGTAAGCGGGAAATGTCCCAACTTGTCGGAATGTTGGGGCAGGGGAACAGCTTCTTTTATGATATTGGGAGATGTCTGTACCCGTGCTTGCCGGTTCTGTTCGGTGAAAACGGGGAGTCCGCAAGGGATCGTGGATTGGAACGAACCGGATCGTCTGGCCGAGAGTATTGAGAAGATGAAGCTGAAGCACTGTGTGATTACCAGTGTGGACAGGGATGATCTGCCCGATCTTGGCGCCGGATTCTGGGCCACCACTATCAAGCGTGTCAAGGAGAGGAATCCTGAGGTGACGATTGAGACCCTGATTCCCGATTTTAATGGTATTGAAGAGCTTATCTATAAAGTGATAGAAGCAGGCCCCGAGATTATATCGCACAATATGGAAACCGTAAGGCGGTTGACTCCCAAGGTGCGCAGCCGTGCCAAATATGATGTAAGCCTCAAGACGATTGAGACTATCGCAAAGAGTGGGAAGGCAAAACCCAAGTCGGGTATCATGGTCGGCCTTGGAGAAACTGAAGAGGAAATATTGGAAACGATGGACGACCTGATCAGTGTGGGATGTCAGGTGCTCACGGTCGGCCAGTATCTCCAACCTACCAGGAAACATCTGACGGTGAAAGAATTTGTGACGCCGGAACAGTTCCGCAAATACAAGATCATAGGCCTGGAAAAAGGATTCAAGTTCGTGGAAAGTGGACCATTGGTGCGTTCTTCCTACCATGCGGAGAGACATGTTTGATTCTTGGCTCTTGACTCTTGGCTCTTGACTCTTGTGTCTAAAAAATATATGAGTAGAAAAGTGATTTTTGAAAACCTCGGACGCATCCGTTATCAGGAAGCATGGGATTACCAGGAAAAGCTGTTCGAATCGGTAGTCCGGGAGAAATCGGAAAAGAAAGAGGGGAAAGAACAGTACCTCCTTTTTTGCGAACATGAGCATGTGTATACCCTTGGTAAGCATGGCGACAAACAAAACCTGCTTATCGCCCACCACGTTTGTGAAAGCAAGCATATCGACCTGCATACGATCGACCGGGGAGGGGATATCACCTATCACGGGCCGGGGCAGTTGGTCGTATATCCGATCATCGACCTGGAATCGTTCGGGATGGGAATAAAAAGTTATATATCCGCACTTGAGGACGCGGTGATAGATACCCTGGCGTCTTACGGCATGAAGGGAGAGAAAGATGAGAAGGCAATGGGGGTATGGATTGATGTGGCCGACCCGCCCAAAGCGAGGAAGATCTGTGCCATCGGTGTGCGGGCAAGCCGTTTCGTGACGATGCATGGCCTGGCCCTCAACGCCAATACCGACCTTTCCTATTTTAATTATATCAATCCCTGCGGGTTCAGGGACCGCGGTGTGACCTCTATACAAAAGGAACTCGGTCATGAGGTCGACTTTCAAGAGGTCTGCCATCGGATGAAGGAAGCCTTTGTCAATCGCTTCGGAATGGAGTTATCCTACAGACTTAAACATTTTTAACCCCCAAACTGTAAGAAACCTCTTTAACATTTCTAATTTTGTAGTTCAAAAAAATCCCGGCTTTTCGGTGAACAGGGAAAATAGAGGAGCGGAGGCGACTCAAAACGCCTACCTTTTGTGAAACATCAATAATAAAAAATATGAGCCAAGTTGTCGATATTAAGGAGCTAAACGAGAGAATAGAGCAAAAGAGCAGTTTCGTCCAGACACTCGTCACCGGCATGAATCAGGTGATCGTGGGTCAGAGACACTTAGTGGAGTCGCTGCTGATCGGATTATTATCAGACGGGCATATCCTGTTGGAAGGGGTGCCCGGGTTGGCAAAAACACTGGCTATCAAAACGCTGGCTCAACTCATCGATGCGAATTACAGCCGGATACAGTTTACTCCCGACCTGTTGCCTGCCGACGTGATCGGAACCATGATCTATAGCCAACGCAATGAGGAGTTCCAGGTGAAGCACGGCCCCGTCTTCGCCAATTTCGTGTTGGCCGATGAGATAAACCGTGCCCCCGCCAAAGTGCAAAGCGCGTTGCTTGAAGCCATGCAGGAACGCCATGTCACCATTGGCGAGCAGACCTATCCATTGCCTAATCCTTTCCTGGTGATGGCCACCCAGAATCCTATCGAACAGGAGGGAACCTATCCGCTACCCGAAGCACAGGTAGACCGTTTTATGCTGAAGGTGATCATTTCTTACCCTTCGAAAGAGGAGGAGAAGCAGATCATCCGGCAGAATATTTTCGAGCCGGTGGCCATCGATAAGGCGGTCATCTCCACTGAAGCCATCTTGGAGGCGCGGAAAGTGGTGAGAGAAGTCTATATCGATGAAAAGATCAGTAAGTATATTGTGGATATTGTGTTCGCGTCGCGTTTCCCCGACCAATTCGGCATGGCGAACCTGAAAGAGATGATCGGGTTTGGGGCGTCACCCCGCGCTTCCATCAACCTGGCATTGGCGGCCCGCGCTTTCGCGTTTATCAAACGCCGCGGCTATGTGATCCCTGAAGATATCCGTGCCGTGTGCCATGATGTGCTTCGCCATCGTATCGGTCTCACCTATGAGGCGGAAGCCAATAATATGACCTCCGAGGAGATTGTCAGCGAAATTCTGAACAGGGTAGAGGTGCCCTAAAGAATAAAGGCAGGAGACTAAATGGAGACGACCGACCTACTTAAAAAAGTACGACATATAGAGATCAAGGCGCGGGGCCTTTCGCGGAATATCTTCGCCGGAGAGTACCATTCCGCCTTCAAGGGGCGTGGTATGGCCTTCTCTGAGGTTCGGGAGTACCAGTACGGGGACGATATGCGTGATATCGACTGGAATGTGACGGCCCGCTATAACCGACCCTATATCAAAATATTTGAAGAAGAACGGGAGTTGACCGTGATGCTGCTGATCGATGTGTCGGAAAGTCTTGGCTTTGGCTCACAATCACTCTTGAAACGTGATATTGTGGCGGAAATCGCGGCAACACTGGCATTCTCTGCCATACAGAACAATGATAAGATTGGAGTGATTTTCTTCACCGACAAGGTGGAGAAATTTATCCCTCCCAAAAAAGGAAGAAAACATATCCTTTATATTATTCGTGAAATCCTGGGCTTTAAACCTGAAGGGAATGGTACAGACCTGAACGTGACCCTGCGCTACATGACCAACGCTATCAAGAAGCGGTGTACGGCTTTCCTGATATCGGACTTCATTGATGCGGGCGATTATAAACAAGCGCTTCGGATTGCAGCCAGGAAGCATGATGTGGCGGCTATCCAGGTGTACGACAAACTCAGTACCGAATTGCAACCGGTCGGCCTGATGAAAGTCAGGGATCCCGAAACGGGCCAAGAGCGATGGATCAACACATCCTCAAAAAAGGTAAGGGACCGCTACCGTTCCTGGTGGAACGACTTGCAGATGGCGATGAACAACGCTTTCCGCCAGAGTGGCGTGGACAGTGTGTCGGTCTCTACCGAAAGCGATTATGTGAAATTGTTACTGCAACTATTTAAACAAAGAAAGTAACGTTGATACGGAAAAAATTACATATCATCCCGATCCGTAGAGCAGCCGCGGTTGCCCTATGCCTTATATCCATCACTTCCCTTGTCGCGCAAAAGGCTACGGTACAGGCCACAGTGCAGCCTACTGAAATTATGATCGGCGAACAGGCGTTGATCAACCTTAAAGTAATTACCCCAAAAGACAAAGTCATCCATTTCCCGGTGTATGAAAAAGAGATTGTGCCCGGTATTGAAGTAATTACCATGCTGCCTCCCGACACCACCGTCGAGAACAACGTGATGACACTCAACTTCAAGTATGTGGTCACTTCATTTGATTCTACCTTGTACCATATTCCCCACATTCCTTTTTTCGACGGAACGGACACCATTTACTCCAACTCATTCGGATTAAAGGTCACTTCTCCGGAACTCTCCGATTCCACCTTGGCTTATCTTGAAAAAATCAACAAGGGTGAGACCGATTCTATCGATTTCAGGCAATTGCAACTTAACGATATAAAATCGGTACGGAAAGCTCCTTTCGTATGGACAGATTATCTTTGGATACTTTGGATTCTATTGGGAGTGTTACTGGTACTTGGTCTGATTGGTTTTATCATCTACCTTGTATTGAAGAAAAAGAAGAAAGGTTATTTCTTTAAACCGCCGGAAGTGCTGCCGGCACATGTGCGCGCGCTCAATGAACTGGATAAGCTCAAGGCCGAGAAAATATGGCAACAGGGCAGGGAGAAAGATTTTTACACCAGGTTGACCGATGTTCTCCGCATCTATATCTATGAACGCGAGGGAATCAATGCGATGGAGATGACCTCGGGAGAGATACTGAATGAGATCCGGAAAACGACGGATGTGGAATCGGCATATGAGAACCTAAAGCAGATATTATCGACTTCCGACCTGGTGAAATTTGCAAAATACAAACCCTACCCTGATGAAAACGATTTGAGCCTGGTAAATGCTTATTTCTTTGTGAACCAGACCCGGGAACCCGATCCTGTTGTGAGAGAAGAAGAGCCCGAAAGGGAACGGGAGACGGGAAGAATGGGAGATGGGAAGAGTCCGGAGAATAGTAATAAAAAAAGTAAGTGAGAATGGAATTTCTGCATCCTGAATACCTATATCTGTTGCTGCTGATTATCCCGCTGATGGTGTGGTATGTGCTGCGCCTGTCGAAGACACAGGCTTCATTCAAATTGGCCTCAACAAGCGCTTTTGGCGGAATGAAATCGGATCTCAGGGTCTATATGCGGCACCTTCCGTTTGCCTTGCGGCTGATCTCCATTGCACTGGTCATCGTGGTGATCGCCCGTCCCCAATCGGTTAACCGTTGGGAAGAGACCGAGACACAAGGTATAGATATTGTGATGGCGCTCGATGTGTCGGGATCCATGCTTGCGCAGGATTTGCAGCCCGATCGCTTGCAGGCGGCAAAGAAGGTGGCGGCTGAATTTATTACCGACCGCCCCAATGACAATATAGGATTGGTGATCTTTGCCGGCGAGAGTTTTACGCAATGCCCGCTTACCACCGACCATAAAGTATTATTGAACCTGCTCAACGAGATAGAGTTCGGAATGATAGAGGATGGCACGGCCATCGGACTGGGGTTGGCTACTTCGGTGAACAGGCTGAAAGATAGCGGATCGGAGTCGCGGGTGGTGATCCTGCTTACCGATGGCACCAATAACAGTGGCCAGATCGCTCCGCTTACCGCTGCCGACCTGGCGCGCTCCTATGGTATCCGCGTCTACACAGTGGGTGTGGGAACCAAAGGGATGGCGCCCACCCCTATGAATACGCCCTACGGGATCAGGATGCAGAACATGCGGGTGGACATCGACGAGAAGACACTGACTGAAATTGCCGCGATGACCGGCGGGCAATATTTCCGCGCGCAGGATACCGAAGGGCTCCGTCAGGTATATGATGAGATCGACGAGATGGAGAAGTACCTGATCAGTGTGCAGAATGTGACGCGGCGTAAGGAATTATTCCTCCCCTTCGCGCTGGCTGCCTTGGGATTGATACTCTTGGAGTTGTTGTTGCGAAGGACGTGGCTGAGGAGCGTGCCATAAGAAAGTGAACAATGAAAAGTGAATAGTGGATAGAGGATAGTGAGAAGAGGCTTTGCCGAACGGGAATGGATTCCCCGAAGCGGAACAATTGATTGGTAATAGTGGGATACAATATAAAAATAGGAAATGTTTAGATTCGGAAATCCGGAATATTTGTGGTTGTTCTTCGCCATGCCCCTGTTGCTGGCGGTGTACATCTATCTGAACATCAGGAAACGCAAGGATGTCCAAAAATTGGGCAATCTCTCCACGCTGAAGATGATGATGCCCGAACTATCCCTGAAACGTTCCTACCTGAAATTCTGGTTGATCTTTGCGGCATTATGTGCCGGCATATTTATGATTGCCCGTCCTCAATTCGGCACAAAGGTGGAAACAGTTGAAAAAGAGGGGATTGAATTGGTGATTGCCATTGACGTGTCCAATTCGATGTTGGCTGAAGACGTGTCACCGAATCGACTCGCGCGGGCTAAGCAGATCCTGTCGAGACTGATCGACCTGCGCAGGAATGATAAGGTGGCACTGATCGTGTTCGCCGGGGAGGCGTATGTGCAAATGCCCCTGACATCGGATACCCAGTCGGCGAAAATTTTCCTCAACACCATCGATCCGAGCTTGGTTCCCATACAGGGCACTGCCATCGGACAGGCAATCAGCCTCGGCATGAGCTGCTTCTCCGGTGACCAGGAGA
This sequence comes from Proteiniphilum sp. X52, assembly GCF_003712195.1. Taxonomy (GTDB): domain Bacteria; phylum Bacteroidota; class Bacteroidia; order Bacteroidales; family Dysgonomonadaceae; genus Proteiniphilum. Next base: position 62,168 of record NZ_RDSD01000016.1, on the reverse strand, counting down.
TGAGTAAGGCGATGGTGATCATAACCGATGGTGAAGATCATGGGGGAAGTGCCGTCGATATTGCCGCGGAAGCGGCAAAAGCAGGAGTGATGATTAATCTGGTCGGGATCGGTTCCCCGGAGGGTTCGCCCATACCCGCCACTGAATATGGAAGCAATTTCATGACCGATGCGGAAGGCAATGTGGTGGTCTCCCGCCTGAATGAACAGATAGCGATGGAGATAGCTCAGAGTGGAGGGGGATTTTATGTCCGTGCCGATAACTCGAACAGTGCTATCCGGGCGTTGGAAACACAACTCGATGAGTTGCAGACAGGCAAGACTACCAGCCTCACCTATTCGGAGTATGACGAGAAATTTTCGTTACTCGCATGGATACTGTTGGTGATCCTGTTGCTGGAAATAGTTGTATATGACAAGAAAAATCCACTGTTCAGGAATGTGAGGGTGTTTGAATAAAGTGGTAAAGTGGTAAAGTTGAAAAATCAAATGAAAGTATCCATTAAAAGATATCTCCTGTGTTTCTTGGCGGGGATGATCCTGCCTGTAGCTGTCTCCGCGCAAAAAGATGTCCGGAAGAACATCCGCAAGGGGAATAAGGAGTACCGGCAGGAAAAATTCTCCGACGCGGCCAGGTTCTACGAAAATGCGGTAGAAGAAAATGCTGCCTCCAAAGAAGCGAATTTTAACCTGGGGAATGCCCTTTACCGGCAAAAAGAGTGGGACCAGGCCATTGAAAAATATAATCACTATATTTCACTCGAACAGGAGAAACCGTTGGAAGCCTCCGCCGCGTGGCACAATATAGGGAACGCGATGCTGCAAAAGAAAGAGTTGCAAGGCTCGATAGAGGCCTATAAAATGGCGTTACGGTTAAATCCCGGGGATGATGAAGCCCGATACAACCTGGCGGTAGTGCAGAAAATGATTCAGGACCAGGAGGATCAGGGCGGAGGGAACCAGGATCAGCAGGAGGATCAGCAGGAGCAACAACAAGAACAGCAACAGCAGGAACAGCCGCGGCAGAATGAACAGGATAGGGAACAACGCGCGGAACAACCCGAACAGCCGGAGCAGATGTCAAGTGACAATGCCCGACAATTGCTCCAGGCAATCGAACAGGATGAGCGGGAAACCCAGGAGAAGGTTCAACAGATAAGGGCTAAGGAAAGAGAGGAGCGTGCTGAAAATAACAGAAGGAACAATAAAAACTGGTGAAAAATAATTGATGAATGTGCGAATATGCCAATGAGTCGATAGAGTGAAGAGTGAAGAATGAAGAGTGAAGAATGAAGAATGAAGAATGAAAAACGGAGAATGAAAAATGAAATAAGCCCTATGAAGCGTATCTATATATTTTTTCTTCTTTTCGCTGTGTTACTTACCGGTGGCGGCAAGGCATTCGGACAGGTGACGTTCAAGGCTTCCGCGCCGGCGGCGGTGGTTGAGGGGGAACAGTTCAGGCTGAGTTTCATCTTGACGAATGAAGTGGGGAAGGATCTGCGCGTACCCGATCTTCCCGATTTCGACATTCTATTTGGCCCTACCACAACCACCAGCTCCAGCCAGCAGATAATAAACGGAAAAACCACTTCCCACAGTTCCGTCACCTATACTTATATCCTGATGGCGAAAAAAACGGGGAAATTCACCATTCCCCCCGCATTGATCAAGGTAGGAGGGAGTAATTACGAATCCAATTCCCTGCAAATAGAAGTGCTTCCTCCCGATGAGTCATCGTCGCGGAGCTCTTCCGCGGGTGGAAGTCGCGGCGAGGAACGCTCCTCCGGCAAGGGGACGGCCACCGTTTCGGCTGATGAGGCCTTTATCAGGGCCATTGTTTCCAAGAACGATCCCTATGAACAGGAGGGGTTTACCGTTACATTCCGACTTTATACCACATTGAACGTGGTCAATTTCGGAAAGATACAGTTCCCCGAATTCGAGGGTTTTATGGTGGAAGAGGTTGAACTCCCGTCGAACCAGCAATTACAGTTGGAGAGATTCAATGGAAGGAATTATTTCACGGCGGATCTTCGCAAGACATTGCTGTTCCCTCAACGCTCGGGACAGATATCCATTCCCCGCGGGAGCCTGGAGATGGTCTTTTCAGTCCCCTCGGGGAGGAGAGTCTCCACCTTCTTCGGTACCCAGGAGGTGATGGTGGATGTGAAAAAAGAGTTGGTTACAAATCCTTTATCGATCAACGTGAAACCTCTTCCGGCAAACCGCCCTCCCAGTTACGCCAATGCGGTAGGTGCCTTCACATTGAAATCCGGCATCAATTCCACAGAAGTAAAGGCCAATGAAGCGATCACCGTGACATTGGAAATATCGGGTACAGGAAATATGAAACTGATCCGGAATCCCGAAATAGACTTTCCAAGCAATTTCGAGGTATATGACCCTACGGTCACGAACTCATTGAATGTGACTACGAACGGGTTGACCGGGATCAGAAAGATAGAATATATGGCTATCCCGCGCTATGAAGGATCCTATACTATCCCGGCCGTGGAATTCACCTATTTTGATCCGACCAAGAACAGGTATGAAACACTGTCCATGCCCGAGCAGAAGTTGCGGATAGCGAAAGGGGATCCGGGCAGCAGCGCGGTAAGCACCTTTGTAAACCGCCAGGATGTGAGGGTAGAGCAGGATATCCGTTTCCTGAAGACAGGTGAGCCGGCTTATCTTTCCACAACCGCCTTTTTTGTGGGCTCGTTGAACTACTGGTTGTGGTATTTGATCCCGCTAATTCTATTGATTGTGTTATACATAATTAACCAGAAGCAGGCGCGGGAAAATGCCAATGTAGCGTTGATGCGTACCCGGAAAGCGAATAAGACGGCTATCAAGCGGTTAAAAACAGCAAACAGATATCTCAAAGAGCAGGATAAGGAGCACTTCTATGATGAAGTACTCCGTGCTATCTGGGGATATTTCAGCGATAAGCTTTCCATACCGTTGGCACGCCTTTCAAGAAACAATATCGAAGAAGAACTCTCGCGAAAAGGTATCAGTGAAGAGTTGGCAGGCAGGTTTATTGAAATCCTGAACACCTGCGAATTTGCGCGATATGCCCCTGCCGAAAGCAATGCTGAAATGGATCGGATTTATAACGACACGATGAAGGCGATCGAAGAGATGGAAAACAGGCTGCGGAAAGCGGGAAAATGATGTGATAATTTGATGGCTTGATGATGTGATGACGGGTTGATGCGGTTATGATCAGCTAATCTGGAAATCAGTTAATTTGCAAATCGAAGAGATATAATATGATACGGGATATATTCAATTTCATTCGCCGTTTTCCACATTCGGCTTCCTTGGCGGCTCACCACCATCCAAACAAGTTTGGGTCGTGGGTTTCAGCTTGGCGCCAGTTGTCCTGTCCTTACTTAACGAAAACGTTGATTTTCACACTGATCCTTTGTGGTGGTGCGGAGGTGGCTATGGGACAGGAGATGGTGGGTGATACTCTCCCGCGGACAGCCAATACGGCAGCGGCAACCCCTTCGGCAGCGGTATCGGACGATGCGCGGGAGGCCGCCGCCCAGGCGTACCGTGCCCAGGACTATAAGGAAAGTATAACGCTTTATGAGGAACTTATTGCCCAGGAAATGGCTGAAGACAGGGTGTCGGCGCAACTCTATTATAACCTTGGGAACGCCTATTTCCGCGATAATCAACTGGGAAAAGCGATCCTCTGTTACGAGAGGGCATTGCTTCTTGATCCCGGTGATGGTGATATCCGCCATAACCTCCGGTTTGCCCGGAACCGCACCGTAGATCGTATCGACACGGCTGCCGATCTCTTTCTTGAAAACTGGTTCAGAGGTGTGAGGAATCTGTTTAGCTCCAATCAATGGGCTGTCACAGGTATTATATTTTTCATCTTGTTTCTGGTTTGTGCGGCCGTGTATCTTTTTATTCGCCTGCTTTGGGCGAGGAAAACCGCCTTTTATGCAGGTATCGCGCTGTTCCTGTTGATGATTGCGGCAAATATCTTTGCTTTTAGTCAGAAGAGGGAACGTACCCGCGGGGATGCCGCTATTGTGATGGCGGGGGCGGCCACAGTCAATACCTCGCCCGATACCGGCAGTAATCAACTTTTTGAATTGCATGAAGGAACCAAGGTGAAGATCAGAAACAGGGATGGCAACTGGTTCGAAATTCAGATTCCCGATGGCAGCGTAGGCTGGATACAGCAACAGGATGTGGAAGTCATTTAAATCCAACTTCTTATTTCTAATTTCTTAGTTCTAAATAAATATGAGAGAATTTGTGGAGAGTCTACTCCCTTTGGAGCGCGATCTCTTTTTTGCCATGAATGGCAGCGACTCGCTGTTTTTGGATAATGTGATGTGGACAATCAGTGGTCGGTTTATCTGGATCCCGCTGTTCCTTTTTATCCTTTTTCTCTTTTTTCACCGCGCGCGCCGGAACGAGGCAATTCTTGTCACCCTTTTTTTCATTCTTTTGTTTGTGGCGACAGATCAGATATCGTCCTCGTTTTTTAAACCCTTTTTTGAGCGTTTTCGTCCTACCCATCATCCCGATTTCAGGGATATGGTGGATATTATGAATGGCTATAGAGGCGGTAGATACGGCTTTATTTCCGGACATGCCACCAACAGTTTCGGGCTGGCCGTGTTCCTCTCATTGGTATTCCGGAACCGCTTGGTCACACTCAGCACATTGCTATGGGCCATGATCAACAGTTATACCCGGATCTACCTGGGAGTGCATTTTATTTCCGATATCCTGGCTGGAATGATTGTGGGTACCCTTCTGGCATTTCTCTTGTATGGCATTTACACGGCGTTGAGAAAAACCATTGTTCATCCTCCCTCATCCCGAAGACAGAGCGCTTATGGTAAGAAAGAGGGAACGATACTGGCCGCTTTTATCATTTTATATCTGGTCATGATTACTATTTTTAGCCCTTTTTTGGCAACTTTACCCCATTGAAGATGTTATAACAATAGAGACTGAAGATTTTCATAAAGATTTTCACACAAAAAATTGGGTTTCTCTGTTTTTTTGTGTATGTTTATGGCATAAATTGATTACCAAAATGTAGTATTAATATAAAAAATAAAAAGCCATGGCAAGAACAATCACTTTTAACGAGTTGAGAGAGCTGAAAGACAAACTCCCTGACGGTAGTATCCACCGGATAGCCGAGGAATTGGATATGAAACCCGAAACCGTGAGGAATTATTTTGGTGGGTACAATTACAAGGAAGGCGGAAGTGTGGGAATACATATTGAACCGGGCCCCAATGGCGGCATTGTGGTCCTTGATGATACTACGATCTTCGATAAGGCACTGAGTATTCTTGGCCTGAAGGATTATCCTGAGCCCAATCCGGTGCAAAACGAAGTGGAGCAATAACAAACACTGGCATTGGAGAAAACCGTTCCTTCAATGCCCCAAAAATGATAATTGTATGGGAAAGGATGAAAAAAACAGCAGTTCATACGACGAAAAGCTGGTTACCGTTGCCATCCATACGTATGAGAAAGCGCATATATTAAAATCGATCCTTGAGTCAGAGGGAATTCCGGCGGTCATACACGGTATAAAGCTGATCGATCCGGTAGTGCCAGGAAATGTCCGTGTACGCATCAATGAGAGTGATCTTCCCAGAGCACTCCAAATCATTGAAGAGGTGGATTTTACCTCAAACATGGAGGAGAAAGATCAGAATAAAACAAAGAAAGAGATTCTCATTCCGGTCGATTTTTCCGATTATTCCCTGGTTGCATGTGAATTCGGATTTCGTTTGGCACGTGATCTGGATTGTAAAGTAAAATTGCTCCATGCTTTCTTTACTCCTTTTTATCCGGCATCTGTTCCTTTTGGAGATACTTTTACCTTGCAGACGACAGATAAAGATCTGTTTCAGGATGTGAGAAACAGGACGGAAAGAGAGATGCAGAGTCTGGTGGAGAAGGTTGAGAACAGAATTGCTTCCGGATCAATACCGGAGGTGTCTTACCGGACCGCCCTGGTGGAAGGTCTGCCTGAGGAGGAGATTATCTCCTACTCTAAGAAGATGCGTCCCACTGCTATCGTGATGGGGACAAGAGGAAAAAATGCCAAGGAACTGGATCTTATTGGAAGTGTCACCGCTGAAGTGATGGAAGGATGTAAGACACCTGTTTTCGCTATTCCGGAAGGAGCCAAGATAAGGGGCCTTTCGGAAATGAAGACGATTGTTTTTCTTACCAACTTCCAAGAGCGTGAGTTTAAGGCGTTCGATATCATGATGAAGTTCCTGAGACCTTATCCGGTAAAAGTCTATCTGGCCCATATCGCCAAGAAGGAGGACGTGTGGAACGAAATCAAACTGTCAGGCGTACAGAAACGGTTTTCCGACCTCTATCCGCACCTTCAGATCGAATATAGGTTGATCGACCAGAACGAGGGATTGGAAGAGGCACTTGATAAGTTTGCAGAGGCACACAATGTTGACATGATATCCTTGTCGAGTTCGCGGCGTAATATTTTCGCGCGGATATTCAATCCCGGAATCGCAAGGCGGATGTTATTCCATTCCGATACACCATTATTGGTGATAAAGGGGATGTAAACTATACCCAAAAGGAAAAGGGTTCCTCGTGCGAGGAACCCTTTTCCTTTTGGGGAATTTATCTTATTAATCGTTTTATATCAGAGACCCAGTTTTGTTTTTACCTGCGGTGTAATATCCACGGCCGAAGGGGTAAAATAAACGATGGGTGATTGCATGGAGGAGATATCATAGACAAACGCGTATTTGTTTTCATCTCCTACAGCTTTAATAGCATCAAAAATCTTTCTATTTATGGGTTCAAGCAGTTTCTGTTGCAATTGATTCAACTCCTGCTGCCCATTCTGCATATAAGTCTGGTATCTCTCCTCCAACTGGATTATTTGTTTTTGCTGGTCTTGTTTTCCTGCTTCAGATACTGCCGGGCTCTTCTCAAACTCTTCCAGTTTCTTTGAGTATTCATCTTGCAATGCCTGGATATTTTTTCTGATCTCATCCTGCTTGCTAGAAAGTTGATTCTCAATGCCGGAAAGTTCGGGCATAGCTGCAAAAATCTCCTGCACATTTACTGTGGCGATTTTCACTTCTTGGGCCATGGCTGCCAATGGAGCCAAAGCAATACACAAAATCAATAATTTCTTTAACATGATTACTATTTCTATTTTTTAGTGGGTAATTCGATAAAAAATCGGCTACAAAGTTAATCTATTTTTTTTAATAACCTAACCTTGAGAGTACCTGATCACTGATATCAATGCTGGGAGAAGCAAAAATGATCGAAGTAGCGGAAGCCCTGTCTACCACGATAGTATAGCCCGATTCGGTGGAAACTGCCTTGACCGCTTCATAGATATCATCCTGTATGGGCTTGATCAGTTCTTCCTGCTTTTTGAATAACTCACCCTTAGGCCCGAAATATTTATTCCTGAGTTCCTGGATGGCATTCTCTTTTGCCACAATTTCGTTTTCCCGTTTGGTTTTTTCATTTCCTGCCAGGAACGCTAAATCAGCCTGATACTTTTTATACATTGCGTCGACAGTTTCCACCTCTTTGTCTACTTCTCTCTGCCACTGATTTGAGAATGACTCGAGTTGCTTGTTGGCGCTTTCATAGGCGGGAATCCTTTTCAGTATGTACTCCATATCTATCAGTGCGTACCTCTGCTGAGCATAGGTGCTCCCCACTGCCATCGCCATGAATATCCCTATTAAAAAAAGTGTTTTCTTCATATAATCTTATTTTTTGCCATATACGTTATACAAATCGGTTATTGGTTTTTATTCGTTTGCTTCGCTCTCATTGTTCAGCTACGCTCTATTTCCCGCGTTATCATCAAATAATTATGAATCCCAACTGAATTGCCACTGCATGTGAATAACTACCGAATATAATGACGCTCTGATAGGTGAAACGTTTACAGGTATCTTAATAAATTATGTTAAACATTGTCGGGTCAGTTTGAAATTCTCCCTGAACGACAAGTTTTTCAGTGACTTCACTCCTCCGTTTTTCAGATAGTGGATTAGAATTCCTGTCCGATAATAAAGTGGAATTGGCTGCCACCTCTCTCTCTTGTCCCACGGCCGTATACTGTGTCGAACCCATAAGCCCAGTCGATTCCCATCAATCCGATCATGGGTAGGAAGATACGTGCTCCCACACCCGCGGAACGTTTCAGATCGAAAGGATTGATATCTTTGACTTGCCACCACGCATTTCCCGCTTCGAGGAATGCCACTCCATAGATAGTGGAGTTGGGTTCCAGAATAAACGGATAGCGTAATTCCAGTCCAAGACGAGTATAGGCGCGGGCCTGCTGCGCGATCGAGTTGTTTTCATATCCGCGCAACGCTATGTTTTCGGTAGCGAAGGTAGTGGTATAACCCGTCATTCCGTCACCACCCACATCGAATGTTTCAAAAGGAGTCTGTTTATTTTTGTTGTAGTGCCCCAATACGCCGAACTCAGCCCTGGTTGCCATTACCGGTGTTCTTTTGACGGTCAATGGAGTCAGCGGCGTGAAAGTGCGTACTTTCAATTTCCATTTGTGATATTCGTTCCATCTGTATTTTGCCGGGTTGGTGTCAGCCATATCGGCGTAGTTGTTGCCATCCCACAACGAGAAAGGAGGGGTCGCGCTGACGCTTAAAGTGAATTGAGAGCCGACCCGTGTGTAGATAGGGCTGTCGGTAGAGATGCGCGAGAGTGTCAAGCCGAGTGTGACACTGTTGCTATTCCCTGTCTGGAAAGGAAAATAGTTATACCTCCAGTTTTTCAAACTGTAGAGTTGGTAGCCTAACTCCGCCATAAATTGAAAATAATCGTCGGGCCATGCGAGCCTTTTTCCGTATCCCATGGAAACTCCCACCATATTGAATACCTGATTGGGGTCGTAGCTGTACTCCATCGCATCCTGGTAATATCCACTACCATAGCCGCCATAACTTCCGTAACCGTAGTAGGGATATCCATACATATAGGGATTGTTGTAAAGGTTCTGGCTGTAATACCGCTCGTTCATCCCGGTCATTCTCGAATAGTAGGCGCTGAATGATAGGTTGTTGGGCCTTTTCCCGCCAAACCAGGGTTCAATAAACTGAAACTGGTAAGATTGATAATAGCGTCCGTTGGTCTGCGCGCTCAACACCAGTGTCTGTCCCTCTCCCTGGGGGATGATACCTCTGCGCATCGAGGGGTTCAACAGATTTTGCAGCGAGAAGTTATTCAGACGTAAGCTGAGTTTTCCTACCAGTCCTGTCACACCCCATCCGGCTGAAAATTCTACCTGGTCGTTCCCCTTTGATGTTAAGGGATAAGTAATATCCACGGTGCCGTCCTCAGGATTGGGATTGATCCCCCCCGAGATGTCGGCCGAGAGGGCTTCGGGATCGAAGTGTCCTGTCTGCGCGATCTCACGTACGGAACGAAGGAGGTCTTCTTTACTGAATACGGTACCCGGTTTTGTCCTCAGCTCACGACGGATGATATCTTCATAGAGGCGGTCGTTCCCCTGGATGATCACCCGCTTGATCGTGGCTTTGGGGCCTTCTACCACGCGGAGTTCGAGGTCTACCGAATCGTTTTCGATATTGATCTCCACCGGATCTATGCGGGAGAACAAATAACCGTTATTCTGGTAGAGGTTGACTGCCGCGTCTTCATCGGAGGTCAGCCTTTCCTGTAATTTCTTCTGGTTATAGACATCTCCTGAAGACATATTCAGCAGTTGTTCCAGTTGAGAAGAGGGATAATGAGTATTTCCCACCCAATTGATGGAGCGGATATGGTACAACGGCCCTTCTTCGAGTACAATATCTATGTTTACCGTTTTTTCGTCATGTTTGTAAACCGAGTCACTGATGATTTCCGCGTCACGGTACCCCTCTTCGTGATATTTCCAGATGAGGTTGTTCTTGTCTTCCTTATACAGGTCTTCCACAAATTTTTTGGAACGGAACAGGTTGATCAGCTTTCCCTTCTCGTTGGTTTTCTTCATTGCCCATTTCAATTTGCGGTCTGAAAGCGCTTCGTTCCCCGTGATATTGATTCTGTTTACCTTCAGCTTTTCCTTTTTATCGACCTCAATTTCCAATATTACCTGGTTTTTTTGTGCGGGATCAGGCCGCTGCATAATTCTCACTTCCGCGTCGCCGAACCCTTTTTCCGAGAAGAAACTTTTGATGATCATCTCCGCGCGGGATATCTGCGGTGGAGTGATCTGGTTCCCTTTGACAACACCTAATTTTTTCTCAATATCATCCTGTTCACCCTTCCTCATGCCGATATAGCGGATATCACTTACCCGCGGCCGGTCGGTCAGACGTATCTCCAGCCAGACGCTGTCACCCTCTACCCGGGTCTGTAATATTTTTATATCTGAAAAGAGCCCGTGCCGCCAGAATTTTTTGACGACATTGGATAGTTCATCACCGGGGATTTGTATCTGCTGTCCTTTCGCCAACCCCGAAAAACCCACGAGGGTAAACTTCTGCTCCTCATACATGGTGCCTTCCACACCCGTAACATCGATATCGGCTATGTAATATTTTTTTGGGGTGGCCGTATAGTTCACGGTGGGTGGACTCGGAGTAGACGAGGGAATGGTGTCATTGGATTGTGCCATTGACACAAACTGCGACAGCATGATAAATAACAGAAGTAAATAAGCTATTCTCTTCGACATTGTGATATTTTTCTTTTCTCTGACTCTCTTTTTCAGTGGAGAACTGTTATTGTTCACTCTCTATTTGTTCACTGGTTTTGCCGTATCTTCTTTCCCGCCTCTGATATTCGATAATTGCTTCGTATAAAGCATCTTCCCCAAAATCGGGCCAGAAAGTGCCGGTAAAATAAAATTCCGCATAGGCGCATTGCCACAACAAAAAATTGCTTATCCGTTGCTCGCCTCCGGTTCTTATCAGCAGGTCGGGATCAGGGATATCACCGGTGGTGAGATAACCGCTGAATGTTCCTTCATCAATATCCCCTTCCTGTAAAACCCCTTTCACCACGTCTGCGGCCATCTTTTTAGCAGCCGTAGTGAGTTCCCATTTAGATGAGTAACTTAAAGCAAGCACTAAAGTAAGCCCTGTTCCTCCTGCCGTTTCTCTGACACATTCTTCCAGCGCGGTGCGGGCATATTCGGGAAGTCGCTCCATATCGCCGATGGAGCGGATCCGGACCCCATTCTTCTTCAGATCGGCGGTCTCCTTGGAGACGGCATACACCATCAAATCCATCAATCCCCTCACCTCTTCGCTGGGACGTCTCCAGTTTTCTGTGGAGAAGGCATAGAGCGTGAGATACTGTATCGACGCTTTCGATGCAGCCTCCACGACTCTTCTTATCGCACTCACTCCTTCTCTATGTCCTTCGCCTCGCTCCAATCCTCTGGTTTTTGCCCATCGACCGTTGCCATCCATGATGATGGCAATGTGGGCAGGAAGGCGGTTTTTGTCTATCTTGTCAATCAATGACATCTTCTTTATGTCTGAATGGTTAATTCCCGTGACAGGGATCTTCACGCATGCCGAATTCCCATGTCAGAAAAATTATTGTGAATGAATACCAGTCCCTGTTCTTAAGGAAGCTGCTTTTAATGCCGAAAGGAGTGTCCAAATTCCATCCGGTGGTTTTTTCAGTAACATCAAAATCGTCGCCAAAGAGTTTTCGCATTGAAAACTCAATGCCGATATTCATCCTGTTTTTTAATTTATACTTAAATCCCATTCCCAAAGGGATGTTCGCACCAGTAAAAGTTTTCTCCCCGGTGGCATAAGTGAGGCCTACCCCTGTGAACAGGTAAGGAGTATAGGGTTTTGTCCCGAGGTACGCGTACTTATCGCTATACGGAAAAAAATTAAACTCCACCTGTGTGCCCAACTCAGCCAGCGTACGTTGAAAAGAAGCCTGCCGCGCAAACGGAAAACGGTTGCCCGAGTCGTCACTGTTCCCTGAGACATTGGCTGCAAATATATTGCTTTTGATACTCCAGAGAAAATTGATGTTGTGCCGGAACAAAAGTCCCCCGCTTATTCCGGGATGGAGGTAGAATTTGGTCTTATTGGCATCGCCCATATAAAATGAAGTGCCGGCAGCGCCTCCTATCTCGTACTTGTATTCCTGAGCGCAGATATTTGTGATAGGTGCCATCAAGAAGAGACCCCTTACCAAAAGGGAGACAACGACAGATCTTTCAATTTTCATACTGTTGAGCATTTTTGTCTCAACTCTAACGCAAATTTAGCGCATAAATTGTTCAGGACAAGGCTTGTTTTACCCGTAAAAGTGGCTTTTCCTGTCAATTCAGGGCAAACTTATTGAGCCTGCCTTTCCAGATATCCACTAGGGGAGTATTGGATGAGGATATTCCGCCGAATATCCATATATTGTTGTTCGCGTCGGTAACCACGGAAGGATAAGTCCTTCCCGCAAAGTCGGCTGGAAAGGATTGGTTTTCTCCTGCTGTGATCCAATCCACACCATAATTGTCTGAATACATCAACAGATTTTTTCCGGCTGACGTGGCAATCAGGTAAGGCTTGTCGTCATAGAAAAAGAGGCTGCTTCCTTTCATTGCACCTTCTGCCGGCCTTTTTGACCTGATATATTTAATAACCCCACCGTCTTCCTGTAACAGCCAGATATCGTCATTGGAGGTGCCAAGGGTTGTCGCTCCGCCAGACAGGAAGATAAATTTGCTGGCATAAGAGGTACTGCTTTCCACTTTTATCGATGAAAAATCCGTTACCGGTATGTTGGCTGGTGTGTCGTTCATCAGGACCATATCAGAGAGATGGTTGTTTGCCCGGGCAAACTTGATTTTTTCGTCGTGACTTACCGCCAGCAAAATATTGCCGGGGGTTGATGAGGGTAATTCGCCGTAAAGGGCTTTCACCTCGTACTCTGTTTGCACCCAACTCCAGTCGGCGCCGTTGGTCGATCGATAAACAGTGCCTGTGGCCGCGTCGAGAGCATAGATGATGTCTCCGGAGACGATAAGCGACGAAAGGCGAAGAGTGTGGGGTATGCCGGACAGGTTGACTGTTCCCCACTGTGGGGTCTCGGAAATGGCGGTGGACACTGCTTTCATCTCTTCTCCCGACTTGTAATAGGTGTAAAACCGGTTGTTGTAGATGATTGTTGTTTGATTTTCTACCGGTGAACCGAGGTAGTTTCCTGCTATTTTTCCCCAAATGAGGATATATGGGTCTTCCTGATATATGTTCAGTTGAAAATCATAATTTTTTGACGTGACACCATCGGGAGCCGTAGTCTTGATTTTGCGTAACCTGGCGATGGAGATTGAATCCGACGCGTTCCATGCATAGGTGCTGTCGGGATCGAGGGTTAAATCTATCATTGAAAAAGCCCAACTGGTTGATCCTGTAAGCTTTAGCATGGCGCTATCCACGTGAAAACCGTAGGGAAGCGGTTCCTTGTTGTATAATTTCCCGTTTACTTGGTCAATGGTGAAAACCACTCCGGGTAACAGGTTGGTGGTATCGGTCTTGGAGGTAAGGGAGATAGCATATATTTGCGGATCAGTGGGGTATTCCATATTGTTGTTGGATGAATTAAGACAAGAGGAAAACAACAATAAGTTCGCGATAACTAGCGATGCCCCAAGGAAATATTTAGATATCATTTGTTTCAAAACTATTGTACACCAGAGTTGTTTAGGATATGCAAAAGTAGAAAGATTTTTCTCTTTAACCATATTAAAATGAATATTTAATGAAAATTTCGAGTTATTTTACTCTTTAAATGAAATTGCACCGAACCGGGGTAATTTCTGAAAGCGGCCACATCTCCCCGTATGGCCGGCGCTTCCACACCCGATTGGATCCCCTTTTGGGCTATCTCCACATAGGCCTCGTCCCACATCTCTTTTTCTATGAAAGAGGCTAACAATTGAGCTCCTCCCTCAATCATCAAGGAGTATATTTTTTCATCGTATAACCGGTCTAAGATCTGTTGGCAGACGTCTCCCGAGAAGTCTATTTCTATGTATTTTACAGGGCTTTTTTTTGCGGTGTGGGCAGGAGCGGATGCCGTGAAAACGATGGTAGGCGCTGGTCCGTCAAAAATCGACGCGTCGGCGGGGATTTTATTTTGCCTGTCGATAACCACTCTCAAGGGGTCGTTGCCGAACCATTTTCTTGCTGTCAACCGCGGATCGTCCAGCAGGGCGGTATTTGTTCCTACCATGATCCCTTGTACCTGTGTGCGGAATTTATGCACAATAGTGTGTGTCACCGTGTTGGATATAATAACCGGACGCTTGCCATCACCCGGCTTACGAAGGTAATCCATGAAACCATCGCTGCTCTGCGCCCATTTTAAAATTATGTAAGGCCTGTGATGGAGTTGATTGACAAAGAACATCCGGTTCAGCTCAAGAGCCTCTTTCTCCAGCATTCCCAGCGTCACTTCGATGCCATTCTCCCGCATCATCGCAATGCCTTTTCCGGAAACGTTCGGGTTGGGGTCACCGGTAGCCACCACCACCCGAGGAATTTCCCTGTGAATGATCAACTCCGCACAGGGAGGGGTTTTGCCATGATGTGCACAGGGTTCGAGAGAGACATAAAGAGTGGATTCCCGCAGTAACGCGCCGTCTTTTACCGAAGCAATGGCATTTACCTCCGCGTGGGCCTCTCCATATTGACGATGAAATCCTTCCCCGATAATTTTGCCGTTATGCACCACTACGGCGCCTACCAAAGGGTTCGGCTTTGTGAAGCCTTCACCCTTGCGGGCAAGTTGAAGGCATCTCTCCATAAATAGCGGATTTAATTCCATTTTTTTGTTATCTTTACACATCGTTATGCGACACTCAGTTCAACATATTATCCTACAGGAGTTGGAGGGTCTCTACACAAGAGAGGAGATATCCGTTCTCACGCGACTTATCCTGGAAGAGGTATGCGGTAACAAAATTAATCATTTCTCCGGTTCGGAGCGCAGGAAAGCGGAAGATATTACCTTTAGGCTGAAAAGCGGTGAGCCGATACAGTACATATTGGGAAAGACGGAATTTTACGGGATGCCTTTCGCCGTTACGCCGGATGTGCTTATCCCCCGCCCGGAAACCGAGGAACTCGTGGAGTGGATCCTTGCCGGAAACCGGCGGCCGGGTTTCTCGGTGCTCGATATCGGAACCGGCAGCGGTTGTATCGCGGTGACGCTGGCCAAGAAAATACGGGGCGCCCACGTCTATGCGTGGGATATATCGGAAAGGGCGCTGAAGGTCGCATCGGAAAATGCATTCCTGAACGGTGTCAACGTGCGCTTTTCGTTGCGGGATATCTTTCAGCCGGTGGATAAGGAACCCCTCTTTGACCTGATAGTAAGCAATCCACCCTATGTGACCGAATCGGAAAAGAGGACCATGGAGGCAAATGTGCTTGGTTTTGAGCCCCATGGGGCGCTTTTTGTTCCTGACGACCATGCTTTGATCTTTTATGAGCGGATCGCCGATGTGGCACTGACGTCACTCTACAACGGAGGTGAGTTGTATTTCGAGATCAACAGGGATAAAGGTATGGAAGTGTGCGACATGCTTCGAGGCAAGGGTTTTGCCCATGTGGAATTGAGAAAGGATATTTCGGGGAATGACAGGATGGTACGTGCCATAAAACCGGATGATCATGGATAAAAAAGGGAAAATCATCACCGAGGAGGCGGCTTATGCGAGGATGGCGCGGACCTGCTCGCAAAAGGAGTGCGCTCCCTTTGATATCACCCGGAAACTCAAGAGGATGGAACTGACGGAACCAGTAATAGACAAGATTATCCATCGGCTGAAAAAAGAGAAGTTTCTTGATGAAAAACGGTTCATCCGTAGTTATATCCATGACAAACTCCACTTTAATAAATGGGGTAAGGGAAAAATTGCGCTTTTTTTAAAGTGCAAACAACTGCCTCAGGAGTTAATCGAAGAGGGATTCGCTGAATTTTCCGATATTTCTTTCGGCCTGTCACTACAGCCAATGCTGGAGAAAAAATGGAAGAGTGTGACAGGAAAGTCGGACTACGAAAAACGGGGAAAATTGATCCGGTATGCGTTGGGCAGGGGGTTTTCCATGGAGGAGGTGATGGCCTGTATGAAACGAATGGAGATGGGGGATGCCTTCGATGAAACGCAATAAGTTATTGCATGAACTGACACACCTTTTTTACCCGAACGTGTGTGTGGTGTGTGGCAACGAATTACTGCCCGGGGAAAAAGGAGCCTGCCTGCAATGCCTCTATAAGTTGCCGAAAACCCATAACTTCTCGGAGCCCGATAACGATGCGGAAAAGCTGATGGCCGGACGGATACCTTTCGAGCGGATTGCCTCTTATTGTGTCTATGCCAAGGAAGGAACCCTCCCTCCCTTGATCCATCACCTGAAATACCGCCATAAGCAAGAGATCGGCCTGCTATTGGGAAGGATGTTTGGTAAAGACCTGATAGGGAGTGAATTCATCCACTCCGTCGACTTGATAGTGCCGGTGCCGCTCCATCCCAAAAGGGAAAAGAGGAGGGGATACAACCAGGCCGCGATAATCGCCAATGGCCTTTCCGAAGTCACCGGCCTACCCGTTTCCACAAATAACCTGATTCGCATAGTATACAATCCCACCCAGACAAAACGGACAAAAACACAGCGTTGGGAAAATGTAAAAGATATTTTCAAAGTGGCCGATCCGCGCCTGTTCGAACGGAAACACCTGTTGCTGGTAGATGACGTGATTACCACGGGATCCACACTGGAAGCCTGTGGAATGGCGTTGCAGGCGTGTAAGCATGTGAAAATCAGTATTGCCACTCTCGGGGAGGTTTTTTAATCCTATTTTTTTTCAGAAATTGCGACCGAATAATTTTGAAAAAGCGTACTTTTGTGGTTAATCTGCGAAAAAGGTGACAAAAATAAATTAATCGTATGAACACGCTACAGAAATTGACAGCCGAGAAGCTTCTTAGAATTAAAGCCATTAAACTACAGCCATCTAACCCGTTTACATGGGCCTCAGGTTGGAAATCACCCATATATTGTGACAACCGGAAACTGATGTCTTATCCGGCTATACGTAATTTTGTGAAAGTGGAATTTGCCCGCCTTGTCCTTGAGAAATATCCGCAGGCCGACGCGGTGGCAGGGGTTGCCACGGGCGCTATTGCCCCCGGCGCGTTGGTGGCCGACCTGCTCGGATTACCTTTTGTGTATGTGCGTTCCGCGCCGAAAGATCACGGACTGGAAAATATGATAGAGGGTGACTTGAAACCGAAACAGAAGGTGATCGTGATCGAGGACCTGGTCTCCACGGGAGGAAGTAGCCTGAAGGCGGTGGAAGCTATTCGCAATAATGGTTCGGACGTCCTCGGCATGCTGGCGGTGTTTACCTATGGGTTTCCTTATGCCGAGAAACGTATGCATGAGGCGCGGGTGGAACTCACCACGCTTTGCAATTACGACGCGATACTGGATGAGGCGTTGGCGACCGATTACATTGATGAATCCGAGCTACAGACCTTACAGGACTGGCGCAAAGATCCTGAAAACTGGGGACAACCCGCAAAAAAAAGTAAAAGATGACCGAATTTACCAGTGAGGTGAAAACCATTCCGCACAATGATGCGGATGTGTTCCGTGTGCTTTCCGATTTCCGGAAACTCGAGGTGGTAAAGGATAAGATTCCCGAAGATAAACTCAAAGAATTCTCGTTTGACCAAGACAGTGTCTCCTTCCGGGTCGATCCGGTAGGGGAGGTGGCTTTCCAGGTGTTGGAGCGAGAGCCGAACAAACTGGTGAAATTTAAGTCGGACAAGCTGCCTTTTGATATTTTCCTGTGGATACAACTGGTTTCCAAAGCAGAAAAAGATACCCGCTTGCGAATGACGGTAAGGGCTGACTTAAACCCCTTTATCAGGGGGATGATCGAGAAACCGATGAAGGAAGCGGTGGATAAGATCTCCGATATGCTGGCAGAGTTGCCTTATGATCAGATTTGATGCGATGCATATCTTCGGAGATCTCCGCCATGCTTTTTCCTAAAGTTGTACCGGTTCGCGCCGCGCCGGCAGAGCATATATGCTCCAATGGATACACATGCCGGCGGCGGATTTATGCACCGGTGATATCTATTCTTCAATCCGGAAACGTCCTTTTAACCGGATATCGTTGGAGGCAGCACCGATCATCACGGTGAACTCTCCCGGCTCGGTGATGCGCCGCATATCCTGGTTATACAGTGCCAGGTCGTCATATGACAGGGTAAACTCCACTTGTTTCGATTCGCCCTTCGGGATATGGATCCGTCGAAAATCTTTCAGTTGGATGGGAGGAGTCACCACCGAACTTATATTGTCACGAAGATAGAGTTGCACCACTTCGTCCCCGTCAATACCGCCCGTATTGGTGACGGTACAGGATATCCGCACATGGTCTTGCGTTACGTTTACGAAAAGGTCGTCGTAACTGAAATCGGTATAACTCAATCCATACCCGAAAGCATACAGGGGAGAACCGCTCTCTTCCACATAATCGGCCTGCCTGCCCAATGAGTAATATACCGGTAATTGCCCCACTGAACGTGGGATGGAGACAGGTAACCTGCCCGCCGGATTATAGTCTCCGAAAAGGATGTCGGCGACAGCGTGCCCCCCTCCCTGTCCCGGATACCACGCCGTGAGCAGCGCATCGGCTTTTACCGATGCGTTATTCATATTTAACGGGCGCCCTTGTATGTAGATCACGATCAATGGCTTTCCGGTATCGGCGAGGGCATCCAGCAGCTTTTCCTGGTCGCCCGGCAGGTCGAGTGAATTGCGGTCGTATCCTTCGCCCGACTCCATATCCGGAAGAATTTCATCCGGGTTGTTGTTGACTGTAGCCGCTCCGGTTTCAATGTACTCCGTCTTGAAATCCCGCGCGCTGGATCCTCCCACCACCAACAGGATCACGTCGGACCGGCGGGCTATCCGTACCGCTGCTTCTATATCGCTTTGGGTGGTATCCCGGATGGCGCATCCTTTCGCATAGCGGACAACAGTCCGGGGATTTACGGCTTTTTTGATCCCGTCGAGCACGGTCACAATATTGCTTCGCTCCTGCGGGGCGGTGTAATCACCCAACTGGTTGTAGATATTATCGGCGTTCGGGCCGATCACCGCAATGGAACCGATCTCTTTGGGAAGCGGCAGGAGTCCATCGTTGTTTTTGAGCAATACGATACCCTGGCGGGCCACCTCGCGAGCGATCTGTTTATGCGCCTCACTCCTTACGAAACGAGCTGCCTGATCGGGGTTGACATAGGGATTTTCGAACAGTCCCATTTCGAATTTCATCCGGAGGATGTGGGCTGCCGCATCGTCTATCTCCCGCATGGTGATAAGCCCTTCTTCCAATGCGCTTGCAAGGTTTCTTCCATAGGCATTTCCCCCGAGGTCGGCGTCCACCCCTGCTTGTAACGCCATGGCGGCTGCATGTTTGATATCGGGTGCCACGCGGTGTGTTCCCGCGATGCCTTCGATACTGCCGAGGTCGGAGAATACAAACCCGTCGAAACTCCATTGACCGCGCAACACATCTTTTAGCAGGAACCGGTGTGCGGTGGCGGGGATGCCGTCAATGGCATTATAGGAAGTCATAACGGTCTTCACTCCCGCGGCAGTCACCTTCTTGAACGGTGACAAATGGTCGGAGAATAATTCCCGCATTCCGATATGCGCCTGTTGTCCGTTGTGTCCGCCCAAAGGCACACCGTAGGCAGCAAAATGCTTGGGGGTGGAATAGAGATGCCGGCCGTTGCCGAAATCATCTCCCTGCAGCCCCTGAACAAAGGAAACACCCAGTTTTGCCGTCAGTACCGGATCTTCACCGAAAGTTTCTTCCACTCTCGACCATCTGGGTTCCCTTGCCAGATCGAGGATCGGGCCATATCCTATATGGGCGCCCTGCAACCGTGTCTCAAGGGCGATTGCTTCCGCCATTTGCCCTATCAGCCCGGGATTCCATGTGCTGCCTTGCCCGAGGCCGGTGGGGAAAACGGTTGTGCCGATAGCCATGTGTCCATGCATACACTCTTCGGCGAAGAAAAGGGGAATGCCCAGCCGGGTATGTTCTACGGCATATTTTTGTAATTCGTTCAGGGCATTGGCCGCCAACCGGGGATTAAGGCCTGTCTGTAACGTTTTCCGGGTCCACGGGTCAGCCCGTAGCGTCGCCCAGAAGCCGCCCAGCGGCATGGCTTGCATCCGTTCCCTGAACAAGCCGGAAGGTGTGACGGAATATTCACCTGTTTTGGTGTACATCTCCCATCCGGTGGGAAAACACAGCTGACCGATCTTCTCCTCCATTGTCATAAGGCTCAACAGATCCTTTACCCTCTCTTCGACCGGGGCGGTCGGGTCCTTGTAGCGTTGTTGTGCCACAGATAGTTGTGCGATGGCGCACAAACAGAGGATGATGATGAAACGAATTATTTTCTTCATTATTTAATTACAAAAAATCCAACTCCGCGATTGCTACCGATCTTCCGTCTCCCGCGATGGCTGTGGCTTGTACCCGTATATAACGGGCAGTTACAGGCTTGCCGAATGGGTGTGTCCGCGGAGTGGGATCGTTCATCAGATTCCCGAATTCAAAGGTTTCCACCGTTTTCCAGTTTTTCCCGTCAGCGCTGACCTGAATATTTCCTTTGGCCATCATCCCCTCGGAGTGAAAGGTCTGAGGTGTGTATACCATCGCCTTCAGTTCATATTCCTTGCCAAGATCAATAGCGATGAAGTGAGGCATTGCGCCTTCCTGTGATTGCCAGTAAGTGCGGCGATTTGCATCGAAAGCGTGCGGGGCCGCGGCGCGGTCGCTTCGTTGACTATTGACGCCGAGCAATACCCAGTCTTTTTTCACAATTCCGAATGCTTCGCTATGTACCGGCCCTTGCACGTCATTGTTGAACGAGACTGCTTTCAGCACATTGTTCTCCACTTTTACAGGATTCTCGTATCGTTGGGAATTCTGGGTCGGTTCCGATCCGTCGAGCGTGTAAAAAATCTCATATCCGGTATTCAGGTTGTCGGCGGCATTCTCCCCGTGGGGATTCCAATTGAATTCGGTTTGCAACGGCGCAATGGTGACCATTCCCTCTTTGTCGCGGGTAAACGCCAGTTGGGGCGGGCGGGTACGGTAATAGTGTGCCGATATGTGGCTGATAGCCGGATCAAGCCGTGACTCCAACACACGGACACGTATCTTATCGGTCGTGACTTCGGGAAAACGGAGAATACGCTTATAACCGATGTTGGTCGCCGTGGCAACCTCTTTCCACTGATTGTCTATCCATGCGTCCACCGCATGTTGTTCCACTCGTTCACTGTGGGTGGCGATGGCTTCCTGTAACATCAGCCGGTTGATCGTGGCGGGCGCGGGGAGTGTGACGACGATCTCGCGCTTGTTTTCAGGCAATAACAGGTAGGTGTCCGGATCGCCGTCCAGTGCCTGTTTCGGCCCTTTGGCATCTTGCAAGAGGTTTACTTGGTAAGTTTCCCGGATTCGTTTTCCCACTTCTTCGAGCGCCTCTACATCCCGGGGAGAGAATGTCCCTTCACGGTTGGGTGGAATATTCAGCAGGAATGTGGAATTTCCCCCGACGGAACGTTCGTAAATGTCGAACAAATCGTCGGCGGTCCGCACTTTCTGGTGCGTATCGTCGCGGTAAAACCACCCTTCGCGAATGGAGGTATTGGTCTCGGCCTGTTGGTAATGAAGGTATTTACCCTCATAAAGCTTCTCCCTTGAGCCCAGATCGGTATTGGTCAGATCGGAAAAATGGGTGGAGGAATGGGGATCTTCGGGATAAGTGATCACGTTCCACTCGTTAGGCCGTGTGGCTCCTGCTTCATTGCCGCACCAGCGGATATCTTCACGCCCGAAAATGACCGCCTTGGGCGCGAGGGTACGGATCAGTTCCTTCCATGCCGGATAGTGATATGTCTGTCCGCCTTTTCTTTTGGGATGCGCGCCATCAAACCATACTTCATGGATCTCGCCATATTCTGTCAGTATCTCGAAAAGCTGATTCAGGAAATATTCATTGTAATCATCCACTTCGAACTCGAACGTGGTTTTGTTTTCGAACGGGCGACCCGGCACCTCGCGCGGAATGGTGCGTTTTCTATATTCACTCAGGTTGCCGTACAACCCTTCGGGATGTTCAATTTGATACAAATCTGCCGGGGAGAGATAAACGCCGAGTTTCAACCCATATTTCTCGCATGATTCCGAAAGGTCTTTGAGTATATCGCCTTTCCCTCCGAGGAACCCCGACGACATGATGCCATGGTCGGTGTAACGGCTTTGCCACAGCACGAATCCGTCATGATGCTTGACGGTGAGGATGACCATTTTCATGCCGGCTGCTTTCATGGCCTGACACCACTGGTCGGTGTCGAGCGTTTTCAGATCAAAAACCGCCGGGTCTTCCATGCCGTCGCCCCACTCTTTACGGGTAAAGGTGTTGGGGCCGAAGTGAATAAAAGCGATGAATTCGTTTCTCAAGGCATCTAACTGGTTCTTTGTAGGAACCACATGAGCCGCCTTTTCGATAATGAGCTCTTTACTGTCTCCCTCTTCTATTTTGATTGTGCTTCGAGGTGTGATGGAACTTTGTGATCCTGTTTGGCAAGATAAAAGAAGAATGCCGGCCAGGAATAGAATCATTTTTTGCATTATTGGAATGATTTATCTGCTCGTTTCATATGATGAATACTTTTATTCTCAAAGGTATCATAATGGAACTCCGCTTTAATAGTTTTCTTGTGTGAAAAAGGTTTATTTGCTCGTTTCAAATGAAAATACCAATGGCAAGTTAGCATGATTTTTTATAACCGGCAAAACGATACGGGTTTTATTTTCCTCTACTCTCCATTTTACCTGTTTTCGGGTGTGGAGAAGAGTCACCTTGCTTCCTTTTTTGGGTGTGTTGCCTTCCCACTCGACCACCGGGGGAATTTCCTTTCCGCTTTCAGGAACATAAAGGGCGTAGGTTGTTTTGCTGTCCTTGTCTGCTGTGAACCATACGTCCCCGCTATGGTAATGAGGAGTGATACGGGTGTTGTATATGCTTTTGCCGTTTATTTTCAGCCAGTCGCCGATCTCTTTCAATATTCCTTCCACTTCCGGCTGGATAATCCCTTCGGGTGTGGGTCCCACACCCAGGAGAAAGTTTCCTCCCTTTGCCGTCACTTCGACCAGCAGCGCGATCACTTCGGCCGGTGTCTTGAAGGAGGCGTCCGGTATCCACCCCCAGTCGCTGCTCAGAGGAATACAACTTTCCCAGGGGTAGGTGAGTTGTTCCGCGGGAATGGAGCGTTCCGGTGTCTGGTAGTTCTCGTATTTCCCGCGGATGGTGCGGTCTACGATCAGCAAACCGGGCTGGTTGCCGCGCGCCATTGCCGCGATCCTGTCCATATCGATATCCTGTCTGGGAGGAGCTACCCATCCGCCGTCGAGCCAAAGGATGTCTATATCACCGTAGTGGGTCATCAACTCCTGTATCTGTCTGAAAGTGAATTGTTTGAATTTCTCCCATCGTTCCGGGTGGCGTTCGATTTTGTAGTTTACATTCCGGGTAGGGGTGGCAAAATAGTCCCACCAGTAATATTGGCTATGCCAGTCGGGTTTGGAGAAATAGGCTCCCACCATAAAATCCTTTTGTCGGAAGGCTTCAAACACGTATTTTGCCACATCGGCTTTCGGATGGTTTTTGAAGGGGCCTTTAGCGATGGAGAAATCCGATTCTTTCGTATCGAACAGGTTGAAACCGTCATGATGTTTGGTGGTGAAGATGGCATATCTCATTCCCGCCTTTTCCATCACGTCACTCCACTGGCCGGGATCGAAGTCTACCGGATTGAACCGGTCTTTCAACCCCCAGTACCAACGCTTGTATTCCTCATAGGAGACCGTACTGTCGCGCGGTATCCAATCGACATCTTCCGAACAGATCGACCATGATTCCACTATTCCCGGGACGGAGTATAGACCCCAATGGAACAGTACCCCGAATTTGAGATCCTGCCACTCATCCAGTTTTTTGAGGACGTTCTCTTCTTCCGGCCAGACATATCCTTTCGATTGTTCGTGTACGAAACCCTGCTGGGAATGGATCAGTGCGGAGAATAGTATCCCACACAAGATCAAGATTTGTTTTTTGTGCATTTTTCTTTTTGTGTGAAAAGGGAACCCAGGAGAATAACCATCGGTATTCTCCCGATTCCCTTGCTGTTTAATCCAATGGCTTACTTGTCACTCCATTGTTGTTATTTAGCCCAGAATGGTTTGATATAAGCGTCATCCGTTCCTCCCATAGACTGGACTTGCGCATTATAATTCTCAGTGTTGTTATTTCGTTCCGAAGCCGGATATCGAACCCGGTTGGGAAGAGTCTTTAACAATTGGGCAGTTACATCTTCCGGATAGTAGAACTCCGGATATCCTGTACGGCGGATTTCGTTCCATGCCTGAAAAGGTTGTAAAAATCCAAAGTTCAGCCATTTTTGAGTAATAATTGCGATCTCTTTGTTTGTGGCTGCATTCCAGACTTTTTCAGCATACGCCACAATGAGGGATTCAGCGGGAATATCCATTTTTGTCCCGTCGCTGCTTGGGCTTACTTTGTTTTCTTCAAAGTAGAATTGGGTGGAATGTAGTATTCCGTCGATAAAAGCTTGCTTGGCATCTCCATCTGCCCAACCTCTTTGGAACGCTTCGGCTTTCATGAAGTCAACCTCCGCGGCAGTCACAATGGGACTTATTAGGTTTCTGTTAAATATAACCGTTGTGGAATCAATGCGAGAATAAACGCGTTGAGATTCTGAAAGATTAGTGTTGGTTTGTTGCTCGGCATAGGTTTCGTGGGTGGACAATCCTTTATACTCTCCTGCGGCATTGGTGGAATACATGATAGGTAAGCGAGGATCGTTCTCTCCTAAAGTCCCTTCGGTGAGCAAGACGTTCAGCATTTCTTGTGAAGCCCGGCTGTGATCTTTGAATCCATCACGGAATTCATCTCCGTAATTGAAGTCCCGGGTGTCGGGAAGTACCTGGATTGTTTCAGTTAGTGCCGAGACAAGCGGATAGTTACCGTTCAGAATTTCCGCGACAATTTGCCTGCCTTTCGAAGAGAGATCACCTTGAGAGGCGACCCGCATGGCTAATCGCAATCGAAGTGAATTGCAATATTTTATCCATA
Source organism: Proteiniphilum sp. X52 (assembly GCF_003712195.1). Taxonomy (GTDB): domain Bacteria; phylum Bacteroidota; class Bacteroidia; order Bacteroidales; family Dysgonomonadaceae; genus Proteiniphilum. The sequence goes on along the minus strand of NZ_RDSD01000016.1, from coordinate 36,885 downwards.
AAGAAAGATCTCCTTTGTTGATAAAGTCTTGCGCGGCAAGGATGTTATTTGGACTCCCTATCGCATTTAATTCGGTATAAATTTCTCCCAGCCTGTCAAGCATCTCCGAATAGATATCAGTCGCTTTATCATAAGATGGATATGATCCCTGCAAATCGTTGGTAATATAAAGGTAGCCCGCTTTCGAGAAGGGTACATCCCCGAAGGTATCTATAATTTGAGACAGATGATCGTACACAAATATTTCGGACAAGTTCACGAAAACTTTGTAATTGGCTTGTTGTACGGCATCTAATTTCCCGAATTCATGCTGTAATATACGAAATTGAGCCAAAACATCATAAAAATTTTCCCAACGATTGTTGGCATAACTGTCATTTGCCGTATACATACCCCCCGGAGCATTTAAGAAACCGATCGTTTGTGCATAAACGCCCATAACGCCATTTTCCCATGTGTAGGAACGCCAGTAGGAATTGAATGTGAAATCTCTTCCGGCATGGAAGACGCCTGTCATCAATTTTTCGATGGATGGTTCCGATGTTTGTTCCGGATTATTGTATTTACTAGAGTAGTCGTCATCGGCACAGCGATTAAAGCCGGCAACCAATCCTAATCCTATCATCAGTATAAATATTCTTTTCATTTTAGTTGCTTTTTAATGTTAAGATCAGATTATTTCAGAAACTGGCACGTAAAGAAATTCCGAAAGAACGGGTAGTAGCCGTTGATCCTCCGATAACAGCCTGAGAAATCCAGCTTGTACCGTCAGTTGCTTCGGCATCGAAGTCCGGCAGGTTCTTATAGAGATAGAATAAATTACGTCCCCAAACAGATAACTGTAAATTTTTGCAATTGAATTTTGAAGTGAGAGCCGACGCAAAGCTATAAGTCAGGGATAATTCACGCAATTTCACGTAGCTGTTGTCAAATACGGAATGAGAATAGAAGGTCGGACCTGACGGATCCCAACCACCCCAATTGTATGTCCAGTTGTAATACTTGTCGGCTTGGATCATAATGTCATTGGGCGTTCCGTCTTCTTTAACCCCCGGTAAGATCATTCCGTTATCATAGATCTTTTCCCCATTAGGGCCTTGCGCTCCACTATAGGGGACGCTATTCGTGTTCGCATCCAGATAATAGGTCATCCCTCCGTGTTCCGCATCCCGGTATTGCATGGAGCTTTCCAGTGAACCGCGTCCCATTAAATATTGATAAGGCATGTTCAGAATAGCTCCGCCTACACGATAGTCAAAACTAGCATCCAGAGAAATGTTTTTGTAAGCTACCGATGTGGCGAATCCGCCGACAAATTTAGGCATGGCATTTCCCACTTTCACCGGCTCATCGGTCAGTTTATAAAGTCCGTCACTCCCGATAATATTATTTCCGTTTTCGTCTTTGGCCGGGGCTAATGAATAGAAGTCGCCCATCGGCTCCCCTACCTTGGAATAAAGAAACAATGATCCGTTATCTTCATTTCTGTGTTGCAACGTATTAATTCCCTCGGCCAGTTTTGTTACTTTATTCCTATTCAGGGCAAAATTACCCTGAACTTTCCATGACCAATCTTTGGTCAGTATGGGAGTCCCGTGTACCGAAACCTCCCATCCCTTGTTCTGTAATTCACCCACATTCATCCAGATCCCTCTGGCTCCGGAAGAGGAGGGCATGGTCGTTTCCAGGATCTGGTCTTTCACGGTATTGGTATAGAAAGACATATCCAATCCTAAACGATTCGCGAAGAATCTGCTTTCCAATCCGAATTCCCATTCATACTTCTTCTCCGGTTTGATCCCTTCGTTACCGATTACCACAGGGATTCTATTGTAGATGTATCCTGAGGCGCTGTTTTGCTCATATGCCTTCGTCGCTTTGTAAATTTGCGGGGCATTTCCCACAATGCCGTAGGATGCGCGGATTTTACCGTAGTCGTACCATGCCGGTTTGCTGTCTCCCATCAGTTCTGAGAAAATAATACTACTGTTTACCGATGGATAGAAGAACGAATTGTTTCCGCTGGCCAGGGTTGAGGTTTTTTCCTGGCGTCCTGTTGCTTCCACAAAAGCCCAGTTATTATAGGAAAGGCTTACGGTCCCGAAAAAAGCCGTCTTTAAAAGCTCACTCAGTACCATATCTGCATTTTTTGTTTCTTTGCTGGCATTCAAATGGAACCAGTTTTCCACTGAAAGGCCCCCGGAAGTCCCGACACTGGATTCATAATTTGTCTCGGTTCGTCCTTGCCAACCAACTGACGCCAAAAGGCCTACCGCATCAGTCAGGTTTGTATCGTAAGTAAGCATTATGTCGCCATAATAAATTTCATAACGACTATTCGTAAGACCATAATATCCGGTGAATTCATTGAATAAAGTGGATTGTTCCGTCTTCTCTTTTCTCTCCATTTTATCAACAATTAAGTCGGTTGCCATGCGCCCGCGAAGGGTTAAACCGTCGATAATTCTCCAGGTTGGAGTAACACTGGCTATCAGGCGATTGTTTTTTTCGAGTTGTTCCCGTCCATAAATATTCCAATAATATTCGTCGACCAATGCATAGGTAGAGGGAGTCCATTCGAAACCTTCATCCGGTGTCAAATGTTTCGAATTATTGTATGCCATATTTTTATAACCTAAACTGGTCATGGTATGCTCTCTCAAATAATTTACGTCATCGAACGCCCCGAACATACCGCCAAAATTGTTTGTCAACCGGCTTATCCGATAAGGGCGGTTTTTTATGTTTGTCAGAATGTAATTCACGGCATAATCCACACTCAGGGCTTCCGATATTTTTTGACTTCCTGTCAGATTGAAATTATGCTTATCATATGTAGAGTTATACTGAGTGGGTAAATTGTCGACATATGTGTAGGAAAGACGGGTATTTCCCTTCTCGTCACCTCTGACGATAGCCAAATTGTATTGTTGGGTCAATCCGGTGCGGAACACATCACTCCAAGGATCACTGGTGATCGGAGAATATTTGCGCATGGTTCCATCGTAATAAAGAACATCTCTGCCATCGTATTTGGGTCCAAAATAGGTGGTGGTGGGGTAAAATGTTTGCCGCATCGTTCCGTTCCTGTCTGTACGATTATACCATCCGTCTGCATCGGATCCGGAAGCTATACGAGACCCTACACGCACGCCAGGTCCGAACGTTGTTTGATATTTCGGCATATACGCGACAACGTCCGCCGTCAAGCTGGCATTGAAATCAACACCGAAACCTTGCACGCCTTTACCCGATTTTGTGGTGATCATCACAACCCCGTTGGCGGCTTCCGAACCGTATAATGCGGAGGCGGAGGCTCCTTTCAAAATCGATAAACTTTCTATGTCTTCCGGATTGATGTCCGCTAGACCGTTGGTTTGTATACGTTGGTTGTCCCAATAACCGTCGGTATTGGCATCGGTGTTGTGAATGGGAACACCATCTACAATAATCAAAGGCTGGTTTGTTCCTGTAATAGAACTCAATCCTCTGACATTGATAGATATAGATCCTGTCAGTCCGCCCGGCGCGGTTTGAATGCGCACCCCCGAAGCTTTCCCGTATAGCGCCGATCCTAAATTCGGAGAGGCTGTTCTGAGTAAATCTTCCGAGCTGACATTACTAATCGCGTATCCCAGTTTTTTAGCATCCCTCTTGATTCCCAATGCCGTCACTACCACTTCTTCCAACATTTCCGAGTCGGAGTCCATTACAACCTCAATGGTTGTTCTTCCGTTTACCGGAACAGATTGAGTGGCCATTCCCACATAACTGAATTGCAATGTGGCATCCGCGGGAACATTGCTCAATGTATAATTCCCGTCTATATCGGTCACTGTTCCATGCGTTGCGTTTCCCTGTACCACAATCGTCGCTCCGATAACCGGTTCATTGTAAACATTGGTTACCGTTCCAGTCACGGTAATGTTTTGAGCGAACATCGCCAAGGATATTATCCACATCCATGCGAATAGAAATCCTTTCCACTTAAATGACATCTCTCTTTTCATTCTTTCTTCTTTTAATAATTGATGTGATTTTTATTTAATTACAGGATATCTTTTCATTTTCGAAAAGATTCTTCATTTTTCAACATATTATATTAAATAGTTTGTGAATTTCTATTTAACAACCATATAATCAGGTGATTGCTTCGTTTTTTTTAAGAAGTGTGTTTACTGTCAATAATCAAGCAGTCATGAGCAATTTTGAGTAAAAATGCCGAACCATTGTCATATGTAAAATATAAAATTAAAACCGTTTCCATTATCAGCCCGACTTGTTGCAACCGGAAACCGAATCTTGATAAACCGGTTGTTTTCGTAATTTTCTTCCCTTTTTTGCATATAAATTAAATTTACCTTAGGTTGATAAATGGATCAAAAGATGCTGCTTGTCTGAGATACAAAGAAGCAAAAAAGATAAAAAGTGAAATAAGAATATAACTCTCTTTGTACAAAATACAAACTCTATACATGAGAAATATTTCATTTTCCATTTATGCCTGTCGTTCTTAATAATAGTATAATACTTTATTTTGCAAGCCGTTCATTATTATGCGGAAAGGGAGACGGCGGCTGTCCTGTACTGTGCTGATGTTTTCTGATGCAAAAGTAAAAAAATGATTTTTAATAGAAAAAAATTCTTCGTTTTTTAACGTTTCACATGCTCAATTCTAACCATCGCTCTATCACGCGCGTGGGGTTATTTTACTCCTTTTATATGCCTGAGTACCGTACCAGGCTACCACCACAAAGCATATCAGCGGCAGAATAAATGAAGCATTTACTGCAGGGAATGCCGCTCCTATTGTACCCATATCGATAATCGCTGCCTGTACCGGAGGTAGTACGGATCCTCCCAATATGGCCATGATGAGTCCTGCCGCACCGAATTTCGCATCATCTCCCATTCCTTTCAGGGCAATACCATAGATAGTGGGAAACATGAGCGACATACAGGCCGACACCGCCACCAGACAATAAAGTCCCCCAATGTTCTGAAGAAAGATCACTCCCAGCGTGAATATTCCGGCGGCAATGGCAAACGCGCGTAACATTTTTCCGGGATCGAAGAATTTCATCAGGTAAGTGGCGATTAATCGACTGATACAGAAAATAATCATCGCCACAATATTATATCTCTGAGAAAGCACTTCGGCCACCTGTTCTTCCATTCCCCGGTTCATGAAAACACGCGTGCCATACTGGATGATAAATGTCCAGCACATGATTTGCGCACCCACATAAAAGAATTGCGCGATGACTCCCTGGCGATAGTTGGGAATAGAAAAAATCCGTTTGAGCGTGGTGCCAAAATGGAGGCTTTTATCTTTATCTCCATTTTTAGGCATTCTCATTACAAGGATGATCAGGAACATGGCAAGGACCACGAATCCTATCACCAGATAAGGTGCGATCAGGAGGGAAAGGTCGGATTGCTTCACCGCCTCGAATTCCGTCTCGGAGAGCAGGGCGCGCTCCGCGGTACTCATAGGATTGAGTCGTGCCTGAATAAAATTCATGGCCACGAACATCCCCATAAGCGACCCTATGGGATTAAATGCCTGTGCCATATTAAGTCGTCGGGTAGCGTTCTCCTCGGGGCCCATGGTCAGGACATAGGGGTTGGCACTGGTCTCAAGGAATGATAATCCGCAGGTGAGTACAAAATAAGCTACCAGGAAGGGATAGTAGTTGCCCGACATTTTGGCGGGGAAAAGCAGAAAAGCGCCCGCGGCATATAATGCCAATCCGAGCAAAATTCCCGATTTATAGGAAAATTTCTTTATAAAGATAGCAGCGGGGAATGCCATGGCAAAATAACCTCCGTAAAAAGCCAGTTGTACCAGTGCGCCCTGCGTAACGTTCATCCTGAAAATTTTGGAGAACGCTTTTACCATGGGATTGGTAATATCGTTGGCAAATCCCCACAGCGCGAAGCAGGCGGTAATGATGATAAACGGCAACAGATAATTGACGCTGTTGTGTTTAAGTAATGGTAGTTTCGTTCTGTTCATCTCATTATTTATTGAACCACTCCTGATCATTGTCTGACCATCCTGTCCCCTCCCCGTTGAATCGTCATCAACTCAATGGGGGGAAGGAGTGGATGCATGATGATTGTTGTGGTGTTATTTATAAATAGGACCAAAATTTTTACAGGCGCGGAAATCGGCACCTTCTTTGTCCATACCGAAGGCGTTCCATGCTGACGGACGGAAGATGTCATCTTCTTCCACGTTGTGCATACATACCGGAATGCGAAGGATCGATGCAAGTGTGATCAGATCCTGGCCGATATGGCCGTAGCTGATCGCTCCATGGTTGGCTCCCCAGTTGTTCATCACAGAATAGACATTTTTGAAAGGGCCTTTTCCGGTAAGACGGGGAGCAAACCAGGTGGTAGGCCATGTTTTATCGGTACGCTGGTTGATCATGTCGTGCACCTCGGGGTCGATATCTACCGTCCATCCTTCGGCTATCTGTAGTACAGGTCCCAAACCGTCCACCATATTTAACCGGGACATGGTGACGGGCATACCGCCTCTGGTGAGGAAGGTGGATGAATATCCACCGCCACGGAAATAATCACGGTTAGCCGGCGACCAGGTGGTGGCGGCAAGACAGGCTTTTGTTTCTTCTTCGGTGATATTCCAGGGTTCTTTCAGGGCTGGTCTGCCATCAATAGCCATGCGGCCTGTGCCATCGAGGGTGGTGGCTCCCGAATTGATCAGGTGAATTATGCCGTTCGCGGCTAATCCCGTCAGCTCTTTTCCGGTAACGCGTTTTACGGCATCGGGGCTCCAATAAGTACGAACGTCGGAAAATAGCTGGGCCCTATTGGTAAGCAGGTGGCCGAATAGCATCGCGACAGCGTTCAGCGAATCGTTCTCAGTGGCAAATGTGAAAGCTTCACGTATGCCGTTCCAGTCAAAGGATGTAGTCAGTATTGTCTCGCTGAAATCGCCATTGGGCAGGAAATCGGTCCATTGTCGTTGTCCCTGGAATCCACCGAAGATGGCATTGTGGCCGACCGCCTCTTCTTTGAAGCCCATTGCTTCGAGTTTAGGGTTACCCCGCATCAGGTCACGGATGATGATGGTCATTTTTACCGAGAATTCCCAGTCATTGTCTTTTTCTTCCCGGCTCTTTTGTTTTTCCGGCCTGTTGAAATCGGCACCTTCGTTCACTTTGCAGTATTTTTCTGTCCACGCCATGGCTTTTTCGAATTCCTCGTGGTCGTAGATCCCCTCCTGTATCCGTCGTAAGATTTCTGTGGAATCGACTGATTCGTTGCGGATGCCCAGGTATTTCTGGAAGAAATCGGGATTGACGATGGAACCGGCAATACCCATCGAAACACTGCCGATGGACAGGTATGATTGTCCCCTCATTGTGGCTGCGGCTTGTGCCGCGCGGGCAAAACGCAGGAGCTTTTCGGCCACGTCTTCAGGTATGGTATTGTCCTGCAGGTCCTGCACCTCGTGTCCGTAGATGCCGAATGCCGGTAGTCCTTTCTGTGAATGGGATGCCAGCACTGCCGCCAGGTATACGGCACCGGGGCGCTCCGTTCCATTGAACCCCCAAACAGCTTTCGGATAGTGCGGATTCATATCCATGGTTTCCGAACCGTAACACCAGCTTGAAGTGACAGTGATAGTAGAGCCTACACCTTCCCGCTCGAATTTTGCCGCGCACGCGGCGCTCTCACCCACCCGTCCGATGGTGCCATCGGCGATCACGCACTCCACCGGGCTTCCGTCACCATTCTTCAAATGGGTGCTGATTAGTTCCGCGACTGCCTTTGCCAGGCTCATGGTTTTCTCCTCGAGGCTTTCCCTGACGCCTCCCTGACGCCCGTCGATAGTGGGGCGGATTCCTATTTTAGGATACTTCTTTTCCATACCATTATGATTATCTATTTAAAACAAAGATGAAAAATCACTTTATCACTATATTCCTACAGACTCATCGGGATCAATTATTTTTTAGTCGTAATGCCTGCGTGCTGAACTGTGCTGATCACAGATGAAGTTTTTTCAGGAGTTCCAGGATCAAAACGAATCCCGCAACATAATCTCTGTAGGCAAAAATTCCTGTAGGGGATCTTCATGAATGATAAAATCAGCGGCCAAATTTCCCATTCTTTCCCAATTGACCCCTATGCTCGCTATCCCGTTTTCTATCACTTCATAGAAGGGGTTTTCATTGTATGCCAGTAAGCCGTAACCGCTGCCGGCCTTGAGTTGTGCCAGTCTCCCTTTCTTTATGATCGTAACGAGATCTTCCTGTTTGATAACCAGATAAAACGCGTTATCCAGGATAATCATTTTTTCGGTGACCTCGTCGATAATCTCAAACGGAAGGTTGTTGTCAATACAGAATTTACTAAAATACTCTTTGCTGCTCTGTGGATGTTTATGGTTTTTATTGAAGACGAAGAACAGTTTCCGGTATTTTTTTAACCGGCTTTTAATCGTTTCCAAAGCATTGTAAAGTGCGGTGTCGAAGTCCTGGCAAACATAAGAATACCCATTTTTGTCAAATTTGCCGAAATCCAACAGTAATAATTTCTTTTTATCAATTTTTGTCAATGCTTCGGAAAACCTCTCGTTGTGATAATTCATCACAAGATACCGGTTGTACATGCCTATGGAATCGTGGATGATCTGGTTGAAAAGATGTTCATTGTACTGATGGAACCAGAGATCGATCTCATAGTAAGAGGGTAGTCTTTTCCGTAATGTGTTGTACATTACCTCTTTAAAGGGTGTGTACTCATCCAGCAGCAACAATATATTTTTGGTGTGCGAGGCAACATAATAGTTTTTACCATGTACAGAATCAATTATTCCCCTGTTTTTTAAGTCAGTGAAAGCTTTGAACACTGTATCGCGGGAGAGTTGAAACCGTTGACTTAACTGGTTGATGGAGGGTAATTTATCTCCCACCTTTAATTCACGCGCGGCAATGGATTTCTGTACGAAATCCGTCAGTTGCTGTACTTTGGTGTTTTTGTTATTGAAGTTTAATTCCATGGGCGCAAGTCTGCTATGCTGTGCTGTACTGTGCTGGCGCAAAAATAACACAAAAAAGAGACGGGGAAAAAATTTTTCACATGTTATATAACATATCTTTTCAGTAAAAGGAAACCGGACGATCTCTTCACAGAGGCCGCCCGGCTATTGGAAAATCAAAAAGTCATATAAGAAATAGAACTAATTAAGTTGTGGTTTAAAAATCAATAGTATTCATTGGATGATATTACAGGTGTGGGTATCCGTGCGGTTGTTTCCTCCGCAGCCGGTTGGTTATACCTGTAAACTACATCGTATGTTGTTGTCTCTCCGTTCCATCCTTTCACTTTAATGGAAAGATTCACAGAGTTGGCATCGTTCACCCTAAAGGGTTTCAGGTCGAAACAGACAAATCCTTCATATAATTTTGTCTGTCTGCTCTGATAGGCGTTATGGCGGAATTCGAGATCAATGGCCTCGGGTGATGTTTCTTCCGAGAGAGTGTTCCTGACGAGGTTGATCAGGTGTGGTCTCTCACCGCCGTAATTGAACAAAAAGGATACATTCAGATAATCTCCCCCTACCCATATCTCTTTGACTTTTACCGGATCGTTGCCTATGCTGTCCCGGTTTTCGGCATTCAGTTCAATCGCTTGTTTGGTAAGGATATTCCATACGTCGTTTACTTTGATGTCATAATCGTAGTTTGCTCCCGAACTCTCCCACAGTATCGTGTAATTGAGGAAAACACGCCGGTTGCGCGTTGGTGCATATCTTACATTGCCGGCGGCAGGCCATAGGCGTTTGCCGTTGTCTAGAAGAAATGAGTAAGCATTTTCACCTTCGGGTACAACGGTGGCTATACTGATATAGATATCTCCCAGCGACCTTCCATTATCGTCACAGGAGGGGGTAGACAGTAAAATTCCCATCAAAAGGATGCTGATTTTTAATACTGTTTTCTTCATGCGACATTCTTATTTTTCTTTATTAGTCAGATGCAGAAAAAGAGAAAACGCTGCATGGGAAAGGAGGAAAATTTTAATATTTAACGTTATTTAGGGTATTTTGAGGAAGAGTTCTCAAATGGGATGTTTTTCATTTATAAAAAATCAGTAATGTCCACTAAATGATGGACTATTAAAATTTAAATAAATTGGGATCACTACAACCGATTCGTTCCTGAGCAAAATTTATAATTTTCAGTTAGTTAAGTTTTATTTCATGGAGTTAAATGGTGGCTAATGGTAAGAGCGCGAAGCGAGGCACCCCTCCCAGCTCTTCAAATTTTTATCTAAATGTACGGCATAAACTAAAAATTTCTCATAATTTATTCGATAATAATAAAAAATTTATATATTTGCGGCACAAAATAAAATCGTGATGGTACTGTAGCACCGCCTGCAAAGGGGAATCAGCCGTTCCATATTCCCCGTATGATGGTCGTAGCCTCTACCTTCTGTCATAAAATCCTCTCAAATAAACTAACAACGAAAGTATTCTTATTATTAATTAACAAAAATCATCCTTATGAAACATTGTTTTTTAGCTTTACTATCGCTCATAATGACGATTGGCGCTTTTGCTCAGAAAGCAACTGTTTCTGGTACCGTATTAGACCAGAACAAAGAACCTATGATCGGAGTTTCTGTTGTGGAGAAAGGCTCCATTAATGGAACCGTAACAGACCTTGATGGAAACTACACTTTGCAGGTTAGTCAAGGAGCCACGTTGGTATTCAGCTACATTGGCTATACTACTCGTGAGGTGGCGGTGGGAAATCAGACAACCCTCCATGTAAATCTTGAAGAAGATCATGTTTTGATCGATGAAATTGTCGTTGTCGGCTATGGAGTTCAAAAGAAGTCGAGCATGACGGCATCTATATCAACTGTTTCTGCCAAGGAAATTTCCAAGCAAGTAACCTCTAATGTCGCCTCTGCTTTGTTAGGCCGTATTCCTGGTGTAGAAGTCCTTCAAGCTGGAGGAGAAGCAGGAGGTGATGTAAGTATCTTGGTACGCGGCGCAGCATCCTTTGGTTCCACAGAGCCGCTATACATTATTGACGGTGCAATCAGCAACAACGGAATCAATTCGCTCAACTCTGCAGACATTGAATCTATTGAAATCTTGAAAGACGGTTCTGCTGCGGCCATTTATGGTTCCCGCGCAGCCAATGGTGTTATTCTTGTCACAACAAAATCGGGTAAGAGCGGAAAAACCAAGGTGGAAATCAATGGATCTTACTCCTATCAGACTCCTAGTAAACAGCTTGAGTTCATGGATGCCAACCAATGGAGGCAATTTTCAAATATGATGGCGGACAACACTCCAAATTACAAGCATGCTGACCAGAATGACAACCCATCAGACCCGAGTTTCAGCCAGGACTGGCAGGATCTCTATTACCGGAATGCTCCAATGTGGAATCTGAGTTCAGGTATATCAGGAGGAACAGAAAATGCCACTTATAATACTAGTATTGGCTATACAGACCAGCAAGGTATTGTCATCCAGTCTGATTACAAGAAATATAATGGTCGCGTGAATAGTATGCTGAAAAAAGGCAGACTGACCATAACGGAGAACCTTTCTCTTGCACATACTCACAAGACAAATGCTCCCAAACATCGCGCAATAGAAATGCCAACGATTCCTGTTAAGGATTCATATGGGCGCTATATCTCCACACCTTCAGAACTTGGTTATTCAATCACCAATGCGGATATAACCAATCCGTTGGCACAGATCTATACACAAAACAATTATATCAAGAAGAGTGACATCACCGGAAGCCTTAGCGCTGCATTGGACTTGGGATATGGTTTCAAGTACAAATTAAATCTGGCAGGCAGCTATCTGAATTCGCATGACTATACACATACACCAGCCTATGCTTCTTATTGGACAGAAAGCGGTGAAATGGATTCTCGTTTTAGCCAGCCTTACACCTCCTTGGATGAGAGCCGTGATGAAAGTTTTAACTATACCATCGATAACCTTCTTTTCTTCAACAATTCTTTCGGCAATCACAATTTCGATGTCTTATTAGGTACTAGCTGGATGCGAGAATTTTATCGCTCTATGGGTATCAATTCTGGTGTGAATGACTTGGGATCTTCCTCTATCACAACCTATAACGGAGAGGGCACAGTGGCATCCAACGAACTGAATTCCGCACTGTTGTCATTCTTTGCACGACTGAACTATAACTATAAGAGTAGGTATTTGCTCTCACTGAGTATTCGGAGTGATGAATCTTCAAAGTTTGCAGATGGTCATCGTGTGGGTTACTTCCCATCAGTATCCGCAGGTTGGAATATCCACGAAGAAGAGTTCTTTAAGGTTCCCTGGATCCCCCGTATGAAAATCCGTGGCAGCTATGGAGAGATGGGCGCGAACTTCATTAATCCTTACCAGTTCACAAATCTTGCCTATGGCCCTGTAGCTACAATCTTCAATAACAGCCGTCAGTATGGCTATGTGACACGCTTGATGCAGCAGACGCTGACTTGGGAAAAGGCTATCTCTGCGAATGTCGGATTGGAACTTGGTTTGTTTGACAACGCCTTAACCTTTACATCTGAATATTTCTGGCGGAGAAATAATGACCTGCTTGCTCCGTTAGAGTCACTTCCATCCTCGGGTCAGACAATAGTGCTGAATGAAGGCGAACTCAACTATTATAATACCGCATCTGTTGAGAACAAGGGATTTGAGTTCACAATGGGCTATAATAAGAGCTGGGGGGATTGGACTCTGAACGCACAAGGCAATATCACCCTCCTTAAAAATAAGGTAATCAAACTTGGAGAAGGCGTGCAGCCTATTCGCGGGAGCATTTTGGCTTCACAGTACAATGACCGCGCCACACTTACTCAAGAAGGTTTGCCTATTGGGAGTTTCTATGGCTACAAGGTGTTAGGTGTTAGCCAAACAACAGGTAATTTCCTGTTTGAAGGCGCGGATGGAACAGCCAAGGAATCAACAGAAGTGACCCAGGATGACAAACAGGTGATAGGTAATCCTAATCCGGACTTCACTTTTGGTCTGAACATCAACTTGGGTTATAAGAATTGGGATTTGACAGCATTCTTCCAAGGTAGTGTTGGTAACGATATTTATGCTGCTGCAAAATATCATTATATTTTCAATCCTAATACAAATAAATTGGTAGAAGCATTAAATTCTTGGACCCCATCAAACAAGAGCAATGACCTCTGTTATGCGAATGTTGATAACTTTGCGGGTAACAACTCACTGCCCAGCAGTTATTACATCGAAGATGGTTCATATGCTCGTCTGAAGAATCTACAACTCGGCTACACATTCGATCAAAAGGTTCTTAATAAAATTGGTCTGCTCGAATCATTGAGAATCTATGCAAGTATTCAAAACCTCTTTACTATTACTCGCTATGATCTTTATGATCCGGAAGTGAGCAGCAATACATTGTTCGATCGTGGCGTAGACGGCATCCATTGGAATGCTCCCGCAATTAACGCCCGCACATATAATATTGGTTTCAACATAACATTCTAAACTGAAGCATTATGAAACCGACATGTTTAAAATAATCATTAAACACCCGAAGGGAATGAATATTTCCGTTAAGCTAAATGAGCAAAGGACAAACTTGTTTGGACTATGCCATAGCGAGGAATTGAAAATCGAGGAGCGAAGGCGACTCAAATATCTAACTTTAGTGAATATTTTGAACATCAAAGGTTCCATATACAGAAATAAAAAAATAAAATAATCATATGAAAAAATATATATTTATTGCAGTTATTGTTGCCACAGGACTCACATTCACAGCTTGTAATAGTGTGTTTGACGACCTGGCAGTTAACCCAAACCAGCAGGACGTGAATTCGTTTTACACAACACCCGAGAATGTGGATAAAGGTATCAAAGGTATCTACTCTTATATTACCACCCCCCGTGCAATGGGAGTTTCCGGGACACGACTCATGGTTAACAGAAGCGATGAGGAAAGCGATCGTACAGACTATGGAGTTCCCGGCCAGTATTGCGCTTCTCTTACTCCTTCGTGGTACACACTTGTCCAGCCTTTCCAATTGTTTTACACAGCGGCAGCCCAGGCGTGTCAAATGATTGAATCAATACCTGCAGCAGAATTTACTGACCAACAGCTCAAAAACGCCTATCTTGGAGAGGCTTATTTTCTGAGGGCTTACTGTCATTGGTTCCTGTTTACCAATTGGAGGAACATTCCTTTAATGAACAGATTCCCCCGAAACTCCATGGACTATAAGCCTCAGGCTGCCCCGGAAGACACTTGGAAGTTTATTATTTCCGATTTGGAGCAGGCCAAGGAACTTCTTCCCAAGAAAGGCTATTGGACAGGAAATAATACAGGACGAGTGACCAGCGGAACTGCTACAGCTCTTTTGGGGAAGGCCTACCTCTATCGCTCAGGAATCGAGAAGTTCTTTGGTGGTTCAACAACTGAGTACTATAATGAAGCTGCCCAGAATTTTAACGAGATTATTGCTGGACAACATGGGGCATATAAGCTTGTGGATAACTACGATGATAATTTCAGGGTTGCCACAGAGAATAACGACGAATCCATCCTTGAATGGCAATTCTTAGGGGATGCGGTCAACACAAACTTCAATCCCGGCTTGGCAAACAGTGGAGTATGGCGCGATCCTCGTGGTGTTCAGCCCATCTCATTTGTCTCCATAAATGGTCATGTTGTCCACCAGTGGGTTTATGATGCATTTGTGGCATCAAAAGATGCTGACGGTTTTACTGATCCGAGAATGTTTGGCACACTCATTTTTGATGATACTGCTTCAGAAATCAAAGCACGTCCAGGCAATCAGGTGATTGTATTTGATGGTAAAACATTCCGTGAATATTATACAAAAGCCGGAACCGACAGACATGACTTCGGACTGGTTCTTGCAGGAGGCGAGAATTACAAGTCAGCTTGTCGTAAGGGCATAGACTGGACTCTCCCAACAACGAATCCAGGTAATGGCATGTGGATCGGTAATCTTCGTGCTAATGGTATGAACTATATCGAAATCCGTTATGCAGATGTGCTGCTGATGTATGCCGAAGCTGTGGTAAATGGCGGTTCTCAGGGCAGTCTTTCCGCACTTCAGTCCATCAATCTGGTAAGAGCAAGAAAGAGTGTCAATATGCCCGCGTTGACCACTGTTAATATGGATGCTATTGAGAAAGAACGTATCCTTGAACTCACGGGAGAGGGACAACGTTTCTATGATTTGCTCAGATGGGGTAAACTCGTTTCTCGCTTCAAGGCACTCGAGACCAGTGATCCCTACTTTAAGCAATTCAACAATTCCGCTTACCTAGGCTTCCAAGAGAATAAAAACGAATGGCTTCCCATCCCAGTTGACGAGGTGGAAGGTAATCCATATATCACTACCAATAATCCTGGTTGGAATTAATTAATAGTTTATGGTTAGTTACGTTCGTAAATTAGTAGTAGTTTTTTTGATGATTCCAGTGCAATCTGTCAGTGCACAGACATTGCACAACGGAATCGAACTCGGGGGACAGTGGCCTCCTCGTTACGAGGAGCCCGCTGCTCCAAGAGAAATGCCCGTTCCTTATCTACATAATAAGCCTAACGTTATACCCATCAACGTTGGAAGACAATTATTTGTAGATGATTTCCTGATCTCTGAGACTGATCTTGTGCGCGTTTTCCACACTCCTACACCCTATGCGGGTAATCCTGTCTTGGAACCGGACAGGGAGTGGGAGAAAACAAGTAAAGGGGAACCATATGCCGCCCCATTTAGTGATGGCATCTGGTATGATGATGAAACAGGCCTCTTTAGAATGTGGTATCTGGCGGGTGCGGGAAACATACAGAAAAATGAAAAGAGGCGGGAGTTCTATACCTGTTATGCAGAATCCAAGGACGGTAAGAATTGGACTAAGCCCAATTTGAATCTTGTGCCCGGAACCAACATCGTTGACACATGTAGGCGTGATGCTGCCACTATTTGGCTTGACAGAAGCGAAAAGGATCCTTCGCGGAGATGGAAATTCTTTAATATAGAGCATCGTGATAAAGATGACCGTTGGCAGATTGTTCTCAAGTATTCTGAGGATGGTATCCACTGGTCAAAAGGCAAGGCACAGTCTGGCGACATGTATGATCGTACTACTGCCTTCTTTAACCCATTCACGAATAAGTGGGCTTTGAGTATGCGGGGGGTTACGGATCTATCTTTCCGATCTCGCTTTTATGCGGAGCATAGTGATCCCGAAATGTTAGTCAGTCTGGCACACAGGAAACGTAAAGATGTTGAAGATAGAAGTATTGTATATTGGTTTACTCCAGATGACAAGGAGTTGCGACATCCAAAATACCCTGAGGTAGAACCGGGAATATATAACTTTGATGTTATTCCTTATGAAAGCATTATGATTGGACAGTACGCGGCTTGGTGCGGGCCAGAAAATGACGTTTGCGCAAAAGACAACATACAGAAACGTAATGTGGTCTCTTTAGGATACAGCCGGGATGGTTTCCATTTCTCCCGTCCAACACACAATGCTTTCATTGATGTTAACGAAACAGAGGGTGCTTGGAACTGGGGAAATGTTCAGTCGATAAACGGAACGCCCTTGATTGTGGGAGATTCTCTTTATTTCTATGCTAGCGGTCGTCGCCTAAACGACATTTTCTGGGACTGTTATACCTCCACAGGTCTCTTTACCCTTCGTAGAGATGGTTTTGTTTCAATGTCTGCAGGAAAATCAGAAGGTAGCCTGACGACAGAAAAGATAACTTTTGATGGTATCTACCTTTTTGTCAATGCAGATGTTTCAGAGAAGAAAGGGATGTTGACAGTTGAAATCCTAGATGAAAATAACTTGCCGATCCCTGGATTTACTCGTCATGATTGCCTGAGTATGAAAAAGTCAGATAAAACCAAGTGCATGATAACATGGAAAGGCAAAAACGATCTTTCTGGCCTCAGAGGGAAAACGGTGAGATTCAAGTTTTATCTTCAGAACGGGCAACTCTACGCATTCTGGGTTTCTCCATCAGAAAAAGGGGAGAGCAGAGGATTTACGGCAGGAGGTGGTCCGCAATTAAACAATACTGGTGTGGATTTATAAAACTGTAAATATGAGAAAGTTTTTATTGTTTGTGTTTTGCTGCTTTTGCTGCGATATGGGATTTGCTGGGCAATCAGATATTGTTAAAGCAATCAAAGACAGGGAGAACAAAGATTATGTTTGGATTGCAGGTCATCGTTGTGATTGGATATACTCCGTGGAAAATTCCACAGACGCATTGAAAAATGCCATTAGAATTGGCGTGGATATTGCAGAAACAGATGTTCGTCTTACTAAAGACGGAAAAATTATCATGATGCATGATGCTACTATAGACAGAACAACAGAAGGTAAAGGTGTCATTATCGATATGACACTGGACGAGATCAGGCAATATCATATGAGAAGTATTAACTATGGCGGCAAAACAGATTTACTCGTTCCTACATTGGAAGAGTTTATTGATATCGCCAAAGGGAAAATCCTGCTATACTTAGACAAAGCAGGGTACGAGATACCCGGCAAGCCTGAAGGATATATGGTGCAACAGGTTCTGAAAGTACTAGAAAAGAAGAATGCTTTGGAGGAGTCTATCTTCGTACTGGAATGGCCTTATGAGAAAGCCAAAAGAATCTTTGGTGACAAGTTGGAAAAAGTCATCTTTTGTCCAGCCATCTCGGATCGAATTCCAAATATCAATGAATACGTAGATGACTGGATTGCTAAGTACAATCCGGTCTTATATCAATTCAGAATGAAAACATTGGATACAGACGTTTATAAACAATTGCCCAAAGTGCTGGGAGTGGGTGCGAAGCCATTCGTTGCCGCAACATGGCCTGAGCACACGGCCAATCACGATGACCAAATATCAATCTTCGACAAACCCTCCAAAGGATGGGGATGGCTGCTCGAGCAAGGATTCCGTGTTTTGGAAACCAACTATCCTCATGATTTACTTAGATATTTGAAGTACGAGAATTGGCGATAAACGTTTCGTGTACTTGCCCATAAGTGTGCTGCTTTCAGCACACTTATGGGCTTCATTATAGAAAATAGAGAACAAAACTCCTATCCCTCCCAATTGCAAAGATTTTTGGGAAACGGCTATGTGGTAGCAGATTTTGGAAAGTCCGATGCTACTTTACTAGCAAAAGGGCATCATCCTTATGTTAAAGAACCTGAATATCAAGAAACAAAACGATTCGCAAAAAATTCAAAACAGCTTCTTATAACTTTGGGGCAATACTTCGCTGGAGCCCTTTTTTTATTTAAAACTTTTGTCGGGCGGTAGGGATAAAAAATCTCCGGAATAGAGTTTTTTAACCAGGTCGGCCCTGCCTATGCGTTTGAGTTTTTTGATGATGGAGAGTCTTTGTGTAGGATCGTACCAAAAGAAGAATTGCCGCTGATTGTTTTTTTCCTCTCTGCTTTTGGCTGTATATACCGGTTGCAATGTATAGGGATGGTAACCTGTGTAATAGATCTCGGTGGCGAGCGTCATGGGGGATGGCGTGAAGTCCTGAACCTGTTCCAGTTTGAAGTGTAGTTTTTTTGTGATCACGGCCAGTTCCGCCATATCTTCCTCATTGCATCCCGGGTGAGAAGAGATGAAGTAGGGGACAAGTTGCTGGTTCAGCGAATGTTTTTTATTCAGTTCATCGAAAATTTGTTTGAACCGGTCGAAATACCGGAAAGAAGGTTTTCTCATGATTTTGAGCGTGGTCTCTGAAGTGTGCTCGGGAGCGACCTTCAATCTGCCGGAGACATGGTTTCTTATCAGTTCGTTGAGGTACATCCGGTGGGATTCATTGATTTTCGCGTCGTGGCTGTCTTGCAACAGCATATCGTAACGGATTCCGCTTCCGATAAACGATTTTTTTATCCCGGGCAATGAATCCACTGCTTTATAGATATCCAACAAATCGGAATGATCGGTATTGAGGTTGAAACAGATTTTCGGGAAGATGCAGGAGGGTTTCTTGCATTTTTCGCAAACAGACAAATCCTTTCCTTGCATCCGGTACATATTGGCCGATGGGCCTCCCAAATCGCTGATATATCCTTTGAAGTCGGGCATTTGGGTGATCTTCTTCACTTCATCCAAGATGGATTGTCTGGATCGGGAGGCGATAAATTTCCCCTGATGCGCGGAGATAGTGCAGAAAGCACATCCGCCGAAGCACCCGCGATGGAGGTTGACCGAGAATTTGATCATCTCGTAAGCCGGGATGTGCTTGCCCTTGTATTTGGGATGGGGTAGACGGGTATAGGGAAGGTCGAACGAGGCGTCTATCTCCTCCTCCTTCATTGGAGGGTAGGGAGGATTGACAATAAGGGTTTTACCGTCTACCTTTTGGAGAAGGCGCGCGGCGGAAAGCCGATTGGATTGTTCCTCCACCATGCGGAAATTTTTGGCCTGTTTCAGTTTATCTTTCGCACATTCTTCATGCGAAAAAAGTGTGACTTCCTCATTGAACGGATTCTCAGGCGCTTCGGTGCAAATAAAAGCGGTTTGCGGGATATCATTTATCTCCCTGACGGTTTTACCATCACGAATCTCGCATATCAGTTGTTTAAGAGGGAGTTCCCCCATCCCGTATATCAGCAGGTCGGCCTTCGTATCGGCCAGGATGCTCTTGTGGAGTTTGTCGTTCCAGTAATCATAATGGGTGATCCGGCGTAATGAAGCTTCCACCCCGCCGATTACCACCGCCACGTCGGGATAGAGTTCCTTCAGAATACGGCAGTATACGGTTACTGCCCTGTCGGGGCGCATATCGGCGCGGCCGTCAGGGGTGTAGGCATCCTCTGATCGGAGCCTTTTATTGGCGGTGTAATGATTGATCATTGAATCCATCACGCCGGCGGTCACCGCAAAGAAGAGGCGGGGAGCGCCCAGTTTCTTGAAATCGCGCAAATCGTCCCGCCAGTTCGGTTGTGGCACGATCGCCACACGTAGGCCCTGGCTTTCGAGCAGGCGGCCAATTACAGCCGTGCCAAAAGAGGGGTGGTCGATATAGGCGTCACCGGAGAAAAGGATCACATCCACGGTGTCCCATCCACGAAGATCCAATTCTTTCTTCGTGGTGGGTAACCAGTCTGTGAGTTGGTAGGATCGGTTGTCAATCGGGTCAGCCATGGTGAGACTGTTTTTGCCGCGCATTCAATAATACAGCTCTCTCTACCGCCAGGTGGATGTTCGAACAGATATTCTCACTGCCGATGATCTGTGGAATATCGGACTTTTCGATACTTTCGCGCACGTTCTCTTTCACTCCTGAAAGGATGATTTGTATCTTCTCTTTCTTTGACCGTCTGCACAACATTTCGAGGTTGTTCAATCCGGTGGAGTCGATGAAAGGCACCATTCGCATGCGGATGATCCGAATACGTGGATGATCCCCCAATTCCCGTGTGATCTCATCGAATTTGCTGGCCACTCCAAAAAAGAAGGGCCCTTCAATTTCATAGACCTCCACTCCATCGGGCAGATGGAGCAGTTCTTCCTGGGTGTCGGCAGATTGCGATTCCATCCCTTTTGCCAGATCAATACTTCCGGTAGTGCGGGATATCTGCATACTTTCATTCATTCTCTTGAGAAAGCCGAAAATAGCAAGCATCAGACCGACTCCTATGGCGATGGTCAGATCGAAGATAACCGTAAGCAAAAAGGTGGTCATGAGAATACCCATGGTCGATTTCGACTGTCTGGTGAGTAATAGGAACGTACGCCACTCACTCATGTTGTATGCCACAACCACCAATACCCCCGCGAGGCAAGCCATCGGGATATGCCGGGTAAGATCGCCCAGGAACAGGACTATCAACAGGAGTACCACCGCGTGGATAATTCCCGCGACAGGTGTCCTTCCGCCGTTGTTGATGTTGGTCATTGTGCGCGCGATGGCCCCGGTGGCGGGAATACCTCCAAAAAACGGGGTGATGATATTGGCGGCACCTTGTGCTATCAACTCCATATTCGAATTGTGCTTGTGTCCTGTCGCTCCATCAGCCACAGTAGCCGACAATAGGGATTCAATAGCTCCCAGCATGGCAATGGTAAATGCGACCGGGGACAGGAGGCGGATACTTTCGAGATTCAATGGTATTTGCTCCATACCCGGTAACTGGCTGTTGATGATAAACCGGTCACCAATAGTTTCTATGGTCGTGACACCTCCGTGGGTTTTTAGCAGGTAGGCCGCCAACGTCATTACGACAAGAGCTACGAGTGAACCCGGCACTTTTTTTGATATTTTGGGCGTGAATACGATAATAACCACGCTCAAAACGGCTATGAGCGCCGCCCACCAATTGATCGAGTCGAAATGCCGGAAGTAAACGCCCCATTTTTCAATGAATCCCGAAGGCAATGCCGGAGTGGTAAGCCCGAAGAAATCTTTTATCTGTGTGGAAAAGATGGTCAGGGCGATGCCACTTGTGAAACCGATGACAATGGGATAAGGGATAAACTTGATCACCGTACCCAGTTTCAGAAAACCCATCGCCAAAAGCATTATACCGGCAAGTACGGTCGCGATGGCAAGACCCTGCACTCCATGTTGCTCCACAATACCATAGACAATCACGATGAAGGCGCCGGTAGGACCTCCGATCTGAACCCTGCTGCCGCCCAGCAATGAGATGATGAACCCGGCAATTATGGCAGTATATATTCCTTTCTCAGGCGTAACTCCCGAGGCAATCCCAAAAGCGATGGCGAGGGGTAATGCCACTACACCCACAATCAATCCCGACATCAGGTCGGCAAAGAATTTCTCCTTGCTGTAGGTTTTTAGTGATTGAAAAAGGGCCGGTTGAAAATCCCGCAGGAAATCTATTCTCATGAAACTAATGTGACTAATGTGACTAATGTGCCAATGTGCCAATGTGACTAATGTGACAATATGACAATTTGACAATGAAAAGCAGTACAAAGGTAGCAATTTATTGTGATAATTTGCTGATGGGATGATGCGGTGGTGTCCGGATTAGGTAATTATAGTCCGCTAATCGTTCAATTTCCTCATTGACTCATCGCACATTTTTATACCGCTCCCTGTTCCACCAGTACGCAGACACGCTCGGTCACACGGTCTTCACCATAAGGGTTGTAGCGGGCTTTGAGGCTGTTGCCGAACATTCCGGCGAACAGGTTGTACGACCAGGCTTTGAAGCTTCCCATAAAAGCATCGATAATATGATAGGAGGAAGAATTGGTTTCCCGGTCCACCAGTTTCATCAACAACTGTCCCTGCGACCGGGTGAGTTTCTTCATTTTCGGGGTATATTGATCCATGAGGTATTTCTCCATCCGGTTCAGATGCTTTTGCCGCTCTTTATCGTTGGGAAGTGTCTCCATATATTCATATGTTTCCAGGATGATGGCGGCAATCTCCTTCGCATAAGGGAGTGTTTTCTTCACATCGCGAACCAGCTTGGTATAGGCTATCTGATCTTTGGTGTTCCGGAAGGTGAGAGGAGAATACTTAATGAAATCCTTCAGCCACATACAGGCGACGGTATCCCCTCCCAATACCACGGCAGGATACACGTTGGGCATTAAAAAAATGGTAGACACCGGCGTGTCGGAATCCGGGTTTATATGGGCCGCATAATACTCCTGCGCTTCTATCCGGGGAGATAAAAGAGTGATGAATAGTGCCAGGGATATGAAGATAAGTCTTTCCATAACGATGCAAAGATAATGGGTCACTTTTATTTTTAGTCAAAAAAACTCGTTAAGTGTAGTTAATTAATCCCCGAGTTTTTAGATTGTTAAGTAAAATAGAGATAATACAACTCAGGAGAGGAGAAAACAAAAAAAAGTGCATTTTTGAGAGATAACCGGATAAAAGATGTATTTTTGACTGGATTAAACTCAAGACAATGGCATATTCTCATTTAGGCGGACTTGTTCACAAACAGGCTCGGAAATACGGAAATAAAACAGCGATCATGTATCAGGGGCCGGGGGGCGAATGGTTGCATTTGTCGTGGAACAATCTTTCGGATAAGATCATAAAGGCTGCCCAGGCCTTGGCCGAGATGACCCTCAAACCGGGTGATAATGTCGGGATATACTCTCAGAATATGGAAAAGTATCTGATCAGCGATTTCGCCGTGTATGCCAACAGGGCTGTGATGGTGCCGATGTATGCCACTTCGTCTCCCAGGCAGGTGGACTATATTGTGAACGATTCTCAGATAAAGCTGCTCTTTGTGGGCGAGCAGTTTCAATATAACAATGCATATAAAGTGCGGCAAGAAAGTCGTTTTCTGGAAAAACTGATAGTCTTCGACAGGAATGTGGTGTTGAAACCCGACGACAAGACGTCGGTCTATTTTGATGATTTTATTACCACAGGTGATAATTCGGAGTCACAAGCATTGGTGAATGCCCGGTTGAAGCAATTGGACAACAATGATCTGGCCACTATTATCTATACATCGGGTACTACCGGAGAGCCGAAAGGAGTGATGCTGACCCATGCCAACTTCTCGGAAATATTCAGGATACATGATATCCGGATCACCCATTTGTCGGACAAGGACCTCTCGATGTGTTTTCTTCCTCTTACTCATATATTTGAAAAGGCGTGGAGTTATTACTGCCTGTGTAAAGGCGTGACCATTGCCGTGAATAAGGAGCCGGGAGAAATCAGGGAGACGATTAAGCAGGTGCGTCCCACGGTGATGAGCAACGTCCCCCGTTTTTGGGAAAAGGTGTATGACGGCGTGAAAGAGAAGATGGACGGTGCTTCCGGCATCACAAGGTGGTTGTTTATTGATGCTGTCAAGACGGGACGACGGCATAACCTGGATTTTGTGAACCAAGGGAAAAAACCGCCGATCGGTAACCGGCTCAAATTTTTTATTTACAAGCATACGGTTTTTTATCTGATAAAGCGGGTCGTGGGAATCGACCGGGGGAATTTCTTCCCCGTAGCCGGTGCTCCCTTGTCGGACACCATCAACGAATTCATGCAGTCGATTGATGTGCATATTATGTATGGTTACGGCCTGACCGAAACGACCGCCACTGTAAGTTGTTTCCCCGCCAAGGGGTTCCGTATAGGTACGGTCGGAAAAGTGATGCCTGGCATGGAAGTGAAGATAGGGGACAACAATGAGATACTGGTGAAAGGGGCAACAGTAACCCGCGGCTATTACAATAAGCCGGAGGCAACCAAAGCCGCTTTCACCGAAGATGGTTATTTCCGAACCGGGGACGCCGGTTCCCTCACGGAAAATAATGAGATCATCCTCACCGAACGGATCAAAGATCTCTACAAGACTTCCAATGGGAAATATATCGCGCCGCAAATGATCGAAACACGTATCGGCGAAGATAAATATATCGACCAGGTGGCTGTGATTGGAGATCAGCGGAAATTTGTAAGTGCGTTGATCGTTCCCAACTATGACGCGCTCAGGTCGTATGCCCGCGAACAGGGTATCCCGTTTGACTCGACGGAAGAGTTGGTGGATAACCCCGAAATCAATGCTTTTATTTTCGGCCGGATCGAATTGTTGCAGGCGCAATTCACCTCCTATGAGAAAATTAAGCGTTTCGCCCTGCTGTCCGAGCCATTCCGGATGGAAACCGGTGAGTTGACCAATACACTTAAACTGCGGAGAAAAGTGATTCTGGAAAGATACGCCGATGTGATTGATGGACTCTATGTGTAATTGAAACGCGCCTCGGAAAAGCTCAAACAAGTTTGGCTTTTCTCTCGGCTTTCGCTATATTTGCAGTTTTTTAAAGCGAAAAGGGATGGATTACAATTTCAGGGAAATAGAAAGACGATGGCAGCAATACTGGATTGACCACCAGACGTATAAAGTGACCGAAGACCGGTCGAAACCCAAGTTTTACGTGCTCGATATGTTCCCTTATCCTTCGGGGGCGGGATTGCATGTGGGGCATCCACTGGGATATATTGCGTCGGATATCTTTTCAAGATATAAAAGGTCGCAGGGATTCAATGTGCTGCATCCTATGGGGTATGATGCCTATGGGTTGCCGGCAGAGCAGTATGCCATTCAAACCGGACAACATCCGGCTATTACCACGGAAAGCAATATCAAACGTTATCGCGAACAACTCGATAAAATTGGGTTCTCCTACGACTGGAGCCGTGAAGTGCGAACCTGCGATCCTGGCTACTACAAGTGGACGCAGTGGGCATTTATCCGTATGTTCCATTCCTACTATTGCAATCAGGCGCAACAGGCCCGTCCCATTGCCGAACTGACAGAGCTGTTTTCCCGACAGGGGACCCGGGGACTCGACCTTGCCTGTAACGAGCCGATGGAATTTACCGCCGAAGCGTGGAATGCCATGTCCGAAAAAAAACAACAGGAGATATTAATGAACTACCGTATCGCCTATCTGGGAGATACCATGGTGAACTGGTGTCCGGAACTGGGAACGGTGCTTGCCAATGACGAGGTGAGTGAAGGCTTTTCCATTCGCGGCGGATATCCCGTGGAACAGAAAAAGATGCGTCAGTGGTGCCTGCGAGTGTCGGCTTATGCACACCGCCTGTTGGATGGGCTTGACAAGGTGGACTGGACAGATTCCCTGAAAGAAACACAAAGGAATTGGATAGGACGTAGTGAGGGCGCCGTGATGCATTTCAGAACCTCCCGGGGTATTGCCTTTGATATTTTCACTACCCGTGCCGATACGATCTTTGGTGTGACGTTTATGGTGCTCGCTCCCGAGAGTGAACTGGTAAAAGAGCTCACTACCGGTGAACAGCGTGAAGCGGTGGAAGACTATATCGCCAAAACCAAGAAAAAAACAGAACGGGAACGTATGGCCGACAAGTCGGTCAGCGGCGTGTTTTCCGGTTCGTATGCCTGTCACCCCTTTACCGGAGAGCAGCTTCCCATATGGATATCTGACTACGTGCTGGCCGGATACGGCACCGGTGCAATTATGGCGGTGCCCGCGCATGACAGCCGTGACTACGCTTTCGCCAGACATTTCAACCTGCCCATCATTCCTTTGATTGAAGGATGTGACATATCGGAAGAGAGTTTTGACGCGAAAGAGGGAATTATGATGAATTCCGACTTCCTGAACGGGATGACGGTGAAAGAAGCTATTCCCGCGGCTATCGATGAGGTGGAGAAACGAGGGATTGGTTACCGCAAAATCAATTTCCGCCTCCGGGATGCTATTTTCTCCAGACAACGTTACTGGGGCGAGCCGTTCCCTGTTTATTACAAGGACGGGATGCCTTACACGCTGGAAGAAAGTCAATTACCCTTGGAACTTCCCGAAGTGGATAAATATCTTCCCACTGAATCAGGCGAACCTCCGTTGGGACGCGCCGCAAACTGGCATACCGGAGAGGGTTATCCGCTGGAATTGAACACTATGCCCGGTTTTGCGGGATCGTCGGCCTATTACCTGCGTTATATGGACCCGCGGAACGACAATACGCTGGTATCGGAAGATGCCAACAGCTACTGGCGTAACGTAGACCTCTATATAGGAGGGACGGAACATGCTACCGGGCATCTTGTCTACAGCCGTTTCTGGAATAAATTCCTGTTCGACCTGGGTGTTTCCTGCGAAGAGGAACCCTTCAAGAAGCTGGTGAACCAGGGGATGATCCAGGGCAGAAGCAATTTCGTATACCGGATAAAAGGGACGAATAAATTCGTCTCCCTGAACCTGAAAGAGCAATATGAGGTGACGCCTATCCATGTGGATGTCAATATAGTGCATCACGATATCCTCGACATAGAGGCATTCCGGCAGTGGAACCCCGAGTACAAGACAGCGGAATTTATCCTGGAGGATGGGAAATATGTCTGTGGATGGGCTATTGAGAAAATGTCGAAGTCGATGTTCAACGTGGTCAACCCTGATGATATCGTGGAAAAGTATGGAGCCGATACCCTCCGTCTTTATGAGATGTTCCTGGGTCCACTCGAACAATCCAAACCGTGGGATACCAACGGGATCGATGGAGTACACCGTTTCCTGAGAAGAGTATGGAGCCTCTTCTATAAGGAGGGGGATTTATCGGTGAGCGACGAGGAGCCTGCCAAGGAAGAGTTGAAGTCTTTGCATAAACTGATTAAAAAGGTGTCGTTCGATATCGAGCATTTTTCCTTTAACACGTCGGTTTCCGCTTTTATGATTTGCGCGAATGAACTGACCTCATTGAAATGCTCCAAAAGGGCGATCCTGAGTGATCTGACCGTTTGCCTTGCCCCCTTTGCGCCGCATTTGGCGGAAGAACTCTGGCGCACGTTGGGTAATAGCACATCGGTATGTGACGCGCGATGGCCGGTATGGAATGAAGAGTATCTCAAGGAGGATGCTTTTCCCTACGCGATCTCTTTCAACGGGAAATCACGGTTTGTGCTGGAATTCCCGGCAGATGTGACCAACGAAGAGATTGAAAAAGCGGTGTTGGTTCATCCCAATTCCCAAAAATGGATAGAAGGCAAAAATCCGAAAAAAATAATTATCGTTCCCAAAAAAATTGTGAATGTGGTGATATAAGATGGAAAAATTACCTGAATTCAGTCTGAAAAGGTTTTATTGGAAGGATTACCTGATTATTGCCTTGGGAACTTTCATGTATGCGTTGGGGGTTACCCAGTTCATTATGCCGCATCATTTCGTGATGGGTGGACTTGCGGGAGTCGCTGTGCTTTTAAATTATGCTTTTGGATTGCCTGTTTCGTTGATGGTGTTTGTAATGAATGCCTTGCTATTGTTGGTGGCTTTCAGAGTATTGGGTATTCAATTCTTACTAAAGACTATCGTGGGAGTCTCGTTTCTTTCCGCGTTTATCGGTATGTTCGAGAGTTTTCAGTGGCAACCCATTATGATGGACGAGCCGCTGATAGCCGGACTGATCGGTGCTATCGTGGCGGGTTCCGGGGTGGGTTTGGTGATGTCGGTCAACGGTAGTAGTGGCGGAACCGATATCGTGGTGCTTATCATCAATAAATACCGGAACATTACTCCCGGCCGGACAATGTTGTTTGTCGACCTTGTCATTGTGGGTTCCTCTTTCCTGATTTTCAGGAGTGTGGAGACCATTGTTTTCGGAATCATTATTATCGCGGTGATGGCCACTTCAGTGGATTGGGTGTTGAACGGTATTCGCCAATCGGTGCAGTTCTTTATTTTTTCAAGCAAGTATGAAGAGATTGCCACCCAGATCAATTTGCAATTACACCGGGGTTGTACCGTGCTGGATGGCATTGGATGGTATTCCAAAAAACCGCAGAAAGTGCTGCTGGTAATGGCCAAACGAACGGAGTCGACCTCCATTTTCCGGCTGGTAAAACAGATCGACAGCAACGCCTTTATCTCCCAGAGTAATGTGGTAGGCGTCTATGGGCAGGGATTCGACCGAATGAAATAATTATCCTCTCTCATCAGGTGGTAGCCTTATCTACCAGATAAACGATCGATTTGTAGGCAATGCCACTGTTTATCGATAATCCTATCTCGCATGTCCGGCTGTTGGAATACCCCTCTGTGGCATCACGGATACTATCTCTCAGCGGCGCAAGGGCCGAGTTGTTGAGCTCCGGATAGAAAAATCCCCGGTCTCCTGCCCAACCGCAACAGTCAATATTTTCGGGGAGGGTCACTTTTTGCGCGCATCGTGATGCCACGCGATGGAGTTTCTCCTCCAGGTGCATCTTGGTGGAACTGCAAGTGGTATGTATGGCGACAGAAACAGGCTGTCTGGTAAATTGCAGGCGGTCGAGCAAGAAATCGTGGATAAACTCAACCTGGTCGTATAATCTAAGCCGCTTGTCGAGTGTTTCACGCATATGTAGCAGACAAGGGCTCATGTCACAGATGACGGGTAACTCCCCGTCGCGACTTGCTTTCAGAAGCGCTTCATTCAACTCGTTCTCCTTTTTTTGCGCCTGTTTCCGGAATCCCTTGCTGCTAAAAGCCATGCCACAGCAGAGCCTGTTTTTTTCTTCAGGAATGATAACGGTATATCCCGCTTTTCGTAATATGGAAAGCATCTTCTGCGGTATATCTTCCGCCTCTTGATAGCCGAATGAGGGGCCGCCCATGGCCCGTGTGATGCACGAAGGGAAATAGACCGCCACGGGAGCGTCGGGAGCCCCCGCCGGGAAAATATTCTGCGTGATCCTTTTGCTGCCGGAAGGGGTATGACGTGTCCATAAAGGGAATGCTCCGTCGCCTAACCGGTAAAGACCTTTTGTTACGCTTTCCATTATGCCGTATCCCACGCTCTTTCCTATGTAATGGGGAATCGGCATCAGTCCGCGTAACAGTGAGGTCGTGCCAGCCATATTGGCGGCAATGATATCGGCCATTCGGTTGGCCAATCTGCCGTTTTGCTGCCAGCGTAACTCTTTGACGAGCTTTCCCGTGTCGATCCTCACCGGACAGGCAAGTCCGCACAACCCGTCGGTAGCACAGGTCTCTTCCAAAGGATAGGAAATGTCTTTCACCTGCTTCTGGATCGGCTTGCTTTTCTTGGTGGCTGATGCCTCCGGTTCTGCCAGGTGGCGGTAGGCTACAATCCGTTGCCGGGGGGTAAGGGTCAGATTCTTTGAAGGACAGTTCACTTCACAAAAACCACATTCAATACATTTGTCAATGATCGGATGGGCTTCCGGGATCCGCTTCAGGTTCTTGATGAATATCTCCCTGTCATCGTTGATCAAGACGCCGGGATTGAGGATGTTCGCCGGATCGAAGGTTTTTTTGATACGTCTCATCAGATCGTGGATTTCGCCACCCCACTCTTTTTCCACAAAGGGAGCCATATTGCGTCCTGTACCGTGCTCGGCCTTGAGACTGCCGTTGTGTTTTACCGCCACCAATTCGCACAATTCTTCCATGAAGACAGCATATTTTTCCACTTCTTCGGGGGTGTTGATATCAGGGAAGACGGTGAAATGGACATTGCCGTCGAGCAGATGGCCCCACATCACAGCGTTTCCATAACCGGAACGCACGAGCAACTCACGCACATCTGTGAGTGCATCCCCTAACGACTCGGCCCTGAAGGCGACATCTTCAATAATGCTTGCCGTGCGCGGAGGCCGGGTGGCTGCTGCCGAAGTGAAGAGTCCGTTGCGCACGTTCCAGTAGAGATTATAGAGGTGTTTGTCGGTGGTGAACCTGATCGGGGTAAGTGTCTTGATATGCGCGAGCTTTTCCTCAATCTCAGCCATCTGTGACAGTAAAGTCTCTTCGTCGTCGGCTGAAGTGTCGATCAGCAATGCGGCCGCACCCTCCGGTAACGATTTCAGCTCTCCGGGCATGCCCTCCTGATCTTCCACGGCGCGCAGGGCATTGCGATCCATCAACTCAGCGGCGCTTACCTGGCAACTCCTCAACGGGATGATGGTATTGCTTACCTCCCGAAGGTTGGGGAAATAGATCATTGCCGTGGCTTTCATCGGGGCATCGCGCACCGTCTTGAAAGTAGCTTGTGAGACAAATCCCAGAGTACCTTCGGAACCAATCATCAGATGCTGGATAATCTGGATGGGATCATTGAAATCAATCAGTGAATTTACCCCGTAACCACACGTGTTTTTGATTTCAAATTTTGAAGCGATCTTTTTCCGGATCGCTTCATGGCTGACCGCATCGTTGTGTAACTGCTCAATTTCCGCGATAAGTTGGGGATGAGAGGCGATGAAAGTCCGGCAACTCTCATTGTCGGCAGTATCTAATAACGAACCGTCGGCAAAGATAATGCGCATCGACCGGATCGTGTTATAGCTGTTATGCTGGATCCCGTAACTCGATCCACTTGCATTGTTGGCAATAATCCCGCCGATTTTTGCGGAGTTGATAGATGCCGGCTTCGGCCCCAATTTGCGCCTATATCTCATCAACACGCGGTTTGCCGCGGCACCGGTGAGTCCACACCCAAATGTGGCGGTACGCCCCTCGTCGGTGATGGTGGAAAATTCAAATCCGCTACCGGCTTCCATTAGTATGGAGTCGGAGATGGTCTGCCCACTTAAACTGGTGCCTGCGGCTTTGAATGTTACAGGCAGGTTTTCTGTCCGGCAGAATCCCAATAAACGAATTACTTCCTCTTCTGAGTCTACCCTTACTACTGCTTTAGGAATAAGCCGGTAGAGTCCCGCGTCCGTTCCTTTGACGAGACGTGAAAGTTCATCGGTGAAAACCTGGTCTTGAGGGAATAATTGTAAGAGCCGGTCACGTAATTGTTTAGTTTTCATTTAATCCGTATCTTTTGCGTAAAGATAGATGATAAATTCATAGGAGGAGAAGAAGTAGCAAGAAAAAAGCTGTCTGAAATGACAGCTTTTACACACTTTTTCATTTAAACGATGAGTTTTACTTGTCAGCTCAATGACGCGAAGAGTTCTTTTTCTTCGGCGTCCAAAACAACTTTTCCCTCTCTTGCCAGCCATCCGAGTGCTGCGTAGAGGTCTTTATCGGCCAATTTCGTCGCTTTTTTGATCTCTTTGACATTCTGCCGGCCTTTCGCGTCCAGAATCGTCCAAACCTTGCCGGCGTTGATTCCAATTTGTTCAACCATTCATTTTGATTTTTAATAGTATAACCTAATAATTTCGGCGCAAAGTTACGGTTATATTCGCGGAAAAACAACGTTTTCGTAAAGTTAATGATACAAATAAGTGATGATGGTCAATCAGGTAATACTTTTCTATCAACTTTCAGTTACTCTTCTCATCAGTTCTGAGACCTGTTTGATAAGCGAATGGCTGTTGTCGTTGCAGATTACATAATCGGCATACTTTATTTTCTCCTCTTCAGGGAGTTGGCTGTCCATCCGGGCTTCTACCTCGTGGCGTGGCGAACGGTCGCGCTGCATAACCCTGGCGATACGAAGCTCTTTCGGAGCTTGTACCATCACCACTTTGTCCACGAAGTGGTGAAAGCCCGCCTCAATAAGGAGGGCGGCATCCAGGATCACCATCGGGCAATGTTCCCGCATCCGGGACCATTCGGTAAAATGCCTGGCCAGTTCCGGATGGATAATGGAATTGACCAAAGCCAATTTGCGACTATCATGAAAAATAATGGACGCCAGCTTTTTTCTGTTGAGTTTGTCATTGACATAAAGATCTTCTCCGAACTGCTGTGTCAATTGCCCGCGGATATAAGGTGACGAATCATTCAGTTTTTTTGCTTCCTGGTCGGCATTGTATACAGGAATTCCATGCAGGCGGAAAAGTTCGGATACGACTGATTTCCCGCTTCCTATCCCTCCGGTGATGCCGATTTTTATCATCTCTCGGTCTTGCTTTCAAACAGGAATTCCACTGAAGCCGGTGAGATCCGCGGATTGATAACGGAAGAGGGCCTGTCGGTAAGTTCAAGTTCCACCCGTCCATCCTCGTTAGAATGAAACTTTCTGTAATCGAGCTCTATGGAGAAATCTTCCGGCACGATTTTCCTGTACGCTTCAAGTGTGACCGAAAAAGTGACGTTGGCCCGGGACGGGAAGAATTTCACATCGAGCCTTGCAGGCATATGGGTGACCGTAATGGGCACTTCAAATGTCCGTTCGGTATACTCTTGGATGGGAATATATATATCTACCTGTGAAGGCACGAATTTCACCCCTCCCACATTATTTATCCTGATGGGTAACTGGGATGTGGCTTTCAGGTTTTTGAATACCGTATATTCGGTCACGGCACCTTTCAGTTTATCGAGTGATTGCTGGGAGCCGTAGGCCATCACCACCTCCGGAATGAAGGTCGCGCTGTCTGCCACTAAATTGGCCCTGCTTGTGGTGATTTCTCCGTCGAAGACCACGGGCAATTCTTTCCTCTGCAGTTTGGAGGTTGCCAGTGAGATACTCATGGGGTAATAACCTCTTATGTTAGTGCCGGGGAATAGTTGGCTGCGGATAAGCTGCTCGTACTGGTTCCCCTGAAGCACCTTATTGCCTCCTTCGGTAATCTCAGTGACATTGATCTCGAGCGAGTCTCTTTTTCTCATGTCGAGACGAAAGATCTGCGCGCCATTGTCGGCCACGCTCACCTCTAAAAAGGGGGGCAGGGGATTATCGAACACCACATCGTCGGGGATGTTCGTGTATTTCAACGGTATCCTGTAGGTGCCTTCCACATTCTCCTTCTGAAAAAAGAGCATTAACCAGAAAATAAAAGCCAGCACCAGGAAGAAGAGAAGGGCCAATACATTTTTCCACGGGAAGGTGGAGAAAAATGCCTTCATCCCGGGCTGCCATTTCTTGATGATAGCTCTCACTTCCATCACAAACGCGGTTTACTTGGTCTGTTGTGCCACGTCGGCCGGTGAGGCGTATACCGAACCTTTTTCGAATTTTAATTTTACGCCATCAGCCACTTCCACCAAAAACCATGTGTCGCCTATTTCTCTGATCCTTCCATGGATACCACCTGAAGTGACAACCTTGTCCCCGTTTTTCATGGCTTCGCGGCTTTTCTGCAGTTCTTTCTGTTTTTTCTGCTGGGGACGTATCATAAAGAAATAAAACACGGCAAAAATGGCAACCATCATTAACAGGGTGCCGCCCATACCGCCGCTGGGAGCGGCTGCTTGTAATAAGACATTCATAAGAATTATTGTTTAGGTGTTTATAATTACTTGACTTTCGAAAGTTGAATAAATGGGTGATTTAGAAAAAAAGCAGCATGTTTATTTGGCAAAGCCCTTGTCATTCAGTATCTTTACAGTGATAAAGAAAAAACAAATAACATCATACTGCAGAACAAAGGTACAACAATAGTTTCAGAAATAAAAGGCTTTTTCACCACATCAGAAAAAACAATTTGTGTTGTTTTGAATTATTTGAGCTCTTTGAATTTCTCAGGCTTAACTTTTGGATTTCGCACAACCCTCACCAACCCGCGCTCAAAATTCGTGATGGCGGTTACTTCCGCCGACGTGTCGGGCAACAGTTGGTGGACCGTTCCGTCGGGCTTTTCTTTTATCTGAACAAGATGAAATGGACATTAAGCAAATGAAACAAATGATTATCTGTGAAAAGAAAATATTTCTGTCCATTAGGATTACTTTTTAAAGTGATATTTTATGAATACCGGATTATCGTATTCAGTTATACTCTCTTTAATTTTTCTGGCATGACTGTCTAATATTTCATCAGGAAGAGTATCATCAATTTCACCCCACTCATCACTATAATATCCCACCACATAATCGTCATGCCAAAATAACGGATGAAATGTAGCCTTTTCCACCATTTTCTCAAAAACAAAATTCTTATTTTCTATTTTGTCATGGAAAATATTGATATGTCTGCCCTTTCTCCATATTTGAGAAAAAAGAAATCGGGAATTACCTCCGTGTAAGATGATAATCTGATTGATTAATTCTGAATTGGTGAGTTTCAAAAAATAGAATTGCAACTCATTAGGGGATATTTTCTCAATATTTTTTATCTGACTTTTCGTATTGTTTAAACTCCCAAAATCCCAAGAATATCCAATATTGACACTGCAATCATTATCAATACTGAAAAGATGGTTTGATGAGGCCCGGTGCAGATAATTTGAATACGGAAACACATTATATGCAAATCTGTTAAGGATATTTTCTTTTTCGGGTAATAACTCCTTTATTATTTTCTTTTTGTCTTTCGAATAAAACTTGATTCTATTATTGTAGTCAAAAGTAAAAAACACTATTGTATCATTATTCATACTTCTGAAACATTTGTATGCGCCCGCTATTTCGGGAAGTTTATATTTGCTTTTAAAGTTCCCACTCAGATCGAACTCATACATGCTGTTATTCACTGCCGATAACACGTTTATTGTTTTGGCTCCCGCATCTATTTCAAAATCGCCAATATTTACATATTCTTGAGGACCTTCTCCTCGGTTGCTTATCTTATTTAGATAATTACCAGAAGCGTCAAATCTTAATATTTCAGCTTTATTGTAATCGAAAACATAGAAAATATCTTCAAGGATGATTACTTTTCTGATTCCCCTTATCAATGATTGTG
Organism: Proteiniphilum sp. X52; assembly: GCF_003712195.1. Classification (GTDB taxonomy): domain Bacteria; phylum Bacteroidota; class Bacteroidia; order Bacteroidales; family Dysgonomonadaceae; genus Proteiniphilum. The sequence continues at coordinate 1,776 of NZ_RDSD01000016.1, read as the reverse complement.
GGTTGGTTTCTAAAGGAATCAACTCTATGTGGGAAAATAAATCACTAAAAGAAACTTTTTGATCCTTTTCTATGTCAACAGAAATAATCGTATTTTCCCTTTTTTCTGTTTTCTTACCGCAGCCATACGGCGATAACATGAAAAAGAAAAAAATAGGGATAAAGCTTATTGTTTTTTTCATCTCGCTAATTTATTGAAATGGATCCCACACAAACAAATCCATATCTATTTTAGGAGTTATTATTTCTAACCAATACCAAAAGGATCCCATACACAATAATCCCTCTGTAATCCTGTAAAATAACAGTTAAAGTGAAGCCCTGATGGAGTAGGAAAACCAGCCCAGCAGCGCCCTTCATATCGTCCGCAGGTAATAACAACATCTTCACCACTTACCTGTGCCAGCGCCTACACATTGGCCAATGCCAAATCACTCAGACCGGCATTACCGTTCATACTTTTGTGCACTCCAAAACCTGCGCTTGCCAGGAGTGCGAGGGCGAACAGGCCCGAAAGAACTTTCTTCTTCATTTGCTTAAAAAATTTATTTTATACAATTTACTTTGTTCTGTTTCATTATTCAAAGTATTTTCAATAACATACAAATCATCTTTGAAATTTAAATAATTGTATGAATTGAAAGAGACATTAGATATCCAAGCAACATCTTCATTTTTTAATTTAGAAAATGAATAGAAATGAAATTTATTAAATCTTTTATTTCTTTCTAATATTTTCTTCCTTTCATTTGGATAATACTTACCAATTTCACTTTTTATTATCAGTCCATCTTTAACGAGGAAAATATTATCAGTTATACTATTATTATACAAGTAGTCAAACGCTTTCATTCTTTGGTTATTAATAAGGTAGTTTGCATCGTCAACTTTTTCTATCTGATAAGAATCGTCTTCAATTTTTTTTGTTTCTTCAACATCAAATACGCCAATTTTAAACCTGTAAAAGTTAAGAGTGCTAGGTCTTATAAAATAGACATAATCATCACGAATAATAATCTCTGGTTTAAATTTTGCTATTGATAATATGAGATCTTCATCAGAAAAAATTGTGTATTTCGGTCTGATAGTGCCACTCTTTTCGGTCAAACCGTGCCACTATAATTCATAGTTCTTTTAGCTATTTGAAAGATCATTGGCAAAGTTAATAATTTTATTCAGTTGTACTTATTTTTCCTTTCCTAAGTGACTCACCTTTAAGTATTATTCTGTGTGATGAGTTTACCATCCTGTCCAGGACAGCATCTGCTATTGTTTGCTCCCCAATCAGATCATACCAGGCTGATACCGGTATCTGTGAGGACAATATAGTTGATGCCTGATTATGCCTCTCGTCAATAATATCCAGTAATATCTCCCTGGATTGATTGTCAAAGGCATGCAGCCCAAAGTCGTCTAAGATAAGCATATCTGTTTTTATTAGTTTTGACAGCTCCTTCAGGTAAGTGCCGTCTATTTTACTGAGTTTGAGTCTGCCGATAAGTTTGGCGGTGTTTGCATATAACACTTTGTATTCCATTAAACAGGCCTGATATCCCAAAGCTTGAGCAAGATAGCTTTTGCCCGTACCGGATGCTCCAGTTATTATGATGTTTTCTTTTCGTTTAATAAAGTCCAGAGTGGCCAGGCGGGTAAACATATTTTTATCCAGATTGCGTTGTTGATTATACTCAACATCTGCCACACTGGCCTGTTCTCTAAAGCCGGCCTGTCTGATAAGACGCTCAATTTTATTATTTAATCGTTCTTCCCATTGATG
>NZ_RDSD01000015.1 GCF_003712195.1 Proteiniphilum sp. X52 | reverse complement strand
TTTTTTCATCGTGTCATTTTTAAGAGTTAAGAGTGAAGAGTTAAAAATTAAGAATTAAGAATTAAGAATTAAGAATTTCATTATTCATTATTCACTATTCACTTACAATATTAAGGTGGTTATAGCGTTGGGGATCCACCTCTTCCCATTCCGAACAGAGAAGTTAAGCCCAATGGCGCCGATGGTACTGCAGAATTTGTGGGAGAGTAGGTAGCCGCCGTCCTTTACACAATCAAGCCTCCGGGGTTATCTCCGGGGGCTTTTTTAGTATGCCCGAGAACATTGTTTTTTAAAATATTGTGTGATAGACTCCGTTTATCTGGAATCTCCTATATTTACGATCTGCTTCCATAAGATGAATAGGAGGCATATGTTAAAGTGTATAATCGATGATCAAGTCTCTCTATGTACCATTGAAATAGTCGTATGAAAAGCATTGTTTACATTTTATTTACAACCCTTTCCATTTTCCAGTTGGGGGACCCAAGTGGTCGAGCTGTTGGCAGATATGGGATTATTTGAGTTTGGATGCGGAATCTCAGGCCATGTTTACGGACAAAAAGTGAGGACGTTACTTCTCTACTTCTCTACCCTTTCCGAAAAATTACCGATTGCGACTGATTTAGTTGCAAATTTCATTCCTTATTTTTAATTTTGCAGGTAATATGAGTTCAAAAGAAAAACTGTTGAAACGCTTTCTAAGTATGCCGAAAGATTTTACTTATGAGGAAGCGGTAAAGCTCTTGAAGGATTTTGGTTTTTCCCAAGTAAAAACAGGAAGAACAGGCGGGTCAAGAGTTCGGTTTCTAAATGAACAATATCCGGAATATCCGATAAAATTTCATAAACCGCACCCCGATAATCGCTTAAAACCGTATATATTAGAGATTATCAAAACCAATTTAGTTGATTGTGGTTTAATTAATGAATAGAATTTTGCATTTATGAAAACAAATAAAACTAATTTACTTGAGTATAAAGGTTACTATGGTAGCGTTGAGTTTGATTTAGATAGTAAAAAATTATATGGTCAACTTTTGGGAATTAAAGGAGCATATATCTATGAGGGCAACACCTTGGAAGAATTGGAAAATGATTTTAAACAATTTGTGGATGATTATCTATACGATTGCGCCCATGATGGGGTTAAACCTCAAAAACCCAACTTAGGGAGTTTGAATGTCCGATTAAAGCCCAAAACATATTTAATGGCAGTAAGAGAAGCTAAACGAGAGGGAATTTCTCTGAATCGTTATATCAATAAGGCGGTTGATTCATTGATAGGAGATTAAAACAAGAAAATTTCCCTACATCTCTTATGGATACGGATTGCCTGCGGGCATCTATTTAGGGCGGGTGATAGGCATCCCCGTGTTCAGGTTCAACCATAATAACAATATTGCGTGTTTGCGAATATTTGCTAGAAAAAGTTTCTATGACAATACCTTCATCGCCTCTTCGCAGAGGGTGATCTTCTCAAGACCCGATTCGTGTACCACGTAGGTATTCTCTATCCCCACGGCACCGATGCCGGGAAGTACGAATTTCGGCTCCAGGGCAAATGCCATTCCCGGTTCCAGCACCTCTCTCGAACGTGGGGTAAGTACCGGCGGCTCGTTGATCTCCAGTCCTACACCGTGGCCAATAAACCGGGCCTGCTGTTTTGTTCCCATGAAATAGGGGGCTAACCCATTTTGGTTGACCATCTCTTCCGCCAGCAAATAGAGCTCGGAACAAAGAGCTCCGGCCCGGAAGTTCTTGATGATGGCATTGTGGATATCGATCGACACCTGGTGTGCTTTATAGGCGATATCGGGTGCATGCTCGATTGCAAAAGTGCGGGTCATGTCGTCCATCCAAGGACGGTAATTTCCTGCCATGTCCACCATCAGCGTGGTGCCCGGTGCGAGGAGTGTGCCGTTGGCTCCCAGCGGCAACAGGGGAGAGATTCCTGCTCCACCCAGGGCATAATCATAGGGTGAGGCTGCCTGGGCATTGTCGCCGGCCAGCATGCTACCCATAAAGATCTCCATATTCTCGCCGAAGGAGCGGAAGATACCCACTGACCCATGGAGGCGCATCTGACGTTCTATTTCTATCTGTAGCTCCAGGTCGGTCATTCCTTCACGATACAAAGAGGGGATTAATTCATACACATAGGTGTGAATCCTGGCGCTCTCCCGCATCTGCTCCAGCTCGTATTCAGATTTTACTGATCGTATTTTCCTTACTTCCCCTGAAACATTCTTAATTTCCGGCATACCCAATGCCGCTTGCAAGCGAGTAGCCGCGCTGAAAGAGAGTTGGTCGGCTTCGACCAAAATGCGTTTGGGCAAAGATATTCCGATTTCCCGTAACATGTCGGGAATCTGTTCCGGTTTGCGGATCTGTCTTGCACGTTCATCCGCAATATTGGAAGGGCGTTTGACAAATAAAATGGGATCCCCTTCCGGGAATAGGAACATACATCCGTCGAAAATAAATCCACAGAGCCAGTACTGATTGACGGGTGAAGTGATGATGCAAGCCTCCGTTTCCATCTCTGTGATAGTTTGTTGTACTCTTTTCAGCCTTGAGTCGGCTTCATATAACGGTAATGTGTTCATATAAAATGTGGCTTTTTGACGTCAAAATTAGCTGATTTTCTTGAAAAACCACTATCTTTACACCATTACTGGTTGGGGAGGTGATGAACGGAAGGATACTGATAGTTGAAGATGATCGTTCTTTTGGGCTTATGCTTCAAAAATGGTTCGAACGGAGCGGGTTTCCGGCAACGCTATGCTCAGGCATGGTGGCGGCCCAGGAGGCGCTTTCTCAATCCGAACCTTTCCAGTTAGTGCTTTCCGACCTGCGTTTGCCTGATGGCGACGGTATTATGTTATTGAGTTGGTTGAACGAAAAGCGTCTGTCGGTACCGGTAATTATCATGACGGGTTACGGTGAAGTCCAGACGGCTGTGTCGGCAATCAAACTGGGTGCTTTCGATTTTCTGGAAAAACCGATCAACCCCGACATCCTTACAAAAAAAATTGAAGCGGCTTTTGAAGCGAAGCGGGAGCGTCTCGCTCCCGTTGAGAAGCCGCGACCCGAGAGAAAATACAATAAGGAGGCCAAGGTGTTTGTGGAGGGACAAAGCCCGCTTTCTTTGCAGATGTACACCCATATCGATTTAGTGGCGCCCACCCAGATGGCGGTGATGGTCATAGGTGATAGCGGGACCGGAAAGGAGCATGTGGCGCGTCTCATACATACCCGGAGTAACCGCTCCGCTGGTCCCTTTATCGCGGTGGATTGCGGTAGCTTGTCGATTGAATTGGCGCCGAGTGAACTTTTCGGGCATAAAAAAGGATCTTTTACCTCCGCGATAGAAGATAAAACCGGTTTTTTCCGGGAAGCACATGGCGGAACGCTGTTCCTTGATGAGGTGGGTAATCTGCCTTATGGAGTGCAGATGCAGTTGCTTCGTTCCTTACAGGAAAAGAAGGTGAGGCCGGTAGGTACTTCCACGGACCTGGATGTGGATGTGCGGATTATCACTGCTACGAATGAAAATCTGGAGAAGGCGATTGAGGAGGGGAATTTCAGGGAGGATCTCTACCACCGGTTGAATGAATTCATGATCAGGGTACCATCATTGCGGGAATGTGTGGAAGATATTCCATCTTATGCGGCTCATTTCAGGGAAGAAGCCAATAGGGAACTTGGCCGGGAGGTGGCAGTCATTTCCCCTGACGCGCTGGCCGTGTTGAAGAACTATCACTGGCCTGGAAATCTGAGAGAATTACGAAATGTGATACGAAGGGCTGTCCTCTTTACAAGGGGCGACATCATCACAGCCGAGAGTTTACCCCTACTCACTACAAGAAAGGAAGAATCATTACCCAAAATGGATCTCTCTCTCTCGGTGGAGCCGGAGGAGGAGAAGGAACGAATACTCAGGGCCCTTGAGCAGGTGAAAGGGAACAAGACCAAAGCCGCTATCCTGCTGCAGATCGACAGGAAAACACTCTACAATAAAATGCATCAGTACAATATTGGCCTATAGGGTGGGATCCCCTACAACCGGACAATCTTACGACAAGTAGTTATTGCTGATATCCACGGTGAATTTTCTTATTTCCTCCACTGTTTTTAATAACTCTTCTTTCCAATGGGGATAGGATGATTCGTCTTCTCCTCGCAGCCTGTCCATTTTGCGCAAAACCACACACATGTGATCGGCATCCAGCTGACTTAAGAAGGGGTGGATCCTGTGGCTTAATTGTTGCGCTTTCTCAAAGTCTCCCTCTTCGATGTATGTGGCGAGGATGTCCATATCTTTAGTGGCCGACCCGACAAAACTTGCCAGGATCTCTTTGATGGACTCTTCATCTTCCTGAAAAAGAGCGGAAAGTTGCGGGAATTTCTCACTAAGGGCGTTTCCTCCATCTCCGGAATTCATTTTTTCCGGTAGTTGGACATTGTCTCCCCCGGTATGATTTTTTTCTTCCTCTGCCGGAGTCTTTCTCTCTTTATCGGGGATTCGTTTCTCCTTATCCAGGATTTTTTTTTCCTTCGACAGGATATCAGCAATCCCGCTCATCCGGATAGGCTTCCTTATTAAGCCGGAAAATCCCTCCGAGAGAGCTCTCTCGGTGGAATAGTCGTCGTGGGCCGTCATTAACCATACAGGTATGCTGCTGTCTCTTTTCCTGATCTCGCGCAGGATATCCGTCCCCGTGATCTTTGTCATTTGCATGTCGGTAAATACGATGTCGAACAAGGAGATCACCCTCAGAAATCCATTCACGTCATCCGGGTTGCCACATAGTTTTACCTTATGCCCGTTGCGAACAAGATACTCCCTGATCATATTTCCCAATGAAACATCATCTTCAAAGACCAGTATCTTGTGGAACTGCATTTCCTTTGGTACAGGGTTGTTGCTGCCGGTGATAACGGAGTTGCCGCCATTGCCGCCCGGCACATCTTTTCCCGATAGCTGCCGTATGGGGAGGGAGATGGTGACGCAGGTTCCTTTTCCTTTCTCCGATGTCACCGCGATAGTTCCATTTAGCAAGTCTACCAATCCTTTTGTGACGTACATTCCGAAGCCGCTCCCTTCTGCTTTCAATGGATTTTGCATGCGGGAAAAAGGCTTGAATATTTCAGGCAATTCGTTGGAATCTATGCCGATGCCGCTGTCGATAACAGTGAAAACCAGTTGGTCTTTATTTTGCAATCGGATGACGACGCTGCCTTGGAGTGTGTACTTCACGGCGTTGGAAACCACATTGGTAAGTATCTGTTTTAGGATTGTGTAATCCGTATTGATATACAATGGGGAAGAGGCCAGATTTTCCCACTTCAGGTCCAATGATTTTTCATCCGTCAAAGGTTGGAACATGCGGATGATGTCCTCCATCAACTCAATAAGGTCGAATTGGCTATAGTGGAGTTTGGCCGAATTCTGTTGCAGGCGCGAGAACTCAAGCAGATTGGTGAGCATATTCAGGATGTGTTTTCCCGAATTGCGGGCAGACCGCAGTTGCCGCTTTTTGTTTTCGTCGCTCTCTTCCGAATCCCACATTTCCATATATCCCATCATTGAACTCAGGGGCGTTTTGACGTCGTGCGATACGGCTAAGAGCAATTTGTGCCGGCTCTCGATCAACTCTTCGGTAAGTTGTTTCTCCTTTACCAAGTCTGCCCTCGCTTTTTGTCCTTTATTGAGATCGTCGGTTATGAAAAAAATGATGATAAGAATAAAAAAGATGGAAAGTGCGCCAACGACAATGGCAAATCGGAAAATCCGCTGGGTGAGCTTTTCGCTGTTTTCTGTTCCCCTCCATGCGATCCGGATGGTTTCATTATAAAACTCATTCGTGAGTTGGGAAATGTGGAGTGAAATATTTTGTTCGGCAACCAGGAGCTCCCGCACCTCCCTCTCAATCCCCTGTATGCGGGTGAGGTAGGATTTCGACGCCTCTTCCGTTATATTTTTCAGATCGGCATACATGCTGGTATCTACCCTTGAAGTGGACCTTGCTTCTTGTTCGATTCGTATGATATTGATGGTTGTGTCGGGTGTGTGCTGGGGGTCAAAAACATTTCTCAGGCGGTTCCAAAATCCCTTTTTCGGGGTTTCTTCCACCACCTTTGTCGTGTCGGTACTGGTGATCACTGTGACAGAATCCTGGATGATCTCATCGTAGCTGCTGATCTTTTCGTCGAGTTCCGTAAGAGGGTTTTGAGATCTGAAAAGGCCCGTCAACCTGCGTACGATCCTGTTTTTTTCCTGTAGGAGCGAATCGATATCCTGTAGCAGCACATCTTGCTCCTTCTCCCGCTTCATATCCTTTATGTGCAGTATTTGCAGGGATATGTCGGATGAAATAGAATCGTATTGCTGTTGGAATACCCGCCGGGGAGAGGAGAGGTACATATTCAACACGTTCTGTGCCTGTTGGATGGATACAATTAGCTGATTGCTCCGGGACAGGACTTTATAGGAATTGTCCATCTCCGATTTTTGGAGGTCCATATTCTTTTTAAGGGAATAAGAGTAGACGAATAATCCGGAAAAATAGAGAATGACCACAAGAAATATCAATCCTATTTTTATCCTGACTCTCTGTTCCGGTGATTTTTTTTGTTCCATTCGTCCAATTTTTAGATCCTTGCCCGGGTTTCGCAAGTCAATCGCATACATCTCGAAAGAGAGATGCGGAACTTAAATCCCTTATAAAAGGGGCAAGAGACTGTCCCCGATACTTTATATAGGCCAAAAACAATTCAAATATAGTGAAAACTAAGAGAAGAACCAAGTCCGTTTGGACTATTCTGTCGGGAGAGGCCAGAACGAGTTTGCCCGTTTTACCTGACACAGCATCGAAAATCGACGAGCTCGCGACTCAAAGGGCCCGATTCGACTCAAAAGGGCCTCGGATGAGAATATCCGGGTGCGATTCAAACGACCTCGGATGAGAATATCCCGGTACGACTCAAAGGGGCTCAGATGAGAATAGTCCGGTTCGACTCAAATAATATAGTTCGACTGAAATAGTCCGTTCGTGGAATTTTTCCGGGCAGCCCTACATTGTGGAAATTGTGGAATCGCATGCCCCGGTTGTGGAGATTTTCCACAATTTCCACATTTTTTCCACAACAGCGGTCACTGGCATGTTCATTATGTTAAAAGGGTAAGATGCTTGCAGTATGTGCCTTATGGTGTGTGCGTGGTTTCTTTGTAGTGTTTGGTATCCGATTTGATATATACATAGCGGCGAGAGTCGCCAAAAAAACAAACGGAATAAAAATTCAATCATGCAGTTTTTATTTTTCTAAAAATTTATCGTTATGAAAAAAGTAATTTTATCAATCGCCATTATCGCAGGTATGCTTATTACGACAAACGTTCAACAAGCACAAGCTAGTCAGCAACAAGCCACTGTGGCCGTAGTTTTGGAAAATGATGGTTTTGTGGATGTGCAGTTGCAGGATCTCAGTGAAGCCGTTCAGGCAGCGATAAGCGCCTTTGCCCAGGAATATGATATCAAAGCGCTTAAGTATAATGCTGAAAAGCAACTCACAAAAGTGGAACTGACGAAAAAAGATGATGAGTCTGAAAGAGTAGTTTATCTTGATGCTGAAGGAAAAGAAGTAGAAGCTCCGGCAACGACCGAAGAGTCGGAAACAATAGAACAAGAGCAAGAGGCTCCATCGGCAGAATTGTCGGGAGTGATGCAAGACAACGGATTCGTGAATGTTAAGTTCGAAGAACTGGGCGAAAAAGTACAGGATGCTATCCGTTCAATTGCCGAGGCCTATGATGTAACCTCGTTGAGATACAACGCAGAGCAAGGTATCACTGAGGTGAAGGGTACCAGCAAGACGGATGAGTCTGAGAAAGTATTCTACCTGAATGGAGAAGGAGAAGAAGTGGCACCGCCTGCTTCTCAGGAACAGCAACAGGAAGAAACAGAAGAAGTTCCGATGTCATTGTAAAAAAACAAACTACACTATCGCACCTCTATATATTTCTTAGTTAGCATATTCTTCTAAATACAATGACTAAGGATTCGATCGCCCCTTTACTGAAAGGAAGTAAGGGGGCGGTTATTTTTGCCATATCTCCCAGGCAGCCAGTGCCTGAAGCTCCAGCATCTCCCTGCCGTTTTTGGTCGTGGCACCCTGTGCTTTTCCTTTTCGCAGAAAAAGTGTCTCTTCGGGATTGTAGATCAGATCATACAATAAATGACGGGACGAGAGAAGATCATAGGGTATATCGGGACAATGATCCATTTCAGGGAAGGTGCCTACCGGCGACGCGTTGATAATGAGCGTATACTCTGAAATGACCGCTTGCGAAAGATCGCTATAGGTAAGTTTCCCCTTCCCGGGAGTACGCGACACCAGTTTCCATTCGGCTTGCAAGTCTGTAAGTGCCTGGGCAACCGCTTTCGAAGCGCCACCGGTGCCCAATATCAGGGCTTTTCTGTGGGATGCCCGATCCATCAGCGGCGCAATTGATCGTTTGAATCCTATATAATCGGTGTTGTAACCTGTAAGCTTGTAATAATACATATCCCCTGGTCTCCTCTCCACTTTGATTACGTTCACGGCACCGATTTTTCGCGCTTCAGGTGAGGTTTCATCCAGAAAATGGATTACCTGTTCCTTGTAGGGAATGGTTACATTCAGCCCTTTCAGTTTTTGGTTGAATAGGATAATTTGGCGAATCTCGTGGATATCTTCGATTTCGAAGTTAAGGTATTCAGCGTCGATCCCCTCACGCTGAAACTTCTCAGCGAAGAATTGCGCTGAAAAGGAATGCTTTAGAGGAAAACCGATTAAGCCATATGTATCCATTCGTACATTGAAAATTGAAAATGACAGAACCCAGACTTCTTTACTTCCGATTTCTTTTTAATTATTATTCTCATTGTCCCATTGTCTCATTCTCACATTGGCACATTCACACATTGACACATTGGCACATTGTCTCATTGTCACATTGACTCATTGGCACATTAGTCAATAGGTTTTTCTGCCATATAGAGGGTGACGATCCCGAGCGTATACCTTCTTAACCGGATATTGGTAAAGCCATTCTTCTTCAGGATCCACATCATCTCTCTTCCCTGTGGAAAAGCAGCGATAGATTCGGGCAGATAGCGGTATGCACGCTGTTCGGTGGAGAATATACCCGACAAGAGCGGCATCACATATTGGGTATACGTGGCGTACAACTGTTTCATGGGTGTTTCCCGCGGCGTGGTAAGTTCGATAAAAAGAAACAGGCCTCCCGCCTTCAGCACCCGGAGTATTTCCTGAAAACTTTTGTCGATTTCTTCAAAGTTACGTACCCCAAAAGCGATAGTAACCGCATCGAAACTGTTGTCAGCAAAAGTGAGGTTTGCACAATCCTGCACTTCGAAGGTGATGATATCCTCCAATCCTTTTGCCTTGACTTTTTCTTTGCCGACATTCATCATCCCTTCGGAGATGTCCACCGCCGTGATCTTCTCCGGCTGTAGTATCTTCTGTGCCAGGATCGCGAAGTCTCCCGTGCCGGTGGCAATATCCAATAACTGTTTGTGGGGATATTTTCTGAGTTCTTTCAGCGCATCGCTCCGCCAATAATTATCAATCCCCAGTGAGAGTGTTCCGTTCAGGGTGTCGTATTTCGGGGCGATACTGTCGAACATGCGTTTTACCTGCTCCTTCTTCGGCTGGTCGGGATCATAAGGGTTTACCTTTTCTACTTTGTATGTCATTCTTGTAGTCTTTGTGGGTGATTGTACCTATAACCATTAGCGAGTTTGCAAATACTCGGTAATATTTTTTTCAATGCGCGCTGCCAGATTGCCGGTATCGGCTTTCACAAACTTTTCGCCTACAATTTTCTCATACAATTCTATATACCGTTCTGATACGCTCCGGCAGTATTCATCGGTCATCTCGGGCACTTTTTGTCCGGGTTGTCCCTGAAATCCGTTATCCATTAGCCATTTGCGTACGAATTCTTTAGAGAGTTGTCTTTGTTCTTCGCCTCTCTCGAAACGTTCATGGTAGCCTTCGCTGTAGAAATAGCGTGATGAATCGGGGGTATGGATCTCGTCGATCAGGTAGATCCTGCCATCTTTCTTGCCAAATTCATATTTGGTATCGACCAGGATCAGCCCTTTCTGGGCTGCCATTTCAGTGCCGCGCGTGAACAATGCGTAAGTATATTTTTCCAGTTGTTCGTATTCTTCCCTGCTGACCAATCCCTGCGCGATGATCTCCTCTTTCGAGATATTCTCGTCATGTCCTTCATCGGCTTTGGTGGTAGGGGTGATCAGAGGTGTTTCGAATTTCTGGTTCTCACGTAATCCTTCGGGTAAGGGAAGGCCGCATAAGGTGCGCGCCCCCTTTTTATACTCGCGCCATGCACTGCCGGTAATATAACCGCGGATTACCATCTCCACCTTGTAGGGTTCGCACTGGTGTCCTACCGTCACCATCGGGTCGGGGGAAGCTGTTTTCCAGTTGGGCACAATATCGGCGGTAGCATCGAGGAACTTGGCCGCGATTTGGTTCAGCACCTGTCCTTTATATGGAATGCCTTTTGGCAGTACCACGTCGAATGCCGAGATACGGTCGGTGGCAATCATTACCAGTGTCTCATTACCGATGCGGTATACATCGCGTACTTTTCCGTGATACACACCCTTCTGTCCGGGAAAATTGTAATCTGTCCTTGTCAAAGCATCCATATTAACTGATTTGATGATTGGTTGATTTATTAATTTGATGATTTGGTTGAAGTTCGAAATCTTCACTCTTCACTCTTCACTCTTCATTTTTCACTCTTCACTCTTCATTTTTCACTCTCTTCATACGCCTCCACTATTTTCTGCACAAGTTTATGGCGTACGATATCTTTTTTGTTGAACTCTACCGTACCGATCCCTTTGATTCCCCTCAGCACTTGCATGGAGTGGATCAACCCCGACTGCTGCGAGTGTGGCAGGTCGATCTGCGTGATATCACCAGTGATGATCATTTTTCCGTTCAGTCCCAACCGTGTCAGGAACATCTTTATCTGCGGCTTGGTGGTGTTCTGCGCTTCGTCAAGGATGATGACGGCATCGTTCAGCGTGCGTCCCCGCATAAAAGCAAGCGGGGCGATTTGTATGATCTTGCTTTCGATATACTCTTTCAGTTTCAGGGGAGGGATCATATCCTCCAGCGCATCATAGAGGGGCTGCAGGTAAGGATCGATCTTCTCCTTCATGTCCCCGGGCAGAAATCCCAGCTTTTCACCCGCTTCCACGGCGGGGCGGCTTAGGATGATCTTGCGTATTTTCTTTGTTTTGAGGGCTCTGACTGCCAGTGCGATGGCCGTATAAGTCTTTCCTGATCCGGCCGGACCAATGGCAAATACCATGTCGTTTTGGTCGAAAGCTTCTACCAGTTTCTTCTGATTGGCAGTGCGGGCTAAGATAGGCTTGCCGTTCAGGCCGTGGATAATCAGATTGTCCACATTCACGACAGCAGGCGCCTTGCCTCTTACCATATCCAGAATGTCTTCTTCTCTGAGCACATTCATTTCATTACTGAACTTCTCCAATTCGTGGATCTTCTTCTCAAAATCGATAAGTTCTTCCTCCTCGCCGATCACCTTGATCACGTTACCCCTAGCCACAATGCGCAGCTTGGGATATAGGGTCTTGATCAACTGGATATTGCTGTTGTTGATCCCAAAAAAGACGACCGGATCCACATTCTCTATGATAATGATGCGTTCAATCATTCCCGTTCTTTGAGAAGTTTAACGAATATTGGTGCGATTTGTTCTCCTGACCTTCAATATAATTGATAAACGCGTTGTTGACAAGCCGATTCCCGCCGGGAGTGGGAAAGTCGCCCGAAAAGTACCAGTCGCCACCGTGACCGGGGCATGCCTTGTGCAGGTCTTCAATACTTTGGAAAACGATTTTCACTTCAGCTTTTATATCTTTGGATGTCAACATCTGTGCTATCTTGTCGGAAATCTCCTCATCGGTGAAGGGAGCGTAAATATTCTTCACATAATTCACAATATGCTCCTTCTTCATATGCCGCTGTGCTATCGATTTTTTATATGTTTCGTCGATCACGGACTGCATGCCGCGTTCCTTTAGGAGCGCTATGGCGGCTTTGAAAGCGATGAATTCGCTCATGCGCGACATGTCTATGCCGTAGCAATCGGGATAGCGTATCTGTGGTGAGGAGGATACGATGATGATCTTTTTCGGATTGAGTCTGTCCAGTATTTTGATGATGCTCTGTTTGAGTGTGGTCCCGCGGACAATACTGTCGTCGATGATCACCAGAGTGTCCACGCCTCTCCTCAACGAGCCGTAGGTCACATCATAGACATGCGCGGCCAGGTCGTTTCTTGTATTTCCCTGTGCGATAAAGGTCCGCAATTTGATGTCCTTGATCGCCACTTTCTCGGAACGCACCCGTTTGGAAAGGATTGCGTCAATCTCCTCTTTACTGAGTGAGTTTCCTTTTTCGAGGATCGTGAGCGCCTTCTTATGATTGAAATGATCCTCCAATCCCTGTAACATGCCGAAGTAGGCTACTTCCGCGGTATTGGGAATAAAGGAAAACACCGTATTGTCGAAATCACCGTTTACGGCATCCATGATCTTGGGAACCAGCAGTTCTCCCAGTTTCTTTCGTTCCAGATAGATATCATGGTCGGAGCCGCGGGAAAAGTAGATCCGTTCGAAAGAGCAAGGGGTGATCTTTTTCTTCTTTTCCTGTATCTGATGCAGGCTGATAGAGCCGTTGCGCTTTACAATCAGGGCTTCGCCCGGATTGAGTTCATGCACGTCTTCTTTCTTCAGGTTGAATGCCGTCTGGATGACCGGGCGTTCCGACGCTACCACGGCCACTTCCTCGTCGTGGTAATAAAATGCGGAGCGGATGCCCCAGGGATCACGCAGTGCGAAAGCATCGCCACAACCGATCAGCCCGCAGAGGGCGTAGCCGCCGTCCCAGATTCCGGATGCCCGTTTCAGCCAAAAAGGGATGTCGAGTTTTTCCGCGATCTGACGGCTCACTTCTTGGCCGTTCATCTGCTCTTTTTCCAAGTGATCATACTGGTATTGTACCTCCCGGTCGAGGTAATGTCCGAGGGATTCCAGCATCACAAAGGTGTCGGCATAATCGCGCGGATGTTGTCCCTCCGAAATCAGCTGTTCGAACATTTCATCCACATTGGTCATGTTGAAATTTCCGGCCAGGGCTAAGCTCCTTGAAGCCCAGTTGTTCCGGCGCAGCAGCGGATGCACGTAGCTCAGACCGCTCTTGCCGGTAGTGCTGTACCTCAGGTGTCCGATAAAGAGTTCCGCGGCAAAAGGAACCGAGGTCTTGACAAATTCGATGTCACTGAGTTGTTCTTTTGAGAATTGTTGGAATGATGTGTGCACCTGGGAGAAAATCTCCGAGATAGCACCTGATCCCAGCGCTCTTTCCCTGAAAATAAATTCGTTACCGGGAGCGGCCTCCAGTTTCACGGCACCCAGTCCCGCACCTTCCTGGCCGCGGTTGTGCTGTTTCTCCATAAGCAGGTACATCTTGTCCAACCCGTATTGCCAGGTCCCATACTTGTTATAATAATAATCGAGGGGTTTAAGGAGGCGGATCACCGCAATCCCGCATTCGTGCTTGATGATGTCAGTCATTGAAAAACTTTTCTGGAATTAAGGTACAAATTTACGTCGAATTAAAGGAAATGCCATTGTTTTTCGTAATTAAATTTGAAATCCGCGTTATTCCCGCTTGAAGTTTCATGCGGATGCGAGGCGCGCACCTTACCGACACCCGTCTGCCGCTTGCCTGCCCGAAGAGCCGGATATCTGGCCGTTAAAAAAAACTGCAAGAATGAATATTTGTCAGTATTCATTCTTGCAGATTGAAGAATGGGATTGGCTATTTCTATGGAGGGGAGAAGGGAAAAATTGTTTCCCGGTCTGATTCCCTGTATATCCGGTGATGATTGTCTCCCATGTTTTATTTTATGAGATTGATTTCCGTCAAATCCGGTTGTTTGTTGCCCAGCGTTTGATTAAACTGGTCCAACTTGATCGCTTTTGTTTTGACGGGTTCTTTAAACTTGATGTATTGAGTTGGGGTAGGGGCATCCGCGGTGTAAATACCCTGAATGATAAAACGGGAGTATTCTTCATCCCATGTTTGTATCCTGAGACTTTTTAGTTGATAAGTGCCGGTTACGGTATTCACTTTTATTCCTTTTATTGTCTCTTCGTTCTCCATCTCTATGTGTAAATATGAGGCAGGATTTGATCCCGGATACCATGAGGAGCCGGTCTCATTTTTGTCGGTCAGATACTTTAACCGGTTTACAGAATAATCCGAGGTGAGTGTCAGGTTATCATTGAATGCCTCTCCCGGAATGGCCTCTTCGCTGTATGTCACATTGTCCAATATGATCACAAGTTCCCCAAAGCTGACAACCATTGACATTTTTGTGCTGATATTTTCAGCCTTTCCATTGACAGATACAATTTTCATGGGGATTAACACGTTGCCTCCCGTTAAATCGCCCCACTTGGCTTCCTGGTTGAGTTTGACGATAATTGAATCGTTTGACTCGGTATTTCCCTTTGGGATTACCACCTCGCTTTTTTCCATCTGCAAGAAACCATCCGGCAAAAAGCTGTATTTTGTATCGTTGGCTTTATTGTATTCTTCCACCATTTCCGGTCTTGCATCCAATTTCACGGTCAGGTTTTCTGTCGCGGGCATGGTTATTCTCACAGTAAATTTATAGAGTGTGTCGCCCGTTAATGTTACCGTCTTCTCCGTTTGGTCGTTGACAACTTGAAAATTGAACTCATTGATAGGGTGTATTTGATTGCTCACATACACAATCCCTTTAGGGATCGTCTCTTCCTCTTCCTTCTTGCACGATGCCAGCAATAATGCAATCGCTATGCATGCTAATGATATATATGTTACTGTTTTATTCATAATTAGGTGTGTTTGACCATTCTTTTTCAATTAGTCGTTTAACATTTTTACATTTTCGATCCAGCTCAAAGTAGTTACCTCGTTATTGTTGGCGTCAAGCGCTCTCATGTCGGGTGCACCTTTGATTTGATTTTTAAGGACAACCCCTTGCCCCTCATTCATTTTCCAGTAGCTAACCAATCCTTCGGAGTCAGGTGCCACGGCGTAAAAGTTCTCTTTGATTTCCGCTTCGGTTCTTGCCACGTTCCAGATGCGTAGCTCATTCATATTCGCTTCAGCACGGAAGTAGGTTGAACCACTGGAACAAATACTGGTGGTGGCGTCAAACTTCACCTCCTTGCCGGGGTTGGACAATGTGCTTTGCAATACTCCGTTGAGGTAAATGCGCAAATCGGTGCCGTCGTAAGTAAAAGCAATATGGTGCCATTTATTTTTCTCTCCCATAAAGGAGTTCACTTGTGAGCCTCCAAATTTAATCTGGAATTGATTGTAGGGGATGGGGGCATCTCCATAACGCACATAGATTTCGGAACCCGTACCTCCGCAATTGAAGAGCGCCTGGTTATTAATGTTGTAGCTGTCCATTTTCACTCTGAACTCTATGGACCATTTATTCAAGGTTAACGGGTAGTCTTTGAAGTTGGCCGCCGCTTTTCGGTGGCCCGGTATTCTGTTGTCCACACCAAAAACGGGAACTGACCCGTAACGCACCAAGTCAAGCGCATAGATAATTCTGTCGGCACCATGGATAACATGAGTTTTACCATCTTTACTCGTTATTTTGATGGGTAGGGCAAATTTTTTACCACTGTCTTTCATCTCTTGAGTAAAAGGTTTTACCTTTATTATTCCGCTGCTACTGGACACCACTTTTCCGGCTTGAATTTCAAATTCGTTGGCCGTCAATTCAAAACCGTCTGCAGGCACGGCTTCATAGGCTGTTCCATTTTTTTGGTTGAACTCTTTTAAGAATTCGGTATCCATTTCAACGCCGATTTTTACATTTTCGCTTAACGTATTGGACAGACGGGGGGTAAATTCCAAATTCAGCATGGTTTCTTCCATGGTGAATACCTTTCGCTGATTCGACTTTACACCGGTTTCCTCAATGAAGATGCTGTTTTCCCCGACGGGGTATTCCGCGTCATTACATGCCGCAAGCAAAAATGAGAAGACGGCGGCAAGTGCCCTGAAATGTATTTTATATAGATGTTTCATTTGTATAATAAATTATGAATAAGATTCTATCGGACTGTTTATCAATAAACGGCAGGGTTCATTATTTGAATGGACTTTCTCATTGCCGGATAAGTCATGTTGATAGCGGTACCCTCGATTTTATACTCGAATCCGGGACGGAAAGCCCCACATCCACCTTTGCGCACCGTTTTTCCGTTAATGACCGGATTCCAAAGCGCCATACCTTCCAGCGATTGCACTGTGCGTCCATCTCTTGTCGTATGCGTTACCCCTCCTTGTAGAGCATAGCTTTCAAAATTTTCCGTTACAATGAATTTGCGTGCTATTTGCTCGCGAGTCATAGGCGTGCCGTCTACATTTTTTGCGTCGGCGAAAGCGTTGAAAATTTTTTGCAAACGACTGTCGAGATTTGAGTAGCTGCGACAAGCATACGCTTGTGAGATGTAATAGTCAAACGCGCAAGCCAACGTGTCGGGCATTAATTCCGGTTCACCATCAATAACGAGCAGCTTCCCGGTTCCGGATTTAGGACCCAAACGTTTTGAGAGGGCATTCACTATGTAAGTGATACCCGTACCCACTAAGTTTTTTTCTGTATTGAACGGCTGCGCGTAACTGGGCTCCCAATCCAAGTCAAATCCATCGTAATTGTATTTTTCTATGGTATCGCAAATGGCATTGGCATATTTTTCACACGCTATTCTTTTTGCCGTTTCATCATCATCAATCCAACCCCAGAATTTTTTCTTGTCTTCTCCCTCCGGTGTGATTTGATCGCCGATGTCAAGCATGACAAATACGGTCAAGGCTTTGATGCCTTTTACTTCCTGACAATAGCGCAGGTCTTTCAGACGTGCCTCCCCCGGATTCTTCCAGCCTCCCCACATGGATACTATATCAATACTGTCGGGCAATCCTTGCATGGTGTTTTGCAGTGAAGCTCCGGTTCCCGTCCATTCACTGAACCAACAGAAAGAAACGGCATGATCGCTTTCCTTATAGGCGCGAAGTTTTGCGTAATAATCTTCAGAAGTTCCAACTGTTTCCTCGTAGATGCTGCCCACTTTTTTTAGGGGATCTATCGGTTCGGGATTCAAGGCGTCTTGGCATGAAACCCAAGAGAAAAGAATACCTGCAAGCAGCAAAATATTTTTTGATTTTAAAATTGTTTTCATACGATAATTCTATTTTTTTTCTTGTCGGTGTATGGAACCTTTGATGTTCAAAATAATCACTCCCTTCGGGTGTTTAATGATTATTTTAAACATGTCGGTTTCATACGACTATTTTATTTTTTATTCCACCAGAGTTTGGTTTCAAAGTTATCTGCCCCGTTTAATTTACTAACGGCATCGTTATAATGGGTTAAATTGTTTTTCCTTTCCGTCGGGGGAAAAGGCAAACGATTGGGTGTTACCAAATTGTATAACTGTGTTGTGGCACTTTTAAAGAGCTTGGGGTATCCTGTCCTGCGTACTTCGCTCCAACCTTCCATTCCCAAAGGGAAAAGGGCAAGCCATTTTTGAGTGGCGATACGTTCGCGTTTAAGTTCGTCGGAGTCTCCTTCTTGCCACTTGATGGTGATTTTGCTTACGGCGCTGATTGCCGGGGCACTATTGGCCGGATCTGTATAGTCGGCTTGAGTGCTTGCCTCATCATTTAAGTAGGCGTCAGCATCGCCGGCACCCCATTGCTCAAAGGATAAACGAATGCCTTCCTCATAGTATTCTTTCGCTGAGAATGTACCGACATTCCATCCTAAGAGTTTGGCTTCGGCGCGGGCAAAGGCCATTTCGGCGGCAGGTAACCACAAGAGCCTATCGGTTTGTGCGACATTGAAGCGGGAATACAAATCTTTCGCCTTAGCGTCATCCACGGGTTTGGCTCCAAAACGGATTCCCACAACTGTTCTTCCCGCATTTTCGATATTCGACTTCACAAAAAATTTCTCGGCGCGAGGGTCTTTATATCCCAATAAAAAGGCGTCTATATCGGCACTGGCGCAATAGTCTTTGTACGGATAAGATACTACATAGAGCGGGTTTTTGGGATATTGGATAGCCGCGTTATCTTCGTTCTTTTCTATCACGCCGGCCTGAATGGCTTCCTCTGCCGCTTTTTGTGCGAAGGCAGGGTCCGCGGCGCTCATGCGGATCGCCATACGCAGTTTGAGCGAGTTGGCAAACTTGCGCCATTTTGAGAAGTCGCCCGCGTAGACGTCATCATAATCGGCCATTGATGAGACGGCGCCAATCCCCGCAAGCATATCCGATGCTTGAGTCAGGTCATTGATTATTTCTTTATAAACCTGTTCCTGAGAGTCATAAGCCGTATTCTCATGATTCAATGCGCTGATCTGACTATAAGGTTGCGGTCCATACGCATCGGTTAAACGCTGTACCATTTGTGCCCGTAGGATGATGGCCCAGGCGCCGTCTATTCCTTGTAGCTGCGTAAGGTCGGCCACATTCTTCCACTCTTTGTAAAACTCCCTCATACTTGCGCTAAAGGGTTCACTGATCCAGCTCTCCGGCATATTGTAAGTGGCGGGATTATGTCCGGCATACCATCCGGTGGCGGTAAACATGCCATAATGGGCATAGATGCCGCCCACGAGAGATTCGAAATGCTGAAACAGGTTTTCTTGCGCGGGGTAACTGTAAGCTGTTAATTGTTTGAAAAAACTGCCTGTTAAGTAGCCGTCCCTTTCCAACATTTCGCGGTCAATCTTTTCTCCCGGCCTGTTTATCTCGTCAAAACCCTTGGTACAGGCAGAAAGCATAAAGATTCCCACCAAGACTGTGGTTATTGTCTTTGCGTTCTTCCATAATTTATTGTTGTGTAAAATCATATTCATTTCATTTTTTGGATGGATAAAATATTTTTAGAATGAAAGTTTTACGCTGAAGCCCAAGTTACGAAGACTGGGTTGCATAAAGTAATCAAATCCCTGATAATAGGTGCCGGTGGATGCCGTCAACTCCGGATCGAAAGGAGATTTGTTGTAAAGCATCCACAGGTTGCGTCCCGTAAGGGTCACTCCAAGAATTACCGGGTGGTTGAAAAGGTTGACAGGTGTGCTGTAGCCGATGTAGGCTTCTTGTAAGCGCACATTCGTGGCGCTGTAGATGTATTCTGACCATACCGCATTTTCTCCTCCCACTACTTGATAGTAGCCTTGCGTATCGATTTTACCCAGATTTACGTCGATTCCTCCGTTGTCGCGGTCAATAGCCGAGCGCTCACTCACTCCGTATTGGTCTAATATGGCCTGTGTTGTTGAAACATTGATGCCGCCCAGACGCGCCGCCAGCATAAATCCCGCATTAAAGCCTCCGTAACGGAACTCGTTTCTCCACCCCAGATTTCCTTTGGGCAACACACTCCCTACAAAACGCGGTTCGGTCAATGTCTTTTTCACTACCATATTTTTCTCATTTACATATAAGTTCCCTTCATGATCTCTTTCCAAATCATTGTACACATACAAATCGCCCATCGAACCCCCTTGGCGAAGAATTACCTCTATCTGGTTGAATCCGCCTTTGTGCACCTCTTCATCGGGGTTGTCCTCAATGAGCTTAATGATTTTGTTGATGTTTGCGCTATAAGTGACATAGGAACTCCATCCGAATTTGCCAAACTCTTTGTCCACTCCCACCGACAGTTCAATCCCCTTGTTCTCCACATCACCCATTTGAATGTATTTGCTGGAATAACCTCCCGACGCGGAAATGGGACGAAGGAACGTTTGCTTGGTGGTGTTTGATTTATAAGCCGTCACATCAACGTTCAAAACTCCCTTGAAGAACTTGGCAGTCAAACCGGCCTCCCAAGAGTAAGTACGCTCCGGAAAAAATTCATCGGGCATCAGGTAGGACTCACTCACATATCCTTGTGTGGCGGGATCATAAGTGTATTTATACGGCGAAGATAAATTCCTTTGGATTGCGGAACCCACAGATGCCCAAGAACCTCTGGCTTTCAGGAAAGAGATAAAATCAGGCATTTTCATGGCTTCGGACAAAATCATTGAGAACCCCACGGAAGGATAGAAGAATGACGGATGTTTGGTTCCCGCCAGTGAAGAGTCCCAATCATTACGTCCGGTAAGGGTCAGGTAATAAGTGTTTTTATATCCTGCTTCGGCACTGGCAAAAGCGGAGTTGGTGCGATGCTGCCAATGGGTATAGGTGGGTGCATTTTCTTTTGTGGCATAGCCGTAATCAATCGCGTAGGGCATAAAGATATTTGCGGGCGCTTTCAATCCCCCCTTTTGTCCTCGGCTGTCGTAGTATTCGTGAGCCATGGACACACCCAAGTTACCATTCAAGGAGAAATCTTCCAGCTGTTTGTTAACATTCATCATCATATCGCCGTAAAAAGCCCTTTCGTCGGATTTGGTATATCCATAGTATCCATATTTTGAATAAGTGAAGAGCTCGTCGGTGGTTGCCGCGCGCTTATCTTCAAAGTCGATGGTCGCGTTATCGATTCTTACCCGTCCGACAAGATCAAGCCAATCCGTTAATTGATATTTCAGGCTGGCATTTGCCATGTAGCGTTGTTTTTTACTTTCCTTGTTTATCTCATAAGCGATCCAATACGGATTTTGCATGTGCATATCGGTGGAACCGGTCCAGTTTTGCTCATAGATTCCCCTACCCGGGTTCCAAATTTTGTAAGTACGTACCGCGTCGAAATTCTCACCCCTGGGGAAAAGATACAAGGGTAACAGCGGATTCATGTATTCACCTTGCCCGATAAGGTTTTTATCATTCTGCACAATATAGTTAAATCCAAAGTCCAGCGTTGCCTTATCGTTTAAGAAAGAGGTTGTGTTCCTAATGGTGAAGTTGTAACGATTATACTTCGAATTGGGGATTATGCCACTCGAATTGGTGGTCCCGACAGAAAAATAGGTTTGGTTTTTCTGGGTTCCGGCAGTCATCGAGATTGTATTCTGGATGTTTGTTCCCGTATTGAAAAATCCTTTCGGATCATAAACCCCATAAGGCGATTCTCCTTCGGTAGTTTCCCATGAACTTGCCTCGTTGGGTCTATTCATATATCTTGTCTGGAATCTTGGCATGATGAAGGGCGTCATGAACGAGGAATTATTCGTCATAGAGACCTTTACCGTACCTTCCTTCCCTTTTTTGGTGGTAATCATGATAACGCCTTGGGCGGCGTTAGATCCGTAGAGCGCGGCGGCGGCAGGGCCACTGAGCACCGACATGCTTTCAATATCATCCGGATTAATATCGGAGATACCTTCACCACCGCTTACCTGTCCATATCGTCCGACTTGATTAATTTCCCCTTTATTCACGTTGAAAATGGGTACACCGTCAATCACATACAAGGCTTGATTGCTCTGGTTGATGGATTTGGGCCCACGCATGACAACGCGGGTGGCTCCCCCGATACCCACTGACGAAGCGTTGATGTTTACACCGGCTACTTTTCCCGCAAGCGAGTTCATGAAGTTGGCATCTTTCACGGTGGTGAGTTCATCGGCTTTTACCTGTTGTATATTATAACTCAAAGCCTTTTCCGAACGTTTAATGCCTAAAGCGGTCACTACCACTTCGTCCAACAGTTCGCCGTCTTCCCTCAAAACCACATGGAGCGGTTTTGTCCCTATGACAGTTACCGTTTGAGGCATATAGCCTATGTAGGAAAAAGTGATTCTTGCATTTTGATCAACTTGCAACGCGAAACTTCCGTCCATGTCGGTTGCGGTTCCCGTCGCGGTTCCTTCTACAACCACGTTCACGCCGACAAGCGGCTCGTTATTTTCATCCACCACCGTTCCGGTGGCATTGATTTTCTGTTGCGGCACGGAAGCGGGTTGTTGATCGCTCGCCCTCTTCGTTAACACGATGTAATTGTCCTTGATTACATACGTGAGTTCTTCTCCCGATTCTTTTAGAATGGTCTCAAGCGCGTTGCCAATCAGCTCGTTATTGGCGTCGATGCTGATGCGTTTGTCAGGATTGATGTCCTCCAGGTTGTACACTACCGATAAATGGGTGAGTGACTTGATCTTTTTAAACACTTCGCCGATGGGAGCGTTTGTGAATTTAAAAGTTACCCGTTGATTCTGTGCGAAGATTTCAGAGCCGGGGCTCGATAGAAAAAGTAGCGACGCAAGTAGGATTCCTTTCCAACTCCATGCTCCATTTTTGTTGCATTTCATTTTATTCATTTAAATTAAAGTTTATATTTTATAATAGTTCGGTAAATTTTCATTTAACACCATATAATCAGCAAATTATGGCTTTCATTTTAAAGGAAGAGCAGACGCTGATAATCAATTAGTTATGGTCGATTCTTTTAAAAAATACCCAACTGTTGATTTTAAAAAAGACTGTTTTGAGTGGCTCTTTCCTCTCAATTTTCAATTCTTGATGTGGTGTGGTTTCATTCTGTAAGGCTTATTTTGAGTATATTACAATATCCCTGTTGTTTATTTGATAGGTGAATTTGTTGGTTAGCTCCAAAATCGATAAAATTTGATAAATATTGTCAGCCATTTCAAATTCGGCTTTGAACCGGATGTTTTTGGCGTTTTCATCACCGAATTCAATATGTACATTGTAATGTTTCTCCAAGCTTCGGGCAATTTCCTGCAATGTATTGTTTTCGAACAATAATTTTCCATTGATCCACGCGATGACGTCTGCTTGCGATAAAATTCTTTCTACTTCAAACCGATGCGTGTTTTTATCGAAAATGAGTTTTTCATTGGGTTTCAGCTTGATGGAATTTTCCAGGTTCATATGGGTAAACTGCACGGAACCTTCCATCAGGCTTGTGGTAATATGGTCATCGCTCTCGTTGCATTTCACATTGAACTTGGTGCCCAGCACTTTGATTTCGGAGCCGTTGTTCATTACCACAAACGGAAAATGCCTGTTGTGAGCTACGTCGAAATAGGCTTCCCCGCTCAGCTGAGCTTTGCGTTTCGGGGAAAGAAATGATTTGCGATATTCTAACTTGCTGCACGCGTTGAGCCATACGGTTGATCCATCGGGAAGAGTTACCTGCGCGCGTTCACCCAATTGGGTGGCCACGGTGAATGGCTGTGAGTTTCTTTCCAATAAGGTGACCAGGGTGAACGCACCTGAAAGAAGGACAACAACGGATATGGCCGCGACGGCGGCTACTTTTCTCCATAACGGAATGGTTCCTGTCTTTCGGGAGGAGAGGGTTAATCGCTTTTTCTGCCTTAAGAATTGCCGGAAAGCCTTATCCACATCAATTTCATTTTTTGCAGCCATCCTGTCATTGACGAACATGACCACATATATATCGTCGAGTTTTTTTCTGTTTTCTTCAGACAACGAAACCCACTTTTCAACTTTTTCGCACGATTCGGCATCCAAAGTGCCTTTCAAATACTTTATCAGAACAAATTCTTCCATTTTCATCCATTTGCTGTATTAGTAATACAAACGAAAACTAAAAGTTACTAAATAATCCTGCCTCGAGAATTAAAAAATTTTTCAAACAAGACAAGAAATCAACGTGTCGGTTATAAGTCTGAACCGCCCGGAGGGGCTTTTTCAAGCCACTTTTTTAACGTCCGAAAGCGGAAATGAATAATGATTTTTTTTTATTTTTTCTTTGAATTTTTTCTCTTTTTGTATTTCTTTGTGCTTCACGCGAATAGATATGCAAGAACTTGACTTGGAAAATAATGAAAAAACGATACGTTTATTAAAAGAGGATGATGGCGTATATTTCGAAGGGGTTTATAAGCATTATTTCGCACCGTTATATTCTTTTGCGACGCAATACCTGATGCGTGAACAGGCAGAAGAAGTTGTTCAGGAAACCATGCTTTGGTTGTGGGAAAACCGTTCCACGCTTATTTGCGAGATGTCGTTGAAGTCGCTCTTGTTTACGATGGTTAAGAATAAATGCTTAAACAAGATTAATCGTGAACAGATAAAAAACCGAATCCATAAAGCCATAAAACAAAAATACGAGGAACAATTTGAATCCCCCGATTTTTATCTGCAAGATGAGCTGTTCCAACTTTTCCGCGATGCCCTGGATCGTCTCCCTGATCCTTTCCGTCAAGTTTTTGAAATGAGCCGAATGGATGGGTTGACCCATAAAGAAATAGCAGAGCAATTGGATGTTTCGCCTCAGACGGTTAATTATCGGTTAGGCAAAGCACTGGAGACACTCAGAAATGAATTGAAAGATTATCTTCCTGTTTTGTTGGCGTTGTTAATCTGGAATTCATCTTCCTGCACCTTCTCTTAAAGCCGGAATCCGCCCCAAAACCGTATCTTTTCGCTACTATCGAGGCGAATGAAGAAAAAAATTGGGCAGTATGTGTTACCTTTGCAGGCAGATAACTTATTAAGGAATGAATTGGGAACGATTATTGTCTTCGAGGCGATTCGGGATGGAGGAATATCGCGCCGAAAACAGGCACGACAGAACGGAATACCAGCGCGATTATGACCGGTTGATTTTCTCGTCGCCTTTCCGGCGGTTGCAAAACAAAACGCAGGTTTTCCCCCTTCCCGGAAGCGTGTTTGTTCACAACCGGTTGACCCATAGCCTGGAAGTGTCGAGCGTGGGACGCTCGCTGGGAGAGAACATCGGCCGTGAAATCCGCCGGAAATACCCCTCTTCGCCGGCCCACTTCGAAGAGACGGGGGCCATCGTTTCCGCTGCCTGCCTGGCACATGATCTGGGAAACCCTCCGTTCGGGCACTCGGGCGAAAAAGCCATTTCTACTTTTTTCTCCGAAGGAAAAGGACAGGCGTTGCAGCGGCAAGTGGAAACCGAAGGGGGACGGTGGACCGATTTTACCTGCTTTGAAGGAAACGCCAATGCCGTCCGTTTGCTGATGCACCAGTTTAAAGGACGCCGCAAGGGAGGTTTCGCGCTGACTTATTCCACCCTGGCATCCATTGTGAAATATCCCTATTCGTCGGAGTTGAGCGGCGGAAAAAACAAGTTCGGTTTCTTTGCTTCGGAAGAAGACGAGTACGGGATTATTGCCGATGCGCTCGGTATTCCCCGCCTCGGAGAGGATCCGGTGTGCTATACCCGTCATCCGCTGGCTTATCTGGTGGAAGCCGCCGATGACATTTGCTACCAGATCATGGATATTGAAGATGCGCACAAATTGCATTTGATTTCTACCGAAAAGGCCCAGGAGCTTTTTCTCAGTTTCTTTGAAGGCGAAAAACGACAACGCAGAATCAATAATTTACATTTTGTCAGCGATATTAACGAGCAGATCGCCTATCTGCGCGCAAGCGTCATTGGATTGTTGGTGAAGGAATGTTCGGAAGCGTTTTTAAAACACGAAGAGGAGATTTTGTCGGGAGAGTTCAAGGGCTCGTTAATAAAAAGAGTATCCGAAAACACCCAAAGAGCATACAGGCAGTGTTCCGACTTTGCCGCGAACCGTATTTATTTATCAAAAGATGTGCTCGATATTGAATTGGCCGGATACAGAATTATCGGATTTTTGCTCGAAAAATTGTCGGAAGCCATACTGAACCCTTCTCATACGTATTCAAAGCTGCTCTTGGGCAGAATCCCCGAACAATATGAGCCCGATTCGGATGATCTATATGCTCAACTGCAGTCAATCCTTGACTACGTGTCCGGAATGACCGATATTTATGCCCTTGACTTGTACCGGAAGATTACGGGAATGGGTCTGCCGGTTGTCTGATTTTACTTACAATTTGACAAAAAAGGATATTTTTTTATTTTTTATTGAAATTATTTGCTGAGATTTAATTTCTTTTTTATATTTGCATCGTGGTTTTTTCATAATAGTATTAGATTTAAGGTTAACATGTTTGGCAGAGTGTCGAGAGACATTCTGCCAAATGCTTTTAACGCTTCATATTTTTTATCTTTCCTAAACTTTTTTACTTTTGTGATATAAAATTAAAGTATGCGAAAAATAATTTTCATTTTTTCCTTTGTCTTCCTTTCTTGGTCTTTTATACAGTGCCACTCGAATGAAAAAGCCCTTACAAAGAAACTTGAGGAGATGGCTGTGAACCTCAATGCGTCGGCTCCGGTGATGCTCGACCGGAACACCCGGTTTGAAGAAGCTTCGGTGATACGGGGGAATACATTTCGCTATCGTTATACGGTATTGAACACATCAAATCCTGATTCGTTAGTGGAAAACGGATTGCAATCATTAAAGGAAAATATCGGAAAAGAATTTTCATCGAATCCCGATCTCCGTATTTTCAAGGAGAACAATGTGACCATTGAATATGTTTACAACGATGAAAACGGTCGGACTATCCGTTCAGCACAAATCACACCCAATGATTACCAGTAAAAGAAAGATATATGAACCGTTATTTTTATATTGACGCTGAAGGAAAGCAAAAAGGAACCTTCTCCCCCGAAGAATTGCGGCAAGAAGGAATAAAACGCGACACACTTGTGTGGACACAAGGCATGGAGCAGTGGAAACGGGCGGAAGAGAGGGAAGAGTTATACTTCCTGTTTTCCGACACATACAGGAAGCCTCTGGCGGGAGAGGGCGAGCCCACCGTCCGGTATGACCGGCCCGGAGAATCTACCCAAACGCGGCAAATTCAGCCGATGCCCAGGACATGGTTGGTGGAGTCGATCCTGGTAACCATCCTCCCGTTTATGTTTTGCGGGAGTATCCTAAGCCTCCTTGGCATTATCGGCATCGTGCATGCTGCGCAAGTAGAATCTTTTTATAACAGAGGTGATTACGCTGCTTCACTTGAATCTTCGCGTTCCGCGGCAAAATGGACTAAGGTTGCCATGTGGATCACCATTGGTTGGATCGCGCTTATCATCATAGCTATCATACTGTTTGTCGTATTCATCGGATCCCTTTCCGGCTTTGCCGGCATGGAGGATCTGTTGAGTGCTTAATCGTAGAAAAATATTGTAATGGAATATAGAAATGACCCTCCTCCTCTGCCGCCTCAAGAGCAGCAAGAGTACGACATCCCCCCGTTGAAACCCGGCAACTGGCTGTGGCAATCCATTTTGGCGACTCTCTTTTGCTGTATGCCTTTTGGCGTTGTGGGGATCATCTATGCCGCAAAAGTCGATTCACTTTACTTTAACGGAAAATATGAAGAGTCTGGGCGGATGGCCCGGAAAGCAAAAATGTGGACGCTGGTTTCCCTAGGAGCGGCACTGTTGTATTGGATCTTTTGGATAATCATGTTCGTTACCGGTAATTTGCCGGAATATATGGAGAATATCATTGAGAACAATGCAAGCGGTTATAATTTTTAGGCGCTGTTGTGCGTAAAGAGTTAAAAATAGGGATAGGCGCTGTCGTAACCGTATGCGTTGCGGCGGCGCTTTATTTTTTTTACACTTTTGATCCGGAAGCACAACCTCTTTTTCCGAAATGCCCTTTTCTTCTCGCCACCGGTCATGAATGTCCGGGATGTGGTTCGCAGAGGGCTCTCCATAGTCTTCTGCATTGTAATATAGGCGCCGCGTTGAAGTACAATGCATTTATGGTATTGGCAATTCCCTATGTTTTTCTGGGCATTTACCTTCAATATTTGGGAGGGAAAAAACGGTTCCCCGGCGTTGAAAAGTTCTTTTTCGGCAGGTGGGCGGCCGCTGTCCTGTTGGTCGTAACAATTGCTTATTGGGTATTGAGAAACCTGTGGAAAGTATGAACTTTGTCACACATCCACTTTATCCCTTGCCCGTTTTAATGTAATTTTTCCTTCAAAAAACAGCCTGTATGCGATTGTTCACATTGGACGACCTGCTCCGGGGTGCCCTCACATACTACCTGTCCGCCGGCCTTACCTCCTTCCGGTCCGATGTCGATAATATGGTCGGCACATTTGATGATTTCCATATTGTGCTCGATGATGATTACGGTATGTCCCCGTCCTATCAAAGCGTTAAATGCCTGGAGTAATGTTTTGATATCATGAAAATGGAGGCCGGTAGTCGGCTCGTCGAAGATGAAGATCGTTGGTTGCGCCTTTTCCTCCCCCAGATAGTAGGCAAGCTTCACACGTTGGTTTTCACCGCCGGAAAGGGTGGAGGAGGATTGTCCCAGTTTGATATACCCCAGTCCCACATCTTGTAACGGTTGCATTTTCTTCACGATTTTCCTCTCCGTTGTTCCTTTCTGTTGTCCGAAAAAGTCGATCGCCTGGTCGACCGTCATCTCGAGAATGTCGTGAATGGTCGCTCCCTTATATGCTATCTCCAGCACTTCGGGTGAGAAGCGTTTCCCGTGGCACGATTCGCATTCCAGACGGATATCAGCCATAAACTGCATCTCAACGGTAATGGTACCTTCGCCTTTGCATTCACTACAGCGTCCTCCTTCCACATTGAATGAAAAATAGGCTGGCGAGAAACCCATCTGTTTCGCCAATGGTTGCGCGGCAAAGAGTTTCCGGATCTCGTCGAATGCCTTGAGATAGGTGACCGGGTTGGAACGTGATGACTTCCCGATGGGATTCTGGTCCACATATTCCACTCCTTTCATCAGGTTGAGATCGCCTCCGATGCCGTTGAACTCGGCATGTTCCAATGCAGTGCCCTTGTAATGCTGTTGTAGTGCGTTGAAGAGAACATCGTTCACTAGTGATGATTTGCCCGAACCGCTGACGCCCGTCACCACAGTCATCACGTTCAAGGGGAACTTCACGTCGATATTTTTCAGGTTATTCTGTCGGGCTCCCTTTACTTCTATATAGTTATTCCACTTACGGCGCGTCTTCGGTATTTCGATCTGCTCTTCGCCCGTAAGATATTTGACAGTGTAACTGTCGCTTTTTTCCCGCAGCTCGGCCACATTGCCCTGATAGATCACCTCGCCTCCCAGTCGACCCGCCTTGGGGCCTATGTCGATGATATAATCCGCCGCGCGGATGATTTCTTCATCGTGTTCCACTACCACCACCGTATTCCCCATCTGTTGCAATTCACGCAGTACGCCGATCAGCAGATGGGTGTCGCGTGAATGGAGCCCTATACTCGGCTCATCGAGGATATAGAGTGATCCCACTAAGCTGCTGCCCAGCGATGACACCAGATTGATACGTTGGCTTTCACCACCTGAAAGAGTATTTGAAAGCCTGTTGAGCGTGAGGTAGCCCAGGCCGACATCTAAAAGGAACTGTAGCCGGTTCCTGATCTCTGTGAGGAGCCGCTCCGCGATGGCGGCATCGGTTTCGTTGAATGTGAGTTGATCGAAGAACGCCTTGAGTTCTGTGACCGGTATCACCACCAGTTCTGTGATCGCTTTTCCGCCTACCTTTACGTAAGATGCTTCTTTCTTGAGTCGCGAACCTTTGCACAAAGGACAACCGGTCTTGCCGCGGTAGCGCGCCAGCATGACGCGGTACTGTATCTTATAAAGGTTTCTCTCCAGCATCCCGAAAAAATCATGGATGCCATAAATGCCGAGGTCATGGCGACCGTTCCAGAGGATGTCTTTTTCGGCATCTGTCAGGTCGTAATAGGCGCGGTGGATAGGGAAATCGACTTTATAGGCATTGTGTGTGAATTCCTGCCGCCATTCGCTCATTTTCTCCCCTCTCCAGCACTGTACGCACTCCTCCTGTACCGAAAGGCTCTTGTCGGGGATCACTAAATTCTCATCGATACCTACCACCTTTCCAAACCCTTCGCACTTGGGACAGGCTCCGGCAGGACTGTTGAAGTTGAACATCATTTCGGTGGGTTCTTCGAAAGTGATGCCGTCCGCCTCAAAACGGTTTGAAAAGGTAAACGACTCAATCCCGTTCTCACTCCAGAAACGGACAATACATTCACCGTTACCTTCCAGAAAAGCGGTCTCCACCGAGTCGGACAACCGGTTTACCGTTGCCTTGTCGGAGGAACAGGAGAGGCGGTCGATTACCAATAACACTTCATTTTCCGCCGGCAGTTTTTTCTGTGCCAATAGTTCGTCGATCCGGTAAAACTGCTCTCCCACATCCACACGGGTAAACCCCTCTTTGAGCAGTATCTCCAATTGACTTCGCAGGTCGCGCCCGTTCCGCAACTCGACATGCGAGAGTACCGTCATGCGGGTGCCTTCACGGTATTCTTCCATTTTTCTCACCACATCGTGCACGTAATGGCGTTTTACCTCCACACCTGAAATCGGGGAGATGGTTTTGCCGATGCGGGCATAAAGCAATCTCAGATATTCATAAATTTCAGTGGAAGTGCCTACTGTGGAACGCGGATTGCGTGAAGTGGTCTTTTGTTCGATGGCGATGGCGGGAGGAATGCCGTGTATGTAGTCGCACTCCGGCTTGTTCATGCGCCCGAGGAACTGGCGCGCGTAAGCTGAAAGGCTCTCTACATAGCGCCGTTGCCCTTCGGCATACAACGTGTCGAAAGCCAGCGATGATTTTCCTGAACCGGAAAGCCCGGTAATCACCGTAAATGTGTTGCGGGGGATGCTCACGTCGATATTTTTGAGGTTGTTGACGCGCGCACCCTTTATTTCGATTTGTTTTGAATCATTCATAATTGGAATATGATAACCTGCAAAGATAACGATTTTATCTCCAAAAACAATGTGCGTCAATCAACGGATTACCTTATATTTGGCGACTCCTGACGATAAAGGTCATTGGAGATAAAAGGAAACCAGTGGTCCGATAAGTCAAAAAAAATAATTATTTTTGCCGGTGCATATGAAAATCTCTTTCCGAAATCTGTTTTCCAAACCTCAGCAGTGACATTATGGAGGCTTTTCTGTCAGAAATACAACATGAGTTTGCCTTACCGTTTTCCAATCCGGTATTGATATTCGCATTGCTTTTGTCAATAGTCCTTCTGGTCCCCGTTCTCCTCAAACGGATCAATGTGCCGAATATCATCGGGTTGATCGTGGCAGGGGTGATCATCGGTCCACACGGGCTCAACTGGATAGACAATACCCATGCCGGTGTGGAGATGTTCTCTACCATAGGATTGTTGTACATTATGTTTATAGTGGGTTTGGAACTCGATTTAGGTGAGTTTATACTTCATAAGAACAAAAGCCTTGCTTTTGGATTTTATACTTTTGTCATCCCGCTGCTTGTCGGTTACCCTGTTTGTCATTACCTGCTCGGTTACAGTGCGGATGCCAGTTTTCTTACGGCAAGCATGTTTTCCACCCATACCTTGGTGGCTTATCCCATTGTGAGCCGTATGGGAATTGCCCGTAATCAGGCGGTTGCGATCACAGTGGGAGGTACCATTCTTACCGATACGGCTGTGCTGGTTATCCTCGCGCTGGTCTTGTCCAATAGCAACGGCGGGCTGGACGCCGGTTTTCTTATGAGATTGCTGTTCTCGCTGCTGCTCTTTTCCCTGATTATTTTCCTGATAGTGCCTCACCTGGCCAAATGGTTCTTTAAGAGGGCCACACCCGAGAAGTATTCTACCTTTATCTTTGTTTTGTTGGTGGTGTTTTCTGCGGGTTTTCTGGTGGAACTGGGAGGTCTTGAACCCATTATCGGGGCATTTGCCGCGGGATTAGCGCTGAACAGGCTGATCCCACATTCATCGGCATTGATGAATCGGATTGAGTTCTTTGGGAATGCGCTCTTTATCCCCATTTTCCTGATCTCGGTCGGGATGCTGGTCGATGTCTCGGTGGTGCTGAACGGGCCGCGTACCCTTATCGTGGCGTTAACGCTCACCCTGATGGCGCTGGTGGGAAAATGGCTGGCGGCATGGGCGACGCAGAAGACATTCCACTACTCAACCACCCAGAGAAACCTCATTTTCGGACTGAGCAGTTCCCATGCGGCGGCTACGCTGGCCATCATTCTTGTGGGCTACAGGGCAGATCTGCTGGATGAATATATCTTAAACGGTACTATTATACTGATCCTGCTCACTTGTGTTGTAGCTTCGGTCTTCACACAAAGAGCGGCTAAAAAGATCGCGATCAGTGAAGAGAATCAGCCCCTTATCCCCTCTTCCATGGGCCTGTTTGCCCAGGAGAAAATACTGGTGCCTATTGCCAACCCTACCAATATCGGTCAGCATGTGGAACTGGCATTGTTGTTGAAAGATAAAAAATCGGTGAATCCCGTCTCCCTGCTGGGGGTGGTTCCTAACAACCAGGAGGCGGAAAAGAATATAGTGAGCTTCAGGAAACAGTTGCAGGGATTTGTCTCAAGGGCTACGGCAGCGGAAGTGAACATAGATATCATCACTACTATCGACCACAATCCGGCGGACGGTATTGTGAGGACGGCACGAGAGACGATGTCGGACATTGTTATCCTGGGATGGCCGGGCAAGGCTGGGTTATGGGATAAACTGCTGGGAGAGAAGGTCGACCTGATCATCAAGAATATGGATAAGAACCTGTTTGTCTGCCATGTGGAGCAAAACCTTATTTTGAATAAACGGATTGTAGTTGTCTCGCCGCCACTGGCTGAAAAAGAAGATGGGTTCGGATTGTGGGTAAGTAAGGTGTCGAAGCTGTCTTCCGAGTTGTCGATCCCCGTGTTGCATCTGGGACACCCTGAAACGCAGAAGATTATTTCCGGACAGAAGAGATCGGGAAACTTTATTTTTCAACCCTTTGTGGATTGGAATAATCCGTTGTCCTGTGGAGATCTGATCAAAAAAGATGATCTGATCATTCTGGTTTCCGCCCATGTAGGGTATATTTCTCATATCCCGGTTTTAGAGAGTCTGCCTACACGGTTGGAGAATCGCTTCCCGCATCACAACCGTATTGTGGTCTATCCCAAACAGCACTTGGCGGATCAGTTGCTCGGGACGGAAGACCACATTTTTATTCCTTAGGATTTCAGATGCAGGATTTGACTCCCTCGATTTGCAATTCAAAATAATTTGGTCATGGATAATTTGTAATTTGTAATTTCTAATTGGTAATTAATAATATGAATCATTTTATTAGATTTGGTTTTTTTTTGCTTGTTGCGGTGCGGATCATCGCTTGCGGCACTGCCAAGCAATCCCTGACGCGTATTCCCGACTCCGCCCCGAAACGTGAATTCCGTGGCGCATGGGTGCAGACTGTGGGGCAATCGCGTTACAGCCAGATGAACAGTGCTGCCATGAAGCATTATATCTCGGATATGATGCGTAAATTCGATGAGGCGGGTGTCAATGCGGTGATATTCCAGATCCGTCCCGAAGCTGACGCGTTCTACCGGTCGGAGTTGGAGCCCTGGAGCCGGTTTCTGACCGGTGAACAAGGAAAGTCGCCTGACGATCCCACCTTCGATCCCCTGGCTTTTATGATCGAGGAGTGCCATAAACGGGGAATGGAGCTTCACGCCTGGCTGAATCCCTATCGGGTGAAGACCAATATCAATAATACCCTTGCGGAAAACCATATTTACTGGAAATATCCGGAGCGTTTTGTGCGGTACGGCAACCAGTTGTTTTTTGACCCGGGACTACCCGAAAACCGGGGATTTATATGTGAAGTGGTACGGGATATAGTTACGCGCTACGATGTGGATGCCATCCATATGGATGACTATTTTTATCCCTATCCCGTCGCGGGAACATCTTTCCCCGACGACAACAGTTTCAGAATTTACGCAGCTTCTCAGGGTTTTTCTCCTTCTCAGCGTGGCGACTGGCGCCGTAACAACGTGAATCTGCTTATTCAGCAGATAAAACTGACCATTACCGCCACCAAGCCGTGGGTTCGTTTTGGTATCAGCCCCTTCGGGATTTACCGGAATAAGCGGAACGACCCCAACGGCAGCGATACCAATGGTTTACAGAATTACGATGACCTGTATGCCGATATCAAACTGTGGGTGGAGAAAGGATGGATCGATTACAACCTGCCGCAACTTTACTGGGAGATCGGCCATGGTGCAGCCGATTACACCACCCTGTTACACTGGTGGAATGCCAATAATTTTGAGCAGCATCTTTATATCGGGCAAGACCTGAAGCGAAGTATCGATAGGAACGAGTTGGAGATAAAGATCCGGCAATCGCGCGAAATGGCTTTCGTTCACGGTAACTGTTACTGGTACGGATACCAGATACTCGACAACTTTGCCGGGGTCGCTGATGCGATGAGAACCGGTATCCATCGTTCCAAGACATTGATCCCGCCTTATACGCATCTGCACAAGGGACGTCCTGCAGCCGTGAAGAAACTGACGGAGGTCTATACCGAAGATATGCATTTCCTCACATGGGAACATAAAAAGGAGCCGTCGAACCCTGAAACGGCACAACGGTTCGTGGTTTATCGCTTCCGTCGGGGAGAAAAAGTGGATATCAACCGGGCGGAGAGTATTGTGAAAATCACGCCCGACAATTTCTTGGTATTGCCTTATGAAGGTGGTGAAAGCCGCTACACTTATGTGGTAACCGCATTGGATGCTTTTCATAATGAAAGTAAGCCGGCAAGGACCCGGGTGAAGTTGTAAAACTTTGGTAAAAAATAATGTCGATGAGGTAAAATCTCTTCCCGGGTGTTATCTTTGTGCACACATTAAAAGTAGAACGGATGATTGAAAACGAACACTTTCGTGAAGTTGAGAAGAAAACTGCCCCACCGGGATTATCCCACCACGAGGGGATGACCGGCCATCATGAGCAATTTCCGATGATCGCCAAAACACTGGCGGAACTGGAAGATGTGCTCGCGGAAGAACTCATCGCGCTGGGTGCGGACAATGTGGAGCTGGGTACCCGAATGGTGTCGTTTAGCGGTGATAAGGCGCTGATGTATAAGGCGAATGTGCATTGCCGTACGGCGTTGCGGATCCTGAAACCTTTTTACACATTCAAGGCGGAGAGCGCCGATGAGGTATACGAGGCGGTGAAAAGTTTCAACTGGGATGATTACCTCTCTTTAGAAACAACGTTCTCCATCGATGCCGTAGTCTTCTCACATATTTTCACTCATTCCAAATTTGTGGCATACAGGGTGAAGGATGCCATTGCCGACTGGTTCAATGAGAAGTATGAAAAACGTCCTTCGGTAAGCGTGTCTAATCCCGATATCATGTTGCATATCCATGTGGCGCATAACAAATGTACCCTTTCGTTGGATAGTTCGGGGGAGTCGCTCCATAAACGGGGTTACCGGGTAGCACAGGGAGACGCTCCGCTGAACGAGGTGCTGGCGGCCGGCATGATCCTGAAATCGGGCTGGAGAGGGGAATGTGACTTTATCGATCCGATGTGTGGCTCGGGAACATTGTTGATTGAAGCGGCCATGATCGCTCTGGGCATCCCTCCGGGTATCCACCGGCCCCGTTTCGCTTTCGAAAAATGGGGGGATTTCGACAGTGAACTTTTCAGCACTATATATAACGATGAGTCGCAGGCGCGGGAATTCAACCACCGCGTCATGGGTTTCGATGTGTCGCCCAAAGCCATTGCTATGGCCGAGAAGAATGTGAAGAATGCGGGACTGAAAAAATATATTGATCTGGAGGTGAAACCGTTTCAGCAATTCACCGAAGCGCCTGCGCCCGAAGGTATGCTGATGACCAATCCTCCTTACGGGGAACGGCTTAAAGTAGAGGACCTGGATGAACTCTATTCGATGATCGGTGAGCGGCTGAAACACGTCTTTCCGGGATATCGCGCTTATGTGCTGAGTTACCGGAAGGAGTCGTTCGATGCCATCGGACTCAGGCATGCGAATCGGTTCTTTCTCTATAACGGCGCGTTGGAGTGCGAGATGCGTGAGTACGAGATCTTTTCCGGAAAACGTGATGACCGCCCGGCAAAGGGATCCTCTGGTGAAAGAGGCAGGTCGGGAGGGTATGAGGCGCGCTACGAAAGGAATTCCAGGGAGGGTTACCGTCGCTCCCAACGTGCAGGAGAGGCCGGGAGGGAGAAACCCCGGGATGAATACCGCCGTAAAAGGAGTGAGGATGATCAGGACAGATCTTTCAAGCCGGATAAACCCTTCAAATCCCGGGAACGCTCCGCGTCTCGTGGCGACGACAGCAGGGAGACCCGTTTCGGCAATTCGGGAGACAAACCCTTCAAATCCCGTGAGCGGGGAAAGATGGGGTTTCAGAAGAAAAAGTAGGTTTTGGCAGCCTTGTTATCGAGCCGCACCTGTATCCATTCGGATATCTTTTTTTGTTCACTCCGGCCGATCGCTTTCCCGGATGTGAAAATGACAACAGGCAACCGCTGCGAGTGGATGGTATCACCAAAAACGATCGACTCGGCATACGAACAACTTTCTATCTGCGGATAGATCTGTTTGATCTCCTTTAACAGATGCTCACCCAAGGCGGGGATATTGTGGATGCTGTCCAGCCTCAATTGGGTTTTTTGCAGGGAGGCGTTAGTGATACTCAGCCTGTTCTCCAGTTCCTGCGCTTCCGTCAGATAGCGGTTGGTGCTTTGCTGCAGTATATCGGCGTCCACCCCTTTGATAATGTTGATCTTGGAAGTATCCAACTGAAAAATAAGCGCCTTGTCTTTTAATTGCGCCAATTCTGCTTCGGTGGGGCCGTATCCGGAATAGAGCAGTGAGATGGTCTGCAGGTTCTGGTCGACCTTGGCCTCTATCAGGTAACTTCCGTTGAGTACGGAGACGGATTGGAGGTAACGGTTGGTCTTCTCTGAGAAACGCTCCTTTTCCACCAGGTTGTAACCAAAGATAATGCTGGGTACGATGGTGATGAGCAATATGGTGGTGATGATGCTGTTCACCCTTTTCCGGTGGTTGGGATGGATGAAACTGCTGATGGGGAATTTGAGGATCTGGCAGACGAACAGTGCCGCTACGGCGATAAATACCGTGTTGATGGTGAAGAGATAGAGGGCGCCGAAGAAAAAGTTGAACTGCAGGGTGGCAAGCCCGTATCCGGCCGTACATAAGGGGGGCATCAGGGCGGTAGCGATAGCTACTCCCGGGATCACGTTCCCTTTCAACCTGCTGCTGATCGCCAGTATGCCTGCCAGTCCCCCGAAAAGGGCGATGAAAACATCGTAGATGGTGGGGCTGGTGCGTGCCAGCAGTTCGGAGTGAGCCGTGTTGACGGGTGTGATGGTGAAATAGAGTGTTGAGGTGAGCAGGCTGACCGCGACGGCAAAGGAGAAATTCTTTATCGACCGGTGGAACAGGCGCCAGTCATATATTGCGATGCTGTAGCCCATCCCGTTGATGGGGCCCATCAGCGGCGAGATAAGCATCGCGCCGATGATGACGGCCGTCGAGTTCATGTTCAACCCGACCGACGCTACCAGGATGGCACACATTAAAATCCATAAGTTGGTGCCTTTAAAGACAATCCCTTTCTCAATCTCGGCATGGATCGCCTCAAAGTCTTCCAGTTCTTTTCTGATATCGAAATAACCAATTAAACTCATGCTGTCGTAAGCGAATGAAAAACACAACTACCCCGGAGTTGCCTGTCCCGTGGCAACTGTTTTGATGGTTCAAAGATGCGAAAAATAATTGAAAAGGGAAGATGTTTCTGTTTTTTTTCTTCCGGTCTGTTGAATTTTTGTGCCAATAAGAATAGTATCAATTTTCACTCAATCCGGAAATCAATCTCGTTGGAATTATCGGCGGCATGTTGGGCCACCCAGAGTTTCATGTTGCCGGGCTCTGTCTTTTTCCGCATGTCGATACCGTAAAAAGCCAGATCCCCGGAAGCCAGTTCGAAGGCTACCTGTTTGGACTTGCCCGCTGGTAAGGCGACCTTTTGAAATCCTTTCAGCTCTTTCACCGGGCGGGTTACACTGGCCACGAGCTGGCGGGTGTAGAGTTGTACCACAATCTCGCCATCGACCTCCCCTGCATTCCTTACATTGGCTGTCACAGTAATCTTGTCGTCCTCAGTTTTCAGTGTCTTTTTATCGAGCTGGGCATTACCGATCTCGAACGTGGTATAGCTCAGTCCGTATCCAAAAGGATAAAGGGGCGTGATGGAGGTGTCGAGGTAGTTGGATTTGTAGTCCACCGACTCATTATCCAGATCCACCGGCCGGCCGGTATTCTTCCGGTTGTAGTAAATGGGGACTTGGCCGATGTTCCGGGGGAATGACATCACCAATCGTCCCGACGGGTTGTAATCGCCCGCGATCACGTCGGCTATGCCGTGCCCTCCCTGTGTGCCGGGGAACCATGCTTGCAGGATAGCGTCCATTGTTTCATCTTCCCAGGAAAGGTCGAGCGGACGTCCGCTCAGGGTGACCAGCACCACCGGTTTGCCGGTTTCCTTCAATGCCCTTAGCAGTTGGCGTTGGGGTTCGGGCAGGCGTATGTCGGTCCTTACGGCTGCTTCACCCGACCAGTTGAAATCTTCTCCCATCGCGGCGATCACGATATCGGCACGCCGTGCGGCCGCTACCGCTTCGGCTATCTTTGCCGGAGTGGTTTCGGTGATGGAGGCTCCTTCCGCATAGACAAGTCTTACCGTGGAGCCTTCATATTTCTCGGTGAGTCCTTTCAGTAGGGGGACGCTCTTATTTCGGTCACCCAACCCGGCCCATTCGCCATTGAGGTTGATGGAGTCATTCATCAACGGACCGATTAAGGCGACTGTTTTCCCGCTTTCTTTGGTGACGGGAAGGGTTTGGTTATCGTTCTTCAGCAGCACTACCGACGATGCCACGGCTTTTCGTGCGGTCTCCATGAATTCGGGTGTCATCGTGTTTTGCTTTGCCCTTTCCTCGTCGAGGTAACGGTAGGGATCGTCGAAGAGACCCAGCAGGAATTTCATCTCAAGGATGCGGCGTGCGGCGGTGTCGATACTTTTTTCAGCTACTTTTCCTTCTTTAACCGACGCTGTCAGGTGTTTAATAAAGGTGGCACCGGTCATGTCCATATCGATCCCCGCGTTTACCGCCAGTTCCGCGGCCTGTTTTTCGTCCCTTGCCACCCCGTGGGGCACCAGTTCGTTCACGCCGGTGTAATCGCTGACCACAAACCCTTTGAATCCCCATTCGTCACGCAGCACCTCGGTCATCAACCACCGGTCTGCGGTAGCCGGTACACCGTTGATCTCGTTAAAGGAGGCCATGAAAGTACCCACGCCTGCTTCGTGTGCTGCCCGGTAGGGCGGCAGATATACATTCCGGAGGGTATGCTCCGACAGTTCGGCTGTGTTATAATCCCTGCCCGACTCGGCGGCACCGTAAGCCGCCAGGTGTTTGCCTGTGGCCAGGAGCGTGGTGAGTTCACGCAGGGAATTGACGTCTCTTCCTCCCTGAAAGCCGAGCACCCTGGCTTCCGCCACCTTGCTACCCAGATAGGGATCTTCGCCGGCACCTTCCATTACCCGGCCCCAGCGGGCGTCGCGGCCAATATCGACCATAGGAGCGAAGGTCCAGTTGATCCCGTCGGATGCCGCTTCGATAGCGGCGATCTCTGCGGTCCGTCGCATCATTTCCAGATCCCAGGAGCAGGCTTCTGCCAGTGGGATGGGGAAGATGGTTTTATAGCCGTGGATCACATCCTGTCCGAAGAGGATCGGGATACCCAGCCTGGTTTCTTCGACGGCAATTTGCTGCATCCGACGGATCCCCTCTACAGAGGTCGCATTGAAGATACTGCCTATCAGTCCTTTTTCCAGATAGGGTTGGAAGTCATCGGACATCACCGGGCCGGTGATCGACCAGTTGGCGGAGAACTGCGTCATCTGGCCGATCTTTTCTTCGAGTGTCATCAGTTTCAGTAGTGAATCCACCCGCTGCTCAATCCGCTTGTCGCCACTAAAGCTTTGCCACTTGCCACCTCCCGCGGTACCGGATGAAGGTGATCCGCAAGCGGCAAGCAGGATCACCGCCACCGCATATCCTATTGAGGTAATGTATTTTCCCATTTTTTGTCGTTTCTATTGATTATGTGTATGTTAATTATGAATTACCAATTACTGATTACTGATTACCAATTACCAATTACCAATTACCAATTACCAATTACTAATTACTGATTACCAATTACTAATTATCAATTCTTCATTCTTCCCTCTTCACTCTTCATTCTTCATTCTTCATTCTTCATTCTTCCCTCTTCATTCTTCATTTTTCATTTTTCATACGTGAATCCCAGTTTCTTCAATCCTTCCTGGATTTCAGGTGCCCCCATGAACAGGTTCCAGAGCAATCCGGTACGGTAGTTCTCGATCATTGGCGTGATGGTGAGCTGGTCAATGGCCAGGTATCGTCGCGGATACCAGTTGTCCTGTATGCTGAACGCGTCGTAGAAACCATATTTACCCCATATCTTATCGCCCAGGTCGGAATAGAAGTGCTTCAATGCTCTCATCGACTGTTGGGGTGTGTAGGGAAAACTCGACAATGCCGCTGTAGGTGTGATTACGCCCAGGTCATTCTTCACCGGCATATGGGCCGAATAACCGTCCACTGAATAGCTGGCGGTCAATCCCCAGCAGTTATCTCCGTACCCTTCAAACCCTTTGGGGTTCTCCACGCAGTACTCATAGTTGATCAGCGCATGATTCCTGTTGAGTTGCCAATAATCGGCATATTGGTCTTTCAATCCTTCCGGGCTGAGACCGATATGGGAATAGTGCGACCAAAACAGAGGCCCCCCGTATTCTTCCGCCCCGTTATGCTTCAATATCAGTGGGTGGCCATAGGCCACG
Source organism: Proteiniphilum sp. X52 (assembly GCF_003712195.1). GTDB lineage: Bacteria > Bacteroidota > Bacteroidia > Bacteroidales > Dysgonomonadaceae > Proteiniphilum. The sequence goes on along the minus strand of NZ_RDSD01000015.1, from coordinate 69,770 downwards.
GCTTCGCTTTTGATATCGCCGCCACGGGCCCATCCGTTGTGGTAAGCCGAAGCCGGGATAGAATGGGTGGGTGAGGAGGCTGCCAGGATATAGGTGATAAGGCATTCGTTGTATCCTTCCAGGGGGAAGTTCATCTCCCAGCCGTATTCGGGGCTCCAGTGCCAGTAAAGCACATCCTGTCCGTTCAGGTACCATGTCCAGTCCATTTCCCGCCAGAGAGTATCGATCTTTCCCGCCAGTTGTTTTTCGCTCTCGTTTCCCTCCTTAAAATATTCCCGCGCGCAGAGCAAGCCTTGCATAAGAAAAGCGCTTTCTACCAAATCGCCGCCGTTGTCTTTTTGTCCGAACGCCCTTACTTTTCCTGTGGGGCCGTGCAGCCAGTGAGGCCAGACACCGTGGAAGCGATCTGCAGCAGCCAAGTAGTCGGCTATCTTATGTAACCGCTCAACACCCTCTTCACGGGTGATAAATCCACGGTCGATACCGACGAGCAAGCCGGCGATGCCAAAGCCGCTCCCCCCTGTGGTGATCACATCCGCATCGTTTTGGGGATAAACACCATCCATGTGAATACGTTCCGGAGCCAACCCCGATATGGGTTCCGCCCCTTCCCACATATAATTGAAATGGGTTTTTTGGATGAAATCGAGAAACTCGTCATCCGATGTGAAGGCAACGGGATAACTCTCTTCTCCCGTTGCGGCCGGCTCCCTTTTACTGCTGTTGTCGCACGCTATGAGAAAAATGCCGCCGATAACCAGTGCGATGATCGGTAAGAATTTGCGATTGTTCATCTTTTTATTGGTTGTATTATTTTTTTCTTTGTTGGAACAGCCATGATATGGTATTGGAAACGGGAGGTTCTTCTTTACACCCGCAAGAAGTCCAAAAAATTATCCCAAGAAGTAACAGAAAACCATTCAATTGTTGAAAGCTTGTTTTTCCCATACCACCGATTTACTTTTTATAATGCTCTTTATTTTCAGATCTACAAAAGAGGAAAGAAAAAGGGAGGTTTGACTCCCTTTTTCCTTATTTTCCGCTTTATGGATACGAGTTACCAATTTGGATTTTGCGTCATTTCCGGTGTATCTATCAATTGTTGATTAGGAATGGGAAATAATTCGTGTTTACCGATGACAAAGGTTTTGTTGTCCGCAGCCATAGCCTCCCGAGCTTGACCTGTCCGAACGAGGTCGAACCAACGGTCGTGTTCAAAGGCGAGTTCCAATCGGCGTTCTTTCCAGACAGCTCTTCGAAGTTCGGCCTGATCTGTCGTCCTAACTGCCGGCAGATTTACCCGGTCACGAATAGTATTTAATGCTGCCAACGCTTCGGAAGTGCGTCCCAACTCATTTGCCGCTTCCGCCTGTATAAGATAAATCTCTCCCAAGCGCAGGTATCTTATATTCTTATCGGTATCATCAGCTCCTTTGTTAGCGCTTGAATAGGCTTTATAATTATACATCGGATTTTCCGTGTTCCCTACAACATATCCGTCGTACAATGTGGAGTTGCGGAATATGATAGTCGCATCCCGCCGGATCTCATCACCCTCATCATTGAATGCTGTCAAGAGATTCTCTGATGGCGTGTTGAACCCCCATCCCCATCCGGTAGTACCGCGTGCTCCCTGGGTTTGGGAGTATTGTTGTACACCATGTGCAATGGATTCACCGCGTGCCTGTATCTCGAAGAGTGACTCCGAAGAGTTTTCTCCTTCCACCCGCCAGATCATAGAATAATCATCCAACAGACTATAATTATATTCAGAAGAATTGATCACGGCGGTAGCCGCATCATAGGCTTGCTGCCATTTTCCCTGATACAGATAGACTTTTGACAGCAGTCCATGTGCCGCACCTTTGGTTGCACGGCCAAGATTGGCGCTGTTGTAAGATGCTGGCAATACTTGCATTGCTTCGGTAAGATCCTGTTCAATGAAAGCATAGACTTCCTCCTTGGACGCCCTGTTCGTGTTGTCAATATGCTGAAGGGTAACGTCTCCCCAACCTCTTACCAGCCAGAAATAGCATACCGCGCGTAGGAATTTACTTTCGCCGATAAGCCTGTTTTTATAAGCTTCGTCCGTAAGACCGTATGATTCTGCATATTCAATTGCTTGGGTAGCACGGCCTATTGTTTTATACCAGCGCGACCACATAGCACTAAGTGATCCTGCGGTGCTGGTAAAAGTAAGTTCATCAAACAGATTCTTATCGGCACCGCTATCGGAGGGAGAACTTCCCTTGTCTGCGTTATCCGATATTATTTCTGTTACCGCAAGGAAGGAGAATGCATAATCCCAATCCGTGAACATACCGTAAATGCCATTGACGAATTGCTCAGGAGTATAATTCTCTTCACTATCTTCAGCTTCGATCTTTTCCTTCGAGTCGATATCCAGAAAATCACTGCATGACGACAACAAAAAGATACCCGCTAAAATGAATGTTATATTGAAATATTTTTTCATGATGTAATGTTTGTATGAGTTAGAATTGCAGATTTATACCGAATAGGAAATTACGGGTTGTGGGATAAGCTGAAAGTTCAATGCCCGGAGTAAGGCTCGGGTTTCCGTCGGAACTGATTTCGGGTGTGAATCCCGAATATTTAGTAAACATAAACGGATTTTGCGCCGTGGTATATAGTCTCAGACTTGTGCCTTGTGCCACTAAATCATTGAATGTGTAACCCAAAGTAATATTGTTGATACGGAAAAAAGCTCCGCTTTCAAGATAGTAGGAGGATGCGATAGGCGCCCTATTGGGGCCGGGATGAATATTGGTAGAGCCCGCTCCCGTCCACCGGTTTCTATATGTTTCATAGGCAATATTCTCACCACCGTTGATGCGACCGTATTTTAATCCGTTATAAACTTTATTCCCTGCCACGCCATATCCATCGATACCGAAATCAAAGTTTTTGTACTCGAGATTCAGATGTACTGCATAATTGCTGGAAGGAAGATAGGAGCCGAGGTATATTTTATCCCGATCGTCGATAAGCCCGTCACCGTTCTGATCTTTATACTTCAATTGCCCCGGTTGAGCTGTTCCATAGACGGCATTGGCATTATCGATTTCCTCCTGTGTTTGCCATACACCGTCAGCTTCAAACATCCACCATGCATAAAGTGGTTGGCCATCCTGTAAACGTTTCGATATTTGTCCGTCTGCCAGGCTGCCTCCGATTGCTCCATTGTATGTATCTCTTACTTCAAGCACCTGGTTTTTATTATAGGAATAGTTTGCCCCTATTTCATAAGTCAGGCCATTGGCTAACTGGTCGCTCCATCCAATGCTGAACTCAATACCGGCATTTCGTACTTTCGCTCCATGATCATAAAACTGGCCTTCAAATGTTGAATTCAATACCGGATTTATCAGTAATATAGCATTGGTATTTGTCTTATTATAGTAATCGAGGCTTCCGGAGAGTCTTTGATTCATAAAGGTATAGTCCACGCCGAAACCCCATTCTCTGGTGACTTCCCAGCTTAAATCCATGGCGGGGGTACCGAATCTGGCACCATATACTAGATTTTGTTCTGCCCCGAAGACATAATTCATGTTTGCACTACCCGGATCAGTCAGTATTTGTGAAACGTTCAGGGGGATGTTATGATTCCCCAATTCACCCCAGGTCCCTTTTAATTTCAGGTGATCAATGAATGCGACGTCATTCATGAACTCTTCCTGTGATATAGTCCACCCCAATCCAACAGAAGGAAAGGTACCCCAGTAATCCTTATTCTGTTTGAAAGTGCTGGCTCCGTCTCGTCTTAATACTGCAGAAATATAGTATCTATGATCGAAATTGTATTGCAGACGACCGAAATAGGAGGCGATGGCGGTGGGTGTATAGCCGAACTGAGCCACTTCTGTTTCGTAATCACCGGATACCATGCTGAGGTTCCAGTACTGTGGTTTTTGTGGGACTTCATATCCTCTCAATGTGCTTTCATAGCCAATCCCGTATTTTTCACGGGAGAGACCCAACACCGCTTCCACATTGTGACGGTTGAAACTCTTGTTAAATGTGGCAAAACCTTCCCAAGTCCAGCGGAAAGTCTCGATATCTTTTAATCGGAGCGAATTTACCGCATAGGAGGTCACTGTCGGGTTTGCTTCTTTAAGTGCCAGGAATTCCGCTTCGGTACGTGCCGGATCTGCGCTTAACCATCCGTCTTTGATATCTGAGAACTGCCTGTTCTTATTATAATATTTGGTTCCTCCAAAACGAGAGTTTACTTTCAGGAAATCGGTTATCTTAAATTCTCCTTCAAAACCCCCTTGTAGTGTAATCACCGATTCCCTTTCATTATTTTGTGCCACATTGTAGACCGGATTACCTATGGAGTTCAGTGAGCCGATTACATCTCCGGGGGCCCCTTCATAATTGACAATACCGGTTGTAGTATTGACAAAAGGTCTTCCCCATTTTCCATTGTTATAATGGACCGGAACGAGAGGTGACTGCCGGTAAGCCTCATTGAAGGCTCCGAACGGTTTTTTCACTTCGTTTGAAAAGGATAAGTTCAACGTCTGATTCAGTTTAAGGCGATTGTCAAAGAATGAATATTCATTATTATTCCTAATGGTAGATCGCCTGTAATTCTGGTTGTCCAGTAGCCCGTCTTCATCATAGTAATTATAACTTACATAATAACGGACGTTCTCTCCTCCCCCGGTTACTGATACCAGGTTATTTGTTACCACACCCGGGCGGATAAGTTCATCATACCAGTCGGTATTATAAGGTTGAGAAGAAGCATTCTGTAATTGAATCGGAGTTGCCAACATCGATTGATTCTGGTTGTAATGCTCAATATATTGTTGAGCATTGGCCATCTGTACCTTGTTCAGGATATTTTTGACACCTACGTATGATTCAACTCCAACCTTGGGTTTTCCCGACTGCCCTTTCTTGGTTGTGATGAGGATAACGCCGTTGGCTGCTCTAACCCCATAAATAGATGCGGATGCAGCATCTTTCAACACATCCATCGATACAATATCCGACGCACTGATATTCCTGATGTCCGTCACAGGAAAGCCGTCTACGATATATAGAGGATCACGCCCTCCCAATGCTGTTCCCAAACCACGGATTACTACTGTGGGTGCTGATCCTGGAGCGTCATTGTTGACGATATTCACACCCGATATCTTTCCCTGTGCAGACTGTAAAGGGTTTAGAGCGGGTTGCCTGGATATTATGTCCTCTCCCACGCTGGCGATTGATCCCGTCAAATCGATTTTCCTTGCCGTACCATACCCTATCACTACCACCTCTTCCAGCGCCTGTACATCTTCGCTGAGAGTAACATTTATAGTGGTACGCCCATTGACGGGCTCCTCGAGGGTCTGCATCCCTATGTAGCTAAAGACCAGGGTTGCGTCATTTGGTACATTCGGTAGGGAGTAATTCCCGTCCATATCGGTTACGGTACCATTAGAAGTACCTTTCACTAGCACGGTGACCCCTATGGCGGGCTCTCCTGTGGCTCCTTCCTTCACTGTTCCCGAAACGGTTATCTGCTGGGCAGATAAGAGAATGGAACAGAAGAGAAAACTAATTACTGTTGCAATTTTCAGTTTCATGGATCCTTTTTTAATTTGTTCAATAAAATTTCAGTTGTTTTCTATACTCGACAAAGTCAAGTAAATCATTCTTCCCCCTATGGCATAGGATAAGTTTGCTTACACTATCCCATATTGATGACTCTAATGCATTCACAATAGATATGTGAACAAAAGTAAGGAGGGTGTGGTGCTGCGGGAAAATAAAAAACCTCATTAAAAGTACGCTATGTTATATAACATATTTTTAAAGGGTACTTTTTTACTACTTCTTTATGTGTTAACTGTTTGTTTTTCAGTTATGTGAAAAGATTTAACTTGCGGTCTTTGTAGTACTTTATTATTGGAACTTGATCATAAAATCCACCAGATTATCGGTTTCCGAAAGATTCAGTTTCTTACGTAAACGATATCGGGCTGCTTCTACGCCGCGGATGGAGATGTGAAGCATTTCTGCAATTTCTTTCGATGAATAGTTTAATCTGAGCAGCGAGCATACCTTCAGGTCGGCAGGGGTGAGCGACGGATACCTTTCTTTGAGCTTACGGAAAAAATTCTCATGGATCAGGTCGAAATTGTTTTGAAACAGATTCCATTCATCTTCCTCGGGAAGATTCTTCCCGATCATGGTGAGGAGTTCGTTTCCTTCAGTGCGGTTGACTTTTCCGGCGAGAATAAGCGACTGAATACTTTCCCGTAAGCTCTTTAAAAATTCAGAGTGGTTAATCAGCATCATGGCGGCGCTGGCCAACTCCTTACCTTTGTGGATTAGCTCCGCCTCCAGTTTTTCGTTTTGTAATGTGGTAATCTCTTTTTCCTGCCGTTCTATTTGGGCAAGGCGCCTTTTCTCCTGTTCCTCGAAAAGTTTTTGTTTCTTGCGGATAACTCTGCGTATATGTTTTTTTATGAGAAATCCCGCCAAGGACCCGATAATGAGGGAATATATCAGATATGCCCACCATGTTTTGTACCATGGGGTTTGAATGCGGAATGAATAGTTTACCGTGGATAGGATCTTTCCCGAACTGTCTTTTACACGCGCGTGCAAGATATAATCGCCTGCGGGGAGATTATACCAAGCGGCCGATCTGTTGCCATTTGTACTTAGCCAGCGGCTATCATATCCCTGCAAATAACTTTCTACCTGAAATATCTTTTTTGAGAATTCGGGATACAGGAACCTGAAGGCAATGTTGTTACTCTGGTAACCGAGTATACCCTTTTGAGAGGGATCGAGATAAAAGAGCTGATCGTTATTCCGGTTGTGAAAGGTTATGGATGCGATTTGCAGGTCTGTCTTCACTTCCGGTTGTGCATCAGAGAACGAATATTTCCCTATTCCCCCGTTCATGCAGAAGTAGGAGTTATTGTCACCGGTTACCAGCAGGTTGGCTCTCCCTGCATTGGGCGGGTTATTCAGGATACTGTAGGGTATGCGGTCTTTGATAACATATTTGCTTTCACTATATTCCACCAGCACATACTCTTTATGACGAATGAACCAAAAGAGGTTGTCGTTCACGGGAACGATACGGTGGGTATCGGCAAATCCGGGCAGGTCATTGGTCAACAGATCGAAAGGAATGATCTTATGACCGATATCATCATAAGTGAAGAAACGGTGACCGTCGGCAAAAACAATCCTGCCTCGCAGTTTCATGACCTTGACAGGCCGGTAGGTAGAGACCTGCGTACTGTCGAACGACAAATAATTCTCTATCTCAACCACCTTCCGAAGATCGCTGTCGAGTTTCAAGCGGTATACGCCCTTGTACATATGTCCTGCCCAAATGTTTCCGGCATGATCAATTTCAAGGTTTTTGATCAGATCTGAAAAGCCTTCCACGGCATGGCTGAAAATCCAGTTGCCCGAAGAGTTCCGTGTGTAGACAAACAAAGAGGTATAGGAGGATTCCAGCAAAATATCCCTGCCGTTGACGGTCGCCCGTTTCATGTCCATGCCCCCTGTGCGGGCTCCTTCGATGCGCACTTCACGAAGATCCCGCAGGAGCGAAGTGCCCAGGTTATGCCCCACGAAGACCTGATTGTCGAAACTTTTGATGAACCAAGACTGGATATCGAATTCGGGAATGCGGAAGAGATTCTTGTCGGTGTCGGAATAACTGTAAACCCCTTGGTTGGTGGCCAGGTAGAGGCGGTTGTCGTGAAACAGGATGTCTTCTACCGGCCCGATCTGGCTATCAGCCGGTTCAAAAAAAGATAAAGGGGAATGTGTCCTGATGTTGGAGATGCCGTTGTCGAGGGCGGCCCAGACTGTGTGGTCGCGGTCTCTGAACAATGCCAGTACGGTGTTGTTGTTGAGCCCGTTGCCCCGGTCAATGTGCCATATTTTCTCCCCATCCTTGCCGATCGCGAAAATGCCGCTGTTGATTGTCCCGAAGATGTATGAATCGCCCGAGGCGATAGCACGGTTAATCGTACTTTGTTGCAGTTCATCCCAGGCGGAAATATTCCATGGCGTTAATGTATAATCTTCTTCGGAAAAGCGGTATAACCCGTTTTTGGAAGTGACCAACAGCCAGTCCTCCTCATAGGGGAGCAGGGCTATCACATTATCGTTATTCCACCGCTCACGTGTAAATACCGGATGAAAGTGCTCACCGTCGAAGAGGCAGAAACCGTTGCCGATCAGTTGCGCGAACATTTTTTCTCCCGCCGGGAAAAAGTATAAGACTGCGGGGTAGGGCTTTTGGATCTGAATCTCCTGTCCGTCGTAGACAAAGATTGCCGAAAATGACTGAAAATAGAGTTTTCCGTTAAACGGGTGTATGCCCCATATCTCATCATTATGGAACTGGTGATCCTCCACATTGTGCCTGAGAGAGTGATAGGTAAGTTGATTGGTTTCGTTGGGCTCGAAATAACCGAACTCCTCGAAAGAGCCCACGTAGATACGTTCGTTACTGTTGTGCGAGTCGATATGGATTGATTTAACGGAGAGGTTATTAGGCAGACTATGCAAGTTCCAGTTGACACCGTCATAACTGAGCATTCCGTTATCGTTGCCGAAATACATCACCCCATTGCTCCCCTGGGCGATGGCCCAGTTTTGGTTACCGGCGTTATAAAGGTCGGTTGTGTAGTTGTAGACGGGAGGGATAAAGGGTATCTCCCGGGCGGCTGACGACACGGAAAAAGTGATGAAGATCACGGTGAAGAGCGCCGCGCAAAACAGTTTTCCACATGCCGGTTGTATCGTCATATCTGAATATCAGCGGATTTACAGGAGTTTATCTTTTCTTCAGCATATTCTCAATCTCTTTTTCGCTTAACACTTTCACATTGGTGAAAAGGAATTTGGGTTCGAGAAAATTACCGTATTGGTTGCATTCGGTGACAGCGTCATTGAGACTCGATTTTACATCCTTGTTGAAAGGGAAAAGCATCAGAATGGTAAAGTAATTTTCCCTGATATCAAATTTCTCAATGACCACCTCTGCTTTTTGCAGTTGAAAGGTGAATTCACGTTCCACCATCTCTTTCTGCAAACTGGTAAAGTGCTGCCTGTCATTGGTCGTGAAAAGCGCGAAGAAACGCAGTTTCTTGTCCTGTCCACCCAATCCGGAGGAGATATATACCTGCTGGTGGCCGGAAAGGTCCGAACTGAGTACGATGCGGCTGCTTACCAACGCCATGGACGACCAGTGTAGCAACTCCGGTTCCAGCGGGCTGCTGTGATAGGTCTCGATGGAACGGTAAGCCCCCACGTCGGGGATGGATGCCAATAGGGTTAGACTTCTCTTTTTACGCTCGATAGACTCGTCGGGCGAAAATAATATGGCCACTTCATCGTCACGCACAAAGGGGCTGTTCTCCCTTCGTAAACGGTCGAAATACCTGAAATAGTTCATTTGTTCCTCAATGGGTACCAGGTCCTCGAGAATATGGAAGGAGTCTATGCCTTGTTCATTCAGTGTCTGGCGCAATTTTGCCAAAAGATCATCGTCACTCATAGTTACAAAGATAAAACTTTTTCGTCAAGTGAGGGCAGAACAAATATATTTGTTTTTCCGAACGATGAAAAAGTCTAACTTCAGTGAACTTTTTCGTCAAGTGAAGGCGGAACCATATTTATTTCATTAAATTTCATCAAATAGCCTCCTAATTCCTCGGAATTGTATAAATTCGCAGGATTAAACAGAATAGACGTTTCTGATGGAAATTAAAATAGTCAATAAGTCACGGCATCCTTTACCCGAATATGCTACTGCTTCCGCAGCCGGTATGGATTTGCGCGCGAATTTGGAAGAATCTATAGTATTGAAACCGCTTGAACGGACATTAGTGCCCACCGGTATTTATATTCAACTGCCAGAAGGGTATGAAGCCCAGATCCGTCCCCGTAGCGGATTGGCCATCAAACATGGTATTGGAATAGTGAATGCTCCCGGGACCATAGATGCGGATTATCGCGGTGAAATAAGGGTGATCCTGGTGAATCTTTCGAATGAGGACTTCACCATACAAGACGGAGAGCGTATCTGTCAGATGGTGATTGCGGAGCATGCCCGCGTGGAGTGGGACGCTGTGGACTCACTCGATGAAACGGAGCGCGGCGCCGGAGGGTTCGGCCATACCGGCAGGCAGTAAACCCATGACTATTTCGTTAAGCGAATACAAAGGCAAAACTTGTTTTGACTATGTTGAGCGTGGAGTTGAAAATCGAGGAGCGAATGCGACTCAAATAGTCTAATTTTATAGAAACAAGAATGTTATATTCAATAACTGTGATAAAAAAAATACTTTTCACTTTTTTTCTGTTTGTGTCGATATCAGCGATATGGCCGGTAAAAATGGTGGTGCGGCAAGAGAAACAGGAACAGGATATCCAGCTCAATGAAGCGGCAAGGCGGAAATTCGACTATTATTTTTACGGGGCCTTGAACGCGAAAGCCCTGGGGAATTACGACCAGGCGATCGATTTGTTTCAACATTGCCATGCGCTGGATTCCACCAATGCCAATGTGTTGGTGGAACTGGGAACATTTTATAACCTGTTGCAGGAGAAAAATAAAGCCCTTGAGTTTTTCCGGCGGTCGGTCACCTATGATCCCGATAACTATTATTATAATATGATGCTGGCCGGTTTAAGCAAGGAGCTTGATCTAAAGCAGGAAGTGATTGATATCTATAGTCATTTGTCGCAATTGTATCCTGGAAAACTCGATGTCCGGTTTGAACTGGCCAATGCTTATGCCGAGGCAGGGGAATTTCAGGAGGCAATCGATACGCTCGACGAATTGGAAAAGAATACCGGAACCAACGAGATGATCGCCCTGAATAAGTTCCGTCTCTATTCAATGATGGATGAGAAAGAACAAGCTTTCAACGAGATCAAGCAGATCATTGAGAAAAATCCCTCCGAGCCGAGATACCTTGTTCTGATGGGAGATCTGTATCTCGAGGATAATCGGAATGAAGAGGCGCTGAGCTATTACGAAAAGGCCAAAGTGATTGATCCCGATTATCCCGCGCTTATCCTTTCCATGGTCAATTATCATGAGAGAACCAATGACAAGCAGGCGGCACAGGCAGAGCTGCAAAAGGCCGTTACAAGCTCGTCGATGGATGTAGAGGTGAAATTGCAGTTGCTCACCCGCTATCTTGGTATTCTGCAACAAAGCCGACAGGATATGAAGCAGGTCAATACTCTCTTTGAGACACTCTTTGAGCAACATCCTAATAATTCCCAGTTAAACATGATTTATGGGAATGTGCTTTTATTGCAGGAGGAGAAAGAGGGAGCGGCAAAACAGTTCGAAATCTACACCGAGGCGAATCCCGAAGATCCCGCGGGATATGAACAACTGCTCCGTATTGCTCTCCCCGACCAGGATCTGGAGAAAATAAAAGAGGTGACCACCGAGGCGTTAAAACATCTGCCGCAGGAAGCCCAATTCTATTTCTATTTAGGGGCGGTTCACTACCAACAGGAAAATCACCGTGAGGCACTGGAAGTTTTCGAGGATGGTTTGGCCAAGGCTACTATGCGAAACCCCATGGTGGAATCCGATTTTCATGGACAGATTGGCGATCTGAATTATTTTCTCGGTAATAAGGAAAAGGCTTTCGAGAGTTATGAAAAGGCATTGCAATTGAATCCGCAGAATCTGCCTGTTTTAAACAATTACAGCTATTATCTGTCATTGGAGAAGAAAGATCTCGATAAAGCGGAACAAATGAGCGGCATCACGGTGAAGGCCGAGCCTGCAAATCCGACTTATCTCGATACATATGGGTGGGTGCTGTATGAGCAAGGCTCTTATATATTGGCTAAGATCTATATAGAACGGGCTATTGAGAACAGTAAAGAGGATGATCTTTCGGCAGAGGTGGTGGAGCATTACGGAGATGTCTTGTCCCGAACCGGGGAGAAAGAGAAGGCATTGGAGCAGTGGAAGAAGGCCAAAGAGTTGGGCGGTGATTCCCCCGCATTGGATAAAAAAATTAAAACCGGAGAGTTGTGATTATGGATATTTCTCGTTATCGACATATTTTGATCATCTGTTTATTATCAGCAGTGGCATTTACCGCATGTAAACCGAAACAGAAGATCGTTTACTCCACCGCCCCGGTGGAGGACAAAGCCTATCATGAGCTTTTCAATGATGTCATTGCCAGGGAGTTCCCCTATCGTACCCTGTCAGCCAGACTCAATATGGGAATGACTTCCGGCACGAAATCATATAGTTCCAGAGCCAACCTGCGGATTGTGAGGGACAAAGCCCTTCAGATCTCCATACAGCCGCTTTTCGGTGTGGAGATGTTCCGGATCCATATTAACCCCGATACGTTGTTTTTACTCGACAGGATGAATAAGCGGTATGTGTTGGAATCGTTCTCCACATTAAAGCAGCTTTATCCTGTTGGATTCGACTATTATACGATGCAATCGCTATTCACAAATGCGCTTTTTGTGTCCGGGAAAGAGGAGATTGATGCAGGTGATTACAGCGCTTTCAGCTATAGTCGCGCCTCAGATCAGAGCTATCGTATGACGGCCAAAGACGCCGACTCGGGGATCGATTATTCATTTACGGTCAACGGGGATGACCGGATCACTTTTGCCCACCTCATGCAGTCGGAGAAAAAACAGGATATGCAGTGGGAATATCATGATTTTACGGTGTTGCATAATGTCACATTCCCGCATAAGATGAGTATTACGCTCTCATCTCTATCACGGAAGATTAATGCCGAGTTGCTCTTTTCCGATATAGTTACGAATGACTCCTTGAAGCTGGAGCTGAATATTCCGTCGAATTATACGAAGACGTCCATCGATGAGATACTCAAAATTCTTTCTCCGAAGTGATTTTAGGGGGAGAGATGGCTCAGACTGGGAGTATGAGAGAGAGGGGAATGGGGAGAAAAGTCAACCGCCCAAGAACCAAAACTCCAGAACTCCTTGACTTCAGGCTTCTTGGTTCTAACTTCTTAGTTCTATATAAATGATCGTATGAAAAAGATTATTCTTGTCTTCCTTGCCCACGCAATCGCCGTTCTGCTGCTGTCCCAAACCCAGCAGATCGAGAATTTGCAACGACAGCAGCAGGCATTGATGGAAGAGATCAGAAATACGAATAAACTTTATGTCGATGTCAAAAAGCAGACCACCACAATCTTGGATCGAATCAACCTTATCAACAACCAGATATCGGCCCGCAAAAAATTGATAGATGTGCAGAACCGGGAGATAGAAGCGTTGCGGAAGGAGGAGGCACGCCTCGAAAGTGAGATATCCCGGCTGGAAAAAGAGTTGAAAAAGAAGCAGGAATATTATGCCGATGCCATGAAAGGGATGCTGAACCGTAAGTTCAGCCAGAACAAACTGCTTTTTATCTTATCAGGTAAATCGGTAGGGGAATCGTTGCGGAGAATGCAATATCTGCGTGAATATTCCAAATGGCAGAAAACACAGGCTGAAGAAATAAAGAAGCAGCATGCTGAAATAAAGGAAAAACAGGAGTTGCTGGCTAAAGCCAAGGTTGACAGAGAAAAGGCATTGGCCTCGTTAGAGGAGGAGCAGAAAAGATTACAGGGAGAAGAGAAAACGCGTCAGTCGGAGATGGCGGCTGTGAAGGGACAAGAGCGGGAATTGCAGAGGACACTTCGGGAAAAACAGCAACGGGCGGACCAGTTAAATGCCCAGATTGCCAGACTTATCGCCGAAGAGGTGGCGCGGCTGGAGCGTGAGGCGGAGGCCAGGAGAAAAGCGGAAGAGGCGGAGCGGCGCAGAAAAGCGGAAGAGAAGCGGGCTGAAGCTCGGCGAAGGGGTGAGAGCCGTGGGGAGACAGGGCGTGAGACCGCCGAGAAAACAGAAGAGCGTGCCTCCTCTGCCGCGCCGGGGCCCAGAATCGAGGCCGGCGGCAGTACCGCATCGGCCGAAACCTTTAACCTCTCGAAGGATTTTGCTGCCAACAGGGGCAAACTGCCTATGCCGGTTACCGGCACAGCAGCCATTGTGGGTAATTTCGGTGCCAAAAAACATAATGAATGGAATGTTACCACCAATAGTAACGGAGTGGATATTCAGGCTGAGAGAGGTGCCAATATCCGTAGCGTATTCGATGGGGAAGTTTCGAAAGTATTCTCCTTCCCCGGCTCCAACACTTGTGTGATTGTGCGTCACGGTGATTACTATACGTTCTATGCCAATATATACGACTTGTTTGTAAAGCAGGGAGACAAAGTGAAAACCGGACAGTCATTAGGACGGATCTTCACTGATCCGGACACAGGTGTCTCGACGATGCATTTCCAGTTGTGGCAAAAGACAAACAAACTCAATCCGGCACCATGGCTTGGCAGGTGATTGACTGAACATCCACTTGATAATAACCGAACAGGAATGAATAATAATTGAAGATAAAACTTATGTCATTGAAAATCAGACTAACTATCATGAATTTCCTCCAGTTTGCCATCTGGGGGGCCTATCTTACTTCCATGTCCCGTTATTTGGGGCCTGCCGGACTGGGATCGCACATCGGTATTTTTTACTCGGTACAGGGGATAGTATCCATTTTTATGCCTGCCATCATGGGGATTGTGGCCGACAGATGGGTGCCCGCACAAAAATTGTTGGGAATAAGCCATCTGGTGGCTGCCTCCTTCATGCTCTCTGCCGGTCTGTATGGATTGTTTAGTGGCACGGAAGTCTCATTCCCCACTATTTTTGGCCTTTATGCATTGAGCGTGGCTTTTTATATGCCCACATTGGCTTTGTCCAATTCGGTAGCTTATACTATTCTTGAAAAGGCTGGAATGGACACGGTAAGGGTTTTCCCGCCCATACGTGTATTTGGCACGATAGGTTTTATCTGCACTATGTGGCTTGTGGATATACTGGGATACCAGACTTCTTCGATGCAGTTTGTGGTGAGTGCCCTATTGGGCTTTATGTTGGGGATTTACGCGTTCACATTGCCCGGTTGCCCTGTGTCAACGGCGACAGGTAGCAAGAGCCTGTTTCAGGCGCTTGGGTTGGATGCCTTCAAACTCTTTAAAATAAGAAAGATGGCAATCTTTTTTATTTTTTCGATGCTGCTGGGTGTCGCCTTGCAAATCACCAACGGATTTGCCAACCCGTTCATCGCCAGTTTTGAAGCTTATCCGGAGTATGCCGGTACTTTTGGGGTAAAGCATTCAAATATATTGATATCCCTTTCCCAGATATCGGAGGCGTGCTGCATCCTGCTGATCCCTTTCTTCCTGAAACGTTATGGTATCAAGAACGTGATGTTGATTGCCATGCTTGCCTGGGTACTGCGCTTCGGGTTCTTCGGATTGGGTAACCCCGGCGGCGGTGTGTGGCTCTTGTTGTTCTCCATGCTGGTATATGGCGTGGCTTTCGATTTCTTCAATGTTTCAGGATCATTGTTTGTTGACAAGGAAACCCCGCACACTATCCGTGCCAGCGCGCAGGGATTGTTTATGTTGATGACCAACGGGATAGGCGCCACCGTGGGGACGTTATGGGCACAGTGGGTGGTGAACCGGTTTTGCTCCTGGACAGACGTGACCGTGGGCTCTACAACCACATCGCTGCTGATTGGCGATTGGCAAAGTGTCTGGTTTATTTTCGCCGGTTATGCCCTTGTGGTTGCCATCCTGTTCGCCATCCTGTTCCGGTATCGTCACGAACGAACAGGGTAATTCGTATGGTGACGATCCATTAGTTTCTTTTGGCAGGGAGATGGCTAACCTGGTTCCCTGTATTCTTTGGGAGTCTTGTTGAATTGTTTGAGAAATTCTCTGTAGAAATAGGTCTTGTTGTTAAAACCGGACGCATAGATGATCTCTTGCACGGTTTTATTTGTGGTCCTCAGTAGTTTTGCTGCATGTGTAAGCCTGACTGACCGAATGAATTCGGTAGGTGTTTTTTTTGTGATTTCCTTAATCTTTCGATAAAGCTGTATCTTGCTGATAGCCGTCTCATTGGCTATGAAATTTATCGTGAGTTCTTCGTTCTCTATGTTGTCATGAATAATTTTTGTAACGCGAAGGATCAAATCTTTATCTTCCTTTTGAATAAGGCTACCCTCATATTGTTCAAGGGTAGAATAGGGAGATTGACTATACTCTTTCCACACATCTTTTTTATGCAGCAGATTTTTTACGATTACTTCCAGATGACGAAAGTTGAAAGGTTTATTTATGTAGGCGTCCGCGCCTACCTCGAACCCTTCAATCTGGCTTTCAATTGAACTTTTTGAGGATAAGAGTATGATTGGGATATGACGGGTGAATTCTTCTGTTTTCATTATTTTCACAAATTCAACCCCATTCATTTCCGACATGATAATATCACTGATAACCAATATTGGCCGTTGCTTATGGACAATCTGTAAAGCCTCCTTCCCGTTGGATGCTTCTACTATGGTATAGTTTGTGCTCAAAAGATCCTTTATCATTGAGCGGATTTCATTATCGTCTTCCACAATCAGGATAAACCCCTCATTCGGAAAATTATCCTTCCCCGATGAACGATCTTTTTCCTCTATGAGATCTCCTTCAACTGATTTGGGAGGAGATAAGAGAGGCATCTCCCCAGATGGAGTGGGTGTGAGTTCTGATTGTGGTATAGAAACCTCAAAAAGGGTAAAGGTGTCTCCGTCGCTTTCTATTCGTATATCTCCGTTTAGCAGGTTTGCAATACTTTTAGATAATGCCAAACCAATACCGTGTCGGGGATAATTCCCGGTAGACGCCTGCTTTTCAAAGCGGTTCAGCACTTCAAACCTGTCGAATAAAGCATTAAAGTATGCTGATTTTATTCCAATACCGGTATTTTTTATTGCGATTGATAACAGATCATTTTCTGCTTTAATATCAATTTGAATCTTTTCTTCCTCCGGGGTGTATTTTACGGCATTTGACAATAAGTTGAAGATGATTTTTTCAAGATTATTTCTATCGGTTACCCATATTATATTTTCATCCGGCAGGAAAGAGATGGAATAATCGATTTTTTTCTGTTCCAGTATCTCGATAAAGCTATCAATTACAAATTGAATTAACTCGGAGATATCAACGGGTTCAATTTTAAGTTTTAAATGTCCGGTTTCGGCTTTTCTGAATTCAACGAGCTGTTCAATCAGGTTCAGCATCCTTTCGGAGTTGGATTTTATTACTCCCAGATATTTTTTAGTATAGCTGTCGATCTCTTTTTCTTTCATTAGTTTCTCGCACGGACCATATATAAGGGTCAAAGAGTTGGAGAATTCGTGTGCTATGTTGGTGAAGAAACGGAGTTTTCCTTGGTGGATTTCTTCTGCTTTTTGTTTTTCCATCTCTTTCATTTTTATATCGTTATTGAGCTTTATACGATATAATACCAGTCTCCTTGTAATTGCTATGAGGCATAAGAGTAGGACAATATAAGAGAAATAGGCTAAATTACTTTTCCACCATGGTGGCGTCATTTCTATAGGCAAACGGAAAAGAGTATCACTCCATATTTTATTCGCATTGCTTACCTTCACTTTAAGTAAATACTTCCCTTTTGGCAAATTCGTGAATACTATCGTATTTGACGCACCTAAATTAACCCATGTATCGTGAAATCCTTCCAACAAATAGGCTATTTCACATTTGGTCGAAGCGAGATAATCCATCGGCACAAACCGGAAACTGAACGATTTGTTTTTGTGGGACAGTGTGAGCACTTCCATATTTTTCTTTCTGACTAAGTAATCGGATAGCTCCATATCAATATTGTCAACAAAAAAAGCATCCAACCAAAGTTCCGGCATATATTCATTTTGAATAATTTTAAGCGGATCGAATTCGTTGAAACCATTGATTCCTCCGAAATAAAAAAGAGAGGAATAAGGACTTTGATAATAAGCTCCGTCGGAAAATTCATTATCCTGTAGTCCATCATTTGCAAAATAGGAGATGATATAATAGGAGTGTTCATCCACTTCATCGGGGATCAACTTTGTCAGTCCGTTATTGGTGCTAATCCATAAATTATTGTTTTTATCTTCCAGAATTCCATGAATGGTATTGTTGGGTATGCCGTTTCTCTCGCTGAAATTATAGATTACAGGTTCTGTCTTATCGTTCCATGACACTTTATTTACCCCCATGCTTGTGCCGACCCATAAGTTGCCTTTATTGTCTTTATGTAAACAGAGCACATCATCACTGCTGGCATTGTTTTCGGAAAATTTGACTACTTCAAAGGTTTCATTGATAATATCAAATTTATTTATTCCACCTCCCCGTGTTCCTATCCATAAGTGAGTGTCATTCTCTTTTATAATCGAATACACGATATTGTTGCTTAATGACGATTCTTTTTCTTTAAAAATAAATTGCTTGTAATCAATGGCACGGTAAGGAGTGGCAGTGAGATCGATTTTTAGTTTGTACATCCCTTGACCGCTTGTTCCTACCCATAAGGTATTATCATTGTCAGGTAAAATGGCATAAATGGATGAGAGGCGCAACTCTGCCGGAATGCTCAAACTGCGGATACTATTCGATTTTTTATCATAATAGTTGATCCCGTCTCCATCTGTTCCGATCCAGTACTCATTTGTAAATCCTTTTACAATCTCAAAAACAGAGTTGCTTAATAATCCATCTTTCACACTGAAATTATTGTTTGGTTGTAATTCTCCGCTTTTCGGATCTCTTCTGAAATTATATATCCCTGCCCCTTTGGTGCCGACCCACAGGGTTTGGTTTTCATCTTCAAAAAAAGCTCTCACAGCGACAGTTCCAAAATTAGGAATATTCTCTGATGAATAAACTTTAAATCTCTCATTGGAAGGGACAATTTTGTAAATTCCCTTCATGTCGGTACCTACCCATATGATATTCTGGGTGATATTATATAATACGCTTAGTACAGGAATATTTTCTATCACAGCCATTATCCCCGTGTGATGGTTGTACCGGTATAAACCTTTATTTGTCCCTATATACGTTGATTCTTCATGAAAAGCAATATCATTGATATAACCTATTTCACTTTGAATAGGGAGAAGTGTGAGCTCGTTTTGTGAATCATGATATGTATATAATTGATAATCGGATGTTTGAAGGAGGATCCGCCCTGATTCACAATGAAAGATATTTTCTATGTCATTCAGTGAAAATTGATTTATGTTGCGCGCAGACAAACGGTTTCCCTGTGCGTCTAATGGGATCGTATATACAGATTTTTCTTTTGTCAATACCCATAAATTATCGTTGTCATCAAAAAGAATTTTCTTTATGTGCAATTTATTATTGAGATCCATAGGGATAAAATCATTCTCCCCGGTATCGAAATAGTATAACCCCTGTTGATATATATAGGCTACGATTTTACCTTGAGAATTTGCGGCAATCAAATAGGAGCGTTCATTGGTTATTTCCCGTCTTAGGGAATCCACAAAAAAATGTTCGAAGACCCTTTCCTTGATATTGAGCCGATTAATTCCGATATCAGTGGCAATCCATAAGAAATCTTTTTTTTCTTCGATAATATCCCTGATAATGTTGTTGCTGATACTTTGGGGATCTCCGGGTACAGGTTTGAAGACCTGGAATTCCTTACTGTTATATAAATTAAGTCCGTCCCATGTTCCAAACCACATGAGCTGATTAGAGTCCTGAAAAATTACATTGATGGAACTATTTGACAGGCCATCTTTATTTGTCAAGGATTGAATGTCAAAATCAAGAGCATACCCCGTTATAGGCAGAATAAGAAATAATATGTGAAAAATATTTTTCATCCGGATGCTTAATATCTATTGAGAACCGTGGATCACAAAATTACATCATTTTATTCTGAAAACCGGTACCAAACAATTTAAATTTGAGCAGTATTGATACCTGGAACGTCCACTATTTCAAATAAAATGGAACATTTTCGTTAAGCAAGAGCAGAACAAATTTATTTGTTTTGCCGAGCACAGAAAATGTCTGATGTAATGGAACATTTTCTATAGTTGAGACATAAGTGTACTATTTTGAAAACCTAGGATACCTTGCTGTGTATTAAATTGACTAATTTTCGCCCTGATTCAAAAAAACTTTATATCATGGACATTGCAAAACGATACGACAAAAATCCGATATTACGACCTTCGGATTTAAAACCGGGAATAGAAGGAATGGAAATAACATGTTTACTCAATCCGGGAGTATTCAGGATGAACGGCAAAACATGGCTGGTGTTACGAGTGGCTGAAAGGCCAAAACAGATTGAGGGAAAAATTAGTTTTCCGGTATATAATAAAGAGGGGCATATAGAGATAATGAGTTTTGATGAGGATGATCCTCAATTAGACGCCTCAGACCCTCGCGTGATACAATATAAGGGGCAGAATTATCTCACCACATTATCCTATTTACGCCTTGTATACAGCGATGACGATCTGCATTTTCGCGAGGATCCGGAATATTCGCCAATCTTCGGTCAGGGGCCCCTGGAGTCGTTTGGTATCGAAGATTGTCGTGTGGCTACTATGGAAGACGGCTTCTTTCTTACCTATACCATGGTATCGCATGTGGCGGTTGGTGTTGGACTGATTGCTACAAAAGATTTCAAGACCTATGAGAGAAAAGGGATGATATTTCCGCCACATAATAAAGATTGTGCCATTTTTGAGGAAAAGATCAATGACAAATTTTATGCGCTGCACCGTCCCAGTAGTCCTGAACTGGGGGGGAATTACATTTGGTTGGCAGAATCTTTCGACCGGATACATTGGGGAAATCACAAATGTATCGCAACTACCCGGGACAATAGTTGGGATTCGGCACGTGTGGGGGCTGGAGCCGCGCCTATTAAGACCAACGAGGGTTGGTTGGAGATATATCATGGAGCCAATGCGGATCACAGGTATTGTTTAGGCGCGCTATTATTGGATTTAAAAGATCCCTCCAAAGTGCTGGCACGGAGTGTGGAAACTATAATGGAGCCTGTGGCCGCATATGAAAAGACCGGGTTCTTTGGCAATGTGGTATTTACGAATGGACACTATGTGGAGGGAGATGTTGTTAAATTATTCTATGGTGCCAGTGATGAGGTTATTTGCAAAGCCGAATTCTCAATTAAGGAAATACTAAATTCTTTGAAATAAAAAATGTCGAAAAACTTATTTAGTGAGTATAGATTCTTCCGTTCTCAACCGTTGAATATAAGAACGCTGCTTATAACAAATATGTTATATGCGCTCATATTGCCCATTATTGAGATTTTTGTGGGAGCATATATTATGCGAAACACCGGTAATCCGTCTTATGTGGCAA
The DNA here is from genome assembly GCF_003712195.1 of Proteiniphilum sp. X52. Lineage (GTDB taxonomy): Bacteria > Bacteroidota > Bacteroidia > Bacteroidales > Dysgonomonadaceae > Proteiniphilum. The sequence goes on along the minus strand of NZ_RDSD01000015.1, from coordinate 48,402 downwards.
TCTACCAACTTTGCATGTATGCCGGGGTGTTGGCTACGTCAGTGCTCAACGGGTTGATGATGAATAAGTTCAAAGCTTCTTCCTTGTATGTTTTTGGGATTTTATTGTCGGCTTTGGCCTTAATGGTGATGATGTTTGTGAATTTTACCGGAATTTTGGAGTTGGGTATATCCGGATTTGTCTTGGGAGCGTCCACCGGATTCTTTTGGACTAACCGTTATTTACTTACGCTGAATTCCACAAATGACGAAAACAGGAACTACTTCTTTGGTCTGGAGTCTTTCTTTTTCTCTTTGTGGAGCATTGTCGTGCCCCTTATTGTGGGAGCTTTCTTGGGATCGGTCAGTGGGTTATATTTTCTCGGCAAGGTGTTAGATGTGAATAACGGTTATCAGATTATTACCGTTATCAGCTTGCTCATAGCAATTATTGCAGGGACTGTCTTGTCGAAAGGTGATTTCACTAATCCGGTGCAAAAAAAATTCTTTTACACCCGTTTTCATATTCTCTGGAAGAAGTTATTGACGCTTGCCGGACTCAAAGGGATGGTGCAAGGGTTTTTAGTGACGGCACCGGCTATTCTGGTAATGCGCCTTGTGGGTAATGAGGGTGCTTTAGGGCTGATACAAGGTATTGGAGGTCTGCTTACAGCTATCCTGGTTTATACATTGGGAAGGATTGCTAAGCCCAAGCACAGGATGGCAATATTCGGATTCGGATTGCTGGTCTTTTTTCTGGGGACATTGTTTAACGCTTTTCTCTTTTCGGCGATAGGGGTTATTGTGTTTGTACTCTGTAAAGTGCTGTTTCAACCCCTTCACGATTTAGCGTATTTTCCTACCATGATGAAAACTATTGATGCGGTAAAAGCGATTGAGAAGAGAAGTGAATATACCTATATCCTTAGTCATGAGATTGGTTTGTTTTTTGGCCGCGCTTTCGGAATGGGGTTATTCATATCGCTTGCTTACGTGGTGTCGGAAGATTTTGCCCTCAGATATGCGTTGCTGATTGTTGGCGCTATTCAACTGTTCTCATTACCTCTTGCAAAGAATATCATCAATGATATTGATGTGAAGTATGACAATTCAACAGTATAAAACACTCATCAGATACAAGAAGTGATTGTAATGTGACAAACAACGTTCAACGGAACGAAGTGTAGTTAATGAGAATAATGTGAATAATATGCCAATGAAATTGAATGATACAATGATTTAATAATTCAATGAGCACATCGGCACTACACGTCCCGATTTATCGGGATAAACAAATTAGCACATTCGTTTAGTCTTGATTCTTGGCTCTTGAGTCTAATTTTTTGATCGTATGAAGTTTATAGCTGATTTATTCCTGTTTGCATGCTTGTTTTCTCTGTTCTCATGTGCGACAGAACCTGCTAATTATGGTAATCCTGTTGCTCAAACCAACATACACAGAGTGGAACTTATGCCCAATATGCCGCAACCTTACAGTTTTCTGGATTGGAAAAAGAAAGCGCGGCAGTTTGATGAGTATGTTTTTGATTTCAATTCGAAGTTACCCGCCGGACCGATGATCTGGCTGGATAATAACCGGCGTAATTTACCACAACAGACATTCGGGCTTTTTACCGCGGTGAATGATGTGCGTCAGGGAGCTGAGGTGAACAATGGCGAATTTCACGAAAGTCTGACCTCTCTGTCAGCCTTGCTGGGTGCCGGTTTAATAGGAATCGACAAAACCAATCAAAACGGGTATAATTTCGTGAAGATGATTCAAAACTATTTTAATAGGGACAACGGATGGAACATCATGATGAACAATACAACCTCTGAAGTAGGTCATTTGGGAGGAGGTTATGGTCGGGATTGGTGGTATGATGTACTTCCGAATGTGCTATTTTATAATGTTTGTGATGTTTTTCCGGGTGTCGAAAACGCCGAGTTTATCCAAAGGATAATCGCAGAGCAATTTTATAAAGCCGACTCGCTCTTGGACGGTAATTATGATTATTCGTACTTCGATTATGGCCAAATGAAAGGTATGGTAAACCATATTCCTTTACAACAAGATGCGGCCGGAGGACATGGATATGTGCTGTATGCAGCCTATAAAAAATTTGGAGATCCGCGTTATCTGACCCGCGCGAAATCGGCAATTGAAGCGTTGAATAACCAAAGGGAAAGCCGTTTTTATGAAGTCCTGTTGCCGATTGGAATTTATACCGCCGCCCGATTAAATGCCGAAGAAGGAATGAACTTTGATGTGCGGAAAATGCTTGATTGGGTTTTTGAAGGGACAAAAAGCAGGACAGGACGTACAGGATGGGGGATTATTGCTGATAAATGGGGTGAATATGATGTAAGCGGCCTACAGGGAAGTATTACAGATGGAGGTGGGTATGCTTTCCTGATGAATGGTATATTGACCGCAATGCCATTTGTGCCAATGGTGAAATATGAACCTCAATTTGCAAGGTCTGTCGGTAAATGGATGTTGAACAATGTGAATGCTTCCCGTTTTTTCTATCCCGATGAAATTCCTGATGAAAACCAATGGCTTCCCGGAATGCGGGGCTATACCAATGCTATCATTGCTTACGAAGGGTTACGCTTGAAAGATGATATGAACAATCCTCGGTTGGAGGGCGTGCATCCTGTTGCTATTGGGGATGGCCCTAAGTGGCATAAAGACAATCCCAAAGAATCTATGTTCAGCCTCTACAGCACAGCACCGGTTGGGGTATTTGGCGCCATGGTAGAAAAAACCAATGTCGAGAGAATACTCAAACTCGATTGTAATATAACCGATTTTTACTCGGATAGGAGTTACCCTACCTTCTTGATTTATAATCCCTATGAAGAGGATAAAAAAGTAGCATACACGCCTGAAAAAGATGGAGTAGATCTCTTTGATACTATTTCAAAGACCTATTTGGCCCGGTCGGTAACCGGTACTGTGGAAATAGGCATACCGGCCGATTACAGCTGTTTGGTTGTAGAGTTGCCGTCGGGTGTGGAAGTGGAAAAAGAGGATGGAAAGCTTTTGGTAAATAAGAAAATCATATCGTATGAATAACTTAACTTTTTAAAGACATGAAGAAAACGTTATTTTTTGTATTAATGGTCTGTTTTGTTTTAGGAGCACAAGCGCAGACAACTATCCAAGTCAGTGGTACCGTCAGAGACGCCCTTACCAATGAAGAGTTGATCGGAGTAACTGTCCTTGCGGTGGAAACGGGTGCCGGGACTGTAACTGACATAGATGGGAATTTTGAACTGTCTGTCCCGGTAAATAGTACCCTTAGAGTGTCATACGTGGGATATTCTGTTCAGGAGATAGTTGTGGCCGGTCAAACGGTGTTGGAGATAAATCTTCAGCCTGAAACACAATTGATGGATGAGTTGGTGGTGGTCGGCTATTCGGCGCAAAAGAAATCGACCCTGACCGGAGCTGTGGCTCCGGTGAATGTGGATGATATGGAACGACGCCGGGTCGCGGACCTGAGACAAGCACTTCAGGGCCAGGTGGCAGGTGTTCAGGTCACCCAGAGCACTGGTGCTCCGGGTGATGAGATAAATATCAGAATCAGGGGCGAAGGCACAATCGGGAACAATAACCCGCTGTATGTTGTGGATGGAGTTCCTACCCGGGAATTGGCTTTTCTCAACCCTTCCGATATCGAATCTATGACAGTCTTGAAAGATGCCTCTGCGGCTGCTATTTATGGTTCGAGAGCTTCTGCCGGTGTTATTGTCATCACCACCAAGAGGGGGACTGCGGGAAAGACTGGTTTTGAGATAAATTATTATGGCGGGATACAGCATGCTGCTAATCTTCCCAAGATGCTTAATTCGGAACAGTATATCAATGTTGTGGAAAAAGCCTGGAACAATGCGGGTTATACGGGTGCTAACCCTTATACAGCTGATAAAGGACGTGGCGATTTTGCCAATACAAACTGGTTGAATGAACTTTTTGAACCAGGCTATTCACAGAATATTCAAATAACCGCCAGTGGTGGGAACGACAAATTGCACTATTTGCTTTCGGCTGGGTATACTGGTCAGGACGGTATTGTGGTGTATGATAACGATAAGTATAAGCGATTCAATTTTCGTACAAATATCAGTTCCCGGTTGACTGAAAGAATAAGACTGGGAACCAATATGCAACTCTCTTACGCCATCCAGGATAAACTCTCGTCAAAAGGTGATGCACCCGGAATCATAAGACATGCACTTTTGCGTCCACCGGTTATTCCTGTATATAAGTCGCCTGATGATCCCACCTATTCTGAAAGGGATCCTTTTACTGACCTTCCCTTTTATGTGCATAATAACAGAGACGCGGGAGGATTTGAAAGCGACAAATACGAATGGACGCAAAACCCCATTGCCTTGGCTTATTTCACGGACGACACCCGCTCGCATTTCAAAACATTCGGTAACCTTTTCGCGGAAGTCTCTTTTTTGCCCGAAAAAGAATTGACTCTCAGAACCAATGTAGGTGTTGATTTGAACTTCAGGCATGAAAAGGCATTTTTTGCCAATTTCGGAGATGACGATGGCAGCGGCAGCCAAATAGACCGTGGTTTGGGGCGCCAAAACAGGCCCAATGGATTGGACGAAAGTAGAGGGGAAGAATTTACATTTACCTGGAACAACACGTTAAGTTATGACAAAATGTTCAATGGGCATTCCTTGAATGCTTTGATAGGAAGTGAATTTATAACTAATTACGAATCGGGGATCAATGCCTCAAGAAGAAGGTATGAATATGATACCGAGAAGTTCAGGTATATCGACTTTGGCAGCACGGAGCAGGATCTGTGGAATGGAGGTGCCGGCTCGGAATGGGCGTTGATGTCTTACTTCGCTTCGCTGACTTATGTTTACGACATGAGGTATATGCTTACTGCTAATTTCAGGGCAGATGCATCTTCCCGTTTTGCTAAGAATAATCAATGGGGATATTTCCCTTCCTTGTCTGCCGGATGGAAGTTATCTGAAGAGCAGTTTTTGAAAAAACATGACTGGCTTTCAGATCTTAAGGTAAGAGGGAGTATCGGACAATTGGGGAATCAGGAAATTGACAATTATGCCTATCTCACATTAATCAGAAAAGATGGAGACAAATATCTGATATCGAGATATGGGAATCCTGACCTGAAATGGGAGACAACCACTCAATACAACCTGGGAGTCGATGCCGGTTTCTTCAGGAACAGATTGTATTTTACCGCAGATTACTTCCTAAAACGGACAACCGATATTCTTCTGCCAATAGGGCTTCCAAGCATAGTAGGTGATGTGGATCCTACTATTGTGAATGCAGGCGAGGTCAGCAACCGCGGCTGGGAATTGGGTGTTACATTGCGGAATTCTGAAAGGGCATTCAAATACAATATCAACGCCAATATTACAACCGTAAAGAACCGAGTGGAAAAACTTCATCCGAACCTGCCCAGTTTGATCGGTACGGTGACAAGGACAGAATCCGGTCAACCACTTAACGCCTATTATGGTTATGTTTTTGATGGAATTTATCAGAATGACAATGAAATCAGGACCCATCTCCACGGAACGGCTAATCCGATATCGGTTCCGGGAGACATACGATTCAAGGATCTGAATGGAGATGGAAAGATCGACGACAACGACAGGGATTTCATAGGAGACCCTAACCCGGGGTTATTGTATGGATTGAATCTTTCCGGGTCATATAAAAATTTTGACATGGCTCTACTCTTCCAAGGTGTGGGTGATGTGGACAGGTATAACGATGCCAAGAAAATTGTCGATTATGATACGCGGCCATTCAACTACACCACAAATATCCTGAATGCCTGGGATGGAGAAGGTTCCACCAATACTATTCCACGAGTGAGCTTTACTGATAATGGAAGTAGTAAAGTGTCCAGTATATTTGTTGAAAATGCCTCTTATCTGAGGTTGAAAAATGTTGAAATCGGCTATTCCTTTAATGATCTAAAAAGAATTGGCCTACAAAACATAAGGATCTATTTGTCAGGGCAAAACCTTTTTACATGGACAAAGTATACCGGTCTTGATCCTGAATCTACCGATTTAATTGATATGGGGACTTATCCTCAGTCAAGGACTTATATCCTGGGAGTTAATCTTTCTTTTTAAACAACTTAAATCTTTTGAATAATGAAATCTTATAAGAATCTGTTATTATTGATAATCGGTATATTGCCTTTGTCCGGATGTGAAGGGTATTTGTCGAAAGACCCCATAGGATTGTTGACACCCGATCAGGTTGACCTTGAACCGGCGGCTACCACAGTACGATATGCCGTAAGCTCGTCTTATCAACTACTATCGAACACGTTGAATATTATTGGAGATTGGGCGTGGAGTGACGGAACAGTGACCCGAGGAGATTTTATCCTTCAGGATATTGCTTCGGATGATATGCAGAAGAAATGGAATCCCGATGGTGATCAGGCGTGGATGGATGAGTTTGATAATTTTAGTTTTATTGCTTCAAACGGAGGTTTCAATGGTCTGTGGACATATAATTACGAAGGGATTTCAAGGGTAAATACTGCCATTGACTATTTAACCAATGAGGAGATGATGGCTAAGCTCAATTTCGATAGAAGTGAGCAAAACAGACTTTTGGGAGAAGTATACTTTCTTAGGGCATTTTATTACTTTGATCTGGTGACAAATTTCGGTGGAGTTCCTTTATTGTTGAAGCCGCTCACATCTTTCAATGAAGCCTATGAGGTGGCAGTAAGAGCAACAGCCCAGGAGGTCTGGCTACAGATTGATGGGGATTTAAGTAACGCGAAAAATTTATTGCCCGATGGTAAATATTCTAACCCACAAGAAAAATGGCGCGTGTCAAAAGGAGCGGTTATAGCGCTTCAAGCAAAAGTCGCCCTGTTCAATGAAAGATGGCAGGAAGTCGTTACATTGGTGAATGAACTTGAAAATACGCGCTACTACAGTTTAAATGACAATTATTTCGACAGCTTCGATGTAAATAAACAATTTCAAGAGCAGGAGGTGATTTTTTGCTATAACCACGAACCGTTACAAACGCCTCGGAACGGGAACGGCTTGTGCGCTTTATTGGGATGGGGCTTTGTAGCCCCTGAGGCATCATTTATCGAGGCGTTTGAAGAAAACGATCCAAGATTGCTTTATACAGTCGATGTTGATTCAAGAAACGTGAATAAAATTGCAGGAACGTTGAATGGAGAGTTCAAAGGCGATGATGATGCTCCGGGCAACAAGATTTATATTCGTTACGCCGATGTCCTTCTCTGGAAATCGGAAGCATTGCTGAAAACTGGTAATGCCCCAGACGCAATCGAGATAATCAATCAGGTTCGTCAACGGGCCAGGAATTCAATATCTATTGATGGAACTACTCCCCCGGCCGGAACATTACCTGATAGAAACGTCAATGAGTCGAATATGGCTGTCGTCTCGAGTTGGTTGATACATGAAAGAAGGGTTGAATTAGGATTTGAATCTCATCGGTTCCGAGATCTCAAACGATGGGGGATTGCCGAGGAGGTGTTGGCTAGCCGGGGATTTCAAAAAATTAATTATCTGTATCCTATTCCTCAGGGAGAAATCGACAAATCAGGTGGAAGTATAGTCCAGAATGATGGGTATTAAGGAATAGGTGTGCCATAAAGCCATTGATTTTTGGTTGATTGTTTTGATTTTATGTTAATTCTTGCTTGCAACCAGCCGATTGTCAATTAGTTGGTAAATATTTACAAAGGCATTGATAGGGCTAGGGAGTTGTTTTTTTACAATGTTAATATATGGGATAGTGCGAATTTTATGGTGTTTTGTTTGTTCAGGTCAATAATTCTCGCTATTTTTCGCTTTATTAGAAAATAGATCCGTTCATTAAGATGTTACATAATACTAAAATCTGAAAAAACGTATGAAAAAAGAAATGCTAAATCTGCTGAAAGGGATGATGCCCATACTCATATGGGCAATATCATTGAATCTGTTTGCACAGAATCTTACTGTGAGCGGCACGGTAAAAGACGCCGGGGGTGAGTTGCTTACCGGTGTGACGGTGCGGGTACAGGGTACTTCTACCGGCACCGTCACCGATGCGGATGGGCGTTTTGTGCTCCAGAATGTCCCCTCTTCGGCTTCATTAGAGATATCTTACGTCGGAATGCAAACGGTAATTATACCGGTTGATGGGCGTGCCGCTTTTGATATTGTGCTTGAGGAAGATGCCGAGTTGCTTCAGGAAGTGGTGGTCGTCGGTTACGGTACGCAGACACGCCGCGAAATCACCGGTTCCATTGCCAATGTATCGGAAGAGCACTTCAACAAAGGTATCAACCGTGATGCTTCCGACTTGTTACAGGGGAAAGTGGCCGGATTGATCATCACTTCAGGTTCGGGCGACGTGACACGCAGTTCGCAGATACGCCTGCGCGGAACCTCCACCTTGCAGAACGACCAGGGACCGATGATCGTGATCGACGGCATACCCGGCGGAGACATGTCCACCGTATCTCCTTCCGACATCGAGTCGATCTCGGTGCTCAAAGACGCTTCATCGGCAGCTATTTACGGTTCGCGCGCCGCGGGAGGGGTCATTCTCATCACCACCAAGCGCGGATCGGGTGCCAAGAATCTGATGCAGTACGACGGCTACGTGTCGATGGATGTTGTTGCCAATAAACCCGACATGATGAACGCGGCCCAATGGCGTGCCACTAACAGGGAACTGAATAACGATATCAGCAAGTACGATTCATACAGGGCCGATACCGATTGGTTCGGGGAAATGCTTCGTACGGGAATATCCACCAACCATTCCCTTTCTTTGTCGGGTGGAGGTTCCAAACACAATTACCGCGCTTCATATACTTATCTTGACCGGACCGGTATCGCTCGCGACAATGATATGAAACGCCATTCATTCCGTTTCCAGTTACAGCAACGCGCCATTGATGACCGGTTGCGTGTGGGCCTTACCGGGTCGGGCAATTTGTCGGATTTGCGCTTTCCTTTTGCCGATGATTTCATTCTGGCTTATAACATGCCGCCGGTTTTTCCGGTCTATAACGAGGACGGCTCCTATTTTACCGGAGCCAACAACAATTACGATCAGGGAAACCCCGTGCAAAACCAAGATCAGAATTACCGCAAGGCGAGTAACAACTATTTTTACGGAGCGGGAGATCTCCAGTTCGATATTGCCGAAGGCCTCAATGTAAAGGCATCACTCTACAAAAGCCGTTTCAGTAATGACTACAGCGAATGGCAGGATTCCCGCAACTCGCGCGGACAAGGTAATAACGGCCTTGCTGTCCGACAGGCGCGCAAATGGGATCGTGAGCTGATGGAGTGGACTGCGAATTATCAATCAAATTTCGGCGGTAACGGTTCCCATAAGCTCGATGCTATTATGGGTTATTCCTGGGAAAACAACATCTTCTCGAGCCAGCGCTCCCAAGCGACCGACTTTATCGTCAATTCCATGGGAGCCGACAATATCCAGTCGGGGAACTCTTTGAAAATAGGAGAGGTCACTTCCAGTAAAAATGGCTACAAACTGATCTCGTTTTTCGGGCGCGCGCATTACAGCTATCAGGACCGTTATATGGTGACCGCCACGGTCCGCAGGGACGGGTCATCCAAATTCGGGCAAAACCATAAATGGGGGACATTCCCTTCGGCATCGGCCGCCTGGGGCATTTCACAGGAGTCGTTTATGAAAGATGTCAGCTGGGTGAACGACCTGAAGTTCCGGGTCGGATACGGAGTGACGGGTAACCAGGACGGGTTGCAGCCCTATAAATCCCTCGAACTCTATTCGGCCGCCGGAACCTATTATAGTGACGGTACCCAACTGGTGGCTTATAAGATATCGCAGAATGCCAATCCCGACCTCAAGTGGGAGTCCACCGCCATGTTGAATGTGGGTCTCGACTTCTCGCTGTTCAACAACCGCCTTAGCGGTACCATTGAATGGTACGACAAGCAGACATCCGACATGTTGTATACTTATAATGTTTCCACGCCTACCTATGTTTACAATCAAATACAAGCCAACGTGGGAGATATGAGTAATAAGGGAATCGAACTGCTGCTGAACATCGATGTGGTGAAAAACAGGAGATTTACCTATACGACTTCCGTCAACCTCGCACACAATAAAAATAAAGTCACCAGACTTTCCAACGAATTGTATTCGACCGGGCGCATCTATACGGGCGACCCGTGGATACGAGGTGCATCGGGCGTTACCTCGCATGTGGTGGAGGTGGGTTATCCCATCGGACAATTCTATATGCTGAAATGTACCGGTCTGACCCAAGACGGGAAGTATATTATCGAAGATATAAGTGGCGACGGGCAAATTACCGATGACGACCGCACCTATGTGGGTGATTCGCAACCCGACCTGACCTTCGGCTGGAATAATGCGTTCACCTGGAAAAACTGGGATGCCAGTATTTTCTTCAGGGGTACCGTCGGAAACAAAGTACTGAATAACCCCCGTGCGGCGTATGGAAACAACACCTATATAAGCGGAGCCAACGCCTTGAACGACGAATTGGTAACCACCTTAAGTGAGAATTCGCGTGTGACGTCTTTCTATCTGGAGGATGCGTCACACATACGGCTTGATAACATGGCTGTCGGATACTCCTTCAATACTCAATCCATTGGCTGGCTCGAAAAAGCACGCGTTTACCTGGCCGGACAAAACCTGTTTGTCATTACCGGTTACAAAGGGCTCGACCCTGAAGTGGAGCTCTTCCGCGGCGAACCCACCGACAGCGGTGCCGGCCTTTCGCCCGGCATTGAGCCGCGCAACTATATGCCCAAAGCGCGTTCTTTCACCTTTGGGGTGAATCTGACTTTTTAATATCCACCATTTATGATCCTAAAACATGAAATTATGAACAAAAAGACAACCATATTATCCCTCCTCTCGGGCATCTTGCTGCTGATATCTTCATTTGCCTGCACGAACCTCGACGAAGTGGTGTACGACCAGCTTGCCGGTGATTTTCCGAAAACCGAACAACAACTCAACGCCATTATCGGCGATGTGTATAATTCGTTGAGAACCTATTGGCCAAGCAATTATCTCTATTTGTCGGAATGTGCCGGATCGATGGCTGTTACGCCTACCCGCCTCGGCGGCGATTGGTACGATGGCGGGCAATACCGCGAACTGTTCATGCATACCTGGACGGCGCAAACCAGCCAGGTCAAGACCGGATGGAGTAATGCCGCCAACAGCATCGGAAAGTGCAATGCCACTATTTACATTATCGAGCACACCGATGTGATTTCTGATGACCTGAAAAAAGTTAAGATGGCGGAAGTCCGGGGTGTAAGGGCTTTCTGGTATTATACCTGGATCGATTATTTCGGAAATGTCCCGTTGGTTACCGACTATTCTCCCATCGACAAGGTGTTGCCCGCGAACCAGTCCCGACAGGTGGTCTTCGACTGGCTCATAAGCGAGTTGAAAGAGATTGCCACCGACTGTCCCGATGCTTCTTCTTATGCGAGATTCACGAAAGGCGCCGCATACACATTGCTGGCCAAGTTACTGCTCAACGCCGAAGCCTGGAAGGTTACTTACGCCGGCGATGCCTATAAGGAAGTGATAGATTATTGCGATCTGGTGCTGGGAATGGACTATATCCTCGAACCGGTGTGGAAGGATAATTTTTCGTTGACCAACCACAACTCGCGCGAAGCAATTTTCGCCGTGGCTTTCTCGAAAACCGATACCGAAAACCAGAACCAAATGATGAACCGCACGTTGCATTATAAAGACCAGTTGTCGCTGGGCGGCAGTTTTTCCTCCTGGAACGGCATTTGTGCCCAACCCGAATATGTGGAGCTTTTTGATCCCGAAGATCCCCGTTACGAAGGTTCGTTCCTGATCGGGAAGCAATATGACCGGACTACCGGCGAGATCATCATCACCGACCATGGATATGAGTTGGATCATACCGTGGCTGTCACCATGATTCCCGGCACCGAATACGACGGCACACCCTGGGGAGCCGTGAACCAGCACGACGGCGCGCGCTGCCTTAAGTGGCCCTATGCGTCGGATCTGGTGAACGCGATGGAAAACGATTTCCATATCTTCCGCCTGGCCGATGTCTATCTGATGAAAGCCGAAGCGTTGTTGCGCTCCGGGGGGAGCGCCACCGATGCCGCGCAATGGGTGAACGATGTGCGCCAACGCAGCTACGGTAACGCGGCGCACAACTATGAAACGGTGGGACTTGCGGAGGTTCTTTTGGAGAGAAGACTCGAACTGGCATGGGAAGGATGGTCGAGGCAGGATGATATCCGTTTCGGTGAATTTGAACGGACCATGTGGAAGGCTTCCAATTGTGAGCGGGCTACGGGTGAGCACCTCAAACTCTATCCCATCTCGCAGGATGCATGGCAGGTCAATCCGAACTTGGTGCAGAACCCCGGGTACCCGTCGTTTTGACGCAGGTAAGAGGGTTTTGCTGCGGCGAACCTTTTGGCTGATAAGTGAAATTCCCCACCAGGGAATGGAATAAAATAAAAAAACAGGAGGAAATCTTATCGGTTTTCCTCCTGTTTTTTATGTCCGCCCGGTATGGGTATATTCTAACGGCTGCAAGTTCCACATCCCAAGGAACAAACTTATTCCAATTGATAGAAAAAAGCGAGCCATTGAGGTTTATAATAAGGGAAAATGACGGGTTCTTTTCTCCCAGAAAATACATCTCTATCAATGTTTCATGAAATCATCAATCCAAAATTTATGTTCTAATTTTTCTTTTTTTATATTTGCCCGCTTCCTTAATTGTTTGGTTGGTGTAAGACATGTGACAATAAGTACTTGTCCAGAGTTCAAATATATCTTGTAATAATAATTAATTGTTAATCTGATTAAAGGAAAACACACATTTATTTTATTAATATCGTTTATTTTGAAAACGACATAATTTTTAGTGCTCAGTTTATATATGATTGTATCTGAATTTTCTTTACTGTAAATAGATATGCTTTTGTCATTTTAAAAAAAATAAATAAGAAAAAACAAAGGATAAGCGGCCAATATTAAACAAAGAAAAGATAATAATATTAGTATGAAGATACTATTATTCTCGTTTTCTAATCCTATGCGTAATAAGAGAACTGCCAAAACCGTAAAAAAAACAACGTGCAGTATATTGATAAAAAAATAAAGAACACATTTCACAAAAGATAGTTTAATTATCATAATATTTAATGATTATCCGCATTTATACCAAAACTCATTTCTATAGCTTACACAGGCTACCAGCAATCTTCCAAAGAGAACTTCTCCAAAATATCTGCGATTAAATTTGTACAGAATTCATCCAGGTAATTTTGTAAGAATTCGGGCTTGATGTCATGGAACGTATTTCAGCTAATCAAACTAAACTCCTATATTTTCTCGAAATTTTTCAATTTATGACTTTGCAATTGCTTCCGCCGGGTTTACAGTCGCTGCACGCCAACATTGTAACGAGACAGAAGCGTAGGAAATTATTAGAACGATAAATCCCGCCAACACAAATAACCACCAATCAAGCGATGTTCGGTAAGCGAATCGCTCTAACCAACGATGCATTATGTACCATGCTACAGGAATTGTAATTACGAACGCCAAAGCCATATAGCGAATAAAATCCATGTTAAGCATTCGGATGATATCACTAACACTAGCTCCATGTACTTTTCTTAAGGCTATCTCTTTTTTTCGCCGGCGGATGATGAAAGCCATGAAAACAATCAATCCCAAATCAGTGATACAAAAGCACAACAGCGAGAAAAAATACACCAATTGTTGAGCGCTCATTTCATTATGATACATCTTATTAAACACATCATTCATAAAAACATAATTGGCAGAATAATTAGAATTAACATCATTCCAAATCTTCTCAAAAACTGTTCGGGCATACATAAAACGATCTTGATCAAATCGCACCATGATACAATATTGAAACAAGCGACGTTGCATCATCATCAACGGAATTGTTTCCTGGTACAATCCGGTATAATTGAAATCGTCCGTGACACCTACAATAACACCCCGTTGAAAATAATCAATTGTACCATGTTCGATTTGTAGTATTTCGCCAATGGCTTCATCTGGAGAGTTGAATCCTAATACTGCCAAAGCTTTACGGTTAATAACATACTCTTCAATATGTTCCGTTTTTTGTTTACCGTGAATATGATCAGAAAATATAATCTCTTCTGTTTGATAATCGTATTTTGCGGGCGCAAATTCCCGACCCTCAATCAATTTTATATTGAAGAATGGAAGAAAATCCTCTCCAACAACCATGATGGGCAATTGTTGCCAATCCATATTGTTCTCCCTTCTTACTTGTATTACATCGCGTATTGCATCTCCGGGTAATTGGAAAGCTGTCGTCACTGCTTCAATTTCGACATGTTTAAGCAACTCCGTTTTTAGTAGATCAAAGTTTACCCTAACTTGCTCTGGTTGATCAGACGTAACCAAGATGGTTCGTTCGTTTCCACCCACCTGTATATCTTTCACCAAATTCATCTGCTTGTTAATGCCAAACGCCAGAATTACCACTATCATCACCACTGCATATTGTATCGTTAACATCCATTTGACATTTATATGCGAAAATCCAATAGGTTTCACATCTATGGTGGTATTGAGAAATGATGTATATGAAATACTTTTAATCACCGGAAGGAGTGACACAACAATGATCGATAATAAGAAAATCCCGCATAATATAACTGTCCCAATGATAGTGATATGCCCTGGAATAAACCCAGACAAGAGAACGCAACACGCTGACACAAGCCCTATTATAATAGATAAAATGCCACAAAGCGATGCCGATAATACCTCATCTTTGAATACAACCAACGAACTCGCTCCATGCAAACGTAAAATTTGATAATAACGACGATTATAGGAAAACATCAAATTTGCATTTAACCATACATTAAACAGTACTACGATTAATAATAGCACATTAGCTCCAATAATCAAATAAATATAATGAATGTTTCCATTTATGCTCATTTCTCTAAGGTTATGACTATGAAGATGAATATCAGTCAATGGCATCAAAAAAGTATGAAGTTTTAAGGAATGAAATAACTCTTTTTCTTCAACGAGCGTGGTTATTTTTTGTGCTAAAGATTGAACATCAGTTTGATCCTTCAATAACAAATAGGTAAAAGTATACGCTTCTCTGTTGTCTGGGAGATATAACAAAAAATCAGTACGGAAATGTGAAGTTTCAGGGATATCCTTAAATATACCTGAGATTAAGAAGTTTTGCCCTTCAATAAAAAATTCCGATAATTGAATCTCATCAAAACTGATTTCACCAAACAATTGACGAGCAAAACTTTCGCTAACCAACACCTGTCCCTTACGTTGTAACACCTCATTTTTGACTCCTTGTATCAACGGGATATCAAATACTTCCAAGAATTCACGATTTACCATGTAAAGATCATTGACTATATGATGATTTCCCTGATAAGTCAACACTGCTGTATTGATTTTGAACATCTTTACAATTCGATCTATCTCAGGTATTTGCTGCAATACGTTATCAATGGTATTGCCATAAATACGCCCGTCAATAGGATCATCGTTGAATTGCAATGACAAGCGAACTATTCGATCGGAATTAGTGTGATGACGGTCATAACTCAATTCCCGATTGATGAAACCTAACGAAAGAAGAATGCAAGCGAACATGATGGACAATCCTACAAGATTCACAATGCGTAAGGAGAGATTTTTTTTGAATTGTCTTAAAACATTCATAGACATTTTTATTATTTTTACTATTGAGTCCGACACATAAAAAACACATCATATCAAAATTGACTTTACACTAATTTTAAGCTAATTGTTGAAGTTCTTCGTTAAAACACATCCGCCTTGTGCTACGATAGGGGTATAACCGGATTTTGAATCCTCTGTTTAATAATGTAATCCTCATGATTTTTAGGCTCTTTATTCATTATACATCGCAAATATAAATAAAAAAAACAGCCCGATACTCCATCGATCAATCATCAATGAATCATTGCAACGACAAGGCTGGCGATGTTTGATGGACTATCATGGTTAAATGGTTCGAGTGCAATATTAAGGAATGGCCACCTGCCGAACGGCACGTACGGTGATGGGAGAGGTCGGTAAACGTGAAAGTAGGAGATAAACGCCTGCGATTAGCGTTTACCTCCTACTCGATTATGATAATCCTATGGATATAGGATCATTCCGTTATTTTCGGCATCATCACTATTGTTTTCAGGTTGCCCTGATCGAGCAGAGCTTTGGCGAAACCGCGAAGATCATCTTTTGTGATGGCATTTACAGTTTCAATATATTGAGTGTGATTGTCTTCGCCGTAAAAATATTTGTTGTCGAGGATGTTCAGCCAGTAACTGTTCTCTTTGAGTTTTTCGTGATAACTCTTGTTCATGTACTCTTTTACCTTGGAAAAATCGCTGTCACGCGGGCCTTCTGCCGCGAATTCCTTTAGTAGGTCCAAAACCATTTGATTGAGATGTTCCATTCTCTCGGGATCAGTGTCGAACCTGATCTGTAAGATGGTTTGCCCCTCCGGATAACGGGAGATGGAACCTCCGGCGTATACGCCGTAAGTACCCCCTTCCTCCTCACGCACTTTCTCGGTGTAAATGATATCGAGGATCTGGTCGAACATGCCCATCAGTATCCGGTTCTTCATCTCCCGGGTTGTTTTTCCCGTTATGGTGTTGAACACCGAAGCTTTGGGGTTCTGCATCTCCCGTTGGAAAATATTCTCGAAGCTTCCTTCCCGGAAGTTCATGGGTATTTTCGCAAATTCGCCTTTCCCTGCCTTTCCCGGTAATGAAGCCAGATACTGTTCTACTACGGGACGAACCTTTTCCTCATCGATGTTACCCACGAAGGTGAACACAAAACTGCCGGGATTGGAGAACCGTTCGGCATACATCTCCATGATACGGTTGTAATCGACCTTTTTCAGATCATCGGCCTTTATTCTCTTTGTCAATGGATTATCGCCATACAAAGCAGTCGACACAGAGTCACTGAAGGCCACCATCGGTTCGGCCTCCTGGTTTTTCAACTGGGTCTCCATGCGTTGGATGAATGATTGGAAAGCGTCGTTATCCTGCCGTGGAGCAGTGAAATAGAGGTAAACCAGTTGCAGCATGGTTTCGAAATCCCTGATGGAAGAAGAACCGTTGAAATCCTGTGTGGTGAGGCTGATACCCGGATGTGCGGAAGCGGTCTTTCCGGCCAGCACCTTGGGTAGGTCGGTCGCGCTGAAATTACCCACTCCTCCCAGTGTGGCCACATTGCTCATCAGCCTGCTGTTAACCGGATACTGTGCTCCATAGTGGGAGTATCCGCCGGCACTTGTACCGGTCATTACGATCTGGTCGTCTTTGAAGTCGGTATTTTTCAGGATCACCCTCATCCCGTTTTCCAGTGTCCACACCGTGGCGTCCATCGCCTCATCCTTTTCCGCTTTTACGATCTTGCCCGGAGCGGGAGGCGTGGCCACCAACGGCTCATCAATCACCTCTCCGGCATAAGGCTCGATAGTTTCAGCCTGTGCCGATGCCAGTACGTTGAGCAACGCGTCTTCGGCAGGATATGCCAATCCTTCTTTTTCAGGGCCGGTAACGGCAATGACGATGTTTTCATCACCCATCAGCTGTTGAATAGTCTGGTTGACCGCCTCTACCGGGATGTTGGGCACCACCGCCTGCAGAAATTGGTATTCGAACTCAATGCCCGGAATAGGTTCTCCGTCGGTAAACGCTCGTACATATTCCTGTGAATAGGAAGCGTTCCTCTGCTTATCCCGGTTGTTATACGCATCTTCATATCCTTTGAGGATGTTGGTGCGTGCCACCTCATATTCCGACGCGGTGAATCCGTGCCGTTTCACCCTTTCCGTCTCACGTACCATAGCTGCCAGCGCATTCTCTATCTTGTCTTCGGCGCTTCCTGCCACTACGGTCCAGGCGTCTTTTGTTTTGGCCACGAAGTAATCGTTATTGTATGCGAATGCGGAAGTGAAAGGGGCGTCGGGTTTCTGTATGATTTCGGCAAACCGCTGGTTCATCATGGCGGCAGCGGCATTGAAGATATATTCCGTGATATAGCCCATCTGGGTATTCCTGAACTCGTCGGGCATCGTATCGTGCTTGTAAAAAAGCATTATCTGTGTATTACGGGCTTCCTTGTCGGTGGCAATGGCCACGATGGGATCCTTGTTATCAGGAACAGGATAGTATTCCCGTTCAGCCCTTTCCTCAGCGAGTTGGATGGGCGAGAACAGTTCCTTTATCTTTTGTTCCATCTCATCCACATCAATATCACCCACAATGATGATTCCCTGCAGGTCGGGACGATACCATTTATGGTAGTAAGCCCTGATCTCTTCCGGTTTGAAATTATTGATCACATCGATGCTTCCGATAGGCATGCGTTTGGCATATTTGCTGTCGGGATACATTTTAGGGAGCAATTGATCCCATAACCGTTGTTGCGCGCCACCGCGGGTACGCCACTCCTCCCGGATCACACCCCGTTCGTTTTCGAGCTCTTCCTCTTCAAGGGCAATGGCGTTGGACCAGTCATGAAGCACAAGCAGGGCCGAGTCTACCAGGTTCTTGTTGGTTGTCGGGATATTGGATATATGATAAACCGTTTCATCGAAAGAGGTATAGGCGTTGATGTTAGTGCCGAACTTAATTCCATTGTCCTGCAGATAGTTCAGCATGCTTTTCCCGGGGAAATGGGTCGTCCCGTTAAATGCCATGTGCTCCAGGAAGTGAGCCAGACCGGCCTGATTGTCTTCCTCCTGCATGGATCCCACTTTCTGTGCGATGTAAAAATCGGCCCTGTTTTCGGGAAGGTTGTTTTGCCGGATATAGTAGGTGAGTCCGTTTTCAAGTTTTCCAGTCCTCACCTTCGGATCCACAGGCAGAGGAGGATTTTGCTGTGCATGGGCGGCCGAACCGGTTACAAGCAGCAACAGAATGATTAACTTCTTCATGTGAATTTAATTATAAATTACCAATTACTAATTACCAATTACTAATTGATAGGAGTATGTTGAATCTTGAATTTGAAATCTTAAGTCTTGAATCTTGAATCTAAAATCTTAAATCCTGTCCAGTACTATTTGCAAAAGATCTTCTATGGAGCCTTTATAGTCGGCATTCGACTTCAGGGCCACACGGTTGGCAATTATGGCGCAGACAGTCATTGCCTTGTGTCCCATCAACTTCCCTAATCCCGCGATAGCGGAACTTTCCATCTCGTAATTGGTGATGGAATGCTCCCCGAAGCGGAACGATTCGATTTTAGCATTCAGGTTGGGATCGGCCAGCGGCAGTCGCACATGCCTTCCCTGGGGGCCGTAAAAACCGATGGCGGAGATGGTAACCCCGCGGATCATGTCAAAACCGATACGGTCGACAAGCTCCTCGTCGGCACTCACCACATACGGAGAGCAGTGGTAGGGTGACCAGCCCACCTCCCTTTGGAAAGCCTCTTCGAAATCCTTTTCGCGGATCGATTCCGAACCCCCATAATAATGGATAAGTCCGTCGAAACCGATTGATTTCTCCGATACCACGTAAGAACCCACGGGGCAATGCGGCTGCATTCCCCCTGATGTGCCTACCCGCACCATTGTTAGCTGTTTGAGTTCCTCTTTGACCAATCGCGTATTGAAGTCGATATTGGCCAGCGCATCCAACTCAGTGAGCACGATATCTATGTTGTCGGTGCCGATGCCGTGCGAGAGCGCGGTAATCCGTTTGCCTTTATAGATCCCGGTGACGGTATGGAATTCCCGGCTGCGCACATCGCATTCAATGCTGTCAAAAAATGAGGCTGTCATCGTTACACGATCGGGATCTCCCATCATTACGATCCTGTCCGAAAGTTGCTCCGGTCGGATATGGAGATGAAAGGCGCTCCCGTCGGAGTTGATGATCAATTCCGATTCAGGTATGATTCTCATAATATGTATTGTTTGTGATAATTATTTTTTATTTCCGCCACCCTGCGGTTTGGCAATAGAGTCCCTCATATCCGTATCAGCCTTGATATTTTCCATCCGGTAATAGTCCATGATACCGAGATTTCCGTTACGGAATGCTTCGGCCATGGCGATCGGGACTTCCGCTTCCGCTTCAATCACTTTGGCGCGGGCTTCCTGGGCTTTGGCCTTCATCTCCTGCTCCAAGGCGATAGCCATGGCCCGCCGCTCCTCGGCGCGTGCCTGCGCGATATTCTTGTCGGCCTGTGCCTGATCCATCTGCAACACAGCGCCGATATTTTTACCTATATCGATGTCGGCGATATCGATAGAGAGAATTTCAAATGCTGTTCCCGCATCCAATCCCTTTTTCAATACCAGCTTGGAGATTGAATCAGGGTTTTCGAGCACCGATTTGTGCGAGACTGCCGAGCCGATGGAGGAGACGATCCCTTCCCCCACACGGGCAAGGATAGTTTCTTCACCGGCACCACCCACTAACCGTTTAATATTGGCACGTACCGTCACCCGGGCTTTGGCGATCAACTGGATACCGTCCATGGCCACGGCGGAGACGGGAGGCGTATCGATCACTTTTGGGTTCACAGACATCCTGACGGCTTCCAGCACATCGCGTCCGGCCAGGTCAATGGCTGTGGCCATCTGAAAAGTAAGGTCGATGTTTGCTTTGGATGCCGATACCAATGCATGCACTACCTTCTCCACGTGTCCCCCGGCAAGATAGTGCGCTTCCAAGTTGTCGCGGGTAATCATCTTGAGTCCGGCCTTGTGCCCCTCAATCATCGCGTAAACGATGGTGTGGGGCGGTACGCGGCGCAGGCGCATCAGGAAGAGTTGCACGAGCGAGATGCGCACTCCTGCCGATAATGCATTTATCCACAGGAAAAAGGGAACGTAATGAAAGAATATCAATAAAAAGATGATGATTACGGCAATCGTAATAATCAGTGGGAATGATAAAACTGTCATAATAAATTTGTTTTGATGTTTTATATTAAATTATTTTTGTCTACTCTCAGGGTAAAACAGCCTCTTTTTTCTTTACCAGCACATTGTAGGTTTCCACCTTTATCACTTCTATTTCAATGTCTTCGTCAAGAAACTCCCCGTCGAATGATTTACCTTCCACTTCCACATCGTTGATCAATACCTGCCCGATGGGATTCAACCGGGAAAGCGTCACGCCACTGTCGCCCACGCCAATTTTCTGCAAATAGGAGGTATCCACTTTCCCTTCGATGTTTGTGTCTAAGGAGATCCTTCGTAATGACTTTGATTTGAGCAGCCAGAAAAAACTTCCGCCAAGCAGCACGGCTGTTCCCGCGAGTGTGATATTCCCTATGGCGCTACCCTGAAAGATATAGGCATATATTATCCCTCCTATCAGGAAAATAGCGCCGGCAATACCTGCGATACTGATCCCGGGGAGGAGGAAGATCTCAATGAGCATGAACACTATTCCCAGCAGGATCACGGCGAGGATGATGATCAGATCGAATGTCATATACGTTTACTTTTGATTAAACTGAGTGCGTATTTCTTCATTTCTTGCTTGCATTTTGAGTCTTTCAATTTCCCGGAAAATGGATTCACTTTCTTTTTCCAGGCTGAGGATCGATGCTGCGAGAGGGCCGTTTGTTGCTCCACCGGCATACTGGTCTCTTTTCTGTGAGAGTTCCTCATTGAGTGCCTGTAACCGTTTTTCATCAGCCAAGGCCCGGGAAAAGAGCGACCTGGCATGGTCATTCCTGAAATCCGACAGGGTATGGTAAGTGGTCCGGTCATTGATCACAAATGTGAAATCGCCTGCCGTTTCTTCCCTTGAGACTCTCTTTTGCTGTGCCAGTGAGCGAAGCGGTCCATAGTCCGCGCCTTCCTTCCATGTGTCGGCAATGGAAGAGATCCGCGCTCTCCGTGCCAGATAAGCGGCATCCTCACTTTCGACCAGTCGCACCTGCGGGTTCGGGATAAAGGTATAGATACATACCGAGTCGGCCGGTTGAAACCGGTCGGACGCAAACCACCCGATGCCTTTCTCTTCATCAATCGCGAGCATGTAATCGTTAAAAGGCGAATTGAAGGGCATATTCAACTGGTTGGGATTGAGGTAGGAGTCCGAGGCGAGATTGTAGCGGGTGACGAACAGGTCATATCCGCCGAAGGAAGATTCATCCGTAGAGGCAAAATAGAGCGTCATCCCGTCACTCAAAACGAATGGAAATGCCTGGCTGCCCTCTTTGTTGATGGTTCCCGGCAATCTCTTCTCATTTCCGAAGGTGTCGAGCAATTTGTCCATCGTATAGAGATCGGTGCCGGTTGCCGCATCACCTTCCGAATAGTATATCTTGTCGCGTCGCTCATTCATAAAGAGTGTTTCATCCGTCATCGACCGGCCGGAAAAGAATGCCTGTACAGGCATTATTGAACCTGATGAGGCGCTCAGGTTGTAAGCCGACAGAAAATCCGACTTCACAATCACCAGACTGTCGATGATCTGCAGGTCTTCCGTGCGGTTGACCGCTCTTTGCAGCCTTTCCGCATTTGCCCGTTTCCGATCCAGTATTTCCAACGCCTCGCTGTCTCTGCGTTTGGCCCGTTGGTATTTGTCGAACTCTTTCGCGGCATCTTCAAAACGATACAACTTCGCGTAAAGTTCTCCCAGGTAAATGTAGGCATCGGTAATTTTCCGTCCCGAGGCAAATTCGAGGTACTTTTGTGCTTCGAGTATTCTTCCGGTTTCATAGAGGCTTGCACCCAGCCATTGATTGATGGAGGCATTGTTGGGATTATTGAGATATTCTGTCTGAAAAACGGGTAACGCTTCGGCATAACGGCCTTCCAGATACCAGCTCTTGGCATCGTCAAGGGTTTGCGCTTTTGCGCAAAAGCAAAAAAACATCAATATACAGACAGAAAAAAAGTTGTTTCGTTTCATACAGCGTTACAAACTAATCTTCAAAGATAATAATTTGTTTCATTTTTGCTCCATATTCAGCGAGATAATTTATAATTCTTTGCTCTCACTCACGAACAACCATTCAATTCATTCGAGTTTTGCCATTTTTCCGGGGTCTTTTCGTATCTTTGCGTTCTTAAAACTTCTTTTTTTGAATCGACGCCGTTTGTAGGCGTCCCAACCCACGGTAATACGATATGCACGAAAAAATTATCATTCTCGATTTCGGTTCGCAAACCACGCAGCTGATAGGTCGCCGCGTGAGAGAATTGAACACCTACTGCGAGATAGTACCTTACAATAAATTCCCTTTCGGAGATGAATCGGTAAAGGGAGTGATCCTTTCCGGAAGTCCTTTCTCGGTGAACGACACCGAAGCTTTCAAGACCGATTTGAATGGGATTCGCGGCCGATACCCCGTATTGGGTATTTGCTACGGTGCGCAGTTAATGGCGCAATCGGCGGGAGGCGTTGTGGAGAAGAGCGATAGCCGGGAGTATGGGCGTGCCCGTTTGCGCGTCACTGATGAAAATGATCCTTTGCTGGGATCCATGAATCGGGAGAATCAGGTGTGGATGTCACACGGCGATACGATTGTTCACATGCCGGAGGGTTTCCGGGTGATTGCCTCGACCGATGACGTCGCTTTGGCCGCATACAAGGTGGATAATGAGAAAACCTGGGGAGTGCAGTTTCATCCCGAGGTGTTTCACACGGAACGCGGGACGGAGATCTTGGATAATTTTCTCGCTGTTTGCGGCGTGAAGAAGGACTGGACACCCGCCTCCTTCATTGAGACCACCGTGCAGGAATTAAAAGCGCGGTTGGGTGACGACAAAGTGATCCTTGCCCTTTCGGGAGGTGTGGATTCGTCGGTCACGGCAGTGTTGCTCAACAAAGCCATTGGCAGGAATCTTACTTGTATTTTTGTGGATCACGGCCTGTTGCGTAAGAATGAGTTCGAGACCGTGTTGGAGAATTACGAACATCTGGGACTGAACGTAATCGGAGTAGATGCGAAAGCCTATTTCTACAAAGAACTGGAGGGCGTGACTGACCCGGAGCGTAAACGCAAGATCATAGGGAAAGGATTTATCGATGTGTTTGATAGGGAAGCCCATAAACTGGAAGATATCAAATGGCTGGCACAGGGTACCATCTATCCCGACATCATCGAGTCGCTCTCCATTACCGGTGTTACCATTAAAAGCCACCATAACGTGGGGGGATTACCGGAGAAGATGCACCTGAAATTGTGTGAGCCATTGAAGCTTTTGTTCAAGGATGAAGTGCGCAAGATAGGGTTGGAGCTGGGCATGCAACCTCACCTGATCCATCGCCATCCGTTTCCCGGGCCGGGGTTGGGCATTCGTATCCTGGGAGACATTACCCCTGAAAAGGTGCGTATGGCGCAGGACGCCGACGATATATTCATATCAAATCTCCGCTCGGCCGGATTGTATGATAAGGTGTGGCAGGCGGGAGCTATTTTGTTGCCGGTGCGGTCGGTCGGTGTGATGGGGGATGAGCGCACCTATGAAAACACGGTCGCATTGCGGGCCGTGACATCGACAGATGCCATGACGGCCGATTGGGCACATCTGCCTTACGAATTTCTGGCGAAAGTGTCGAATGAAATCATCAACAAGGTGAAAGGGGTCAACCGCGTTGTGTACGATATTTCATCGAAGCCCCCCGCCACCATCGAATGGGAGTAACTCTGATTAGTTTTCCGGCCGTTTCAGTTCGGGATAGGCAATTCGTGAATGGTATATCGTGACCAGTTTTTCCACGAAAACATCTTTCGCCGTCTGTATGTCTTTGAAAGTGATGGGAGCCGATTTGAAATGACCCTCAGCCAGTTGTCCGTCTATAATTTTGTCGACCAGGTTCCGGAGTGACTCCTCCGTATATTCAGGCAGGCTGCGCGATGAGGCCTCCACCGCGTCGGCCATCATCATAATGGCAGTCTCTTTCGAGAAAGGGTTGGGTCCCGGATAACGGAAAT
The DNA here is from genome assembly GCF_003712195.1 of Proteiniphilum sp. X52. Taxonomy (GTDB): domain Bacteria; phylum Bacteroidota; class Bacteroidia; order Bacteroidales; family Dysgonomonadaceae; genus Proteiniphilum. The sequence goes on along the minus strand of NZ_RDSD01000015.1, from coordinate 23,334 downwards.
CCGCCTCGTTGGCCTCTTTGCCGGGGTTGGCATTTTTCCAGGAGATATAAAAATACCTTGGCACGCTTGTGCCGTGGTGCGTCTCGATGAATTCCACTATTTGCCGGGGGAGGTTGTGTTTCTGGGCGATCTTCACCCCGTCTTTCACGTGGTTGATGATAATGCGGGCGCTCTCTTCGGGAGGGAGCCCCGCGTGCGGGTTCATCCCGGGGGTCTGGTTCTCGGTGAAAAAAGCAGGGTTCGTCATCTTCCCTATGTCGTGGTATAGCGCTCCGGTTCTCATCAGCGACGCGTTCGCCCCCAGTTTCGCGGCTGCGGCCATTGCCAGGTTGGACACCTGGAGTGAGTGCTGGAAGGTGCCCGGCGCCTTTTCCGAGAGTTCTTTCAGTAAGGGTTTGTTGATGTTGGAGAGTTCCACCAATGAGACGCCCGAAATAAAACCGAACGACTTCTCCACCACGTAAACCAGCGAGTAGGAGAACATGATGAAGATGAAGTTGATAAGGAAATAGACCAGTACCACCCAGTGGATCTCTTTCACATTTCCTTCCTGATACAATTCCAATCCGATATAAACCAAGATATAGGTGAGCAGGATAAAGAACGAGCTTTTGATCAGTTGCGAACGTTCCGTCAACTCTTTCAGCATGAAGATGGACACCATGGCTACCGAGATCTGGATGATGATGAATTCGAAAGGGAACGGCACCATAAGCGAACTCACAAGGATGGTGGTGAGGCTGGCGAATAATGCCGTGCGTGAGTCAATGAAGGTGCGGATAAGAATGGTGACGATGGCGTAAGGGATGATGTAGATGCTGAAAAGTTCAAGCCTTACCGTAATGGCCGTAAGCAGTATGAAGAAGACGATCTGCAGCACCATGAAAAGCACGTGTTTCCGGTTCCGGTATTCTGCCGGGCGGAAATAGAGGAGATAGGTGTAAAACGAGGCGAACATGAACAGGATGAGGAGGAACTGGCCCAGCAACACCCAGTTGTTCCGGGTGGTGCCCCCGTTTCGCTCCTCCGTTACCCGTTTCAGGGAGGAGAGTATGTTGTATGTCTGTGAGTCGACGATCTCGCCCTGGTCAATGATACGTTGCCCCCTTTGGACCAAGCCATGGCTTATGTCGACCTGCTGGATGAATTCGTTTTGGGCCTTTTCCGATGTGGCCGCGTCATACAACACGTTTTCCCGGATATATTCATTGATATTGGCGGTTTTGAGGATACCCGCGTCGATGCTTGATGGGGTATCATTGAGCACTTTCTCATAAGCGGAACGGATAGTAAAGAATTTTTCCACTTTTCTGGACTCGGCCACATTGCCTTTTTTTATCCGCAATGCCTGCGTGTGTGATTTGTATATCCGGTCATAATCTTCCGAACGCATAATGCCGTTATCATACACCTCATTTAATTTATTTCGAATATAAAGTTTATATTCGGGAGCCAATTCGGCGACCCTGGCTTTCAGGTTGGCATCCGCGTCGAATTCGGCGAGAGCGTTCTTCCGGATCTCCTCGTCAATCAGGAAATAAGGCTCATAAAATTCCAGGATACTGTCCTGCTCCGCCTTCAGTTGCGCGGCAGGTTTATACACGGGGAAATCGAACGGCGCGGTGAGCAGCCCGTATTGCCACGGCCTGCCCTCGTTGAAGTTATACTTGAAGCTTCCCTGACGCGGGAAAAAATAGGTGGTAAAAAGTACGGCGATAATAAAGACCAACGGGACGAATACTTTTGTCTTGATTCTTATTCTCTTTTTTTTCGTTTGCATAGTCTTTGTATCTATGGTGTTTCTATTTTCATAAAACATCCGATATCAATGGATTGTTCTTATTTTTAGATGGCATCTATGTTGTGAAAAAAACATAGCCATTTATCCGTCACGGCAAAGTTAAAGTAAATTTGGTTGTGGTGGGCTTTATTCTGCCATTTTTCGCAGCGGGATAGTTCAAGTGAAATCCGAAAAGGGCGACAACCTATATGGATTTGGATGTCTGATTTTTTTTGCATAGCTTTGTTACAATAAGTCGAAGATACGGGGAAAATATTCCTGAAATGGCGATGAATAATGCTTCGGACGATCACCAATGAAATAAAAAACAAATTAAAGATTCCCGGTAAGAGCAATAAGAAAGATTGGAAATCGGAGCGTCTCCATGAACTTGAAATGCACAGGCAACATTCGGATACCCTTCCGTTCAAGGTTGTGGATGTGAAGATATATGGATTTTTAGCCAAGGTAAAAGGATTATATGCGTATATTTCTTTCAATCATATGCCATGGAGGTATTTTGACAGGAGTGCGTGGCTCCATGTTGCCCCCAGCCTGATCGGGAAAAAGTTCTATTGTAAGATCCACCGCATCGTCAGGGAGCGGTTTTCCATTATCCTTGACGGCGACGTGCCACAATTCAAACAGGCGGAACTGGCCATAGGGGGGCTTTACAAGGGCTTGATCATCCATAAAAGGGAATATGGGCTGTTCATAGATATCGGTTACCATTTCAATTGGAGACACGGATCTATCGTGGGTTTGCTGCACAAAACCAAACTGGAGGGTTCGGTCTCTTTAGACGATATGGAGGGCGGCACTACCGTGCAGGTGATCTATCTGGGAGAGAGTGAGGACGGGCACATAGAGCTCTCCCAAAATGAGACTGATGTGGACTGGGCCCTGGGAATTCCGCAAAAAATGGTCGGGCAAACCACATGGGTGAAGGTGGCCAGGAATGAGGAGACTCAGAAACAGGAGTTCCTTGTCCTGGACAAGTATAAAGGCATGCTTCTCATCAACAAGGAAATGTATCCCTCCCATCGCAAAGCGGTCCGTCGGGCCAAAAATGCTTTATCGGACAGCGACTCCATTCCCTGTGTGGTGGTGGGGTGTGACGACAGAAAGTGCACCCTGGTGCTGAAATGGCTGGTGAATATGAATTTGCCGGAGAAGGTTCCTGTCCGGAGATATCCCATGGCGGAGATGCTCGACGAACGTTCCATAATAATTCTGGAGGATATCAAAGAAAAAATAGATGCTTCCCGGGATAAATGACACAATTTATGAAGAGGGGGACGAATATTCTATTTTCGCCATCTTTTCAATGTCCATGTATTTTCTTCTTTGTTCATCGCTTAAACCGTTCTTCCTGTTGAAATCGCTTGTTGCCCTGAGGTACCATTCGTGCAGTAATTTTTCCAGCCCCCGGCTATCCGGGGACGGCATGCGTTGATTAGTAAGAAGAAAGCCAATGAGGATATTGTACCGGTTGTTCCACTCATAGACCTTTTTTTCCGTGTCAAGACCCGCGTATTGATTTTTTATCCTCTCTACCTCAGTTTTTTGCCCTTGTGTCAGTTTGTCAAAATGAACGCATTGTAACCTCCACCACCGATACAACGACATCTCATTCTGGTCGGTTGAAACGGAAAAAGGGAAATGCCAGTGCTGTGAGATGAATTTTTCCAAGTCAGACAGCCTCTCGTCAAATGGGTTGTTGGAAATACCAAGCGTCGCCGGGTCGCCCGTCTTGTCCGGATAGGTCTTATCGCTTAAACCGAAACACCCGTTCTTATATTGCTTGAAACGTTTCTTTGAGTCTTTGATCATCGAGGTGCGGATGCTGTTGATATTTGTCTCGGGAAAATATTGCAAAACGTGATTTGTTATTTCCCTGACCGCACGCGGACGATCATGCCCGTTTAAAAATTCAATGATAGTTTCCCTGATGGTGCCCGACTTGATATGTTTCCATTCTTTTAGCATATACATGCTTTTTCGGCCTTTGTGGGTTATTAGATCATGTTGGTATAAAAGAGGCCGAAGTTGTTTGGAGGAGGTATACTTATGTCCCGGGAGTATCTTTTTGAATTCTGTGAATAGATCATCTATGTGCATGGGTGTCCCTTGCTGTTTCAATATTTCATATATCACATCGGAAGGATGTTTGGGAAGAACAGGAGGGGGTGGGGTGATGACTTTTCCCGAGACGGTCGCAAGGCCGAACTCATGCTCAAGGATTTCGGACGCGACCTTTATCACACCTTCCAGTATTTCCTCCTTATATTTTAGCCATCCCGGGGAGCGCAATATATAAGATTCGAAGTCTGAGAGAATTCTTGCCTGATTGATGGAAATTAAATATCTGACATCCGAGATGAATCTATTAAAATTGAAAGCGAAAGCCGGGTCAATTGGAATCAACACACTGTTTTTTCTCATTATATTCTTTCCCGGCGGGGAGTCTAAGCCGCCCAGTAGCATATGGGTGGTATCGGTAAGTAGGGAAAGCACCTGTAAGACAAACCCTCGGGTAAAGTGAATATTCTCTTGTTCTATGAGGGTGGAGATGCGATCATCGTCTTGCCATAAGACCTCTTCATCACCGATTAAGTTTTTATAAAAGGCCCATTCCTCCTTCCTGTTTGTCAAAAGGGGATTTTCTGCTGAAAAGAAATGCTTGAATGTTTTATTCTTGATTTGATAGATCCGTTGGGCAGACAGGTTGTATTTTTCTCGTAATTCCTTATACGTCAGGAATCGATATCCTTCAAATATCGGATATGTATTGAGGAGAATATCCATTTTCCTGCTGTGGTCCGACCTGAGCTCCTTTTCAAGTATCCAAAACATGGGGACGTGTCCCTGTCGCACATAGTAATCATATACAAAATCTTCCTCAAACCATTTGCCTTTTTCCAATATCAGCTTCTCCCTCGGAAAATCTTCCTCCGGTGAATGTGTGATGCGGAATAATACTTTTTTGAACGTCTCTTTAAAACCCACCAGCTCCGGGAACGCTTTCTTCCCTAAATTCCTGATTTTCATGAGGGCGTTGTTTTCTTCGATGAGATAATTATTTACAAAATCGTTAAAATCGACCATTCTTAACCATCTGGCGGTGCGGTCAGAACAAGATGAGACAAGTTTATCATATTCCTTTTCCAATATTTTTTTTTGTAAAGGAGACAAATAATCTAACAATTCAGTGGGTGAAATAAGTCTTTCATTGATGGAGCGGTAAAAATCATTCTCGAGCAAATCCTTCACTTCTGTTTCTCTGTCAATTTCCGGGGTTTCTTCTTTTGGTTCCTCGAGCCGCGAAAGCGTTTCTTTGCATAACATTTCCAACTCACCCGATGTCTTGCGGCCGGAATTTTTTAGCAGCAAAAAAGAGCGACCCATTTCGAAATAAGAAACTACATCGTAAAGAGTGATTAAACCTGCCATTGAACAACAATTGGCCGCCCGGGTGGATAACTGCCCGGTTTGACACATGTCGCGGATTAAGATGTTGTGTAGTGATTCTTTTAACATGATCTTCTTATAAAAATAAAACTCTATAGAGTATAGGGTTATACAAAATATATCGCAATTTCATGTAAATTGATATTCCTGTGAGAATTTGTAAATTTGCTTAAACCCAATTTTTTATATGCTTTTAATGGGTATTTCCAATTTCGTAAAAGTAGTTATTTACTCATTACATCCTCAAAGATAAATAAATAATACTGTAAATGGAAAATCTGAAAACAGAAAAATTCTTCAGATTCTTCATTTTAAATACAATTTTTTGTACTATCCTTGGTGAGTCGCCTTGATACCCACCTTTCTTCGCATGATAGCCCAGCACTACGGCAGGCACCACAGTGGGGAAACCCTCCGCCAACATTCACCATTACTTTTCTTACCTCGAACTCATGTTTAATTTGAATTTTCAGGCTCTATGTGTATGGGTAAATTGAAAAATCTTTGTCAGATGGATTCGATTACTTTATTTACCCTAGCATTAGGCTCAAGCCGTAAGCGTATTTATGGCGACATGCACTGTTCGTGCTTTTTTATATCATCATTGGCTGTAGACAAACGACATATAAAAAATGTAGGGAGAATAGAGTCTGATCGGCTACTTTTTCACAAGAGCGATTTCAGAAATCTTTTAAATATATATCAGCTGGATCTTTTTTTGTTTAAATGATAACCAACGGGTTAGAGATGTAGATCGTGAAAAATAAAACCTTTTTTGGAAAAGCTGCTTCCACTCAAGTCAGCTTTCGAAAAATAAGATATTCCTTTTACCGTGTATAAGAAGGACCGTGTTGTTTGACTTGTTCAACCACGAAATGAAACTTCCGATATCTGTAATTGAATTAAATAAACTATTTTTGTAACTTAAAGTGGAAATTATGGTAAGCATAATGACCCGTATACAATCGCTTGTATTATCGTTTTATTATTATAAGAAATGAAAAAAAGACTCTTGGTTGATCTTTCTTCACTTAAAAACCTTTATTCTGGGCTAGGGCAAATTGCATTAAGCTATGGTTATTATTTTAAGGATAACTATCATGCCCATACATCCTTGTATGAGCTTACCTTGCTGGTTCCTAAGCGATATATAGGTGCTTTCGGCAATAAAATGAAATATATTTCTTCCACAAACTGGTTCAGAAAATATTGCCCTTATACTTTCCCAAAATTTGATATCTGGCATTCCATTCATCAGTTGAGTCGTTTTGGGCCATTCCATTCCAGCACTAAACTGATTCTGACTATACACGATTTGAATTATCTCTATGAGAGAACCGGTAATTCCAAGATCAGGAGACACCGAAGACTTCAAAAAAAAATAGATCGGGCGGATGAGATTGTCTGTATTTCCGAGTTTACGAAGAGAGAGGTGGAGCGGGAACTTCAGCTGCATGATAAAGAATGCAAAGTAATCTATAATAAAGTGCAATTGTTGGATGAAAGGATGGCGTCAAGACCTGCCTTCGACGTAATTCAACCGTTCTTTTTTACATTGGGAATTATCAAGCGAAAAAAAAATTTTCATGTCTTGCTTGATCTGATGAAACTGATTCCAGAAAAACACCTTTATATCATAGGTAGTGGGGCTGATAAAAAACATAACACCTACGCCTTGAATATAAAAAGACGCATAAGAGAGGAGAATATTTCCAATGTAACATTACATGAGGCTATATCGTATGAGGAAAAGATATGGATGTATCGGAATTGTGAGGCGTTTCTTTTTCCCTCCCTATTGGAGGGATTTGGGATACCCGTCATTGAGGCCATGCAGTTTGGAAAACCTGTTTTCTCATCTCAGCAGACCAGTTTAAAGGAAATAGGTTCCATTTATGCCTATTTTTGGGATAATTTTGAGCCAGAGCCTATGAAACAGGTTATAGATAGAGGTTTGAACGATTTTTATAAAACCCCCGGACTGGCAGAAGTTGAAAAATCGTATGCTGAAAAGTTTTCCGGAGATCAACATTTTCACGATTATGAGGAAATTTACAGAACGATTTGATATAGACTTGGTTTATCTGTGGGTTGATGGAAGCGACGCGGAATGGGTCGCCAGGAAAAATCTGTTTTTAGGAAGAAATGTTGACCTGAATTCTGAAGCTACGACTAAAGCGCGAAGCGCAAACAACGATGAGTTGAAATATTCGTTACGTTCGGCAGAAAAATATGCTCCATGGATTCGTCGGATTTTTATTGTCACGGATGGCCAAAAACCAGATTGGCTGAATTGGCAGGACAAAAAAATTAGAATTGTAGATATACGGGAACTTGTTCCTCCCCAGGCATTACCTTGTTATAATTCGGTGATAATCGAACATTTTCTGTATAAGATTCCGGAGTTATCTGAACACTTTTTATATGCAAATGACGATATGTTTTTTAACGCTGAAGTTGCCCCAGGTTTCTTTTTCACAAAAGAGGGATTACCTGTGGCGAGATTACAACGTGCTTTTTGGGGTAAATGGATAAACAAATTTAAAAAGACATTCAAAATACATACCAATATCTACCGGAAAACCATCGATCGGGCAGCCTCACTCATAGAGGAGAAATTTGGGAAATACTATTCCGGAACCCCTCATCATAATATCGATTCCTATCTTAAATCAGATTATCAACTTGTCTGTGAAGATCTATTCCGGGATGAGATATATTCCACCATAACCCATCATATCAGAAGTGAGGATGACATTCAGCGGATCATTTACCTTTACTATGCCTTGGCTGTAGGGCGGGGTAAACTACGTTACGTAGGCAGAAGCGAATCGTGCAGAATACGAGTACATAAACCGGATTATATGTATTTTATTAACAGGTACCGACCAGCTCTTTTTTGTCTCAATGACAGTCACCATGCTACTGACGCAGACAGGACAAGAGTGGAACCCTTTCTGAAGTGTCTCTTTCCGGAGAAATCATCCTTTGAGATATAGTAAGCCATGGTGGAAATAATTAGAAAAGGACGAGGAAAATATGGATAAGATAGCAATAGTTGTACAACGATATGGAAAAGAGGTTAATGGAGGTGCGGAATTACATGCCCGATTGTTGGCTGAACGTTTAAAAGAGCGTTATGAAGTGGAGGTTCTCACCTCCTGTTCGCTGGATTATCATAAATGGGATAACCATTATCCCCCAGGTGAAGAGATAATAAATGGGGGACGGGTATTACGTTTTATAAATGAAAACGAAAACCTGAAAGGAACTCATCGATTATTTCGTTATCTTCGGGGAAACCTGAAATATTATAATGAGAAATATACACTGAGCAATCTTTTTATTCTTTTTCTGAGGCGTTTCAGATATAAAAAAAGAAAAAATCACGAGGGTGTCTTTGATTCTTGGATTGAGGGACATGGTCCGGTCAGCAGAAAAATGATGTCCTATATAGAGCAGGAGAAGGCGAAATATAAAGCATTTATTTTTTTCTCCTATCTCTATTATCCTACTTATTTCGGCTTACAGAAAGTGACAGAAAAAAGTATTCTTATTCCTACAGCCCATGCTGAGCCTTCATTTTATTTTTCAGGTTTTCGTAAAATGTTTTCTTTGCCAAGGTTTATTATGTACAATACCAAAAGTGAAAAACTTTTGGTAGAGTCAACTTATCCTGACACGCAGAGAATCAAGTCGGATATTGCGGGTATCGGTTTTGAACCGCCACTCTTTGATGAAGACAAAGAACGTGAGATAAAGTCTCAGTATTTTGTGTATATCGGACGCATAGATATACATAAAGGATGCAAAGAATTATTGGATTACTTTACCAAAGTGAATAAACCGGGAGTAAAACTTGTAATGATTGGTAAAAATCATCTGAAAACCGAGGTGAAGAATGATAATATTATATTTACCGGATTTATAGATGAAGGAGAAAAGCTATCTTATTTACAGCATTGTGAAGCACTGCTTATTCCTTCCCGATATGAAAGCCTCTCGATGGTTACACTGGAAGCAATGTCGGCCGGAAAACCGGTTTTAGCTAACGGTCATTGTGATGTGTTAAAATCCCATATTGACCGAAGTGAAGCGGGTTTTGTGTACTATAATAAAGAAGATTTTATTGCGCAGATAAATAAAATATTGAATTTGTCTGCCCGGGATAAGCAGGATATTGCGCAAAAAGGAAAGTCTTATGTGGAAAAAAATTTTCAATGGGGGAATATCATGAAAAAATTTGATGCCGCAATTGATTTTGTGAGTGCTGCTGAATAATCCTTACATAATTGCGCCTAAACAGGACTCATATCCCACTCGTTCAAATCCGTATGAAAAAACAACCATTTGTCAGTATTATTTGCGTTACATACAATGTCGCTTCCTGCATATCCGGCTGTATTGACAGTATTATCGAACAACGGTGTGCAAACCACGTCGAACTGATCATAATTGACGGAAACAGTACCGATGGAACCCAGGAGATACTAAAGAGGTATGAAGACAGGATAGCATTTTGGAAAAGCGAACCGGACAAGGGAATATATGACGCCATGAACAAGGCGCTGGAATACATCCGTGGGCAGTGGGTCTATTTCATTGGCGCTGACGACAGGCTTTTGTCCGACTTCTCTACCTTTGTGGAAAATGAGCTAAAAGATCAGCATAAGGTTTATTACGCTAATGTTTTAAGGGAAGGAATTAAATCAAGAGGTTTTGTTTCGGGTTACGAACAGGCTAAAGGAGGTATTTTTCATCAGGCAATTATTTATCCTGCGAGTGTTTTCAAAAAATACAGATACAACACGGAATATAAAGTATCGGCAGATTATGCACTTAATATGCAATTACATCGTGACAAATCTTATGAGTTTGAATATCGGGAGTATATTATAGCCTACTTTAATAGTACGGGAGTATCGTCATATGGTGAGGATGAAGTATTTCTTCGGGACAAAAGAAAGCTTGTCATGGAGAACTTCGGAATCGTAGTGCGTTTCAGGTATAATTTCAGGATTATAAAACATAAATTGCGGAAAAAGAGAATTCGACCGAATAACAACTGAAACGAATGGATAAAATAGCAATAGTTGTACAGCGATACGGTGAGGAGATGAACGGAGGGGAGCAGTTATATGCCCGGTTGCTAGCTGAACGTTTGATAGAAAGGTATGAAGTGGTTGTCCTCACCTCCTGTTCTGTAGGTTATCCTACCGGGGAAGACCATTATCTGGCAGGTGAGGAAATAATAGACGGCATACGTGTATTGCGGTTTACATATGAGAGAGGAGAGCCGAAAACAGCTCGATGGGTAGGCCGTTATATCCGCGGAAATTACAAGTATTACAATACAGGATATACGTTAAGCAATATCATTACCCTTTCGTACAGGCGCATCCGATACAGAAGAAGGAAAGATCACGACCGGATATTTGAACGCTGGATAGAGAATGAAAATCCTGTATGCAAGGGGATGATTTCGTATATAGAACGGGAGAATGACAGGTATAAGGCGTTTATTTTTTTTAATTGTCTGTACTATCCAAATTATTTTGGATTGCACAAAGTATCCGGTAAAAGTATCCTCATTCCATTGGCATATGATGAGCCGAAGCTTTACCTGTCAGGTTTCAGAAAAATGTTCTCCCTGCCGGGCTTTATCATGTATAGCACGGAGTTTGAAAAACGACTGGTAGAATCCGTCCATCCTGATACACGAACTATCAGATCCGACATTACAGGCGTCGGTTTCGACAGTCCGGAAGGGAAGGAAAATACGCCGCCACCAATCGCTTTCCCTTATTTTGTTTATATCGGACGCATAGATATCGGTAAAGGGTGCTTGGAACTGATGGATTATTTCTTCCGGATGAACAAGTCGCAATATAACGGTATAAAGCTCGTAATGATCGGCAAGAATCATATGAACAATCCGGTTGAATGCAATAATATTATTTTTACCGGATTTATAGACGAGGTCCAGAAACTGACCTATCTGCAGCACTGTCAGGCGGTGATCGTCCCTTCCCGCAACGAAAGCCTGTCGATGGTAACGCTGGAAGCAATGTCGGCGGGAAAACCGGTTCTGGTCAACGGCCATTGTGAGGTGCAGAGATCCCATATCGAGCAGAGCCAAGCGGGATTCGTTTATTATGAGGGGGAAGATTTCCGCCAACAGATAAACAGAATACTCACTCTATCCGGCAGCGACAGACATCTTATCGCGCAAAACGGTAAATCGTACGTTGAAAGAAATTATCAATGGAAACGCGTCATGGAAAAGTTTGAAACCGCCATCGAATGCTACGGTATTTCCTGATGGCATATTCAATCGAACGGAGGTACTGTTCGAGACGTGTTTGTGTATCGGTAATCTGGGTAAAAGGGACTTGGCTGTGTTGAACATCAATTGCACCTGTCATTAACAAAACTGTATTTTTTCCTTTTATCATAACTAATTCAGTGTCGGGATAATAACAGAAATTAATAGCTCTTTCTCCATAGCATAGGGTGTGATATGGTTATAATTCGAACTGAGACTTTTCCGGTAAAACAGATTCAAAAGCTTTTTCAATCTCCTGCATCACCTGCGTATAGTTCCAGATATGGGCGTTGTCGTTGAGGCAGATCAACTTGTAACTTTGATCGTAGATGGCTTTTATCGCCTTCTTCGACCGGAGTACGAGCGGGAACATCTTTGTATTCTTGTAGGTGTTGTAAGGTTCAAAGTTTGAACGGCAGATCTGCCAGGTACGGAACAACTCCTGGGTGTAATCCTCGGGACTGCGAAAGCGGTTAGTCGATACCGCGGTCAATTTGTCTCCGGCGTACTCCCAAACCTCTTCAAAAGTCGACTTGAGGTAGGGTTGGGCATTATGCGGCGTGATAAGTGTCACAAACTTTCCATAAGGCCTCAGTAATCGCGTCAGATTGGCTTTTTTACCGTAAGAGGGATGAAACCATTTATCCTGATCGCGTTGCAGCACTTCATGTTTGTCAAACCTTTCATTGATAATCCTGATATTGTTCTTCAGGCATTTCGACCATAATCCCATTCCTGAATTGTAGCGGAATGCGGCAATATCATTGGGCAACCCATTGGTGTAAAAACGATCCTGGCCGATATGGTCGATGATGAAAAAATCATCATTGAAGTAGACAAAACGATCGGCCAGATGTGGGATTTTATGAAGATATATCTCTATGAGCGAGGAGTTGAATACGGGTAAGTATTTTTCGGGGATGTAATCACTGTGATTTACCAGTGCCAATTGGGGGTGATCGGCATTGAGCCATTCGGGTTTCTGGCCACAAGTGACGAAATGTATTTTCCTCACCCATGGCGCGAATTTCTCTACCCCCCTGAACCAATATTTCAGGAAGCCATAGTCACGGAAACGGGCTTCCGAAACCTCATTTTTCGAGTTGTCTATTTTACCCGAATATTTGGTGAAATCGGCTTTCCATTTTGGGTCGTCCATGTCAACCCAGGTAATCACAAAATCGATATCCATTGCTGTTATACAGAATTAAATTTATCTCTGCGGCAGAGCATGTATTGCCTGTTCCAAACGGTGGAGTGTTTCCTCTTTGCCGATCACTTCGGTAATGTCGAACATATGCGGTCCCTTTCCGGCACCTACGATGGCCAACCGGAATGCATTCATAACGTTTCCGGTATGTAATTGGTTCTGTTGGATCCACTCCATTACCATTCTCTCCTGGTTTTTTGCGGAGAAGTCGTCCGTTGCTTCAAGCAATGCTGCCAGTTGCTTCATCTGCGCGGGAGTCTCTTCTTTCCAGCGTTTATTGACCGTTTTTTCATCGTAAGCCGTGGGGGCGACAAAGAAAAAGGATGTTTGATCCCACAGCTCAGGGATAAAATGTACACGCTCTTTCACCAATCCGACCGCTTTTTCCACTTTTTCCGCGGGCGCGCGGATCCCTTTTTCCTGTAAGGCGGGCATAAACAGTTCGGCCAGCTCATGGTCGGACATTTTGAGGATATATTGGTGGTTATACCATTTGGCTTTTTCCACGTCGAATTTGGCTCCGCTCTTACTGCATCTGTCGAAAGAAAATGCCTGTACCAGTCCGTCGAGGGAGAATATCTCCTGTTCCGTGCCCGGGTTCCATCCTAAAAAAGCGAGAAAATTAATGACCGCTTCCGGTAGATAGCCGTTTTCGCGGTATCCCGACGATAGTTCGCCTGTCTTGGGGTCTGTCCATTGCAATGGAAAAACGGGAAATCCGAGACGGTCGCCATCACGTTTGCTCAGTTTGCCGTTTCCTTCCGGTTTGAGCAGGAGCGGGAGGTGGGCGAACCGCGGCATGCCTTCTTCCCAGCCCAGGCTGCGGTACAACCATACATGCAAAGGAGCCGAGGGAAGCCACTCCTCACCCCGGATCACATGGGTTATTTCCATCAGATGGTCGTCCACCACATTGGCTAAGTGATAGGTGGGCAGTTCATCGGCCGATTTATAGATCACCTTGTCGTCGAGTACGGACGAGTTGATCACCACCTTGCCGCGGATCATATCGTCGACGATAATCTCCTGATCAGGATCTATTTTGATGCGGACAACATATTGTGTGCCTGATTTTATCAAAGATTCTGTTTCTTCTTCCGGAAGGGTAAGCGAGTTACGCATCCTATCCCTGGTGGAAGCGTCATACTGGAAATTGGCAATCGCCGCCCTTTGGGCTTCCAGCTCTTCCGGCGTGTCGAACGCGATATAAGCTGCTCCTTTGTCGAGCAGCGCATTGACATATTGTTTGTAGATATCTTTTCGTTGAGACTGTTTATAGGGTCCGTAGCATCCTCCTTTCAGTGGGCTTTCGTCAAAGGCAAGACCCAGCCAGTCGAACGTTTCCTGGATATACTCTTCCGCACCCGGCACAAACCGGGTGGAGTCAGTATCTTCAATCCGCAGGATAAAATCCCCACCTTGTTGTCTGGCAAAGAGATAATTGTATAGTGCCGTGCGTACCCCGCCGATATGCAATGGCCCTGTGGGGCTGGGTGCAAAGCGTACCCTAGTCTTGTGATCCATCATAATTTTTTTTATTCAAGTTCCCAAGGTGTTCATTTCCTGATATATCCCATCGAAAGTAAAACCTTGTTCTTTCCAGCTACAAAAATAGAAAAAAATGGTGATGAATTGAAATAAAGCAGGGACGGATGAAAGAATTGATTTTCGAATACCGGTGTCAAAAAGCTACCCTGAAAAAAAAGTAGGAGAAAACTACTTTTTTTCTCCTACTCTTAGTCTGTTTTACTCTACCCCTTCATTCATTGGTATCGTAGAAGAGTGTCCATTCTGCTAATTGGAATATACTGGATCCGTTATTTGCGGTAACCCTTAGCCTGTAATGAGAGTAGGGGGTCACATTGGATAACGGGAATGTCTTCTTCTGGAAACGAGTTGTAAACTTGATATCGGATTGTTGATCGAGTACCGTCCAGTTGGTTCCGTCGTTTGACCCTTCCAGTACCCAGTCTTTCGGATCTCGGCTGTCCGCATCATTTGCCGATGTGAGTTCATACGTGTTGGCAATAAATTCACGGTCCATCTTCCACATCATCCATGTGAGCTGTGTTCCGCACAGGTATTTGGTGTTTGGATTGCCATCGACCAGCATCTGGATACCTTCGCCGCCACCGGTGTTATGCTGGTCGGATACGGTTCCGGGAATTGTCATCAGATTGATTTTTACCGGTTCTACCGTAATTGTCTGAGTGTTGGAAAGCCATACTTCGTCAACAGAGACCAGATTGCCTTGAAGAGGCCATACAGAGACTTTGATATTAAATGTATAATCCCCTCTAGGTAGGAACGGTAAAGATATAAGGTCGGCGACAGGAATATCAACTTGAGTCTTCCCCGCCAACCCAGGTAAGTAGATTTCGTCTGATAAAGAGAAATCATCCGGCCCGGTGACACTATATTCAACATGACCTGAGAAATTCATCAACACGTTTGAGGTCCCCATCATCGATATGTATTGATCGGGACCGATTGTCTGGACAACCACCATGGGCGGTGTTAAACTTTCGACAAAGGCTTGTGAAATAGGAAAAGCAGTAATATAGGTCGGCACAGACAGGTTGTTGTGAGCATCCATTGTGTAGACAATGAACTCGTAACCGGTCCCCGCGGTTAATCCTTCAATACTGATGGAATCTACCAACGTGTCAAACGATATAACAGTGCTGTCGCTACCATATACAACCCTGATCGATTTTGATTTTTGATCTTTTGGATTATCCCATGCCAATATTACTCTCTCGTAACCGGGATAAACGCGCAAACTGTCGATCTTGCCGGAATAGTTATATTCTTTGAGATATTGCTTAAAATTATCCTCCATACTGTCGCATCCGTAATTCCCCACGAAAGCGATGAGAATACTGAATGTTATTATTGATTTTATTTTTTTCATCTGTATGATTAATTTGAAAATGAATGTACCGTTGATCTATTCCCATCCTTCTAAAACCCCTGTCAATGTTTCAGGATCTTCGATAATGGATCCGTCGGCTTCCGTGCCGAAAATGGTGATTTCGGAAGTACATCCCGAATTTCCTCCTCCATACTGTTTGATAGCTTTATAGCGTAAATAACGGAAGGGTTTGGTAAAACGCGGATTCTCGGGATAAAATAAATATTCATGTCCGTCACGGGCCTCGTTACGAGCCTCAATCACGTTGGCCGGTTGTGCTATTCGATACCTTCCCACCAATTCCCAACCTTCAAAAACTCCGTCGGTCGGATCTTTATCGTCACTGATCCATATCTCCCAGATTTCCACATTTTCACCGCCATAAAGCATACCCCAGGCATTACGTTGCCATATTTTAAAGCGGCTCCCTTGGATTTCACGTCCCATATCAATAAAGTATGAAAATGGATAAGACTGCGGACCAGTATGGAAGTAGTTCAGATTCAATTTGGGTTCGTAATCATATTCATTATCCCAGAATTTTTCTATCCGCCCTTCATAATAGGTTTCCCTTGCATTCTTCAAACTATCGTCGCGATACGTTCCTTGATATTCAGGAAGAGGTTTTTGTTGAAAGGGATCTGGATCACTATTATAATCCCACTTATTACCGTAAAGGAGATTATCCCTAAGAAAAGACCATTGCTTTTTAGAGATAGCTCCATCGACCAGTGGGGTAATCTCTCCAAAATCTTTAGTCTGCGTTTGATTTTCATAGGTATCCTTGATAAATACATTCACTAAATGAGGTTCTCCTTTCAGATTATCAATCATAAAACGATCTTTCTCAAGATTGGAAGCATAGATTTTGGTGGCTTCCGTTTCCCTCACTTTTACATTCACGTAAATGGTTATATTTTTTTTCTGGTCGTTTTCCCAGTCAACCACCAATGAGGAAAATCCGGGCTGTACCTGAACGGTTTCCAATACTGCCAGTGTGGTAGGTTCAAGAGGCACTACTTTCATGACAACAGGGGCCGATTGATTATTATTCCTGTCAACCGAAAAGATCTGCACATCGTATTCCTTTTTTTGTCCAAACCCGTCGATAAATAAGGTATCTGAATAAACACTACTGGTTTTGGATATTTTCGCACCGGTGTCGATAATGTATTCTGCCCGGGTGTAGAGAAAATCCTCATCGGATGGAATGGTGTAAGTGAAGTAACCTCCACCGTACTGCGGCGTGAAAATCACGTTTGTCACCTGCCCCGGGGGAGTAGTGTCTCCCACCGCGGTATCTTGGCAACTGTTCATGATAAAAACCGCTGCAAATAAAATAATGATGCTATAGAAATAATATATTCGTTTCATAATTATGTATAATTTAAGAGATTACCATCCCGGATTTTGTGTTAAATTCGGATTTCTATTTAAGTCTGAAATGGGTATGGGCATCAGGTAGTCGCGGGGTGTCTGCCATCTGCGTGGTTGTAATGTCGTTAGCACATAGAATTGTTCCGGATCCACCCCTGTGGTGTTCCATCCCCTGACAGGTGATAAAAAATACCTGTCTGCCTGTTTCCAGCGCAAAATATCAAAATAACGATGTCCTTCAAAGGATAATTCGATCATGCGCTCCCGTTGGATGATGTCGCGCAACCCTTCTTTCGTGAGGTGTTTGTCTGGCGTCCTTACTATATTGGCATCACTCCATACTTGCTCTATCGGTTTGAGCCCGCTTGTGGCCCGCACTTTGTTCAGGTAATCGTATGCAGGTGCTCCTGGTCCGTGATACTCGTTATATGCTTCGGCATACATCAAGTAGAGGTCCGACAATCGGATAATAGGATAGGGGTATTTTACCACACGTGCCCAGTGGCCGGTGCCCGATTCGGGATGAACTAGCTTTTTCACCGCAATACCTGTCCAGTAGAAGTCGGTTGTATGTTGTGACCCTCTTCCCCCAGGAAATTCATTGTAACGCATCTTTACATCATTGGCTATATCATGGGTCCGCCAGATGCTTCTGTCCACTACCATCCATGCATAGAAGCGAGGTTCCCGGTTTAAATGCAGGTTAATGGTCTTTTCTCCCGCCTGCATATACCCTTTATGGTAGTTGTCGCTGGGAATAGTCGTTATCTGCCGACGGTTGTCATAGTCAAATGTTTTGTCGTCTTCAATAGGCACTCCATTCTTTGTATAGAAAAGCTCGGTCATCCGGTAATCAGCGCCCAACCATTGCCATGCAAATCCGGCAGTCGTAGGTTCTGCAACGGAACGCATATTAGTGGCATGTGCAAATCCGCCCTGTCCTTCATAATCCAATCCGGAATATCCCCAGATCAATTCGTCGTTCCACGGAGAAACAATACTGAAACGTTTGTTGTAGCAGTACTGGATGATTTCGGATGTCTGGAAATTGTCTATATCCCAGAACTTGGGTTGACCGTCAAAAGTATAGAGTTTTTTACCGCGGGCCTCCGCAAAATCGATGGCTTCCTTGATCGCGTCCAACGCCTGCTTCCATTTTTCAGGATCGTATTGCATCGGAAAGTAGGTTTCACCTGCTTTATTCCTGAAATTGCTGAAATATTCGGAGTTTCCGTTGAACAGAGGGCTTGCCCTGGTGAGGAGTACCTGTGCCTTGATGGCCCGGGCAATGGTTTGGTCTATTTGTCCGTAATAAGTACTTTCTCTTTCCATGGCAAGTTCTGTTCTTGCGATTCCGTTTTCATCGAATAAGACTTCATCGATCAGATTCAACACGTAATTGAAGCAGGAATCAATGGTTTGTCTTTCCTGCCGTACCTCCTCTATGGTAGAGAACGGTTCCAGGTTTTTGTCGGCAATCACAATCGGGCCGTATAGCCTGAGCAGGTAGTAGTGGTAATAGGCTTTCAGTATCTTTACCTGTGCTATCCAGTCGTTACGCTCAGCGGGTGTCAGGTCCGGGACATTGTCTATGTTTTCGAAGAAGATATTACATACGCGAATGCCTCGATATAGACCGGTAGCTCCTCCACCATTTCCCCAATAATTCAAAATAGGGTCGTTCGAGTTATTCCACCCACGCATCAGTTGCATCCCTCTCAGCAATTCCCTGTTTTCTCCATGGTCGGCATCCAGACGACCCACCCATTCATCGCCGGCAAGGGACATGGAATAGTGAAGTTTTTCATAATTCGGCATATATCTGTAGCAGGTGGATAGTGCGTTGAGCGCCTTATCCCGGTTTTCGAACAAGCTGCCCACTTGTACCGTGTTATCTGGGATAATGTCCAGATAATTACAATTGGTCAGAATGACGGATAAGATTAGAATAAAGCTTATGGCAATTATTTTTGATTTCATATGGATTATTTTATTTTTTTATTTCGGTATATGGAACTCGCTTTAGTCATGATCTTGTGTGATAATGATTATCATGCTCGTTTCATATGATTACTCTTTTAATAATTAAAAAGTTATGTTTAATCCGACGTTGTACACGCGCTGCAATGGATACGCCAACCCGTTTCCTGCCATTTCCGGATCCCAGAGTTTGAAATCGGAAATAGAAAGCAGGTTCTGTCCGGTGAAATAGAGGCGAACCATGCTGAAAGGTATTGATCCGATCCACTTGTCCGGCAGTGTGTATCCCACTTCTACGGTTTTTAACCGTAAGAAACGTCCGTTGCGGAGCCACCAGGTTGAATTCTGCACGCTATTGTTCTGGTTGATGGTGGCCGACAATCTCGGCCAGAAAGCATGCGATACCGGATTATTCGGATTCCAGTGATCCTCGGCGATGATTTTAAGAGCTCCTCTATGTCCGGCGAAAGGTGCTATACCGAACCGGTCGGGATCATATCTTCTTGCATTCGGGTCGATAAAGAAGGAGACCCGGTCTTGTCCTTGGAAGAAGCAGGAGATATCGAAATTCTTATAACCTCCGGACAATCCGAATCCGTAGGTGATCTCAGGTACGGTCGGATAACCAATATGCACTTGGTCGTCGGAATTTACCCTTCCGTCGCCATTGATGTCTTTGTATTTGATGTCTCCCGGTTGAGGAACACTTCCCAACTCCTGTACAGGCGAATTATTCACATCGGCCTGATCGATAAACAACCTTTCGGCGATGTATCCCTTCCATGTATTGATGGGCCACCCGATGTCACTCAAATAGGGCCAGCGATATTCTGGTTCTTCGTTTTGTACATACTCATTCTGTGCGAAGGTGAAATTGAAACGTCCTTGAATCCAGAGATCCTTGTTAAACGAATGATTGACGTCGATAGATCCGTCCCATCCGCCGCTCTTCACTTCTCCCACGTTACCATGTACGGCACTGGTCAACCCCATGGTTGCAGGCAAATTAGCCCGTGCCTGATAGATCTGTTTCCGGTTTTCTGTAAAATATTCCAGGATTAATTTCACTGCGTGGTTCTTGAACAGGTCTACCTCGACACCTATATTCTGTTTTTGTGCAATTTCCCATGTGATCATGGGGTTGGCATAACGGTTGATGTTGAATCCTCCATAATTGGTGTTGAAATCCCTTCCCCAACGGTATCCGCCTGCTCCGGTAGAAATGTCGGAGAGGAAAAAGAATCGATCCGCGGCTCCGGCAATCTGGTCATTACCTACTTTTCCCCAGGAATATTTCAGTTTAAAGTTGGAGATGGTATTCTCCAGTGGAGACCAAAACGGTTCGTTCGACACGATATATCCTACCCCAAAAGCCGGGAATATCCCCCAGCGGTGTGATTTGTCGAACTTTTCCGAACCGGTGTAGGTTAAACTTAGTTCAGCAAGATATTTTGAGTTGAATCCATAATTAACACGTGCCCGTAATCCTTGGTTCCGTTGAGGTAACGTCCTTTGGATGGTCATATCCTGCGGCAGATAGATTCCGGTGTTTTTTGATTCCTCCTGCGTGTAGATCAACAATCCGCTTACGTCATGTAAATCGTTTAACGTGTTGGCGTAAGTGAAGCCGCCTTCCATATATACTTTGAATTCACCTTCACGGGTGATAGTGGGGTTACTTAGAGCATCGGTGCCTCGGCGCACCTCTTGTAGCACGTAAGTGTCGCTAAACTCATCATAGCTTTTTATATTATAAAGGTAGGGAGTGTAACTCCTGTAATTCTCATACCGGTTGTCGTTCTTAATGGATATTTTGGCTCTTGCCATCAATCCTTCCAAAATGGCATCCATATCCTGATCCAATGAAAATTGTGAGGTAATCCGCCCCAGAGAACCGTCTTTATAACCACGCACCATTTGCGCATATGGGTTGATCATCGTACCGGTGGCATCTGAACCGAACAGCGTGTGTTTCACGTAGGCCGTTTTTTCGTCGGGCAGGTAATATTTAGGAAACTCCACCGGATTCGAGGCTACCACACTGGCGAAGATATCATTCGTGTTATCGAGCGGTCCCGTGAAGTTCTCGAAAATGGAATTCATATTGATGTCCATCTTAGTGGTGGAGGTAAGGTCCATGCTTATATTAGCAAGAATATTGAATCGGTCGATGTCGATATTGTTCTTGAAGTTATTCAACTTATTATCCCGAAGAATACCAGTATCCTTGTCGTAAGACACGGATAAGTAGTACTTTACCACAGAGCCTCCCCCACTCACATTCATGTTATAGTGCTGATTGAATGTATGGGGTTTGAACATGATATCGTACCAGTCGAGATTCGGATAGGCGTATTCATTCAGATTATCAATGGTATTCTGTATTTTTTGCGCGCTGTAATAGGGTTCGAGCAACGGGTTGTCGTTGAACTGCGCTTCGTTGTATAATCTCATGTAAGTAGGACCGTCCACGGTTTCCAGCACTTGGGTGGGGGCGGACAAACGGCCGTCGGCACGAATCGAAATCTTGGGTTTCCCTGCCACTCCCTTTTTTGTAGTGACCATGATTACTCCGTTAGCACCTTTCGACCCGTATAAAGCGGCCGCGGTAGCATCTTTTAACACAGCAAATTGTTCGATATTATCGGGGTCTACTCGTGCCAGATCAGAGGAACTTACTTCAAAGCCATCCAAAAGGATGAGCGGGCTGCTGGCGTAACCGAAAGTGGTAACCCCTCGTACAAAGAACTGCGCGTTGTCGTTGCCCGGTTCCCCACTTCGCTGGTAAGAAATTACTCCTGCCAATCGTCCCGCCAGAGCAGTTGTAAGGTTGCTCGAAGGAATCCTGAGTTCTCTTGGATTAATGGTCTCTATGGAAGAGACTACGCTCTCTTTTTTTTGTGTGGCAAAAGCGGTAATGGTGACCTCGTCCAATAACTCGGCATCTTCCTGCATGGTGATGTTAAGGGTGGTAAGGTTACCCACTACTGTTGTAACCTGTCTCATTCCAACATAACTGAACCTCAGCGATTCTTCAGGGGCAGCATTGATAGTATATCGTCCGTCAATATCGGTTATCACACCACCTTCCCGACCTACCACTCGCACTGTTACACCTGGCAGAGGTTCTCCATTCGAGTCCGAAACGATACCGGTAATTGCTCTCCTCTGCTGCTGTGCTTCGAGATGGGTTGTTGAAATTCCTGAAGAGTTTGCCACACCATTCTGGGCAGAAAGTGAAAGAGTTATCACAAGCAATGAAACCCATAGCTCTCGTTTTCGGGCCGATACGTAAATCCTTTTCAGATTTTGTTTGAGATTGATTTTTCTGTTCATGCAATAATGTTTTTAAAAGGAATGATATTATTATGGGTAAACGACTGTCCACTTCATTTGAGAGAGATTTTTAGCCGTTAAATTGTATTTTTTCAATGGTTTGTTTTTTATGTTATCCCAACCTTCAGATTCCAGTGTCTCAGCGTCGTAAATATATATATACAAGTACCCGTCAGCACTTTCTATTACTTGTTCCCAGCATGAAAGTGTGATGCCTATTCGGACTTTCTGGGTTTGGCCGGCCCCTATTTTATAATCCGGCGCATACGTCGGATTCGACGGGTCATAATTGAGAAAACCCTCTTTTAATGTAGTGGCATAATAAATTGAAGATTGTGAATTATTTTTCAAATACAACGACTCATTGCAGTCTTCAAACTTTTTGCCGCATGATGTCGTATTTAATAATAAAGCAATTATCATACTTAAATAGCCTGAATGAATTCTTTTCATATCTCATGTTTTTTAGTTAAGAAATAAATAATTCAGAGTATGAGAAACGTTATCGTTTCCCTTCCATAATATTGAATATCCTTTTCGATAAATAGTGAGGTCCTCGTGTAATGTTGGAATCAGCCGCCACTTTAACAATCCTGAAGAACGTTCGACATCGCGAAGGACCTCATTTGAATGAGTATCTGGTATGACTGGAAATTTTTTTTTGGAAAAAAGAGTGGAAAGTTGATTGAATGAAAGAGGCGGATGAATGAACAAAAAGGTATATTTAGAGAAATAAACTGTAGTGTGCCGCAAGTATCGGAACACAACCACTATTGGAGTAAATGCGATATACTCCAATAACAATATTATTGTGTTAACCAATGTTAACGGGGGGGGGGGGGGGAAAAAGGTTAACCCCTAAGCGCCACAAAAAAGGTGTGGAAAATTTAAAATTAAAACGGTTAATTTTTTTATTGTAGGGCCAAATAAAAGGTTTTTTT
>NZ_RDSD01000014.1 GCF_003712195.1 Proteiniphilum sp. X52 | reverse complement strand
GACTGTCCCAAAAACAGGATTACCGCATTGTTGTCGAATAAAGAACTGCGTAACCTGTTTTGTTACGGAAATAAAATTACAGGGGAAAATGCCACTGCCCTGATGAACTCTTTACCCGATCGCAAGGAGGCAAGTTTTGCAGGCACATTGGCTTTTATTGATACAACCGTTCCGGATGAACAAAACAAGGCTACAAAAGCGGACGTGAATATCGCGGTTTCCAAGAACTGGGGAGTCTTTGATTATAAAGGCAGTAATTCAAACAAAGTACCTTACGAGGGAGAGTAAATAATCGTAAAAATAAAAAAACTAAAAATGCAGATCATGAAAAGGAAATTTTACTTGCTATTTGCTATAATCGTCCTTTTATCTTCTTGTAATCCTATCTTGAAAAAAAAGGAACCAAAAGAAATCTGCCTGCCTGTCCAGACAGAAGTACCTGATCGGCCTGACGGTCAAAAACATGTACTGGGGCTCACAACCCCCAAAATGGATACGGTAAGAGTCGGGTTTATTGGATTGGGAATGCGTGGTCCTGGTGCGGTACAAAGGTTTTCCCACATTGCGGAGACAAAAATCGTAGCCCTTTGTGACCTGCATCCTGACCGGGTTGAAAAAGCGCAAACAATTCTATACAGGGCCGGTCGTCCACGTGCTGCCGGATACAGCGGGAGCGAAGATGCATGGAAAGAACTTTGCCGCAGAGACGACATCGATCTGGTTTACATTGCGACCGACTGGAAACACCATGCCACTATGATCATTTACGCAATGGAACAAGGCAAGCATGTAGCTTGTGAAGTTCCTGCAGCCATGACCCTGGAAGAAATATGGGATGTAATTAACACGGCCGAACGGACACAAAAACATTGTATGCAACTTGAGAACTGCGTGTACGATTTCTTTGAACTGACCACTCTCAATATGGCACATCAGGGTGTTCTGGGAGATATTTTATATGCCGAAGGCGCCTACATCCATCAGCTTGAAGAATACTGGGAATCTTACGAAAGTGATTGGCGCATGGAATACAACAAAAACCACAGAGGCAATATTTACGCTACGCACGGAATGGGTCCGGCCTGTCAGGCTCTTGATATACATCGCGGGGACAAAATGAACTACCTGGTGGCAATGGACAGCAAACCGGTAAGTATCCCTGCTTACCTGAAAGAAAAGCGAGGTGAAAAAGTTACCGATTTCAAAAACGGCCAGCACACCATGACCATGATCCGTACGGAAAACGGGAAGACCATCCATATTCAACACGATGTCGCCTCTCCCCGCCCCTACAGCCGTATGTATCAGGTACAAGGCACGAAAGGGTTTGCCAATAAATATCCGGTAGAAGGATATGCCTTGAAAGCGGATACCGTTGAAGAAAGCACGATTCCCGACCGGGAAAATATGTCGGCACATTTTTTTGTTGCGGATGATGTAAAAAAAATGCTGATGGAGAAATACAAACATCCCATCCATGTAGAACTGGAAGAAACAGCTAAAAAAGTGGGAGGACATGGGGGGATGGACTTTATCATGGACTATCGCCTCGTTTACTGCTTAAGGAACGGGCTGCCACTCGATATGGATGTCTATGATCTGGCGGAGTGGTGTTGTCTCGCTCCTTTAACGGCTTTATCCCTTGAAAATAATTCGGCGCCCGTGGCCATTCCCGATTTTACCCGCGGACACTGGAACGATGTAAAAGGATACAGACACGCGTTTTGCAAATAATTTTCTAACAATGAACCATAAACAATTATACTATATTATTTCTATGATTACCAGAAGTTTAAATCAAATGTCGTTGTTGAAGAAAATGAGAGTAATTGTTTTCTTTCTATTATTTTTCCCATTGATTGTATGGGGACAAGGAACTACAGTGAGCGGTAAAGTAGTGTCTTCAGATAAACAGGCTTTACCGGGAGTAACGATCGTGCTGAAAGGTACTTCTACCGGGACCACGAGTGACATTGATGGCAATTTTGTGTTATCGGGCATTCCGAATGATGCTGTTTTAATATTTTCTTTTGTAGGAATGCGCACTCAGGAAATTGCCGTCGGTAACCGGGAAATCATTGATGTGGTTATGGAAGAGGAGACTATAGGACTGGGAGAAGTAGTTGCCATTGGATACGGTACAACGAAAAAAAGCGACTTGGCAGGCTCGGTATCCTCCGTCTCGGGTAAACATTTTAAAGACCAACCGGTCAAACGTATTGAAGATATTCTTCAAGGCCGTGCACCCGGGGTGGAAGTTACCAACCTGAGCGGTATGCCCGGTGCAAGCGTAAAAGTTCGTGTCCGCGGTACTACATCTATCAATAAAAGTAGCGAGCCGCTGTATATTGTGGATGGGATTGTCGCCAGTGGATTAATAGGCCTCAATCCCTCCGATATTCAGTCGATTGAAGTATTGAAAGATGCGTCGGCCACAGCAATTTACGGCTCCCGTGGAGCTAACGGCGTGATATTGGTAACTACGCGTAGAGGTACTGAAGGCCGTATGGAAATAACATTCGAAACATCGATAGGTGTTTCCCGTTTGATGAAGCGGTATGACCTGCTTAACGCCTATGAATATGCAACGGCGCTCAACGATATTTGGGGTTCTTCCACAATTCCCGATGCCGACCTCAAAGCCTATGAAAACGGGACAAAGGGAATCGATTGGCAGGATATTATGACGCAAACGGGCATCAGTAAAGATTACAAACTGAGTATTTCGGGCGGGAATGTGAGAAGTCGGTATCTCGTCTCCGCAAACGTTCTTGATCAGGATGCCATAACTATTACAACCAATCTAAAAAGATACAGCCTGAGAGCGAATATTGATTCTGAAGTAACCCCCTGGCTAACGATGTCCGCCAAACTGAATGCTGCGAGAATGCATGTGCATAACGGTAGCGTCAATCTGATGGAAGCGATCAATTATTCACCTGCCATGGAAATGAAAAACGAAGAGACGGGTGTATACAACAAAGACCCTTATAATGCCATCGGAAATAATCCTTACGGGACAAGAATGGCAAACTATGACGACAATTACCGGTATTACCTGAATGCCAACGGCACACTGTTGTTTAAAATTATTGACGGCCTTACTTTGTCCGTACAGGGAGGTTACAACTATGCCCATAACCCCTCTTATTCCTTCACCTCCAAACTGGTAGCCCCGGGAGCTATCAATGGTATGAGAAATCGAAGTCAACTTTCTCTCTTTTGGCAGAACACGAATAACCTGACCTGGCAGAAAACGATCGGCGATCATAATATTACCGCAACAGCGGTATGGGAAACCAGTAAAAGTCAATCTGCCGACCTGGATGTAAGCGGTTCAAATTTACGGAATGAAGCTGTAGTCGGATACTGGAATATTGGTAATGCCGACACGAAAAGTGAGAGCAACAGCTATTCGGATACTTCTATCGCCTCGGGGATCGCCCGTGTTATGTACAATTTCAAAGGACGATATTTCCTGACCGGTACTTTCAGGGCCGACGGTTCTTCCAAATTTCAGGGAAACAACAAATGGGGATATTTCCCTTCGGCTGCCGTAGCCTGGGACCTGGCTAAAGAAAGTTTCATGAACAATCAGGATGTTTTTCAACAAATGAAATTGAGAAGCAGTTTCGGAATCACGGGCAATCAGGGTATCGATGCTTACAGCACATTGGGGATGTTATCCGCTACCTCCTATGGTTGGGGTACATCTACGGATTATGTCGGTTACTGGGGAGATTCGTTTGCAACCCCCGACGTACGCTGGGAAAAAACGTACCAGTACGATGTGGGTTTGGATTTCAGCGTGTTGAGCGGAAAAATGAATTTAACGTTCGATTGGTTCCGGAAACAATCCAAGGATTTGCTTTTCAAGAAAGAAGTTCCGATGTATAATGGAGGCGGCTCATTTTGGGTAAACCAGGGAGAAGTAAAAAACACAGGGGTGGAATTTTCAGTTACCGCTTATCCGTTGAAAAGCAGTGAAGTTATATGGGAAACGGTCTTTAACGCTTCCTATGTGAAAAACGAAGTGGTAGATTTGGCCGGAGAGGATTTTATCCTGGATGCCACTTACAGCAACTATGGAGGCTCCATGCAGATCATGAAACCGGGATATCCGTTAGGATCCTTTTATCTGTATCCATGGAAAGGATTTGACGATGAGGGCGCCAATCTCTATCAGAAAGCAGACGGAAGCCTGACGACCAGTCCTACCGCTGCCGACCAGGCAATTGTGGGACAAGGCAATCCAAAATGGACGTTTGGATGGAATAATATGGTGTCGTGGCGAAACTGGAGTGCAAGCATATTTATCAATGCAGCCACCGGATTCGACCGGTTGAACCTGACTCGTTATGCGCTTACATCCATGACCGGCATGTACAAGTTTATAACACTTCGCGATGCCTATTTCAAGGGTTGGGATTATGTGGAAAACAAAGCCGACGCGCGGTATCCAAGTCATACCAATTCCAACACAAAATACTACGGTAACTCGGATATGTGGTTGGAAAATGCTTCGTTCCTGAAATTAAAAAACATCAGTATCGCCTATCGAATTCCAAAACAAGTCGTAAAATTTGCGGATATGCAATTGTCGGTAAGTGCGCAAAACCTGTTTACCTTGACCCGATATAAAGGAATGGATCCGGAAGTGTATAATGCCTACAGCGGACTGGATATGGGCGCCTACCCGGTACCACGCACATTTACCTTTGATGCGAGATTGACTTTCTAAAAATGAAACATCGATTTTTAACAAAAATAATAGAGAACAGTATGAAGACAACACATAAATACACCGGAGTATTGCTGTTTATGCTTTTACTCTTGTGGATGGTTTCCTGCAACGATTTTTTGACCGAAGATCCTAAGGGAAGGATGGCAACACAAACTTTTTTCTCCGAAAGAAGCGATCTTGACGCATCGTTAAATGCGCTTTATTTCATTGTCGCGGATGCGCAATATGCCAACCATTATACCGGCACGAATTTTTTAGCCGGTGACGATATCACCACCCATCCGGCCAGTAACAAGCAATCGCTTAGGGAACACGATCAATTTGGCGTATCGGACAATAACGCTTGGATGCCCTATTTGTGGGAGCAACGTTGGAAGATTATAAAGGCAGCCAATTTTATCATCAATAATGCAGGGCGAACGCCTGAAGCTTCTGACGAAGAGATCAAATCGGCGATAGCAAATGCTTCTTACTGGCGGGCTTTCGCTTACTTCTACTTAGTGACAACCTGGGGGCCGGTACCTGTGATGCTGGAAGAAGAAATAAATTACGACGCGCAGCTACAATCGGTAGAGAAAATCTATGAATTGATTATACAGGATTTAAAAATGGCCGAGGAGAATTGTCCGGCATCCTATACCAAAGCGCCTTATGCCAGAAACGGAATGAATATAGCGGTCAGCCAGGGAGCGGTAAAGGCGACAATGGCTTACGTATACATGGCCATGGCAGGATGGCCGCTGAATAAAGGAACGGAATATTACCGGTTAGCAGCCGAAAAAGCAAAAGAAGTGATCGACGGAGTGGAAAACGGTACTTACTATTATACCCTGTTGGACGAATACTGGAAGGTATATTCATGGGAATTCAACGATAATAATCCGGAAGTGCTGTTGGGCGTTTATTACAACAGGGATAGGAAAAGCAATATGTCCTCGGCATGCGACTTTCTGCAAGACATGAAGCAAGGAGGATGGGGCGACACGAACGGCGAGATCAAATTCTGGAAAGAATTTCCGGAGGGGCCGCGTAAAGAAGCTACTTACTTTCCCAAAATCATGCTTAGTGATGGAAAATTATACGACTGGTGGTACGACACCGATCCTCCATCAAGGGCTGTTGTCGCTCCTGTTTTTATGAAAACCGTCGAAGGGGCGGTTCGGGGAACGGAATTTGATTATTCCAATCCCTCCAGGATCTCTTCTTCCGGTGAAAAACAGCACCAAGTGATTCGTCTTTCACAAGTATATTGTTGGTACGCCGAAGCAATAGGCCGAAGCGGACAAGTCAACACAAAAGCCATTGAAGTACTGAACAAGGTACGAAACAGGGCAGACGGCAAAGAATCAAATATCTATCACTCCGGCATGACTCCGGAAGAACTGGCTGAGGCCGCATACAATGAGCATGGATGGGAAATAGCAGGATACTACTGGGGTGGTCTGGCAAGCAGGGCCAGGGATATGTTCCGGATGTACCGTTATAAAGACCATTTTGAATTTCGAAAAGAGAATCCCCTGATAGAAGTGGCACCGGGTGTATTTCGAAAAGAGGGTGTTCCGGTAACAGGGGCATGGGACGATGGCAAAATGTATATTCCTTATCCTTACAAAGATGTCATTCTGAATCCAAACCTGAAACAATGAGCCTGCCCAAAATTATTTTTTCGAATCAACGTTTTGAAATTAACCCCCAAAAAAACAAATGTAACGATGGTTGGAGAATGGTCAAAGATTTGATTTTTCATTGACAGGTATGCTAATTGAATGGTTCGACTTTTGATAGTCGAACCATTTAAATACTAAACTGAAAACGAATTCTTTCTTATTAATACTTTTTGCATGTAATGAGAGTTAACCTATATTTTATTTCATCCTTTGAACCCGAATTTTTATTATGATAAAAATATTGTTGCTTATTGACTACTCCAGCGAATTCAGCCGCCGGCTACTGAGAGGATTGATTCAATATGCCCATGAGCACGGACCCTGGTTGTTTTACCGGTTGCCTACCTACTATAAGATAATGTATGGAAAGGAGGGAATTGTGAAATGGGCAAAAGAATGGCAGGCTGATGCCATTGTTGCCCGGTGGGATCATGAGGGAACCAATCTGTTAGCCTCGTTAAACATCCCCGTTGTGCTACAGAACTACAAATCCAGAAGTCCCTACTTTTCCAACCTGACCGGAGATTATGTGGGTACCGGCGTGATGGCGGCGCAATTTTTCATCAAGCGCCGTTTCCGCAACTTCGCGTTTTATGGTAACAAGGGTGTTGTCTGGTCGCGTGAGCGGGCTGAAGGATTCAGAAAAGAGATAGAGAAAGTCGGAGGTAATTATTACTATTTCGAGAGTGAAAATTTGAATGGAGAACAATGGAGTAGAAGTTATATACAACTGGATGACTGGTTGTTGTCGTTACCAAAACCAGTTGGATTATTTGCATGCGACGATAGCTTTGCTCTGCAAATTTCGGAAATTTGTAAAATTAACAACATTCAAATCCCCGAGGAGATTTCATTGTTGGGGGTGGATAACGACGACCTGATATGTAATCTCTCCGACCCTCCCATTTCATCCATTGCATTGGATGTAGAAAAAGGCGGTTATGAAGCCGGGAGATTAATCGACCGATATATAAGGAAAGAAAGGAAAGATCCTTTTAACATCATAATAAAACCCACCCGGTTTGAATTGAGGAAATCGACCGAAAAGTATGATATCTCAAATGCATATATTTCGCAAGTAGTCAATTATATTGAAGAGAATTTAATTTCTGATATAAATATTAAAGAACTTGCTCAAATGGTCCCTTTATCCCGTCGGAATTTAGAGGCAAAATTTAAAAAGGAGATGAATATATCAATTTATCAATTTATTTTACAAGGTAGAATTGAATATCTTTCCAATCTCTTATTAACGACTAACCGTTCCTTGTTTGATTTAGCATTGGAGTCGGGTTTTAACGATAGCAAAAACATATCCCGTATTTTTAAGAAAATCAAAGGCTGTACCCCTACGGAATTCCGTCAAAAATTCAATAATATGGAGATGGATAGCGTTTTTTGAGGAGTGCTGTTCGCTTTTTAAGTGATTGCTATTGCTTTCAAAAATAATTTTGTGCATTACAATTTGTTGAGACACAGATTTTGTATTTCATAAACTCTAATGAAAATGAACAGATTACCTCAAACGGCTCAATTCCGGAATAAAAGCGCCACCCTCCAGTCGATGATCATCCTGGCCTTGCTGTTTTTTATTTTCGGTTTGGTGTCGTGGGTAAACACGATCCTGGTTCCCTATTTCCAGTTGACCCTTCAATTGTCTAATTTCCAATCCTCGCTCGTCACCTTCGCTTTTTACATCGCTTATCTGGTGATGGCCATCCCCTCTTCTTTCCTGCTGAACAAGGTGGGCTACAAAAGGGGAATGATGCTTGGGCTATGGTGCATGGCAACCGGAGCACTGCTCTTTGTTCCTGCTGCCTATTGGCGTCTTTATCGGCTGTTTTTGGTGGGACTCTTCCTGCTGGGTGTGGGACTGGCTATTTTGCAGTCTGCCGCCAATCCCTATGTGACCATCGTCGGGCCTATCGAGAGCGCCGCCAAAAGGATGAGCATAGTCGGGACAGGGAATAAACTGGCGGGAGTAATCGCCAACCTTATTTTTGCCGGAGTGGTGATCCGCGAACCGGACAAGGTGCTGATGCGCGGGATAGAATCCGGGTCATACACCGGTGAGGCATTGGAGACTGCCCTGGACACCCTGATCAAGGGGGTCATGATGCCCTACCTGATTCTGGCCATCGCGCTTTTTATTTTTGGCATTGTTGTCCGTTATTCGGTTTTGCCCGAACTGGATCCCTCGGTGGTAAATAAACAGTCGGCCGAAGACGGGAGTCCGCAAAAATCCATCTTTCAGTACCCCGCGCTGATATTGGGAGTGATTGCCATGTTTTTCCATATAGGGACACAGATGATCGCCCTGGCTACCAGCATCCAGTATGCGGGCACCATGGGGGAAAGCCTGGCCGGGCCGGCGAAAAATATCCCTTCCTACACCATGCTGTTGACTTTTCTGGGGTATTTTATCGGGATCGTATCGATTCCCCGGTACCTGAAGCAGCGTGACGCGCTCTTGATCTGCGCTTCGCTGAATTTATTGCTTTCCGTTCTGATAATCAGCACATCGGGAACGGTGAATTTCCTCGGTATCACATCCGACATTTCCATCTGGTACCTTGTCATGATGGGCCTTCCCAATGCGTTGCTCTATGCCGGAATTTGGCCTCTGGCCATTAACGGATTAGGGAAGCATACCAATCTCGGCTCCGCTCTTCTGGTCATGGCCCTTTGTGGAAGCGCGTTCATGCCGATGATCTATCATTCGCTGGTGGAACTTAATTCGTCGCTTTCTCCTTTCGCCGCCATGAAATATGCCTACTGGATCCTTATCCCTTCTTTTGCCTATATTGTCTGGTACGCCGCTTACGGATACCGGATAAGATCGTGGACGAAAACAAACTTGTAACAAGCATTAACGTATAAATTTCAAAGGATGAAACGAGCATGTAAATCAGTTACGCACAAGTACATGATTGTAGTGATGTTGCCTCCAATTTTAATTCTCAATGGAAGTCGGCGATTTCGCTTCGCTCAATTCCATGCGACCATAATGTGAAAAATAAAATATAAACACATGAAAAATAGACTTGTCATAAAAAACGGAAAAGTAATCTTTCCGGAAAAAATTGAAGAGAACGTCACCGTGGTGTGTGAAAACGGGAAAATAACCGGTATCCTTCCTCATGAAGAGTTCATACAGGGTGATGATGACCTTGTGATAGACGCGACAAACAGGTATATTGCTCCCGGGTTTATAGATATCCACACGCATGGTGGAGGCGGCCACGACTTCATGGACGGAACGGTGGAAGCTTATCTGGGAGCGGCGGAAACGCATGCCCGGTATGGAACCACGGCGTTGTTGCCCACAACGTTGACCAGCACGACCGACGAGCTCATCAACACCTTTGCCGTATATAAGGAAGCCGCAAGACAGAACACAAAAGGCGCGAAATTCCTCGGCATGCATCTGGAAGGCCCTTATTTCGCGTACAATCAGCGGGGAGCGCAGGATCCCGAATACCTGAGAAACCCCCAACCGGAGGAGTACAACAAGATATTGTCGGCTTCGGACGATATTGTGCGCTGGAGCCTGGCGCCGGAGCTGCCCGGCGCGTTCGACTTCGGGAAAGTGCTGGTTTCAAACAATATCCTTACCTCCATAGCGCACAGCGATGCCATTTACGAGGAGGTGGTGGAGGCCTTCAACGCCGGGTTCACCCACGTGACGCACCTTTATTCGGGCATGTCCACCGTCACCCGCAGGAACGCGTTCCGGTACGCGGGTGTTCTGGAAGCCGCCTACCTGATCGATGACATGACGGTGGAAATCATAGCCGACGGCGTGCATCTTCCCAGGCCGCTTCTGCAGTTCGTGTATAAATTCAAGGGAGCCGACAGGACGGCGCTATGCACCGATTCCATGCGGGGCGCCGGAATGCCCGACGGGGAGTCCATCCTGGGCAGCCTGGAAAAGGGACAAGCGGTGATTATCGAGGACGGGGTGGCCAAACTGCCCGACCGTACCGCCTTTGCCGGGAGCGTTGCCACGACGGATCGTCTGGTAAGGACAATGGTTGAGGTGGCCGGAGTGCCGTTGGTGGAAGCGGTGAAAATGATGACGCTGACTCCGGCACGCATCATGAAGATCGATGGGCGGAAGGGGTCTGTCCGTAAAGGGAAAGACGCCGACTTGGTTGTTTTTGATGATAAAATTCATGTTTCACACACAATCTTGGAAGGAAATGTCATATACGGAAACTAACGCAAATGTAACCGCATTCAAGGTGGGAATGCTGGAAGTGAGGATTTTTCCCGACCGGGAAGAAATGGGTAGAGAAGCGGCAGCCGATGTGTCCGGCACTCTGCGAAAGCTGCTTGATGAAAAAGAGGAGATCAACATGATTTTTGCGGCGGCGCCATCGCAAAGCGATTTCATGAAGGAGTTAACAGCCGATAAACGGATCCGGTGGGAGAAGATCAATGCCTTTCACATGGATGAGTATATCGGGCTGGAAAAGCATGCGCCTCAGGGGTTCGGCAATTTCCTGAGGGAGCGGATTTTCGAGAAGGTCCCTTTTAAAAGCGTGCATTACATCAATGGGCTTGCGGAAGATCCCGATGCCGAGTGCGAGCGGTATGCCGGCTTGCTGGAACGGTATCCCGTGGATATCGTCTGCCTGGGAATCGGGGAAAACGGCCATATCGCCTTTAACGATCCTCCGGTAGCCGATTTTAACGATCCCAAACCGGTGAAGGTGGTGGAGTTGGAGATGGCTTGCAGGCAACAGCAGGTGAATGAGAATCTTTTTGCCGGGATAGACCTGGTGCCCACCCATGCCATTACCGTAACCATTCCGGCATTGCTCAGGGCGAAACGGCTGTTTTGCATGGTGCCTGCCGGAAACAAGGCAAAGGCCGTGTATCATACTCTTAACGATGATATCGGCGAGGATTGCCCCGCCACGGTCTTAAGGACAAAAAAGGGAACTGTGTTGTATCTCGACAGGGAGAGTGCTTCGTTGCTGGAGACAACTGACAACACGGCCGGTAAATGAATTCATATCTTTCACAACATCAAAAAATAAAAATATTATGAGACTTGGAATCATATTGTTTGCCACTATGGCCTGTTTTTTACCGTCCTTGCAAGCGCAGATGAAAATCGGCATCATCGGTCTGGATACCTCCCACTCAATCGCTTTTGCCAAGTTCCTGAACGGAGATGACAAAAAGGAAGAGTTCAAGGATTTCAGGATTGTCGCGGCCTATCCCTACGGCTCGAGAACCATCAAATCGAGTTACGATCGTATTCCCGGCTACATCGAACAGGTGAAAGCGTTGGGCGTGGAAATTGTTCCTTCCATCGCGGAGCTTCTGAAAAAAGTGGATTACGTGATGCTGGAGACAAACGACGGAAACCTTCACCTGGAACAGGCATACGAGGTTTTCAAGGCCGGAAAGCCCATGTTTATCGACAAACCGATAGGCGCCAACTTGGCGCAGGCTATCGCCATCTTCCGGCTGGCTGAACAATACGATGCACCTCTCTTCTCCTCGTCTTCTTTGCGGTATGTCGACCAGAGTCAGAGATTGCGTAACGGGGAATTGGGGGAAGTGCTGGGAGCGGACTGTTATTCCCCCGCGCATCTTGAACCGTCGCATGTCGATTTGGCTTGGTACGGGATTCATGGCGTTGAAGCTTTATTCACCGTCATGGGAACAGGTTGCGTGTCGGTGAACCGTATGTCGGCGGAAGGTACCGACGTGGTAGTCGGCTTATGGGGCGATGGCAGGATAGGGACTGTGAGAGGGGCGCGTACCGGAAAAGCCCCTTACGGGGGACATGCCGTCACGGACAAGGGTGTCGTCTCCACGGGAGAATACCAGGGTTACGAGGGATTGTTGAAAGAGATACTGAGATTTTTTAAAACCGGAATTCCTCCCGTAACCGAAGAAGAAACACTGGAGATATTCACGTTTATTGAAGCTGCAGACATCAGTAAAAGTGAAGGAGGAAAAATTGTTTTGATGGAAGATGTATTTCGTCTGGGAGAACGAGAGGCAAAGGAATTGCTCCGCAACTTAAAATAACCGCCGCCTCATGAAACGTTACCAAGTAGTACTGTGATATCATCAAGAGTATTGTAACTATCTCTTTTCTTTGACAATAAGAAATAAAAATCGATTAAAGATAAGTAATAATAAAAAAGTGAAATCCACAATCTGAAAAAATAAAAAAATTTGAGAGCTATTTTTTCATGTGGAAATCAAGAACGATCAGGGTTCTTTAAAATATGACGACGCTCTGCAAATTATTATTCGGTTTTAATAACATCTCCCATTTGCAAAGTAAATTGCTTGGTTATGTAGAATATATATTACCCATAGATTTATTCTACATTTATTCGAATTATTTTTTAACTCTTAACAAATTAGATTATCACCAATGATGAACAGAAATTTTAATCAAATGGCATTATTAAAGAAAATGACCTTGAATATTTTCTTTTTACTATGTCTTCCTTTAGGTATGTTTGGGCAAGGTGTCACAGTACAAGGCAAGGTAGTATCTGTGGACAATCAACCGTTGCCGGGTGTAACTATAGTAGTGAAAGGCACATCGAGCGGAACTATCAGTGATATTGATGGCAACTATGTTTTGCCAAATGTCTCTGAGAATGCAACACTGGTTTTTTCTTTCGTTGGGATGCGCACGCTTGAGGTTGTCGTAGGCAATCGAAAAGTGATCAATGTTGTAATGGAGGAAGAATCAATAGGCTTGGAAGAAGTGATAGCGATAGGTTACGGAACGGTAAGAAGAAGGGATTTAACCGGATCAGTGTCACGGGTAAGTAGCGATCAGATAAGTAAAATAGCCTCTACCCAGCTTACCGAATCTCTTAACGGTACAGTAGCCGGGCTCTATTCCTCTCAGGGTAGCTCCGCAGCAGGCGGAGGATCTTTGGAGATTCGCGGACCATCGTCCATTTCGGCCTCTTCCTCTCCGTTGATCGTATTGGACGGGGTTATCTATCCGGGTAGTATAAAGGATATCAATCCCAATGATATCGAATCAATTGATGTTTTGAAAGATGCCAGTTCTGCGGCTATTTTTGGTTCAAGAGCAGCCGCGGGAGTAATCATCGTCACATCGAAGAGAGGTCAAAGCGGTAAACCCACCATTAACTTTTCAGCACGTGTCGGGATATCAAATCCCACAAATAATGTTTATCCGTACGGCATGGGGCCGAACGATGATCCGATGGATTATTTCAACATGCATCGGGACAATCTGTACGAAAGAAACAATGGAAATTTACCATACTACTATTTTTGGCGTCCCCAAGATTTGCCGGATAATATAAGCATATCCGAATGGCTCGGTTATGTGGAAAATCCCAATCCCGATCCGCTCACGGAGTGGTTTAACAGGATAGGCGCTTGGGACATCGAACGTAAAAACTACTTGGCGGGTACAACCACCAATTTCTATGATCTGGTGATAGGAAGAGGTATTCGTCAGGACTATACGGTAAGCGCCAGCGGAGCTACGGATAACCTGAATTATTACTGGTCTTTGGGTTATCAGGAAAATGAAGGTATTATAAAAGGAGACCAGTTCTCGTCTATACGGAGTAGAATTAATCTTGATTTGAATATCACGGATTGGTTGAAAGTAGGTACAAACACACAATTCGCTTATCGCGACGAAGGAGGAGTTCAAGCAAATCTGCGTGAACTTGCATATATGAGTCCATATGGATCCATGTGGGAAGGCGATGGCTCAATTCGCTGGTATCCCAATGATTATTCAGCTGCAAGGAATCCTTTATTGGATCATTATGGTACTGATCAGTTGAAGGATATGTATACACTTTTTTCCGTCTTGTTTGCCGAATTCAAATTGCCTTTTGGCATTACCTATCGAATTTCTTATCATCCCAGTGTCGCCGTCACTAAAGAGGCCAACTACTATTCTACAAACACTTTCACAGGAAAAACGACTTATACGGGAGGGTACGGATATCGTTACCATACGAATGAATTTGCCTGGATGTTTGACAACCTGATAAAATGGAACCGCACTTTTGGTGTCCATAATTTTGACATCACTTTGCTGGCAAATGCTGAACAATCCAAGAGTTGGAGATCTGAACTAAATGCCAGCACCTTCTCTCCCAACGAGAACCTTACGTATCATGGACTGCAGTTTGGAGCAAACCAAAGCCTTAGCAGTAATGACACCCAAAGCTCAGGTGATGCCCTGATGGCAAGGTTGAACTATACCCTGCTCGACAAATACCTGTTGACAGCCTCCGTAAGGCGTGACGGTTATTCTGCATTCGGCCAGCGCAATCCGAGAGCCGTATTCCCCGCTTTCGCTCTTGCCTGGAGAGTAAGCGAAGAGCCTTTTTATCCCCAAAATGATATTTTAAACCGTTTAAAGGTACGGGTGTCATGGGGGGAAAATGGTAACCGCTCAATTGGCATCTATTCAGCACTGGCACAGATGGGCTCGAGGAGGTACTATACAGGCAGTGCTATTCAAACAGGTGTATATAATACCACGCTTGCCAACCCTTACCTTCGATGGGAACGTACCGAAGCGTTCAATATCGGATTTGACTTGGGACTGTTAAAGGATCGTATTGACATAACCCTTGATATGTATGATGCCACAACTGGAGATTTGCTACTGAACAGACAACTGCCCAAAATCACCGGATTTGAGAGTATTATGTCGAACCTGGGACTATTGGGTAACCGAGGAATTGATTTCACCATCAATACCGTGAATGTAAAAAATCCTAATTTCTCCTGGAACAGCACTCTCGTATTTTCTCTCAACCGAAACAAAATTAAAGAATTGTGGGGTGATATGGGTGATTTTACATTGCTTAACAAGGAGCAACACGGTGAGTTGCCCGACTTTCAGAACAAATGGTTCCCGGGACAGGCATTGGATGTGGTATGGGACTACGACCGATTGGGTATCTGGCAAGAAGCTGAGTCAGAAGAAGCGGCTAAATATAACCTGGAACCGGGAGATTATAAGGTGGACGATGTTAATGGAGATTATAAGTTGTCACAATTTGAAGATAAAAAATTTATCGGTTATACCAAACCCAGACAACGTTGGGGATTGACCAATGATTTTACTTTCTTTAAGAATTTTACGGCTTCCATCTTTATTCGTGCCGATTTAGGTCACATTCGTTCTATGCCTGTTACGAATAGTAAAGATACCTATAATCAGCGTAATGATTGGAATTGGGGACACTGGTCACCGGAAAATCCCGATTGCGAGTTTGCTAAACTTGATTATCCAGATAATTTAGCCCGATACGGTGGTGGAATTGGAATATACAAACCGACCGGTTTTTTGAGGGTGCAGGATGTCAACCTTTCCTATAACGTTCCCGCAAATGTGTTGAACAAACTCCTATCCATACAGGGTATACGTCTTTCCATCTCCGGGCGTAACTTATTGACATTCACCAAGTGGCCGGGGTTTGATCCTGAAACGGGTGCTACTACCCCCATGCCCCGAACGGTCACTTTCGGAGTTGATATCACTCTCTAAACGAATATATAATATATCACGAATAAGAAATAACAAACAACATGAAAAAAATAAATATAAGCACAAATAAGTCCCATTTATTTCTCTACGGAAAATTTGTCTGCGTTTTCTTGACTGCAGTTTTCATGCAGTTTTCATGCAGCGAGGACTTTTTGAAACCTGTGCCCCTCTCATTTTATGCCCCTGAAAACGTGTATGTTGACAAGGAGGGATTTGAAGCAGGTTTAATTAGCTGTAAACGGATGGTCAAGAATGAACTCTATGGCGGATGGAATAACCAGCAGTTGGAATATGCCACATCAGATTATGGATATGGACTTAATTTAACCGACTATACCAAAATGACTCCCTCTTCGCAGGCGACTGTTCATGACGTTTTGGGAATGTTCAGCAAGACTTACGGTTATATCAAAGACACAAATGTTATCATTTCCAGGATTGATAATATTGAATGGGATAAAGAAGAAGATAGAAATTTCATATTGGCTTCAGCTATGTTTTATAGGGCATGGTGGTACTATAGGCTAATTACAAGCTATGGTGATGTACCCTATATCGGCTACGAATTAACGGAAGCCAGGTTGGATTTTTACACGCATAGCCGCTGGGCTATCCTTGATAAAATCATCAAGGATATGGAATTTGTTAAAGAGTGGTTACCGGAAAAGTCGGAACCAGGTGAACTGAATCGCTACGTGGCCCTGCATTTCCTTGCAAAGCTCTACTTGGCCAACTCGGAATACGACAAATCCATCAGCGCGGCGACCGAGGTGATAAACGGTCCATACGAATTGATGACCCAACGTTTCGGTGCTGACGCCGATAATCCGGAGTATAATTTAATTTGGGATTTGCATCGCCCCGTGAACAAATCCATCCCAACCAATAAAGAAACGATATGGAATCTTATCGATAGAGTGGATGGACCTGATGATACCAAGGCATGGAGAATCACCATGCGCGGATTCCACAGCCAGTGGTGGTGGCCATGGGTGCTTGACAGCGAGGGAAAGAGAGCCACATTGCCGGAAGGTCCTCAATACAAAGCATTAGGCCGGGCCAATTCGGATGTTTATCAATCAAGATGGGTTAGTTATGAACTTTGGGAAGAATTCGGTCATACTTGGAAATCGACCCCCGACTTGAGACGTTCGGATGCATGCTGGTGGGAATCCAATGAAATACTTTCCAACAATCCCGCGTCGGTTGACTACGGAAAGCCGATCAATTTCCAGTATCTTGCCAACAAGTACGACAGTTTGCGGCTTTGGCCGATGGCATATTACAAGACCTATTACCCTCATGCCGACGATTACCAGGGAGTACCGTATGGTGGCAATGGCGATTCGTACATGTTTAGACTGGGTGGAACATACCTTCTTCGGGCAGAGGCATATTTCTGGAAAGGAGACAAAGAGAATGCTGCCAAAGATATTAATAAAGTAAGAGAACGAGCCAATGCGCTACCCGTTTCAGCAGCCGATATAGATATAGACTATATTTTCGATGAACGAATGCGCGAACTATACTTAGAAGAGTTCCGGCACTCCGAGATGGTACGGGTCGCCAACATTATGGCCCGTAATAAGATTGGCGGTTATAGTCTTGATAATCTCCACGAGAATAACTGGTGGTACGATCGTGTAAAGAGTCGTAATACCTGGTTCAAGGAGGGTAAAATTGGGCCAAACGAATACATTGTAACTCCAAGATATATATTTTGGCCTATTGAAATACAAGTTATCACTACAAACACGATGGGGGTTATCAACCAGAATAGGGGATATCCGGGTGATGAATTAAATATACCTCCGTTGACAGAGATAATTGATGAAGGCAGACCAACCAAAAATTAAGTTGAAACCGATAGAGAGTAACAAAACCATATTCGGTATGATGATAGAAACAGTATTCATATCAAACAAATCATAAAAGTTGAAGGTATGTTTTATTCGAACCCAGGAGTCACAAATAGAGAAAGGTATTTGTACGTGAAAATATCTTTTTCCATTGTGTTCCTTTTCCTATTCTTCGTGGCAAATAAGGCACTCGGAGAAAACGTTTTTGAAAACAGATCGCCGGCAAAGGGTGTCACACCAAACGTGATTTCGGACCTTAAAATTTCGAAACAACAAGCGTTCGAACAGGTTTTCGGCGATGCCGCCAGGTTAGATCCTGCCATGGTTGCAAAAGTGAAGAACGACACGCCGGGAAAGCGTCACTATGTGGACAAAGACGGCGACGGGAAACCGGAAGAGGTATGGTTTATCGACAACGATCGGCGTCACAATAAAAACAATCTTCCGATATTGGTTAAGGTGATTGATGAGAATGGAAATCTGGAAGCAGGAAAGGAACCGGACAAATACGGTGATCTTTGGATAGCAGATTGGAACGCCGATGGCTTGGTTGATGCCGTGATAGATTATGAAGATATTGATGGAGACGGAGATGTGGACAGTATGGGAATGTTTTTCTACGACCCCAAAAATGGATTACGGGTTTGGTGGAGCAGGGATGATGGCGATGACAACCTGCTGTGGTATGACGTAGATTATGTATACGATCAATCGTTGTGTCAATACAGAACACATTTTGGCGGCGACGAGTCTTTTTGCAGTTTTTACTATGATCCAGATAAAAACCGCTGGATACCTTTCTCTGAAAATCCGTTCCTTTTTTACGATCGGAACAACGACGGAGTGGCAGAAGAAGTTATCCGTGTAGCCGGTCATGGCAACGATATTTGGAGTATTCGTTGGAGTTTTGATGCCGATAATGACGGCACATTGGCCCAACCCCGCAATTTCGATGCAGGTATAACGGCTTTGGCGCCCGGTTGGACACCTGCTAAAACCGATGCGACACTAAAGATAACCGGTGATGAGAGCGAAACAATGGTCATACGAGGTATTCCAACCGGTTGGGTGCTTAACAGGAAAACGGCTACCGACTACCTGAGACAAATCACGTGGGGACGGGTTCTGCTCACATGGGATGAAATAGATCTGAACAGGGCATGGAACAAAGCCAATGACACCATCGACCGATGGGAAGGCGTCATCGCCGCCGCGTCGCTCGACACCTCTTTTTATATGCCGCGCGTTGGGGGACCCGATTGCGGACCTTACAACAAACGGTATGAATTGGTGCTTCAACCCTCGGCACCTAACGAATTTTATTTCAACCCGGCCGATTACCGGATACATATCAAATATGCCGACAAGGCATGGATGGATGTGGACTACGATGGAGACAACGAGTCAGACATGTATTACAACTGGTTGGACACCGACAACGACGGCATCCTGGATAAAATAACTTTGGATATCGGCCACAACGGCGTTATTGACGATTCATGGGATATCGACATTTCCGAAGTGAAACCGGTACCGTGGACTTTTGACGGTCTGAATTCGGTCTATGCACCGATGCTTGCTTCCATGGTGCCCCGAAAATATCTATTGAACAAAGCGTTGATGGCCGTACTGAAATCAACAAGGAATGACGTGGCGGAAGACCCTATATGGGCGTTGGTACAAAAGAACATGGAAAATGAAAATTTTTCCGGCGATGTTTCCCGAAGAGTTACCAACAGTGACGAATCCACCCTATTTTATCTGAATCTTGTTTGCGATCGTCAAATTGTGACTCTTAAAAAGCTGAAAGCGGGAACCGATTCCTTTTGGAAAGCTTTCTACACTGCCCGGGGAAAAAATGACATGGAGTCGATGATTGAATTACTATGCGAAGAGTTCGGGGTGGAAACGCCCGTACAAGATTATCGTGAGTGGAATGATCGCCGGAGGAGTCAGCCTTGCCGCCGGCGCGTGGCATGGATGGAAAATCCGTCGTCAAACTGGCGCTGGGAATCGGAAGATGCCGCTTTCCGATTTTATGAAGGACATTTTGATCTGTTCGGAAAAAGGACAAAACAACTGATTTTTCCCCGTTTTGCTGAAATCACGAAAGAAAATTATCATTACGACAGGAATGAATGGGGGATGGATATTCTCGAAATAGGGAACAGCAGCGGTTGTGGAGGATTGATTCTTTATGTGGATGGTGTGGCGCATCCCATCCGCATCGAATCCGGCCGTGATACACCTACATTTACAGGTCGTCTGATTAGAGAAACGTCGGAAGAGGTTACGCTTGAATTTGTTGCGGAGCATATCGTCTCGGGTAAACCTTATAAAGTAAGGATCCGACCGACCGCTTTTGCAGGGCGGGAAGATTGCCGGATTGAAGTGACGGTGGAAGGTAATTCCGAAGGAGAAAAAATAGAAATGGGTATCGGTCTGACTTCTTTACTTCAAGAAACTTTTTTATTCGATCCTCAAGCGGGAATCATGGGAAGTTGGGGATTCCAGAATCCGGAAATCGGATGGATGGGTATGGGAGTGATATTTCCTGCCGACCGGTTTGCAAGACTGGACGAACAACCCAATGAGCATCGCGTCGTCATGCCATACGAAAAAGGAAAACCGCTCATGTATCATATACAAAGCAGGTGGTTAAAAGGGCTTCGTTTTAGTTGCTGCCCGTCGGCTCAAGACTGGGGGAATATTTTAAAAGTTAAAGCAAATCAGATAAAGAGATGAATGATATTTTCGGATATTTTAAAGTTAAATTAAAATAATAGGTAACTATGAAACTTTTCGCAAAAAGCTATTCACGCCGTGAATTTATAAAAACGAATTTAATTGCCGGAACAGGTGCTGTCATGGGAGCGGGAACGACAAGCAGGGTGCTGGCAAGTTGTACGGAGATAAACAAAAATACGCCCGCCGTTTTAGGTGGAAGCCCCCTGATAACCTCCCACGACTGGCCTTCATGGCCTGTGTGGAAACCGGAAACCGATGAGAAGAGGTTGCTGGAGGTGATGCGAAGCGGTGTTTGGTCGAGAAATAAAGTCACAGATGAATTTGAAAAAAAATGGGCGCAACTGCTGGGTTCCAAACGATGCCTGGCTGTCGTAAACGGCACCAACGCCCTCAACGCCTCCCTGGCGCAGCTGGAGATCGGATGGGGAGACGAGGTGTTGGTTACGCCTTATACCTTTATCGCGTCCATATCATGTATCCTGTTCAACGGTGCCATTCCCGTTTTCGTGGATGTTGATCCCGAAACTTTCCAGATGGATCCCGCGAAAATAGAAGAAAAGATAACTCCCCGCACCCGGGCAATCCTGCCCGTCCACATTCTTGGGCTCCCTTGCGACATGGAGCGGATTATGAGTATTGCCCGCAAACATAACCTGCTGGTGGTGGAAGATGCCTGTCAGGCATGGCTGGCGGAGATTAACGGAAAAAAGGTCGGGACTTTCGGGAATGCGGGATGCTTCAGCTTTCAAACCTCAAAAAATATGCCGATCGGTGAAGGAGGGGCAATCATCAGTGACGACAATGCATTTATGGATCGTTGCTTTTCATATCACAATTACGGGAACCCGTACGGTTCTACCGCAGGCCAAATAGGGGTCGGCACCGTGATGATCGGAACAAAACTACGCATAACCGAATATCAGGCGGCCATCGGGC
This sequence comes from Proteiniphilum sp. X52, assembly GCF_003712195.1. Lineage (GTDB taxonomy): Bacteria > Bacteroidota > Bacteroidia > Bacteroidales > Dysgonomonadaceae > Proteiniphilum. Next base: position 89,846 of record NZ_RDSD01000014.1, on the reverse strand, counting down.
TGGCACAGCTCGAACGTTTGGAAGAGCAGACCACAATAAGGAACCAAAATGCAGAATATCTTAAATCGCTGATTGGAAAAATTCCTGGAATCGTACCCTATAGATTATATGAAAATGTTACGAAAGCCGCTTTTCATTTATTTCCATTCTTGTATAATAAAGAATATTTTAAAGAACTGCCCCGAAATAAATTTATGGAAGCGTTGCATGCCGAGGGCGTTCCCTGTTCCGGCGGATATACGGAATTAAACAAGATGCCTTATTTGAAAAATGCATTTGAAAGTAAATATTACCGGAAATTCTATTCGGCTGAACAGCTGGATTACGATAAGTATGCGCAGGAGAACAGGTGTCCACTGAACGAGAAATTGTGCAACGAGTTGGCGGTCTGGATCCCGCAGAACATACTGCTGGGGTCCAAATCGGATATGGGAAATATAGCATCCGCCATCGAAAAGGTATATCTGAATGCTGAAAAAATTAAAAACAAAAAATCATGAGAGCCATCATATTTTTGATTGTAATGACTTTTTCCATTCCGATATTTTTTATATCGGCACAGGAAAAGAAAAATGATTTGAATAATACGTCCCAAGGGTTGAAGATCTCCGTTTTTGATTTGGATGTGACTCCCCCTATTGATTACAAGATGCCCTATGGGGTTGTAAAAAACGGATGGGATTTGGGTCTCCGGGCAAAAGGGATTGTTTTGTCCGGCTCTGAGAAGCCGGTTGTTTTGGTTTCTTTGGATTGGCTCGGCATAGCGAACGACTGTTACGACGAGTTCAAGCGTTCGCTTGCCCGGGCTGCCGAAACAACACCCGAAAGGGTAGCCGTGCATGTAATCCATCAGCACGATGCCCCCTACCCTCACGATTATCTGAACGACAACTTTGCATTGTCGGTAATCCATCGCTTAGAGATGGCTGTGGCTCAATCCCTTGAAAACTCAATCCCCGTAACGCACATAGGCTTGGGGGAAGCGCAGGTGCATCGGGTGGCCTCCAACCGTCGGATCCTCGGAACCGACGGCAAGGTGAAAGCCATGCGCTGGACGACATGCAAGGATTCCACATTACGCGCCGAGCCCGAAGGGTTGGTTGACCCGATGCTGTCCGCCCTGAGCTTCTGGAATGGGGACAAGCCAGTCGCCGTGCTGAACTTCTACGCCACCCACCCGCAAAGTTACTACGGCACCGGCGTGCCCAATCCCGACTACCCCGGCATAGCCCGTTTTTACCGGCAGCTTGCCCTGCCCGACGCGTTACAGGTTTATTTCACGGGAGCGGGCGGAAACGTGGGTGCAGGCAAGTACAACGACGGCTCGCACGAAAACAGGGGTGTTCTGGCTGAAAGGGTGGCAGACGGGATGAAAAGAGCGTGGGAGAATACCGGACGAAGCCCTGTCGCAGCTTCCGACATCGAATGGAGCGTCGAGCCGGTCTCCTTGCCGCTCGACTCCGTAAAGGCCGGCAAACTCCTTTGGGAGCGGTTCAAGTCAGAAAAAAAAGTTGACTTGCAATGCCTGGCAATTGCGAATAGGGCGCGCATTCTCTTTATGCCGGGAGAATTAACGGTTGAGTACCAGTTGGCCGCAAAAAAAATGCGCCCGGACCTGTTCGTCGCCATGGCGGCGTACGGAGACCTGGGGTTTGGATATATCCCCGCCGCCGCAGCCTTTCCCCAGGGAGGTTATGAGGTGGAGGTGGCGAAAGTAACCCCTGAAGCGGAAGAAGTGCTTTTAGATGCAATGGCCGGATTATTGAAGATTAAGGAACAATTAAAATGAATCATGATGAAAGACAGGATTTTATCTGCAATACTTATTGTAACGACAGTGGCAGGTTGTTCAGATGTAAACAGTCAAAAAAAACGAACATCGGAAGAAAAGCGATTGACCGCCACATCTTACTTTTCCGGTTTTGACCTGGCACACGACACCTACAATGCCATTTCCGCCGCCAGCGACGGTAAAATTTATTACGTGCTCTCTTCACAACCTTATAATGTGGCAGGTCAGATTCACGTTTACGACCCGCAAGCGGATACAACCCGGTTTTTGGCCGACTTGACAGAAATTTGCGGCGAAAAAGATAAAAAGGTTATCGCGCAGGGTAAGAGCCACGTCCGTTTTTACGAAAGCGGCGGAAAACTGTATTTCTCCACCCATGTGGGCTACTACGAGATGATAGACGGAATGGAACGTCTGCCTGTAACAGCGCCGGATGGATATGGGCTTTACACTGGCGGCCATTTTTTAGCCTACGACCTCGGTACCGGTAAATTCGAAGATTTGGGCCTTGCACCTCATGGTGAAGGTGTACTTACCATGACAATGGACACCGTCAGAAAACAAATCTATGCCATTACATGGCCGAAAGGATATTTTGTACACTACGATGTAAACAGCGGTGAAATGAAAGACTTGGGATTGGTTTCAGCCAACGGTGAAAATGGCAAGATAGGTGAAGATTACAGGGTTTTGTGCCGATCCATATTTGTCGACCCGCGCGACGGGCTGGTCTACTACTCCACCGCCGAGGGGGATATCATGTGTTATGATCCCGAAGGCGGTACGATTGAAAAATTGGAAGATGTGGACTTGCGGCTGGATTATTTTGGGAGTTATGATCCCACAGGTGCGGGAAGCATGGGCTATAACTGGCGTGCAATTGTCTGGTACCCCAAGGAAGAAGTGGCATATGGTGTCCATGGAAATTCGGGATACCTGTTTAAATTCGATCCCAAAAAGCGAAACGTTGAAATAGTGGAAAGAATAACGTCCGAACCTTCCCGTAAAAGCGGAATGTACGACCAGTTCAGTTACGGGTATCTGGGATTTGACCTGGGAAACGACAGGGAAACGTTGTACTACCTGACGGGAGGACCCATTTATGAAGACGGAAAGAGAGTGAAAGGAAAAGATAAAATATCGATGGGAGCGGCTCGCGGTTTAGAAAATCTTCATCTGATCACATATCATATCCCTACCGGACAATACATCGACCATGGCCCCGTATTTTATGAGGACGGATCCCGTCCCACCTATGTGAATTCAATTGCTTTGGATAAAGATGGGAATGTATATACCTTAGCCAGGTTTGAACATGAAGGTAAATTGGTGGAAGATCTGGTAAAAATACCGGATCCGTTTGAAAAGTAATTGAAACATCAAGTTATTAATTACAACGTCTTGTCATCTACTATCCTAATCAGTTCTTTTATAAATTCATATTACATTTCAAAACAATAAAAAATTATGCACGAAGAATCTAATAAACCAGCTGGCGAGGCCAAGGAAGAGTATATTTCCCCCGAAATCGAAATCATTGAAGTGGAAACTTCACAACACATCCTGGGCGGGAGCACGGAACTGCCCGGAGTAGGCGACGGCGGCGACGCCTGGTAATAGTTGTCATGTATCGTATTCTATCTAAAAAACAGAAAATTATATGAAGAAACAGTATAAACGTATTTTACCTGCTACGGTCATATTGTTGCTGGTCGCCGGTTGCGCCGAAGAGATGATGAATGTCCCCACAGCAAAAGAAACTGTAGGGAAACAGATCACCATTCACGCAGGCATGTCCGGCGACACGGGAACCCGCGTGGCTTACGACGATGTCTCCCTCAAACTCACCTGGGAAGCAGACGATCAACTACTGGTGGTGGGTTTCGATGATTCCGGCAACTATAAAGGCCAATCGACATTCACCTATACGGGTATACCGGGTAAAACCTCCGGGCCTTTCACCGGAACGGCAATTAGCGGAGCCGTCAAGTACAAAGTGTATTATCCGGCCACAATAACCGTTGATGAGGAGACCGGTGCCGTCACCTACCCTTCCATGAGTAATCAGGAACAGGAAGCCGATGGCTACGCCGCACACCTGAAGGAAGTTGTTGTGTTGGAAAACACCGAAGTAACCGATCTGGCGGTTGCCATTCGGTTAACAATGATGAGTTCCATCGTAAAGTTCGACCTGACTAATGTCCCTGCCCAAGTGGGAACATTAAAAAAATTGGAGTGGAAGGTGGAAACAGACACCGGTATAAAAACCGTCTCCATGAATTTTGCGTCCGGAGCGGTTATGTTCAGCTTATCGGAAAACAGCCTCACCGCCTATATGGGCTTTCTCCCGGCGGAGATACCCAATCTAAAAGCGGGTGGCACGTCTGCGGTAATACTGGTGGGCGATAAAACCTATAAAGGCGGGTTTATTTCCACGGCCGGTAAAACCTATACGGCCGGTCAACGATATACCGCCGCACTGAGTGACGGATGGCTGGAGGAAGTAGGATCTCATGAAGCCGGGGATGTAATTGTTTATGATCAACTGGGGGCACTGAAGAATTATTATTCTTGTACCGCCGACAACATCCGCTGTGATACCATCATAAACAAAGCGTTGAGAGAGGTCGTACAATTGGGCCGCGGAACAGTTTATTTAAAAGGCCCGTTCACCTTTCTTATAGGTGATACGGTGAAAATTGGGGATAATACCCATCTAAGAGGAGACTCCGATGTGAAAGTCCAACCACATGACGGAGCCAATTGGGCCGAATACATCCCGTTAATCGGAAATATGTCGGATTTTAATCAGAATATTGAGATTTCAGGATTTCAATTATACGGGAATGAATCGGGAGTTGTTACCCCGCCGAAGCTGGACCGGTATTATTTATGTATTATCTTAAACGGGAGTAATATCTCCATTCATAATATGCATTTAAGTGGAAATTACGGCGACGGGATTTTAATCGGGCGTAACAGCCCTGCTTTCAATGAAAATATCCAAATCTATAACAACACGATAAACAGGATACAACACGATGCCGTTAGTGTGAACAAGGGGAAAAATGTGCAAGTTTACAATAATCGCATCACTTCCAGGTTAAATTGCGGAATACGGATGTATAATACAAATATTGTTGAAGTGTACGACAACTACATCACCTCCAACAACGAAGGCGGTGCAGGTATTCAAATCCAGAAGTGGGGCAATATTTCAATGGATCAGATCAATATTCACGACAATGAAATTTACAAACCAAAGACACACGGAATATGGATCTTCGGAGCCGGAAGTTACGGATCATCTGTTGCCAAAATAAGTGTTCATCATAATAGAATATACAATACGGGACAGCACGGTATCATCTCTGACGGATTTGACGCCACAGTGGAAAATAACGTGATTGACGGAGCGGGATATTCGGGAATAATACAAGCCAATGTATATTCGTACCCTCCTCCCGAGACTTTAACTTTTGTGTTGACGGCAAAAAATAATATAATTTCAAACAACCGCTATTATGGGATAAGAAATAATTTGTCCGAAACACATTCTTTTTCAATTTCTTATAATTGTTTTTTCAATAACACAGAGGGAGACACATACAATATTGAGTTACCCGCAAGTAACATTATTGCAGATCCCCAATTCGCAGACCGGACAAATCATGACTTTCATCTCAAATCACAATATGGACGATGGAACGGGACGGCTTGGATTACCGATCAACTAACAAGCCCGTGTATTGATGCTGGGGATCCGGCGGATAACTATTCAACGGAACCCACCCCCAATGGGAACAGGATAAATATCGGAGTTTACGGTAATACCGACGAAGCCTCAAAAAGTGCTAATTAAAAATACTGAAAGAGCAATATGGGAGGCTGCTGAAAGGAAAAATACGAAATCTCCTTTCAGCGCCTCTTATTGTTAACGAACACGCGGTCTTATTCCCTTGATTATCTTATTCTACTATCTTCAATATGATTTTCGACAAAAATTAACATTCTGTTTGTCGCATTTTAAGTTGAATAATTGTCATATAGTAAATAGAGGTAAGCCGGTTTGTTTGCTTTTAACGCGCCTTATTGTGGCTCACTCTTTTTTTCAAACTATAATCAACCATAAAGCATTTTTAATATGATGAAACATTTTATTGCGCTGGTTTTACTTCTGTTCTCTTTTTTAGGGGTTCATTGCCAGGAGGTCATTCCTTTTCCCAATCATTATGAACAACGTGAAGGTGTGTCAATTGTTCCGAAAGTGATCACCGTCTCTGCCCAATCGGGAGAATTCGGCTCACTGATTCCCGGATTTGTGGAAACGCTGGAAAATTTTTCCCTGCGGGCGAAGAAAACGGAGAAAAAGGGATGGATACAATTGGTCAGGAACGCCGTCTGTCACAATCCCGAAGAATACCGGTTGACGGTTTCCCCCGCAGGTATTCTTATTGAAGCCGGATGCGCAAACGGCTGTTTTTACGGGTTGCAGTCGGCTTTTCAATTGATAAACAGTGCCGGGGCGGGAGGTTCTATCCCGTGTGCGGTTATCCGTGATGTTCCCCGTTACGGATGGCGCGGTCTGATGCTGGACGAATCCCGCCATTTTATAGGAAAAGCCGAAGTGAAGAAACTACTCGACTTGATGGCGTTGCACAAGCTGAACAAATTTCACTGGCACCTTACCGACTCCCAGGGGTGGAGAATCGAAATCAAGCGGTATCCCCTGCTGACTTCCGTCGGCGCAACAGGAAACCTCACCGATCCGGATGCCCCGGCACAATATTACACCCGGGACGAAATAGCCGAAATCGTCCAGTATGCGGCAGACCGGTTTATCGAGGTCATCCCCGAGATCGACATGCCGGGGCACGCCACCGCCGCGGTCAAAGCCTATCCCGAGTTCAGCGGCGGCGGTTCAAAGCAGTATCCCAACTTTACCTTTAATCCGGGGAAAGAAGGTACCTATACGTTTCTGACCGATATTCTGAAAGAGATAACCGCTCTTTTTCCCTCAAAGTACATCCACATAGGCGGAGATGAGGTGCACTTCGGCAACGAACAGTGGAATCGCCTGCCTGAAATTGGAGATTTGATGAAACGGGAAAGACTCAGCGACCTGGTGGCGGTGGAACACTACTTCCTGAACAGGATGTCGGATTCTATCCGCATTCTGAATAAAACCGTTATAGGTTGGGATGAAGTGGTTACTGCCGGCTTACCGGTATCCAACACGGTGGTGATGTGGTGGCGCCAAGAGAGGCCGGAACAGCTTGAAAAAGCGATAAGTAAAAGTTATGAAATAGTGCTGTGTCCGCGATTGCCCCTTTATCTGGATTTCGTCCAGCATCCGTCGCACAAATACGGTCGGAAATGGTCGAAAGGAGAGTACGCACCCATGGAAAAGGTGTATCATTTTCCCGGTATGAGTTACACTTCGGGCATATCTGTGGACACACCATTGATTAAAGGAATACAAGGGAATGTGTGGACGGAAGTTATCCATACGCCCGAGAGGTTGCAGTTTATGGTATATCCCCGGATGTCGGCGTTGGCGGAAGCTGCATGGACCCAAGACCGATTAAAAAATTACGAGAACTTCAATATGCGGATGGAGAAGATGATGGAAATTTTCAAAAAATACGGCATCGTTTTCTTCGATTATAAAAATCCCGATTCAACTCCGGAAGTTGCAGGGCCGGAGAGGAGATAAAAAAATTGGAGAGATGAAGTCTGATCAAACAAGCGATGCAACTGCCGGCCTGAGCAAGGAACAGGGAAGGATCCTTTCCGTCGACTTTTTCAGAGGACTGGTAATGTTTATCCTGGTATCGGGGATAGCAACCCTGTTTCACCAAATGACGGAACAGGGGCATGGAGGCGCGTTTATTGCCTGGCTCGACAAGCACTCCAATCACGGCAAATGGTTCGATATCTATTTCTGGGACCTGATACAACCTTTTTTTATGTTTATCGTGGGTGTCGCCATGCCTTTTTCGCTATCTAAAAGGCTTGCCCGGGGCGATAGCTGGAAGCAATCGTTTATCCATGCCCTGAAACGTTCCTTCTGGTTACTGTTGCTCGGTTTTATGTTGGGAGCCAAAGATGATGCCTATTACCTGACCAATATCCTTCCCCAACTGGGGTTGGTGTATGTGTTTGCCTTTCTGCTGTTGCAAAAAAATATTAAATGGCAACTGGCCGTTTCTTTTGGGCTGATACTGGCCTCCGACCTGCTCTATCAGTTCTGGCCGGTTGAAGGATACAATATGCCTTACACGCCCGACCACAATTTCGGCGCATGGTTGGATTCAGTTACTACGGGACATCTTCATCCCGACCATTGGGTCACGTTCAATGCGGTGCCTACCTGCGCCCACATCCTTTGGGGTGTCTGTACCGGCAAATTATTGATGACGGATTTGTCACCAATGAAAAAACTGACGATCATGCTTTCAACCGGGATCGCCGGAATCATGGGCGGGTATCTGCTGGGGTTATATATTCCCATGATAGAGCGTATCGGCACCGGCTCCTTTGTCGTTTTCAGCGGCGGGTGGTGCCTGCTGGCGATGGGATTTTCCTATCTCTTTGTGGATATACTCCGCTTCAGGAAGGTCGCCACATTTTTTGCCATCGTGGGGATGAATCCCATTTTTATTTACATTTTCAGCAGCCTCGGCGGAAAGAGTCTGCTTACCCGGATGGCCCGCCCGTTCACGCATCGTATTTTTGGCTGGGGAGGCGATATGTTGATCAACATGGTGACGATTGCAGTGGTGGCGTTTATGATCTGGGGCATCTGCTATTATATGTATAAACGGAAGATTTTCATTAAATTGTAAAATAAGAAAATAACATGAGAAGAATTCATTTTGTATGGGTATCGTTTCTGCTTTATGCTTTGTCGGTGAATATCCCGGCTTTATCGGCGAAAGAACCCGAAAGGGTGATCCTGTTCATGATCGACGGAATGCACTGGCAGGCGCCGGAAAAGTTGAACATGCCGGTGCTAAATTCCCTGATAAAGGAAGGAACGTACGTGCGGAAATCGCACATGATCATTCCCCATCACCCCACGGTGGGGGATTACAGCCTGTCGAACAGTTGCTCCTTCCCCAATCCGATGCTCCACGAAGGAACCATTTTCCTGAGTCCGGAAAACAAAATGATCCAGGAGATGATCTCCCCGAAGCAACAAACGGCATTCGTGGTGAACACAACGGCCTATCGTTCCGTGGGAAGAGGTTTCTCCACCTGCATCATGGATAACTCGCTGACCGACGATCAAACAGTGGAACAAGCCATCAAACTACTCGAGAGTCAGAACATTCGTTTTATGCGTGTCCATCTGCAAAGCCCGGGCTCCATCGGTACGTCCATAGCCATGTTCAGTGAAGGAAAGCCGTATGCGAGAGATATTTTCGGTGAAGGCTCTCCCTATGTCGATGCCATTGAGAATGCCGACAGGCTGCTGGGAGAGCTGATCGATTACCTGAAAACGGCAGGAAAATGGGAAAGTTCCGTTTTGATCGTAACCTCCGACCACGGACAGAGCAAGGTAGGCTGGCATCCCATGCTGGACGAAGACAGTTGGGTAACTCCCTTAGTCTTTTGCGGAACCGGAATCGCCCGGGGACGCGAACTTCCCTACTTTGAGCATACCGACCTGGCGCCGACAATCGCCCGGCTGTTGGGCGTGGAAGCCCCGAACACCGGCGGCGGGGCGGGAAAAGCCGTGGAAGAGATCCTGGAAGAAACGGACGCATCATCCTATAAGCCAGCCCGATATATCAAGACCATCAACCAACAGATACGGCAATACAACATACTGTATGCCCAATTGGTTCTGGTTGCCGAGAAGAACAACTACGTGGCCAACATCATCTCCTCGCTTTCCAATGAAAACCTGACACCCGAGCCGTTTTACCACCAGGACAGGATAACGGAGTGGCACAGGGCGGGTTCAACGGAACACCTGATAGAGGCCAACGAGGCCGTTCTGCATAAAATGAAGGAAACATTGCTTATCAAATAAAGAATTATGACACGGAAATCATTGAACAAGCGCTATCTGCACCCTGGCTTTGCCTTTTACCTGGCAATTTTAACTCTATGCGTTCACGCAACAAATGTACAGGCACAAGATACGGATAAAGTGGCAAAACAAATTGCTTTTGAGCAGATTTTCGGCGATGCCGTCAGACTGGATCCTGCTATGGTTGAAAAAGTAAAAAATGATACCCCGGGTAAGCGCCACTATGTGGACAGGGACGGTGACGGCAAGCCGGAGGAGGTGTGGTTTATCGATATCGAACCGCGCCATACGGAAGCAAAAAAACCGATACTGGTCAAGGTGATTGACGAGAATGGTAATCTGGAAATGGGCAAAGAGCCCGAAAAGTATGGGGACCTCTGGATCGCCGACTGGCATGCCGACGGATGGGTCGATGCCGTGATCGGTTATCGTGATCTGGATGGAGACGGGGATCTCGACGTGATGGAATGGTTCACGTACGGCAAGAAAGGCTGGCGTGTTCCTTTCGACGGATTGCGGGCACTTGTCTCCACCGACGATGGAGACGACAACCTGCTGGATTACGATATGGATTACGTCTATTATCAGATCCCTTGCCAGAACCACTCGCATTTTGGGGGAAACGAAAGTTTTGTCGTTTATTACCTGAATCCCGAACAAGACAAATGGATTCCTCATTTTGAAAACCCGTTCCTTTTTTACGATTTCGATAACGACGGCATCAGTGAAGAGGTAATCCGCATAGAAGGAAAGGAAGAGCTGGTGAAGTCGCTCCGGTGGAGCTTTAATGTGAACCCGATAGCCGGGAAGCAAAGAGACTTCGATGTCTCCGTTTCGGCATGTGCAAAAGGATGGACACAAGAGAAAGATCGGGAAAGCGATTTCACCATGTATTTACCGGAAGAGCAAACGGAACATTTTATGATCCGGGGCATTCCTACCGGTCCGGTGTTGAAACGCTCTACTGCACGCAATTACTTGCAAACCGTCACCTGGGAACGTGTGTTGATGACCTGGAACGAGAATAACCTGAATATCGCATTTAATGATCCGAAAGATACCATTGAACGCTGGGAAGGAGTGATCAATGCCGCATCCACCGATTCGGGATACGTGATGCCGCGAATCGGAGCTCCGGATTGCGGACCTTATAACAAACGCTATGAACTGGTGCTCAAGCCCCGGGGACCCAACGAGTTTTATTTCAATCCCGCCGACCACCGCGTCCACATCAAGAACAGCGACAGGAGCTGGATCAAGGTGGATTACGACTTCGACATAAAAACAGACATGACCTACCTCTGGGTGGATACAGACAAGGACGGCATCGTGGACAGGGTGGATATCGATACAAATGGCGACGGCATAACGGATGACTCCTACCTCATCGATGTGTCGGACGTAAAACCGGTGGGCTGGACATTCAAGGAGTTAAACGGGACGTTGGCGCCCATTTTTAAAACCGAACCGGAAAATAAATATAATCTGGTGATGGCTCTTACGACAGCACTCCGATCCACGAAGGAGGAAATGGAAGAAGACGCCGTGTGGAATTTGCTTGCAAATCGCATGCAGGGTGAAAATATTCCGGGCGATATTGCACGTCGCCTTACGAACAGCGACCAATCCATATTGTACTACCTTACACTGGTGCAGGACCGGCTGATCGACCGGCTGAAAAAATCGGGATACAAAAACCGCTCTTTCTGGAAAAAATTCAACGTAGCCCGCAGTAAAGGAGACACACAAGCTATGGTCAAAACCGTTGCGAAACATTTCAAAACGGGCAGACCGGAAGAAGATTATCATGCATGGACGGCACGGTTGCGCAGGGAAGAGGACAGACCGCGCGTGGCCTGGAACAACCAATGGCTTCCGCCCAACTGGGGATGGGAATCGGAAAAAGCGGCCTTTCGCTTCTATTTGGGTCATTTCGACCTCTTCGGTAAACGTCAGTGGATCGACACGCTGATCATGCCAAAAATAGCCGAGGGCAAGAGTTACCATATCGACCAGAACGGTTGGGGAATGGATATCCTGCACGTGGGGAAAACGGCGGGATGCGGAGGAGTCATCCTCTATGTGAACGGCGTGCCCTATCCCGTACGCAACGAAACGGGCAAGGGAAATCCCACTTTTACCGGCCGTGTGGTTGAGCAAACCAACAACCAGCTTACCCTCGAATTTGTAGCGGAAGGGGTCGGCCCTGAAAACACCCCCTGCACCGTACGCCTGCGTCCTTCAATCGGCGCCGGGGATCTTTACTCATCGGTGGAAGCAACGGTGGACGGCGGAGCTCCCGGCGATAAGATCGAATTAGGTATCGGCCTGGTGCGGTTACCGGACGAGACATTCTTTTCCGACAGGGATGCCGGCATTATCGGTTCGTGGGGATTCCAGGATCCGGAGATCGGTTGGATAGGCATGGGGATCATGTTCCCGCCGGACCGCTTCCTGCGTTTCGACGACCAACCGGAAGAGCACCGGGTCGTGCTGGAATGCAAAAAAGGAGTTCCCGTAACTTACCAAATCCAAGGCGACTGGCTGCGCGGGCATCAGTTCCCGTGCTCTCCTTCCGTAAAGGATTGGGAAAATGTGTTAAAACAACAACTGAAACAAATTAGAATGCTAACTCAATAACAAAAAAATTATAATAAATGTCTATTAAACAGCTCGAAAACGGCTATTCGTACATCACCTAAGTGGCATTTTGTATATCCGTCCATCGCTACGCCGGTAATGCGAGCTGAACCGGAAAGTATCCTTGCTGATTTTGAAATGTTCGGATTTTTATTTGAGGCGCTCTGTACGCGTGATATACGTATTTATACCCAAGCCAACCATGGTGATGTTTTCCATTATCGGGATAAAGGAGAACTAGAGACCGACATGATTGTCCGTCTGCGGAACGGACGGTTGGTTGCCATTGAAGTGAAGCTGGGGAAAAGACAAATAGAAGATGCTGCCCGTAATCTACTCCGTTTGCAAGAGAAAATAGGGGGGTAAAAATGAAACGTACAATTAATAGTTATCAATGGATCGGGGTAATTGACTGATAGGATGATCGATAAGTGTAATTCTTTCCTCTATCCAAAAAAAAACGAATTGTGCAAATCAATTCAATTCGGTTGAATTATGCTTTAGTATTTGATTAAATGGCAAGAGCAATCTTAACCCTTACACCAAACAGGCATAGAGCGTGCTAGTAAGCGCTTACAATGCCTGATAACACGTATTCTGGATAAATATATATTGTGATAAAAAATCGAGCAAATATTAGACATTATATTGAATAAAATTATATACAGCTCAAATTCAGAGACATTGTGATTCTAAAATTATGTAATCCGCAGGCAATAAGCATGACTAAATCGTCAAAGCCAAACTTGCGGCATCGAAAGCGTTCTTTTACAATACGACATTTTTTGATTCCGCCAATGGCGTGTTCAACAAGAATTCGAAAACTTGATATTTCTCTGTTTTCCTTTTTTTGATCATCGTTTTCCTTTTTTTGATCATCCGATAATTCTTTGCCTTTGGGCTTTTTTGTCGGCATTTTTACCGTCACATCTTTAGGGCTATGTCCCAAGAAACCGGTATCTTGCCACAGAGTTATGCCTTTTGATAATGTCAACGGTTGCTCATCTTGTATTTTTTGTCATGCACATGCCCCTCACAAGTCTTTGACAACCACAAAATACGTTTATCAGGCGTGCAAAGCAGGTTGTTTTTTACGTTATGCGTTTTTTTTACCACTATAACAGGATTTTTGTCTGTCGGTGTCTTGCGGGCGCTCAATAGGTCTTTCCGTACCGTCAAGCAACAAGTCCTGGCATTGCTCTGTCAAATATTTTACCCTTAAGTGGTGTCTATCCGGTAATTCGCCCAACGTTTTAAGTAGAATTTCCTATAAAAGATGCACCCATTGATTACACTGATTTTATATAAACTCTATTATTCGCTTTTTTATTGTTTTATGACGAGTTTTATGGATAAAAAATAATAAAAACTTGAATGGGTGGTCAAAACATAGGGAATGTCTATCGTCGCTCTGATGGAGTATTCGTAGTACCTATAGAATGTTTGAAAGATTGACAGATGATAAATTCGATATATTTTCAGGTTGCCCCTTGTCCTGGTACAATAATATTTTGCCCGTTTTCATTAAAAAGAATATCTTTGGGGAAAATTTATTGATTTGGTAATCCCGAGGGATCGGCACAAGTTGTCCCGATCCCTCGGGAAGTAGGGATGATTTGTTGATTTATGAATGTATAATCCAATCTTACCCGATCTTTTTCAATCTCATTAATGACTGATTTTAAGTTCATTATTCTGAAAGATGACATATATCTAAATAAAATAATTATATGAGAACACTGCTGGTGCCAAAGCAAAATGTTTCACAACTTGAAACGGTATTCGATAAGATAAAGATGCTCCACGAAGCCGGAGCGGAAGCCCCTGTCGATCAGGTCAACTGGAAGGCTGATTTCCCGAAAACCCTGCCCGTGACAGTGCGGGTGGCACACGACGGAGATATGCTCTACCTTTATTATACTGTAATCGGAGAAGCTGTCCGCGCGGTAAATACCGAGGATTTCGGATCCGTATGGGAGGATAGCTGCGTGGAATTTTTTATGCAACGTGAAGGGGAAAGCGGGTATCGCAATTTCGAGTGCAATATATTGGGAGTGCTGCTTTCCCGCCGGCATGAGACAAGGGAAAAGGGAGAGAAGCAGGCATCTGAAATGCCTTCTATCTTCAGGCATAGTACCATCTCTCACAGGTATGAAGGGGACCGGCAGGTGAGCGACTGGAGCATGTACCTGGAAATACCCAAAAAAGCCCTGGGCTTTGATGCCCAGGAATCGCTTTCCGGGCAAAAAATCAGGGCTAACTTCTACAAATGTGGTGATGAGACACCAGAGCCTCACTTCTTGAGCTGGAATCCCATCGATCTGCCCAAACCGAATTTCCATGTCCCCCAGTTTTTTGGATTGCTGGAATTGGAATGAAGAATGAAGAATGAAGAATGAAGAATGAAGAATGAAGAATGAAGAGTGAAGGACTTAGAACTTGGAACTTAGAACTTAGAACTTGGAACTTGGAACTTGGAACTAAAAATGCTTAATAGAATTCAACTATAAATGGAAGAGATGAACAAACTGAAAGAGATCGTTTCTCAATTTATCGGAGACGATGCTAACGTGGAGATAAAACCCTTGGGTAAAGGGCATATCAATGATTCATATAAAGTGGTATCGGGCGACGGTGATAAAGAGTACGTGCTGCAACGCATCAATCACCATATATTCAAGAATGTGTACGAATTGCAGAATAATATCCGGAGAGTAACGGAACATATCCGCAAAAAACTGGAGGAGCAGGGAGTCGCCGATATGAATCGTCGTGTGCTGACGCTGGTTCCTACGCGGGAAGGAGCACTTTATTACCAGGATGCCACAGGAGATTACTGGCGGGTCATGGATTTTATTAAAGAGAGCAAAAGTTACGATGAGATTAATCCTGAACTGGCATACCGCGCCGGAATGGCTTTCGGTGATTTCCAGAAAATGCTGTCAGATCTTCCGGGTGAGCCGCTGTTCGAGACCATTCCGAACTTTCACAATATGGAAGCCCGCTTGGAGACATTCCGTGAAGCGGTCAAAGCCAATAAGGCAGGGAGACTGGATAAAGTAGCCGGATTGGTAAAGGAAGTCGAAGATCGCGCTGAAGAGATGTGCAAAGCGGAAAAATTACACCGCGAAGGAAAACTGCCCAAACGGATCAACCATTGTGATACCAAAGTGAATAATATTTTGTTTGACGATAACGACCAGGTACTCTGTGTGGTGGATCTGGATACCGTGATGCCGGGATACGTGCTCTCCGATTTTGGTGATTTTATCCGTACGGGGGCCAACACCGGCGCGGAAGATGATAAGAACCTCGATAATGTCTCGGTTGATCTGGATATTTTTGAGGCATATGCGAAAGGTTATCTGAAAAATGCGACATCCTTCCTCACCGCTGTGGAGATAGAAAACCTCGCCTTTGGGGCAAAACTGCTTACCTACATGCAGGCGGTACGTTTCCTCACCGATTATATCGATGGTGATACCTACTACAAGATTGCCTATCCGGAACACAATCTGGTGCGAACCCAAGCGCAGTTCAGACTGTTGCAAAGCCTTGAGGAGAACTTTGGGAAGATGCGGCAGATTGTAAAAGAAGCGGCAGGAATTTAAGATTCAAGATTCAAGATTTAAGATTCAAGAACCAAGAGCCAAGAACCAAGACTATTTAGGATTTGGGATTAGGATTTGGGAATTGGGATATCGGATATCGGATTTGAGATGTAGTTAACTATTCATTTTCAAATTTCAATGATCGTCATTCTTCTCCACTTCTTGACTTCTAATGGAGTAATTGGTAAATGGATAAATATTCAGTAAAAACAGGCGGTGTAAAGAAAAAATTACTATCTTTGCACCGCTTTATTTTGAGGAAAAAACGTGGCAAAATTCAGTTTGTACAATATTTCCCTGAAAAATCTATCCGAAGGAGTGCATACCTTTGAGTATGACCTGGATAGGAAATTCTTCGACGCTATAGATGGCGACGAAGTGCGGAAAGGTAATGTGAAGGTGACGGTGAAAGTGCGGAAAACGTCATCCACTTTCGAATTTAATTTCGATCTTAAAGGAATAATTCAGGTGCCTTGCACACGGTGTCTGGATGATATGAATTTAGACGTGGATACGCAGAGCCGGTTGATCGTAAAGTTCGGTAAGGAATATTCCGAGGAAAGCGATGAAATAGTGATCATCCCCGAAGAAGAAGGAGAGATCAATATCGCCTGGTTCCTGTATGAATTTATTGCCCTGACCATCCCAATAAAACATGTGCATCCGACAGGAGAGTGTAACAGGGCGGTATCCTCCAAATTACGTAAACATCGGGCGGTCAGTACAGACGATGCCGATGATGATGACGGCGAGATTCCGGATGATGATTTCTCTGATGATGAGTCGCAGGACAACGATCCCCGTTGGGATGCGCTCAAAGGATTGAATCTGGAAGAAAGTTGAGTATATAAACAATTAAAAACAAAATATAGAAATGGCACATCCAAAAAGAAGACAGTCTTCCGCGAGACAAGGTAAAAGGAGAGCGCACGATCATGCCAAATTGCCTACTATGGCAATCTGCCCCAACTGTGGCGCCTGGCACATTTATCACACCGTATGCGGCGAATGTGGTTATTACAGAGGTAAATTGGCTATCGAAAAAGACGTAACGGCATAATTATTCCTTAGTTTACAGAAATAGTAGACCCTGAAACGTCACAATTGCTTTCAGGGTCTTTTCGCAGTAATTATTTTACGACGATGAGACAATTAAACGCCGTAATCACCGGAATCTCTGCCAGAGTACCCGATTATATCCTCACCAACGAAGAACTTTCTACCATGGTCGACACCTCCGATGAATGGATCATGACCAGAGTGGGAATTAAAGAACGACGAATCTTAAAGGGTGAACAGCAGGGTATTTCGGTATTGGGCGCGGCGGCCGTAAAAGAGCTGCTGGTGAAAACGGATACGGCTCCCGAAGAGGTCGATGCGGTAATTTTCGCCACTTCCACTCCCGACCATATCTTCCCTTCGGCCGCCTCTATCGTGGCTGAGCAGAACGGTATCAAAAACGCCTTCTGTTTCGATATGGAGGTGGCTTGTTCCGGATTTGTTTACGGACTGGAGATTTGCAACGGTCTGATCCAAACAGGCAAGTATAAAAAGATAATTCTGTTGGCGGGTGATAAGATGTCATCCATCACTAATTATAAAGACCGGACTACCTGCCCCCTTTTCGGTGACGCGGCCGGGGCGGTGATGATTGAGCCTACCGTGGAGAATGTCGGGATCATGGATGCGGAACTCCATTCGGATGGAGTGGGGTACCATCCGTTGCAAATGAAAGCCGGGGGGAGTAAATTCCCCGCCACGCATGAAACGGTGGAGAATGGTCAGCACACCGTATATCAGGATGGGAAAGTGGTCTTTAAGCATGCCGTTTCACGTATGGCGGAAGTTTCATTGAATATTATGCGGCGTAACAACCTCACTGCCGACGATGTGGATTGGTTGGTTCCCCATCAGGCCAATATGCGTATCATTGATGCTACCATAGACCGTAGCGGATTACCCCGCGAAAAAGTGATGATCAATATAGGTCGTTACGGAAATACCAGTGCCGGTACTATCCCGCTTTGTTTATGGGAGTGGGAACCTAAACTGAAAAAAGGGGATAATGTGATCCTGGTCGCTTTTGGGGCCGGTTTCTCCTGGGGAAGTGTTTACCTGAAGTGGGGGTACGATGGGAAAGAAGGTGGAAAGGTGAAAAAGTGAAAGAGTGGAAAGGTGGGAATGAGTGAAACGCGTCGGGACCGGTGCGTTTTTTATCTTTATTGGGTTACAATAAGGTAAAATCGTTCGCTAGATGTTATCTTTGTCCTATTAAGAGTCGTAAATATGTCGCAGAATAAACATCGTTCCGGTTTTGTCAATATCGTGGGTAATCCCAATGTCGGTAAATCCACATTGATGAACCGGCTGGTAGGAGAAAAGATCTCCATTATCACAGCAAAGTCACAGACCACCCGTCACCGTATTATCGGTATAGTGAACAAGCCTGAGTACCAGGTGGTCTATTCCGACACGCCGGGGGTTCTGCGTCCCAATTACAAGTTGCAGGAATCAATGTTAAACTTCTCTTTATCGGCGCTGGAGGATGCCGATGTGTTGCTCTATGTGACAGATGTGGTGGAGAAGATCGATAAAAATGACGAGTTTCTGGGTAAGGTGCGACGATTGAATATCCCCATCCTGCTATTGATCAATAAAATAGATCAGACTCATCAGGAACAATTGGAGAAAATGGTAGCACAATGGCAGGAATTGTTACCTCAGGCAGAGATATATCCCATCTCGGCATTGAATAATTTTAGTGTCGATGTGGTACAGAAGCGTATTCTTGAGCTTTTGCCGGAATCACCTCCCTATTTCGAAAAGGATGCGCTTACCGACAAGCCCGCCCGTTTTTTTGTCACTGAAATTGTCAGGGAGAAGGCGTTAATTATCTATCAGAAAGAGGTGCCTTATTCCATTGAAGTGGTTGTGGAGGAATTCAAGGACGAAAATGATATAATCCGGATCAGGGCGATTATTTTGGTGGAACGTGATTCACAAAAAGGGATTGTAATCGGCCATAAAGGCGAATCATTGAAAAAACTGGGCACCATGGCACGAAAAGATATCGAGCGCTTTTTTGAGAAAAAGGTCTTTCTGCAACTTTATGTGAAAGTGGAAAAAGATTGGCGGAACCGGGATAATCTGTTGAAAACTTTCGGGTATCGGCTGGATTAATATGAATAATTACCAATTACCAATTACTAATTATTCTTGATTATTGCTTCTTGGCTCTTGATTCTTGGCTCTTGGCTTTTGATTCTATAAAAAATATGCAAAATTTAGTAGCGATAGTAGGACGTCCTAATGTGGGAAAATCCACACTCTTCAACCGGTTGACACAAAGCCGTCAGGCTATTGTCACGGAGACTGCCGGTACCACGCGTGACCGTCAGTACGGAAAAGTGATCTGGGGCGGCCGCGAATTTTCGCTGGTGGATACCGGCGGATGGGTTGTGAATTCCGATGATGTGATGGAAGATGAGATCAATAAACAGGTACGGATAGCCATAGAAGAAGCGGATGTGATTCTCTTTGTAGTGGATGTGATGCATGGCTTGACCGATCTCGATGAAGGTGTGGCACAGATGCTGCGTAGATCGGGTAAACCTGTGGTAGTGGTAGCCAATAAATCGGATAATTTCGAGCTGGGACACCAGTCTGCAGAATTTTATTCCCTTGGATTGGGCGACCCGTTCAGTATTTCGTCTATTAATGGTTCGGGAACCGGCGATCTGCTGGACCATATCCTCACATTGTTCTCCAAAGACAATACTGAGGAGGAATTGGATGATATTCCCAAATTTGCCGTGGTAGGTCGTCCTAATGTCGGAAAATCTTCTATTATCAATGCGCTGATCGGGGAAGACAGGAGCATCGTAACCGATATCGCCGGCACTACGCGCGACTCGATCCATATGCGTTACAATAAATTCGGTATGGATTTTTATCTGATCGATACGGCTGGGATTCGTAAAAAAGGAAAGGTAACGGAAGATCTGGAATACTTCTCTGTCATCCGTTCCATCCGTGTTATCGAAAGTGCGGATGTATGCATCCTGATGCTCGATGCTACTCGTGGTATTGAAGGCCAGGATCTGAATATCTTTTCTCTCATTCAGAAAAACCGGAAAGGATTGGTCGTTTTTGTCAATAAGTGGGACACGGTGGAAGAGAAGGACAACATTGTGATCAAGACTTTCGAGAATGCCATCCGTGAACGTCTGGCGCCGTTTACCGATTTTCCGATAATCTTCGGTTCCGCACTTACCAAACAGCGAATCCTCAAGGTGATGGATACCGCGAAAGAAGTATACCAGAATAAAAAGCGCAAAGTACCCACCAGTAAGCTGAATGAGGTGATGTTGCCCATTATTGAGAGGACACCGCCTCCCTCTAACAAGGGAAAGTTTATAAAGGTAAAGTATATCACCCAACTGCCCAATACACAAGTTCCATCATTTGTATTCTTCTGCAATCTGCCCCAATGGGTCAAAGAACCATATAAACGATTTGTGGAAAACAGAATGCGGGAAAACTGGAATTTTTCGGGAACCCCGATTAATATCTTTTTCCGGGAGAAATGATAAAGGTTGGAAGGAGGATAGGTGGTATATGACTGGCAGACTGAGAGAATGTGAAGAAAGTGAAGAATGGGTAGAATGGACAGAATGGGAGAGAAAATAGTGAAAATATAGTTTTTAGTGTATAAAGTCTTGGTTGCCGACTCTTGGTTCTTGATTCTGCAGAAAAAAATGAACTAATCGTATGAAACGAGCAGAGGAAGATTTCCCAGGCCGGGAGATTATTATTGTGAGTTCCATACACCTTGATATAAAAAAATGAACTAATCGTATGAAATCACAAAAATATTGCGTTAATTTGTATTACTTTTGGGATGCGAATGATAAAAACTGCTATCTTGTTTTAAAAAGAACAAAATTGAAATGCAACATATAGGCTTTTAAAGCCGGATTTAAACGAAGGGACTACTGATGAATACGAAAAACAATCTTGACAACGATAAATTACCTGTTAACAAAGAACAAAATAGTGAAGACTTGCAGTCTGAACTTCCGGAAAAGGATTCAGCGGTAGAGATCCCTCAAAATGAGACTCCTGCTGTAGGGGAGGATGCCGAGAAAAAAGATCTGCCGGGTACGGGAGAAACTGCTTCTGAGGAAGATATTGCTTTGGAAGAGGTCGCCGGGGAAGAGTTGCCAAAGAATATGGAGCAAGCGATCGACAATATGGAACAAGCGATCGACGAGGACGCTGTTCCTGGCGAAGTATTTCCTGAGGAAGTGGTGCATGAAGAAGTATTTCCTGAAGAAGTAGTGCCCTGTGAAGTAGTTCCGGAAAAAGTTGTTCCCGAGGAAGTAATGCCCGGGGAAGTAGCACTTGAGGAAGTTGTATCAGGGGAAGTTGTTCCTGAAGAAACCATTCCTGAAGAAAATACGACTGCGGATGAGAGTCCAGAAGGGACTATGGTGGAAGAAAAAGAGAGTCGAGGGAAAACTACACAAGAACCGGAGCCGATAGAGGCCGAAGAGGAACATTCTACCATTGATTATGATCTGGACGATGGTAATGGGCTAACAGATACGGAAGATGACGAGGAAGAGGATACTGATGAAGATTCCCTTGCGGATGATTCTTCCGTTGCCTTGCTCCCCATCGAAGAGATTGTGCGTAACTTGCGTGAACTGTTGAACGCTGAAAGTCCCAAACGCAAAGAGGTGGATGAGTATAAAAATCAATTCTATCGTTCTTTGCGAAACGAAACCGAATCACAGAAGCAAGTGTTCCTCTCAAACGGCGGCGAAGAGATTGATTTCGTAGGAAAAGAATCCGAAATTTACACTGAAGGAAAGGAGTTAATCCGGAAAATAAAGGAAAAAAGGGCGGATATCCTCGCGAAAGAAGAGGCGGAGAAAGAGAAAAACGTAGCCAGAAAACTGGCTATTATAGAACAGGTCAAAGTGTTGACCGAAACCCAGGGGCAAGAGGATTTCAACAAGATCTACCAGGAATTCAAACTGCTTCAGCAGGAGTGGAATGTCATTAAACTGGTGCCTCAGGAAAGAGTGAATGAGTTATGGAAATCGTATCAGCGGTATGTGGAGAAATTCTATGATCTGGTACGGATCAATAATGAATTCAGGGAATATGACTTCAAGAAAAATCTTGAAATCAAGACTGAGTTATGTGAAGCGGCAGAGAGACTCAACGATGAACCGGATGTGGTTTCGGCTTTCCATCAGCTGCAAAACCTGCATCAGGAGTGGAGAGAGGTGGGCCCGGTTTCCAGAAAAGACAGGGAAGAGATATGGACCCGATTCAAAGAGGCATCCACTCAAATCAATAAAAAATACCAGGTTCATTTTGAGCAGTTAAGGGAGAAAGAAAATGAAAACTTGGAATTAAAGACCGCCCTTTGCGAGAAGCTCGAGGCAATTGATTACAGCGCGCTTAAATCGGTCAAAGACTGGAATAACAAAGTAAAAGAAGTACTTGAAATACAAACCCAATGGCGCCAGATAGGATTTGTGCCGAGAAAATGGAACACAAAGATATATAAACGTTACCGGGCAGCCTGTGATTTCTTTTTCAGGAGTAAAAACGAGTTTTACAAATCCCTTCGTGGAGAGATGGAAGAGAACCTCAAGAAAAAAATTGCTCTCTGTGAACGTGCCGAAGCTCTTAAGGAGAGTCAGGACTGGAAAAATACGACACGGGAAATGATTGATATCCAGAAAGAGTGGAAAACGATCGGTATTGTCCCGCACAAATATGTGGACAGTATCTGGAAACGGTTTATCTCAGCTTGCGATTACTTCTTTGAACAGAAAAAATCGCATACCTCGTCGCAACATGAACAGGAACAAAAGAATCTGGAAGAAAAAAGAGCGATCATCGGGAAAATAAACCAGTTGGATACTGCTGTGGGAAAGGAAAAGGCTTTGACTGAGTTGCGCGAGTTGATGGAGCAGTGGCATGAGGTCGGTCATGTCCCTTATAAGATGAAGGACCGTATTTATAAAGAGTTCTATGAGGCTGCGGAAGCTCAGTTCGACAAGCTGAATATTGACAAGGAGGAAAGAAAACTGGAGGCGTATAAAAGCGCGATCTCCGATATGGCAAAATCGGATAATTCAAGAGGACAGCTTTTCCGGGAACGGGAAAAGCTGGTACGTCAGTATGAGCGGATAAAGAATGAATTGCAGACCTATGAAAACAATATCGGATTCCTGTCGGTTTCCTCCAAAAAAGGAAATCATCTGCTGGATGACATGAATCAGAAAGTGGATAGGCTTAAATCGGAATTGGTCTTATTAGAGAAGAAGATCAGAACGATCGAAGAGGAATTGTAACAACATGCCTCATTGATAGAACAACCGTTATAGGACAAGTTATGCGGCCGGGCATCAATCCGGCCGCTTTTTTTGATCCCACCTGTCTATATAATCATCATTTTAATAACCGTAGTTTTGATCGAGATTGGGATTTAATGAAATCTCACTATCAGGGATCGGTAAATAATTGTCTTTTTCTATATCATATCCATTCGGGAATTTGATTTGTATTAATTCCCCCAGCGCACCCCTGACTTCAACCGGATAAATTTCCGGCCCGATATTCCACCGTTTTATGTCGTCCCAATACTGACCTTCAAGCGCAAGCTCAACACGTCGTTCCTTACGCACAATCTCCCGGGTTTCACTCTGGTGCAAACCTTTTGGGATAGCGGTGATTTTTACGTCTTCCCTGCCTCTTCTGATCAGGTTAATCAAATCAATGGCTCTGTCAATGTCTCGGTTGAGTTCTATAAGTGCTTCAGCCTCGCAAAGAATCACATCACCGTAGCGAAGGATCATAAAATCCAATGGCGATTCGTTGCCTTTTACTTCCATTGTTTCAATAGTATATTTACGAATTCCATAGCCTACTAATTGGCCGGTATGATTTTTAATTTCATCCGGATAGAGTTGTCCCTGAAAATATGCGCCGGGTCTTAATATGGTAAAATCTAAACGCGGATCTCTGTTTTCATAGGGATTCTCCGGATCAATCGCTGTGCCGTCAATGGTTTCATACGCATCCACCAAATCTTGTATCGGCGCAACGGAATTCGATCCGTCAATGCCATATTTCAGGTTTTGAGGTTGCCAATATCTGTCGAAAACACTTCCTTGACTGTAAGGCCCGGCCATAAAGCTTAAACTGAAAATTGTCTCGCTGTTCCCTTCATTTTCAAATTGAAATAATCCGTAATAAGAAGGGAATAGTGAATATTTCCCAAGCGCTTCAATTTTATTACAATATTCAAGTACTTCTTCCCATTGAGAATTATAGAGGTACGCTTTCATCTTCATGCCTAATGCTGCACCCAAAGTAATATGTCCGGTAGAAGCATCCTTTGATAGTACTTTGATCGCCTCATTATAGTCTTCATGAATTTGATTCCATACTTCTACTTCACTGGCACGGGTCAGATTTTTCGCCTCGTCCGGTGTTAATGTATTCAACACAAGTGGAACCCCACCATAGGTTTTTACCAGCAAATCATAAAAGACAGCCCTCAGAAAATATGCTTTACCTTTATACACACTGTTCTGTTCATCAGTGAGAGAGGTTACTTTATCAATATTCTCCAGGAAGTAGTTTGCCCTGTAAATGCCTTGATAACAGTATGTCCATCTTGAACTGACAATACCTCCTGACCCGGAATATATTTGTCCGGCTCCGACCTGCATTTGTTGTCCTTCCCAATGAGCCCATTGGTAAGCATTTGGCGTACATGCATCATATCCTCCGCCGTATCCGTATACAAAATTATTTCTCAATGTGTTGTATATTCCATTCAAGGCAAGTTCGACATCCTGTTCTGTTTGCCAAAATGTTTGATCTGTTATCTGATCGTCAGGCAAGATATCCAAGTAATTACTACAAGCGGCTATGATCAAAACCAGAGGAAGGTGGAAAATGGATCTATATATTCGTTCCATAATATCTTATTGTTAAAAATTTATATTTAATCCCAGACTGTAAATTGTAGGAATTGGGTAATGCCCGTATCCATCAGTAAAGGTGTCCCTTTCGGGGTCAAAGCCTTCGTATTTATTGCTGACCAGAGTAAACAGGTCTGTTCCGTTTGCATAAACATACAGGTTTTGCAAGGAAAGCCTCTTGCTGAAATGCTTGGGCAAATTATATCCAAGTTGTAAGTTCTTCAACTTAAACCATGACATATTAGTCGTCCAAAATGAGGATTCCTGCCTGTTCCATGTGTCATTGATCACTATTCGGGGGGTAACAGGGGACGGATTTTCTTCACTCCAAGCGTCTCTCCATCTTTCAGTCACAGTTCCACCCGAAATTCCGAGAGGCTGTGTCCATGCATTCTGGAAATAGCCTGTTACCCCTGCAATCCCGGAAAAAAGAAAATTCAAATCAAAGTTTCTCCAGGTCAGGTTTCCCGAAATTCCATAAACGAACTTTGGAATGGTATTCCCTATTTCTCTTTTATCCTGGTAATCAAGCCTGCCATCATTATTAAAATCCTTGTACTTCAAATCGCCGGTAACGGGTATATAGCCATTATTCTTCATATGGATTGCCGATTCCTCATCAGATTGATACACACCCTCCTGGATGAATCCGTATAAGGTTTTATAAGAAAAACCTTCCCTTATAAGATACAGCTGATCCGGCGCTCCCTCCCTGAATTTAGTGACCCTGTTTTTAATATAGGTCAGGTTTGCCCCGAGGTTATAACTCAAATCATTTTCCGGGATCCTGTCATTCCATCCTACAATAACTTCAAAACCTTTATTTTTCATTTTGCCTACATTCTCAAAGGGGGCGCTCAATCCTCCCATCACCCTGGGGATGGGTAGTTGTACAATAATGCCTGAGGTGTTCTTGACAAAAAAATCGCTTTCAATGGTGAGTCTGTTATCGAGAAATCCCATATCGATTCCGATGTCGGTGGTAGTGGTTGTCTCCCAAGTGATATTTTGATCCACTAAAGCCGTTACAGCGGCACCCGGTGCGAGTTGATTCCCGAAATTATAGCTGGTGCCGTAATCCTGTGTGATAAACGTCAGGTAGGGAAAATAATCCCTATTATTGGAAGAGCCAATATTTTGGTTGCCCAGTTTTCCCCATGAAGCTCTCAGTTTCAAATTATCGAAAATCTCCCATTTCTTCATGAATGGTTCTTCACTGAGCCGCCAGGCGGCAGAGAATGAGGGGAAATACCCCCATCTGTTTTCTTTGGCGAATCGGGAAGAGGCATCCGCCCTTAGATTCGCTTCAAACAGATATTTGCTCAACAGGGCATAATTGACTCTCCCAAAATAGGAGAGCATTCTCCACAGGTTTTTGTTGCCGTTCGCGATTGGATTTGATGTGCCTGCGCTTACTTGGTGCAAGCCATCCTTTTTTGGGGGATCCGATTTTTGGGCTTCTGTTGTTTTTCTCTCGAGACTTTCCGTTTGAAATCCCAATACGCCCGATATTTCGTGAGTGGTATTGAATTGGCGGTTAAAATTCAAATTGGTGAAAAAAGTGGAATAAAAATTATCGGATACCCCTCTGTATAGGTTTATGGTGGATGGAAAGTCAAGAGGTTTTGTCTGATTGTTCAGATCCAGGTCTGTATAGCAATAATGCAGTTCGTTATACCTATCCCTGGTATTGTTGTTATACTGTCCGTTGTATTGAGCCGTTAAGTTCAGGGAACCGGTAATTTTATATGTGGCTGAAAAATTGGCTTTGACAAAATTGTTGGTGTAGGTATTTTCACCGTTGTGTAGATCAGGAAACGGGTTCCGGGTATCTACTATGGGTTGTCCGGCCCTGGCGCCCGATTGGTAAAGGGCCATAGTGCCTCCGAACGTCTTTCCGTCTTCTAAATAAGGCGTTGAGAAGGGATGCCCGTTGGCCATCATGTAAATTACCCTGCTGATCCCGTCATAAGGCTGGCTTGAAATCTTTCGCGTATAAATAAGCTTTGTCCCTATGTCTATCTTGTCGTTGATCTTCATATTGTTGTTCACTGTGATGCCGTACCTGTTGGAATTAGTGTTTTTGACAATCCCTTCCTGTTTTAAATAATTTACAGACAGGTAGGTGGTTGACAAATTGCTTGACAATTGGGCCGATAAGTTATGCTGTGTGGTGATGGCACTTCTGAATACTTCATCGAAATAATTGGTACTGGGATATTTGTACGGATCATTACCTGTCTTGAAAGCCTCCAATACATCATCCGGAAATAGTGCTTCCCCGCCACTGCTTACGTTCGCAGCATTCCACATTTGCATATACTCGTAACTGTCGGAAATCAGGTTGTACCTCCGTCCCAGTTGGGAAACACCCACGTATCCATTATAGTTGAGTGAAATCTTTTGTTCTCCTGTTCCCTTCTTTGTTTCAATGAGTATTACCCCGTTTGCGGCGCGCGAACCATATATGGCCGCGGAGGCGGCATCTTTCAGGACAGTGATACTTTCAATATCATTTGGATTGATTTCAGCAATTTGCCCTTCAATTCCATCGATGAGTATGAGAGGGTCTGTATTATTCAGGGTGCCGTAGCCTCTGATCCTGATGGTAGCACCGTCACTTCCCGGCGAACCTGAATTCTGGCTTACCCATACGCCGGGGATTTTTCCTGCTAAGGCCTGAGATGCATTCGTAATGGGCCTGTTTTCTAGTGTTTTATCATATCGTATTGCAGATACTGATCCGGTGAGATTCACTTTTTTCATAGTCCCGTAGCCCACGACAACGATCTCTTCCAAAGTCTCGACATCCTCCTCCAACACCACATTTATATTGGTCTGTCCATTGATAGGAATGGTTTGAGTTTCCATACCTACATACGATATCTCCAGTACCGCCTCCGGATGTACATCCGGTAAAATGAAACGGCCATCCATATCTGTGACCACACCGATGCCCGTCCCCTCTATTCTGACTGATACGCCCGCCAATAATTCCCCTTTCACGTCAGTAATCGTTCCGCTGACCGTAACGGTCTGTGCGGACATATATACGGAAAATGCCCATATAAACGCTGACAAAATTCCTTTCGTTACACTTAAAAATACTTGTCTCATTTTCACATTTTGTTTTAAATTGATTAATTAATTCTTTCAGATATTACAGGTTTGTTCTTGTTTATTTGGGTGTCGATACCTTAAAAGGAACACCGGGTCGTTTTTTGACAAAGCAGGGCCTTGTGTCCGCAGGAGCTTGTGGTGCAAACATAGGGGATCAAATAGGAGGTATTTCAACACTTTTGGTTGTTTAACTTCTGGCAGGTGGAGTAGAATATAATTATAATGGAATAAAATACAACGCCGTATAAAATTTTTTTTTGTATTTTTGTTGGTTAAGGAGTTTACTATGTTTCATCTTTCATCACAAAACAAGTTCCTATGTTTGAAATTGGAAACTCCAGCAAAATAGCGAAAAAATAAGCTATATTAAATGCGTTCTTTGATAAGGTTAAGAAGTTCAATAGTAAAAGACACCACAAGGGAAAAGAACAGGATAAAATCGCTGTCACGTTTCCATGGGATGGAAATCCCCGGGGAATTTACGAAACATTCCGTTGGTAATTGGTCGAAGCGTTGTGGAAAGTATGTTTACGATAGGATTTACATTTGGATTTTCTTAGCCATATAGACAGTGTCATTAATACAAAAAAGGAGGCAGGATATCCACCTCCTAAAACCAACATTACTGCATACAGTCAGGATGCTTATTGCTGACAGGTTGCTCCCCAGCAGAGCCTGCTTCCTCTTAACACCCTGATACAAAGACAGAATGTTAAAGCTAATTAATAACAATTATCCGGGTTTTTCTTGGATTTTAAATGGAAAGCAATTATGGAAACAATTTACAGGGTTAACCGGAAACATTTGGGATATAACGTGAAACGTCTTCGTGAAATACTGGGTGTGAAACAGGAGGATCTGGCGGAGAGGCTGCACCTGACACAACAATCGGTATCCAAGCTCGAGAATAAGGAGGAGCTGGATAATGAAATGCTGGAGAAGATAGCCAACGCGATGAATATCCCTTCGGATGCCATAAAGAATTTTACCGACGAGGGAACAGTGCATATTGTTTCGAACACCTTTTCTGGTCATTACTCGGCATTATATAATAATGCCACGATCAATAACCCAATCGAAAAGATCGTGCAGTTGTATGATGAAAAAGTGGGGCTGTACGAGCGGATGCTTCAATCGGAGAAGGAAAAGGTGGCTTTGCTGGAAGAGTTGCTTCGGGATAAATCAAAAGCCTGAGTGAAGGCGATTAGATGCCGTTCTCGGGAAGTTTGTTCCACGATGATTAGGTGAAATGGATTCGTTGATATTATATCACCCTTTCTTGACCGCCCGTTTGCGGTCGTTGTCATCCAGCAGTATCTTGCGGATACGCATGTGTTTGGGTGTCACTTCCACATACTCATCTTCCTTGATGTACTCCAAGGCCTCCTCCAGGCTGAAGATGACGGGCGGAGCCAATTGCGCCTTGTCGTCGCTTCCTGACGCGCGCACGTTGGTCAGCTTTTTCGATTTGGTGACGTTGACCACCAAGTCGCCCTCCTTATTGTGTTCGCCCACCACCTGTCCTTCATACACATCGGTTTGCGGTTCAATGAAAAACCTGCCTCTGTCCTGCAACTTGTCCAAGGCATAGGCATAGGCATTTCCCGACTCACCCGCGATGATGGATCCATTCTGGCGTTTTTCGATAATTCCTTTCCATGGACGGAATTCCAGAAAACGATGCGCCATGATAGCCTCTCCGGCGGAAAGCGTGAGCACGGTATTGTTCAGCCCGATGATCCCTCGTGAGGGAATCACGAATTCCATGTGCATGCGGTCGCCCTTATTTTCCATGGTAAGCAATTCCCCCTTGCGGCGGGTGATGACGTCGATCACTTTGCTGGCCGATTCTTCGGGGAGGTTCACCGTGAGCTGTTCCATCGGCTCGTGCCTTTCTCCTCCGATCTCCTTGATGATCACCTGCGGCTGCCCCACCTGCAGCTCATATCCTTCGCGGCGCATGGTTTCGATCAGCACCGAGAGGTGCAATACCCCCCTCCCATATACGATCCATGAATCGGCGCTGCCGGTCTCCTCCACGCGAAGTGCCAGGTTCTTGTCCAACTCCCGCATCAGCCGCTCGTAGATATGGCGCGAAGTGACATATTTGCCATCCTGACCGAAAAAGGGTGAGTTATTGATGGTAAACAGCATCGACATGGTCGGTTCGTCGATAGCTATGGGGTCGAGCGGGTCGGGCTTTTCCACATCTGTCACCGTATCCCCGATATCAAATCCTTCAATTCCGATCAGTGCGCAGATGTCGCCCGATGTGGCCTCGTCCACTTTGACGCGCCCCAACCCCTCAAACAGGTTTACCTCCTTGATACGGATCTTTTGAATGCTCCCATCTCTTTTGCAAAGCGCATAATCCTTGTTCGAAGCGATGGTGCCGCGGTGTACGCGTCCCACAGCTATGCGACCCACATAGTTGGAGAAATCGAGAGAGGTTATCAGCATCTGCGGCGTGCCTTCCAGCACTTTGGGGGCAGGAATATATTGGATGATCGCATCCAGCAGGGGAGTGATGCTGCCGGACGGTTTTTTCCAGTCATCAGACATCCATCCCTGTTTGGCGGAACCGTAAATGGTGGGGAAATCGAGTTGCTCTTCGGTGGCGTCAAGGCTGAACATCAGGTCGAACACATCCTCCTGCACCTCTTCGGGACGGCAGTTGGGTTTATCCACTTTGTTGATCACCAGGATAGGCTTTAGCCCGATCTCGAGTGCCTTTTGCAATACAAACCTGGTCTGCGGCATAGGCCCTTCAAAAGCGTCTACCACCAACAGGCAGCCATCCGCCATGTTGAGCACGCGCTCCACTTCACCGCCGAAATCGGCGTGGCCGGGCGTGTCGATAATATTTATCTTGATATCATTGTATCGTATGGAGACATTCTTTGAGAGGATAGTGATACCCCGCTCCCTCTCCAGGTCGTTGTTGTCGAGAATCAAACCTTCTGTCTGCTGGTGGTCCCTGAAGAGATGGCCTGCCATCAACATTTTGTCCACCAAAGTGGTCTTGCCGTGATCCACGTGGGCGATGATGGCAATATTTCGGATATTCTGCATGTAAAACAATCTTTCTTATTAGGAGTGCAAAGATACAGATTTTCAATGATAAATTGATCATGTGATTTGTTTTAGTAGCAATAACCCATTTTTTTTCTCTTGAAAGCCATTACCTTCCTGCTTCGACGGTCGCCTCGCGATTTTGCGGGAACGGGCGGTTTTACCAAATTAACCGGTTAATAAGTTTTTTGGAATTTTGACCGAAAAATATTTACTTTGCAAAAAATTTGTAGTAGCAATTATTTGTAATGGAATCAATCTGCCGTCTAAAAGATATATATAAAGCTCTTTACGATTATGAGAAGCGGTTCGCGGAGGAAACGGGCATTACTATCAATGAAGGGGCTTTGCTTTGCTGCCTGAAAGATGACAAGCCGAAATCCGCGAACGAATTATGTGATTTCATCGGACTGTCCGGTTCAAGGGTGTCACGTATCATCCATACTATGGAAGAAAAGAATTTTATTTTACGCGAGATAGGAACCTCCGATAAGCGTCAGATGATTTTTACGCTGACAGATACCGGCAGGAAAAAAATCAGGGAAATGAGAAAGCATGATATCGATATCCATTCGCTGCTTGCCCAATGGGCTTCCATCGTAAAAGAATAAAAGTTTCACCTGCATTATTGTTATTGGCAAATATATAGAGTGACAAATAAGGAACACATGAATATGAAGATCATTATTATCGGGGGAGTAGCCGGAGGGGCTACTGCGGCTGCGCGCCTCAGAAGGCTGGATGAGGAGGCGGAAATTATTCTTTTCGAGAGAGATGAATATGTATCTTATGCCAATTGCGGCCTGCCGTATCATATCGGGGGAACGATCGGGAACCGGGAAGATTTATTCCTGCAAACTCCGGAAGGTTTCAGAAGTCGTTTCCGCGTGGATGTTCGTGTAAAATCGGAAGTTATCGCAATAGATCCTGAAGAAAAAACCGTCACGGTAAAAGATCTGAAAACGGCAGCCATATATAAGGAAGGATACGATAAGCTGATCCTTTCTACCGGTGCGCAACCCGTAAAACCGGCAATCAGCGGCATAAAGAATGAGAACATCTTCTCGTTGCGCGATGTGCCAGATATGGATCGGATAAAATCCGCAATCACCGGAAAAAAAGCAGCATCGGCGGTGATTGTGGGAGGCGGGTTTATCGGACTTGAAATGGCCGAAAACCTAAAAGAAGCCGGCCTGTCGGTGTCGGTGGTCGAGCAGGCCGATCAGGTGATGGGAACGGTTGACTACCCCATGGCGGCTATGGTGCATCACTATCTCCGTTCACGGAAAATAGACCTTTTCCTCAATGAAAATATTATAGCGTTCGAATCTGATAATGGGCGTGTCAAGGTGCATTTGGCAAGCCAAAAATCCCTTACGGCTGATATGGTTCTCCTGAGTATCGGCGTAACGCCTGAGAACAGCCTGGCCAAGGGCGCCGGACTGGAAATCGGCCGTTTGGGAGGGATCGTGGTGAATGACTATATGCAGACGTCCGACGCGGATATCTATGCGGTGGGCGATGCCGTGGAAGTGAAGAACCCTGTCACCGGGAGTCCCACACTTATCCCGCTTGCCGGCCCGGCGAACAAACAGGCGAGAATCGCCGCTGACAACATCATCACGGGAAACAGCAGGGTTTACAAAGGGACGATCGGAACTTCCGTCGCCAAACTATTCGACATGACCGTCGCTTCCGCCGGAGCTTCGGAAAGATTGCTTTCGCGGGAAGGAATAAAGTATATGACGTCGATCAGCCATGCGGGATCCCATGCCGGCTATTACCCCGGCGCCTTACCGTTGTCGGTCAAAATCAACTTCGCTCCCGACGGGAAACTTCTCGGGGCACAGGTGGTCGGATTCGGCGGGGTGGATAAACGCATTGACCTATTGGCGCAGGTGATCCGTAACGGAGGAACTGTTTACGATTTGCAGGAGATAGAGCATGCTTATGCCCCTCCTTTTTCTTCCGCGAAAGATCCGGTGAATATGGCGGGATTTATTGCCGAGAATATCCTTGCCGGACGGGTAAAGATTGTCCACTGGAATGATATGGACAAGGTGGGAGCAGATACTATGATCCTTGATGTGAGGACCAAGGAGGAATTTGACTCCGGGCATATCGACAAGGCTGTCAACATTCCCCTGGATGAATTGCGGGGCAGGCTTTCCGAAGTTCCCGCCGGTAAACCGATTTATATTTACTGCGCGGTGGGATTGAGGGGCTATATAGCCTCACGCATCCTTTCACAGCACGGATATACGGCGGTTTATAACTTGTCGGGAGGGTATAAAACCTATTCATGCGTTCTTCACGATCAACGGAATAGTACCGGAAGAGAGTGTGATTCCTTTCCTGTGATCCGGGATGACGGTGAAACAAGGGGCTGAATAGTGAGGGATTTGAAGCGTGCGACGGTGGCGGATGGCAATCGTTCGCATCCACGTGGATCAACGCGAAACATTCCTATAGGGAAAGAAAATTTAAGATCCATGCCGTTTTTTCCTTTGTGTAAACCAGTGGTTTTTTATATCTTTGTCTCTGGATCAAATGTAACATATTTCAGCGGATTTTAGTCAGATGAGTATACCTAAATTTCTCTTTGTTTTCGTCACCTGCATTTTTATTGGAGGCTTTGTTGCGAAACAGTCAGTTCTCTTGGCGCAAGAAGCGCCGATGTCGAGTAGCGACAAGGTTTTTGAAGAACCCGATATAATGCCGATATATCCGGGAGGAACTCCGGAAATGCACCGTTTTATTGCGAACACGTTGAAGTATCCGGAAGATGCGAGAGCGCGGAATGCCCAGGGATTGGTGGTATATACCTTTGTGGTGGAGAAAGACGGTACACTTTCCAACTTCAATATTATCCATCGTGCTGACTCGTTGCTGAATCAGGAGGCGCTGCGTATTTTGGAGGCTATGCCGCCCTGGCGTCCAGCCAGGCATAAGGGAGAGATCGTGCGTTCCGAAACCTATGTCCCCATGTATTTCAGGCTCAATCAGCATGCGGTAGCGTCGGGTAACCCAGTCCAGGTTACACGTAATTATTCCAAAACGAACCCTGAGGTAATTGAGAACAACACGATCTACACCATAGTGGATAAGATGCCGCAATATACCTATGGGGAGTCGGGATTGTCTGCGTTTATCGCGCATAATATCCGTTACCCGCGTGAAGCCAGACAGGAAGGTATCGAAGGACGGATCCTCTGTTCGTTCATAGTAGCCAGTGACGGCTCCATCTCAAATATAGAGGTGGTGGAAGGATCGAATAAGTCTCTCAATGAGGAAGCGATCCGCGTGTTGGGTCTTATGCCGAAATGGATACCGGGTGAGAATAACGGTGAAAAGGTACATGTGAAATGTCTCCTACCCATCGACTTTGTGATAGATGAGGATCCTATCCCGGGAATCCCGGGGTAACCCACTTTGGTGGGACAAGCGCGGGGGAGTAAAAAGAACCGGTTTGTTATTGAATAAGCATAGAAATAAGGAAAGCTGCGGATAAAATTCGCAGCTTTTATTTTAATTCCAGCTCAAATATACGAATTCCGGTATAGGTGTTGATAAAAAACCGGAAGGGGACTGGAGAACTCTCTGCCCGCTCCCGCAAGTCCGTGAGAAGGAAAGAAGCATGCATTATCTTGGGATATCCCGGAGGATCATCGTTTGAAGAATGGCTGAAATAGAGATCTACCGATGTGGAAGAATGATCACGGAACAGGGCCACGCTGTGTGATTCTCTAAGGTATTCTATTTCCATGACCAGATTCAGGTAATCTCCGCCGACCCACACACTTTGGATTTTCACCGGATCATCTGAGTAATTTTGCGGGAATCCCTCCGCTTGAATAATACCTGTGAATATATTGGATACAAAATTAATTTTGATGGCGTCTCCCTCCAATGGCGTGTAATTGAGAATGACGCGTTGACCCTCTTTCCCGGAGTAGTCTTTTACTGCTTCGGGAATAAGCAACCTGCCATTGTCGAGTCTAAAACGGTAGTTTGAGTTTTCTTTTACTACCGTGGCAAATTCCACCAGATAGTCGTCCATCCTTCCCCGATCCTTTTCACATGCGGAAAGAAGGAGGATCAGCAGAAATGCCCAAAGAGTAGCCGTAAAACCTCTCATTGCGCATTTATTGTGCTAGCTGATTGTTCTTAACCGTGTTCCCGTACATCCCGATGATTTTCTCACGCAGGAAATCATCGTCTCTGTTGGGGATGTTTATTTTGTCGATCTGCTTCTGCAGATATGTGTTGAAATTCGACAGGTCTTCGTCGGTATATTCCGATGAGAACCGTCCGGTACCGGTCATCAGGTCGTATGCCACGTAATTGAACGGGAAAAAGGTGTAATTGCGATAAATCTCCCGGTCGATAAGGGAAGCCGCTTTTTCGAGTAACTCATTCCTGCCAACGGTTTCGGGAATGTCACCGACTGCCCGGTCGATGCAGGTGCCGAACCTGAATGCGACACGTCCCTTGAAACCCATGATGCCGGTGTACATATTTTCAATGTCGTCGGCCTCGGTTTTTTTGTAGTCCGGATTATCTCGTTTAAGCTGGAACTCTTTGGCCTTGAGATAATCGCATGGATCCAGTTCATAGGAAATGGAAAGGGGAATGATGTGCAGGTCTTGCAATGCCCGCGCCGGATTGGTGCTATCGTGCAGAGTGAGCATTTTAAGGAGGCTTACTTGTGTTTTATCGTTCGAGTCTTTTGCCCGCCCCTCGCATTGTGCAATCCATGCCGGTTGTGCCCTCCGGTTCACCGTGTCATGGATATATTCCGAAAGATGTTTTGACACCTCCAGCTTCTGGCGTACAGACACACTCCGTTTTACGGTGAAGCTTTTGTTAAGGCGTACCAATTCTTCTATCCAGGGGTAAATAAGGAGGTTGTCTCCTATCGCTATCTCTGTGGTAGGTTTATCCTGATCGATCATGAGTATATTCAGGAAAGCGGCATCCAGTACAATATCACGATGGTTGGAGATAAAAAGGTTTCCTGTGCCTTCGGGAATATTTTCCCATCCGGCACCACGCATCTCGGCAGTGGTTTTGGCGATCAGTTGCTTCATGGCCGGATAGATGACGTGACGCTGAAAATCGTTCTTGGTCCTGCATTGACCCATGATTGCCGTAAACTCCTCCCACGGAAGGGGTTTTACAAAGGGTTCGGCCGCGCGCCTGAAATAACTGTTGGCCATGAGCCTCTCAATCGTCTCCGGAACTTTGCTGTCGGGAATGGGACTGATATCGTTGAATCGATTCATTCTTTCTGTCATAATATTGTTACGGGTTAAAAGTATACCTGATTCATTTCTGTTTCTATTATCTCAGAGATAATATTTGTCATGGAGAGTCCGGCAGTATTTACCTGTTGAGGAATAAAACTGGTGGCGGTCATTCCCGGTGTGGTATTCACTTCCAGGAGAACAGGCTCATCGCCTGTCAAGATATAATCGACCCGGATGATCCCTTTCGCACCGATCAGGTGATATATTCTTTCGGTCTGCTGCTGAATAGCCTGGGTGATTTCTGCGGGAAGCCGCGCCGGGGTGATTTCTTCCACCTGGCCATTGTACTTGGCGTCAAAATCGAAAAACTCATTGGTGGTAACTACTTCCGTAACGGGTAACACCGTCATTCCTTTATCGGTCTTGAAGCAGCCGCAGGTCACTTCTCTCCCCTGCAGGAAGCGCTCGACAATCACTTCGGATGCTTCCCTGAAAGCCTCTTCCACAGCTTCTGAGAGTTGAGCGCTCTCCTTTACTTTGGTGGTGGCAAAACTGGAACCGCCCAGATTGGGTTTTACGAAGACGGGTAATCCCAGCCTGGAGATGATCTCATGGGGGTGACAGGGATCATTTTTCCGCAGGAGTATCGAATCGGCCACCCTGATTCCGAAGTTTTTCAGGAAACTGTTACAGGTGAATTTGTTGAACGTCAGCGCTGAGGCCAGCACTCCACAGTTGGAGTAGGGAATAGCCAGCATATCGAAATAACCTTGGAGTGTTCCATCTTCGCCGGGTGTGCCGTGGATGGTGATATAGGCGAAATCGAACAGGACACTTCTGCCGTTGCCATCCCTGTAACTGAAATTATTTTTGTCGACCGGATAAAAACCCTGATCTTCCACTTCCCATGAGGTGCGGTCTATCCTGACCTTGTAGACGTCGTATTTCTCCTTGTCGATAAAGGAGTATATGCCGGCAGCACTCTTTTCGGATATCACTATTTCCGAAGAGTAGCCTCCCCACACAATGGCGACATTTTTTTTCATTATTTCAAGATTCAAAATTTAAGATTTAAAATTCAAGATTTGGCTTACACCGATTGCAAATTGACTCCGTCGATTGTTAATTGACTCCGTCGATTGTTAATTGACTTCGTCGATTGATAATTGACTTCGTAGATTGCTAATTCAGATCCCAAATTCTAAACCGTCAGATTATAAAACTGTTAAATCAACAAACCTTCCCACTTCCCACCTTTCCTTCGAATCATCGGGCCACACTGCCATAGGCTCTCCACTTGTCGATGACCGATTGCATGTCTTCCGGGATATCGCTTTCAAAATAGAGCTCTTCTCCCGTGTTGGGATGTACAAAACCTAATGTTTGCGCGTGTAGACATTGCCGGGGACAGAGCGCGAAGCAATTGAAAACAAACTGCTTGTATTTCGCAAAACGGGTGCCGCGAAGGATTTCATTGCCTCCATAGCGTTCATCATTAAACAATGGATGTCCTATCTGTTTCATGTGAACACGGATCTGGTGTGTGCGCCCTGTCTCTAACCGGCATTGTACGAATGTTACATAACCGAATCGTTCCAGTACGCTGTAGTGGGTGACAGCCGGTTTGCCGTGATCACCGTCGGGGAAGACACGCATACGCATACGGTCGTTCGGGTCACGCCCGATATTACCCTCTATGGTTCCGTGGTCGCCCGCCGGATTCCCCCATACCAAAGCGGCATACATACGTTTTGTCTCTTTCCGGAAAAACTGTCCGCAGAGGTTTGTTTTGGCCTCAGGGGTTTTGGCTACCAGCAGCAGGCCTGACGTATCTTTATCGATCCTGTGCACAAGGCCCAGTCTCGGATCATCCATGTCACGGATATCATCCCGGTTGAGATGATATGCTACGGCGTTGACCAGTGTCCCGGTATAATTTCCGTGACCGGGGTGTACTACCATGCCGGCGGGTTTATTGATCACCATCAGCACATCATCTTCATAGACAATGTCAAGCGGGATGTCTTCAGGTATGATCTCCAGTTCGCGCCTGGGACGATCCATCACGATAGAGATCACATCGAGCGGTTTTACCTTGTAACTCGATTTTACCGGTTGTCCGTTCACCAGGATACAATCAGCGTCGGCTGCTTGCTGAATACGGTTTCTGGAAATCCCTTCTATCCTGACAGACAGAAATTTGTCGATTCGCAGCATAGTTTGTCCCTTATCCGCCACAAACCGATAATGTTCGAATTTCCGATTTTCTTCCCGGGACCCTTCTACTATTCCATCGTCATCCTCAGATAAAAAATCGATGTCGTCCAAATTCTGTTCCGTCACAAGTAATCTGTTAGAAAAATGAATCGTCTATTGCCCCGTCGCTTCCCGATTGAAGGCCATTGCCGTTGCCTCTCCTTGCGGGCGGTACGATGTATTCATTATCGATCCTTAATGAGTCGGCAAGGACTCCGCTGGTGACAACCAGTGTAAGTGCCGAGCCGGCAGGGATCTTTTCTTCGGGGGCCAGTCTTTTACCCCGGTATTCCACGGCTACCACCAGGCCGGAGTATTCTGCCGGTACCTCCTGAATCGATAGCTGGGTGAATCCCAGCGAATTGAGTAGCGCGGAGGCCTGACGGATGGAGTAGTCCGTTAATTCCGGTATGGCGATCATCTGAGGATTCTTGGCGTAGATCGTCAAATAGATGGCGCGTCCCTCCTTCACTTTATTTCCGGCTTTGGGCCTCTGATCAATGATTGCTCCCGGCGCGGCATCACGTTGATAAATGGAGTCCACGATCTCGGCCTGTAGGCCTTTGGCTCTGAGGATAGTAGTTGCTTCTTCTATCTGGAGGCTTTCCAATGAAGGCACAACCACATTTTGTCCGTGTCTTGTATAAACGTTCAGTAATAGCAATGCCAGCACGACAAGCAGTACACCGCATGCTATAATCATCAGCAGGTTTTTTACAATGTTGCTGCTGAGGATGGATTCTTTAGTTTGTCCTTTACTCATAACAATCGAGCGTATAAGTGTATAAGCATATACGGAATACAAAAGTACAAAAAATAATGAGAGTGGGAGAGCAGAGATAGGGAAAAAGAAAAGTGAAAGTGCGGTCAGGGGTGTGCTGGGAAAAACAAAAAACAGGAATGGGCAATGCTATTCCTGTTTTTTTAAAGATAATGTTTTTAATATTCGTCTGACACGGATAATTTAGCCCTGCCTTTTGCGCGACGGGCGGCAAGCACTTTCCTTCCGTTTTTGGAAGCCATTCTGGAACGGAATCCATGTTTGTTTTTTCTCTTTCTGTTAGAGGGTTGAAATGTTCTTTTCATACGATTATTTTATTTTTGTTTCTTATTTTTGTCTTCTGTATTATATATGGAGTAAGTACGGTTAGTTCCAGGTTTTTTGACGCCCGATTCTTGCCGTTCCCCTTACCTTAATAATTTCCCCTTACCTTAATAATTGAAACCTTGTTTTACGGGCTGCAAAATTAGATAAAATATTTGAAAGAACCAATTGGGTATAATATAAAAATAGTTTTTTTCTCTTTTCCAGCCTTTTGAACAGATCTGGGAAGAGAAATGAAAAGAAAAATGAAGAAAATTAAAAGAAAAGTTTTGTGCTTTCAGAAAAACGTTCTATATTTGCACCCGCAATTGAGACAGCAACATTTTTAACAATAGGGTTCACGCCCGAAAGGGCCCATTCGTCTATCGGTTAGGACGCAAGATTTTCATTCTTGAAAGAGGGGTTCGATTCCCCTATGGGCTACAATTTATTTAGAAAAATTTAAACATACGCGTCAACAGAAATGGCAAATCATAAATCATCTGTAAAAAGAATCAGACAAACCAAAGCGCGTCGTCTGGCAAACAGATACGTGTCACGCACTGCCAGAAATAAAGTGCGGGAATTACGTGCGATCACTTCCAAAGAAGAGGCTCAGAAGATGTATCCCGAAGTTTGTTCTATGCTTGACAAGTTGGCCAAGAAGAATGTGATACATCAAAACAAGGCCAATAACCTCAAGTCGAAACTGGCTTCTCATGTGAACAGCCTGAGTTAAGATGATAAAACATCTGGTATTCTTTAAGTTGGCCGGAGAGGCCGAAGGGAATGCTAAAACGGAAAACATTCTCCTGGTTAAGGAAAAGCTGGAAGCGTTAAAAAAGGTGATACCCGTAATCAGAAAGATAGAGGTCTTCGCGAATCATCCTCAGGCTTCCTCCGAAAATTATGATGTTGTGCTCGACAGTGAATTTGATTCACTGGAAGATCTGAAAATGTATGCTGAACACCCCGCGCATATGAAAGTGGGGGAGTTTATCGCCAAAGTAGGCATCGGTAGGGCAGCAATCGATTACGAGTTTTAGACTGCACACTCTACTCTATATCATTATATCACAAAGGCGGACTTATTGTCCGCTTTTGTCGTTTATGGGCTTTTCCCGAAAAACGTAACCGTTTTCAGCTTCACGCGACCCTTTACTAAAGCGAGTCGTTCGCTCGCTGTGGCATATTCAAGCGCCCTTTAGTGGTTTTTTCGCTCAACATAATCAAAACTTGTTTTGCTTCAGTTTTCGCTTATTGAAAACATACGAACCGGTTGGGCTTTCTGCTCATTTGGCTTCAAGCGAACGTTCTAAAAAAACAAAAAGAGGTTGGAAAAGTGACTGTTTTTTCGTATTTTTGTTCAGTTTTGGAAGAATGGGTAAATCCATTATAAGTATTTAATTCACAGGTAGTTTTAATATATATTGAAAGAAATGTCAGAAGAAGAGAAAAAAAATGCAAGCGGAAATTATTCTGCTCAAAATATTCAGGTGCTCGAAGGGCTTGAGGCGGTACGTAAACGTCCGGCGATGTATATCGGTGACGTAAGTGAAAAAGGATTGCATCATTTGGTCTCTGAAGTAGTGGATAACTCGATCGACGAGGCATTGGCCGGTTACTGTACGGAGATAAATGTGACCATCAATGAAGATAATTCAATCACTGTAAAGGATAACGGACGCGGTATCCCGGTCGATTACCACGAGAAGGAGAAGAAGTCGGCCCTTGAGGTGGTGCTTACCGTATTGCATGCCGGGGGAAAGTTCGACAAAGGTACCTATAAAGTGTCGGGTGGGCTTCATGGGGTGGGGGTTTCCTGTGTGAACGCCCTCTCTATCTATCTGAAAGCCGAAATACATAAGGATGGGAAGATTTATGTGCAGGAGTATTCGCAAGGCAAGCCTTACGCCGACGTGAAAATTGTGGGGGAGACCAAAGAAAGCGGCACGATTATCACTTTTAAACCCGACGACACCATTTTCACCACAATGGAATACCGGTACGATATTCTGGCGACCCGTCTTCGCGAACTGGCATACCTGAACGCCGGCGTTACGCTTACTTTGACCGACAAACGGGTGGTGAATGAGGAAGGTGCGTTCAAAACAGAACGTTTTTACTCTGAAACCGGTCTCAAAGAGTTTGTCCGTTATATCGACAAAAACAAGGAATCGCTCATTCAGGATCCTATCCATATTGTCACCGAGAAAAATGGTATCCCTATCGAAATAGCGCTCACCTATAACGATACTTATAACGAGAACATCTACTCTTATGTGAATAATATCAACACCATTGAAGGTGGAGCGCATCTCACGGGTTTCAGGCGCGGCCTTTCGCGTACATTGAAAAAGTATGCCGAAGATTCCAAAATGCTCGATAAGGTGAAAGTGGAAATCAGCGGTGATGATTTCCGCGAAGGTGTTACAGCCGTGCTTTCTGTAAAAGTGGCAGAGCCGCAGTTTGAAGGGCAGACCAAAACAAAACTGGGTAACAGTGAAGTGATAGGAGCCGTGGATCAGGCGATAGGAGAGGCCCTGAGATATTATCTGGAGGAACACCCCAAAGAAGCCAGGGTGATTGTGGAAAAAGTGATCCTGGCAGCCACCGCCCGCCAGGCTGCCCGCAAAGCACGTGAGATGGTGCAGCGCAAGTCTCCCTTATCGGGTGCGGGGTTGCCCGGGAAACTGGCCGACTGCTCCAGCAAAGATCCGGCACAGAGCGAGATATTCTTGGTGGAGGGAGATTCTGCCGGGGGGACTGCCAAGCAGGGACGTAACCGTATGTTCCAGGCTATCTTGCCCTTGCGCGGCAAGATTCTCAATGTTGAAAAAGCGATGCCGCATAAAGTGCTGGAAAGCGATGAAATCAAGAATATATATACTGCTTTAGGTGTTTCCATAGGAACCGAGGAGGATTCCAAAGAACTCAATATCGAGAAACTGAGGTATCATAAAATCATCCTGATGACCGATGCTGATGTGGATGGAAGCCACATCGACACGCTCATTCTTACTTTCTTCTTCCGTTATATGCGTCTGCTGATAGAAAGCGGATATGTCTACATTGCCACTCCACCCCTCTATCTTTGCAAGAAAGGAAAGATTGAAGAGTATTGCTACAACGATCAGCAACGGCAGGCTTTCATCAACAAATATGCCGATGGTAACGAGAATGCTGTTCATACGCAACGTTACAAAGGTCTTGGAGAGATGAACGCCGAACAGCTCTGGGCGACCACAATGAATCCGGAGAACCGCACCCTGAAGCAGGTCACGATTGAGAATGCCGCCGATGCGGATATTATCTTCTCCATGCTGATGGGAGAAGAGGTAGCCCCCCGCCGGGAATTTATTGAAGAGAATGCGACCTATGCCCATATCGATGCATAGAGGGGATAAATTAACAAGATGAAGCGACCGCCGTCACTGCAGTTCAACGATAGAGCCGTCATCCTCTCTCCTGCGGGAAAAATTGACGGATATGTGGTGCGGGACGCGGCCGCTGTCTTGGATAGCTGGGGACTATGTCCGGAAATCAGTGAAAACGCCTTGGGCGACATAGGGCGATTCAGCGGCTCGGTGGCACAGCGACTTTCTGATCTGCAAAAAGCGTTCGATGATCCGGAGGTGAGACTTGTTTTCTGCTCTCGAGGCGGTTATGGCACGGTCCATTTGCTTGGAAAGCTTGACTTTTCGGGGATCAAACGAAATCCGAAGTGGGTTGTCGGTTATAGTGATATAACCCTACTTCATGCCGCGCTGCAAACCTACGGCATAGCTTCCCTTCACGGGCCGATGGCCCAACATTTTTCCGATGAAGGGGCGGAAGATATAGCTGTGCGTCACACAAAAAGTATCTTGGCGGGGCAGCCTGTGAAATACCGGATTCCTGTGGGAGAGAAAAATTCTCATTTGAACAGAAAGGGAGAGGCTACAGGGAGATTGTTCGGGGGAAATCTGTCGGTTTTCTGCGGCCTGTTGGGATCTAAATATGCGAGAATTCCCAATGGAGGCATATTGTTCATCGAGGATATTGGCGAAGTGCCTTATCGTGTGGACCGGATGATACATCAGTTGAAACTTGCCGGAATATTCAGAAGGATCAGTGGCCTGATTGTCGGTCAGTTCACCGGTTATGAAGAGGACAACCAAATGTATTCCCCACTGTCGGAATCTATCAGAGAGGCAGTCAGTGAATATGATTTCCCGCTCTGTTTTAATTTCCCGGTGGGACATGTGAAATTGAACTTCCCGCTGATTATGGGGGGGATAGCCGCATTGAGAATTGAAGAAGATTTTATTTCACTCATACAATAAAACTATCATAAAATGACGATAAGCCCTGAATTATTGTTATTAGTAGGATCTATTCTATTTTTTATAAGCATGCTGATTGGGAAAGCAGGCCATCGTTTTGGTGTTCCCATATTGTTGCTTTTCCTTGTGGTGGGAAT
The DNA here is from genome assembly GCF_003712195.1 of Proteiniphilum sp. X52. GTDB lineage: Bacteria > Bacteroidota > Bacteroidia > Bacteroidales > Dysgonomonadaceae > Proteiniphilum. The sequence goes on along the minus strand of NZ_RDSD01000014.1, from coordinate 45,505 downwards.
GGTTTTCGGATCGGATGGATTCGGTCTGGTTTTTGAGAATGTGCAAACTGCCCAAACGATCGGCACGATCTGTTTGACAGTAATTCTGTTTTCCGGTGGATTGGATACTAAATTCTCTGACATCAAGCCGGTTATCTGGCCCGGAGTGATGCTTGCCACCTTAGGGGTGTTTATTACCGCCCTTCTGACAGGCCTGTTCACCTATTGGTTGTCCGGTCATATGTTTCCGGCCTCGGGAATCAGCCTGGTGGCGGCCATGTTGCTTGCATCCACATTCTCATCGACCGATTCGGCATCGGTATTCGGGATATTGCGCTCAAAAGGACTTTCACTTAAAAATAACCTCCGGCCATTGCTGGAGCTGGAGAGTGGAAGCAACGACCCGATGGCGTATATGCTTACCATTGTGTTTATGGGAATCATCCAGTCCGGAAGCGATCCCGATATCGGCATGGTGATCCTCACCATCGTGATACAACTCTCTGTCGGCGCGGGAATGGGTTATCTGCTGGGGAAGGGATCGGTGATTATCATTAACCGTATTCGTATGGATAACAGTTCTTTTTATCCTATTCTTTTATTGACCCAGGGAATATTTATTTTTGCAGCCACCTACTATCTGAGAGGAAACGGATACCTTGCCGTGTATATTGCCGGACTGGTGATAGGAAATGCCAAGTTCTCGCATAAGCGAACCTCTATGAAATTTATTGATGGAGTGGCCTGGATGAGTCAGATATTGCTCTTCCTTACTCTCGGTTTGCTTGTCAATCCCGGCGAACTGGTTGAAGTAATCGTGCCCGCCTTGATTATCTCCGCTTTCCTGATTTTTATCGGACGTCCGCTCACTGTATTTCTTACATTGATCCCCTTCCGTAAAATAGGTTTCAGGGACAACCTCTATATTTCTTGGGTGGGGCTGAGAGGCGCAGTGCCTATCATTTTCGCTATTTTACCGTTGGCCGCGGGAATTCCCGATGCACGGTGGATTTTTAATATTGTTTTTGTGATTACCATTGTCTCGTTACTTGTGCAGGGTACTTCCCTCCCGATGGTGGCAAGATGGCTCAATCTGGCCGAAAAACCGCAAAAACATAAGGCGTTGGAGGATTTTGATGTGGAATTTGCGGAAGAGATCAAATCGGCCATGACTGAAATACTTATTACAGAACAGACCTTGAATTATGGTAAGAATCTGATAGAGATGCCTTTGCCGGATAAGACGCTGGTCGTTATGGTGAAAAGAGGGGATCAATTTTTCGTGCCGACCGGTCAAACCGAACTGCATGCGGGAGATAAGTTGTTGGTTATCTCCGACAATGAAGAGGCGTTGAGAGAGACTTATCAAAATATAGGGATTTCGAATTTTTCTTATCAGAGGAATCAGTGATAATTCGTGGATTGGAATTGGAAATTGAGAACTTAGAACTTAGAACTTGGAACTGAGAACTTAGAACTGAGAACTTAGAACTGAGAACTTAGAACTGAGAACTGGGAACTTATAACTGAGAACTTGGAACTAAGAACTTAGAACTTGGGACTAAGAACTTAGAACTGGGAAGTAGAGAGGTTGATGATTTCACTAGGCCGATTTTGGCTCCGCCGAACGTTGACCCAATTCAAAATTCTGAATCTGGGATTTTAGAAACTGTTTTGAATTTTACGAGTAATTATTTTACGCATATTTTTCCACTCTTTCATATTGTTTTTGCCCTTTTTCGCGCCTTTGAACTTTCATTTCTTTTAAGTGGCCCGCCACATTTCAATCAATGAAAATCCAAATCCATCAAAAAATGGCTAAAAAACAATGGATGAAAAAATTCAAAACAGCTTCTTAAAATTCAAATCAGCGCAGTCAAATCTTGAAATAAACAAATTATATGCAACGTGCGGGTAGTTTTTTTCTGTTGATCCTGTTAATAGCCGGAGTGCTGTTTTCCATATCATGCAATTCCTGTCAATCCAATAAGAATATGGTACAGCTGGAATTATACCGGCAAATTTCTCCTGAATTCGATGCTGACAGTGCTTATGCGTTTGTGGCGAAACAGGTGGGTTTTGGCCCCAGGGTGCCCGGCTCGCCGGCACATAAAGCCTGTGGTGATTATTTAACGGGAAAACTGGCCGAATTCGGAGCACAGGTGATAGAACAAAAGGCCGATATTACCCACTACGACGGTGAAAATCTGACGATACGCAACATCATAGGGAGTTATTATCCTGAAAAAGAGAAAAGAATTTTACTTTTCGCACACTGGGATTCCCGCCCTTTTGCCGACGAGGAATCGGTGCCTGACAAGCAACGACAACCCATTGCGGGTGCCGACGATGGAGCCAGTGGGGTAGGGGTTCTATTGGAAATTGCCCGCCACCTGCACCGGCTCCCGGTGGAAGTCGGAATCGACATGATCTTTTTCGACCTGGAAGATTGGGGACAACCCTCTTTTGCTGCCGATTGGGTACAGGGGGACTGGTGGTGTCTCGGGTCGCAATACTGGTCTGAACAACCTCATGTGGCACATTACAAAGCCGCCTATGGCATTTTGCTTGATATGGTGGGCGCCGCAAACGCCACCTTCCTGAAAGAGGGATATTCCATGAAATATGCGTCGGAAGTATTGGAAAAGGTATGGGGCGTCGCGGCGAAATTAGGATACGGAAACTACTTCCTCTCGAAAAGCGGAGGTTATATTACCGACGATCATTTGCCGGTCAACCAGCATCACCGGGCGCCGAGTGTCAATATAATCAATCTCAAGACCGATACCCATACCGGATTTGCGCCACACTGGCACACCCATAGAGATGATATGCGCAATATCGACAAGGGCAGCCTCAAGGCAGCCGGACAAACAGTAATGGAAGTGATTTATACAGAAAAAGGAACATGATGCAAACAATAGACAAAGTACAACAGGAAATTATTGATGAGTTCAGCATCTACGATGACTGGATGGATAAGTATGCCATTATTATTGAACACGGAAACGCTCTGCAACCGATCGATGAAAAATATAAAATCCCTGAGAATATTATCGAGGGATGTCAAAGCCGTGTTTGGCTGCAGACCGATTACCGTGACGGAAAGCTCTGGTTCCAGGCCGAAAGTGACGCCATCATAGTCAAGGGATTGCTGGCACTGGTACTACGGGTATTTAACGGGCGTACCCCCGATGAGATTATCAACACCGATTTGCGCTTCATGAAAGAGATCGGACTTACCGAACATCTTTCGCCAACGCGCTCTAACGGTTTACTTTCGGTAATCAAGCAGATCCGTTTTTATGCCATTGCCTACAAAGCCAAAGGGGAGAGAAACTGACCTTTACTTTTGGAATTTATTGATTCCAGTCTCGCATGTAAGTTTGAAATGTGTGCAACTGAAGCGGGGAACTTTCGATGTTTCGTGGGGAACCCATAGCTGGAAATGCGAATAATATGCCCATATCACTGATCAGTCAATAAGGGAAGGCGGACAGGTGGGCAGGTCATTTGGGTTGAACAATGTTCGGCGGAGCCAACATCGACACAGTCATATTTTAAGATGGTGATGAAGAGTGGTTGATCCGACGAAAAAAATGCAGCGGATCTCCCCATTGTCCGTATCCGATTGTCTCTCCCACACTGGCTATACGCGCCTCGAGAGAATTATCGCATAGGAGAGCATCTTCGTCGAGATCCGGTTTGTGCTCGTAAAGGAGGTAGTCTTTCCTCCGGGTGGCAGGGGTGAGGTTGGGCATAATCACATTGGCGCCGAACAGTAATCCCTTTTCCCTGCCGAATTTGTCCAACGCCTGCATGGCTGTGGTGGAGGCGATGTTCACATCCTTTAGCAATATTCTCAAAACGGCTATCATCGTCAGCGTGACCTTCAGCCGTTCTTCCCGTGGGATGGAATAAGCCTCGCTCCGGTAGAACGGGGTCCCCGAATGTTCGACGAAAGGGCCAATCCCCATCATGTCCACTTCCATGTCCCGTAGGAAAAGGATGTCACCCGCGATATCCTCCAACGTCTGGTAAGGTACCCCTACCATACTCCCGGAACCCACCTGAAAACCGATTTTTTTCAGTGATTTCAGACAATTGAGACGCGTCTCAAAACTGTGTTTCCCGTCCCCGGGATGCCATTTCCCGTATAGTTCCGGTGATGAAGTCTCTATGCGAAGCAGATAGCGGTGCGCTCCGCTTGCCAAAAAACGACGGTAGGTATCCTCACTCTGCTCCCCGCAGGATAAGGTGATTCCCAGGTCGTACTTTGACTTGATTTCCTCCACGACCCTGCAAATAAAATCGATATGTTCCTCGCTTTGATTTTCCCCGGACTGGAGCACTAACGAGCCGTAGCGTTTTTCATGCGCAAAGGCGGCGGCTTGCAGGATCTCCTCTTCGCTAAGGCGGAAACGGTTCACCCCTTTGTTCTCTTTCCTCAATCCGCAATAAAAGCAGTTTTTGCGACATAGGTTTGAAAATTCCACAAGCCCGCGGAAATAGACTATCCGGCCAACCCTCTCCTGTTTGATTTGCATTGCCAGGGATTGGAGGATCCGCATCTCTTCTTTGGTGCCCATTTTCAAGATGGGAACAATATCTTCCTTTTTCAACGAAGCAGAAGAGAGCCTGTTCATGATATCATCTTTTGTCTCTGCCTTTTTCATCCCTCAATCTCCGTTTTTAGCCATCTCCACAGACCTGTTTTTGGCGGCATCCAGTATCCCTTCGAAGTGTTTCCCTATTTGGTGAGCGCGGAAGTAATCCAGGCCGGCTTGGGTGGTACCTCCTTTGCTGGTGATATTTTGTATCAACTGCTCGATACTGTGGTTTTTCTGGTTCTGGCTAAAATAGAGGGTAGTCCCCTGTGTGAGTTCTAACAGGAGTTCGTCGAGAAGCGCTCCGGGAAGATTGAACTCTTGCATTTTCTCCTTGAAAATCTGGATAAAGGAGAGGATAAAAGCGGGGCCACTTCCGAAGACTGCGGTGAACAAGTCGAAGCCGCTCTCTTCCAATTGTACCGCTTTCCCCAATTTTTTCAGCAGGTTGAAAATTTCTGTGGCATTCCGGTTCCCGGGCTGATTGGTGGCGAAAGCAGTCACCGATTTACGGTAAGCCATTGCCAGATTGGGCATGATGCGCACGATCAGTTGCCCTTTACCCAGATAACGCTCAATGAAAGCTATATTTCTGCCGGCAACGGGTGAAACGATGGTCTTTCTTATCCGGTTGAGTGGTTTCAGCGCTTCCAGCACAGCGGACAAATCCTGTGGCTTTACCATCAGCCAGACCACATCTGCAAAGGCGACCAGATCGTCCATCCTTTCATAATAGGCTATATCTGTTTCTCTCCGGCTTCTGGCGTAATAGGAGAACTCAATCCCTTCTTCCTCTTTTAAACCCTGATAAACTGCTTTGGCCAGATTGCCGAAGCCTATAAAACCATGTTTCACTTTCATCAATTACCAATTATCAATTATCAATTACTAATTACCAATTACCAATTACCTAATCGGGGCTTCTTTTCCACTTTCTCACTTTTCCACTTTCCCACCTTATTTGCTGAACTTGGTGAAGGGAATGCGGTTGCCCATGGCGTTGATGATGTAATTGGCACGTTGGCCATTCACGATCCACATCTCCACGCTGTGCAACATACATATTTCTGCCGCATGTACTTTGGAAGACATGCCGCCGGTACCGAGTAATGATTCCTTCTCTTCGATATATTCTTTGATGGAATTCAGATCGGATACTTCGGCAATCAATCGCGCATCGGCATGCAGATGAGGATTCCGGTCGAAAATGCCATCGATATCGGAGACAAGGATGAGTAGATCCGCTTCGATGATTGCCGCGACCAAAGCCGAGAGTTTATCGTTGTCGCCCAACACGATCTCCTCGATGGAGACGGTATCGTTCTCATTGACAATAGGAATATAATCGACCTGCCAGAGGCGTTTGATGGTATTTCGGGTGTTCTCGTTGGCTACCGGATTTTCAAAATCACGATAGGTCAGTAATATCTGGGCGATATTCAGTCCGAATGTGCTGAAAATATTGTCGTACAACTCCATCAGTTTGGTCTGTCCGATGGCGGCCAGGGCCTGTTTCGAGTCGACCCGCTTGTTAAAACCATTGATCTCTACAAATTGTCTGGCGGTAGCAATTGCCCCTGACGAGACGATTACGATATCATATTCTTTTTTCAGTTCCACGATCTGTCGCGCCAGGCTTTCGATCACAGCGAATGATATCCGGTTCGTCCCTGCCGTAAGCGTAGAGGTGCCGATTTTTATGATCAGTTTCTTTTTCATCCTATTTACTCGCAGATTTCACTTTTAGTTTTTTATTTTTTTGCTTTTTTTCCTTTTTCACTCCGTGGATTTTCAGTCGTCTCCCGGCATCAGACAAACGTGCTTGCTGCTGCTCTTGCCCTGAGAGAATTCAGGTTGTCTACTCCCTGATCTGCCCGTTCCCATACACGAACCACTTGTTAGTGACCAACTCCTGTGCACCCAATGGCCCACGGAAATGCAGTTTTTGGGTACTAATGGCGATCTCCGCCCCGACGCCGAACTGCCCCCCGTCGGTGAAACGCGATGAAGCATTGTGATAGACTGCGGCACAATCCACCTGTTGCATAAATTCAACGGCTTTTGTGGCATCATTGGTGACTATCACCGCCGTGTGTCCACCGGAGTAGTGGTTGATCATATGGATGGCATCCTGTATCCCGTCCACGAGAGAGGTATATAGTTTCGGCGCCAGATATTCTTCGCAGAGGGTGGCTGCGTTGTTTTCTACCTTTATGCTGTTGTGGAGAGAGGCTATTTCTTTGTTTCCCCACACCTCTATGCCTTTTTCCGCAAGGTTTGTCACCAGATTGGACAGCTTTTCTTCCAATTCATCGATATCTTTGTGGAGCAACACCTTGTCTATGGCGTTGCATACGCTGATACGCTTTTTCCCGTTCACCACCAGCCGGACAGCCATCGCGAAATCGGAGTTATCATCCACATAGAGAAAATTATTGCCCCTGCCGCTCACAATGACCGGTACCGAAGCGTTCTCCTGCACGAACCGGATCAACCCTTCTCCACCGCGGGGAATGATGAGATCCACACGGTGACTGTTTTCCCTGATGAGGCGTTGTGTCTCTTCGCGGGATAAATCGAGATACTGTATATAGTCAGTGCTGGCATTTTGACCGGCCAGTGCCTGCTGCCACAGCCCGGTGAGCAGCAGATTGGTCTGACGCGCTTCTTTCCCCCCTTTCAGCAAAATATGGTTACCGGCCTTGAAAGCCGTTGCCGCCGCTTCGATGGTGACGTCCGGCCGCGATTCGTAAATGATCAGGATGGTTCCGAACGGTACCGTCTGATTGACAATACGTAATCTGTCTTCCCGGACAAATTCATAAAGGGTTTTCCCTTCCGGATCGGGTTGTGAGGCCACTTCCTCCAATGAACGGATCATACCGTCGATCTTCTTCTCATCTACTTTAAGCCGGTCCAGCATGGAGTCGTCCATGCCGGGATATGCGCTGATATCGGCCTCGTTGGCCTTCATAATATTCTCTCTGTTTAACTCCAATAGCTGCCCGAGAGAGAGTAACACGTCGTTTTTTTGTTCATTCTTCATATTGCTGTCAAATCGAGATGGTGAAAAAATCTATTTCGAAAAGCGAGCACAGGGGCAAAACTTGTTTTGACTATGTCTAGCGTAGAAATAGTGCGATAAACGTGAAAACGCCTGATGTAATTGAAAGTATTTTGAGTCCAAAGGTAACAAATTATTCTTAAAAGAACTGCCATGCTACTCAATTTGAATTATGATCGAGATGATTTAAGAAGCTGTTTTGAATTTTTTCATCCATTGTTTTTTAGCCATTTTTGATGGATTTGGATTTTCATTGATTGAAATGTGGCGGGCTACTTAAAAGAAATGAAAGTTCAAAGGCGCGAAAAAGGGCAAAAAACAATAAACACCCGAAGGGAATGATTATTTTGAACATCGAAGGTTCCATATACCGAAATAAAAAAATAAAATAATCATATGAAACGAGCATGATAATCATTATCACACAAGATCATGACTAAAGCGAGTTCCATATGACACCATTGAAAATAAATATTTTAGTCATATGAAAGAGTGGAAAAATAAGCGTGAAATAATTACTCGTAAAATTCAAAACAGTTTCTTAATCCGTATCATAATGTTTCAATTATGCGGTATTATTATCTCCGTTAGATTGATTGAATTGCCACTTTATAAAAGGATAGATAGAATGTTCAATATTTTTTCACATAAATTTTGGATTTATGGTGTGTGTATCACAGCTATTTTGCCGGTTCGTGTTGTTTTCAGAAAAAATCATGTAATTTTGCCAAACGAAGCCGGTAAAAGAGTCAATATAATAGTGGAACGACTCGGTAAATCGGACGATTGAGTAAACAAAAATAAAATAATCGCATGAGACATATTGATTTGGTGATTGTCAGTGTCATTACACTTATGGTCGTATCGTGCAATCCTAAAAAAGAAGAAGTGAAGATTTTGAAACAATCCGATTTTCCCGCTCCTCCGGTGGCGGAGGTGATCCCCGACACGTTTATTAATTTCGGGCGACAGCGTGTGGACAACTATTATTGGTTGAAAGACAAAAACAACCCGAAGGTGATTGATTACCTCAATGCCGAGAATATCTATACAGATAGCATAATGGCCTCCACCAAGGCGCTTCAGCAGATCATTTTCGATGAGATTGTAGGGAGAATGAAAGAGGATGATGAGACTTATCCCTCGTTTAAGGATGGTTATTACTACTATAGCCGCACTGAAAAAGGGAAACAGTACCGTACCTATTGCCGCCGTAAAGGGGCGATGGATGCCCCCGAGGAGATTATTTTCGATGTGAATGCCATGGCCGAGGGGAAACCTGCATTTATTTTCAGAGGCTATTCCATCAGTCCGGATAACAGCAAGGCGGTTTATTTCTATAATGAGACCGGTTCATATGCCGAATTCACCATGAAGGTCAAAGACCTTGCTTCGGGTGAAAATGTGGGATTTTCGATGGAGGGCGTTGCCTCGGTAGCGTGGGCCAATGACAATAAGACGCTTTTCTACAGCCTGATCGACCAGACATTGCGATCTTCGAAAATATACAGGCAGCAACTGGATGCTCCCACAGGAGAGTTAATATATGAAGAGAAGGATGCCCGTTTTGGCACTTACGTCTACGGTAGCAAGACCAAGCAGCATATTTTTATTGCCAGTGCAAGTTCCACCACTTCGGAGGAGAGATATATCTCTGCCGACCGGCCTGCCGATCCGTTCAAAGTGTTCCTTCCCCGCGTGCAGGATGTGGAGTATAGTGTTTATCCGCATAAGGACAAGTTTTTTGTGCGTTATAAAGACAAAGAGAATCTTAACGGTATGATCTACGAGATGCCGCTCACCGGCTATGAAGATCGGGCTACCTGGAAACTGTTTGTGCCCCATGATGAAAATGTCCGTATAGAGTCGATCGATATACTGGAAGGTCATGTGTTGCTCGAGTTAAGGAAAAACGGACTGGCCGAAATTCAGGTCAAACCGGTGTCCGGGGAGGGAGAAACCGAAACGATCGCTTTTCCCGAACCGGTCTATACGGCATCGCTCGGCGGTAATCCCGAATACGATGCCGTCACTTTCCGGTATTCCTATACGTCGCTTAACCGCCCCACTACTTTATACGAATATAACATAGAGACAAAAGAAACCGAAAAGCTGAAAGAACAGGAAGTGCCTTCCGGATTCAACCCTGATGATTATACAGTGGAACGGCTTTGGGCCACCGCCCCCGACGGAGTGCAGGTTCCCATGGCTGTCGTTTACAAGAAAGGATTGAAGAAAGATGGCAGCCATCCCGCGTTGCTCTATTCCTACGGAAGTTACGGCGTAAGTTCCGATGTTTACTTCAGCGCGAGCATGTACAGCCTGGTCGATCGCGGTTTTGTGTACGCCGTGGCCCAGATCCGTGGAGGGAGCGACCTGGGTGAGCAATGGTATGAAGACGGCAAACTGTTGCAAAAGAAGAATACCTTTACCGATTTTATCGCCTGCAGCGAAAAACTGATACAGGATGGTTATACATCTTCCGACAAACTGGCCGCCATGGGCGGAAGCGCGGGAGGATTGCTGATGGGTGCCGTGGCGAATATGCGTCCGGACCTTTACCAGACTATCGTGGCGCAGGTGCCTTTTATCGACGTGGTCAACACTATGCTCGACGATACACTGCCGCTCACCACCGGCGAATATGAAGAGTGGGGGAACCCCAATGAAGAGGAATATTACAACTATATCCTTTCTTACTCGCCCTATGATAATATCTCCGCGCAGGATTATCCCAATATATTGATTACCGGCGGTATCAACGATTCGCAGGTGCTTTTCCACGAACCGGCCAAATATGCGGCTAAACTGCGTGCCATGAAGAGGGATGATAATATCGTGTTACTACACATGAATATGGATTCAGGCCATGGAGGTGCCACGGGGCGGTATGACGGCATCAAAGATACTGCCTTTGAGTTTGCCTTTATCCTGAATCGCGTCGGCATCGATAAATAGACAGCGTTGGGTTATGCATGCACATCAGCACCACCATCGCGATCATCACTACGGTCACACCGATGTGAAGAATATCAGGGCGGCTTTTTTTCTGAATCTCTCTTTCACCATCATTGAGTTGGCCGGTGGTTTGATAACCAACAGTGTGGCAATCCTTTCGGATGCGGTCCATGATCTGGGCGACAGTTTTTCGCTCGGGCTGTCATGGTATTTCCAAAAAGTGGCACAGAGACCCCGGACCAAGGAATATACCTATGGCTACAAACGTTTCTCGTTATTAGGGGCCGTGATCAATTCGGTGGTGCTGCTGGTGGGAAGTATCCTGATCCTGACGCATGCTATTCCCCGTCTGTTGAATCCTCAACATCCCGATGTGAAAGGGATGCTGTTACTTGCCGTGCTGGGAGTGATCATCAACGGGATGGCTGTCCTTCGGCTGAGGAGGGGAAGCTCAATGAACGAAAGGGTGGTGTCGCTACATCTCCTGGAAGATGTGCTGGGGTGGCTGGCGGTGTTGGTCGGTGCGGGAATCATGTATTTTGTCGACGCGCCAATTATCGATCCTCTCCTTTCCATTCTCATTTCTCTCTATATCCTTTATAATGTGTATAGAAATATCCGTCAAAGCCTGCGTGTTATTTTGCAGGGGAGTCCTTCGCATCTTGATATGGAAGAAGTGAAACGGGCGCTACTGGGAATCGGTGGAGTGCAAGACCTGCACGATCTCCATGCTTGGTCGGTAGACGGCGAATACAACGTAATGACCGTTCACGTGGTGCTTCGCGGCCCCCTTCCGATGGAGGCGCAACACCTGCTGAAATTGGAGATCCGGGACAAACTGCTGTCAATGGGGGTACATCACTGTACCATTGAGTTTGAAGTGGCGGACGAGGAATGCGCTTATTCCAGATAGGTGTATCCGTACAACCCCGACCGGTAGTTCGAGAGGAATTCTTTCCCTTCTTCCACCGAGATCTTCCCTTGTTTCACGGAACTCATCACCCAGGTCTCCACGGTGCGAACCAGTTTTTTGGGATTGTACTGCGCATATTCGAGGACTTCTGCCACCGACTCCCCGTCGATCATCTGATCGATCTTGTATCCACTATCGCCTGTGGAGACATGCACCACGTTGGTGTCACCAAACAGGTTATGCAGGTCGCCCAAAATCTCCTGGTAAGCCCCCACCAGGAAGACACCTATATAATAAGGCTCGTCCTTTCTAAGCGAATGGACGGGAAGATAGGTGGATCGGAATCCGTCCTGCGAGGCAAAATTGGATATTTTCCCATCGGAGTCGCAGGTGATATCCTGCAGTGTGGCTGTCCTGTCGGGTTTCTCATCCAGCCGGTGAATAGGTATGATGGGAAACACCTGGTCGATGGCCCAGGAGTCGGGGAGCGATTGGAACAACGAGAAATTACAGAAATATTTGTCGGGCAGCAAAGTCGATAATTGCCGCAACTCTTCGGGCGCGTGCTTGGCCCGGTTGCTGGTGATATTGATTTCGCGCACGATAGAGAAGTAGAGTTGCTCCATCTGTGCCCGGGTTTTCAAATCGAGCATGCCCAAGCTGAACAGGTCGAGCGACTCTTCCCTGATCTGTTGCGCGTCGTGCCATGCTTCCAGCATCCGTGCCTGTGTGAGCGTATCCCAGATATTGTAGAGTTCTTTCACCAATTCGTGGGCATCCTCCTCCAACTCCTGGTCTTCCCGCCATGCCGGTAAGGTAGCCGTTTCCAGCACTTCAAAGATTAATACCGAATGATGTGCCGTAAGCGCGCGTCCCGACTCGGTAATGATGTCGGGGTGGGGCAGTTCGTTTTTGTTGGCGGCATCCACGAAGGCAAACACCGAGTCGTTCACATACTCTTGTATAGAGTAATTGATGCTGTTCTCGGTGAAGGAGGAACGCGTGCCGTCGTAATCGACCCCCAATCCGCCCCCTATGTCTACATACTGGATCTTGAAGCCCAAGGCATGGAGTTGCACGTAGAACTGGGCCGCTTCACGCAATGCGGTCTTGATACGGCGTATTTTTGTGATCTGGCTTCCTATGTGAAAATGGATAAGCTGAAAGCAGTCATCCATTTTGTTTGCCTTGAGCACCTCCAACGCGTCGAGCAGTTCACTTGAATTGAGGCCGAACTTGCTGCCGTCGCCACCCGACTCTTCCCACTTTCCGCTACCGGAGCTGGCCAACTTCACACGAATGCCTATATTGGGTTTTACCTTTAACCGCTTCGCGATCTGGATGGTCAGGTCGAGTTCATTCAGTTTTTCCACCACAATGAACACCTTCTTTCCCATCTTTTGCGCCAGCAACGCCAGTTCAATATAGCTTTCATCTTTGTATCCGTTGCATATGATAAGCGAGTCATTGTCGGTATTGATCGCAAGCACGGCATGCAATTCCGGCTTGGATCCGGCTTCCAGGCCGATGTTGAATCGTTTGCCGCTTGATACGATTTCCTCCACTACTTGCCGCATCTGGTTTACCTTGATAGGGTAGATGATGTAATTCTGGGCATTATATTCATACTCTTTCGATGCGATGGCGAAACTTTGGGATATCTTTTCAATACGGTTGTCCAGTATCTCGGGAAACCGTATCAATACGGGAGCTGAAACATCGCGCAAGTACAATTCACGCATCAGCTCGCTCAGGTCTACGCTATAACCGGCCTGTTTACGTGGAGTTACCTGCACATGACCCTTTTCGTTGACGGAAAAATAACCGTTTCCCCAACCGTTGATATTATACAACTCTTCCGAGTCTTCGATACGCCATCTTCTCATTCCGACAGACAATAATTTAAATGTGGTACATCAATCAGACCGACCAGTGTGAAACCTGATCAATCAGCAGACAAAAATAGGCATTAATTTTATCATTTACAGTGGCCGCGGTCAAAATCTTCATCCATCCTCTCCGGCCATCCCCGGTCCCCCGCACTCCCCCGGTCATCTTTCCCACCTTCCCGCCTACCCATCTTTTCTCCTTTTTATTTTTTTTAACAGTCTTTTTGCAACAATGGGCCGTTTGAAAGCATCATATAAACAAGTAAATGGAAAATGTTCAATTACATTAGACTATTTCCGCGCTCGGCAAAGTAAATAAATTCACTTTGCACTTGCTTAACGAAATAGTTCACTTAAAAATAACTGTTATGCAATCGAAGATCAACTCATCATTATTAATGGTAATGATTACGAGCCTGTTTTGGGCTATGTCTTGTGATAAAAACGGCGCTGATGTGCGGGCCGGCGAACTCCCCGATCCCATCCGGATAGACCTGCGCTCGGAAGAGCGGCAGATGGTACGCGCGGACCAGAGATTTGCGTTCGATTTTTTTGAACACCTGTTTGTGGAAGAATCCCTCGGCGAAGACAATAACTTCATGGTCTCGCCGCTGAGCCTGAGCATGGCTCTTGCCATGACAAGCAACGGTGCTGCCGGCCAAACAAAGGAGGCCATGCAGCAAACGCTGAAAATGGATGGGTTTTCGGATGACGAACTCAATAGTTACTATAAAAAACTCCGTGAGGCGTTATTAAAAACAGATCCTTCCACTAAGTTATCCATTGCCAACGCTATTTTTACCAATCAATCCGTTAAGATCAAGCCCGATTTTGTGAATAGTAATCGCTCGTTCTATGAGGCGACGGTGGAAGCTGTCGATTTCGCTCGTCGTGAAACTGCGGGTATGATCAATAAGTGGGCATCGGATAATACCAACGGCTTGATAGAAAAAGTGATAGAGAGTACCAAGCCGGAAGATCTGATGTATCTGCTCAATGCCATTTATTTTAAAGGCATATGGACTTCGGAATTTGACAAGAAGAACACTTCCGAAAGGCCGTTCACCTGCGAAAATGGCACGCGGAAAAATGTGAAGATGATGAACCAGACCGCAAAGTTTAATTATGCCACTGATGAGCACCTCCAGTTAGTACGACTTCCCTACGGTAACCAGGCTTTCAGTATGATGGTGCTCCTGCCCGCGGAGGGTAAAAAACTACAGGATGTGGTAGCGCTAACCCGTCAGGAGGGATATTGGGAAAATTTGAAGTCGGGTTTACGTGAGGCCGAGGTAGAACTCTCGTTACCGAAATTCAAAACAGAGTATAGTAAAAGGTTGAACGAGGTACTTGCAAAAATGGGGATGGGGATCGCTTTTGGCCATGCGGCCGATTTTTCGCGGATGAGTGACGGACCCGCCAAAATTGGTTTCGTGAAACAAGATACCTATATCAGTACTGATGAGTTGGGCACCGAAGCGGCAGCGGTTACTACAATCGGGATGCTCACCACGGCCCTTCCCTTAAACCCGGAAAAAGTGGTATTCAACGCTAACCGTCCTTTCCTTTATCTCATCCAGGAAAATTCCACCGGACTCATTCTCTTTATGGGAGCGGTGAAAAATTTTTGATCCCTGGATTTACGCATCCTTTATGATCCGGATGACAGGGTAACTTCCGGAAAACCTATCACTCAACAAGTTTCACCTGTTGGGTGATTTTTTTATTCATATTTTCCCTGTTTTTTGTATCATTATTTTTACTTATTTATTAGTTTGAAATTCAGCGAAGTTGTACCAATCGGAAAACTTTTTCTCCCTTTTGAAAAATTAAATAATTGATTATTAAACTTTTGTGATTTATTCTGGAAAACTTTGAGATTTTGTTGATAAAAAAATGGATAAAAATTTTGGATTCTTGGAAAGTTTCCATAAACTTGCAAAACCAAAAAAACCTTGCTTTGAAAAATTGAACGGTCTGTTTTGGAGAATAAGTAACATTTAGACATTTTCGTCACGTAATTCGAACAAGAGGCCAGTTTGCCTGATCAGGTTGCGGGAAATGTCTAAAGGAATTGGAATTTTATTTATTATTTAATTTTTTCCCGATGAAGAAGAAGACATACGCTTTCGACGAAGCCTATAACGCCTCGTTGAGGTATTTCCAGGGCGATGAATTGGCGGCCAAGGTGTGGGTAAGCAAATACGCCCTCAAAGACAGTCATGGCGATATCTATGAAAAGACACCCGAAGATATGCATTGGCGGTTGGCCAAAGAAATAGCCCGGATTGAAAAGAAATATGCCCATCCGTTGAGCGAGAAAGAACTGTTCGATTTGTTCGACCGTTTTCGTTATATCATTCCCCAGGGAAGTCCCATGACCGGTATCGGAAATGATTACCAGGTGGCCTCGTTATCCAATTGCTTTGTGATAGGGATGGATGGCGATGCCGACTCCTATGGCGCCATTATCCGTATCGACGAGGAGCAGGTGCAATTAATGAAACGCCGGGGAGGCGTAGGGCACGACCTCTCCCATATCCGGCCGAAAGGATCGCCCGTAAAGAATTCGGCTCTCACTTCCACCGGCTTGGTCCCTTTCATGGAGCGTTACTCCAATTCCACGCGTGAAGTGGCGCAGGACGGTCGCAGAGGCGCTTTGATGTTGAGCGTATCCATCAAGCATCCTGATTCGGAAGACTTTATCAACGCCAAGTTGGAGCAGGGCAAAGTAACCGGAGCCAATATCTCGGTAAAAATCGATGATGGATTTATGAAAGCCGCATCAGGAGGAAAACCTTATGTGCAGAAGTTTCCTATCGATTCCGACAAACCGAAATATGAGAAAACGATTGATGCCGGGAGGTTGTGGAAAAAGATTGTGCACAATGCCTGGCAATCGGCCGAGCCTGGTGTGCTGTTTTGGGATACCATTATCCGCGAGTCGATTCCCGACTGTTATGCCGACCTGGGTTTCAGAACCGTATCGACCAATCCGTGCGGTGAAATACCGTTGTGTCCTTACGATAGTTGCCGCCTGCTGGCTATCAACCTTTATTCCTATGTGGTGAATCCCTTTAAGGAGGATGCCTATTTCGATTTCGAACTCTTTGGCAAGCATGTGCGGTTGGCCCAACGTATCATGGACGATATCGTGGATCTGGAGTCGGAAAAGATCGATATGATCCTCGAAAAAATAGAAGCTGACCCCGAATCGGAAGAAGTGAAATATTCCGAGCGTAACCTCTGGAAAAAGATCCAGCGTAAAACCCTCCAGGGACGTCGTACCGGTGTAGGTATCACCGCGGAGGGAGATATGCTCGCCGCCTTGGGCATCCGTTATGGAACGGACGAAGGTAATGATTTCTCGGAAAAAGTACACCGTACAGTGGCGCTCAATGCTTATGCCTCATCTGTGGAGATGGCAAAAGAGCGGGGCGCATTCGAGATATTCGATATGGAAAGAGAGAAAAACAATCCCTTTATCAATCGCCTGAAAGAGGCTGATCCTCAGCTGTGTGAGGATATGGTGAAATACGGAAGGCGTAATATAGCCCTCCTCACCATCGCCCCTACAGGAACAACCAGTCTTATGTCGCAGACCACTTCGGGTATCGAGCCGGTCTTTTTGCCTGTTTATACCCGTCGTCGTAAGGTAAACCCCAGTGACAAGGATGTGAAGGTCGACTTCGTGGATGAGAACGGCGATTCGTGGGAAGAATACACGGTATTCCATCATAAATTCGTTACCTGGATGGAAGCCAACGGCTATTCCACCACCAAACGCTACACCAACGCGGAAATCGACGAGATGGTGGCAAAATCACCCTACTATAAAGCCACCTCCAACGATGTGGACTGGCTGCAAAAGGTAAAGATGCAGGGAAGAGTGCAGAAATGGGTGGACCACTCCATCAGCGTGACTATCAACCTGCCGAATGATGCCACCGAGGAACTGGTGGGCCAATTATACATGGAAGCGTGGAAGAGCGGTTGTAAAGGTTGTACGGTCTATCGCGACGGATCGCGGGCCGGCGTGCTTATCTCCAACGGTGACAAAAAAGAAGAGGAAAAAGATGATGATTGTTACGAACTACCGGTGATCGTCACCTCCCGTCCTGTGGAGCTGGAAGCCGATGTGATCAAGTTCCAGAACAATAAGGAGAAATGGATCGCTTTCATCGGCTTACACAATGGCAGGCCATATGAGATTTTCACCGGGATTAACGACGAAGACGATGGGATTATGGTGCCCAAGAATGTCACTTCCGGAAAGATCATCAAAGCGTACGACAATGACGGGCGGAAGCATTACGATTTCCAGTTCCAGAACAGGCGCGGTTACAAGGTGACCATTGAGGGGCTGGATGGTAAGTTCAACCCCGAATACTGGAACTATGCGAAGTTGATTTCCGGCGTACTGCGTTACGGAATGCCCATCGATCAGGTGATCAAGCTGGTATCGGGACTGGAGCTCGACAGCGAGACCATCAACACGTGGAAGAACGGTGTGGAGCGGGCACTGAAGAAATACCTGCCCAACGAGACCGAAGCCAAAGGGCAGAAATGTCCTGTCTGCGGTCAGGAAACATTGGTTTATCAGGAAGGATGCCTCAAGTGCCGTAACTGCGGCGCATCCAAGTGTTAAGGGGATATCTTTCAACCAAGGTTGAGCATATCCTGTATAACTTGTTTACCCGTCATTCCGGTTCGATTACCGGTTTGGCGGGTATGTTTTTGGTGAAGCATTCAAACAACCCTGTCGGCATTATGCCTGTTCCATCCACTTTTACTATATTTGTATAATATATAAGATGCGTCTCGGGCAAGCTCAAACAAGCTTGTCTTGCCTCTCGACTTTCATTATATTTGTGGAATGGACGATACATATAAGACGGTGACCCGACCTGCCGAAGGGTATGTTACCGAAAAAAAGAGTAAATTTATCTCGCATATCTTTCCGGTAAAGAGTGCCGATGAGGTAAAGGCCATCCTGGAGGAGCAGCGTAAAAAATATTACGATGCCCGCCATGTCTGCTGGGCCTATATGCTGGGGTGGGAGAGAAACGATTTCCGTTCAAACGATGATGGTGAACCCTCGGGAACGGCCGGAAGACCTATTCTTGGGCAGATCCTCTCGGCAGGACTGACCGATGTGCTCATCATCGTCGTGCGCTATTTCGGTGGTACCCTCCTGGGGACGGGGGGACTTATCAAGGCATACAAGGAAGCTGCCGCCGATGCTGTGGCCAATGCCGAGATCGTGGAGAGAACAGTGGACGACACCATCGATATTGCTTTCGATTATATTTTACTTAACGAGGTGATGCGTGTGTTAAAACAATTTGACGCCGTACGATGGACACAGGATTTTACCGACATTTGCCGCATGCGCCTGGAAATACGTCGTTCACTCTCATTGCAACTCTCTCAGATACTGACATCGATTCATGGGGTTGCCGTTTCCCATCCGCCAAACAGGCAGGCCGATCCCAAATCCCCATTCCCCGGTTCCACATCAGGAGATAAGCATAAAACACCTTAATAAAGAAGGAATTTCGGGGAAAATTGTTGCTCCTTGCACAAAACTTACTACTTTTGCACCCGAAAAGTAGATTTGTTAAGATCGGATGAGGTGGGACAGAACAAGATTGTTTATAAGACGAGCATTGTTTTTAATAGAATAAATAAGAAGAAAGATCATTTTGAATGGATAAAAACCTGGTTATCGTTGAGTCGCCTGCAAAAGCAAGGACAATTGAGAGGTTTCTCGGAAAGGATTTTCATGTCATGTCCAGCTATGGACATATTCGCGATTTAAAGAAAAAAGATTTTAGCATTGATATCGAGAATGGTTTCACACCGATCTATGAAATTCCATCCGATAAGAAAAAAATTGTCTCCGAACTGAAAGCGGCGGCAAAAAAAGCCGAGACGGTATGGCTGGCTTCCGATGAGGACCGTGAGGGAGAAGCCATCTCATGGCATCTCTTCGACGCGCTGGACCTGAAAGAGGAGAAGACCAAACGTATTGTGTTTCATGAGATCACCAAGGATGCCATTCAGCAAGCGATCAAGAATCCCCGTAACATTGATCGGAACTTGGTAGACGCGCAGCAGGCGCGCAGGGTCCTTGACCGTATCGTGGGGTTTGAACTGTCACCCGTGCTGTGGAGAAAGATAAAACCGGCCCTCTCTGCCGGACGCGTGCAGTCGGTTGCCGTACGCCTTATCGTGGAGCGGGAACGCGATATCCAGAATTTTCAGTCGGAAGCAGCTTACCGTATCGTAGCTCATTTCACGAAAGAGGAAAACGGTCATCGGTATGAGATCAAGGCCGAGTTCAACAAACGGTTAAAGACCAAAGCCGAAGCGCTGGCATTGTTGGAGAAACTCAAGACATCGGCCTTTACCGTGGGGGATGTCCACGTCCGCCCGGCCAGGAAATCACCCGCGCCTCCCTTCACCACCTCCACCCTGCAACAGGAGGCATCACGCAAGTTAGGCTTCTCGGTGGGACAGACGATGATGGTGGCACAACGTCTTTATGAGTCGGGCAAGATCACCTATATGCGTACCGACTCGGTACATCTGTCAGCATTGGCGATCGGAACCGCCAAGACGGAGATTGGCGCGCAATACGGTGAGAAATATATCAAAAGCCGGCAGTATGCTACCCAGTCGAAAGGTGCACAGGAAGCGCACGAAGCCATACGGCCGACCTATATCAGTACGCATGAGATCGATGGTACCGCCCAGGAAAAGCGACTCTATGAACTGATCTGGAAGCGCACCATTGCTTCACAGATGGCCGATGCCGAACTGGAGCGTACCACTGCGGATATCAGCATCTCCAACGACGACGGTAAATTCGTGGCCAACGGTGAGGTGATCAAATTCGACGGTTTCCTGCGCGTGTATCTGGAAGGGACGGATGAGGAGAACGGCGAGAATGAAGAGGGGATGTTGCCTCCCATGAAAAAAGGAGAACAACTTGCCATGCTGGAAACCAATGCTACGGAGCGTTTCACACAGCGCCCCCCAAGATATACCGAAGCGGCATTGGTCAGAAAGATGGAAGAACTGGGTATCGGACGTCCCTCCACCTACGCGCCCACCATCTCCACCATTATGAACCGGGAGTATGTGGAAAAAGGAAATGTGGAAGGAGAAGAGAGAATCTATAATATCCTCACCCTCAAAAAAGGTGTTATCAAAGACACCGACAAGAAAGAAATTGCCGGCGCCGACAAAAACAAATTAATCCCGACCGATATCGGTATGGTTGTGAACGATTTCCTGATGGAATATTTCCCGTCGATCGTCGATTACAATTTCACGGCGAATGTGGAGAAAGATTTCGACAGGATTGCCGAAGGAAAAGCGCAGTGGAATAAGGCAATCGCTGATTTCTATAAGATGTTTCATCCCATTGTGGAGGAGACATCCCAGATGCGGACCGAACATAAGGCGGGGGAACGGGTGTTGGGCACAGATCCCAAGACGGGACGGCAGGTGTCGGTGAAGATCGGCCGTTATGGCGCCATGGCGCAGATCGGTACCCAAGATGAAGAGGAGAAGCCGCTTTTTGCTTCATTGCAGAAATCACAATCCATCGAAACCATTACCCTCGAAGAGACCCTTAAACTCTTCGAGCTGCCCCGCGCACTGGGTGACTTCAGGGGCAAAGAGATAGTGATAGGGGTTGGACGTTTCGGTCCCTATATCCGTCACAACAGTAAGTTTGTCTCTCTGCCCAAAGGAGTCGATCCATTGGAGATCCAACTCAATGAAGCGATCGAACTGATCGAAGCTAAAGAGAAAAAAGATCAGGAAAAGGTCATTAAAACATTTGAGGAAGAACCCGGTCTACAGGTGCTCAACGGGCGTTATGGTCCTTATATCGCCTATAAAAAGTCGAATTATAAAATTCCAAAGGGACGGAAACCTGAGGAGCTCTCATTAGAAGATTGTCAGAAGATCATGGCAGATACCGACAAGGGGAAAGAACCCAAAGCGGAAAAAGGAGCGGGAAAAGCCATCACTGCCAAGGCAACTGCCAAGAAAACCACGGGAAAATCGACCACCAGGAAGGCGACGGCAAAGAAAACATCGGCTAAAAAGGTATAAAAGAGATAAAGAGTCAAGACTCAGCACCATTCAACCGTGGTGCTGTAAATAATTGAAAATGATCACCCGGATACGACCCGCGACCCATGGCGATCTGCCGCAGGTGATGGAAATATACGCCATCGCGCGCGATTTTATGCGCCGCACAGGAAATGCTTCGCAATGGATAGAGGGATATCCTTCCACTGTATATATCACGGAAGAGATTGGTGCCGGACATAGTTTCGTTTGCGAAAACCAGGATGGAGAGTTGGTCGGGACTTTCTGCTTTATGATGGGTGAAGACCCCACTTATAAGAAGATATATGAAGGGGAATGGCTCAATAGTGACCCCTATGGGACAGTGCATCGTCTCGCGTCGGCAGGAAAGGAAAAAGGTGTGGCTGAAGCTTGTTTCCGGTGGTGTTTCGAACAGTGCCCCAACATCCGGGTAGATACCCATCGTGATAACCGGGTGATGCGGCAGATCCTGGATAAACTCCGATTCACCCGTTGCGGTGTCATCTATGTGTCCAACGGAACTGAACGGCTTGCTTATCAGAAAGTGGTATGATGAAAATAAATAGAATAGGACAGAAATTGATATTTGGGAGAGTTGCGGGATTATGGGGCTTGGTATCAGTTCCGTTGCCGGCTGTTGCCGGCGAAGAGATAACCGGCGTCAACCTCAATATAGATATTGACTACACGAACGATCCATTTTATACTGAAAGATGGTTTTTGATCCTGATTGCGGCATTCCTCCTGTTCTTGCTGGTACTACTTATCCGTGGCGGAAAGAGAGCGGGGCGTAGGCAGAAAGCAAGGAAAGCTTTGAAAAAAGCACTAAAAGAGTCAGAGGAATTCCAAAAGGAGGCATTCCATGGGACGAATGAATCCGGGATATCGGAGAAACCGGTTCAGTAAAGAATCAACCCGATCACGCCGGAGAGAAAAATGAGCAGAATGGGGTCTACCTTTTTGATGGATGCCACTAATACCGCTCCGAAAATAATCCAACTTCTATAATCGATAAAATTGTAGGGGGTGACCAGCATAAGTGCCGCGGAGGCAATCAATCCGATAATAGCCGGCTTTAGTATCGAGAGGGCCGACCGCAACCATGGGTTATTCCTGAGGCGGAAGAAAAAGGCGGTGGCAAGTGTCATCAGGATAAGAGAGGGAAGACTTACCGCGAAGGTGCAGATTGCCGAGCCTATCACCCCGTAACCCGACCCAAAGCCCATCTCAGTAACGGCCGAATAGCCTATATAGGCCGCTGAATTGAAGGCTATGGGCCCGGGCGTGGTCTGTGAGATGGCCACAATGTCGGTGAAATCGCTTACCGACATCCATTGATGCGTATCGACGATCTCGTGCTGTATAAGAGGCAGCATGGCATACCCTCCTCCGAAACCGAACAGGCCGATCTTAAAGAATGCTACAAACAATGCCAGATAGAGGTCAAATAGTTCCATTTTACTTATTTATTTTCGTCCTCAAATAAAGAAAATGGGAAATTCCTAAAAGGATAGCCGCCAGTACAACATACATGGGGGAGACGTTTAGCTGCCAGACCACAAGTGCCACGGCTACGGGAATCCACAGGTTTTTCCATCTCACCCCGGCCGATTTGCCCAGGCTCAACAAGGGCGCGGCAATCAGTGCCACCACCGCGGGACGGATACCTTTGAATATACGCTCTACTACCTGGTTATCCTTGAACTGGGTGAACACCATGGCGATAAGCAGGATCACGATAAAGGAGGGTAAAATAACACCCGCCGCGGAAAAGAGGCTGCCTTTAAATCCCCGCCGTTTATGTCCCACGAACAAGGCTGTGTTGAGGGCGATCGGGCCGGGCATCGACTGGGCAATGGCAAGCATATCTATGAATTCGTCATCTTCTATCCACCTCTTTTTGTCGACTACCTCGTTGCGGATAAGGGGAATCATGGCGTAGCCTCCTCCAAAAGTGAAGGCGCCGATCTTAAAGAAGATCAGGAAGAGTTCCCAATATTGTTTTATTGTAGCCATCAAACTAATGTGTCAATGTGTCAATGTGTCAATGTGTCAATGTGTCAATGTGTCAATGTGTCAATGTGTCAATGTGTCAATGTGCCAATGAGACTAATCCCGACAAGTCGGAACATGTAGTGCCAATGAGACTGATAAAACTAATGTGATAATTTTACGATTTGATTACGTCGATTTGCAATTCATAATCTTGAATCTGAATTGAAACAATGTTCGGCAGAGCCAAAATCAGCGTGGCTAAATCTTGAATCATCTTCCATATAAAGTGAAAAGCAGATTGCAATCAGAGAAGATCTTCTTGCTAATCTGCTTTTTATAAAAAAGCCGCATCGGTGGAATAAGACGAAACTCCTTATGACAGGATTTGAGTGTCCCGGTATCTTTGTAATCCGCTGTTCCGGTAAAACCGGAATCCCGGAGGATGCGGCCCGCCATTGATACCAAAAACGAGTCTCGGTTCATAAAATGTAATTGATGAGTTTCCCAATCGACCAATGCGGCAATAACTCATTCAATTCTATTTTCAAAGATAGGGGCTAAAAATGAAACTTCCAAATTATTTATGTTATTTTTTGCCCTTTTTCGTTTGTTTATCCGCAATAGCGCTAATTCTCAATGAGATCAGCACTCAGCTGAATATTTGCGGATATCTTCATCCGACACCTCATGATTCCTCAGGTCACCCGCCAGATATTGGTCGTAAGCGGCCATATCTACCAATCCGTGTCCGGAGAGATTGAAGAGAATGACCTTTTCTTTTCCCTCTTCTTTGGCTTGCAATGCTTCCCGGACGGCGACAGCGATAGCATGGGTCGATTCGGGGGCAGGGATGATACCTTCGGTGCGGGCAAAGAGTATGCCTGCTTCAAAGGTTTCCAGCTGTTTGATGCTTACCGCCTCAATCAACTTGTCTTTCAGCAGTTGGCTCACGATACTGCCTGCCCCGTGATAACGCAATCCTCCGGCATGGATATTGGCCGGTGCGAATTTGTGGCCCAATGTGTACATCGGGATCAGCGGTGTATAACCGGTCTCGTCGCCAAAGTCGTAACGGAACTCCCCTCGCGTCAGCTTGGGACAGGAAGCAGGCTCGGCCGCAATAAACCGGGTGTGGGTTCTTCCGGCAATATTGTGGCGAAGGAAGGGAAAGCTGATGCCGGAAAAGTTGGAGCCACCGCCGAAACAGCCGATGATCACGTCGGGATACTCCTCGGCCATTGCCATCTGTTTCTCTGCCTCCAGACCGATGACCGTCTGGTGCAGTGCCACATGGTTGAGCACACTTCCCAGCGCATATTTGCATTTGGGGGTCTGCATCGCCAGTTCAATGGCTTCGGAAATGGCTGTGCCTAAACTGCCCTGGTAATTGGGATGTTCGGTGATGATCTTCCGTCCTGCTTTAGTCGACATGCTGGGAGAGGGGATCACCTGCGCTCCCCAAGTCTGCATCAGCGAGCGTCGGTAAGGTTTCTGTTCGTAGCTGATCTTTACCATATACACGGCCAGTTCCAGGTCGAATGCTCTGGCGGCGAAGGCCAGCGCGGTACCCCATTGTCCGGCTCCGGTCTCGGTAGTGATATTGGTGATCCCTTCTATCTTATTGTAGTATGCCTGGGGTAGTGCCGAATTGAGTTTATGGGATCCGACCGGGCTCACACTTTCGTTTTTAAAGTAGATATGCGCCGGTGTGTCGAGTGCCTTTTCCAATCCGGTAGCACGTACCAGCGGGCTGGGGCGGTATATCTTGTACTTTTCTCTCACCTCTTCAGGGATATCAATCCATACGTCGGTCTGGTTCATCTCCTGACGCGACAACTCTTCGGCAAAAAGAGGATAAAGATCTTCCGCTTTCAACGGCTGTTTCGTCTGCGGGTTGATCATGGGTTGGGGTTTGGTTTTCATTTCAGCGGTCACATTGTACCACCGTGTGGGGATCTCTTCTTCCGGGAGAATGAATTTTTTTCTTTTTTCCATCATTGCTATATTTGTTTGGGTTTGATTTTCTGTTTGTTTCTCCCTGCAAAACCGTTTTACAGGGTAGTTGCCCGGATTTACATTGCCGGGGTGAGGTGATCTCTTCTATTCTATCCTTGTGAGGTTGTTGGTTTGGATATTTTCCTCCACAATCGCATCGATTACCGCTACGGCTACCATGTGGACTATATCGCGTACCGATGTTTCCACATCGAGGATATGCACCGGTTTATTCAATCCCATCTGGATGGGGCCGATAATGTCGCTTGTCCCTGTCTCCCTCAATAGTTTGTACGCCGAATTGGCCGAGCTGAGGTTAGGAAATACCAGCGTATTCACCTCTTTGCCCTGCAGGCGGGTGAACGGATATTTCTTGTCGCGCAACTCTTTGTTGAGCGCGTAGTTGACCTGCATTTCACCATCGACTACCAGGTCCGGGTATCTTTCGTGCAGCGTCGCCACCACCTTGTGCACGCTGGCGGGACTGCCCACCGAGTCGGCCCCGAAATTGGAATAGGAAATCATGGCGATCACCGGGTCATGCGCGAAGAACTTGACGGTGGCGTTGGCCAGCCGGGCGATATCTATCAACGCTTCGGTGTCGGGGTGGCGGTTGAAAAGGGTATCCGCGAGGAAGAGCACACCTTTTTTAGTATTGACGATATGCATGGCGCCGATATGGTTCAACCCGTCGCGGATGCCGATCACCTCCTTGGCAATATCGGTGGTGTCGGCGTACTTGCTGAAAACCCCTGTGATCATGGCATCGGCATCACCGGTCTCCACCATCATCATGCCGAAATAGTTGCGTTCGAACATCTTTTCCGCTGCCTCATCGAAGGTCATACCCTGCCGTTTCCGCTTCCGCGCGAGAATTTCGGCGTAGCGTAAACGCCGCTCTTCTTCGCGGTCGTGCCGCAGGTTTACAATCTCGATTCCTTCGAGGCTGATCTGGTTTTCTTTCGCCGTTTTGGAGATCTTTTCTTCATTCCCCAGCAAAACAGGGTGGCAGATCCCTTCGGCATACGCCCTCTCGGCTGCCTTGAGCATATTCAGGTGGTTGGTCTCGGAGAAGACCACACGCTTGGGATTCTGGCGCGCCATTTCGAACAGGCGGCGGATCATCTTGTTGTCCAATCCCATCAGGTCGCGCAACTTGTGGTCATATTGTTCCCAGTCGGTGATCGGCTTGCGGGCTACGCCCGATTCCATTGCCGCTTGTGCCACCGCGGGGGCAACGGTGGTCAGCAATCGCGGGTCCAGTGGTTTGGGAATGATATAGTCTCTGCCGAAACTCAGTTTCTTGATGCTATAGGCGGCATTCACCACGTCGGGTACCGCTTTTTTAGTCAGCTCTGCCAGAGCGTGCACCGTGGCGACTTTCATCTCTTCATTGATGCAGGTTGCCTGCACATCGAGCGCTCCGCGGAAAATATAGGGGAATCCCAAGACATTGTTAATCTGGTTGGGATAATCGGAACGCCCTGTCGCGAAAATAATGTCCTCTCTTGAAGCCATGGCCAGCTCGTAAGAAATCTCGGGGTTGGGGTTGGCCAGCGCGAATACGATCGGGTCGGAATTCATTGACCGGAGCATTTCGGGCGTGAGAACATCGGCTACGGAAAGGCCGAGAAACATATCGGCGTCCTTTATAGCTTCCTCTAAAGTAAAGATATGGCGGGTGGTGGCAAATGGTTTTTTGCGGTCGTTCAGGTCAGTCCTCGAAGTGTTGATCACCCCTTTGGAGTCAAGCATCACGATATTTTCCGGTTTTGCTCCCAAAGCGATGTACAACCGTGTGCAAGAGTTGGCAGCGGCTCCCGCACCGTTCACCACGATACGGATATCTCCAATCTTCTTACCGTTTAGTTCCAAAGCATTCAACAATCCGCAGGCCGAGATGATTGCCGTACCATGCTGGTCGTCGTGCATGATGGGCATATCCAGCTCATTTTTCAGGCGTTCCTCGATCTCGAAGCATTCCGGCGCTTTGATATCCTCCAGGTTGATGCCGCCGAAAGTAGGGGAGATAGCCTTCACCACTTCAATAAATTTTTCAGGGTCTTTCTCGTTTACCTCGATATCGAACACATCGATCCCGGCGAATATTTTGAAGAGCAATCCTTTCCCTTCCATCACCGGTTTGCCGGCCATCGCGCCGATATCACCCAGCCCCAGTACGGCGGTGCCGTTGGAGATTACTGCCACTAAATTACCTTTCGACGTGTAATCATAGGCTGTGTGCGGATCTTTTTCGATCTCCAGGCAAGGTTCTGCCACACCGGGAGAGTAGGCGAGTGAGAGATCGCGTTGCGAGCTATGGGGTTTTGTGGGAACGACTTCTATTTTTCCGGGACGCCCTTGCGAATGATAAGCCAGCGCGTCGTCATGTAGTTTATTATTTGCCATTTTGATTGTTATTGTGCGGTAAAAATATAAATGTGTGCAAATTTAGAAAATTATCATCACAAATTATAATTTTTATTGCTTCTCCCCCACAATATCAATAAACATTTTCATACATTTACAGCCATTTTCCGATTTGGTTGATCGCGGGACTCTTCTTCCGGCTTCCCCCTATAGCGGAAGCTTATCCTGGATTTGTCAGCGGCGTGGATAAATATTTTGGCGCTATCCATTGGCCGGTATTGTTTATCCTCCTGCGACTGGTGCTTGGAAATGGGTATGGGTATGCTGCTGGCAGTGACAGGAGCAGGGCCGGCGTTGCGGGCCACAAGGCGCTGCCGCCCGCGCGGAAGCTCCGGGCGCCACACAAATTTATAGGTAAACTATGTTAAAACTTTGGAAACTGATTTGACTTTTCGGGTTTTCCGCTTTACCTTTGCTCCGCTTTTTTAGATAGAAAAATGGAATTAAAGGAACGAATTATAGAAAAAGCAGGTGATCTGTTCCGGCAATACGGTATAAAGAATGTGTCGATGGATGAGATAGCATCCTCTATAGGTATCTCTAAAAGAACATTGTATGAGAATTTCAAAGATAAGGAAGATATTCTGTTGTCGACTCTTCTCTGGTTTGGAGATAGAAGAAAAGAGATGTTTGAAACTCTATTCGCCCAATGCGATAATGTGGTGGAGGTTTTTATCAAAATCATCGAAGTGCATGAGAATACACCTGTTTGGAATGTGAAATTCTTCGAAGACATTCAGAAATATTATCCTCGGGCTGCCAGTCTGATCAGGAGGCATACCGAGATCAATAATGTTGATTTGAGGAATTTCCTGCGGCAGGGGATTGAAGAGGGATATATCCGTGAGGATCTGAATGTGAATGTAGCTGCCTTTCTGGTAGAAGAAAGCACCTACACTTATATCCGCGCCTCCTACCTCGAAAAGCCTCCTTTTTCGTTTAGAGAACTTTTCTACACAATGATGATCAATTTTTTACGGGGTATCATGACCGGCAAAGGGATTCGGATTATAGATGCCCACCTGGAACAACAAAAAAACAAATGAACTATTTCGTTAAGCAAGTGCAAAGTGAATTTATTTACTTTGCCGAGCGCAGAAATAGTCTAATGAAATTGAACTATTTCGTTAAGCAAGTGCAAAGTGAATTTATTTACTTTGCCGAGCGCAGAAATAGTCTAATGTAATTGAACTGTTTCGTTAAGCAATACGAACAGAAAACAAGCTTGCTTGGATTATGTCGTTGCCAGAATTGAAAATCGAGGAGCGAAGGCGACTCAAATAGTCTAATGTAATTGAACTATTAAAACAAGTGATTATAATGAATCTACGAAGCAAAATACTATTATTACTGATGGTGCCGGGCCTTGCCGGCTTATCGAGGGCGACAGCGCGACAAACCGATAGTTTGCGGATCGATTTGAACCGGGCATTGGAGATCGCCTTGAGCGAAAATCCCACAATAAAGGTCGCCGATATGGAGATCACCAAGAAGCAGTATGCGAAGAAATCAGCCTACGGAGCCCTTATGCCTCAGATGGATCTGATCGGGCAGTACCAGCGGGCCATCAAAAGGCAGACGGTATATTTTGATGAAGGTTTCAGCCTGATAGGTGGCGGCATCAATCCCGGAGACTATACCGACAAAGAGTTAGAGGTACTGCAGGTGTTGCAAAAGGTGATGGGTGGTGATACCGAAAGTTCCGGAGAAGGTATCCAGATGGGACGTTTCAATTCCTGGTCGGCGGGGTTGAATGTAAGCCTGCCGTTGGTGGTACCCTCGCTCTGGAAAAATATCCAGATGAGTGAGGTGGATATCCAACTTTCCATGGAGAAAGCGCGCGCGTCGCGCATCGATCTGGTGAACCAGGTGAAGAAATCATTCTTCAGCCTGCTGCTGGCACAGGACAGCCACGACGTATTCAGGAAAACCTACGAGACAGACTCCATTAACCTGGAGGACATCCGTCTCCGATACAATCAGGGGATAGTGGCCGAATATGATGTGATCACCGCCGATGTGCGGCTGAAAAGCCTTATCCCCAGTATACTCCAGTCGGAGAATATGATGAAAATCGCCGAACTGCAACTGAAAATGCTGATGGGCATAGACAGCGATCTGCCGCTGAAAGTGGTGGGTTCGCTGGATGATTATCAGAAGAGTATGTTTGATGCCATTATCCCGGCGGACACTTCGCTCATCAACAACAGCGATATCAGGCAATTCGACCTGCAGGCCGAACAAGCTCTGAAAGCCTATGAACTGCAGAAACTGCAGTATGCTCCCTCACTGGTTACCTCTTTCAACTGGACTTATATGAGCCAGAACAACGATTTCAAGATCAACACTTACCGATGGGATCCTTATTCCATGCTGGGTGTTACGCTTCAGATACCTCTCTTCAGCGGCGGACAACGCTACCACAACTTGAAACAATCGCAGCTACAGCTATGGCAGTTGGATGAACAGCGCAAGGATGTGGAAAGAGGACTCAAGTTGTCGATCAGAAACAATTACGACCTTATCCACAAAAATATCGAACAGGTAGTGGCCGCACAGTCGTCCGTCGAACAGGCGCGTAAAGGACATGAGATCACCCTGAAGCGGTACGAGACGGGGATGGGCACCATCGTGGATGTCAATGCGGCGGCACTGGCCGTGCTCAACGCCGAGTTGCAGTACAGGAACGCCATTTACGATTATCTCTCGGCCAAAGCCGACCTGGAAAAGGTGCTCGGTTATGATATCGCACCGGTGAATTTTGAGTGAAAAGGTGTTATACGACCGGGGGACTGCGGAGATGGTGAGATTTTGAAATCCCAAATTTAAAAATAAAATATATGAATAATTATATGAGACGATACAGTTTATTGAGAATAACTCCTTTGCTGGCAGTCGCATTGCTTGCCTCCTGCGGGGGAGCAGACCGTACCGGAAGCGCTGAAAGTGAAGCTTCACGGAAAACCAAGGTACGTGTGGAAGAGGTGCAGTTAGTGCCGGTGGAGCAGATATCTACCTTTACCGCCACGGTAGAGGCCGATCAGGTGAATAATATTGCTCCCGCCATGGGAGGACGGATCCGCGAGATTAAAGTGGATGTGGGTTCGCAGGTTCGTCGCGGGCAGACCCTGGTAACCATGGATAAGGCAAACCTTTCACAACAACAGACACAGGTGGCCACCTTAAAGAGGGACTATGAACGTTATAAAGAGCTATATGAAGTGGGGGGTATTTCCAAACAGCAGCTCGATCAGGCAAAGACCCAACTCGATGTGGCGGAGTATGCCCTGAATAATCTGGATGAGAATACCACACTGACCAGTCCGGTGAACGGGGTGGTGACTGCCCGTAATTACGATCCGGGTGATGTGGCCGGACAATTACCTATCCTCACCATTGAGAGTATCAATCCGGTGAAGGTGAAAGTCAATATTTCAGAGTCTTATTATAGCCAGGTGGTGAAGGGAATGCCTGTGGAAGTGTCAGTAGACGCCTTGGGCGGTGAAAGATTTCAGGGGAGTGTGTCACTGGTTTACCCCACGCTCGACCCGGTTTCGCACACTTTTACCGTGGAGATATCGGTGCCTAATGGTGATCAGCGGCTGCGTCCCGGCATGTTCGCCCGTGTGAGGATGAATTTCGGCACCAACGAGCGTCCGTTGCTTTCCGACAGGGCTGTCCTCAAGCAGGTCGGCTCAAACGACCGTTATGTGTTCGTGGAAAAAGAGGGAAAGGCTATCTACACTTTGGTACAACCGGGAGTCCGTATCAACGATAAATATGAGATCGTCTCAGGACTGAACGACGGTGACAGGGTAATCGTGGAGGGGAATACAGGCCTGATTGACGGGACTGAGGTGGAAGTTATTGATTAAAATTCAAGATTGATTATTTCGAACCTGGAATATTGAATCTGGAATAAAAAATAAAATAGTATGAAGATATATGAAACCGCGGTAAAAAATCCCGTGGGAACATCATTGATATTTATCGGTGTTGTGCTGATAGGCATTTTGTTCTACAGGCAATTGCCTATAGACCTCTATCCCAATATCGACCTGAATATCGTCTCGGTCATGACCTCCTATGCGGGCGCGGGTGCCGAAGACGTGGAGACCAATGTGACCCGTCCGCTGGAAGATGTCCTGAACTCTACCGAGAAACTGAAAGAGATTACATCACAATCCCGGGACGGTATGTCGATGATCATGCTGGAGTTCGAATTCGGCACAGATATGGATGCCGTGATGAACGATGTGCGGGACAAGGTGGCCCTGGTATCGGGATTCCTTCCCGACGGGACGGAAGACCCCATGATCCTGAAATTCAG
Source organism: Proteiniphilum sp. X52 (assembly GCF_003712195.1). Lineage (GTDB taxonomy): Bacteria > Bacteroidota > Bacteroidia > Bacteroidales > Dysgonomonadaceae > Proteiniphilum. The sequence continues at coordinate 13,215 of NZ_RDSD01000014.1, read as the reverse complement.
CTCCGACATGATACCGGTGGTGGTGCTCTCCGCCACCGCGCAAGAGAGCTCGGGAGCACTCTATAAGATACTCGACGAACAGGTGGCCAACCCGCTCAACCGTATTTCGGGTGTGGGAACCGTTTCTGTCAGTGGTGCCCCCCAAAGGGAGATACAGGTGAATGTGATACCTGAAAAACTGGAGGCATACAATATTTCCCTGGAACAGATCGCACAAGTGATCGCCACTGAAAATGTGAATGTCCCCGCCGGTAATTTCGATATCGGCACGCAGACCTATATGTTACGCCTGGAGGGGGAATTCAAGAACAGCCGCGACCTGAACGATATCATTGTGGGTAACAACCAGGGACGCGCCATCTATCTGCGGGATGTGGCCTCGGTGAAAGACACGCTGGAGTCCCGTATACAGGAGAACTATACCAACGGGCAGCGGAGTGCTTCCATCGTGGTCCAAAAACAGTCGGGTGCCAATACGGCGGCCATTGCCGACGCGGTGAAGGCGCAAATGCCCGAACTGGAGAAGAGCCTTCCGCCCGATATCAAGCTGGTTACGGTAATGGATACTTCTGATTATATCAAGGTGTCGATCAACAGTTTGCTCGAGACGATCCTGCTGGCGCTGGTCATTGTGGGCATCATCGTCCTTCTCTTCCTGGGGCGGTGGCGTGCCACCATCATTATCATGGTGACCATACCTATCTCGCTGATCGGTTCGTTTATTTATCTTTACCTCACCGGGAATAGTATCAATATTATCTCGCTCTCGGCTCTTTCCATTACTATCGGGATGGTGGTGGACGATGCCATTGTGGTGCTGGAGAACATTACCTCCCATATTGAACGGGGAAGCCGTGTCAGACAGGCTGCTGTGTACGGTACGGAAGAAGTATCCCTTTCCGTAATCGCCTCTACACTGACCATTATTGCGGTATTTCTTCCGATGACCATGGTCAGTGGTTTTGCCGGTGTGATGTTCAATCAGTTGGGATGGATGGTAACCATCATCATCTCGCTGTCGCTGATCATAGCCTTGACACTTACTCCGATGATGAGCGCGAAGATGATGCGCTCGAACAAGGATGCCAAGGTGTCCGGTTTCGACAGGTGGTACAATAAAAAGGTATTACCGGTACTCAACAGGATCGACCATGCTTACTCCCGGGTGGTGAATTGGGTGGCCCGCAGGAGACGACTCACCATGTTGGGTGTGTTCGTTGTTTTTATCATAAGTGTGGTGATCAGTGCCATCACGTTGAAAACGGAATTTATGCCGGCATCGGACAACAACCAAATTGCCATTACCGTGGAGATGCCTACCGGAACCCGTATGGAAGTCGCCCGGGAAACCGGCCACAGGATAGCACAGGGAATGCGGGAGAAATATCCGGAGATCCAGATCATCTCTTTCAGTGTGGGGGCCGCCGATGAAGATAACACCTGGGCGGCCATGCAGGATAATGCTTCCAATATCATGACCTATACGATGCGTTTGACGGAGGCCAAGAACAGGAAAAAGACCATCTATGATATATCTGACGAAATACGTCGGGATCTTGCCAATATGCCGGAGTTGCACCGTTTCCAGGTAATGCCGGGCGGAGGCAATATGGGGATGACCGGAGGAAGTAATGTCGCGGTGAATATCTACGGTTATGACCTTGCAACCACCGACCAACTCGCTGCCGAGATGAGAACCAAACTGGAAGGAGTGAAAGGATTGCGCGATATCACGGTATCGAGAAAAGATTACCGGATGGAGTACCAGATACAGTTCGATCGCGAGAAATTAGCGTTGAACGGATTGAACATGAGTACGGCGGCCAATGCTATCCGAAACAGGATCAACGGTCTTGTCATGTCACGTTTCCGTGAAGAAGGAGAAGAGTATGATATCCGGGTGCGGTATGAAGAACAATACCGGCAGTCTATCGAAGATGTCGAAAACATACTGATATACAACACGATGGGAGCCGGTGTGCGGGTGCGCGATCTGGGAACAGTGATAGAAACTTCCACATTGCCGCAGATCGACCGGCAGGATCGCCAGCGTATTGCGACGGTGACCGGTACCATTTACGGACGTGCCCTCAGTGAGGTGGTGGCCGATGTAAATACCATTATGTCCCAAGCCGATCTGCCGGCAGGCGTGCAGATGGAGATAGGTGGGTCTCTGGAAGACCAGCAGGAATCATTTTCACAGTTGGGACTTCTTCTTATGATCGTTTCTCTGCTGGTATATATTGTATTGGCATCGCAGTTCGAGTCGCTCTCCTATCCGTTTATGATCATCCTGACCGTGCCGTTTGCTTTTACCGGTTCAATCCTCTTCCTTGCCCTCACGGGTGAACCGCTCGGTATTATGGGATTTGTCGGGTTGATCATGCTTGTGGGAATGGTGGTGAAAAACTCTATCGTGTTGATCGACTATATCAACCTGAACCGGGAGAGGGGCATGTCCATCATCACGGCGGTGGTGCATGGAGGCCGTTCGAGGTTGCGCCCCGTATTGATGACCACCCTTACTACTATCCTGGGTATGATTCCCCTGGCAATTGGCACAGGTCAGGGATCGGAGATGTGGAAATCTCTGGGGATCTCCATTATAGGAGGTATGACCTTCTCCACCATCATTACCCTCATACTGATCCCGGCGCTCTATTCCATGATGGCTGGCTACGGTGTGCGCAGAAGGCGCAGGAAACACCGCGCTGAATTGATAGTTGATAATGGACAATGGACAACGGATAATTGGTAATGGGAATTTGTTAATTCCTCACTTCTAATTTCTTAGTTCTCACTTCTAATTTTTAAAAAAATGAAAGCAGTAATGATAACTTTGGACCAGGCGCATTACGATGAGATCGTGGCCAACCTGAGTTCGCTCAATATACGCGGGTTCACTTCATGGAAAGAGATCCACGGACGGGGAAGCAAGACCGGAGAGCCGCATTACGGCTCCCACGCCTGGCCTTCGGTGAACAAGGCCATCCTCACCATTGTGGAGGATGACAGGGTGAAGCTGTTGCTCGACTATCTGAGGGAACTCGATGAGGAATCGCCCAACTTGGGCCTGCGCGCCTTTGTCTGGAATATTGAAGATATGATGTGATTCTTTGGTCCGGATGATCAATTTCGGAAAGGCGTTGCTCAAAAAATGGCGCCTTTCTTTTTTTGATTTTCCGTCGTACATGTTTCAGTCGGCCACATTTGGGTGCCGGTTTTGTACAGTTGGGTAACCAAAACATTCGTTTCGGTAAGTTTGTGAAAAAAGGCGGGGAACTCTACCATAACTTTGTATTACGAAAAATAGGAGGGTAATCAATTTTATCATCCAATAAAACGAGGATTAGAAATAGCAATGGTCTCTACCGTATCCGTAATGGTGTGCTCGATGAGGAGTTTTACAGGAATGATCTTATTGGGAAGGCAAATCATAAATAAATCTTGAGTAAATGAATATGAGCAATGGTCACTCTTTTTATTTCAAACCCTGGCATTTTTTGCTGGCAATTGTAATATTCTTCGTGCTGACCGGAGTTATAGCCGAAAAAAAAGTCAACCATATCCCTTTGTCGGAGAACACCAATTCCATTCTCACGGAAGTGGATGAGATTAGTCTGGACAAAGAGGGCATAACCTTTCTGTTTTTCTATAGGAAAGATTCCGAATTGTGCCAAAAGATGCGCCACAATATAGAACAGTTGGATGCGGAAAATCTTCAAGGTATTCATTTTTATGCCATGGACATTGAAGGGCATGCCGAATATTATTATAAATACAATGTCTCGGGTATTCCCAATTTATTAATATTTAATGGGGATGTTGAAACAAAACGAGTCATGGGGGTCGTATCTGCCGGCAATTTAGAGAAAATAGTGAATAAGATGCATCATTAAGAATGTTCCATCAGCCGTTATCGTTATGAAGACATTTTTTTTATTTTTCAGGAAAAACAGGGCCTCTTTCCTTGGAATGATGCTGGGATCGATTGCCGGATATTTTTACTGGCAATATTATGGGATCTATGACGGTACCTTTGGTTTTTCGTCGGAATGGTGGGCTAATTGCATCTATGGCTTATTGCTTGGAGGATTGATAGGCAGCTTCATGAGGAAGTAAATCTTTCCGTTCCTTTTTAGCCTTCATGTTTTTTACCATCGGTTTACAATCTCCCGGTTTTTTCGATTCGTTTAAAAAGAATGGGAAAAATCTGTTGATGATGGCAAAAACCGATTTCACCGGTCTCCAACTCATTGAAAATCAATAGTCGTTTTGAGGGAAATTTGGGTAAAAAAGACTTTTCGGAGGGGACTCAAGAATAAAAAGAGAGGTGAACCGGATTTGGGTTTGAGATGTTGTATTATTCAACTACAATGGTCATTTTGAGTCGCCTTCGCTCCTCTATTTTCAATTGAGTCGCCTTCGCTTCTCAAGGGTTAATTGAGTCGCAGGCTCCTCTAAATTTGCGCTGCCCTCGCTTGACGCAAACGATCAATAAATTGAATCAAAAGAGATATGGCAATTATGAAGAGTATCCTCGATACCGATCTTTATAAGTTTACCACCGGTTATGCCTATTCGAAGCTCTTTCCAAGGGCTTACGGCGAGTTTGAATTCATCGACCGGAGTAATGGTGATTATCCGGAAGGATTTGACCGACTGCTGAGAAAAGAACTGGAGAAGATGTCGAACCTCGCGCTCACCAAAGAGGAAGAGGCATTTGTAAGGAGGCAAATGCCTTATTTGCCGCCCATTTATATCGATTTCCTGAAAGGATTCCGGTTCGATCCCTCGGAAGTGGAGATCGGCATGGTGGGGAGCAAGTTGCATATAAAGGCGATCGGTCTCCTTTACCGTGTCACTCTCTGGGAAACGCCTATCCTGGCCACCGTATCGGAGCTTTTTTTCCGTGAGACTGGCCGCTATCCCGACCTGAAATATATGGAAGCGGTCACTGTGGAGAAAGCGAAGAAAATGCGGGAACACAATCTTTCCGTTTCCCTTTTCGGAATGAGGCGGCGGTTCAGCGCCGACGTGGAAGACCGGGTGACCGGGCTGTTGAAGCAACATGCCGGCACCAGTCTCTATGGGACGAGCAATGTCTATATGGCATTTAAGCATAACCTGAACGTATCGGGTACCCATCCGCACGAATGGGTGCAGTTCCACGGGTCGATCTACGGTTACAAGATGGCCAATTATATGTCGATGGAGAATTGGATCAATGTTTACGACGGAGACTTGGGTACTGTGCTGACCGATACTTATACCACCGATGTTTTTCTGCGTAACTTCAGTAAAAAACACGCGTCGCTCTTCACCAGCCTGCGTCACGATAGCGGTGATCCGTTCTTGTTTACCGACAAGGTGATCCGGCGGTATGAGGAGTTACGTGTAAATCCTAAACTCAAATACCTGGTTTTTTCCGACAGCCTGAATGTGGACAAGGCTATTCAAATCAAAGAATATTGCGGTGACCGCATCGGCGCCACTTTCGGGATTGGCACAAATCTGACAGCCGATGTAGGGAACGATATCAAAGGGATGAATATCGTGATGAAGCTTTTCCGCTGCAAGATGACTCCCCGCGAGGAGTGGCAGGAGTGTGTCAAACTATCGGATGTAGAGGGTAAGCATACCGGCAGCGAGCGGGAGATAGCGATTGCCCAGGCGGTACTGGGGTTGTGATTAATAAAAGAAATTGTAGGTATACTCGCTTCGGTTGCCTGTCCCGTCAACAACAGTAAAGACCAATACCTGCTGTTGGCCTTTTGTCAGCCGGCTGTCATCAAACCGGTAGGTATAGATCGATGATTTGCTGTCGTGTGTGAACAATACATAGTCGCCGTTGATCTCTCCCCTGAATGAGGCGATACCGCTCTTGTCATCCCTGAGCCGGATGCGGATGCGTTTTTGATTTACCCAGGTGGCTGGTTCCAGAGGTGTTATCACGGGAGCGATAGTATCGGCCGATATGGCGTACCGATCACCCAGCTCGCGGATGCTGGCTTTGACACCTCCCCGGACATACTCTCCCCCGACCCAACTTTCCGATCCGTTGCCGTTGATCCTGACGATCCCGTAATTTTTTTTGTTCGGCAATGTGTCGGTATGCATGCCGATCCACATGTCTGCACCGTTGTGCAGTGGGACAGGGGTGTCATTTACCCGGTGCAGGTCGGAATAATGGTGGGGGCTTTTGGTGGAGGAGTGGAAGAAGCAGATATCATCATACAGGTTTCCTTTTGGAATTTGTAATTGAAACCCCATCTCCATAAAAGAGTTATGGAGGTTCCAGGCCATCCAGTTGTTACAATCCGGTCTTTGGGGGATAGGCTGGGATTTTCCGTCGACGGTGAAATTGTAGGTCAGCCTGTTCCCGTAATGATCTTCCAGTTCATACCGGAATCGGTAGGGCCTCTCTTCGTCAATATGGATATATCCGTTGTTTTCGGCTTCATAGAATGGAAGGGTGTTGCCCGGCTCAATAAATGATTTCATAAAGAATGACCGTTGCCTTCTCCAATCTTCAAAATCGATGAAACTGTTCAGCATACGTGTCTCCGCGAATGAGAACCGGTGTATGCCACTGCTGAATATTTGACGGTCATCCACGAAAAGACGGATATGTTTTACCCCGTAGATGTTATTTTGGCCGTCCATCCGGTCGTATGCCTTCACACCCACGCCAATGCGTCCCCACGCCTCAATGTTTTTTCCCAGTGGTGACGGATTTCCCGCTTTATCTTTGCTGATATCCAGTCTGACCGGATTGGCGCTACCGTTAACTACCCCTTTTTCAAGGATGGGGTAAAAGGTGATTCCCTGAATATCCGGTTTTTGTGAATCGGGTATCTTCGCCAGAAATTCCAATGCGTCCAGCGGCTCTTCCGTGTGGCTATCGCGTATCTCAAAATGGAGATGGGGCCCGCCCGAACTGCCGGTGTTGCCGCTCAACGCAATTTGTTCTCCTTTCTTTACCGGCAACATGCCCGGCTCCGGATAAAGAATGACACTGAATCGCTCCTGCCGGTATTGTTGTTCCTTTACCCATTCGGCGATCTCTCTGGAGAAGCTGTTGAGATGCGCGTAGACACTGGTATGGCCGGTAGAAGGATGATCTACATAGAGTGCCAACCCGTAGCCCCCGGGGGAGACACTGACGCGGGAAACATACCCGTCCTCGATGGCGACGATGGGCTTGTCGACCATCTGTTGTGTCTTGAAATCGATCCCCGAATGGAAATGATTATTCCTTAATTCACCGAAGTTGGCGCTAAGAGCCGGCGAAATGGTGACGGGATTTCTATATTGTTGCGGATAAGACAGGAGGGTACCGGTGAAAAACAAGAAAAGTATAAGTTGTGATTTATGTAGTCGCATTATATCGTTAAGAGTGAAAAATGAAAAATGAAAAGTGAAAAGTGAAAAGTGAAGAGTGAAGATCAGAGCCGAGAGAGGAATTAAAAACAGTTTCTAAGATTGATGACGGAACCAAGACTTTAGATTCCGGGTCTCGGATCTTGGGTCTCGGATCTTGGATCTTGGGTCTCGGATCTCGGGTGTCGGCTCTCGGATTTGGATATTGGAGACTGCTGATTTCAAATTATCAATCACCAAAAACCGTGTCAATAATATCTTTTGCCACTTCCTTCTTTGATTTCAGCGAGAACGATTGTTTTTCGCCGTCGCGGGAAAGGATCGTCACTCGGTTCGTGTCGTGTCCGAAGCCTGCTCCCCGGTCATTCAGTGAGTTGAGCACAATGTAGTCGAAGTTTTTTTCTTCTACCTTTTTTATCGCATTCGATTCTTCGTCGTTGGTCTCCAGGGCAAAACCGATACTCAATTGCCCCGGTTTTTTTATTTTTCCGAGCGAAGCTGCGATATCGGGATTGGGAACAAGAGAGAGTGACAAGTGCTCATTTGCCGACCGTTTAATTTTCTCCTCACTCATTCGCTCCGGACGGTAATCGGCTACTGCTGCCGAGAGGATGGCTGCATCCATTTGCGGGAAAATCTTGAGTGCGGCGTCATACATCTCGACGGCTGACTCCACATTCACCCTTAATATATTGGGATGTGAAACTGATAACGCGGAGGGGCCTGTGATCAGGATCACCTCAGCACCCCTTGAGGCGCATTCTTCCGCCAAAGCGAATCCCATCTTCCCGGAAGAGAAATTGCCGATGAAACGTACCGGATCGATCCGTTCATAAGTCGGCCCCGCGGTGATCATGATCTTTTTCTTGTCAAGATCATTTCCGGTAGCCAAGAACCGTTCCAGAACGGAGACAATATTTTCCGGCTCTTCCATCCTGCCTTTCCCTTCAAGATGGCTGGCCAGCTCCCCGTCGGTCGCATCGATGATCTGCACTCCGTCGCTTTTCAGTTTCTCGATATTGCGTTGGGTGGAAATATGCCTGTACATGTCGAGATCCATGGCCGGCGCCACAAAGACAGGCGCTTTCATGGAAAGATAGGTGGTGATAAGCATATTGTCGGCCACCCCGTTGGCCATCTTGCCGAGGGTGGCCGCCGTTGCCGGAGCCACAATCATCACGTCGGCCCACAATCCCAGATCCACATGGCTGTGCCAGGTACCATCGCCCGAGGCGAAAAAATCACTGATCACCGGCCGGCCCGAAAGCGCGGAGAGCGTCACCGGCGTGATGAACTCCTTCCCGGCCGGGGTGATCACGATCTGTACTTCCGCTCCCTTTTTTATCAACAGCCGGGTGAGAATAGCCGATTTATAGGCTGCGATGCTGCCTGTGATACCTAATACAATATGTTTTCCCTGAAGCGACATACATGTTCATTTGATGATCCCGACAAGTCGGGACAAGTTATGTTACTTTGATGATCCCGGCAAGTCGGGGCAAGTTATGTTATTTTGATAATCCCGATAAATCGGGGGACTACTTGTCCCGATCTCCCGGGACGTTGTCACGATTGATGTGCAAAAGTAACAAGAATCAAACTCTATACAGTCCCATTCAGACCACATTCGTCACTTTTAATGTTAAATAAAATTAATACCGGGAAAATATTTGGTACTTTGTATTGCATAATACCTTGCTTTGGGTATCTTTGCGATACAAAATGATACAGAGATGAATATTGAAAATACGCAAAGCCAGATGCGAAAGGGAGTACTGGAATATTGCATTCTTTCCATCATCAGAAGGGGCGAGGCCTATCCCGGCGATATTATCGACGAGATGAAGAATGCCGGATTGCAACTTTTGGAGGGAACCCTTTATCCTTTGCTCAACCGTTTGAAGAATGCCGGAATACTTACCTACCAGTGGGTGGAAAGTACTTCGGGGCCTCCGCGCAAATATTTCCGTCTGACGGAAAAGGGAGACGAGTTTTACATCCTCCTGCAAGCCACCTGGAATGAGTTAGCGACGGGAGTTGAGACCCTCACGCAAAAGAGGGGCGAGTCACATGAAAATCAATCAGAATAGCATCCATATGAAGAAAGTAATCAACATTAATTTTCAGGGTCAGGTGATTGCCATCGAGGAGAGTGCTTACGAAATGCTGAAGCAGTATATTGGTAGTCTCAAGACCTATTTTTCCCGCGAAGAGGGCGGCGATGAGATTGTGAACGACATAGAATGTCGTATCGCCGAATTGTTTGGCAACCGTTTGAAGCATGGCATCCATTGCATCACTGATGAAGATGTGAAAGCTGTTATCGACAGTATCGGCAGGCCGCAGGAATTTGATTCGGATTACGAGGAGGTTGCGGGCGCAGGGCAGGAATCCCAAACATCTCAACCCGGTACGGGAAATTCCGGTACCCCCAAAAGTGAGACTTGGTCAACCGGGAGCGAACGCCAAAGTTTACACCGGAATGCCGGCGACCGGATCATTGGAGGTGTTTGTGGCGGGTTAGCGCACTATTTCAAAACCGACCCCGTATGGATAAGACTTCTCTTTGTGTTGTTCTTCGGATTTCTTTTTTGGATATACATTGTATTATGGATCGTGTTAAAACCGAAAGTGTTGGAATCGAATGTTTCCAAGCGGCTTTACCGCAACCCCAACGACCGTTTTATCGGTGGGGTGTGCGGCGGTATTGCTGCCTATTTCCGCATCGATTCATGGATACCCCGTCTCCTGTTCCTTACACCGCTTGCATTGAATATGATCGGGATGATCTCCGTTTTTCCGTTGAACCGGATCTTTGACAATGTGAGTTTCAACTGGAATATCAACTCGAGTCTGGTGGTAGTCTATGTTGTCCTTTGGGCGATTATTCCCGTGGCAAAGACCGTGAAACAGAAGCTGGAAATGATGGGTGAAGAGGATTATATCCGTTCGATCAGGGAAAAGGTGACCGACAATGTGGCAAGTTCGCGGAGCCGTACCTCCCATGAGGGAAACTTTCGCCCTTCGGTAGGAAAAAAAGAGGCTTTCCTTGCCGCGGATCCGGGAGTGAAGGGTGATGAGGATGGAGAAGGTGAAGCCGGCCGGATGGAGCAGATGCCGCCCGAACCGCCTCTGTATGAGCTCCGTGGAGCGACAGTATCCCCGCCTGAACGCTCCGGCTGTCTGAATGCATTGGTGATCTTTCTGAAAATCATCTTCTTCTCTGTCGTGGGAATCTTCTTGTTGGTGTTGATCGGTCTGTTTGTCGGATTATTAGCCACCGGAACAAATCTCTCGCCATTGAAGTCGCTGTTTATCGATCCCGGTTATGAGACCAGTTTGCTTTTTATTGCACTGGGATTGATCTTCCTCGTACCTATCATAGCTGTCGTTGCATGGTTCATACGTCGTGCCATGAAAGCCAAATCGCGTCCGGCTATCGGGATTGTCGCCTCTCTGTTTTGGATGGCAGGCCTGGTGGTTTCCGGCATACTGGGCGCACGGGTAGCCGACAAGTTCAGCGTGGAAAGCTCCAGCGAAAGAACCGTCTCCATCGCGCCGGTTCATTCGGGCAAGATGTATGTGGAGATGCAACCCTATAGTGAAGATTATGCTGAATTCAAGACAGGATACGGGCCGGGCACTAAAATCAACGAACTGCCTTATACCACGATCAATGAAGATTCGCTCCTTTTTGATAACATTAACCTTCAGATAGGTAAAAGCGGCGACTCGTTGTTCCATGTGCGGGTCATATCTGCCATACATGGCAAAGATCTTCGTTCCGCCAAAGCCGATATCGCGCAGTTTTCTTATGAGATTGTACAGAAAGACTCCCTGTTGTTACTTCCGGAATTCTTTTCGGTACCGGTGGAGCAGGGATTCCGAAACCAGAGCATCACCGTGGAAATATCGGTGCCGGCGGGCAAAACCATTGAGATGAGTGAAGCTCTGCGTGATTATAAAGACAACAGGCCTCCGGCCGTCGTGCGCAAGAGGATCAGGAATTACTCCCGCAATACCAATTATCTGCCTGTGGATATTTCTGGAGAGGGGGAAGTTTTTATGACACTTTCCACTGACTCGATATAAATAACTGTTTTATTCTACTCTACTTGACTTTTCATTGTGAACAGGAAGGCCGTTCCCCCGGGGAGCGGTTTTCCCTTTTTTGTATGACGGGCATGATGTACATCTGTGGTGAAAGTCCACACGGGGCGTAGTCACCGACGAACCCAATAGCTGGAGAAATACTTCGACAACGTTCCACAAGACAAGCTGATGAGCTACGTTGGCAGGGTAATCCGAGACCCGTACACCGAGAGCCTGATACGCAAGTGTCTGAAATCGGGAGTAATGGAAAACGGGATATATTCGGCTACCGAAGTAGGCACACCGCAAGGGGGAAATTTGTCGTCCTTGTTGAGCAACATGATGCTCAACGAACTTGACAAAAGAAATCCTGCTGCGCAGGGGCTTAGTCAGTGTGCTGGACTACTATGAGATTAGACATTCTTTGAAAACAAATTAAACCGCCGTATGCCGAACGGCACGTCCGGTGGTGTGAGAGGGCGGGGGAGTAATCCCCCTACCTACTCGATAAGAAAATCTGTATTTTTATTGAAAATAATCAGGAATTTATTTGCATATGTACGCAAATATGCGTATTTTCGTAGTGTTGATTGTAAAAACAAAGCGATCTATGAAACTTTTGCTTTTACAACAAAAGCTTAGAGCTTTAGGCTGCGAATTTCAACGGCAAGGCGGTAACCACGAGATATGGAGTTATGAAAATGGACGAAATTTTCCACTTCCAAGACATAAGGATATCGATGAGAGGTTAGCCAAGTCGATGATTGAAAAAGCCAAAAAGGACAGGAGGGGTTAATCCTCCTGTTCTTAATCAACATTCATACAATAACATAATAATAAATGGGTATGAAAAAATTAAAAGTAACGATTACAATTACAAAAAATGGACCTGAAGGATATATCTGCACATGTGATTATCCTTTCGAACATTTTGATTTGGGTGGGGCCGGTTCTACCGTAGAAGAAGCAAAAAAGGATTGCTTTGCATTTTACGATGAAATGAAAGAAGAGTATCCGGACGAATCTTTCCCCGAATTGGAAGTGGATTGGGTATTTGATTTCCCCAGCTTCTTCAATCATTTCGATTTTTTAAATGTTACCAAGGCTGCAAAATATATGGGGATGAGCCCGTCTAACTTCCGGCATTATGCTGCAGGTTCGAAAAATATGTCGCAAAAGCAATTTCAGAAAGTAAAAGAGGCGTTCAACAGAATGGCGGATGAGTTGAAAGAATCTACCCTTACAATGTAACGCTATAAGAGCCTTTGTTTTTTAATCAACGATTGGCCTCCGGTTTTCCGGGGGCTTTTTTGTATGACGGGCATGATATACATCTGTGGTGAAAGCCCACACGTGGCGTAGTCACCGACGAGCCCAATAGCTGGAGAAATACTTCGACAACGTTCCACAAGACAAGCTGATGAGCTACGTTGGCAGGGTAATCCGAGACCCGGACACCGAGAGCCTGATACGCAAGTGTCTGAAATCGGGAGTAATGGAAAACGGGATATATTCGGCTGCCGAAGTAGGCACACCGCAAGGGGGAAATTTGTCGCCCTTGTTGAGCAACGTGATGCTCAACGAACTTGACAAAAGAAATCCTGCTGCGCAGGGGCTTAGTCAGTGTGCTGGACTACTATGAGATTAGACATTCTTTGAAAACAAATTAAACCGCCGTATGCCGAACGGCACGTCCGGTGGTGTGAGAGGGCGGGGGAGTAATCCCCCTACCTACTCGAT
>NZ_RDSD01000013.1 GCF_003712195.1 Proteiniphilum sp. X52 | reverse complement strand
TTCTTTAATATTAATATTTAATAGTTAATATTTAATAATGAAGATTGAAGAATGAAGAATGAAGAATGAAGAGTGAAGAATGAAGAGTGAAGAATGAAGAGTGAAGAATGAAGAGTGAAGAATGAAGAGTGAAAAGTGAAGAGTGAAGAGTGAAAAGTGAAGAGTGAAGAATGAAAAGTGAAGAATGAAAAGTGAAGAATGAAGAATGAAGAATGAGACAAAAGAGCCAACAATCAAGAGTCAAGCCAGGGTATTCGGATTTATTGATTCATTGGTAATTGGTAATTGGTAATTGATTATCGGTAATTGCTAATTGATTACCGGGATTCTTCACTCACTTCCCAGTTCCCACTTCCCAGTTCCCAGTTCCCACTTCCCAGTTCCCAGTTCCCACTTCCCAGTTCTCAGTTCCCAGTTCTCAGTTCTAAGTTCTCAGTTCCCAGTTCCCAGTTCTAAGTTCTAAATTCTAAATTCTAAATTTCCAGTTCTCAGTTCCAATGTCTCAACTATAATAAAATTATGAAGGATAATACAATTAAAAATTTGCTGATAGTAGGCATTTTCGTTGGTTTTGCCTATTATGTGTCCCGTTCCTATCAACAGAAAAAACAAAAGGAGAGGGAATTGCGCGAAAGTCTCCATTTTCAGTTATTTTAAGGTTCTCTTTTCGACGTACCCTGTTGAGCGCTGAATTAAATTTTATTCCGGCAGTTTTGCATGCCGGAATTTTTGTACCTTTGCAGGTCAATTAACAGTTTTATGCTTACACTCAGAACAATCAACGAAAATCCGGAAGAGGTTATCCGGAAGCTGTCGAAAAAACATTTCGATGGCGGGGAGATGATCTGTCAGATCATCGATCTGGATAACACACGGCGCAAAACGCAGACTCATCTCGATGCCATTCTGGGCGAGATTAACACCATTTCCAGGTCGATCGGCCGGCTTATGAAAGAGGGAAACGAGGAAGAGGCGTCTGTCGCGCGGGAGAAAGTGCGATTGCTGAAAGAAACCTCCGGAGAGCTTGCTGAAACATTGAAAGAGGCAGAACAAAAAATAGAGGCTCTGTTGGTCACCATACCCAACCTGCCGCACGATTCCGTACCGGCAGGACGGACAGCCGAGGACAACCTGGTTGAACGAAGCGGGGGAGAGATCCCCTCGCTCAACGATGATGCCCTTCCGCATTGGGAACTGGCTAAGAAATATGACCTGATCGACTTTGAATGGGGAGTGAAGATCACCGGTGCCGGTTTTCCGGTGTACAAGGGGAGGGGAGCGCGGCTCCAACGCGCCTTGATCAATTTTTTCCTGGATAGCGCACGCGATGCGGGATTTATGGAAGTGCAACCCCCTTATCTGGTCAACGGCGATTCAGGCTTCGCGACGGGGCAGTTGCCCGATAAAGAAGGACAGATGTACCATGTGGGATTGGATGATCTTTATCTTATCCCTACCGCGGAGGTGCCGGTAACCAATATTTACCGCGATGTGATCCTCGACGAAAAGGAGCTCCCCATAAAGAATACCGCCTACTCGGCTTGTTTCCGTCGTGAAGCAGGCTCCTACGGGAAGGATGTGCGCGGACTGAACCGCCTGCATCAATTTGATAAGGTGGAGATCGTATGTATTGATAAGCCGGAGAATTCCTATGAGCGGCTGGATGAGATGGTGCAGTACGTACAGACCCTCGTCGAACGGCTGGGACTCCCGTGGCGTATCTTGCGACTTTGCGGGGGAGATATGAGTTTTACCTCGGCCCTCACGTTCGATTTTGAGGTCTATTCCACTGCGCAAAAGCGTTGGCTGGAAGTGAGCTCCGTGTCCAATTTCGAAAGTTACCAGGCCAACCGGCTGAAATGCCGTTACCGGAATGCCGACCGCAAGACGGAATTTTGTCATACCCTTAACGGCAGCGCGCTTGCTTTGCCGCGTATCATGGCTGCATTACTGGAAAACAACCAAACGCCGGACGGCATACGGATCCCTGCACCGCTGGTGCCGTATTGCGGTTTTGAGCTGATCGATTGACGGGTTAGCCTGATTTTCCCCTGCTCACAAAAGCCGGGATCTTGTGTCGGCGCCGGCTTGCTATTTCCGGCTTAACATCTTCAGCAACTGAAGGATGGCCAGGTTGGCCGCGCGCTCGATGTTCTCTTTGCGGCTGCGTCCCACATTATACTCCCGACTGAGAATCCGGCCCTCACAATAGGTGGCAATCCAAACTGTCCCTACCGGCTTCGATTTTGTCCCCCCGTCGGGCCCCATAATTCCCGAGACGGCAATGCCGCATTCAGTCCTCAGTTTTCCGGTGATATTGATAGCCATCTGTTCCACCACTTCACGACTGACCACGCCGTGGGCATCTATCGTGCCCGGGTCCACATCCAGCTGTTCTTCCTTTATCCGGTTGTCGTACGAGACGATACTCCCTTGGTAATAATCAGACGCGCCGGGGACAACGGTGATCCTGTGGGCAATATATCCTCCGGTGCAACTTTCGGCTGTGGCAACAGTGAGTTGCCTCTTACGCAGTTTTTCGCCAAGCAGTTCCTCGGGCATTTTCTCGCCTTTACCCGCGAAATGATCTCCCAGGAGTTGTTTCAGCTTTCGGCCCAACTGTTTCATCTCCGGCTTGCGCCCTTCTCCCCATGCCGATAAGCGGAGACGGATATATCCGAAAGAGGGGAGGTATGCCAGTGAAAAACCGGCTGGCAGCTTATTTTCAAACACGGCGAGGCGGGTAGCCAGCGCCGATTCGGTAATTCCCGTTGCCAAGTAGGAACGCTGCAGGTACTCATTTGCCTGGAACCGTTCCTGTAGCAGCGGAATGATGTCTTTGCCCATCGCGGTCCTCATCTCGAAAGGAACTCCCGGCATCGAGACCAGTACTTTCCCCTCCTTGTCGAACCAGAGAATGGGAGCCGTGCCGGCCCTGTTCTGTATTACCCTGCAGTTTTGGGGTATGTAAGCCTGTTGCCGGGTGAGTTGATTCAAAGGTATGTTCCGGTGGAGAAATAATAATTCAATGTTTTGCAATACCTCTTCGTTGAACTCCAAAGCGGTATGGAAATAACGGCAAAGGGTGTGCTTTGTGATATCGTCGTTGGTAGGCCCCGCACCTCCTGTCAGTAGCAGAATGTCCGCCCTCTCAAACGCGTGATCGATAGCCCTGATAATATCATCCTGACAATCCCCCACGGAGGTGATAGCCGTTATTGCGAAACCGTACCGTGTAAGTTCACGCCCCAGCCAGGCAGCGTTGGTATCGACAATTTGTCCGATCAGGATTTCATCGCCAATAGTAATAACCTCTACCTTCATATTATTATTGTGTTTCTTAATCTTCTGCAAAATAAAGGATAATCTTTCAGATAGAGAAAAAAGAGTGTTATTTATTTTTTTATTTTAAATGATTGTCATATCTTTGCACACCGAAAATTGAGAGTAATCAAACAGCAGGATCAATGGAGTTTGCTTCGGTATCAGAGACTGGATTACAAGTTGATGATCGGGCAGCTTCAATGACCGGAAAAAATAAAAATCAGTATGAAGAAAGAGATCCATCCCAACAATTACCGTCCGGTAGTTTTTAAAGATATGTCGAATGAAGAGATTTTCATTTCACGATCTACTATTAATGCGAAAGAAACTATCGAGATCGACGGTGTTACCTATCCGTTGGTAAAACTTGAGATTACCAGTTCTTCACATCCATTCTATACCGGAAAACAAAAACTGGTAGATACGGCAGGACGGGTTGACAAGTTTATGAGCCGTTACGGAAACCGTAACAAGAATAAATAAATCGGGTATCCACAGGATTAATGATGTAACAAATAGCGGCGGTCTGGCAAGGATCGCCGCTATTTGTTATTGGAGTTATGTGTTGGTTTTACGCAAAATTGTGTACTTTTGTCTTATCTGACAGGAGGTATATGTGAAAACCATAACAGAGGCATTCTTGCACCCGTTAACGCCTGCAGCTTTATGTCGGGGAAAATACCCGGGCTTACAGATAAACAAGTAAAAAGCCAATGAAACGAATAATCGAATCATTTTTAGCAAGCACCGAGTTTCAGACATGTATTCGGCAAAAGAAGACTTTGATGCTTCTTCTCATCATACTCTTATCACTCCCCGCGGCGGGTCAGGTGCAGCTGAATCACAATGCGAAAATAAGCCTGCTGACCGCATCGCCGTGGTATGGTGCTGTATATGCTTTTTTCGGCCATACCGCCATCCGTGTGCAAGATGATTCTACCGGCGTGGACCTGGTTTTCAATTACGGTTATTTTGACTCCTCGCAACCCTATTTTATCTATAATTTTGTACGGGGAAAAACGGATTATATCCTGGGTGACCTTCCCTTTGAGGCATTTCTCAACGAATACGGATACCGGGGACAGCAGGTGGTGGAGCAGGAATTGAACCTCTCGCCGGCTGAAAAACAACAGTTGTATGATGCGCTCACGGTTAACGCGTTGCCTGAAAACAGAGAGTATCGATACAACTATTTTTATGATAATTGTTCCACTCGTCCCCGTGATATTGTGGAAGAATACACAGATGGCCACATTCAATATCCGCCCACTACCCGGAATCAATCTTATCGCGACCTGGTGCACGAATGTGTGGAGAGGTATCCGTGGGTGGAATTCGGTATCGACCTGCTGATAGGAAGCCCGGCTGACACTCCTATCGATGTGAGGGCGAAAATGTTTATTCCAGACTATCTGATGGACTCTTTCGAGGGGGCAATCATCCAAAGAGGCGATACATTGAACGTGCCATTGGTGAAAAATACAAAAATAGTATTACC
The DNA here is from genome assembly GCF_003712195.1 of Proteiniphilum sp. X52. Classification (GTDB taxonomy): domain Bacteria; phylum Bacteroidota; class Bacteroidia; order Bacteroidales; family Dysgonomonadaceae; genus Proteiniphilum. The sequence goes on along the minus strand of NZ_RDSD01000013.1, from coordinate 123,774 downwards.
AGCTGACAAAGAGAGAAATAAAATTAGCGAAGGGGTTGTTTTCACACCCGTATTAACAGCATTCGCATTGCTGCTGCTCACTATAATAGTCTCACTCATCCAAGTTGTCAAACTGAATAAGACCAAACTTGCCAGGATTTATGACACAGTATTGTTCGCGGTTGCCGGATCGGCCGGCATAATCCTTCTGGTGCTGATGTATTTCTCGGAGCACCCTGCCACCAACCCCAACTGGAATTTCGTCTGGCTGAATCCGTTCGCGCTGATTGCCGCTTCTTTCTTCTGGATGAAATCAGCAAATAAAGCAGTTTATTTCTATCATTTTATTAACTTTGCACTCTTAACGCTTTTCCTCTTATTATGGTGGTTGATGCCGCAGCAATTGCCGTTGGCGACAATCCCATTTTCAATGAGTTTGTGCCTCAGGTCCGGAACAAACATTTATATATGGAGGAAAAGGCGGTTAAAAAACAAACAGTTCACCACCAGTAAACACCTGAAAGCAGGTTGGGGTGGATTGTAAATAGGTAAATGAGGGGATACGGGCATGGTTAGAATACTATCTTCACTGGTTGCTTTTTTTTCAATCACAACGCTTTTCGCGCAAACATCTCCGGGTGAAATACCGAAACTGGTGGTGGGAATCACCATCGACCAGTTCAGGGGTGATTATCTGGAAATGTTCAGACACAGATTCGGGAGCAAGGGATTCAACAGGTTGTTGAATAACGGCCTTGTGTACAGCAATGTATATTACGATTTTCCCAATCTGAACAAGGCATCTGCCATTACGACCATCTTTACCGGCGCCAACCCTTCCTATCATGGAATTATGGCTGAGAAAAGGTATTTGGCAGATTCGAACCGTGAAATATCCTCTTTCTTCGACGATAATTATCTGGGAAATTTCACTACTGAAAAACTTTCCCCTCTTCCTGTCAAGGTTTCCACCCTTGCCGACGAACTGAAGATCGCTTCAGCAGGACAGTCGGATATCTTCGCTTTTGCTCCCGATGCTTCCCAGGCTCTGGCATCCGGCGGACATGCCGCGAGTGGAGCCTTCTGGATTGAAGAAGAGAACGGGAAATGGGCCACTACCACCTTTTACAAGAACAGGCAACCGGTGGTTGATCAACATAACCGCGGCGGGCAATCGCTCACCTATACTATTAACAGTCTCACATGGCGACCGGCCATTGACGTGAACCAGTATGACGCTTTTCCGTATACCCGGAACAGGTATAATTTCCAGCACTACCTTGGCCCCGATAAGAAAGATCATTTCCGTCTGTTCAAACAATCACCCTATGTGAATAAGGAGGTAAATGATATGGCGGTCAGGTTGCTTGAGTCGGGATCGCTGGGGAAACGGATGAATCCCGATTTTCTGGCGCTTACTTTCTATGCGGGGAATTATGAAAAAGCACTTGATAAAAATTATTCCGTGGAGATACAGGATACCTATTATCGTCTTGATCAGGAGTTGGAGAGGCTGCTTGACGCCATCGACACCTCTGTGGGACTTAAGAATACCCTCATCTTTGTGGTTTCTACCGGATATTTCGAGGAACAGGAGATCATTCCCGAGGGGATGGTTACTTCCGGTGGTGATTTCTATCCCGAACGGAGCCAGGCCTTGCTCAATATGTATCTGATGGCACTTTACGGCAGAGAGCAGTGGATCAGGAAATATTACGACAGGCAATTCTTCTTCGACAGGAAATTGCTCGAAGACAAAAAGATCGATTTAAGGGAGTTTCAACAGAGGGCTGCCGAGTTTCTGGTGCAATCGGCCGGCATTCAGGATGTGATCACTTCGTATCAGATGCTGCATGGCGCCTATAACCAGGATGTGCAGTATTACAGAAACGGATTTTACAAGGGTTTTTCAGGTGATCTTTTCCTCCGGTTCCAACCCGGTTGGCGGATAGTGGACCCTCAGTCCGATCAAAACGTAAGAGTGCGGAACAATGCTGTGGTGGCCCCGGTAATTTTCTTCGGGAGTGATATCAAACCCCAGAGAATTGAACGGACGATTGAAGCGACCCAAATCGCGCCAAGTGTGGCATACCGGTTGCGTATCCGGGCTCCCAACGCCGCCGAAGGTGAGATTTTAAGGGAGCTTTTTCGTTAAGCAATAAGCAGAAGTCAAGTTTAATTGGATTATGCCGTCGCGAGAATTGAAAATCGAGGAGCGAAGGCGACTCAATTGAAAATCGAGGAGCGCAGGCGACTCAATTGGAGATCGAGGAGCGCAGGCGACTCAAAAAGTCTAACTTTACTGAATTATTTCGGTAAAGGGGAAGAGAGGCCCTACTTGTTTTGCAACTACGATCAATACAATATTTATTGAAGAATATATACCAAATAATAAGAGGTGGAAGGGTAAGGTGATTGGGAAACCATATCTGTAACCTGCAACCAATTTACACCTCACAATGAATAGAGATACTTATGGGATGGAATGATTTTATATCAAAAATAATCGGTAACAAGGCACAACGCGACCTGAACGAAATTAATCCGGTCGTGAAAAGGGTGAAAGAGGCCTATGCCGAAATAGAGAAACTCTCTCATGATGAATTGCGTGATCTGACGAAAGAGCTTGAAAAACGCATTCAGGAATATGTCGCGGCGGAGAAAGCGCAGATAACGGAACTCAAGGCCGGTATCGATGCCATCGACCTGGATAAGCGTGAAACGGTCTGGAACCAGGTGGACAAGCTGGAGAAAGATGTGATGGAGAAGTATGAGAAGGCGCTCGATGAAGTGCTGCCGGAAGCTTTCTCTATCATGAAAGATACAGCCCGCCGTTTCACGCAGAATGAGGAGATTGTGGTTACAGCTACTGATTTCGACAGGAATTTGGCGGCGAATCACGACTTTGTCCGTATTGAAGGCGACAAGGCCATCTATCAAAACCACTGGATCGCCGGGGGGAACGAGATCACCTGGGACATGATCCATTATGATGTGCAGCTCTTCGGTGGCGTGGTGCTGCACCGCGGAAAAATTGCCGAGATGGCTACGGGAGAAGGCAAGACGCTGGTGGCAACACTTCCGGTTTTCCTCAACGCGCTCACCCACGAAGGGGTGCATGTGGTGACTGTGAATGATTATCTGGCAAAACGCGACTCGGAATGGATGGGCCCCATGTATATGTTCCACGGTTTATCGGTAGATTGTATCGACAAACATGAACCCAATTCCGACGCCCGTCGCAAGGCATATGAATCGGACATTACTTTCGGCACCAATAATGAATTTGGTTTTGATTACCTGCGTGATAACATGGCCATTTCGCCCAAGGATCTCGTGCAACGTAAGCATAATTACGCCATCGTGGACGAGGTAGACTCGGTATTGATCGATGATGCCCGTACCCCGTTGATTATCTCCGGTCCGGTACCTAAAGGCGACGACCAATTGTACGACCAGTTCCGTCCGAGGGTGGAAATGATTGTGAAAGCGCAACGTGAGCTGACTACCCACCTGCTGGCTGAGGCGAAAGTAAAAATGGCTTCGTCCGATCCCAAGGAACAGGAAGAAGGCGCGCTGTTGCTTTTCCGTTCCTATAAAGGGATGCCGAAATATAAGCCTCTTATCAAATACCTCAGTGAACAGGGAGTGAAGGCGGCAATGCTTAAAACCGAAGCATTCTATATGCAGGAGCAGATGCGCAATATGCATGTGGTGACCGATCCGCTGTACTTCGTAATTGATGAGAAGCAGCACAGCATTGAACTGACGGATAAGGGTATCGACCTTCTGACCGGCAAGTCGGACGACCCCCATTTCTTTATCCTGCCTGATATTGCTTCCGAACTGGCGGAACTGGAACAGTCTCCACTTCCGGATGAAGAGAAGGCAGTCAAGAAAGACGAGTTACTACAGAATTACGCTGTGAAGTCGGAACGTGTGCATACCATCAACCAGTTGTTGAAAGCCTATACCCTGTTCGAAAAAGATGATGAATATGTGGTGATTGACAACAAGGTGAAGATCGTGGATGAACAGACCGGCCGCGTGATGGAGGGACGCCGCTACTCCGACGGTTTGCACCAGGCGATCGAAGCAAAAGAGCGGGTGAAAGTGGAAGCGGCTACCCAGACGTTTGCCACCATCACCTTGCAGAACTTTTTCAGGATGTACAGCAAGTTGGCCGGCATGACCGGTACGGCTGAAACGGAAGCGGGTGAGTTCTGGGATATCTACAAACTCGACGTAGTGGTGATCCCGACCAACAAACCCATTATCCGCGATGACCAGAATGACCGTATTTACAAGACCAAGAGGGAAAAATATACGGCGGTGATCGAAGAGACGGAAAGTCTTATCGCCAAAGGACGCCCTGTCCTTGTCGGCACCACTTCCGTGGAAATCTCTGAGTTATTGAGCCGCATGCTCACTCTTCGTAAGATCAGGCACAACGTGTTGAATGCCAAGCTGCATCAGCGTGAAGCCGAGATCGTGGCCCATGCCGGACAAAAGGGAATGGTGACCATAGCCACCAACATGGCGGGTCGTGGTACCGATATCAAGCTCACCCCGGAGGTGCGGGAAGCGGGCGGTCTTGCCATCATCGGTACGGAGCGGCACGAGTCACGCCGTGTGGACCGGCAGTTGAGAGGACGTGCCGGACGCCAGGGAGATCCCGGATCAAGCGTGTTCTTCGTCTCATTGGAAGACGACCTGATGCGTCTCTTTGCCACAGAGAGGATTGCCGGCCTGATGGACCGGATGGGATTCAAAGAAGGCGATGTCCTTGAACACAATATGTTGAGCAAATCGGTGGAACGTGCTCAAAAGAAGGTGGAAGAGAACAACTTCGGGATCCGTAAGCGTTTGCTGGAATACGATGATGTGATGAACTCTCAGCGTGAAGTGATCTATCGCCGTCGCCGTCACGCCTTGATGGGTGAGCGTATCGATAACGATGTGGCCAACATGATCTCGGAGACCGCGAGGAATATTATGGAGATGAACGAAGATAACTACGAAGGGATGAAACTCGATCTGCTTCGTGTGATGGCGCTGGACATCCCCTTCAAAGAGGAGGATATGAAGAAGATGAGACTGGACGACCAACTGCAGGCGGTGACTGCCCAGGCTTTTGACACCTTTAAGCGTAAAACGGAGCGGCTCGCCGAAGTCGCCCAACCGGTCATCAAGCAGGTCTATGAACATCAGGGGGCGATGTATGAGAATATTCTCATCCCCATTACCGATGGGAAAAGGGTATATAACATCTCATGCAACCTGAAGGAGGCATACGATACCGGATCGAAAGCATTGGTAAAAGCCTTTGAGAAATCAATCCTGCTGCATACTATCGACGAGGACTGGAAAGAGCATCTCCGGGAAATGGATGAACTGCGCCAATCCGTGCAGAACGCGAGTTACGAGCAGAAAGACCCGCTGCTGATCTATAAGCTGGAGTCGTTCAACCTCTTTAGGTCAATGGTCAACGATATCAACTCCAAGGCGGTATCCATCCTGATGCGCGGTCAGATACCGGTGCAGGATCCCGGAAGCGTAAGGCGTGCCGCCCCTGAGCAAAAAACCGATTATAGCAAGTACCGTACTCAAAAAGAGGAGTCGGACGGTATGCCGGCGGGAGCCGGCAGGAATGGCGACCCCCAACAGAGACAGCCCCAGAAGCTGGAGCCCATCCGTGTGGAGAAAAAGGTGGGGAGGAACGACCCATGCCCCTGTGGAAGCGGGAAAAAGTACAAAAACTGTCACGGCGCGTGAACGTTCATCGTAGTTCATAAATAATTCAAAACAGGAAGTAATAAACTTCCTGTTTTTTTTGTTAAATCGGGAAAAAAGCCGTACCTTGGTCTGTCCAAATTTTGAAAATTTTAAAACAGTCACTAATCTGTTAATAAGCTACATAGAAATATTAGTTGAAGAGAAAAATCACTTTGTAATATGATTGATCAGGAAGACAGAATCATCAAGATTAATATCGAAGATGAAATGAAGTCATCGTACATCGATTATTCGATGTCAGTTATTGTTTCTCGGGCCTTGCCCGACGTGCGTGACGGCTTTAAGCCGGTGCACCGCCGTATCCTTTACGGCATGTCGGAATTGGGGAATACCTCCGATAAACCCCACAAGAAATCCGCGAGGATTGTCGGTGAGGTGTTAGGTAAATACCATCCTCACGGCGACTCCTCAGTGTACAACGCCATGGTGCGTCTCGCGCAGCATTGGAGTATGCGTTATACGCTGGTGGACGGACAGGGTAACATGGGCAGTGTCGATGGCGACAGTCCGGCGGCCATGAGGTATACCGAGGCACGGTTGAACAAACTGGCCGAGGAAATGCTCAGGGATATCGAGAAAGAGACGGTCGATTTTCAATTGAACTTCGATGATACCCTCGAGGAACCGTCGGTACTTCCCACCCGTATTCCCAACCTGCTTATCAACGGTTCATCGGGGATTGCCGTGGGGATGGCTACCAACATCGCGCCGCATAACCTCACCGAATGTATCAACGGCATTATCGCCTATATCGATGACAGAGAGATAGATACTCTCGGGTTGATGCAACATATCAAAGCGCCCGATTTCCCCACCGGAGGCTATATCTATGGTTATAAGGGTGTCGAAGAGGCGTTTGAGACGGGTAGGGGACGTATTGTCATGCGTGGAAAAGCGGAGATCGAGACGGGCAAGACCCACGATAAAATCATTATCTCCGAAATTCCCTATCTGGTCAATAAAGCCGATCTGATCAAGCATATAGCCGATTTGGTCTCGGAGAAGAGGATCGATGGTATCTCGAATGTCAACGACGAGTCGGACAGGGACGGCATGCGTATCGTGGTGGACATCAAACGCGATGGTAACGCCAATGTCGTGCTGAATAAACTCTATAAACTCACCGCGCTGCAATCCTCTTTCAGCGTGAACAGTATCGCGCTGGTGAAAGGACGTCCTGAATTGTTGTCGCTAAAACGGATGATCGAACTGTTCGTGGAACACCGTATTGATGTGGTGATCCGCCGGACCAAATATGAGTTGCGTAAAGCCGAAGAACGTGCCCACATCCTGGAAGGACTCATTATCGCTTCCGATAATATCGATGAGGTGATCGCCATCATCCGCGGTTCTTCCACACCGCAGGAGGCCATCCAGCGACTGATGGAACGGTTTCAACTTTCCGATCCGCAGTCGCGCGCCATCGTCGAGATGCGGTTAAGGCAACTGACCGGCCTGGAGCAGGATAAGTTGCGCGCTGAATACGAGGAGATACAAAAGTTGATCGCTTATCTCAATGAGATCCTGGTCAATGAGGAACTTCGGATGAAAGTGATCAAGGATGAGCTGATGGAGATCCGTGAGAAATATGGCGACGAACGCCGTTCGGAAATCATCTTCGCTTCGGAAGAGATGAACCCTGAGGATTTCTATGCCAACGAAGACATGGTTATCACCATTTCCCATATGGGGTATATCAAACGTACTCCCCTGGCCGATTTCCATACACAGAACAGGGGCGGGGTAGGAGTCAGGGGAACCGATACCCGCGAGGAGGACTTCGTGGAATATATCTATCCCGCCACCACACACAATTATATGCTTTTCTTTACCCAGAAAGGGAAATGCTACTGGCTCCGCGTGTATGAAATCCCGGAAGGAACCAAGAATTCGAAAGGAAGAGCTATCCAGAACCTGCTCAATATCGATTCCGACGATGCGGTCAATGCGTTTGTACGGGTGGAGACATTGCAGGATAAGGAATATATCAATTCTCACAACCTGCTCTTCTGTACCCAGCAGGGGGTGGTGAAGAAAACGCCGCTCGAAGCCTATTCAAGGCCCAGACAGAATGGGGTGAACGCGATTACCATCCGTGAAGAAGACAGGGTGATATCCGTACGCCTGACCGACGGCAACCAGCATGTAATCATGGCTAACCGCAACGGACGCGCCATACGATTTCCCGAAAAGGATGTCCGCCCCATGGGACGTACTGCTACCGGAGTGAGAGGGATGACATTGGATGACGACGGTATGGATTGCGTAATAGGAATGATCTGTATGAAGCCCGATTCGGAAGATACTATCCTGGTGGTATCGGAACAGGGTTTCGGTAAAAGGACAAAACTGAACGACGAGGACGGCGAACCGGTATACCGGATTACCCGCAGAGGCGGAAAAGGGGTGAAAACACTCAATGTGACAGAGAAAACCGGCAAGCTGGTCGCCATCAAAAGTGTGACCGACGACAATGATTTAATGATAATTAACAAATCCGGCGTCACAATACGTGTGAAAATTTCCGACCTTCGTGTTATGGGACGTGCCACACAAGGCGTTCGTCTTATCAATTTGGAAAAGAGGAACGATCAGATCGCCTCCGTTTGCAAAGTGAATTCCCAGGAGGAAGAGGCGGAAGATATGGAAAATCTCCCTGAGCAGACCGAAGAAACAAGCACAGACAGCGATGGACTGTTATAATCGGGACATATGTATGGACCCATAAAATTCATTGTCTCATTAAACTTTTTGATATATTTTAGTCAATACATAGCAAGATACCGTTATCAAATGAAGATGATTACGAAACCGAAAGGTTCCATCTCGTATAAATAGTTTAATCACAAAAATATGACAAAATGAAAAGAATTCTATTCTTCACTATGATTGCCATTTTCTCCACGGGAAGTATTCTCGCGCAGAAATCGGCTCTTAGAGATGCTAAAAGAGCATTAGGACGAGACGATCTGAAAGAAGCACGCACATTGATCCAGCAGGCCTCCACGAATCCGGAGACCGCCACTGATCCGGAAACATGGAAAGTGATGGGGGATATTGGCAATAAAGCTTTCGACAATGAGAGAACCAAAACCATGCTGAACCAGGAGGCTAAGGAGAAGGTGATGTATGATGGACTCCTGGAGTCTTATCAACCTTATCTGAAGGCCGATTCACTGGCTGAACTCCCTGATGACAAAGGTAAAGTGAGAAACCGGGTACGCAAAGATATCAGTAACATCGTGCGCGCCAATCATCCTTTTTATATCAACGGGGGAGTCTATTACAACGAACAGAAAGACTATAAGAAGGCGGCGGATTTCTTCGAGATTTACTGGAATATACCCGCGTTGCCCATGTTCGAAGGTCAGAAAGACGCGTTCGTGTTGGACAGCACCTATCAGACTATCAAGTATTACGCCATCATTTCCGCCATCTCTGCCGAGCAGCACGAAAGAGCTTTGGCTATGCTGGAACGCGTGGCTAAAGAACCGTTCATTGAGAACAGCGTATATCAGGAAAGTGATATTTACGAGTTGATGGCAAGCGAATACGAAAAATTGGGTGACTCTGTCAAATTTGTTGAAACACTTTATCTCGGTGCCGAAAAATTTCCCAAAAGCAAGTATTTTTTGCCCACCGTGATCAATGTGCTTATTCGGAATGGGGAAGGTGATAAAGCAATGGGATATCTCGATCAGGCCATTGTTAACGATCCGTCCAACTCGTGCGACCTGAACAGTGTGAAGGGAGCACTCCTTGCCGAAAAGGGAGACTATGCCGCTGCTGAGGCCGAGTATAAGAAAGCCCTGGCACAAGATCCCAATTGTGAGAGAGCCCTGGAAAACCTTGGAAGGAATTATATTATTCAGGCGCAGGAAATAAAAGAAGAAACCGCTACCTTGTCCAGCAGACAACAGCAGCTGGAAAACGATAAAAAAACAGTGGAGTTATACCAGCAGTCACTTCCTTTATTGGAAAAATTGGAACAAGTTACAAAAGCAAGGAATGCTTCGCAGCAAGAAGTGAATGGAGTGCTTATGTTGCTTAGGAATGTATATTATAATTTAAGTGTATTGGGAGTCGATAAGTCCGCGCAACTGAAAGTTATAGAAGATCAACTCAATTTGGAGAATTAAATAATTCGAGTTTCGCGTCTAAGCTTGAAATGTATGCAACTAAGTTGCAACCATACCACGCTGGAGCCCGGTATCGCACCGGGCTCTTTTCTTTTGCATTTTTTTATTCCGTCATTGTCATGGGAGAATCACGAATCCATCTATCCTTTGAAGCGGCGGGGACCGGCCAAGCGAAGAGAATGGGAACAAGCGAGGAGAACGCCAACAATATATTAAACATAATAGTTATTATAGGAAATGAATTGGGTTATTTTATTGGCTACCGGCATATTGACCCATTGACACATTTTTATTACTTTTGTACCCATATATCCGGACAAGATATCCGGACAAGATTAAAAAATAAATTCGTGTACGCGATCTATCACTTGGAAACAACTAGAAACAACAGTAATCCAACCAAAGTGTGCGGTAAGAGTACCGGCCTGTTTTCATCATAAACGAAATCCGAAAAAATTATCCAATATATAAAATGAATGACTGACAATCAAAGATATATACAGAGAGGAGTTTCGGCATCCAAAGAAGATGTGCATAATGCCATCAAGACAGTCGATAAGGGCATTTTTCCGAAAGCATTCTGTAAGATCGTACCTGATTATTTGGGTAACGATCCTGAATATTGCAATATCATGCATGCCGACGGTGCCGGCACCAAATCATCGTTAGCCTATATATACTGGCGTGAGACCGGCGATATTTCCGTATGGAAAGGTATAGCACAGGACGCATTGATAATGAATATAGATGACCTCCTTTGCGTGGGCGCCACCGATAATATCCTGCTCTCTTCCACCATCGGCAGAAATAAAAATCTGATCCCGGGAGAGGTGATCTCGGCCATCATTAACGGCACCCATGAATTGTGCGAAGAACTTTCAGGACTGGGGGTGCATATTTATCCCACAGGCGGTGAAACAGCCGACGTGGGTGATCTTGTACGTACTATTATTGTGGATAGCACGGTTACCTGCCGTATGAAACGCTCCGATGTCATTGATAATGCCCGCATTCAGGCCGGCGATGTGATTGTCGGACTTTCCTCATCGGGACAGGCAACCTACGAGAAACAATACAACGGCGGTATGGGCAGCAACGGGCTTACTTCGGCACGCCACGACGTGTTTGCCAATTATCTGGCACAAAAATATCCGGAGAGTTATGATGCCTCCATCCCCGCCCACTTGGTCTATTCCGGCCGGATGAAGTTGACGGATGAAATGGATGATCTGGGGATTGACGCCGGAAAACTGGTGCTTTCCCCTACCCGCACCTACGCTCCTGTCATATCTCTGATAATCAAAGAATTAAGGCGGCATATTCACGGAATGGTTCACTGCTCCGGAGGAGCGCAAACCAAGATACTCCATTTCCTGGGAGAACGACTCAAAGTGGTGAAAAACAACCTATTCCCTCTCCCTCCGCTCTTTGACCTGATCCAAAAGCAGTCCGGCACGGCATGGGACGAAATGTACAAAGTATTCAACATGGGGCACCGGATGGAGATATATCTCTCTCCCACACACGCGCAACAGGTGATGGATATCTCCCGCTCGTTCAATGTAGACGCCCGGATTGTGGGATATGTCGAAAAATCGGATGTCCGTGAACTGGTGATCGAAAGTGAATTCGGACAATTCCGTTACAGATAAACACTATATGTCGCAAAACTCATTACTTGATAAATTAGAGCATTTGGTCACCCGCTTCGAAGAAGTGGGAACATTGATTACCGATCCGGAAGTGATTTCCGATATGGATCGTTACGTGAAACTGAACAAAGAATACAGCGACCTTCAAAAGATTGTGGAGGTGCGGAATGAGTATAAGGCCGCGTTGGAGAGTATCTCCGAAGCGAAGAATATTCTGGCCAACGAGTCGGATGCCGATTTAAGGCAACTAGCCAATGAGGAACTCATGGTTCATACCGAAAAACTACCCCTGTTGGAAGAGACGATTAAATGGTTACTCATTCCCGCCGATCCCGAGGATGCCAAGAATGTGGTGATGGAGATCCGTGGCGGTACCGGAGGCGACGAAGCCGCCATTTTCGCGGGAGACCTTTACAAAATGTACACCAGATATTGTGAAGGCAAGGGGTGGACCACTCAACTGGTCAGCTTTACCGAAGGTACATCCGGCGGTTATAAAGAAATCATTTTCACAGTGAGTGGTACCGATGTGTATGGTACGTTGAAATATGAATCGGGCGTGCATCGCGTGCAACGTGTACCGCAGACAGAAACCCAGGGGCGCGTGCATACTTCGGCGGCTACCGTGGCCGTATTGCCCGAGGCGGAAGAATTCGATGTGGAACTTAATCCGGCCGATATAGATTTTCATACCGCCCGTTCGAGCGGTGCCGGCGGGCAGAACGTGAACAAGGTGGAAACCAAAGTGCAGCTTACCCACCGGCCGTCGGGGATCGTGGTAATCTGCCAGCAGGCCCGCTCACAGCTCAAAAACAGGGAGATCGCCATGCAGATGCTGCGCACCAAACTTTATGACATAGAACTCTCCAAACGGCAGGGGGATATCGCCTCACGACGAAAGACGATGGTCTCCACGGGCGACCGGTCGGCCAAGATCCGTACTTATAACTATCCCCAGGGACGGGTTACCGATCACCGTATCAATTACACGATTTATAACCTGTCGGCCTTTATGGAGGGTGATATACAGGGTGTTATTGACCAGCTGATGGTGAGCGAAAATGCGGAAAGGATGAAAGAGGCGGAATGATAACGTATGGTTTCTTTCCTGCTTGTCCAATAAAATAATTTAAGAATTGTATACCCGCAATGCGAAACAACGTTCGACGACCGAATGCGAGTCAATTCCATGCACCGAAATAAAAAATACAATAACCGTATAAAATATATGACCAAACAACAACTCTTTGCACAGATCCGCAAGAAGCAATCCTTCCTCTGCGTGGGACTCGATGCGGATATAAAAAAGATTCCGGATCACCTGCTGGAGGCGGAAGATCCGATCTACCAATTCAATAAAGCCATTATCGATGCCACAGCACCTTACTGCGTGGCTTATAAGCCCAATCTCGCCTTTTATGAGAGCGAAGGGGTGAAAGGATGGATGGCGTTTGAAAAAACCGTTGCCTATATCCGCCAGCGCTATCCGGATCAGTTTGTCATTGCCGATGCCAAACGAGGCGATATCGGGAATACCAGCCAGATGTATGCCCGCGCTTTTTTCGATGAAGTGAAAGTGAACGCGGTGACGGTGGCTCCTTATATGGGAGAAGATAGCGTAAAGCCGTTCCTGATCTATTCCCAACGGTGGGTGATCCTGCTTGCTCTCACCAGTAACAAGGGATCGCATGATTTCCAATTGACCGAGGACCGTGAAGGCGAGCGCCTTTTCGAAAAAGTACTGCGTGTCTCGCGGCAATGGGCGACCGATGAGCAGATGATGTATGTGATAGGCGCGACCCAAGGTAGACTCTTTGAGGATGTGCGGAAGATCGTGCCCGGCCATTTTCTGCTGGTTCCCGGCGTGGGGGCGCAGGGGGGGGCGTTGGAAGAAGTGTGCCGGTACGGAATGAACAAATGCTGCGGCCTGCTGGTTAACTCTTCACGGGGAATTATTTATGCCGATGACGGTGAGGATTTTGCTTATGCTGCCGGACAAGAGGCGAGAAACCTACAGCAGGAGATGCGGGAGATGCTCAGGAAATATCTGTAGACCCAGGATTATCCGGAAAAATAATTCTGAAAATTATACCCATATCGCGCAAAAAACTATTTCAAAATATCTCTCAGATGAATATGTTTCAGAAAAGGAAAATTATCAATGATCCGGTGTTCGGATTTATCCATATCCCGAATGATTTCATCTATAAGATCATTCAGCATCCTTTTCTGCAACGGCTTAACCGTATCCGGCAACTGGGATTGGCACCCTTTGTATATCCCGGTGCGCAACATACCCGCTTTCATCATTCTATCGGAGCAATGTTTCTGATGGATGAAGCTCTCAAGACGCTGAAAGAAAAAGGGCACGATATATCGAAAGAGGAAACCGATGCCGCCTTGACGGCTATCCTGCTGCACGATATCGGCCACGGCCCCTTTTCGCATGTGTTGGAACACACCCTGGTCACGAATATCCGCCATGAGACCATCTCGTTGCTGCTTATGGAGCGGATGAATGAGGAGTGGCATGGGCGCCTGCAAATGGCTATCGATATTTTCACGGACAATTATCCCAAGCGGTTCCTTCACCGGCTGGTGAGCGGACAACTGGATGTGGACCGGCTCGATTACCTGCGCCGGGATAGTTTCTTTACCGGCGTGGTGGAAGGAAATATCGGTTCCGCCCGTATTATCAAAATGCTCGATGTGAAAGAGGATAAACTGGTTGTGGAATCCAAAGGAATCTATTCCATTGAGAACTTCCTGATGTCACGACGACTGATGTACTGGCAGGTCTATCTGCACAAAACCGCGGTGGCGGCGGAGAAGATGATGATCAATACGCTTCGGCGCGCCAAGGAGTTATCCATGATGGGCGAAAAACTGTTCGCCTCCCCTGCTCTCTCCTATTTTTTGTCGAAAGAGAGCACTATGGCTGATTTTAAAGATAATGGAGAGGCTTTACGGCATTTCGTTGACCTGGACGATAACGATATCTGGTCTGCGCTGAAAGTATGGGTTACGAACCCGGATACGGTATTGGCGGTGTTAAGCGACGGTATGGTTAACCGCAGGCTGTTTAAAATTGAGATCACTGAAGAAAAGAGCAGTGAGGAAAAAATGTCAGCTTATATGGCGTCGTACATGAAAAAATTCGGTATTACCGCGCGCGAAGCGGCCTATTTCCTTTCGTCGGATATGCTGACGACTGACATGTATAGCGAAGAAGACGACAGTATCGATATCATCTACAAGAACGGTGAAGTGAAAGATATTTCCAAAGCGTCGGATATGCTCAATATCGAACTGCTGTCGAAAAAAGTAAAAAAATATTATTTCACCTACCTGAGAGATTGATTATCTCTCTATCTATCCATTTATCCTCTATCGCGCGAAGCATATCATTCCTGTTTCGCGTTGGGCACAAAGAACACCACAACGATGCAGCCGACAATCCCGAGGGAAATGATTACCCATCTGAGTGTGCCGGGACCGATTACTAAAAATGAGGAAAATAACACCATAATCGACATAAAAGCAAGCACACCTGCTTTTCCTCTCCGGGTAATGCCTTTCCGGCGTTGGTAATTTTTGATCTTGGGACCTAATATTTTGTTGTTCAACAGCCAGTGATATAATTTTGGGGAACTTTTGGCATAGAGGAAAGCCGATAACAGCGCCAGGGGAGTTACCGGAAGACCCGGCACCACGATTCCCAAAATGGCAAGTACAAGTGAGACCGTACCTCCAATGACATAGAGGAGACGTATGATTCTGTTTTTTTTGATCTCCAGTTTGACCTCTTTTTCAGATACGGCGATGGAGAGATCCTGTGAAACAGGACGATTATGCAGACCCGGAATTTTATCCATAAATGTATTCCTTTTTAGTTGAACTTAAAAACCAGCCTACCCTGCAAAGCAAAGAGTGCTTTGGGGGCTTGGCTTATTTTTTCCATAAGAGATTGAGGAGGCAGTGTTGGCCACGAACCCGGCTTAAATCACCAGCCTATGGTGGCGGATAGCCGGATTTAAGTATTTCCACACTCATAAGAAAAACCTGAACTGCAAATTTAGGCAAATAATATGGTATAGTGATGAAAGAACCGGATAGATTTTAATATGGAGTTGTTGGAAACATAATTCTTTACACCTATCATTCTTTTATCCACAAAACCTCATAACTGCGAAAGTGATAAGAAATTGCGACGGAGTAATCGTGTTGGTCAGAGAGAATCAATGAATGGGGAATATAATTTTTGTACTTCACTGAATTTCCCTTATCTTTGCGGATATTGTTAAGGTTATGAAAAATCTGTTTTAAATATAAATGATGGCTTCTACAGAGGGAAAGAAAAAAAACATCCGCTTGCTTTTTGTTTGTCTTGGGAATATCTGCCGTTCACCGGCTGCTGAAGGCATTATGGCGACTATCGTGGAGAAGTACGGCCTGCAGGACATTATTGAAGTGGATTCGGCCGGTACTTCCGGATGGCACGAAGGTGAACTCCCCGATGAGCGTATGCGGTCGCATGGTGAAAGAAGAGGATACACCTTGGATAGTCCCGCCCGAAAATTCAGAAAATCCGATTTTGATGATTTCGATCATATCCTGGTGATGGACAGGCAGAATTTCACCAATGTGAGAGGAATGGCTACGAGTCAGCGGCAAACCGATAAGATCCATATGATGACCGAGTTCTCCCGACAATACACTCATCACGATCATATTCCCGATCCCTATTACGGAGGAGCATCAGGATTCGAGCTGGTGCTCGACCTGCTGGAAGATGCCTGCGAAGGGTTGCTGCAAGCCATCAAAAAGAAACACAGCCTTTAGAAGACAAAAAACTGGCCATATTCGTGGTTGTATCCAATAAAATTATAAACGATTGACTTACCCGGAGTAGACGGCCAATTATCCATATCATAATGCCTTTTCAACGGAAGTGTTTCCCTTACCGATACTATTTTATGATATGAGAAGTAGGTGAAAAGGATCTATCTACAAAAAAAAACGGCTGAGAAATCAACCGTTTTTCCCTACCCTTTGTTCCGGGCATCAATAAGTCATCTTCGGTTCTATTTTCCCCGCCTCTTCAATCATTTTGGTGAGCTGTCCCAAAGACGGCATGCGGCGAACCAGTTTCTTGACTTCGTTTACTTCCTGCATTTTGGCAAACAGGTTTTCGGCATTCCGATTCCGAAATTCTTTCACTGTATCCACGCCGGCTGCCTCCAGCAGTTCTGAAAATTCCGGCCCGACACCGGGTATACGAAAAAGATCGGCATGGTTGGTCCATTTCAGGATGAATTTTTCATCGATGCCTGTCTCTTTCGCCATAGCGGCACGACCGGATTTACCGGCACATTTTTCGAGTAAGCTTTCTGGGGTGGTGACACCGGCAGCCCTCAACTTTTGCCCGTAAACAGGACCTATTCCCTCAATTTCTTCAATTTTGTAAGCCATAACGAATGATTTTTATAGGATTTAACTTCAAATTGATTCCTGCCCAAATATAGTCACATTTTTGAAGTCACAGACTCAGTTCTGTTCGAGTTTCAGGGAATGTGTGGAAAAAATACCTACAATTTCACACCACATACAATGAACTGATGGATTCGTTGTTGCATACCCTCATGATGGAGTCGGCAAACATGTCGGCCACGGAAAGTATTTTTACTTTTTCCGATTTTTGGGAATAGGGAATGCTGTCGGTGAAAATGATTTCTGTCAGTTTTGACTGGTCGACCCTCAGGGAAGCAGGATCGGACATCACTGCGTGGCTGGCAATAGCCCTCACCGAGTTGGCCCCGTTCTCCATGATAAGGTCGGCCGCCTTGGTAATGGTGCCGGCAGTATCCACAATATCATCGATGAGGAGCACGTCCATACCCTGCACATCACCGATGATCTGCATGTCCGATATCTCATTGGCTTTCTTCCTCAGCTTATAGCAGATCACCATCGGGCATCCGAGGAATTTGGAGTAGGCGCTGGCACGTTTGGTGCCCCCCACATCGGGAGTAGCGATGACCATATTACGCAGGTCGAGCTGTTTGATATGTTCTACAAAAACGCCGGAAGCATAGAGGTGGTCCACCGGTGTGTTGAAAAAACCCTGGATCTGATCGGCATGAAGGTCCATCGTAATCAAACGGTTGATTCCCGCGGCAGCCAGCATATCGGCGATCAGCTTCGCTCCGATACTTACGCGGGGCTTGTCTTTTCTGTCCTGACGTGCCCAACCGAAATAGGGAATTACAGCGACAATCGATTTTGCTGAAGCGCGTTTAGCCGCATCAATCATCAGCAACAGCTCCATCAGGTTGTCGGAACTGGGGAAGGTGGATTGGATAAGAAACACCTGCTTGCCGCGGATCGACTCTTCATAGGAAACAGCGAATTCCCCGTCGGCAAAGTGTTCAATGATCATGTTACCCAACGGGCAACTCAGACTGTTACATACCTTTTCCGCAAAGTAGCGTGACTTAGTGCCCGAAAAGATTTTAAATGGTTTCTCCTGCATTACTGATAGTTTTCTGAAAAATAATTATTTGGATCTTAATATGATTCTTCTCTCTAAAGCAAATAGCCTACTGAAAATCCCAACAAAAGTACAAAAAAGTCAACTTAATAAATAATATATTAAGAAACTGTTTTGAATTTTACGAGTAATTATTTCACGCTTATTTTTCCACTCTTTCATATTGTTTTTTGCTCTTTTTCGCGCCTTTGAACTTTCATTTCTTTTAAGTGGCCCGCCACATTTCAATCAATGAAAATCCAAATCCATCAAAAAATGGCTAAAAAACAATGGATGAAAAAATTCAAAACAGCATCTAAGAAAAAGAAATTCTGTAAATTTCTCCCGAATAGGGATCGAGTGAAATTCTGACCGGTGAGCCCGACATGAATGGCAATTCTTTGCCATTTTCGTGTAGCAGAGGTGTCAAAACTCCCCTTCCTGTATCCGTTATTTCGAAAAATGTGAGAGCATGTCGAGGAATATGCACGGTGCACTCCTGTATGGCGTCATCGAAATTGGTGATCACCAGCAGCAGCTCTTTTTTGTCACTCCGCAGAAATGCAAAGAGACGGGAGGAGTCGAACTCCCGGTTTTCATAATTCGACGGCATCAGGTCGTAGAAAAGGCCGTCGGCAAGGGCTGCTTCCTTGTTGCATAAGGTGATCAGCCGCCGATAGAATTGCTGTAACTGCTTCTCCTCCCCGGAGAGTAGCGCGTCATCCCATCGGCCGTTGTTATTCCATCGCCGCAGCGTGTCTACCGACCAATAGTCGAAGATGGTGGTACGTCCGTCCCTTCCGCTGAATCCCTCTTCATCCATTCCCCTTTCTCCCAGCTCCTGCCCGGCATATATCATTACCGGATTGGTATTGACGCAACAAGTGGCGATCATGGCGGCTTTCCCCTTGCTTCCCTCCTTTAGGAAATAGTCGGATGCCAGCCGTTGCTCGTCATGATTCTCCATGAAATTGAGCATCCTGTGCTGGATATCGCCCACATCGTTTAAGGCGTAAGTGATGTCGGAAGAGGGCCTATGGCCGCGGGAGACATCTCGCAACACATCATACAGTCCCACTTTATCGTAGAGATAGTCGAAAACATTGTCAGCCAGAAAATCGCGGTATACCGAAGGGTTGTATATCTCTGCCAGGAATATGATATTCGGGAATTGTCCTTTTACCTGAGGGATTGCCCACCGCCAGAAAGCCAACGGTACCATCTCCGCCATGTCGCACCGGAAGCCATCGACATCCTTTTCTGCCCAGTAGAGGAGGATATCCCTCATCTTTATCCATGTGTCGGGAATGGGATCAAAATGCGGTTTTCTCCCGTTCAGGTAATCCACTCCGTAATTGAGTTTCACCGTTTCATACCAGTCGGACTGGGTCGGTCGGTGGGAAAAACAGTCGTTGCCGGTCGCTTTCGCGGGAAACTCATTGTATGCGGGAGCGGTCGATTCCCTGTGTGAGCGGTGTATTTCTAACGGTTGACCGGGGATGTAATAAAAGTTGTTTTGAGGCGAGAAAGCCTGTGAGGTATCATCTCCTTCGCCAAAGTCTTTTACTCCACTCGGCTTGTTGACGGAGCGGTAATTCCTGGCCACATGGTTGGGCACGTTATCGATGATCACCTTCAGGCCGGCGGCATGTGTCCGCCGGATCAACGCCTCGAATTCCGCCATCCTGCCGGGGACATCCACCGCCAGGTCGGGATCAACATCGTAATAGTCCCTCACCGCATAGGGCGATCCTGCCTTGCCTTTGATGATCTCCGGGTATTCCGCCGGCAACCCGTACGCGGTATAGTCGGTGGTGGAAGCATGGGCCAATACCCCTATATACCAGACATGGGTGTAACCGCTTGCTTTTATCTTTTGCAATACGGTATCGGAAATATCATTGAATTTTCCTGTTCCGTTCTCTTCAATGGAGCCATTGGTTTTATTGTCGGCGGCCTTATTACCGAATAGTCGCGGTAACAGCTGATAGATAAACATTTTCCGGTTCATGAGACGTTTGGGTTTTCGGCAACACAGGCATTTTCCGGGTGTTGTGATTCATTCCACCCTTTGATCCATTGAAGCTGTTCACGTACTTTCCTGGTGAGTGCGTAGTGCCTGTGGCATCTTCTCACGATTTCCAGCGATTCGTCTTTATTCATTGCCTCTATGGCGCAATGATATCCTGCTTCCATGATCTTTAGCTGATTCTGCAGATCGAATATGGAGTACTTTTCTATTCCTTGGGTCTCGATGAGTATATCACAATAGGCCTTGTCGATGAGGGTGTTGGAGTTCGACATCAGATTAAATGTCCGTTCCAGCATCCTGCGAATATTGGTTTTTTCCGGAGGAGGCAGGATGAGGGATACATTTACCCCGATCACATATTTACAATTTTTCCGGATGACCGAGACAGGGAAATTTTTCAGCAGTCCCCCATCCACATAGGGTACATCATGGATCACCTGGGGCTGGAACACGATGGGGATGGAACAGGAGGCCACTACCGCTTCCACCAGATCGTCGCCATGGGAGAAGGTGACGGTGCAAGCCCTCTCCCAGTCAGTGGTCACCACATGGAAAGGCATCTGGAGTTCCTCAAAACGTTTGGCTCTGAGGTTTTTCTTTAAAAACTTGTGCAATCCGGTACTTTTGAAAAAACCGGCTGTGGGAATGGTGAACTCGACAAATTCACGGAATTCCCTTTTACGGAAGAGTTCCACAATCTCATCCGGATGGTAGCCGTCGGCATAGAAAACGCCGGCGAGCGCTCCCGCGCTGGTGCCCGCGATCACATCGGGTTTCAATCCGCATTTTTCCAATACTTTCAATACGCCGAGGTGGGCGAACCCTTTGGCACCGCCTCCGCTCAGGGCATAACCTAAATAATGATCGTAACTTTTACTGAAGATTGCCATGATCTCATCTCCTTTCCGATGTTTCGTGACACAAATATGGGACTTTTTTTCGATTATTCCTTGCCGATTGTCCACTTATTCACGTTTCGCAGGTAAGTTTGAAACCTATGCAGGAGTGAGCCGACAGGGATTAATGGCCGAACTGTCCGCGGTGTAATTCCTCCCATAATTGTCGTATCGGTTTTCCCAATAGTGGATGAATAAGATCGGGCGCGATTTCGCGCAAAGGATCCAGGACGAAAGAGCGGGTATGAAATCGCGGATGTGGAACGGTCAGCTCAGGCGTATCGATCACCAGATTACCGGCCAATATCAGGTCGATATCTATTATCCTGTCCGCATACCGCCCGTTCTTACTTTTGTGGCATCTGCCTATCTCTTTTTCAATGTCCCGAGTGATTGCGAATAACTCATAAATATTGATGTGGGTGGACACTTCGCACACACCATTCACGAATATGCTCTCCGATTGAAATCCGACGGGGGATGTCAAATAAAAAGCGGAAAGGGAAGTAATCTTTCCTATCCGCTCCTCAATTTTATCCAAAGCCTCGTCTATATTTTTCTGCTTGTCGCCGAGGTTGGATCCTAATGCCAGGTAAACGGTATACTCATTCATTCCGTTCATGCGATTTAACTAGTATGTCGGGCGCGGAAAACCTACCCTTACGAGGTTTTGAACACTAATCCACAATCAGCATTGCATCTCCGTATGCCCCGAAAGCATATTTCTTTTTGATGGCCTCTTCATACGCGTTCATCACCTTTTCATATCCTCCGAAGGCGCAAGCCATCATCAGTAATGTGGAATAAGGCAGATGAAAATTGGTGATCAAGCTGTTGGTGAGTGTGAAGTCATAGGGAGGAAAAATGAACTTATTGGTCCATCCGTCCCTTGGTTTGAGGTGGCCGTCGGTACTGACAGTGGTCTCCACCGCGCGAAGCACGGATGTGCCGACCGCACAGATATTTTTCTCCGCGTCTTTAGCCCTGTTCACCTTTTCACACAATTCCTCGGTAATAATCATCTGTTCCGACTCCATCTTGTGCTTGGTCAGGTCTTCCACATCGATCATTCGATAAGCACCTAAGCCGTTGTGGAGAGTAAGAAAACCGAAATCGATATCCCTTATCTCCATTCTTTTCATTAGTTCGCGGCTGAAGTGCAGACCTGCGGCAGGAGCCACCACCGCTCCCTCATTCTGGGCAAATATATTCTGGTATCTGTCCACATCCTCCGGTTCCGCGCTCCGTTCCAGATACTCCGGAATAGGGGTTTCCCCGATCGAGAACAACTGCTTTTTGAATTCGTCGTATGGGCCGTCATAAAGAAAACGTAAGGTGCGGCCACGCGAAGTGGTGTTGTCAATCACTTCCGCCACCAACTCTTCATTTTCCCCGAAATATAACTTGTTACCGATACGTATCTTGCGTGCCGGGTTGACAAGCACATCCCACAGATGTTGGTCGGGGTTCAACTCCCTCAACAAGAAGACCTCTATCTTGGCGCCGGTCTTCTCTTTGTTTCCGAATAAACGCGCGGGAAAGACCTTGGTGTTGTTGAAAATAAAGAAATCCCCTTTATTGAAGTAATCTAACACCTCTTTGAAGGCCTTGTGCTCCAGTTGGTCCGATTTCTTGTGGACAACCAATAACCGGGCTTCATCGCGATGTGCCGTAGGGTATTTCGCGATAAGCTCTTCCGGCAAATTGAATTTAAATTGAGAAAGCTTCATAAGTTAAAAAATCCTGTATCAATTATATTTTATCCGTCCAAAAACTGATCTACATCATCTATATTCAGACAATCATCCACCGTTACATCCCCCACCCTTGTACGCCGTAAGCCGGTAAGGTGCGCGCCGGTCTCCAGCGCCTTGCCGATATCCCGGGCCAACGCCCTTATATAGGTGCCCTTACCGCATACCACACGGATGGTGATATCCGGCATATTATAAGAAATCAATTCGATACTATCTATAACCAATAATTTGGGTTTTAGTTTAATATCCTCATTTCTTCTGGCCAACTCATATGCCCTTTTTCCATCGACCTTGACAGCCGAAAAAACAGGTGGAACCTGTTCTATGGTGCCTGTGAAACGGCGAAGCACATCCTCCACCATCTTTCTGGTGATATGGGCCGTGGGATATTCGGCATCGACCTCTGTTTCGAGATCGAACGAAGGGGTGGTTGTTCCGAGGCGAACATGCGCGATATACTCTTTCGTCTCGGCCTGTAATGACTCTATAAGCTTGGTCTTTCCCCCGGTGCAGAGGATCATCACTCCCGTGGCCAGCGGATCAAGCGTCCCGGCATGCCCCACCTTCAGTTTCTTTATTCCCAGCCTGCGGCATAATTTGGCGCGGACAACCCTAACCACCCGGAACGAAGTCCAGTGTAACGGTTTATCGATATATAGAATTTCACCTTCGATAAAATCCATGTCTTTTATACCATAGTCAGGCTTACACCTGAAAAAACCAAAACGAGTAGTATGCCACCTACAATGATACGGTACACACCAAAAGCCTTGAACCCATAACGGGTGAGAAAATCAATAAAAAAGCGGATAGCCAGGATTGCCACCGCGAATGCTGCCACGTTACCGATAACGAGCAGTAACATATTCTCCTTCAGCAAGTCAGCGCTGACAGGATCTTTCAGCAGTTGATAAAGCTTGTATCCTGCCGCCGCCGCCATAGTAGGTACGGCCAGAAAGAATGAGAATTCAGCGGCATTCCTGCGGGTAAGTTGGGTGGTCATCCCCCCTACAATGGTGGCCATGGAACGTGAAACACCGGGAATCATGGCGATACACTGGAAAAAGCCTATCGTAAGCGCCCGCTTCCACCCTATCGATTGTTCCTGAGACGGCTTGTTGAACCATCTGTCCACGAATAACATAAAAATCCCCCCCAGCACAAGCATTACTGCCACCACAGTTACATTTTCGAGCAGTCTGTCGATCTGATCACCGAGAAGCAAACCTATCACTCCGGCCGGTATGACCGCAATGAACAGTTTCCAGTAAAAATCGAATTTGTAAATGAACCGGGTCAGGTAAGTCCACATCCTTTTTCCGGCAGACATGCCACGCACTGCTTCTTTATCGAAGACAATCATCGGATTAAGACGAAAAAAACGTTTCCAGTAGAGGACTATTACCGACAGAATGGCACCGAACTGAATAATCACAGTGAATGCTTTCACAAAATCAGTGCTCTCCATTCCCAGTAAGGCCTGGGTGATGATCATATGGCCGGTGGACGATACCGGAAGAAACTCTGTGAGCCCCTCCACAATTGCAATGATGATTGCTTCTAATATGCTCATGGATAATATGTTTTCAGTATCCGGTGATGGGATTATTTTCCGGTCACGCTGCTTTTTTCTTTCGAGGGATACAGAATGCCGACTACCATCAGCACAAAACCGGCAAGACAAACCACGGGAGCCAATTTTATTCGCCTGGCGCTGAAGATATCGGGTTCAAATCCACCTTCAAAAGTAGTGGCCGGCCCTGTCATCAGGAGAAAACCGGCAATGATAAGAAGAATGGCGATGCCACAGATAATCAGGTTTGTTTTACTTAAAGCAATACTTTTTTGAGACATATTGGGTGATAGTTTTTATACATAATACAACTGGTCCGACTTCATTTTCACATATCTGTTGACCGCGAAAGCAGTGGCTATGGTGGAGATAACCACTCCCAGCAGAATCACGATGGCGAATATGATGATCAACTCCATCGAGTTGACAATGGGTTGTATTTCAGCGTACTCTCTGCTGAAATAGGTGATGATGCCAAGGATAATCAGATTTGCGATAATACCCGCGATGATGCCCGTGAAAATGTTATTCACCACGAATGGCCGCCTGATAAAGCTGCCGGTAGCCCCCACCAATTTCATAGTATGGATGATGAACCGTTTTGAGTAGACGCTCAGGCGGATGGTGTTACGGATGAGCGTGAAGGATATCAATAACAGTATGGCGGCAAGAACCAGTAAGACAGTCATCACTTTCGAGAGATTGTCGTTGATCAGGTCAATCGCCTCCTGCTGGTAGAGCAGGTCTGTCACATTGCTATTCTGCCGGATCACCTTGTTGATGACCGCGATACTGTCGCTGTTGGCATATTCCGAATGGAGAAAGATCTCAATACAGTCCTGCGCCGGATTGTACCCCAGCAGTTCTTCCGGGTCTTCACCCAAATCCTTGATGAGTTGCTCCTTGGCTTCTTCCTTGCTGATAAATCGTGATGACTTGACGAACGGCCGGGCATCCAGATGATTCCTGATCTTTGATATCTCGGCATCCGACACCTCTGAGGAGAGCATTACGTTAAAACTCATGTTCTCCTTTACAAATCTGGACAATCCGTTTCCCATGAAAAGAATCAGTATGGTAATCCCCAACAACACCAACACCAGCGAGATACTGATAGTGGAGGTGATCTTAGCGTTTAAGAATCGAGCGGTAGACACCTTTTTTTTGCCAGTCATACGAGTTACAGATAGTGTGCAAAAACGCACAGAATGCACTTTTTCCAAATAAACTGCAAAGTAATAAAAATTATCGCAGAAAAAGGAACGTATGTGAAATATTAAGGTCTTTTCACTATCGTGGTTTTTTTGTCGTGGCCCGCCATAGTCTTGGAAAAATAGACAGTGTCTTCATTCCCATGAAAAATCACTTTCCCACTCTTCTCTCCACTTTGGGGGTAAGCCCCATATCCGCGGCTTTTTTTAACATAAACTGAAAAGCAGCTTCCCGTTCGTTAGGTATCTCCCCTTCCAATATGGCTTCTTTTATCGCGGATTTCAGCAAGCCAATCTCACGGCATTGGGGAAGACCGAAGATCTCCATGATCTCGTTACCATCCACCGGTGGCTGGAAATTACGTACCCGGTCTTTCTCCTCGATCTCTTCCAATTTCCCGCGCACGATCTTGAAGTTGTTCAGAAACCTGCGCACTTTCTCGGGATTCTTCGATGTGATATCAGCTTCACACAATGTCATCAGGTCGTCGATATCGTCGCCGGCATCAAAGAGCAGGCGGCGCACCGCCGAGTCGGTCACCACCTCCTCCACCAGTTGCATGGGGCGCATATGGAGTGATACCATCTTCTGCACATATTTCATCTTTTCATTCTGCGGCAATTTCATCCTCCGGAAGATTTTAGGCACCATCCTCTCCCCTATGAAATTATGGTTATGGAAAGTCCAACCCAGCCGTGGATCCCATCTTTTGGTGACGGGTTTGGCGATATCGTGAAGAAGCGCGGACCAGCGCAGCCAAAGGTTATCCGTTTGCCGCGCGATATTATCCAGCACTGTGAGCGTATGGTAAAAATTATCTTTATGCCCCACTCCATCTTTCGTTTCGGCTCCTTTCAGGGCGGTCAATTCGGGGAAAATAATATCGAGGAGACCTGTCCTTTCCAATAGAATGAATCCGATGGAGGGTTTAGGTGAGAGAATTATTTTGTTAAGTTCATCGATCACCCTCTCCATCGAAAGGATGCTTATACGCTCCTTGTTCCGGCCGATGGCGTCGAATGTGTCGGGATAGATATCAAAACCGAGTTGGGAGGCGAACCGGATGGCGCGCATCATCCGCAGGGGATCGTCGCTGAAGGTGATATCCGGATCAAGAGGCGTGCGGATGATCAAATCCTCCAGATCCTGCATCCCGTGGAAAGGGTCGGACAATTCCCCGTATCGCTCCCTGTTCAGAGAGAAAGCCATGGCGTTGATGGTAAAATCACGCCGCCGCTGGTCATCTTCCAGCGTGCCGTCTTCCACGATAGGTTTACGGGAATCCAGCCGGTAAGACTCTTTCCGGGCACCCACGAACTCAATTTCATACTCTTTGTACTTTATCTGCGCCGTGCCGAAATTTTTAAAAACCGAGATCCTGCTTTTCTTACCCATCTTTCCCAGTTTTTCCGCCACTGCTTTCGCCAGTTCGATCCCCTGGCCGACCGCTACCACATCGATGTCTTTCGACGGGCGGTATAGAAAGAAATCACGCACATAACCGCCGATCAGGTAGCATGCTACTCCCATCTCATCGGCCGTTTCCGAAATCAATCTGAATATCTTCTTGTCTAAATGCGCCTGTATCTCTTCCCTGGATATCTCCATAAATAATAATAGTTTTTAGCCCGGTTTGTCGTCATTCGCCATGTGCCCGTATTGTTTGACGGACACGTTTCCTTATTGGATGTGGAATGTACGTTAGACCGAAATGATTACATTACAGTGTATTATCTGTTACGAATTGCAAAATTACAATAATTGTGCTTTATAACAGCTTTTGATGAGGAATATATTTGTAATTTTGCAGAGGTAAACAAGGCCGCAGGGCAATCCTCCGCGTGCATAAAATACTATTATTGAGATGCGTTTTTCTTTTCAGGCCACCGTAGTGTTCTTTTCCGTGCTTCTCCTTTTTTCCTGTTCGGGAAAAAACAGAGGAGCAAAAGAATATCTTTCCCAAGCGGGAAAAGCATATCAGGAAGGCAATTATCCGCTGGCCAAGTTGAAGATCGACAGCATTAAAATTCTTTTCCCTAAATCTTTTGATGAAATCAACGCCGGATTCGCGCTTATGCAACAGATACGCATGGCGGAAAACAGGCGAAATATTGTGTATTGCGACTCGATGCTTGGTGTAAAATACGCCGAGCTCAATGGCAAACTCAGCCGTTTCGATTATGTGCGCGATGAGCGGTACCAGGAATTCGGTGAGTACTACCCCAAGGCATACCCGCATCAGTCGTCTTTAAGCCGAAACGGCTTGCGTTCAGGTGTTCGGGAAAAAGGGGTGCTCTTTATCGAAAGTATCCTTTCGGGGAGTACCGTCAGGCATAATAAGGTCAAGGTGAGCACTGCCGACGGAAATTATGCCGAGACGCTGCCTGTTACTTCCGACGGGTTGAATTACCGGTTCAACACACAGGACAAGGCCTATGAGATTGTCCGATACAGTGGAAACAGTGAAAACGGAGTTGCCGGATTTATCTATACCTTCCGGAATCAACCGATCTCCATTCAATTTATCGGTAAGCGGAGTGTCACAGTCACAATGACCGATGCCGCCAAAAAAGGTGTCAGTGACTCTTTCGAACTCTCCTCCCTGTTGCTGGACATTGAACGGCTGAAATTAGAAAAAGAAAAAAGCGAAGCATTGGTCCGCTACTTGGAGGGCAGGAATCAATAAACCGGGAGACGCCCCACCCTGTAAACCGGCTGGGTTATACCTTTATCTTCTTTTTTTGAAAATTTATTGAATAATATCAAAAAAACAACCTATCTTTGTATTGAATTTTGGTGTTGTTCATTTCAAATGGCTTCGAAATGAATAATGAAAAGGGAATCAGGTGCGAATCCTGAACAGACCCGCTGCTGTAAGCTCAACCAAAGTCCTTGTGCAATGCTCAAATCCACTGGCCCCGCAAATCGGGCCGGGAAGGTGGCACAACGGACGAGCAAGTCAGAAGACCTGCCAAAATACAAATGTTTCATAGCTTTCGGGGATTGGAGCTTGAAGTACTAAAACACACGCCACGGCGGTTTTCCATTTTATTATTTCACTTACTCACTTTTACAAAAAACCACTTGCTTGGTGGGTTGACTCTACTTCCAAACCTCATTTCCCGAGGGCTGAATTTTCGGCAAGATGAATTTGCTTGTCCATAGTTTTTCCTTTGGCCGTACTTATTACGGCCTGCGGTTGTCATTGCGTGTTTATCAGTGATGCGGTTCAGGATATGTGCGTTGCCAATGGGAAAGCGCGTTTATTAGCCCAAAACAGGAATAACATGGGAGGCGCGGGCCGTTTTGTTGTATCTATAAAACATTTTTGATTCAGTGATAAAAGATAAGCTTTTTTTATTTTCAACGACCCTATTCATGACATCGGGTGTTGCCGCACAGTATAAAACCGACAGCCTGCAACACCTGCCCGAAGTGGTGGTAACGGCTGACGCGCCCAAAGAAGTGATTCCCGGACAAAAACTCTCCGGAAAAGAGTTGGAAAAACTGGGCGGCTTCTCCGTCGCCGATGCCATCCGTTATTTCTCAGGCGTACAAGTGAAAGATTATGGAGGCATTGGCGGTCTGAAAACAGTGAATATCCGTAGTATGGGAACCAATCATACGGGAGTATTCTACAATGGAGTTCAATTGGAAAATGCCCAGAACGGACAAGTGGATTTAGGCAAGTTTTCGTTGGATAACCTTGAATACGTCTCTTTGCATAACGGGCACAAGAGCAGCATATTTCAATCGGCAAAAGACTATGGCGCAGCCGGAACCATTTACATGCAGACCAAACGGCCTTTTTTTGAGGGCGATAAAAAAACAAAAATCAATGTCCGTGTGAAGGGTGGCTCCTTTATGTTGTTTAATCCCTCTTTATTATGGGAACAAAAGTTGGGAAAAAGTTATTCGTTCACGTTGAACAACGAGTTTGTTTCGTCCGATGGAAAATATCCGTTCCGATACAAAAGAGTTTTCAAAGACGGCACCGTCGCTTATGATACCACGGCAACACGCAAAAATGGCGATATAACGGCAGTACGTACCGAAGCATTCCTTTTTAAGGAAAGAAAAGATGAACGGTGGAATCTGCACGGATACTACTATTATTCGCACAGGGGACTTCCGGGATTTGTCGTGAAGAATGTATGGGGGCACGGTCAGCGCATGTATGACGAGGATTATTTCATACAAGGACGCTACGAAAAGAAATTCAGCAACCTTTACGCTACTAAGCTAAATGCCAAATATGCCAATAATTATAACAGATATGTGGATGGCGATTGGACAAGCCCTACTTATGTGGACAATCAATACCTGCAAGAGAGCTGGTATGTTTCATCGGCAAATAAATTCCGGGTGCTGCCTTATCTGCAATTCAACATTGCCGCCGACTTTACGCTCAACACGATGAAATCCAACATCGTCGATTTCTCTTACCCTACCCGACACTCCCTGCTCACGGCCGCCGCCGCCGAACTGAGCTTTGACCGGTTTAAGCTGCAAGCAAGCGGGTTGGGTACTTTTGTGAACGAGAAAGTGAAAAAGAATGCACCCGCTCCAAGTAAAAAGATATTGACACCGGCCATAGTAATGTCCATAAAACCCTTCAAAAAACAGGATTTCAACATTCTGGCATTTTATAAAAAGATTTTCAGGATGCCTACATTCAACGACTTGTATTATACATTCATCGGGACACGTGCCTTAAAGCCCGAATATGTTGTGCAATTTAATTTGGGAGCTAATTATCGCTTAAATACCAAGTCGTCCGTGATAAAGTATGTGTATGCGCAAACGGATATTTATTACAATCAGGTTACGGATAAAATCATCGCCATGCCTGCCAATAACCCTTATTTCTGGACAATGGTCAATTTGGGCAAAGTAGACATACGCGGGTTGGAGATAAAAACAGATGTTGCTTTTGAACCGATAAAAGATATGGTGTCCACCGTAAAACTCAATTATACCTATCAGGAAGCCATAGATGTGACGAGCGAAAAAGATAAAAACTACCGACACCAAATTCCCTATATTCCGTGGCACAGTGGATCGGCGATAGCTTCGATTGAATACAAATCGTGGGGGATGAATTACAGTTTCATCTATGCCGGAAAAAGGTACAACGCCAAATTCAACAGTTTAGACACACAAATGCAACCGTGGTACACCAATGACATAAGCTTCCGAAAAGACTTCCCGGGAAGAGGGAAAATGAAATATAGGGTTGCATTTGACATCAACAATCTGCTCGATCAACATTACGAAGTAGTATTAAGTTATCCCATGCCGGGACGTAATTATAGACTAACGCTCAATATGACATTGTAGAAATGAATGGAAAACAAATAATCTTATCCGGGGCAATATCATTTATCCTTTTGCTCTGTGGATGCAGGGAAGAATACGAAATACTCTACTCAACGTCCATTGAGACAAAAGTCACCGAAGAAAACACGGGAAACCTAAAAGGGTTCTATCTGCTCAACGAGGGAAACATGGGCAGCAACCGCGCCACACTCGATTATTTTGATTTTTCAACCGGGAAATACAAACGCAACATTTATGCGGAGGCGAATCCAACGGTGGTCAAGGAGTTGGGCGACGTGGGAAACGATATCGGCATTTATGGGAGCAAATTGTATGCCGTTATTAACGTGTCGAACTATATTGAGGTGATGGACGCCAAAACGGCAAAGCATGTCGGGGAAATAAAAATACCCAATGTGCGTTACATTAAGTTCCACAACGGCAAAGCATACGCTTCGTCTTATGTGGCACCCGTCAAGTTCGACCAGAATGCCCGCATGGGCTATGTGGCTGAAATCGATACGGCTTCTCTTGAAGTATTGCGTACCGTTAATGTGGGATATCAACCCGAAGAGTTGGCAATTGTGAACAATAAGATATACGTGGCCAATTCAGGTGGTTATATGTTCCCTAATTACGACCGCACGGTGTCGGTTATCGACCTCGAAACATTTAAAGAAGAAAAGAAAATTGATGTGGCTATAAACCTCCACCGATTAAGGGCCACCAAATACAATGAGTTGATTGTAAGCAGCAGGGGCGACTATTACAACAATCCCTCCAAATTATTCTTTATTGACTTGGAAACAGAAAAAGTTACCGGCTCGCTCAACATGGCTGTGAGCAATCTCGATATTTTGGGAGACTCGGCCTATGTCTATGCTGTGGAATGGAGCCACAATACGCAACGCAACACCATTACCTATGGTATTTTCAACATAAGGACCAAAGAAGTCGTGTCGCGCAATTTCATAAAGGACGGCACAGATAAAGACATCGTTATTCCTTACGGGGTAAAAGTAAATCCCGTAAACAAAGACATATATGTGACCGATGCTATTGATTATGTAACGCCCGGAACATTATTCTGTTACAACAAATTCGGGAAATTGAAATGGAAAGTGGATACGGGCGACATACCCGGCCACTTCGCTTTTTTATATGCTCAAGACAACTAAGAAGCTGTTTTGAATTTTTTCATCGATTGTTTTTTAGCCATTTTTTGATGGATTTGGATTTTCATTGATTGAAATGTGGCGGGCCACTTAGTGGAAAAACAAGCGTGAAATAATTACTCGTAAAATTCAAAGTTTCTAAAATTTTCATACAATAAATAATCAAACTTAAAAATCTATGAGGAGTAAACATTTGATCATCGCAGGGATGGCGGTTTTTATCGCGGCAATCACATCGTGTCGCAAGATAGAAACCGTATTGCCCCCCAAAATTGAAATGGAAAAAACCGAGTTTACCGTGAAGCCCAACCGTAATTTGTTGATTGAACCCACTGTTGAGAATGCCGGGACAAACACTGTCTATTCATGGACGCTCAACGGAAAAGTAGTCGGCACCGAGAAGAATATCACCTTCAAAGAAAAAAATCTGGGCACTTACTTCTTAACTTTAAAAGTCGTAAACGAAGATGGGACGGCCCAAAAAGAAGTAAAAGTAAACGTTACCGAATTGGAACTGCCTATTATTGGAATGGAGGGAGGAAACGACATTATCCTGGAAACCGGGGAAAAACATGTTTTCAAGCCGGAAATAGCCAACAAAGAGGGCTTAAAGCTCAGTTGGATAATGAACAATAAAGAAGTTTCAAAAGCCGATGAATATACGTTTGCATCCAACGAGGAAGGAATATTCTTCGTTAACTTGAAGGCTGAAAATGAAGACGGTGAAGACGAATACCTGATAAAAATTCTCGTGGTAAAAGATGCCCCCTTAATCATTTCGTTTACTTATCCCGAACAATCGGCTTCGTTGGGAAGGACCATCCGCCTCATTCCCTCCATGCCGAGCACGAAAAACGTCACATTCCAATGGTTTGTCAATGGCGTGGAAGACAAGACGCAAACCACGGATAAGTTCGTGTACAAACCGGCAGCGCTCGGCAAAACCGAAGTGAAAGTGGTGGCGCGGAAAGATGAAAAGAAAGGAGAAACTTCCATTATTGTCAACACGGTAAACCCCGAACAATACTTCCGTCCTTTCTCGGCAAACAGCAGTCCGTATTCAACAAGCGTTTTCGAGTTTCTTGCCGCACCCGGCCAGTTCGTGAACGAACGCTACACGGCATACACCATGGAAGAGGCTAACAAATATGCCGAAGAGAGGCTGAAACCCGGAAACCAGTATGTATCGTTAGGCGCTTTTGGCGGATATATTGTAGTTGGGTTTGATCATAGCATCAAAAATACCGGAACATGGGATTTTGCCATTTATGGCAACTCTTTCTCGGGAAGTTCGGAACCGGGCATTGTTTGGGTGATGCAGGATGAAAACGGAAACGGCTTGCCCGACGATAACTGGTATGAACTGAAAGGCAGTGAAACCGGAAAACCGGAAACAATACAAGATTACGAGGTAACCTATTACCGTCCCTCCACACCCAAATCAAACGTCCTGTGGACAGACAATTTAGGCCAAAAGGGTGAAGTTGACTGGTTGAGCTTTCACCAACAAGACTATTATTATCCCAACTGGGTGAAAGAAAATACTTATATGCTGCGCGGCACTTGCTTAGCATCAAGGACCGAAGACTTGTCGGGACAAGGCACCTATTGGGTGAACAAGGAATTCGACTGGGGATATGCCGACAATTTCAGCCCCATCGACCGGTTGACGGACGACACCAACTACAATGCCTCGGCAAATGCAAACCATTTCAAAATAAGCAACGCCATCACACACGACGGTAAAGATATTCATTTGAAATACATCGACTTTATAAAAGTGCAAACAGGCTTGAATGTGAAAGCCGGATGGCTGGGAGAGAACTCCACCGAAGTATTCAGATTTATGGACATACAAGTAAAATAATAGACAATGAAAAATATATACAAAACACTATCCGCAATACTATTGGCTGTAACCTTGTTTTCGTGCAATGACGGCAGCCCCTTCAGCGGAACGGATAACCGCCTCTTGTCGCTGAATCTGACGGTGGGCGGCCAAGAATATCCAGGCGTGATGGTTTCCGGAAACACAATAAACATCACCGTTCCCTTGGAGTTGGATTTAAACAACGCGAAAGTAGATTATTCCATTAGCGAGCAGGCGCGTGTTGTGCCCGATCCGGCAAAAATAACCGAATGGAACAACGAACAGGTTTTTAATGTGATCGCGTATAATGGCGAAAAACGCACCTATATCGTGCGCATTATCAGGCAAAAAGAAGAAACGGGCAATACGGTGCTCCTGGCTACCGACGATGATGTGAAAGCGTTTGCCGAAAAGGGTATTTCGAGAGTGGGCGGCAACCTGGTTATCGGAAGGGAAACCGGCACGGATTCCGTCAGCAACATCGATGCCCTGACTTATCTTACCAAAGTAGATTATAAAATTATCGTCAATCCCACGTATAAGGGCAAAGATTTGTCGGGGTTGCGAAACCTTGCGGAAGTGGGTGGCATCCACGTGAAAAATAACAAATTCCTCAAAACAATAACGTTGAAATCATTGCGAACCGTATATGAAGATTTCGTGACAAACACCGATACGCTAAGAGAGATACATCTTCCGGAACTTGTAAAAGTGATTGGCAATATGGATATTCAAGCAAATGACATTACGGGGCTCGATTTTCCTTCATTGCAACAAGCAGGTGGTTTTTTTGTGAAAGGCAATAAGTTAAGCATGCTGAAAGTGAACAACCTGAAAGAAGTTTTCGGAAATTTCTCCCTGACTCATCTTCCTGTTTTGCAGAGAGCCGATTTTTCGAAGCTTCAACACGTTTCCGGCGCCTTTGTCGCCACCAATTTAAACACATTGGGAACGTTCACATTACCCCTTCTGGAAAAAGTGGAAGGTGATTTCACGATGGAAAACTCCAAGGGGCTTGCCGAGTTTTATCTTCCGATGTTGGAACAAACAAAATCCGTTCGAATATACAACAACGTGAAACTGGCGCGCATAATGGCGCCGAAATTAAAATTGGTGGATGGCGATTTTATGTTCTACGGTTGCCCCGTGAGAAATATAGATCAGGTAACTGTGGAAGCTGTCAACGGAACGCTGACCCTTAGCCAGTTAACCAGCTTGCAAAATGTAAATCCATTCTTCAAATCGTTGAAAAAGGTTTCAAATATAGAACTGAACTTTATTCTGGTGGACGGGACATTGGATTTGAGCCATATTGATTTCAGCAATAACCTCATGGTGCAAAACTGTTCCAATCTCGAGTACCTAAAGCTTCCCGAAGAATTGAACGAAATAGTTGTTCAAGGAGCCCGGAATTTCAGGCAAAAAACAGTAGTCCAGCTTTCAGGATTAAAAAAGGCCAAAAAGATCCATTATCACACACTTACTCTGGACACACCGCAGGACTTTACAATAAAAGACCTGAAAGAGGTGACCGGAGAGCTGTGGATTTCAATAGGCAATATCACCGG
Source organism: Proteiniphilum sp. X52 (assembly GCF_003712195.1). GTDB lineage: Bacteria > Bacteroidota > Bacteroidia > Bacteroidales > Dysgonomonadaceae > Proteiniphilum. The sequence goes on along the minus strand of NZ_RDSD01000013.1, from coordinate 88,277 downwards.
CATATCCATACCCGATATGGAAACAGTTGCCGATTTGCAATTCAATGATCAAGGCGACAAATCACTGAAAACCATCACAATGGACAACCTCTTGACGATATCATACAAAGCGATTCTTTTTTCAACAACCTTGCAAACATTTAACGCGCCAAAACTCAAAGAGATAACCGTTCTCCTGGCTATCAGCAGTGGAAGCAATGAAGAAAACCTGGCTATGCAAAACCTGAACGGGCTACCATCGCTCGAGCATATAACCGAATTCAGTTTTAGAAACTTGAAAGCTTTTTCCGATTATTCCTTCTTGAAGAAATCCATTGAGAAGGGTATTATGACGGAAGCACTATGGCAGAAAAATGTGGACTTGTTCAATGTGGGTTATAAACCCGATTTCCAAGATTTAAAAGAAGGACGATACGTGAAACCATAAAAGATAAATTCGACAAAGATGAAACACTATAAACAAAGCCTTTGGGCAATAATGCTTGTTCTTTTCACATTTGCGGCATGTGAAAAAGACCCCTTCAACGGAACGGACAACCATATGCTGGAGTTTTCCCTGCAACAAGCCGATGGCACAACCTACGGTGGTGAGATCGCGGGAAATACCGTACAGCTGTACATCCCCTCGAGCGTGGACAAGGCTGATCTAACCGCCAAATACGTGCTGAGCGAGTTGGCAACCGTCTCGCCCGACCCCGCCACCGTGAAAGATTGGAGCACGGAACAAACCTTCACGGTTACTTCGTTTAATGGCGCCCAACGGCAATATAGCGTGAAAGTGGCGACCAAAGACGTGATGCTGGGGGAAAGCGTTTACCTTCGCACCGACAAGGACGTGGAAGAATTTGCCGCGAAAAAGATTGAAATCATCAACGGCAACCTGATAATCGGCGCCCCGGCGGGAACCGATTCCATCAGCAACATAGACGCGCTGGCGGGATTGAAGGAGGTGCGGTATAAGTTAACGGTAAATCCCACATATAAAGGCGATTTGCAAGCGTTGCAAAACCTGAAATCGATAGGCAGCTTGCTGGTAAACGGAAGCCCCAAACAACTTAAAACCATTGAACTGCCCAAATTGGAGTACATCAGGGGAGCGCTTTCGCTGCAATCGGACAGTATTGCCAAAATCGGATTTCCCGCGCTGGTTTCCGTGGAAAATATATCCATGACATCCGTGGGACTTACCGAGTTTTCAACGCCCGAGTTGCGGGTTATGGACAATTTCAATTGTCGCCTGCCCCAATTGGACAAACTGGACATGAAAAAAGTGGAAACCATCGCCCGGGGATTCAACCTGAATGGAGGATTCTCGTGGCAGGATTACAAACAGGTGACGCCAACCATCAAGGAGCTGCTTCTTCCCGCGTTAACCCGATGCGAAGGGATGACAATCGGAACTTTCCTTGCATTGGAAACCATTGATGTAAGCAAACTGACACAAACAAACGCGATTACGTTCTCCAATCTCCCGGCCGTGACAACCATCAAGCTCAATGAACTTAACACAATCACAACCAATTTGCACGCCGAAACCAATATGAGCACGCACGCCAATCCGCAATTGGCAATATTTGAAGCGCCCAAACTGGAAACAGTGGGCGGTGAGATGAATCTGGAAGCATTCGTGAACCTGAAAACGGTGAAGTTTCCCATGCTGAAAACCGCCGACAAATTTAGAATTCTTACTTCCGTTCAACATTGGGATATGGGTAAACTGGAAGAAGTGGGTATTCTATATGCTTATAATTATGTTCCGTCCATTTTTAAAAACCTGAAAAAAATCGGTTCTTTAAGCATGGACAAATCGCCATACGAGGGCGAGATGGATTTATCGCACATAGAATTCGGGAACAGTATTTCCATTATCATGCGCGACGCGGGCATTACAGCCATCAAACTTCCCAAAACATTCAATGGAAATGAAGGCCTGTTCGAAATAAATCTGGCTTCGAATCCATCCATAAAAACCTTGCCCCAGATAACGGGGCTGGAAGAATGCAAGAGATTTCAAATCAGCAATGCTCCGGGTGTCGATGAAGTGGTTTTGCCGTCATCCCTCAGAAAAGTGAGCGAACAGTTGAGCATTTCCGCTGGCGCGCGCTCCGTCTCGGGCGAAAGGCTGCAAGAGATCGGAGCCTTAACCCTATCCGCCAATAATTTGACTTCCATGTCTTTTCCCAATTTGGAAACAGTTACCGGCAAGTTAAGTCTGTTCGGGAAATTTTTAGAAAGTATTCAACTGCCTAAACTCACTTCCGTCGGACGCTTGGAAATAGGAGGCTCCTATTCCGGCTGGCAAAACGAAAAATTGACAAACCTGAACTTCCTCTCGACCCTCTCCTCCGTGGGAACATTGGAAATCAAGTTTTGCAAGTTTTTGACCGATTATTCCGGTCTGAAAAAAGCCCTGGATTCGGGAAGTATTACCGCCGAAAATTGGACAGCCAAAACAGTTCACGACAACGCATACAACCCAACCTTTGAAGATTTGAAAGCCGGGCGGTATGTGAAACCGTAAAATATTATCAACAAAATATGCTTGACGGTTCATAATAACAAAATAAACATATTTCTCATTCTATAGTTAAAACAGTTAAAAAATACACGTATGAATAAAAAACTGACCCTGCGTTTTTCCGTCGTGACGGTAATGATCCTGCTGGCGGCGCTCAGCCGCCTGCTCCCCCACCCGCCCAACTTCGCGCCCATCGGCGGCATGGCATTGTTTGGCGCGGCGTACTATACGCGCAAGGGGTGGGCATACCTGATACCCATTGTCGCCATGTGGATCAGCGACCTGCTCTTGAACAACGTAGTGTATGCCGAATACTTCGACCGGTTCGTCTGGTTCCACTCCGGCTCGCTGTTCACTTACGGCGCGTTCGCGCTCATCGTGCTGATGGGCACATTCACGTTACGCAAAGTGCGTGTGCCGCGACTGCTGTTCTCGGCTTTGGGGGCGTCCGTCGTCTTCTTTGTGGTATCCAACTTCGGCGTGTGGCTCTCATCGGGCATGTATCCGCACACGCGGGAAGGCCTGACGGCCTGTTACGTTGCCGGCCTGCCCTTCTTCAAAAACACCCTGCTGGGCGACCTGGTTTATTCGGCAGCGCTGTTCGGCTTGTTCGAGGTGTCGCTCTCCTGGTTTCCCGGGCTGCGTACCCGGCATGAAACGTATGCCGAAGCCCGGAAAATCGTATCAAAAAGCAAATGAATGCGGGAATGATAACAACTTCTCCGTTCAAACAAATAATAGAGTTTATATCGAATAATATTTGAGATATTTGATTATCAACATTCTTATTCCTTAATCAATGAGTCCCCTCCGAAAAGTCTTTTTTACCCAAATTTCCCTCAAAACGACTATTGATTTTCAATGAGTTGGAAACCTGTGAAACGGGTTCTTGGGCATTTCGGAGTAGACTCATCAATATAATGTCTAATATTAATCCTTTATTTTTTATGGTTATTTTTTATGGTTATGAAAGAGGTAAAAAACAAAAAAAGAAGTGCAGAGATGCGTCATGACGTATCTTCTCCAACGGATGCGGCAGAATCCTACATTGCTCCTGAAATCGAAATCATCGACATCGAACTCTCGCAAAACATTTTGGCTGGCAGCCTTCCTCCGTCGGAAGGTGAACCATGGACATCGTAAGTGGAATTATAAAACTGATTATCAATCTTTTTAGAAAATATGAAATGAAACAAAGAATATTTTTCGCACTGTTTTTGGGCACGATTATCCTTGCAGGTTGTGCAGAAAACGAAGTCATTGATACAATCCAGCCGGGACACACATTGCAGGAAAAAACTTTTACCATCACGGCAACTATGCCCGGCGACGCCCCGGACACGCGTATCGGCCTTACACCCGGTCAGGGAAATTATCCGGCTGTGACCCTCAGGTGGGAAGAAGGCGACCAAGTTGAGCTCTGCCTCGTGCAAGCCGGGAAAAAAGTCAAACAAACGGTTACGGTAAAAAACATATCTCAGCCCGATGGAAAAACGGCCGAGTTTGAGGTTACCGTCCCGTCCGACTTTACGGCTTCCACGTTCGACGTTTACGGAATTTACGGCGGTGGCGGATTAAGCGATACCAACCCGGCCCAAGCCAATATATCACCGGCAAACATACCGGTCAACTCTCCCGTGGCGTTAACCGGCGAAAATTCCCTCCAATCGGAAAAGATGGTCGCGCTCACTTTCAGCCAAACAGGGGTGAGCACAGCATCGCCCGATGTGGATGCCTCTTTCGCCCATTTGGGGAGCATGATCTGTCTGCGGCTGAAAAACACGGGGAGCGAATCGCTCGATACCGAAGGTAAGGTTTTTGTATTAAGCAGCAGCAATTCTTCCCAATGGCAGGTTTACGGGAACTACTCGTTCGACATAACCGCCGGAGCCAATTTTACCGGCGGAGAAACCGACGTCCAATTCGCAAGCGAACAGGCGATTGCTTCCGGACAGACGGCGGAGTTATGGACATGGATAGTTCCGACAGGAAACAAAACCGGTTCACTCGACTTCTGGATGTACGATGCCGCCAATTCCGCTTACAAACGTTCCAAGAACTTTCTTCCCGGCAGGGACAACCTGCAAGCCGGCAGAACCTATTACATAAATGCGGAGTGGAACGGAAGCGAGTTCACGTTTCCCGGCGGCATACAAAAGCCCAACACCCACACCATCACGTTCGAGGAAAGTTATTACCAGCTTTTTATCGATTATACATTGGAAAAAGGAAAAGCTACGCAAAGTGTGGTGGTGCCTTCCTGGGGAGGCAGTCCCCATCCTGATAATCCCTACCCGTGGGTGGATCCTGTTACAAAATTGACTACGTTACAGCCAACCCTCAGTTGGGGATCGGGGTATCCGTGGATATTGTCTCCGTATAATTCGAAAAACAACATCGCTTTCGGCGACTACTTGCATGATTTATACGTATATCATCCCACCCACGACGATGCCACCGCGGGCGGAGGCAATAATGGTTCTAATCATTTTATCACAACTTTTGGTTATCAGGAAACAGGTAATCCATACATGCCGGATGACGGACGTCCCATATTTAGTTTTTCCGACGGAAAAGCACGTACCATCGAGAGTTGCTACGTAAACTCCACCTGCTACTTCCTGAATGTGGCGGCTAACGGGAATTCGTTGTCGCCGGCATTGGGCGAGGGAGAAGATGTGATACTGCATGCCACCGGATACGATGCCGATGACAACGAGACAGGCACGGTAACCATGACTTTTGCCACCGTGAATAAACTCATCACCCGATGGACGAAATGGGATTTATCGGCTTTGGGAAAGGTGGTGAAGTTGAAAATCAACATGACGGGAGGAACCGACAACGGCTACGGATTTTCCCTTCCGGCGTATTACGCCATAGACGACATAACCGTTAATCTGGAGTAACAGCGCGCTGCCGTTCCACCATGCGGGCGAACTCGCCGCCCTGTTCCATCAGGACGGCGGGGCTGCCCTGCTCGGCCACGGCGCCGTCCTTGATCACCACGATTTTATGGGCTCTGGCCACGGTGCGCATCCGGTGGGCGATGATCAGCACGGTTTTGTCCTTCACCAACTCCGAGATGGCGGCCTGTATCCGGGTTTCGTTCTCCACGTCGAGGCTCGCCGTGGCCTCATCCAACAGCACGACGGGGGCGTCCTTGAGCAGGGCGCGGGCAATGGATATGCGCTGGCGTTCACCGCCGGAGATGGCGGCGCCGTTCTCACCGATAAGGGTGTCGTACCCCTGCGGCAGGCGCCCGACAAACTCGTCGCACCGGGCCAGCCGGGCCACGCGGCGCACCTCCCCGTCGGAGGCCTTGGGTCTGCCGATCCGGATATTGTCGGCCACGCTGGCGTTGAACAGCATCACGTCCTGAAAGACCACCGCATAGTTTTTGAGCAATGCCTCGGGGTCGATTTCAGAGATATCCTGTCCGCCGAGGGTGATTTTGCCGCTGTCGATATCCCAAAAGCGGGCGGCAAGCTTGGCGGAGGTGCTTTTGCCTCCTCCCGAGGGGCCCACCAGCGCCGTCACCTCCCCCTGCCGGGCAGTGAAAGAGACGTCCCGCAGCACTTGTTTGCCTTCCTCGTACGCGAAACACACGTCCTGGAAAACAATATCGTAATTCTCCACTTCGCATTCGGTTTTTCCCTGCTGCGCGGGCATTTGCTCCATTTCGCGCATGCGGTTGATGCGCACGTCCAGCAACGTAAGCACGGCGATGTTGTTGAACACATCCATTACCGGATTGTAGATGCTGGCGGCTATCATCAGGAAGACAAGGTAGGTGAACAGGGTGATGCCGCCGGCCGAAAGCAGGTAGGCGCCCGTGAGGATGACCGACGCCAACCCCAGTTTCAAGACGATATACGACGTGTTGACAAGCGCCCCGCCAATTAACTCACCCCGCAGAAGCGTTTTCTCGTATACTTTCAGGTTTTCGTCGAAACCGCGCAGGTAAGCCTGTTCGTTGTGGTACGATTTGATTTCCTGAACATTCTCCAATCCCTCCTGGATTTGCTCGGTAATGCCCCGTTTCACCTTGTAAAACTTGAGGTTGGCGTTGTCCAGGAGCTTCTTGCCAGCGAAAATTATCGCCGTGGCCACCGGCACCACCCAGAACAAAGCGAGCGACAGCTGCCAGTCGTAAAAGAACAATCCCGCGGCGATGAGCAGGATGCTGATCACGGAGGCAAACAACTGCGGCACGGCGTGCGAGAACAACTGCTCGATCATGGAATTGTCCTCCATGACGGTGGAGGTCAGATCCGACAGGTTCTTTTCCCCGAAAAACGCCAACGGCAGTTTGCGCAGCTTCTCGGCCATGCCTATGCGGCGGTTGGCGCTTTCCGTGTAGACGTTGGTATAGGTGTGGGTGTATTGAAACATCGCGATGGTAAAAGCGATGACCAGGAACACCGCGGCTATCAGCACGTAATACCAGAACCCGTTTGTGGCGGTGCTTCCCGGGTCGATGGCGGGTTGCAGGTAATCCGTGAGGAACAGGAAGATGTACAGGGCGGGGAGCATCAGCGCGATGTTGAGCAGCACGGTGAAGAGAATTCCGCCCATAAATGATCGGGCCCCTTTTTCCGAAAGGACGAAACGGCTTTGGAAGTATTTGTTGAGTGTCATGATGTTGAGTTTTTGATTCGAAAGACGGAAGACTCATACCGTCCATTCTACCGATTTCTGATATTCTTTCCACATTCTGTTGTAAGTGCCGTTCCGGCTCAGCAACTCCTCGTGCGTGCCCTGTTCCGCGATTTTCCCATCTTCAATGACCAGGATAGAGTCGGCCTGTTGTGTGCTGGTAAGGCGGTGGGCTATCATCAGCACTGTTTTTCCTTTCATCAGCTCGCGCAGCGCCTGCTGGATGAGGTGTTCGTTTTCGGGGTCGGCAAAGGCGGTGGCTTCGTCGAGTATCACGATGGGGGCATCCTTGAGGAGGGCCCTTGCCAGCACTATGCGCTGTTGCTCGCCCCCCGAAAGGTAGGTGCCCCCGGCGCCGATCTTCGTGTGAAGGCCTTGCGGCAGGCGGTCGATAATCTCGCGGCTCCGCGACAGGTCGATAGCCCGTTGCACGTCCTGGTCCGAAGCCAGGGGATTGCCGTACCTGATATTTTCCGACAGGGTGGTTTTAAAGAGTTTGGTGTGCTGGAAAACGAACGAAATGTTACGCATCAGCTCTTCCTGGGCGATGTGACGGACATCGACACCGCCTATCCTCACGCTTCCGCCCGTCACATCCCAGAAGCGGGGGACAAGGCGGGCAAGGGTTGTTTTTCCGCCACCCGACGGGCCCACCAACGCATACATTTTCCCCCGGGGAACGGAAAAACTCACGTGGTCCACCGCGTTTTGCCGGGTGCCGGGGTATGCGAACACCACATCCTCAAAATCGATGCCGTAATCCGACAGGGTCCCGGGGTTCGCGGCCACGGGCAGCAGATCGGCGTCGGTCAGCTTCTCGATGCGCGTGATGGCTTCGTCGGCAAGGTAGAGGTTTTGATTGAGGTACATTATTTTCATGATGTTGGTGGCGATGACGGGGGTTATCAGCACATACAGGAACATGTCGGCAATGATGGGGGCGTGACTGCCCGCGCGCCCGGCAAGCAGGATGGCCACCGGAACCAGAAAATAAGCAAACCCGTGTATAAGTGCGGTATAGAGCGACATGGGCCTTTGCCACGCGAGCGTATATTTCGTCACCAGGTCCTTGTAGGTGATGATGCTGTCGAAGAAACGTTTAAAGGAGAACACGGTTTGCTGGAAGACCTTCACCACCGGTATCCCGCGAACGTATTCCACGGCTTCGGCGCTCATCCGTTCCTGCGCGTCCATGTAAAGCTTTCGGAAATCGTTGTGTTTGGGATCCATCATGTATCCCATCAGCACGGCTGCCGAGACGAGGGGGACAAGGCAAGCGACGCCCAATGGCCAGTTGAAAATAAAAATCAGCACGATGACAGTCAGGGGCGAAACGATGCTCGCCGCCAAATCGGGCAAGATATGCGCGAGGAACGTGTGCGTGCTGGAAGCGTCCTCATCGATGATTTTACGCATGCGGCCGCTGGTGTTGCTGTCGAAAAAGCCGAGCGGCAGGGCCAGTATTTTCCGCATGGCCGAACGGCGCAGATTGGTTTCCACGCGGAAGGCCGCCAGGTGCGACAGCATCAGCGAGACGAAGTAAACCAGCAGCGAGGTTATGGCGGCGGCCACCGCCGCCCACGAGTAGGTGTTCACCGGCGTGTCGCGGGCGATGCCTCCCGTCTCCAACAGGGTCCGTACGATTAGCCACACGAAAAGGTAGGGCAGCAGGGATACTATGCCGTTTAACGCCGACATCACGAGCGACAGGGGCAACAGGACTTTGCGGTTGCCCATGTAAACGTTGAATTTTCTGAGTGTTTTGTTCATATTCCTTAATTCCTGTTTTCATCCACGATCAGCTGTTGATGGCCCTCGCAGCAGTTGTAACCTATTTGCAGGACGGAATGGCCGATGCCGTGGCTCCGCAGGCAGGCTTCTATCTGCCCGCGCATCTCCGTTGCCTGCACCATGTCTATATTTTCGGCCGTGTTGACATGCGCCTCGAAATGCACCTGGTCGTCGTTCAGCTGCCACAGGTGCAGGTGGTGAATGTCGCGCACATGGGGGATATTGCCGATTTCGGCTACCAGGCGGTCTATGTCGACATGCGGGGGCGTTCCCTGCATCAGTATGTCAATGGCCTGTTTGAGCACCGACCAGGTATGGTAGATAATGTAAACACCCACCAGCACCGTGATTACAGGGTCGAGCCATACAATTCCCCAGAGCCAGATGGCCGCCCCGCCCACGATGACGGCGACCGAGGAGAGGGTGTCGCCCATCAGGTGCAGGTAGGCCGCCTTGACGTTTATGTTGCGGTCCTTCTCCTTTTGCAGGATCAGCACCGACACCCAGTTGGCCGTCAGGCCTATGACCGCCACGGCCAGCATCAAAGCGCCCTTAACGGGTTCGGGCTCCATGAGGCGGTGGTATGCCTCCGCGAAGAGGAAGAGGCATATCACAATAAGTGTCAATGCGTTGAGGAAAGCCGTAAGTATCTCCACGCGCTTATAACCGAAGGTGCGTTTCCTGTCCGCCTTTTTGTTGCCCAACCTGTTGGCGATCCAGGCAAAAAAGAGCGCCAGCGAATCGCCCAGGTTATGCGCGGCGTCGGAGAGCAGCGAGAGGCTGTTGGAAAGCAGCCCGCCCGCGATTTCCGCCAGGGTGATCATAAAGTTGAGCAGGGTCACCCATAGCAGTTTTTTCCCATGTGCCCCGGCATGGCCGTGGCGGTGATGGGCGCAATGTTGTGAATGTGTGTGCATGGGAAGTCATATATGTTTCAATGCGGGTATTATCCCTCAATACCTGTACTGTATCTCAATTCGCTTTATTTCCTCTTCCAGGAAAGCGACCAGCTCCTCCTCCTTTTCTCCCGCCGCGGCGGCAATATTCCCCACGGTGGCGAGATAGCCCGGCGACCAGGGTGACACGGGCTTGTTCAAACAACCGAACCGGTTGTTCCTTTTAATCAGCAGGGGTATCAACTGCGGATAGGCAGTCGTGATTTTGTGAATGGGCGTGTACTTGTTTATTGTCATCTTGATGATATTTAAAAACTGTATTTGGCCTTTATCCATAGCTCCGAATTGTTTTTGTAAACACCGAACAATCCTTCGTTTCCTCCGAACCAGTCGTCCGTTTTCATCCGCATCGGGTCGTTTTCGAGGAAGTAACTGTCCCACGAGTCGTTGACATTCATCCACTGCAAGCCGTAAAAACCTGCGGCAAACAGGGCGGTGAAGGCGGCAATCACCCACCAGCGCCTTCTTATAACCCGTTCGCCCATGCGGGTAAACCATCGGTTGATTTGTTTTATGCTCATATCCCTTTTGAAATCGTTTTTGTATTCAATTTGTCATCGGTGTCCTGTAAAAACCGTCATCCATTCTTTTCATCCCGGCAGCGCCGGAGGCCATCGCGTTTCCTCACCAACCGGCTTCAAGCGGCGCTTGCACGGGCGGGCGCTCCATCATTCAAACGCGTGCATGAACACCGGATTGCCGGCGGTGGCAAGGATGTGTTGGACATTGCTTCCGTCGGAATTGCAGGTAAAGAACCCCACCTTGCTATCGCCATACGCGCCGAAGACGACCCGGTTTTTATAGGTGTCGATAAACACGCTGTGCCCGTCGGTGAGAGGAATACCGTCAATTTTCCGGATTGTCTTTGCCTTCAGGTCGACAAGTACCGCCATCGTATTGCGGGCGGTGTACATATTATTCGGGTCGGTCAGTTCCGCAATGCATACGTATGCGGCAACCTTGCCATTGCCAAGGTACTTGCAGTTATACACCGACGCGGATTTGTAGTTCGCGGGGGCGGTGCCTTCGATGACCGTTTCCGAAATATCCCACGATTTGGAGGCGTCGAACTCGTCTTTTCCGGCCGGGATGCATACAAAACCGTTTTTCTTGTTGTCCGGTGAGAATCCGAAATAACCGGTGCATGCCATATAGAGGTCGTTCTGCTCATCGGTGAAAATCATGTTTTTAAGCATCGGGCGGGTGGGGAAAGTAAGCCCAGTGGTTTTCTCGGAAGCGATTTTCACCACCTTGTCGGTCTTTGTGTCGATGACGGCCACGTCCACCTGCTGGTAATCGTCATACGGCATGTATTGTTCGTTTATCTGGTCCAAAGGCAGGAAGTAATATCCGTCGCGGACAAGGCCGTAAGCCGGCTCGGGACTTGCATCGCGGTGGGCATGAGAGGTAAGGTCTATCTCACCCGTCTTTTGCATGGTCTGCGGGTTGATAATCCACACCCTTCCTATCGTGTAGAGGGGAATATACGCTTTGCGGTCGTCCACCCGGACAACGCTGCCGGCCATCGAATTGGGCGGCAGGCCGAGCGTCACGGGGGTCTCCAGCGTCTGCCCGGGGCGGTAAGTGTATTTTATGGCCTGGTGGGTGGCGTCTTTCCCCATGCTTGACAGGACAAATATGTCGTTGCCGATTACCTCGATGGGAGAAGCAAACCCGACCTGTATGGCGTTGGAGTTATCCACACTCCCCGACAAGGAGGGAAGAAGCTGGAAATAGGAGGATCCGCTCATCCCATCGGGGTTTTTGACCGTCGTCCCGATGAGGAACTTGCCCGTACCTCCCTTGGGGACCGGTTTGCCGTTTTCTTTCTCGCAACCGGTCATCACACACGCAGCTAAGCAAGCTGCCAGTATCATTTTTTTATTCATCGTTTTGTTTGTTTATGGTGTTGTCTGATTCCTGCATTCCTACATCGGTGCCGCCGGGGCGGCCCCATTCATCTCATCTGAAAACATACCTCAGTTTCACGCCCAGGCTGCGTCCGGGTAACGGGCGGTTGAATTCCGACAGCACGCGGGCATCGGTCAGGTTCTTGATTTTTCCGGAGACAAACAGCCGGCTGTCCAGGAAACTGTGCTCAAAACCCAGGTCGATGGTCGTGCTGCGCGGGATGCGCCGCTGGTTGCTTGTCATTTCGAAATCGTAGAGATATTCTTCGATAAACGAGCAGTCGGCAAAAACGCGGGTGTTTTGGCCGTGCCCGCCGAAGAGGTTCTCTTTATGGAATTCCAGTCCGGCATTGGCCAGCAGGTAGGGTATGTTGGGCATCCGCTTGCCTTTGGTGGGATTGGGGACGGTGCTGTTTTCCTCAAACGGGCGCACATCCCTCAAATCCTGGTACGTGGCATTCACATAGCCGTAGAGGAAGGGGAACATGTCGGCCTTCACTTCGGCTTCGACCCCCAGCGTGCGCATCTGCCCGAAGTTCTGGTATTGGGCGCCGATAAAACCTTTGGTAAAGCGTATCATGTCTTTCAGATACATGTAAAAAGCGTTCACCTCGAGCTGCAAGTTGCTGCTTTTTTTGCCCGACAGGTCGTATAGCAGCCCGATATTGACGCTGGTGTTGCGTTCGGGCATAAGCGACTCGGCGGGCGTGATGGAATAACCGTCGCCCAGCAACTCGACGTCTGACGGAATCCGCACATCGTAGCCGGCGGAGAATTTTCCCATCAAATCGGGCAGAAAGCGGTATCGAAAGGCGTTGCTCACCCCGAAATCATGCTTGCTCACGTCGATGTCCCGCACGGGACCGCCGTAGATGTCGCCCTTGCGGGTGTTCATCGCGTAGACATAGTAGCGGGCCGTGAGCGAGTTCAGCAACTTGTCGTCGCGGGTGCGGAAGTCGTAGGTCAGTCCGCCCACCCAACTGCGCATCCGCGAATCGAACAGGGTCTGTTTGCCCAGGCTGAGGTCGCGCGTATGGTCTTTCGGATAGCCGTTGGCAAGGGTGAAGAACGAGTTGAAGTTCAGCGAATGTTGTTTGTTGAGCAGGTATTCGAGGTTCAGCTTGTGCATCAACACGAATTTCTTGTCGTTGGAGTTTGACGCGAAGCGGTTGCCCAGCTCGCCGCCATGGAGCGAGGGCGAGGGATAGGCGTTGCCCTGCCAGTCGTGCCACTGTTTAGCCGTGTCCACGAGGCTGTAGAGCGTGTAGGCCACACTGGCGGACATCTCGAAATCGAGGCCCGGGGCCAGGAAATCCGTTTTCTCCAGCTTGTTGGCAAGCACGTAGGCGCGCGACCTTGTCTCGGCTTTCCGGATATCGGTCTCCACGCCCTGTATCTGGCGGCGGGTGTCTATGAACACGGGTTCGAATTCCACTTCGTCGAACCACCATTTGCGCGCCTTTAAAGAGCCGCCCAGCAACCATTTCTCGTACCGGTCGTGGTTGCGTTTTATCTTCAGCCCGCTGATGTAGGGCGACTCCATCACGTAATCGTTGTCGGAATAGGTATATCCGCCGCCCGCCCCGAAAATGAGTCCTTTCTGCTTCAGGTTCCGTTTGGTCACCAGTTGGGCCTTGTGCGTGTTGAACGACTCGAGCGAGTAACTCACGTCGGCATACCTGCTGGGGTATTCCTTGATGACGATATTGACGGCGCCCCCCATGGAAGAGCCTCCGAATTTGGCGGGTACCACTCCCTTGTATATCTCGATGCGGTCTATCATGTCAATCGGGATGTCATTGACATCGACAAAATCGGTATTGTCGTTCATCGGTGTCTCATCGATAAAGAATCCGATGCGTTTGCCTTCCAAGCCGCGCACCGAAACGCGGGATGCCCCGCCCACCCCGCCCGAAGCGCGCAGGGTGACGCCCACGGTCTTGGCCAGGATGTCGGTAATGCTGTTGACCGTGCCCTGCAACTGATTCATGGAAATGACGGATATGGGCATGGCCTGCTCGCGCAGTTGCCGGGCCTCGCTTTTAGCGGTGACAACCACTTCGCCCAGCGATTTGGCTTCAGGGCGGAGGCGGATGGTCATGCGCTTTGCCTCGCCCGCACGGAGGGTTATCTTTTCGGTCTGCGCGTGGTAGCCCATATATGAAACTACAAGGGTGTAACTTCCGGCTTTGAGCGCGGCAAGGGAGAACTCTCCGTTGCGGTCGGCGGCCGTTCCCTGCCCGGTTTCCTCTATGAAAACGGTCGCGCCGGGCAGCGGCTCCTCGCCTGAGGCGTCGATCACAATGCCCGACAGGCGTCCTGCCGGCGGCTGGCCCATCAGCAGGCAGCCTGTCGTCAAAGCCATCAGCAGTGTGAGTAATTTTCTGTTCATTGTGGTGTTGGCGTTATTTAATTGTCAAGTGTGCGGGAGTTGGGTTGTTCAGAAAAAAAGCGGGGCAATCCCGGCGGAACCGCCACGCTTTCACTTGAAAAAATAGAAATTATGAAAAAATGAAAAAGTCATTATATCGTTTTTACCCGCAAAATTACGACACATCGACCGTGCCGTCAATCGCCAAAAAGAGGGAATTTTCAGCTAAAAAATCATAATAAATGAGGATCGTCAGGATAGTATGAGATATTGCTTATCACCGTTTTGACTTTCGTTTTTGGCATCTACTGTGCTTTCCGGTCACCGTTTTCTTTTACCAGCCCCCCCCACACACTTCTATCGATATATCCCCGGAATAAAGGAGAGCACATCATCATTCGTGGTGATCGTGCTGAATTCGGGGTCGCAATATTCCGGACATCAAAAAACAATCTGTTATTGCAAAACAATTGGAAGTGTGGTCATCGAGAACAAATATGCCGGAAATTTGTTTGAAATTATACCCCCTTTAGAAATGAACGTGAGAATCAAGAGTCGGGAATTTGATGGATGTGACGATTTACTGCTTAACGCTCCCGGCAAGTCGGGATAACTTGCCCCGATCCTTCGGGGACCGGTCCCGATTAATCGGGAAGTGATGATTGGAAATTCAATCACGTGCATTCACAAATTAGCCATTAGTGTAGTCCTTTTTCTTGATTCTATCAGTTTTTGACTCCAAAAGTCTTGACTCTGAAAGAGGTATATAAAGTATAAATCCATTTTTCAACGATGATACAAAAAATTCTAATTGCAAATCGGGGCGAAATTGCTGTGCGTGTGATGCGCACATGCAAAGAGATGGGTATCCGCACAGTGGCCGTCTATTCCGAGGCCGACCGCACCTCGAGGCACGTCTCTTATGCCGACGAAGCGGTATGTATCGGTCTGGCCTCCTCCCGGGAGAGCTATCTGAATGCCGAAAAAATCATCACAGCCGCGAAACAATTCAAAGCAGACGCTATTCATCCCGGATACGGGTTTCTGAGTGAAAACGCCGGTTTTGCACGTCGTTGCAAGGAAGAGGGTATTATTTTCATTGGCCCGTCGGCAGAAAGCATCGAAGCCATGGGCGATAAGATATCGGCTCGCCGGCAGATGATAAAAGCCAAGGTGCCTGTGGTACCCGGCACATCGGAAGACCTGAAGCCAAGAGACCTGTTCCGTGTCTGCCGCAGGATAGGACTTCCGGTGATTATTAAAGCAACGGCCGGAGGCGGCGGTAAAGGTATGCGTCTGGTCTATGAAGAAAAACAATTGCACGAGGCCTACCAAGCCGCAAAGTCGGAAGCAAGGGCCTCATTCGGGAACGACTCGATATATATCGAAAAATATATCGAATCGCCCCACCATATCGAAATACAGTTCCTGGGTGACGCCCACGGAAATGTGATTCATCTGTTCGACCGTGAATGCTCGGTACAGCGCCGCCACCAGAAGATCGTGGAGGAAAGCCCCTCCCCTTTTATCGATGACAAGACCCGCCAGGCCATGGGGGCCATCGCCGTCAAGGCGGCCAAGTCTGTCGGCTATGTCGGGGCCGGCACAATAGAATTTCTGGTGGATGGCGATATGAACTTCTATTTCCTGGAGATGAATACCCGCCTTCAGGTGGAACATCCTGTTACTGAAGAGGTGCTGGGTGTCGACCTGGTAAAAGAACAGATACATATTGCCAACGGAAAAAAACTGCGTTTACGCCAGAAGCACCTACATCAACGCGGTCATGCCATCGAATGCCGCATATGCGCTGAAGATCCCGAAAATAACTTCGCACCCTCGCCCGGTATTATCCGGCATATTCAAACACCCGAAGGCATAGGTGTGCGGGTGGACAGTTTTATTTACGATGGATACGAAATCCCGGTCTATTACGACTCGATGCTCGGTAAACTGATTGTGTGGGCAACCAGCCGCATCTATGCGCTGGAACGGATGCGCCGCGTGTTATACGAATATAAGATCACAGGGGTAAAGACCAATATCGATTACCTTCGCCGCATTATGGACACCCGTGATTTCGTAAAAGGAAATTACACCACCCATTTTATCGAAGACAACAGCAAGAAACTGCGGGAAAGTGCCGCGAATGACAACGAAATAGAAGACATGGCCATCATCGCGGCCTATATAGACCATATAGTGAACAGCAATGACGCACCTTCATCATCGCCGGCCGATAATCTTCCCATAAGCCGCTGGCGCGCGTTCGGTAAACAAAAAGGAGTTTTGAGGATATAATCCCCCGCCAATGTGAAAAATAACCATTTGGATTGAAACTGAGTTGAAAACAGAATGTTTTAATGATTGGAATCTGGAATCTGAAATATTGAATATTAAATATTGAATGAAAGCTAAAATAGGCAACAGGAGATGCGAGGTGGAGCTGATATCCAAAGAGGGAAACAGGGTCGAAATCTCAGTGGACGGAAAAATATATGATATCGATGTGGTAATGCCGGAGAGCGGATTCTGTTCCATTCTTCACGAAGGACGTTCCTACAACGCCGAATCGGTGCGCCATTCGGAAGGAAAATATACCATCACCACCAATTTTCGTTACTTCGACATCGAATTGTCGAATCCGCAGAAAAAATATATCAGGGGACGTCAATCCACTCCCGAAGAAGCACAGGAAACCATTACCTCCCCTATGCCGGGAAAGATCATAAAAATAATGGTTTCCGAAGGTATGGAAGTAAAACGGGGCGATCCCCTCATCGTGGTGGAAGCCATGAAGATGCAGAGCACTTATACGGCGGCCCAGAACGCCATTGTGGATAAGATCCACGCGGAGGAGGGCGATTCCGTGGTCCGCGATCAGTTACTCATATCTTTCAAGACCCATTAAAGGCAATTAAAATCACAGCAATGGCACTACAGGAAATATATCAGGCTTTCGAAGAAAAAAACAGGGCTGCCGAAGCCGGCGGCGGAGAGAAAGCCATCGCGAAACAAAAGCAATCCGGAAAACAGACCGCGCGTGAGAGGATCGATATGTTGCTGGATGACAGCACTTTTGTGGAGATAGACAAATTCATACTTCACGAATGCGGCCACTATGGCATGCAGAACAACCGTATTCCCGGCGACGGCGTAGTGGCCGGTTATGGAAAGATAGACGGCCGGCTGGTGTATGTCTATGCTTACGATTTCACGGTATACGGCGGTTCGCTGAGCCGTACCAACGCCAATAAGATTGTAAAGGTACAGAAGCTGGCAATGAAAAACGGGGCGCCGATCATTGCCCTGAACGATTCGGGCGGTGCGCGCATCCAGGAAGGAGTGATGGCCCTCAGCGGCTACTCCGATATTTTTTACCAGAATATCAAAGCTTCAGGGGTTGTGCCCCAGATTTCCGCTATCCTGGGCCCTTGCGCCGGCGGGGCCTGCTATTCCCCGGCGCTTACCGACTTCATCTTTATGGTGAAAGAGAAAAGCTATATGTTTGTCACCGGCCCTGATGTGGTGAAAACAGTCACGCATGAGGAACTGACCAAGGAAGAGCTGGGCGGGGCAACCACCCACGCATCCAAGAGCGGGGTGGCCCATTTTGTGGGCAAGGACGAGGAAGAAACGCTCATGATGATGCGTGAATTGCTGAGTTTTCTTCCTTCCAACAATATGGAGGATCCTCCCGTAGTGGCCACAAACGACAGTATCTATCGAGAATCGCCCAAATTGCAGACGCTGATTCCCGACGATCCCAATATTCCTTATGACATGAAGAAACTCATTGAAGAGGTGGTGGACGAACATTACTTCTTCGAGACCATGTCGCAATTCGCGCAAAATATCGTGATAGGATTCGCCCGCATGGGGGGCCGCACAGTAGGGATTGTGGCTAATCAACCGGCTTATCTGGCGGGCGTGCTCGATATCGACGCGTCGGACAAAGCGGCACGGTTCATCCGTTTCTGCGACTGTTTCGACATCCCCATCATTACTTTCGAGGATGTGCCGGGATTTCTTCCCGGGCGTGACCAGGAGCATAACGGTATTATCCGTCACGGAGCCAAGATCGTGTTTGCCTATGTGGAAGCGACCGTCCCGAAGATCACCCTTATAACGCGTAAAGCATATGGGGGCGCGTATGTTGTCATGGCATCCAAAGAGTCGGGAGCAGATGTGAACTTAGCCTATCCGAATGCCGAGATTGCGGTAATGGGAGCGGCAGGGGCGGTGAATATCCTGCATCGTTCATCCCACGAGACGGAACGGCAGAAAGCGCTGAGCGAATACGAGCAACTGTTTGCCAATCCTTACCGGGCCGCGGAAAAAGGATATATCGATGAGATCATCCTGCCGAAAAATACCCGGTTCAAATTGATCCAGGCACTGGAAATGACGGCCAACAAAACGGAGAACAACCCACCCAAAAAGCACGGGAACATTCCGCTGTGAGGTGGAAAACATGACTGATGAATGTGATATGACACAACCGCTGTCCGCCAGAGCGGGCATTCCAATTATTCAGGCTGCAACAACCAATTGACGCTGCCAAAGATGCGGTGTGCTATCCTATCAGGTCGGGTTTCGTATGGATGGTAAAACTGTATTTGTCGCCCCTGTATAACGAGTATTCTATCTCAATCGTCTCGGACTTGTCGTTTGAAGCAACGCTTCCGAGAATAAAAACCGACAAGGGGCTCTCATTTCTAAAATAGTTGTCTTGGTCATCACCATACACAATTTTTGTCGTGATGGTTCTTTGGATATCCTTTAGTTTGACTTTATACACTTTCTCATACAGGTTTATCAATGAATCCTTCATTTCAATAATATGGATATCAGGGCAGATATTCATTGAAATGTACTTGATTTCGTCTTTCATGAGTATGTCATTGGCATATCTCAGGCGATGCAGTTTCAAAACCTTGCCTTCAATAACGTAGTTCTTGTTGTTTATGTTTACCGAGATGCCATCGTTCAGTACTGTCTTTTCAAGTAAGATATCTTTGGGCGTTAAGCCTTCCTTTATCAAATTATTCCTAAAACTTTCTTTCATCGCATCAAACGATCCCAGGATGCGGTTAAGGTGCATATCCTTCGACCGGTTAATCACAAAGGTACCCTTGCCTTTTATTTTCTTCACCCATCCATGGCTTTCAATATATGAAAGCACTTTACGTGCGGTAGTGTTACTTATCCCATAGTTGGCTATCAACTCATTTTCCGAAGACATTTTATCCCCGGGCTGCAATTTCCCGGACTCGATTTGGGAAATTACCTCATTGCTGATCGCAATATATTTAGGTATCCTGTCCATAAATTTTTGAAAGTTTCAAACAAAAATAATACAAAAAAACTTTTTTTTGAAAAAGTTTTTTATATTTGCATCCTAAACTTAGTGCGTTAGGATTTTTATATGAGGCACAAACACATGAAAATAATTTGGATGGTTATCCTGATGTGTGCTTTGGCAACAGGGCTAAGTTTTCTGGACAGGCAAGTCCTTTCCATATCCATCCTTAAGATTAAGCGCGAGTTAAGCATCAACGATACCGGCTACGGAATTATCAACACCTCTTTTCTGGTTGGTTATGCCATCATGTTCACGTTGGGCGGTATCCTGATCGACCGTTTCGGAAGTCGAAAAGGATTGGCGTTTTCAGTCGCATTGTGGTCGGCGGCTACTTTTATGCACGGTCTTGCCGACAACTTATATGAGTTTGCGCTGTTGCGGTTTATTCTGGGGGTTGGAGAAGGAGGGGCTTTCCCCGGAGTAATTAAAGCGGTTGTAGAATGGGTGCCCAGGAAAAACAGGGCCTTGGCAAACGGATTGGCCATTGGCGGTTCGGCTTTCGGTGCGGTAATTGCCCCGCCGTTAACGGTAGCTTTAATGGACAGTGTCGGTTGGCGCGGCGTTTTTTTTGTTGTGGGAGGGGCAGGTATAATCTGGACCTTGATCTGGTTATCGTTCCCCAAGGTAAAGCCGGGGAATTCCGGCACAAATAAAGAGTCGCGCAACAATAGGACTGATATGCCGCCTTTAAGAAACCAATTGTTGAATTTACTGAAATCGAAAGAGGCCGGCATCTTTATCCTGATCCGGTTTTTGCTCGATCCCATCATTTATTTTTACATGTTCTGGATACCCAAATTTCTGAACGAAACCCGCGGCGTCTCTTTGGAAATAATCGGGAACTTATTCTGGATACCCTATTTAGCGTTGGGGGTCTCCAATATTTTCGGAGGGTTCGTTTCGGATATCGTTTTGAAAAAAACCGGGGATCTCAATTTTTCCAGAAAAACGGTGATGGGATTTGCAGCACTGCTTACCGCGGCAGCCATTTTTGTGAGATATGCGGATTCCGTGGGAGTGATTATCCTGCTGTTAAGCCTGGCATTTTTTGCACACGGCTTGTGGATTACCAATTACATTACCTCCATCGGGGATATCTTCGGCAAAAATTCAAGTTCCAGCGTAGTGGGACTCTCGGGTACTGCCGGAGCTTTATCTTCCCTCATTGTGAATCCGTTCATGGGGGTAATAATATGCAGATTTTCCTACAATCCGCTGTGGATTTATGCCGGAGTAATGTATTCCGTGGCATTCATCATATTCACGTCAGCTATTCCCAGCATAAAATCGATTCACAATTAATAAGACTAAGGAGATGAATGAAGGTGACAAATTTTTCTCTTCCAAATTAAACGGGGAACTCCATGTCGGTTTTTTCGGAGTAGGTTATGATTTCTATTGGGAGCAATTTCCGGGATTGTTGGAAGAGTTGATGGAAAAACATCGGGTTATCATGGATAAAGTACCCCGGAAATCGGTGAAAGTCATTGATTTTGGAATGGTTGACAATCCTTCCAAGGCATACGGAACCGTGTTGAAGATGCAAGCCGCCAATCTCGATATACTCTTTTGCAATATGCTCACTTATGCCACTTCAGGCACATTCGGTGTTATCGTGAGGGCTGTCGATGTGCCCATAATATTGGTTGCTTTGCAGCCGAGAAAAGCGCTGGATTATTCAAAAGCCTCTACCTATATGCAGCTTGCCAACGACGACATATGCTCCTTGCCCGAATTTACCGGTGTCGCCGCAAGGATGGGGAAAAGAATTCCCGAGGTGATAATCGGCACACTGCGCGACGACCCAGAGGCCGACAGAAAAATAGCGGAGTATTGTCAAATTGCAAGAGTCCTCAAAGGGCTGAAACAAGCTCATTTCGGGCATATCGGCCATCCGATAAATGCCATGCTGGACATGCATACCGATATAACCATGCTGACATCCTTTTTCGGATGCCATGTGGTGGAGTGTGAAGCCAATGAAATTGTGGATCAATATGTGAATTGCCGGGAAAATGAAATTGAAACAACCGCAAATATCATTTTATCGTTCTTCGATACTCCCGACCCCCTATCCGACCCTATTTCGATGAAATTACGAAAAGAAGACCTGCGAACCGCCGCCCGGGTAGCTGTGGCATTAAAGAAATTCATTGAATATAAGCAGATCGACGGACTGGCCTATTACTATAACGGAAGATCGAACAGCTCGGAAGAGCTGGTAATGTCAAACCTGATAGTCGGTAATTCGCTGCTCACCTCATCCGGATTTCCGATGTGCGGAGAGTCCGACTTGAAAACGTTGGTTGCCATGATGATCATGAATTTACTGGATATTGGAGGAAGTGTTGCCGAATTTCATCCGGTGGATTTCAATGAAGGGTTCGTATTGGTCGGACACGACGGGCCACACAACATCTCCATCGCCGAAGGGAAACCCGTGTTGCGGAGTTTGATGAAATATCACGGCAAACCGGGATGTGGAGCCGGTGTGGAATTTAAAATCAAAGAAGGGCCCATAACCATGCTGTCCATCAACTCAACCTGTGACGGGAAATTCAAGTTTGTCATCGCTGAAGGGGAATCGGTAAAAGGCCCGATACCGCCGACGGGAAACACAAACACCCGGGGATATTTCAAGCCGGATATCAGGACTTTCTTGTACCGATGGATGAGCGAAGGCCCCACCCATCATTTTGCCTTGGGAGTCGGACATAAAGCCCGTTTAATAAAAAAAGTGGCCGATTATCTGAATATCGAATCTGTAATAATTTCACAATAATGCCAGTAGTCATACAATAACAGACAAAACGGATCATGAAAAAGTTACCATTCCTGTTTTTAGTTCTCGGTTCCCTGTTTGGCAGTCAACTTGTTTTGTCACAGAACAGATACGATGCCCTGAAAAAAGGGTTTGAAGCGCCTCCCGATTATGCGCGTCCCAAAGTGTATTATTGGTGGTTGAACGGACATGTTGATGCCGGCAGGATCAAGGAAGAAATAAAAGCGATGCGTGATGTGGGGATAACGGGTTTTGATATCTTCGAGATAGGTGTCAATGCCGCCGATACAGTGACCCCCGCGGGACCGGCTTTTTTAAGTCCGGAATCCCTGCACGCCATAAAAATCGCGTTGGATGAAGCAAAGAAATACGGGATGGAGGCCGGGCTAAATATGGCAAGCAGCTGGAATGCGGGCGGCAGCTGGGTAACTCCCGAATTTGCGTCGAAAGCAATTTATATGTCGAAAACAAAAATAGATGACACAAGGAAACAACAAAAAATTAAATTGCCTTTTCCCGAAGTACCCCAAAAGGATAACCGGGGACAAGAAACGATAATCAAATTCAATCGCAACGGGAAACCGGTATATTATAGAGAGATAGCGGTTGTCGCTTTACCCTCGAATGAGGTGATCGCCGATACGGCAGAAATTATTGACGTAACCCGGTTTTTTGATCCTCAGAGTGAGACTTTGAACTGGCAGGTTCCGGAAGGCGATTGGGATGTTTACCGTTTCATTACGTCCAACTCAACGGAAAAGCTGCTGCTGCCCAGTCCAAATTCAACCGGGCCCATTATCGACCATTTCGATGCCGACGCCACCCGGATGCACTTCGACCACGTCATTGAAAAGCTCAAAACCATTGTGCCCGATTTTCGGGAATCCTCGTTGAAAAGCCTTTATTTAGCGAGTTATGAAGCCCGGGGAATGACCTGGACACCCGGCTTGCCGGCTGTTTTCAAGGATATGCACCGTTACGACATCTATAAATTCCTGCCTTTGCTTTTCAACGAAGATCTGTATCATCCTTCCCTGGCTGAAAGGTTTAAAACCGATTTCCGGAAAACATTGTCGGAACTCATGATCAATAATTTCTATCGCAAAGCCAAGGAAATCGCCAACAGCCATGGATTAAAGGTCAATTCGGAATCGGGCGGTCCGGGTTATCCGCTTCATAACGTTCCGGTTGAGCCTTTGAAATCTTTGGGCGCCGTGGATATTCCCAGAGGGGAATTCTGGATCAATCACAACAGGCTTAACAAAGACGGCATCGATGTGTTGCGGATGGTCAAGGAGGTCTCCGCGGCAGCGCATATCTACCGGCGAAAAATTGTGGAACAGGAAGCTTTCACAACCTTTCAGCACTGGCAGGAAGCCCCTTCCGATATGAAACCCTACGGGGACAGGGCTTTCTGTGAAGGGATGAACAAGGTGGTCTTCCACGGCTTTACCCATTATTCCGGTAACATGCAAGAACCAGGAAGTGTTTATTACGCGGGCACACACTATAACGATAAAAATATCTGGTTTTCCAAAACCAAACCGTTTAACGATTATTTGTCAAGGGTTTCCTACATACTTCAGGAAACTGACTTTTACGCGGATGTGCTCTATTATTACGGTGACAGAACCCCCAATTTCACGGGCCACAAAAACGGCCGTTTTGCTGTAGGTCCGGGCTATGACTATGAAGTGATCAACACGGAGATTTTCACCCGGCTGACGGTGGAGGACAAAAAGATCAAATTGCCCTCGGGAGCCGTTTTTGAGTTGTTGTATCTGGAGCCGGAAAAAGAAATGCACCCGGAGGTTTTGAAGAAAATCGAAGACCTCTTGCGGCAGGGCGCACAAATTATCGGCGAGAAACCTCCGCGGGTATCGGTTGGAGACGATAACGAAACAAAACAACTTATCGATAGATTATGGGACAGGAACAACAAAAGTGGTTTTGTGATCACCGATGAAACTCCTCTGGATTTATTGCGGAAAATGAATGTTCAACCGGACATAAGCTATCCCGGATTTGAGTTTAACGATTTGGATTATACCCATTACCAAAAAGATGGGTTGGATTTTTATTTTGTCAGAAACACAAGAGACAAGTGGGTTGACAAAAAGGTGAGTTTCCGACAACAAAATAAAATTCCCGAAATATGGGATCCCCTATCAGGTGAGACCTATTCTCCGGATATTTACAGCCTGAATAGTGCTTCCGTGGGCATACCCCTGTCTCTGCCTCCCTACGGGGCGCTCTTTTATGTGTTCAGAAAAGGAGAACCCCGGGCGAAGTACGATCGGATAACCAACTTGAACCAGTCAGACAGTCGGGTGTTCACCTACCGCAACCGGACCTACATGTTGACCGACGGAGTGTTTGAATTAAGTAAAGGCAATCAAAAGTATGTCTTTGAGAACCAAGTTGCCACGCAGGCGGTGGACGGTGCCTGGGAACTTTTCTTTCCCGGAGTATTTGACACGCCCGAGAAAGTCATCTTGCCCGAGTTAACCTCCTGGACAGAGAGTGAAGACGAGAAGATCAAATACTATTCCGGAACGGCCACTTATAAAAAAACATTCCAATACGACATCAATTCAACTTTTAAAAAAGAAGGCCAGAAAATATTTCTCGATTTGGGAGAAGTGTCCAAAGTGGGGAGTGTGACCTTGAACGATGTGTCTCTGGGTATTGCCTGGACAAAACCTTATTGGTTTGATGTGACCGCCATAATCCGGCCGGGGGATAATACGTTGGTGGTTGAAGTAGCCAACACTTGGTCCAACAGGTTGACGGGCGATGCGATCACAGGTGGAAATTATGTGGATACAAATATTAATGCGACCAATATTCCCGGGTTAAACAAGGTTTATCTGCCCTGGTCCCAAGTTCCGTTGATTAAATCAGGATTGCTGGGACCGGTCACCCTTAAAACCGTGAATCCGGTGGAGTGAAGAAACACGACCTTACCTCTTTTTTCCTTTCAGATTATTAACATCAGTAAAAAACAATAATGCCTATGGAGAAATAAAAAATCGAACAACATGAAAAGATGAATGATGCGGCCACATCATCCGGCTGAAAAAATTTATTTACCAGTCATTAACATTATTAAGCAAACAAATTTATGAAAATTTTTTTTAATGGAAATCATATTATTGCTCATTGTGGTAATATTCCAAGAATCATGAAACTGTTGGCATTCTCACTTTTTCTTTGCACTTTTTCAACAGCCGCGGAGAATATATATCTTCATCTGACCACTGGTGAAACAGAACTTTTTCTTAAGAAAGTCGAAGAGAGAATCGTAAATCCTTCCCCGAGAAAAACAATCACAGGGGTCGTACGGGATGTAAAGAACGAACCCATTATTGGAGCCAATGTCATTGAAAAAGAATCGGCTGGGAACGGAACCGCGACCGGTGTCGATGGTAGGTTCACCCTAGAGGTGGAAGAAAACGCGGTTATCCGTGTCTCTTTTATCGGATATGTAGATCAGGAAATAAACACGACCGGGAGAAATCAATTCGACATAACCCTTCTCGAAGATGCCGAATCGTTGGACGAAGTGGTGGTGGTTGCCTACGGTACACAGAAAAAAGCGACCTTGACCGGTGCCGTGGCAGCCATCAACACCAAAGAAATCAAACAGAGCCCGGCTGCAAATTTGGCGGTAACCCTGACCGGTCGTCTGCCAGGGTTGATTGCCATTCAGCGCAGTGGCGAACCCGGACGCGATGCCGCTTATTTGTATATGAGAGGAAGGGGTACTATGAACGGACAAGATCCGCTGATTTTGGTCGACGGCATCGAACGTGATCTAACTTCCATCGACCCGAATGAGGTGGAAACAATTTCGATTCTGAAAGACGCCTCATCCACCGCTCTTTTCGGAGTCCGCGGAGCCAACGGGGTTATCCTGGTAACGACCAAAAGAGGCACAAGCGAGATTCCCGACATCAGTCTGAATGCGGAAACAGGATGGCAGACATTCACCCGGTGGCCCACTTCATTGGACGCGTATGACTGGGCGACGCTCAAAAACCAAGCCTGGCATAACGACAATCCCAATCCCGGCATCAACGACAAACCGCCCTATTCCGAGTATGCCTTGGAAAGATACCGGCTAAACGACTGGCCCGAAGTATACGGCAATCATAACTGGATCAAGGAACTCATGAACGAATGGGTACCGCAAACGCGCTACAACCTCACATTAAACGGGAAAGGCTCCAATGTAGGATACTTCGTCAACGTGGGGTATCTGCATCAGGGTGGTCAGTGGAAAATCGATCCGGAGCCCAAGACGTACGATCCGCAGAATTATATGGACAGGTATAACTTCCGGGCAAATATTGATGTGGCTTTGAACAGAAAAAAGACACTCAAGGCGTTGTTGAACGCCGCCGGTTATTTCGAGTCGGTAAATGGCCCGAGAATCGGTTCGTCGGAAATTATCGGGCGTATTTTGACCCGATGGCCTTCCATTCAACCGGGTCCATTGACTCCGGATGGAGAAGTTCTTATCGGAAGTGGAGCCTACCAGGAATCGCCCTGGGCTCAGATCAACCGATCCGGATACTTGAAAGAATCGAGAAGCAGCGTCAACGCTTCGTTCGGAATGGAGTATGACTTGAGTGAATTTGTTCAAGGTCTCTCTACCAAATTAATCGCCTCTTTCGATACAAAATCCATCAACTATTTGACAGGCTCCAGGAGCTACCAATATTGGGAACAGGTGATTGATCCGAACCAACAAGGTCCGGATGGACGCGACTATATCACATACCAGAGAATACGTTCCGATTTCGACAACACCCCGCTTTCCGTGTCCAAAAGTGCCACATTCCAGTCATTCTACGATATACAGTATCAAATAAACTACAACCGCGTTTTCGAAGAGAAACATGCTGTTACCGGCTTATTTCTCTATCAGCAGCAGTCACTGATCAAAGCGAGTGAAACACTCCCGTTCAATGTACAGGGATTAGCGACACGACTGTCGTATGCCTACGACAACCGCTATATTCTGGAATTCAACGCCGGATATAACGGGTCCGAACAATTCGCTCCAAAAAACAGGTATGGATTTTTCCCTTCGGCATCCGCCGCGTGGAACATTTCGGAAGAATCGTTCTTCAACCCAATAAAAAAGACCATGGACAAGTTGAAGCTAAGGGCGTCTTATGGCCTTGTCGGTAACGATAAAATGGGAAGCACCCGTTTCCTGTACCTTGACAATGTGACAAGAACGGGAGGCGGATATTCCACATTGATATCAAACAACCACACCATCCAGGAAACCTTCTTCGGAAACCCGAACTTGAAATGGGAAACTGCGAAAAAATTAAACCTGGGATTGGAAGTGGGATTACTCAAATCGCTAAATGTGACGATTGACCTGTTCAATGAGAAAAGAAACAACATATTGATCAACAAGCAATCGACACCACAGCTGATTGGCGTTGCCAGTTCTACGATCGCCCCATTTAATCTGGGTCGGGTCAGAAACAGAGGATATGAAATTGAAGCCACTTATACCAAATCACTGACAAAAGACTTGTTTGTCGTGGCGAAAGGAAATATCAACTATAACGACAACAAGGTCCTCTACATGGATGAGTTGGAATTGGACGAGACCTATGCATACCGATACCGTCAGACAGGCTATTCCATCGGACAACAATGGGGGCTGAAAGCCATCGGATTCTTCAAGGACCAAGAGGAGATTGACGCATACGCCACATACGACGGTGTCAAACCCCGTCCCGGCGATTTGAAATTCGAGGATCTGAACAGCGACGGCATCATCAACGACAAAGACCTGATGCCGGTTGGCTATTCAGATGTGCCGAAATATACATGGGGATTAGCCCTTAGCATCACGTATAAAAATTTCGACATTTCGGGATTATTGCAGGGAGCTTTTCAAGTGAGCGGAAGCCTCGGGGGGAACGGCCCTTGGGAATGGTATGATTTCAGGAATTATCACATGAAAGCCTGGACTCCCGAGAGGGCTGAATCGGGCGAGGAAATCTTATTCCCCGCTTTATCCTTAGCCCAGTCGGCCAGTGAGCTGCGAGGCAGCACTTTCTTCAACCAGGACCGCTCGTTCGTACGGTTGAAAAACTTGGAAATAGGATATAACCTGCCGAAGAAATGGAGCGCCCTCATCCATGCGAAAAATGTACGGTTCTATACAAACGGATACAATTTAATCACCTGGGACAAACTCAAATTCAAGGACTGGGACCCGGAAATCACATCGAATACGGCTTATCCCGTATTGAAAGTCATCAATTTCGGAGCCAATATCACGTTTTAATCACCATCTTACAAACATAACATCATGAAGAAATCAATCATAAAATCCATTCTGGTTGTTCTGACATTGACCACGTATTGCGGGTGTTCCGATGTGTTGGACATCACGCCCGACGGACGAATGACGCTCGACGACGTTTTCAGCAACAACGACTATACGGAATCATACCTCAATTCGGTCTATGAATATGTTCGGAAATACGGACACGGCTACCACTATTACACCTTTCTTTCTTCCTATACCGACGACGCGACCGACAGTCAAGCCCCACAAGATACCTGGTTACAACTCCATCAATGGAATCAAGGTAACTATAGCGCCAGCAATCTGCCATTTATGGAAGGAAACCAGACTTTGAGATACAACGACCGGGATTTCTGGGGTACTGCCTATGCGGGAATCCGTAAGGCGAATGTCTTTTTGGAAAGGGTCAACGAGGAGAACATTCCCGTTGCCACAAGACGCGGACAATACCTTGCAGAAGCAAAAGTACTGCGGGCACATTACTATTTTGATCTGATCAAGAATTACGGAGGCGTTCCGCTGATTGACAGAGATATCACCATTGAAACAGATTTTACGCACCTGACACGGGCGTCGTTCGACGAAATTGTTCAATTCATCGTCAAGGATTGCAATGACGCAATCAATGAACCGAATCTTCCGTTCCGTACAACCACAAGCCCCGAACAAGGACGGATGACGAAAGCGGTCGCCCATTTTATCAAGGCTTCCGCCCTGCTTTTCAACGCAAGTCCGCTATGGAACCCCACCAACGACAAAGCCAAATGGCAGGCTGCGGCGACAGCCGCAAGAGAAGCTGTAATAGCGCTTGAGGCAAACGGATATATGCTTTATCCGCGATACGAGGAATACTTCATCACGCGTCCCGACAAGTCGGAAAATCCAAACGATAAAGAGACCATTCTCGAAGCCATCGACTCCTGGGGATACGGAAGTCAAACCTACAGACGGTTCGGCGTCATCACTTACCTGATGCACATGATTCCCTCCTTCCCATCCGAAAAATCCGGAATCTGCCCCTCCCAAGAACTGATCGACAGCTATGAAATGAAAGACGGATCCATTCCGATTATGGGATATAACGACGCAGACCATCTCCAACCCATTATCAATACGGCTTCCGGATACGACGACCAGAATCCCTATATAGACCGAGACCCGCGTTTCTATGCATCCATCTGGTACAACGGAGCTTATTTTGGGAAAAAAGACGGAGAAGACATTTATATCGAATCTTTCGTCGGTGGCATACACGGCATCTCCGGCATCAAGCAACGCTCCCCCACCGGATATTATACCCGCAAATATATTGATCCCTCGCAACGGTCGGCCGGCGCAAGCACAACATTATGGAGAATATACCGCATGGGCGAACTATACCTGACATTGGCCGAGGCGGAAAATGAAGCGAACGGACCTACGGATGTCGCCTACAATGCTGCCAATAAAGTCAGGACAAGAGCTGGAATGCCCGACCTGCCCACAGGCCTGTCAAAAGACGAATTCCGAGAGCGCATCAGGCGGGAAAGAAGAGTGGAGATGGCTTTCGAAGAAAACCGTTTCTACGATATACGCCGTTGGAAAATCATGCCGGAAAATTCAAGGTTAAAAACAGGCATGAGATGGGTGAAGAATGACGACGATTCATTGGCAAATACAAGGATCGTATCCGTCAGGTGTGAACCGACTGCTGACGAAAAATACTATTTACTACCCATTGCGTTGAGTGAAACCATCCGGATGCCGTTGGTCACCCAAAATCCCGGATGGTAATATTTTCAATGACTGTACTTGAGCTATATTGCTTCTGGGACGGTCCTCAATAACAATTAAAATGAAAACAACCAATTTTCGTATCGTTCTGGCAATGGCATTCCTTTTTTTCTCCTGTGGGGAAAAAAGGGAAGTGCCCGAACCGGAAACCGCCAATCCGCCAACAACCCTCGTGTCTCCCGCACAGGTCAGGGGATTTATGGTAAGCGACGCCAAAGATTTCGACAGAAATGCCCTGAACGCCGCTGCCGAATGGGGTGCCAATATTATCAGAATCCCCATCCATCCTGATAAATTCGCCCAAATCAACCAAAGAGGGATTTGGGATGCTTTGCCGGCCTACCTGGACATCTTGGCGGAACGGATTCAATGGGCTCGCGAGAAGAACATGAAAGTCATCATAGACCTACATGGGGTACCTGTGGAAAATCCAGGTGATATATCCCAGCCCACATTTTGGAACAATCCCGAAGTCAAACCGGGTTTTATCCGGATATGGAAAGAAATAGCCACAAAATTCAAAGGCAGCTCATACGACGACATCATCTGGGGATACGACCTCTACAACGAACCGGTAGAGAAAGTACCCAACACCGCCCATATCCCTTTCAAGTGGCGAGAGATGGTCCCGGAGATTATCTCCGCCATCCGCGAAATGGACTCCGATGTGTGGATTATTTATGAACCCGGCCCATGGGGAGAGGTTTTAGGATATAAAGATTTGACACCGTTGGAGGATGAACGTGTGATATACAGCATTCACTACTATAAACCTCAAGACTCCTTCACCCATCAGGGAGTATATTTTCCAAGCGATGTAACCACAAGAGAGCAAGCACAGCAATATATCGGGAAAACTTATCCAGGTGTACATGAAAACACCACATGGAACAAGGAGAAGATGGAGGAATCGATGGCTCCGGTCGTGGCTTTTCAGAAAAAACATAACGTCCCCATATTGGTGGGGGAATTCAGCGTTGTCAGATGGGCTCCGGTAGAATCGTCAAAACAATGGCTAACCGACGTCATCGACATCTTCGAAAAAAACAATTGGTCGTGGTGCTACCACGCTTTCAGGGAATGGCACGGATGGGACTTGGAATATAAGGAAGGAACCGGGGAATTCTGGTTCAGAGGAGATCCATATCCCGAACGTTCCCAAACAGAGACGGAACGGGCTAAAATCATCAGAAAAGCATTCCAAAAAAACAAAGCACAATGAAAACATCCCATTTCATATCCGGAATCGTGTCAGCCTTTTCATCATCACCATTCAGGCAGGATGTAAATTGGACGAGGCTTTAATCCGTTCCAACCAGGCTTTCACTATTCCGGTGTTGCCGGATGCGCAAGATGCCGTCACGCGGAAAAACGACAGCTTCTTTCACCCCCGTTATTGGACAAAAAGGAGAACTCCCGTCCTCATTTTTCCAATACTGATTGTACGATAAAAAACATATAATATTAATAACCAATTACATGTAAAAATATCACACTATTGTTGATAACTTTTTCGGAAAACTTAATTGGTTTTTTGAAAAAGTAAATTTATCTTTGTGACAACATTTGGTTTTTATTCATAGTCGTCTTTATGGATAAAATAAAAGGGAATGCCGTGAAAGTCGGCAACAGTTCCCGCTGCTGTAAGCTCTTTTTTACGTGCCGGACAAACATCTCCATAGCCACTGTTCCGATAGGCCGGAACGGGAAGGCGTTCAGACACGGGAGTAAGTCAGAAGACCTGCCAAGTGCGTTTCATATACTCTTTTTGATGTCTTTCGGGTAAAAAGACGATCAAAAATATTGATATCACCTATCCGTATTTTTTAGACTGACAGGCTTGTAGAACTTAAGGCTATAAGAGTGTTGGGCTTACAGATCGTCCGTTTTTCCAAAAGCCATGTGGTACATCAGCCTAACCCTCTAAATGTCTAAAATATGGGTAACCAAGCTATTCAAATCCTGAAACGGGACGGAAAACGGGTCCCCTTCTCCATTAAAAAGATAGAAAATGCCGTGGCCAAAGCGTTTCTCTCGGTAGGTGCGTTCGCAACCCAAGATGATTTCGTCGCGATCCTCTCCCGCCTCCACATTTCCGACGGCATGACCGTGGAAGAGATTCAGAACCAGGTGGAAACGGCGCTGATGGCGGAAAAATATTTTGCCGTCGCGAAAGCATACATGCTCTACCGGCAAAAGCATGCCGAGACGCGTGAGATCCGCGACAACTTGAACTTCCTGATGAACTATTGTGATGCGCAAAATGCCGCCACGGGAAGCAAGTTTGACGCCAATGCGAATGTGGAGAAGAAAAACATCGCCACACTTATCGGCGAGTTGCCCAAAAAGAGTTTCATCGACCTCAACCGCAAGATGATCACCGACCGGCTGAAGGAGATGTACGGCAAAGAGCTCGCCGACAAATACATCGGCATGCTGAACGAGCATTTCATCTATAAAAACGATGAGACCAGCCTGGCCAACTATTGCGCCAGCATCACCATGTACCCCTGGCTGCTGAACGGCACCCTTGCCATCGGCGGCAACTCCATGCCCCCGACCAACCTGAAATCGTTCTGCGGCGGGTTCATCAATATGGTGTTCATCGTGTCGAGCATGCTCAGCGGCGCCTGCGCCACGCCCGAATTCCTGATGTACCTCGACTATTTCATCCGCAAGGAGTACGGCGATGACTATTTCGGGCGTTCCGGGGACGTGGTGGATCTGTCGAGGAGGCAACGAACCATAGACAAAATGATCACCGACTGTTTCGAGCAGATCGTCTACTCCATCAACCAACCTACCGGCGCGCGCAATTTCCAGGCAGTGTTCTGGAACATTTCCTACTACGACAGGTACTACTTCGAAAGCCTGTTCGGCGAATTCCGCTTCCCCGACGGCTCACGACCCGTGTGGGAGTCGCTCAGCTGGCTGCAAAAGCGTTTCATGAAATGGTTCAACAGGGAACGCGCCAAAACCGTGCTCACCTTTCCCGTGGAAACCATGGCGCTGCTCACCAAAGACGGCGACACCTCCGACGCCGAATATGGCGATTTCACCGCCGAAATGTACGCCGAAGGCCACTCGTTCTTCACCTACATGAGCGACAATGCCGACTCGCTGTCGAGTTGCTGCCGCCTGCGCAACGAGATCCAGGACAACGGTTTCAGCTACACATTGGGCGCCGGCGGAGTCTCCACCGGATCGAAAAGCGTGCTCACCATCAACCTGAACCGCTGCGTCCAGTTCGCGAAACGTACCGGACAATCCTACACGGCATTCCTCGAAGAGGTGGTCGATTTGGCCCACAAGGTACAGACCGCCTATAACGAGAACCTGAAGATGTTCCAACAGAAGGGGATGCTGCCCCTGTTCGACGCGGGATTCATCAACATCGGCCGGCAGTACCTGACCATCGGCGTGAACGGGTTGGTGGAAGCGGCCGAATCGCTCGGCATCGCGATCAACCACAATCCCCGCTATGTGGCGTTCGTACAGGAAATATTGGGGATTATCGAACGCTACAACAAAAAATACCGGTCGAAAGAACTGATGTTCAACTGCGAGATGATCCCCGCCGAAAACGTGGGCGTGAAACATGCCAAATGGGACAGGGAAGACGGCTACTTTGTGCCGCGCGACTGCTACAACAGCTATTTCTACCGCGTGGAAGACCCCTCGCTGAACGTGATCGACAAGTTCCGACTGCATGGACGCGACTATATCGAGCACCTCACGGGCGGATCCGCGCTCCATATGAACCTGGAGGAACACCTCTCGAAAGCGCAATACCGCCAGCTGCTGCGTGTGGCGGCCCGCGAAGGATGCAACTACTTCACCTTCAACATTCCCAATACCGTGTGCAACGATTGCGGCGTCATCGACAAGCGCTTTCTGAAGGAATGTCCCCGATGCGGGTCCCGGAATGTGGACTACCTCACACGCATCATCGGCTATATGAAACGGGTAAGTAACTTCTCCCTCCCCCGTCAGGCAGAAGCAGCCAGACGGTTTTACGGGAAGATGGAGCCGGAAAAGGAGACGGTGGCATATTAAACAAACGTGATGTGTTAAAATGCGATATATTAAAAGAAACGGATCAGGATAAGGTTCGCCGCAAATAAGCTGCTTGTATGTTGAAATATGTCGATTATGATATTGTCTTTCAGGAAATTCCCGATGAAGTAACCTTGGCGGTCAACCTGTCGAATTGCCCCTACCGTTGCAGGGGATGCCACAGTCCACACCTGCAACAGGATATAGGGAAAGAGTTGAGTGAATCCGCGCTTGCCGGACTGCTGCAGTCATATGAAAGGGCGGTTACCTGTATTTGTTTTATGGGAGGCGATGCCGATACCGGTGAATTGTACCGGTTGGCCGATTTCGTCCGGAAAAGCCAGGGAGGAAGGATCAAAACGGCGTGGTATTCGGGAAACGACAAGCTTCCGGAGAATTCGAGGGATCATTTTGATTTCGTAAAGAGCGGCCCTTATGTCGAAACGCTCGGGGGATTGAACAAGAGCACTACCAACCAGCGGCTGTACCGGATCGAGGATGGCAAGATGATAGATATCACTCACCGGATGCATTCCGCCGCTCATGGTGCGGCACAATAGCGCCTGCATGGAACAAGCATGCGGGTACTTTCTCTACTTTTTATTTATTTATTATTTTGACAGGAAAGGCATTCCAAGTGATTGGCGTGCCTTTCTCCTTCCTGCTTTCCCACCCCGTTAATCCAGTTTCAGCACCGCCAGGAACGCTTTCTGCGGAACCTCCACGTTGCCGACCTGTTTCATCCGTTTCTTCCCTTCTTTCTGCTTTTCGAGCAGCTTGCGTTTACGGGAAATATCACCGCCATAACATTTTGCGGTCACATCCTTCCGGACGGCTTTCACTGTCTCGCGGGCGACGATCTTCGCCCCGATGGCGGCCTGAATAGCGATATCGAACTGCTGGCGCGGGATCAACTCTTTCAGTTTCTCGCACATGCGCCGGCCAAAGCTCTGCGCATTGTCGAAATGGGTAAGCGTGGAGAGCGCGTCCACCTGTTCGCCGTTTAGCAGAATATCCAGTTTCACCAGCTTCGACGGGCGGTAATCATGAAGATGATAATCGAATGAGGCATATCCTTTCGATATACTTTTCAGCTTGTCGTAGAAGTCGATCACGATCTCGCCCAGCGGCAAGTCGTAGATGATCTCCACCCTGTCGCCCGAGACATACTCCTGTTTGATCAGCACACCCCGCTTGCCCAGGCAGAGGGTCATGATAGGGCCGATATAGGCGGTGTTGGTGATGACCGAAGCGCGGATAAAAGGCTCCTCGATGCTTTCGATAAGCGTGACATCAGGCAGACCGCCGGGATTGTGCACCTCTTTCATATTCCCCTTCTTGTCGTATACCTTATAGGAAACGTTGGGTACCGTGGTAATCACATCCATATTGAATTCCCGTTCCAAGCGCTCCTGCACGATTTCCATATGGAGCAATCCGAGAAAGCCGCACCTGAAGCCGAAGCCTAACGCCACGGACGATTCGGGCTGGAAAGTGAGCGACGCGTCGTTGAGTTGCAGCTTTTCGAGGGATGAGCGAAGGTTCTCGAAATCCTCGCTATCGATGGGATAGACGCCGGCAAAAACCATGGGCTTCACCTCTTCAAATCCTTCGATCGCCTTGGTGGAGGGACGTTTCACATGGGTGATGGTATCCCCCACCTTCACCTCTTTCGAGGTCT
The DNA here is from genome assembly GCF_003712195.1 of Proteiniphilum sp. X52. Classification (GTDB taxonomy): domain Bacteria; phylum Bacteroidota; class Bacteroidia; order Bacteroidales; family Dysgonomonadaceae; genus Proteiniphilum. The sequence goes on along the minus strand of NZ_RDSD01000013.1, from coordinate 52,069 downwards.
TGATGCCGGAGATGATATAACCCACATCGCCACAGCCTACCTCTTCTTTCGCCACCATATTCAAGCGCAGGATACCCACCTCGTCGGCATCATACTCCTTGCCCGTATTGATGAATTTCACCATATCGCCTTTCCTCAGGCTGCCGTTCACAATCTTATAGTAAGCAATGATGCCACGGAAGGGGTTAAACACCGAGTCGAAGATCAGTGCCTGCAGCGGCGCATCCGGATCCCCTTGGGGAGCGGGCACCCGCTCAATGATGGCGTGGAGTATCTCTTCGATGCCGATGCCTGTCTTTCCGCTGGCGCGGATGATATCTGTACGGGGAACACCCAGCAGTTGCACGATCTGGTCTTCCACCTCATCAGGCATGGCGCTGTCCAGGTCGATCTTGTTAAGGATAGGGATGATCTCCAGGTCATGCTCGATAGCCATATAGACGTTTGAGATGGTCTGTGCCTGGATACCCTGGGCAGCATCGACCACCAGCAGGGCGCCTTCGCAGGCGGCAATGGAACGCGACACCTCGTAGGAGAAGTCCACGTGCCCCGGCGTGTCGATCAGGTTGAAGGTATATTTCTCACCCTGATATTCATAATCCATCTGTATCGCGTGGCTTTTGATCGTGATGCCCCGTTCCCTCTCCAGATCCATATTGTCGAGCACCTGCGCCTGCAGGTCCTTTCCTTCCACGGTCTTGGTGAACTCCAGCAGACGGTCGGCCAGCGTGCTCTTGCCGTGGTCTATGTGTGCAATGATACAAAAATTGCGTATATTCTTCATTTAGCTTTTTTTCTTGTTCTAATTCTCCCGTTTCCCGGGATCACCTTTTCCCATTCTCCCTCCTCTTCCGCTCTCCCAGTCACTGGGTCATAAAAGTCCTTCCCCGCGATTCCCACTTCACTTCTTAAAGCCTTTCCCGCTGTCCTGTCTGTCTCACCTTCCCTCTTTGTCAAAAGTCAGCATTATTAGGAGTTCTCGGGAAAGGGATCACGTCACGGATATTAGCCATGCCGGTAATGAACAGCATCAGCCGTTCAAAGCCCAGGCCGAAACCTGAATGGGGTGCGGTGCCGAACTTACGGGTTTCGAGGTACCACCAGATCGGTTCGGTATGCATCCCGGTCTCCTCCACCCTGTTCATCAGCTTGTCGTAATCCGCTTCACGCTCCGATCCGCCGATGATCTCGCCGATCTTGGGGAAAAGCACGTCCATCGCACGGACGGTCTTGCCATCGTCGTTCTGCTTCATATAGAACGACTTGATCTCCCTCGGATAGTCGGTCAGGATTACCGGACGTTTGAAATGTTTTTCCACCAGGTAGCGTTCGTGTTCCGATTGCAGGTCGGCTCCCCAATACACGGGAAACTCGAATGTGTGTCCCGATTCTTCAAGGATCTTTACTCCCTCAGTATAGGTCAGACGCACAAAATCATTCTCTACCACAAAATTCAGGCGGTCTGTCAGCCCTTCGTCATACATCTTGGCCAGGAACTCGATATCCTCCCTGCAATGCTCTAAAGCGTAACCAATGAGATATTTCAGGAAATCTTCCGCCAGATCCATATTGTCGTTGATATCGTAAAATGCCATCTCAGGCTCTATCATCCAGAACTCCGCCAAGTGACGGGGCGTGTTGGAATTTTCCGCACGGAATGTGGGTCCGAAAGTATAGATGGCACCCAACGCCATGGCACCGAGTTCACCTTCCAACTGCCCGGAAACGGTCAGATTGGTCTGACGTCCGAAAAAATCTTTAGTGAAATCGACCTTACCCTCTTTAGTGCGCGGCGGGTTCTCTATGTCCAGAGTGGATACTTCGAACATGGAGCCGGCACCTTCCGCGTCGGACGCGGTGATGATAGGCGTATGAAAATAATAAAATCCTCTGTCGTTGAAATATTTGTGAATAGCATACGACATATGATGCCGCATCCTGAAGATAGCACCGAAAGTGTTGGTGCGCGGACGCAGATGGGCTATTTCGCGAAGGAACTCGAGTGAATGCCCTTTTTTCTGTAACGGATAGGTGACAGGATCAGCAGATCCGTACACCTCGATCTGCGTTGCCCGTATCTCTACCGACTGGCCTTTGCCCTGCGACTCCACCAGTTCGCCGTTCACGCTGATGCAGGCTCCCGTGGTGACAGGACGAAGCAACTCTTCGCCAAAATCAGCCATGTCGATGACAATCTGTATGTTATTGATAGTCGATCCGTCGTTCAAAGCGACAAATCCGACATTTTTGTTCCCTCTGCGGGTACGCACCCATCCTTTTACATTGACTTCCTCACCGAAATTTGTAAGTCGTAAGGCATCCGAAATTTTTGTTCGTTTTAGTTGTTTCATACACTATATACTTCAATATCGCAAGCAACTCACATTAATCACCCACTCTTGCGTGAGTGATTATGCTCCTCTTCGATTAAATTACCCTATAAAATATCGAGTCTGTTCCTGCACGAAAGCGCACAGGAACAGGATTATCATTCAATTACATTAGTCGTTTTGAGACGAGATGACTCTCTATGGAAGTGTTGTTCATTAATCGAACGCACCCATCCGGAGCATGTTGACCTCTTGTTCTGTGAGGTAACGCCATTTTCCGCGTGAAAGTTTTTTCTTGGTCAGTCCCGCGAAATAAACCCTGTCGAGTTTCATCACCCTGTAGCCCAGTTTCTCGAAGATACGGCGGATGATACGGTTCCTGCCCGAGTGGATCTCAATACCCACCTGGGTAAGGTCTTCTTCCGTCACGTAACTGATCGCGTCAGCATGGATCTCGCCGTCTTCCAGTTCAATACCGTCGGCGATCATCTGCATATGCTCCATTGCCACCGGCTTATCGAGCCATACCTGATAGATTTTCCGTTTTTCGTATTTCGGATGTGTTAATTTCGATGCCAGGTCACCGTCATTGGTCAACAGCAACACACCGGTGGTGGCCCTGTCCAGGCGTCCCACCGGATAGATCCTTTCGGAAGCGGCACTCTTTACCAGTTCCATCACCGTTTTGCGGTTCTCGGGATCATCGGTCGTGGTCACAAAACCTTTCGGTTTGTTAAGCAGCACGTATACCTTGCTTTCAAGCTGTACCGGCTGGTTGTGGAACATCACCTGGTCGGCGCGGGTGATCTTGGTACCCAATTCAGTCACCACCTCCCCATTCACTTTTACCACCCCTGCCTGGATGAACTCATCAGCCTCGCGGCGGGAGCATACGCCGGCATTCGACAGGTACTTGTTCAGGCGGATGGGGGCATTGGGATCCGCGTTTTCTTTGTACTTGATCTGCTTGAACGGTTTTTTCTTTTTCAGCTTTTTCACCGGCTTGGCAGGTCTCCCCGGCCCCGGCCTACCCGGCCCGTTTGAGGGTTGGTTGCCCCAGTTCCGGTTGTTGTGACCGCTGCCACCGCTCACCCGCTGAGGCGACTGCGGACGTTCACCTACCCGGGGACGCCGTTTTCTGATGCCGCCCTCGCTATTCCCTCCGTAGCCCTCCTGACGGGAATCCCTGTAGTTCGGGTTATAGGATGGTCTTTCCTGATGGTACGATCTATCCTGGTTGTAGGAAGACCTCTCCGGATTGTACGACTGTCTGTCCTGGTTGTACGACTGTCTCTCCTGATTGTAGGACGGCCTGTCCGAATAATAACCATCATGCTGTGTCCTCCGCTCATTGCCGTAATTCCTGTTCGAAGCGTGTCTCTCATTGTTCGCGCTGTGATAACTCCGCCTTGGGCGCGATTCGTCATTGTTTGTTGTCATTGTTGCATTTACTTTTTGATTACTTAATGAAACCTCACGGTTTTTTCTTTTTTAAATCACATTTTTTCAAATCTCTACCGCCCGGCTAACACGACCGGCACGGATTTATTCAATATTATTTACTGTTCAATTAATGTTAGATTCTTTTCGATGTTCGTTCCTCTTTATTGTTGTGCTGTATCAAATACTTCTTATCTGTGTAAGCCGAATCGACTCCCCTTTGAGGATTTTGTGTTTGGCCAAATCAAATAAACTGTCCCAACTCTCATTCAAGGCAATGGTTTCGCTATGGCAGGAGCTAAGCCTGCTTGTCCTTTGCTTGGTTTACTTCACTAAAATATTTTCTTAGAATCCTGTGTAATTTTGGGGTGTGATCTCTTTCAATTCTTTTTTCACCTGTTCATTTACATCCAAATTGTCGATAAAATCCGAAATACTCTCCCGGGTGATACGCGCATTGGTTCGTGTCAACGCTTTCAGTGCCTCATAGGGTTTCGGATATCCTTCGCGTCTCAAAATGGTCTGGATTCCTTCGGCAACCACTGCCCAGTTGTTTTCCAGATCCCTCTCTATTGCCTCTCTGTTTAATAACAATTTATGCAATCCTTTTGTTGCGCTTTTTAACGCGATTAATCCATGGGCCATAGGTACGCCGATATTCCTGATTACCGTGGAGTCGGTGAGGTCGCGCTGCAACCGCGAGACGGGCAGTTTTGCCGCGAGGTGTTCCAATAATGCGTTGGCAATACCCAGGTTCCCTTCGGCATTCTCGAAGTCGATCGGGTTCACCTTGTGGGGCATGGCCGACGAGCCGACTTCCCCCTCTTTGATCTTCTGCTTGAAATACTCCATCGATATATATTGCCATATATCTCTTGTAAAGTCGATCAGTATGGTATGGATGCGTTTCATCGCGTCGAATGATGCGGCAAAAGCGTCGTAATTGGATATCTGCGTGGTGTACTCTTCGCGGCGCAGACCCAGTTTCTCCTGCAGGAAACGGTTCCCGAACCGTATCCAGTCGATCTGGGGATAAGCCACCCGGTGCGCGTTGAAGTTACCGATTGCCCCCCCGAATTTGGCTTTGGCCGGGATTCTTTTCAGCACTTCAATCTGACCGGCCAACCTATAACTAAAAACCTTCATCTCCTTCCCCAGGCGTGTGGGTGATGCCGGTTGCCCGTGCGTCCGCGCCAGCATGGAAATGTCTTTCCACTCATCGGCCAGCGCATCGATCCGTGAGACCAGCTCTTCCAGTTCGGGGATATAGACTCGGTGCAGCGCGTCCCGCCACATCATCGGCGTAGCGGTGTTATTGATATCCTGCGATGTCAATCCGAAATGAATGAATTCCTTATGATCTGACAGCTGAAGCGAATCGAATTTCTCTTTCAGGAAATATTCCACCGCTTTCACGTCATGGTTGGTGATTTTTTCGATCTCTTTGATTTGCCGGGCGTCCTCTTCACTGAAATTGCGGTACAAATCCCTTAATTGTCCGAAGATAGCCTCATCCTTCAACGGAAGGATTCCCTCTTCACAGAGAGAGATAAAGTAATCGATCTCCACCTGAACCCGGTAGCGGATGAGTGCGTACTCGGAAAAGAACGCGTCCAGATCTGCGGTCTTATCCCTGTATCGTCCGTCGACGGGTGAAATGGCTGTCAGTTGATCTAAATTCATTGTAACTTGTATTCGTATTTCCTAACGAAAACGTTTATTGCGGATTAATATAATCGCTACCCCTATTTTGATGGTACAAAAATAGGGATAATAATAGACTCGTGAAAATTTTCATAAAAAATATTTGTAAAAAGTTTTGCGGCAAACGAAAAACGACTTATCTTTGCATCGCTTTTCAGGAAAGCGGCTATCGAATATCTTTCAAAATATTCAAAAATCCGGGCGTTTAGCTCAGCTGGTTCAGAGCATCTGCCTTACAAGCAGAGGGTCGGCGGTTCGAATCCGTCAACGCCCACTTGATAATCAGGAACTTAAGATAAAATCTAAAGTTCCTGATTTTTTATTTGCCCACAATTTGCCCACAAGAAGTATTTATTTGTGTTTTTTGCCCAAGAATAATCCCGTTATGCACAAATTCTAATCCACTGCATTTTGCAAGTATATTTCAAACTGCAGCAAGCCTTCATTTAAACCACATTCTGTAAATAATTTCTTCAAAGCATTGATTTTAGCCATAGTGGAGTTGTCTTTGTACAAATATATTGTTTCGGCTATTTGCACATATCCATTATTTGGTGTTCGTATAATGTGTAAAAAATCTTCTCTGTCTGCTAACCGATTTACAACTGCAGAATGTTTTTCATATATCAATTCTACAATCAAAACATACATTTCCCTCCAAGAGTCTACGGTTTGGACTGAACCATCAAAAGAATAAGATTTCAAGTAGTATCCGGTAAAATCAAAATCTTCATCCAAACCATGAATATCGGCAGGTTTTTCAACAGGGACAAAGGTGTTTTGGGGATATGGCCATAATTTCAAAGCTTTCTCGTTGAGATAGTCTTGTCTTGCTTCTAACTCCTTTTCCGTCCAATTATCAAAATTGGCTATATACTGATTTAGCTTTATTCCACTTTCCTTAAATCCTTCATCAGCTAGATCTCTTTTTTCTATAAAACTACGATTGCTATATTTGCTGTTGTATGCTGTTAATGTTAGGTTAGCTATCCGATGAAGCCACTTTTGATGAATTTCCTCAGCTTTTTCACCTAACTCCTTTTTCCATTGTGCGGTCATAACTTGTGGCAAGATATGCTCAACAGAATATACACCATCTCTCATTTTTTCAATAACATTGGATGTCTCAAGGTTATTTCCGGTTTCTAATCTTTCAAACAAATACTCCCTGTTTTTAGGGATGATATGGTATAAATTTTTTGTTGAAAATGAGTGTAAAAATTCATCATCATTTGGAAATTGACCACTACCTGTCTTGGATGTAAGGAGATAGGTCAATACTTCGCTATATGTATGATTATCTCCTTTTAGTTTTAACGTATCTTTATGCAAAGTCATAAAGATTTTATTTAGTGCATTGGTGGGAATACCGGAAATAAAACGACGGAATAGGTATATTTCTATAACTCCAAGTATGTTTTTAATTTCCGTATCATCCATTGAATTTGTTTTGGAGTATTGGAATAACGACAATAAAAATGGATAAGTAACGCTCATCTCCAACTGATTGATACGAAATAGCACGGTATTAACCCCTCTGTTCCCGACAGAATTATTTATGATATTCTGATAAATTACCGAATACTCCAAAAGTTCTTTAAGCACATCTTCTACAATCAGATTGTTTGCCTCTATATATTCTTTGAAATCCGTATAAATATTCTTGAATGAAGATATTCTGTTTTGTTTCACAGTCAAATAATCACGAACAAAAACGCTCACCTTATAGTCTGTATTTTGCTCTATTTTATGCCAATATTTTTTATAAAAATCTTCTTGTGTCTTTGGTTCTAAACCCATTAAAGCAAAATTCCGAATTTTATCACCCTCTTCAAGTTCCAATCCGGTGGAATTAAGACTTTCAAAAATGAGTTGAGCATTATCTTCTTTATGCAGAAAGATGTCAATTATCAATAGTTTTGTTATTGCCAAATAGATTTCATCCACTGACAACTCTTTTTTTTCTTTAATTCTATTATAAAAATAAAGATAGTTTTGAGTGACATTCGATGTTGCATGATACTCATCTTTTTCGGCAAACAGCAATTTTTCAAACGCTTCGGAATCGTGTTTTACGTGCTTCAGTCTCACTTTATTTTCATCTACAAATTTATCAACAAGATAAGTTTCCCAGATTTTATCTAACAATCTAACATTTTCAAATGATGTAATTCCCTCTTTTGTCAGATTAACAATTGCCAATAAAAGAAGCGAAATAGTAGTGATGCGTTGTTGCCCGTCAATAATCAGATAATCAGATGAACCGGCGCCATCATACAAGGTGGAGACAATACTTCCAAAGAAATGAGATTCTCGGTTATCTTTGATGATCTTGATTAAATCATTGTAGAGTTGTTTGCAATTGTTTTGTTTCCAGTCGTAATTGCGCTGGTAAACAGGTATAATAAATCGATTATCTGCCCCTTCTAAAAATTTCACCAATGGTTTTGCATCACCTTTCATAATTCAATTCTTTGTTTATGTATTATTCCACCAATTCTCCAACACGACTTACAACCCTGTACTCCACCTCTTCAAACTGCTCAAAATGAGCCTTCCCGCATTTAATCTTCAATTGCTCGTCTCCGTTTAGTTTGGATACATCGACTTGCGGGGTGCCAGTATCCTTGGTTTCGGCAACAAAGTAAATCTTTGTGTCATCCTCAAATACCAAAGCCCAATCGGGATTGTAGTGGCCTATCGGGGTGGGTATTTTAAACCAATTGGGCAGTTTGAAATAGAATTTTATCTGGTCACTTGTCTCACAGTCCTGGGCGAATCGGCTTTCCACCCCCGAATCCAAAGGTACAAACTCCTGATAAATCGTCTTTGAAGGATCAGAAACCTTAAACGAGAAATCATTCAGGTAAACCTCCAATTCTTGGGCTTCAAACAAAGCCATTTCATATTCCGAACCGCCGATTTTTTGATATTTAATCCCTTCAATCATCAAATCGTTCAAAGTCCGTTTGATTGCGAGCGTGGCCAAGTCTAAGAACCGTTGCGGATTGATCAGAATATCACCTATTCTTCCCGATTGACTTACTATTTCCTCGATGGTGGAACGGGTCAATTCCGTTTTGTTCTGAATATAGCCCAAAACATCCGGAATGTTCCACGCATGGGCGCCATAATACACCACTCTATCGCCGACATAGCTTGTTCCAACGCCTTCATCGGTCATAGTGATGCCAACTCTTGTAGAACGAATGGAAGGGGATTTGATTTCGGGCATATCCTTAACGGCTTTTGCAGCTTGCTTAATAAGTTCGGACGTTTTATAATCCACTCGATAAGTGGTTTTCCTTTTCAACTTATCCCAAATCTCCAAGAATTTCGGGTCAGCCTCGAAGCCTTTGCGGTATTTGACGGCGACCCGTTCCCGCTTGTTTTTTATACGTCCCTCGAAAGCCACGCCACAATCTTCCTCAATTTCCTTTTGCAAGGCTTTGGCAAAATCGCCGTATGATTCATTGGCTACGACGGTCAGGCGATTGATATTGCGGTCGTAAATGCGTTTCCCCTCACTGTCAACAGCTAAACGAAGCCCACGCCCGATTTCCTGCCGTTTTTTCATATCGGACTTGGTCTCGTTGAGCGTACAAATCTGAAAGACATTCGGATTGTCCCAACCTTCGCGCAAAGCCGAGTGCGAAAAGATAAACCGAAGGGGATTTTGTATGTTCAACAGCTTTTCTTTGTCTTTCATGATGAGGCTGTACGTATCGTCATCGGCAAGTGTCTCACCCGAAGTGTCCTTGAATACACCCTTTTTATCCTGAGAAAAATAGCCGTTATGAATTTCCCCAACATTGCACTCCGGAAGTGATTGAAAGGCGGCTTTTTGGATCAATTCCGCGTAAATCTCCTCAAACCAAAGGGCAAACTTTCCTTGCTGCGGATTGCCGTTACTGTCGTATTGTCGATAATTGGCCACCCTGTCGATAAAAAAGAGCGAAAGCACTTTCACGCCCTTCGATTGAAGTTTCAACTCCTTTTTCAAATGCTCCTCTATCGTTTTCCGCATTTGGAATTTCATCACCTCATCGGTCAATGCCCCTTGAGTAGCCCCTTTGCACAACACATTACCGTTGGAAAAAGAGACACAGCCGTTGACGGCATCGATTTCTTCCACGATATAACCGTTCCTATAAATCTCGCGTTCATTTGAAAGTCGATACAAATCGTCTCCGGCACGCACATATACTGTTTTTTTACATACGCCGTTTTGCCCGTTTGCCATGATGAAAAGTTTGGCAGATACTTTGGTTTTGGTCGCCGTAATGGAATCGACTGAGACAAAAGCATCATTCGATGAGTTTTCTTCCATCACCGAATCCACCTCGATCTGCTTCACCAAACCCAAGTCGTAAGCTTTCACCGGATTGAGGCTGTAAACAAGGTTATACACGTTGCGATGCGTGGCGGAATAGCGCAACGTGAAAAGAGGTCTCAAGTTCTCGATAGCCTTTTTCCGTTTGGGCGTTTCCATATTTTGCGGTTCGTCCACAATGACTATCGGATGGCACGAGCGAATGAACTCCACCGGGAGCTGCCCGCTCAGTCTGTCGTTGGGACGGTTGATGATATTCTCGTCTTTGGCAAACGAATCGATGTTGATAACCAGGATTTCGATATGGTTTCCGGTAGCAAACCCGCGCAAAGCCGATATTTTGTTGCTGTCGTACACCATGTAATGTACCGGAATATTGTCATAAAGATTCCGAAAATGCTCATGCGTGATTTCCAAATTCTTCAACACACCCTCGCGGATGGCTACCGACGGCACCACAATCACATATTTCTTGAATCCGTATTGCCGAAACAACTCGTAAACGGTGCGCAGATAGACGTAAGTTTTCCCCGTTCCTGTTTCCATCTCCACCGAAAAGTTCATGCCCTGCAACGATTTGGAGGCTTCTATCTCGTTTTCACGCTGAACGTTTTGCAGATTGGTCAGCACCTGCTCCTCCGAAATGACCAAGCGATTGGAAATGCCATCGATCAAGTTTAACGTCCCCTCTTCCGGCACGAAAAAATCCGCCTCGCCGTTATTTTTAGGCTGTCCGTCAAACAGACGAATGACCGAATTGATGGCATCGAGCTGGAATTGCAGGTTGGGTTCGAAGTGGAGGATCATGGTTTAATTCGTTTGATTAAATTATTTAAACTGTCTTCTCTCTCCTTATGTACTAATTCACATTGCCAAATGGTTATCACTTTAAATCCCATTTTTGTAAATTTTTGAGTATTTTCCTTATCCCTTATGATATTTCCGGATATTTTTTCTCTCCAAAATTCGGTATTTGTTGCAGGTAATGTTGCTTTTTTACAATTTTCGTGTCCGTGCCAAAAACATCCGTTGACAAATATTATCGTTTTATATTTGGGCAAGACTATGTCCGGTTTGCCGGGTAAATCTTTTACGTTTTTTCTATACCTGAAACCGTGCGCAAAAAGATATTTACGTACCAAAATTTCCGGTTTTGTTTCTTTACCGGAAATTTTAGACATGATTAAACTCCGCTTTTCGGAAGAAAATTTATCCATTTAAATAAAAGTATAAATGAGACTTTATTTCTTCAACTTGAATTTTACAAAATTCAGGAGGCAATGCATTACCAATCATTAAGGCTATTTTTGAAATAGGAGCATCTGATGGAAATTTATAATCAATAGGAAAAGATTGCAAAAGTGAGGCCTCTCTTGCTGAGATACAACGATCTTGTTCAGGATGTAAAAAACGTCCTTTTGACGGATTTAAACAGCCGCCAGTTATAGTTGTAGAGTAATCATCCCATCTTAATCTACCATAAACATCGTTAAATCCAACATTTTCCTTTTGATGACATTTCAATTGTCTACTCGCCCCCAAATCTTTTCTACTGCCTCCATCATGAGGTATATCCCGAATTAATTCTTGAATTCGGTGTGTGTGCTTAGGAAATATTTTGTGAAAATAATCAGATGATTCTTCCGGCTTTGGAAGATTAGCGATTTTTTCTCTAACAGTAACTTTTTTATTTATAGGTTTCGCTATTTGGATTGGTCCTAAACGTGAGCCAACCATCACCAATCTCTTTCTATTTTGTGGAACCCCATAGTCTTTTACATTTACAACTTTATAAACTATATGCTCATATCCAATTTTTTTTAACTCTTTTATAGCTTTGTGAAAGTCAGGTGATAATGATAAACCCGGAACATTTTCCATCATAAATGTGTACGGCATTAAGCCTTCAATAAAGCTCACATATTCGTTAATAAGGCTATTTCTCTCGTCTTCAACGGGTTCTGCTCTATTAAGTCTCCTAATTGAGCTAAATCCTTGACAGGGAGGACAGCCTGCCAGCAGATGAATGGTTTTGTTGTTCAATAATTTTCTCACTTCTGCAATATCAACATCACGAATGTCCTTTGTTATGACTTTTACCTTTTTATGATTTATCGAGTATGCCTTTGATGCTAGTTCATCAATCTCAAAAGCGAGTTTAGTATCAAACCCGGCTTGACGAAGCCCCTCCGAAAGCCCGCCAACCCCCGAGAACAAATCAATTGAAAGTAATTTCATAATTCTTGTATTCTTATATCTTCAGGATTTCTTAATTTTATTAAATCTAAATAATCTCCCCATTGTTTTAAAGCTTGAGAAATTAATGACTCCCAAGTTAATACAAATATCTTTTTCTCTTGTAATTGTAATATCCTTTCCGTAACATCTTCAGCGCTGTTTTTATTGTCAGCAATAACATAAGCTGAATCAACATGTCTGAATTGAAGTCCTGTTTGTTTTGCAAGTTCTCGTCTTACTCCCATTACATAGTAGTTTATTCGATCCAAGTGATCTCTGTCTAAAGAAAGTCCGGGTCTCATAAATTCAACCAATAATAAATCTTGCCCAGATGATAAAACCAAGTCAACCCTACCTTGAAAAACATCTACTTTTAATTCTTTATCAGCAATATCTTTAATGAGTTTTTCAACGCTTCTCTCTTTTCTATAAGTTTCCCATTTAGGGTGGATTAACCATGGATGCTCATAAATATAATCTCTCACTTTATTTTCCAATTCTTTAGACTTAACCCTTTCTTTTAATTCTCCAATTGCAACGATTTTAGTTTTTACTGATTCTGCTATATTTAAGGCGGTTAAGACATCTGCTTCAGATAAAATTTCTATAAATTGAGTTTCATCAAGCTCATCCTGTTCAGCCAGTTCTGTGATAATGTTACGCAATCTTCCTTTTTCCCATGAGGTTAATATATCAGCGCACCACTCCTTAAATCTAGCTTGCCCTAACCTATCAAAAGTAGCAATCTTTTTAAGTACTGTTTCTACAGTTCTTCGTTCTGTTCTTGGCAAAGCGTCTAATCTATTTCTAAATCCGGAAATTTTATCATTTATGTCTGCAAGTCTTTTTTCTGACCTTCTAGACTTCCAAATGCTTCCCCATTCTTTGATTTTTTCGATTCCCCACACTTTAATTTTTTTACCTAATTCGGTTTGCAAATTAATGCGTTGCCTCTCGGTAGAAATTAAGTTATTTTCTCCTGTGTCAATAAAATCCATTTGTACTTGTCCAGTCATATATTCAAGAGAATTTTGAGCCGAAATTCCACCTGTCAAATCGAAGAAAAAAGGCTTTTGAGCCAACTTTCCTTTTACATAAACACCAATTCCTCTCAATTCCTCTACTTTAATCGGTTCTTCATAAAATCCGATTCTCCACTTGATTTCAAACTCATCAAAATCTTCTACAGCCCAACCATTATTATTAAACGACGTTACTTTAGGAAATTTATTTTTTTCGTCCTCAGTTAAATCTCTTGGAAATACAAATTCCATCTCATCATTAAAATTATGGGGTAGAGGCTCATCATTAATCAACACAACGAAATCATCGTAAAATTGAGTAAGAAGAAATCTTCTAGATAGTTCTTTCTTAAAGTTATCGATTAAATCTGCACCAAAAGACAAATCCATTCTTTCTAAAATAATTGTCGTACCATGATTTTCTTTTCTATATTCATCTGGTTCACAATATTCTACAACTTCTATAATTTTATTATCTTCTTTTTGCACATCATACTCCAAAATTGAATCAATATCCATTTTAAAAACAGTTTTTTCTCCAGTCGCTCTCGATATTGTATCGACTGTTATTGTTTTAGCTACTCCAAATCCGGCAAACTTTCCAATACCTTTTCGCCCTAATACTGGACGTTCTTTTCGGTTAGATGTATCTTTCCCAGATACTTCTCTTCGGTCACGTCCGACTTGTAAATAACAATCTTGGCATTCATTAAAAGTCATTCCGTCCCCTTTATCTGAGACGGTTATTTTGATGTTTTCAAGAATAACTGAAACTTCTTCAGAATCAGCATCCCAAGCGTTTGCAATGTATTCAGCAATCACATCAACAGGTTTCTGATACATTTTAATTCCTAAGTGATCAATGACTTTCGGTTGAATCTTTAAATATAATCTTTTTTCCATTCTTTTTATATCGTTTTAAACTCCACGCCGGCATCTTTCATTTGCAGGGCGGTGTTGGTTTTTAATTGATCTTTTCCTTTAAATATCCTGTCGAGGGCGATTACTTTTTTTGGGTATTCGCAAAGCACTTCGGTAATGATTTGCTCGTCCACTTTTTCAAGAATAAGTGCAAGGTCATTACCGTCAATCAGGTAATATCCATCGTTGGCCTCGATTTTCACGTTGAGGTCTTTTCCGCTCTTCAACAGCAGTTCATAGACCATATTTTGCAGGTCGGCGTTTTCGGCCACGGGGTCGATAAACAGTTTCAATTGCTCGGCTAAGGCTTCGGCAGTGTAGTTTTCCGGTTGTTGCCACTGCTTGAAATTGCTTTCTGAAAGGCGGAAAACCTTGAATCCGGTGTCAACTTGCGTTTCGGCTTGGTTATCATCTGCGGCAAAATTCAATTCTCCTTTTTTCTTTTCTACTTCACGCTTTATTTCTTCCCGGATTTTCTTTCCAGCCCGACGAATCCGCTCTTTTGCTATCTCCGCAATGGTCTTATATCCTGCCTTGAAAGCCTCGCTCTTTTCATCGCAAAGCTCCGGCATTTGCACAAGGATATACTTGCGGTTGCCACCGTCTTCTTTATTGAGTTGCATGACAGCGTGGGCGGTGGTAGCACTTCCGGAAAAGAAGTCAAGGATGATTCCATTTTTATCTTTTACAAGTTGAATCATCTTTTCTATTAATTTTGTTGGTTTAGGTGTATCAAAAGGTGGATTCTCAAATAAATTCTTTAATTCCGCCATAGCATCACGAGTACTTCCAACATCTTTTGCAAACCAAATAGACTCAGGAGCTCGACCTTCTAAGTTAGAAAGATAAATTTTTCTGATAATTTTTGTTTCATCAACATTGAAAATTATTTCACCAGTTTGTATCTTTTTTTCTATCGTTTCTTTACTCCATCTCCACCCATTACTACAAGGCTTAATAATATTTCCAGAAGGTGAAATTATGTCATAAATTAGGTTTGGTCTATAAAGGGCATTGCGAACGTCTCCGCTTCTCCAAGGGCCTTTTGGATCGTTGTCAGGGTTGCTGTAAGCTTTATTATCCTCATCCGTTCTTAAAAGCGAATTCACAACATATTCTGATGTTTTACTAAAACATAAAATATGGTTGTGATGATTGGAAAAAATATTTGAATAACCTTTAGGTTGAATACTATGTTGCCACACAATATTTGCCACAAAATTCTCCTCTCCAAAAATCTCATTCATCAGCAATCGCAAGTTATGCACCTCGTTGTCGTCTATGGAGATGAAAATGACCCCGTCATCTCTCAATAGGGTTCTTGCCAAGTAGAGACGGGGCATCATCATATTGAGCCAGTTGCTGTGGTACTGCCCGTTTTCGCGGCTGTTTTTCCGAAACATACCCTCGCCGGTCATATAACCGTCCTCGTCCTTGTCGCCCACCCGTTTTTGGTATTCTTCCTTGGTCTCGGAAAACTTATCGGGATAGATAAAACTGTCGTTTCCCGTGTTGTAAGGCGGGTCGATATAGATCATTTTCACCTTGCCGAAGTAGCTCTTTTGCAGCACTTTCAGCACTTCAAGGTTTTCTCCTTCGATGAAGATGTTTTGTGTGTCGTCAAAATCTACGGAATCTTCCCGCACGGGAACCAGTGTCCGGGTGCTCGGTTGCTGCATCACACGGAACGCATCGCTCTTGCCCGCCCAGTTGAGCACGTAACGCTCGTTGGCGAAGTTGATGTTTTCACCAAGAGTAATTCGCAATTTTTCCCAATCTATTTTTCCCTCGGAGAATACTTCGGGGAAGATTTGTCTAAGTTGATTAAGTTTCTCTATATGAGGCGATAAGGATTGTCCGTTCATTGGAATAAGTCTCTAATTTAACCAATTTACAAAGTTAAAAAATATTTTTGGAATTTGAGTGGAGAAAAAATGTATTTGAAATTTCACCACCAAAAATCTAATTGACAGACAATTGCTTATTCAACTGTTCCTTTTTTATTTTCAACTGTTCTTCCCGCTCAATTATCTTTGCCAGGTCTTCCACATTTTTCTCAAAAGTTTCTATTTTGTTTGCGTAACGCTTTAATTCTTTTACTGTCTCTGTTAAAATAAAAAATAGTGTCTATGGTTGCCAAATCTTCAGGCATGACTTGTCCCAACATTTGGATGTAACGGTATTTCAAATCGTTGTCGGAATAATCACTTATTTGGTTTCTTAGAGAGTTAATCCATACAGATAAAGTGACCAACAATGCCAATAAGGAGAAAATTATAATCAATGCCTGCATAGATGTAGGAGTAAATTCAATTTTTCTTTTTTCTTTTTGAATGGCATTTCCAATTTCGTCCAGTTTCTCGGATCGGCTTTCGTGAAAGATTTCCATTACCGATTTGAGTTTTGCGATTTTCTCGTTATCTGTTATTTCGGGCTGTTTCAGTCCGATTTTTTCAATTTGCAGGTTGGACTTGTCCAACTTTTGATTGATTTCTTCAAACATCATCAGGATGTTTTCGTTGCTTGTTGTGTTCATAAATTGTTGTTTTTAAATGTTATTTTTTTGGAGTCTGCGGGCTTGCAAAGCTTGGATGTATTCGGCAAGCGTGGCATCGTAATGCGGACTGTTGAGCAAGGTAAACATGTTCAATTCACCTATGATCGCTGAGATGGTTTCCACGGCACTCTCGGTAAAGCCGGCTTCCTGTGCTTGCCTTTCCGCTTCCTGCAAAGCGTGAAAAGCGTTGTCTTTGATCTGACGGTCTATTTTCGAAAAACTGCACTCCCTATCCACTTTTGAACCGTTGATTTTCGTACCGTCTTTCTCGAAAATAATTCCTTGAATTTTGTTGGTGTTCCCAGCGGTTTTGAATTCAAAAGAGACATTTTCTTTTTTTAGGTTTCTTCTTAACTCTTCCCATGTCTTGCTTTTGGGTTTGGTTAGCTCTGCAAATTTGTCCGTTCCGTGTTTTTCAATGTGTTTTTTCAGATTTTTGATGGCAGTCTCTATATTTTCGGACTTGGCGGTATATTTGGGCTTGCGTTGTTTTATGCTGACAACAGCATTTTCAATGTCAAAATCTTCAAATTCGGGCATGGATTTCAGTTCTGACACAATGGTGTCAAAGGATTTTAACTCTGAAAGGAGGAAAGTTTTTCTACGAGGGCGTGCCATAATAATCTTTGTTTTACGGTTTTATAGTCCAGTTTATGGCTGTCATCCTTTCGCGGATTTTCTCCAACGTGTGCAGGACAGCATCGCTACTTGGAAAATTGACATAAACCAAATCTCTAAAACTACCGTTATAGGTCGTTTCCAATTGAGACCATACGTTGGCTAAATCTTTAAACATCAGCGATTGGTTGGGATGATGGATTAACCACTGGTTATTATTTCTAAAACTTTTCACATCATCGTGGGCAACTTTGAGCAACATAGTTTCAAAGTTGGATGATTGAAGAAAATCGGCAAATTTTTTCTGTTGCAACAGTTGATGCAGGTCGTAAGTGTGGCGAATTTTATTTCTCAAATCATCCATTGGTCTATCGCCATACGAAAAACGTACTAAACTCATTATCTTTTCGCAAATTGTCCTTATCGGTTCAAGAACTTGAACAGTAAATGCCTGCATATCGTACTTTTCAATAAGCTCCGCTTGTTCTGCATCAAGCATCATTTCACCCACAAAAGAATTAATGTTTTGCTTTGTAAATGGCTCGTAATAACCTAACCATGTGGATTCTAAAACAATTATATCTCGTACTTGTCCGTATGCACCTACAAATTCTTTGCTGTAACTATGAGCGGTTTTTCGGCTCATACCCACTTTGTGCGTCAATCCTTGGATTTCGATTTCCGGAAGCGTATCATTTATCGCATTTTCAACGTCTTTTAGCTTGCGTTTCAGCTTATTGTCGGTTTCTCCTTCCCGCCTAATCACTACCAGATCAATGTCTTCCGAAAACCGGTTAATCATTTTGAAACACTTAGCCAGCGAAGTTCCACCTTTGAAAATTGTGTCAACTCCAATTTCTTGGCTAAAAATTGATTTCAATGCGAATGTAACCCAATAATCTTTTTCAACATAGATTGTGGGGATATCCATTTGCTGTGCTGTGATATTGACGGCATCTCGAAACAGTTTTTTATCGGTGTGCAGTTTCATACAATATTCCAATTTTCGACAGTTGGCAGGTCGGATTTATCCAAGCCTAATTCTATCTTTGTCAAAGGGTTAATGCTATT
Source organism: Proteiniphilum sp. X52 (assembly GCF_003712195.1). Classification (GTDB taxonomy): domain Bacteria; phylum Bacteroidota; class Bacteroidia; order Bacteroidales; family Dysgonomonadaceae; genus Proteiniphilum. Next base: position 33,835 of record NZ_RDSD01000013.1, on the reverse strand, counting down.
TAATAATGGCGTGGTAATGTTTTCTGATTTACCCAGATTTTCGAGAATTGCACCCAGCAATGCACGTACTCTTGGCGGATACATAAGAGCGTATTTAATCATTCGAGCTATCTCCTTTTCATCCATTTCAGCAATTTTTGCCGAAAGAATTCCTACCGAATTTTGAACGGTTGTATCCGGTATTTTTCGAATGTCTTTGAGTGCATCTAAAAAGCCCAAAACAGTATAATTGCTTTCCGTTACTTCCGCGTAACTTTTTACAGCATCGGCCTTTAAAGCTCCTCTATTTATGCTTATCCGCTTGCTTCGGGATGCAATTTTTACGCGAACAGCCAATTGTGTGGTCAATCCCAACTGATTATACAAATAGGTTCCTGTAACGTAAGCGATTCGCCTTCCGTTTTCAAACAAAAACGGGCGCAGTTGCTCGTTATAATCGGGTTTCAGCTCACCAAAAGCAGTTTTTACCGGCTTGTAGAATACTCCGTTGGACATTTTTTTGATTAGACCTTTGTTTTGCAGACGCTCCAATATCTTTGCAACAGACTGATAATCCTCTCTGGAAATATCCAAATCCGTGTAACCGAATATCTTGCCTTCGGGAAACCGCCCTATTTGTTTTTCTATTTGAGTGGACAAGTTCATAGCGCAAAGATAATGATTATTTTCAAACTGTCAAGTATTTTGCTCAATTTACTTGACAATTATTGTTTTTTTTAAAATCAACTTCGAATTTAAATAGAGACTTTGTCCAGTTTTTAATGCAATAAACTGGACATTTCATCACACGTCAGCCTCCGTTTTTTCTGAATTGGATTTAAGTAGCAAGATGTTAAAACCCAGTCGTTCCTCTTTGGTGTAGCTGTCAAAATAGTTCTGCGTTACCGTCCGTTTTGAGTGTCCCAATTGTTCCGCAATAAAACTTTCCGGTACTCTGAGTTTAGCCAAAATGGTAGCGTAAGAGTGGTGTGCCGTGTAGGGGCTGATGCCGTCCATCAAGCCAATCTTTTTTGCGATAATTTTGATTTTTTTATTCGTCAGACGTATCAGATTTTGAGATTTGAGAAATCGTTCTTTTTCCGTGTTGGTATCGTTGAGAAAGGGAAAAAGGTATTTTTCCTTGTCGGTGTTTTCATTTCCGTGCTTATTTTCGTGTTTATCAATAATCCTCTGAATCGTCTCTAAAATCGGCACAACAATATCCTTTTGGTCTTGGATGGTACTTTTCGTTTTTTGGCGGATAAAATAGATTTCGCCGTGCATTATATTTTTGTATTTGAAATTGCAAATGTCTCCGAACTCTGGTCATTTCATAAAGGTTTGGGCAAACCGGCGCATAATGAGGAAAAACACTGTTGTTGAGCGAAGAAACTTATAGCCCGCAACAAATAATACAGCTATTTTGTTAAGTAATGCGGAAAGAGGACAAGCCCGCAGGGAAGGCTTCCGATAAGTGGGCCCGCAACACGCGTATTATTTAAAATTCATCGATATGTCTGATCAGGAAAAGTATGACCGCATATTTGAAGCCAATAGGAAATGGATAGAAAAGAACCAGGTGGATAATCCCGAATTATTCGAGCTGCTGGCCGCAGAGCAACATCCTGATTTCCTGTACATCGGTTGTTCGGACAGCAGGGTGCATCCGAATCAGGTGATGGGATTAAAGCCCGGAGAGGTCTTTATTCACCGTAACATCGCCAATATGGTGAATGCCATTGACTTGAGCGCTCTCTCGGTCATTAACTACGGAGTGGAACATCTCAAGGTCAGATATATCATCATTTGCGGCCATTATGGATGCGGAGGCATACACGCTGCCCTGGGAAACTTAGACTATGGGATCCTTAATCCCTGGCTGCGGAGTATACGTGATGTCTATCGTCTCCATAAAACAGAGCTCAATGCCATTGAAGATGCCGAAGAGAGATTTCGTCGTTTTGTTGAAATCAATATCTATGAACAGTGCCGTAATGTATTAAAAATGGCAGAAGTACAAAAGTCATATCACAAGAACGGATATCCGAAAGTGGCCGGATGGGTGTTCGATATCAAGGACGCCCGGCTTCATGACCTGCATTTTGATTTTGAAGGGGAGCTTGCGAAAATCAAAGAGATATATGATATTACCGGCAAAGTGTGAACATTCCCTGTCCGCGTAAAGCCTGCTTCACTTCCGGGCGGGGAAAAGCCGGGGACAACCGGGTCGTGTCATCGACCAAGAAAGGGAGGGAGTGTCACGAATGAGACGTCCCCTCCCGTTTCCCGTTGATGACGATTAGTTCGTTTTCATTACAATTTCCACCGGGCCTAACAACCCGTAATCCTTTAGGGGTGATCCCTCTTTCGGGTCATTGATCGTCCATGTCTTTCTCTGCGGCCCGGGTAACCCCGCGTCATAAGCAAGACGGTTGAACCATGTGCTGGTGATGGCTACTTCCAACCTGTTTTCACCCTGTTGCACATATCCGGTGATATCCATCCTGTAAGGATAAGTCCATTTGGTGGCCACCTCCGATCCGTTCAGCCTGACTTCGGCGATCATCTCCACCTGTCCCAGATCGAGCCAATACTGCGCTTTATCTGTTATGCCATCTAAATGGAAAGTGGTGCGATAGACAGCTGTTCCCGAGAAGGCCTTGCCCTCCGCACTTAGCGAGGGGATATCTTTCCATGCCATCAACCGGTCGATCATCACGGGCGGCTCCCCTATCCCCCATCCCGTGGGGAAAGAGATTTCCCAACCATTTTTAATTTCCGTTTGTTGGGTGGTGGGAAGCGGCTTTTGGGTGTCGGTGAGCGTTTTTTCCGCCGGGGCTTCGGTATCACCGCGAAAGACGACAAAGCAGGATGTGCCTGCCGGAAGATCCATGCCAACCTGGGTATATCCCTCTCTTGTCGGCCGGGACGCTACGGCCCGGGTTTCACCCGTCAGCGGATCCCATATTTCGGCTGCGCCTGTACAGCGGAATGAGATGGTACCCTTGAATCCCTTTTCTTCGGGAGCGGATAAAAAATAAAGATCGGCGGCTTTGGTTTGACGGTGCAGCCACCGGACATCGGAGAATTTCACGCTGATATCGGGTTGGATTCTTTCGGCAATCAAGGCTGATCCGATATCGCCACGATAGACTTTTCCTTTCCCGACCTTGTGGCCATTTTCTACTTTTTGGTCTTCTCCTGCCCGGGAGGCGTTTCCTCTATCCCGCTCTTTTTTTGTTTGCCGGCTATCCTGCATGCCGTCTCCCCAAAGCGCTTCCACCGCTTTCCGGAAACGGGCCTCCCCAGCTTCACCCCCGCTTAAGGTCGCCCTGCCCGAAGGCGGTTCTCCCACAATGGTAATGCCTTGTTGCGCGAAGGAGAGGATCTTCTCCAGTGTTTCGGGCAGCATCCGTTTGCAGTCATATAACCACAGGACACGGTATGAGATGCCCTCCGGCGTGACGAGCCGCCCGTCTTTCACCGACAACCGGTTGAGCAACACGTCGGGGTTACAATAGTCATACGCGTGGCCTTCCGGGAAATCCAGAGACTGGTCGGGTTTGTGGTTCTGCTCGTCGCCCAGGTACATCAACACGTCCGATACCGGGTTCCCGCTCTCAAGCATGTAGTTGCACCTTGCCAGGTAGTCCGTAAAGTGCGGCATGTGCTCCCACCAGGTCTGCAAACGCAGGAAAGGCGTCCCGATGCCGGAACCGAACGATGTGGAGGGAGGCAGGAAGTCCGTGCGGGGATTGTGGGTGTAGGTATGGAACACCATGTGGGTCACTCCCCGTGCCAGGTGTTCGTCCGCCCTGTCTTTCAGGAAACGGGGATGCTCGTTCCACGACAGGTCAAAGGAGGTGAACGCTTCGGCCGCAACCCTCCCCTTCCCGTATACGCGGCTTGCCGACACGCAGGGTTTGACCGGCTTGAATTCGATGCTTCCGACGTGGGAATCCTGCTTTGGATGCCAGAACTCACACATGGGAACGTCCGCGTGCTTGTAATATTCGAGTATGTCTCCCGGGAAAATATCTCCCGATGCCGTTTCAAATGAAATCTTCAATCCGTTTTCCCGGGCAATGCTACCCATTTCGCCGAAGAAATTCTTCACCAGGAGGTCGTTCAGGGTGACCCGCCAATCGCGCAGGAAGCGGGCTGTGGTTTCCGGGTCCTCCACCACGTACCCGAACAGGGCGGGAAACATGGAAAACAGGGAGTAATCCCATTTTTCCCGGAAGGTGTTGTCCAGTCCAGCCGTCCATGTCTGTGTCCTGCATTCCCAACTGTCTATCAGTATACCGTCCAACAGACCGTCCTTCAGGCCGCTGTTGTCGCTCATCAGCCGGCCTATGTAACCCTCGAAGTTCGCCCTGGCGCCTGACGAGTCGAGTTTGTTGGATTCCCATCCCGTGGCTTCGGGGGGAGCCGGCCCGTTCCTCATCCCGGTGTTCACGTGCCCTATCCGGAGGAGGATCCATTTTCCTTCGGGAGCGTCCCATGATACGACTCCCGCGGTGTCCATCTTTTCGGTGATATCCACGATGGTGGAAGGATCGACCCAACTGGCCGGGGATTGTCGGGGATACTCTTCCCTTACGATCCGCCTTAACGTCCATGCCGCTTCCGATTCCCAGTTCTGTTGGCGGGCAGCGGAGTAAAAGTTAATATACGATACCGCCATATCGTGCAGGTTGGAGATTTCTATGCGGTAGGATTGCGCGGCGGTTTCCTCACAGGCAATGGAAATGGGCCGGTCATCCTGCCAACTCCCCGGCGGCATGTCCAGACGGGCAACCTGCTTCATCCCGCTGCCGGTTTCGGCATAGATGGCAACCGTGATATCCGGTGAATAGCACCATGCATGGGAAAACGAATTGACGGGCGGGAACTCCACCGTGCGGACGGTCGTTTCTTCGCTAAACCTGACATCGATGGTCGTCGGCTCCGGCAGTGAGGGGGGCAACATCAACCGCTCTTGCCCTATCAGGCACTCTTCCCACGGCAGGTCTCCGCGGTTGCTTTGTACGGCGGCGGGAATTAACCGGGCGCCCGTGTCCCCTTCCGGTGTGGCGAACGCGATCACAAAAAGGTCTTTATAATTGCGCCACTCCTCTTCGCTGGGTTGGGGCATTTCCAGTTGGATATTGACCGTTTGGCCGCCGTTGATGTCCTTACGGGAATGTACCAGGTGGCGCATGGAGTTTTCCGGTTCTATCCATGGCCCGCCGGCGTACGACCAGCCGGGACAGTTCTGCATGGTGAATTTCAGGTTCAACCGGTCGCACTCCCCAGCTGTCCAGACGATAAGGTCATCCCACGACTCACTCAAGGCTTTGATCTGTGGGGACACCCCCGGCCACTCTCCCCCGAACTGCCCGTGGAACAGTTGGATACCTGAGATGCCGGCTGCCGCGATGGCCTCCAGGTCGGCCGTTATGCCTTCCTTCGACACGTTGCCCCCGATAAAATGGAACCATGTTTCGGGATAATGGATTTTACCGGGGGTCCTGAATGTTTCTTTATCCAGCAATTCACTTTCGGGCAATTGCCGTTCCCGCGCACCGAAGCAAGAGATCAAGAATAAAAAGGATAAACCATAAAAAAAGAAAGAAAAGGATCCTCCTTTTTTATGTGATAGATGCGTTTTCATATCTGTCTGTTAATTTAATATTGCATAAGGCAAAAATAACAATTATTCCTACATTATGCGTTGAATTTGTTAATAACCTGTGTTTTGCTTCAAGGCACCTCCACTTTTGTCGATTTCCGCGCGTGGTATCGGCAAGCGGAGATGTTGTTCATGATAGGCAACCGGCGCGACCGTTTTGACTGTGTAGCTTTTTTCTCCATTGGCAGCCTTTCTGATCTGCATCCCTATAATTTGTCTGGATGACACCTCTTCAAGGATCTTCCACCTTCTCACATCAAAGAACCGATGTCCCTCGAACGCCAGTTCGATCCTCCTCTCATGACGTATCCTGTCTCTGAGGGCGATCCCTGAAGAAGTAACAGGAGGCATATTCACTCTTGCACGGACCAGGTTGACATATTCCCTTGCAGTTTCTTCATCTCCCAATTCAAATTTGGCTTCGGCATAATTCAACAGTATCTCTCCATAGCGGAAGAATATCCAGGGATTTGTCCCCAGGTCATCAGTCCTTAAATTCACCGACTTGGAGGGATCAATAAATTTATGCAGATAATAGCCGGTCATGGAGGCATTCCAGGGCAACACACTACTCTGAGGCGAATCGATTCCACCGTCGAATGTCTCAATTTCGTGATTCTGAAAAACGGCGCCATCGTGGAGGACAGAGGCATAGAACCTCGGATCCCTGCCGATGTAGGGATTTTGAGGATCATATCCGGAACGTGGATTCACGACGATGTTGTTTGAAGCGTCGAGGCTGTAAGGAAGTTCACCGTTTGTCATTTCATAATCCATCACCATATTTTCGGTAGGATGGTTATGGCCGCCACCATAAAGGCTGTTCGTGCCGGAAAAACCATTTATATTATGATTGATGGATTGGGTGAAATATCTTGCAAATATCGTTTCGTTATTGTCTTCCAAAAAGAGATTCTGATAATCGTGATATAGAGTGTATTGCTTGTCTATAAGCGCCTCTGCCGCTGCTGCAGCCTTTTCCCATTTTGCGAGGTCGTTTGAAGGATTGTTTAACGGGCTTGCCGTATACAAAAGGACACGGGATTTCAGCGCCAGGGCGGCATCCGGTGTAGCCCTGCCCTTCTTAATCTCACCACCGCCTAACAACAAAGCGGCTTCGTCCAATTCTTCCACGATAAAATCCATCACTTTATCGTAACTATCCCTCGTCACTGTCGTGTAATCATCGTCAAGCGCGAATACGTGTGTGACCAACGGCACATCCCCGTATCTCCATAATAACTCCGAATATAGATATGCCCGTATGAATTTCATTTCACCTTTCAGGCGGTTTTTCATTTCATCATCAAAAGTGGAAGATTCTATTTCCTGGAAGAACTCGTTGATATCCCTTATCCTCGCGTAGGCATATCCCCATTTATTGACATAAGGTGTAGTTGTTGTTCCCAATGTTGAAATATTGTCCGAAGTCAATTCCCCCCGCTGGACGGTCCATGCGCCGCCACTATTATGAATATCATGCGTCTCATCCGTCAGGGAACCCCATAAAGCTTCACAAAACCCGTGCTGCAGGCTGTTATACATACCGTTCACGTAGGATTCCGCAAGCGCTTCATTTTCCCATATTCCCGTTATCCTGTCTTTCGGCTCAATGTCGAGTATATCGTGGCAACGTGCAAAAGCGACAGAAATCACCAATAGAAATACATATTTCATTTGTCTCATTGTCATGTAAAGTTAAAACGTTAGATTAATGCCTATGTTGTAAACCCTTTGCTGGGGATAATACCATGCGGACGGTACTTCCGGGTCATACCCTATTTCCTTCATGTGGTCATAAATCAGAAAGAGGTTATGCCCACTCAGATAGATCCGGCAATTTTGTAACCCGGAGCTGTTTATCCAGTTGGAAGGCAGGTTATAACCGAGCTCAAGGTTCTTTAGTCGCAAGAATCCGGCATTCAAGAGCCAATGTGTGGATTCCTGTGTGTTTTCGCTTCTGCTTTCGGAGCTTCTCGGCATGGTGGCGTCCCTGTTTTCGGGAGTCCAATGGTTGTTCACCCGCCATTGGTAATAGTTTCCGGCACCTTTACTCAGTGAAGTGGTCCAGTTGGTCGTATTCAGGAAATTGGCATTTTCCTGGCCTTGCAGAAGTATCGATAGATTGAAATTCTTATAAGTAATCCCGGCGTTTAAGCCGAAGATTATCTCGGGATCGGCAGTCTCATTGATCCGTATCTGGTCGAGGGAGTTAATTTCCCCGTCCTTATTCACATCCTCATATTTGATGTCACCCGGCTGGGCTCCCAACAGATGCGGATAATTTTCGATTTCGTTCCAGTCTTTAAAAATCCCGATGGATTTGTACAACAATCTTGATCCCAGGGGTCTCCCGGTGGCCAACTGGTACGCTTCGGCCATCGGGGCTTCATCGGTGAAGATCACCTTGTTCCTATTAAAAGAGAAGTTCCCTGCAACGAAATACTCAATATCCCGGTATCTGGAGTTGTAGCTGATTTCAACCTCTATCCCCCTGTTGCGGACAATACCGATGTTTTCGTCAGGCAATTGCAAGCCGGTATATTCAGGGATTACCGCCGATCTTTTCGTGAGTATATTGGATCTTTCGGAATGAAAGACATTGATTTCTCCCCGCAGCGCGTTCCAGAGATAAAAATCCATTCCGAAATTGAATGTCTTCGCGATCTCCCAGGTAATGTTGGGATTTGGCACGTTCAGTGCGTTAAGCCCGTTTACATCCACATTCCCGATCACGTAATTGCTGCCGAATCCGTATGCCGCCAGATATTGGTAGGCAGGGATATTGTCATTCCCCATTCGTCCGTAGGATGCCTTCAACTTCAGATAGGAGATGAAATCCACACTGCTCATGAACGCTTCTTCCGAAGCATTCCATCCGGCGGAGACACCCGGGAAGAAACCGAATCTTTTGTTGCGCGGGAAGTTCTGGGAACCGTCATACCGGAAAGTAAACTGTAACAAGTACTTTTGGGCATAATTGTAACTTAATCGTCCGAAATAATTGATACGGGCCGATTCTCCCGCGGAACCGTCGTTGTTCATATAGTTCCTGTCACTGGTCCCGGCGAATAATTCATCTATTTTGGTCGAGACGAAACGGCTCCGGGAACCAAGCAGGTAATCGTAATCACTCGTCATTTGCTCATATCCGGCCAAACCCGCCATACTATGCTGGCCCAGTTGCTTCTCGTAGTTCAGCATCACATTCCATAGAAACATCGTATTGTTCCGCGTATCCACGCTTAAGCTGGGATCATCGGCTCCGAATCCCGTCCTGCCTCGTGTATATTCACCGGTATCCTCATCCCGGTAATAGACGTAACTCGGTTCATACCATGTTTTATTGAAACTGTGGCCGTAATCATAATTAAAACTCCCGTTCAGGCACAGGCCCTCGACCCAGGGTGCGTTTACCCGGTACGTGAGAGTGGATTGAAGGATTTTACTTTTTGAATTCCTGTATCCCTCATTCGCGCTTACCCTGTTGATTAAATTGTCGTTATCGCGTCCCGGCGCCATGTAATCGGTTCCCGGCCACTTGGGGAACCATGTGGGGTGGTATAAGAAGATATGGGGATAAATATCATTATAGTTGTAGGGTCTGATACCGTCCAGAATCGTTCCTCTCAGGTTTAAGCCGAAGGCGACATTTTTTGAGATGGTCGCGTCGATCTTTGATTGCAGGTTGTATTGTTCATGTTCGGTAATACCGTATTTATAATGCCCGTCCTGGAATGTCCTTCCCAATGAAACCCTGTAGGTGGTATTTTCATTTCCTCCGTCAACTGAAAAATCCAGACGGTTCTGAGGCGTGAATTTCTTCGTGATATAAGAATACCAGTCCGTATTGGGATAGTACGGGTCGGTTCCGTTTCTATACAACTCCAGCACCTCGTCGGTGTACACCGGTGGCCTGCCGTTCAACGTTTCTATTTCATTCTGGATGGTGGCGAAAGTAAATGCGTCCGCCATATTGGGAACCCTCGTGTCCTGTTGAAAACCCATGTTATACGAAAAGTTGAAAGTCGCTTTTCCTGACTTTCCGCTTCTGGTCTCCACGAGTATCACCCCGTTGGCGGCACGTGCCCCGTAAATTGCAGCGGTGGCGTCTTTTAAGACGGTTATATTTTCAATATCATTCGGATTGAGCCTCTCGAGGCCATCCCGTGGAACGCCATCGATGATGATCAGCGGGGCATTGTTCCCGAGCGTGTTTTTTCCCCTGATAAGAATGGAAGGATTGTCCAGTCCCGGTTCACCGCTCCTTGTGTTGACGGTAACCCCCGCCATAGTCCCGGCCAAAGTGTTCAGGACATTTGCCACCGGGGCTTCCCGGACCTGCTCTCCTTTAACGGAAACGACCGAACCTGTCAACTCTTTCGCCTTTTGTGTTCCATAACCCACGACCACCACCTCTTCGAGCGCTTCCACGTCCTCCGTCATCGTGATAGCGATGGTCCTCCTTCCGTCCACCGCAATTCTTTGCGGGACCATGCCCACGTAAGATATTTCCAGTGTCGCATTTCCCGGGACATTTGGCAGGGTGAAATTACCGTCCATGTCGGTGACCGTACCGATGGATGTTCCCCGCACCTGAACCGTCACGCCGATCAATGGTTCTCCCGATCCATCCGTAACCTTGCCCTTGACGGTTATGTTCTGGGCAAACAGGCAAAAGGAGAACAGCCACACAAAGAGAAATAGCATCCCTTTCACTAAACTTGACATTACTTGTTTCATTCCTGGATTTTTTTAGATTGATTAATAAATGATTAGATGTTATGTAACCCGTAAGGTCTTTTGGCATCATGGTGAATATGTTCCATCTTTACAGGCGAGAGCTAAAAGTTATCTGCTATCGGAGAGAAAAATTGAAAATTTCAAGCCGTAAATGGTTATGACTTTATCTCTGTAGGCCGACGAACAATTTGTTCCGGATAGGCTGATAACTTGCGAGACCTGAGTTAAACGGGTATTTCCGGCGAATGCCGGACAAGAGAGGAAGTGAGTTTTCAGGTAACTGAAACCCGGTTGCGGTAACAGGCAATGATACAATGTCCACGCCCTTATTGCTAAGGGCGCTTCCATTCTCTGGCCTCAGGATTTGAATTTTGCGGATTCGACAGCAAGGCCAAAAAAGCGCTATGTTATTCTTTACCGTAGTTTACGGCAGAAAGATAATCATTCATTTTTAATTCTGTTATGGGTCCATGATGCTTAGCTTTTCAAATTTAACAATTATTGATTGATGGTTCAAAGAAAGCGGGTTTTATGAAAAATACCTCATGAAGTTCGTTTTTGTTTATCAGTTTTGCATTGATAGTTATCAATACCTCCCCTTTTTTGTTTATATTTGCGGTAATAAAATAATATCCAGACAGATATATGGAAACCAAGGAACAAAAATTAAAGAACACCCATCACGGGCACGCCATCAAGCGTTTCCGCCATACACTGGGCATCAAGCAGGAGGCCCTCGCCGCCGAGATGGGGCTTAGCCAGGCACTGATTTCCACCTACGAACAGCGGAAAGTCCTCAACGACGAGGTAATCGAACGTTTTGCCAAGGCACTGAACGTGGCTCCCGAACTGATTAAAGATTTGGAAGAAGATCCCGTAACCGTAATTATTGAGAATAACAAGCTCGACAATAACTCAGGCTCTGCTTATAATTATATTGCCGGAGATAATATTATCAATAACCCGATAGATAAGATTGCGGAACTTTTTGAAAGATTATTGGAAAAAGAGCAGGAAAAGATCGTGTTATTAGAAAAGCTATTGGGAGAAAAGAAATAATTACTGGACGTATATCCCATAGAACAAATTCTCGAACTGAACAAAGAGAAGACAGCCCTCTACGAACGGATGCTCCAACTGGAGAAAGAGAAGAACGCCCTCTTGGAGAAGTTGTTGGAGGTGAGGAAATAAGATCTGGGGAATGTGCTGTCGTCATCGACGCCCGAAAGGGCAAGCCCGAACAAAAACAACTTTGGTGGTATCAGCGTAGAGGCAGATGCGTCTGCGGAACAGGTAACAGGTGTCCAGCGAGGGGGCCTCGTCCTCCAGACGGATGAGCCCGGGCGCCCTGCGGGTCAGAAGATCGTAGTCGCACTTCTCAATCAGGTCCTCATCGAAGCAGCCGAACCCTTATCTTTGCAAATCAATAATTTACGCATACAGCAAAAGAATTTTTTAATGGAACGACATATATCAATGAATTACACCGATGTGGTCAGGCAAATAAAAACCGCGATTTTGCAAAGTCGCTACCGGGCTGCGGCATTAGCCAATAGGGAACTACTATCCTTGTATTACGGTATCGGAGAGTTTGTCTCGAAAAATTCGCGCGAAGGAGCTTGGGGAACGGGCGCCATTGACCAAATCTCAAATCAACTGCAACAAGAGTTGCCCGGTCTGCGGGGATTTTCTGCCGCAAACATCAAAAACATGAGGCTTTTTTACGAAGCGTGGCGGGATATTATAAATCGTCAGTTGCCAACTGACGATTTGCCGAAAGCTGATTTTGAATACATTATAAATCGTCCGTCAGTAACTGACGATTTACAAATAAAGACCGATTCATTGGCTGATGCAACTTTGCTCCCTACGCCAAACTTTGCTCTGATCGGATTCACGCATCATTATGAAATCATTAAGAAAACCGATTTACTGGATGAACGATTGTTCTATATTGATAAATGTGCTTCTGAATTTTGGAGCGTCGAAAAATTAAAATATTCCCTAAAAGAAAATCTATTCTCCAAACAAGGGAAACTTCCCAATAACTTTCTAACAACACCGCTTTTTTATCCAAATAATCGTTATATTTGCGATTCAAAATACTGATATTTATGCAACACGCCAGTTTCCACCATATATTTATCCGGATTCAACGAACCTTCGTAAACACCCCCGATTGCAGGGGGATACACGAATGTTATAAATGGGGTATTTAGGAAAGTTGTATATTTATTGCGTAAAAAATACGTTGGGTGCAAGCAACAAGCAGGTGCTCAACGTATTTAAAATGATATTAAAGCAAACTAAGATGAAACAATTATTGACTATCCTCCTGATTGGATTTCTTGCCGTATCGTGCAAAACAACTAAACAAAGCCAATCCACTCCAAATGAAAATTTGAAAATTTACACCGATTTTTTGAAAAAGGAACACACTTCTTCCAAAGATTATGTTTTTGAATTATTCAAGAAATATGATATTGTAATTTTGTGTGAACGAGACCATGGCGAAATTACACAATACGATTTAATCATTGACATACTGAAGGACACTCGGTTTCAACATATACAAAATGTATATACAGAGATAGGTAATTCTCAATACAATGACCTATTGAATGATTTTCTGCATAATTCCTCTTTGACAAATGATCAAGTTGCAAAAACCGCCCTGAAAATGCAACGAAACATGTATCCACTTTGGGAAAAAACAAATTATTTATATTTTTTAAAAAGTGTTCATACAATAAACTCAAAACTCAAAGATGAAAAAAAAGTGAATGTTTTCAATCTTGATTTTGGAATACTTTGGGAAGCTTCTGACGAAGAGAAAAAGAACCAAAGTGCTATGCATAGCAGTGACCGCGACAGTTTCATAGCGGGAGGATTTATCAAATACTATAAAAAAAGTAAAACAAAAAAAGCATTGGTCATACTAAATTATCGCCATGCTTTTTTACGCGATATGTTTGGCAGAAAAAATGCAGGACGCTTTATTGCAGATGAATTTGGGAGTAAAGTAGCCAATGTGTATATAAATTCATTTATTCTGAAATCAACAAAAGTTACTGACCAAGAAGTCCCTGTTACGGCGATTGGAACACCGCATGATGGGAAATGGGAAGCTTCTTTTATTAAGTCCGGTAAAAAAGACATTGCATTTAACTTCGCGAACACACCCTTTGGAAATGATAGTTTTGACATGATGCCATTCCCTAACAACCTTAAATACAGTGATGTTTTTACAGGGTTCATACACTATAATTATTTTCCGGATTTACGAAGGGTTTTGGGAATAGATGGTTTTATTGATGATGAATTTTACAAGGAATTGGCAAAGCGCTATCAATTTTATGATGAAGAAATACCACCGAAAAATGAACTGAAAACCGATTATAATACCGTAATGGAAGTAACATATCGTGAAGAATTTTCCGATGCTGTCAAAGAAATAGAAAAGTGGGTTAGTGAAAGCTTGAATAAATAAAATAACACAAGAGACATGAAACTACTTTTTTTAATTCCTTTGCTTTTATCCATTCTTTCGCAAACTGCATTTGGTCAAACCGAACTTTGCATTGTCGGCACAAATCACGAAGAGCGAAGTTATTTTAACAGCGATAGCGTTTATAACATATTGGTGAAAATGAGTCCCCATGTAGTGCTTATTGAATTGGATTCTGCGTTTTTTAAGGATGATTTCCTTTTTAATTTGAAAGAATACCCTGATTTGCTTTGCACAAACGAAAATATCGGCGCGGAAAAATACCAATCAATCCATAAAGTTGATTTACGTCCTTTCGATATGACAGGAAGAAATGAGTACTATCGAAACTCAAACTATTTCAATAATCAGGATAAAATGTGGACAGATGTACTTGAACTATACAAACAAAATGAATTAAGCAAGAAAGACAGAGAAGATGTGGAATTAATATTATATGCGCAAGAACTTTACAATAATATTTCTTTTGGTTCTGCGAAAGATTTAAATACAGATAGCATGGTAAAGTTTTTATCATTGCGAGAAAAAATCATTTATCCCAAAATGCTTTCGATTGTCGAGAACACAAAGAAACTTCATAAATGGATTGATTTTGCAAAAGAATGGAAAAAACATTGGTATGAGCGAAACGAAATAATGGCAGACAACATAAAAAAGATTGCAAAGGAATACAAAAACAAACGGATTGTAATTTTGGTCGGGTTAGAACACAAGCCGGGACTATTGGATTTATTAAAGTTGGATAATTCAACTGAATTTACATTAAAAGAGTATTGGACATATTAAGCACGAAAACAAATGCCAGCACCCAACAAGCGGTATAAAAATTGCCGGGTTAGTAGATTATTCAAGGGTTGTAACTCTCTTCAACTTTTGTGTAACTTGAAAGGGAATCGCCCTCAATCGGCAACTTTTCATGCCGCCGCCCGTTAGGTGCAAGGCAGAGCAACTTACACCGTAAATAAGAGAAAAAAACTGAAAAAAATATGAACAACAAAATTTTGATGTCATTTTTGACGATATTTCTATTTGCCGGGTGCAATACTTCTCAAGATTTGAAAATTCATTACCTTAAAGAAGGAAAGATTTGCAATGAAGACATATTGCTTAATTTTATAGACAAAGATGGAAATATACAATCGTCGTATATTGACTCAGTGAAGTTCAGCTATTTGGACTCAGTATCCTATCCTGATATGAATCCTGACCGTGAAAAACGCTTCACAACCCCTTATGCGTTAAACTTTTCAAAAAAAATTAACCCCTATTCGCCCGAATATTACACCGCATACACTATTCATAATATTGTCAAAGTAATAGAATACTATAACCATCTGTTTGGCAATAAAATAGACTTCAATTCACAGAAAGAATTTAAAAACATAGATGTCCTTATGGGGGATATTCCAATGTTGACACACCCCAATTCTTATATTTTTAAAGAAAAGTCGAATCCGTCACCGTCATTATTCTCTCACGAAATAGGACACCGTGCCTTTTGGTATATTGAAGGAGAATTAGGCATTAACTTTAAAGGATTGACGGTTGTCCATATGGGATTACTCGAATATTTTACGGCTTCATTCAATAATTCCCCCATTATAGGCGAAGATTTTTTACCAGAGAAGTTAATCCGAGATGCTTCCCGATTCCATAAATACCCATTGGACAGTTCATTGATAATCAGAAATACATTTCGCCTTATGGAAGAATCATTTCCCACCGAAACAAAAAATCCGAAAAACAATATTTCAAAATATTTGTCGGCTTGTTATACAGCATACAACGATGACATATTAGACAACGTATACGACAATCACAGAGGGGGGATGATTCTGACAAGTACATTGTGGCGGATAAGAGAACAAATCGGCCAGGAAAAAACCGACAAGTTGGTAGCACAAACAATTTTGAGTTTGAATGATTATTTGAATAAGCGTAGTGAATTTTATTATTCGACAGACAAAGCGAAGCAAGATAAGATTGAATGGTACGATGTTTTTTACGGTTTAATTCAAAAGGACAAAGAATTGTTTGACGGACAACACACACAAATAATTTCTAATGAGTTTGCTCGAACAGGATACCCGACTAACAATGTAAAATATTAATGCCCAGCACCTAACACGGGATTTGCGTCAGGAGGGATAACACAAAAACCTGAAATTCTGCCTCCCGCCCGAACGCAAAGCCCCAAACCGTTGGTGGTCATTGTAACAAAACTACTAAATCGACCTGAACAAATGGAAGAAAGAAAATGGAAGAAAATAACGAATTGATAAGTTGGAGCGACTTCGCAAAAATTGAAATGCGAGTAGGAACGGTTGTCAGTGCTGAAATATTTAATGAAGCTATAAAACCTGCGTATAAAATAACCGTTGATTTTGGCGATTTTGGGATTAAGAAAACTTCTGCACAAATTACAAAATTATATTCACCAAGTGAAATTATCGGAAAGCAGGTCATTGCAGTTGTGAACTTTCCTGCAAAACAAATCGCTAACATACAAAGCGAGTGTCTTATTTTAGGCGCTGTAGACGAAGACGAAGTAACCCTACTGACTACGGACAAATTAGTGAAAAATGGATTGAAAATCGGATAAATTTCAAAAACGTAAGCATTCGATAAACTGTATTAGCTAAGACTTTATCTGACAGTCGGGCATTTTTTAGGTATTCAATATTGGGTTTTCTAAGCCATTAATGACCGGAATAACCAAAGGGGAAGAGGGGGGTGTTTTCGCCCCCTCGGCCATTCCAGCCAGTCGGGTTATTACTGACAGGTTGCTCCCCAGCTGAGCCTGTTTCCACTTCACCCGACAGTTGCAAAGACACAAAATTTTCATTTAGAGTGTCTAACATTTTCTCTTTTGCAAGATGGATGGACTCCCTCCAAGTCTGCATGGGCGTTTTACCGAAACAATATCTGCCTGAATGAGGCCGTTCATTATTGTAATACTGTAGCCATATATCCACATCCTGTTGCAGTTGCTCAATGGTCGTGTAAATCTTCTTACGAAAAGCTGTAGCATAAAACTCTTCTTGCATAGTTCTGTGAAAACGCTCACATATACCATTGGTTTGAGGGCTTTTTGCTTTTGTTTTGGTGTGGTCAATATTTTCAATGGCCAGATAGAGCTGATATTCGTGATGTTCTCTTGCTCCACAATATTCCGTTCCTCTGTCGGGAAGTATTCTCATAAGAGGGATACCATACTGATCGCACATGGGAATTACCCTGTCATTAAGCATATCGGCAGCTACTAATGCAACTTTGCGGTCATAAAGTTTAACGGCAGCCACCTTGGCGTAAGTATCAATAAAAGTCTGCTGATAGATGCGCCCGACGCCTTTAATATTGCCAACATGGGAAGTGTCTTGAGCCCCAAGATAACCCGGATGACAGGTTTCAATTTCTCCTTTCGAGACCTTTTCTTCTTTGGCTTTCTCCAAAGCAGCCACCTGAGCTTCGGTAAGAACCAGACCTTCCCGGGCTGCTTTGGCTTCAAGAGCCTTCAAACGCTTTTTGAAGGTTTCCAACTCGTTACGCAGCCATACACGGCGGACTCCCGCGGGGGATATAAATACTCCTTCCTTTTTCAGTTCGTTCGACACTCGCACCTGGCCAAAGGCAGGATTCCCTGTGGCAAAAGAAATAACGCGTTGCTCAATATGCAACTCAATACGGTTTTTGATAATAGGCTTACGCCGGCTGATTTCCCGTAAACCTAACTCGCCACCTGTTTCAAACAATTCCTTGTAGCGGTAAAAGGTATCGCGACTGTATCCTAAATATTTACAGGCTTGCGAAACGTTTCCTGATTGACTCCGTCGAATCTTACGATTTCTTCTGCTAATTTTAGCAGACCTAACTTGTTTTTGATTAATTTTGTTTCCGTATTCATTTCTGACAGTTTTTAAGGGTGAAACTTATTTTGTTTGTGATATTACAAATGTAAGTCTTTTGCCCTTGACTGTCAGATTAAATCGAAACTAATTCAAATAATTTCATCCCCAAGATTGAACAACTCTTTGATTACTTTAAGCTGCTTCATTACGCCGGGATCATTCTTATATTCCTTGCTTTCTTTCACCTGACTGGGCAATAGCTTAAATTCTTTCGGGAGTATCGGCAGGTTTTCACGCTTAAAACCCTCGATGCCGTAATGCTCCGGCATGGCAAGCCCGACCAAATGCCCGAAAGCCCATGTAACGGCGTACCCGTTACCCTCTATATAGCCATCTTTTTTATTGTTTGCGCTGACTATGGCTGCTATACTCTTAGCCACAGACGATTTTTCTGCAATTATAATTTTCATTTTAACATTGATTTTTTAGTGGTTGAAATAATAGATTACATCTTGCGCCCCTTGCCTTTCTTCGGAGCATCAGGAGATTTCTTTTATCCCTGCTTCTGCTCCTTTTTCTCCGCCTGTTTCTCGGTGGGTTGCGACTGACCTTTCTTCAATGGTTCGGTTGAATGCTTGGTCGCTTTGTTGGTCTTACCCTCATTATTGACTGCGACCTGCGTTTTACTCTCGGCAGCGGGTTTGATGTTCTGCGTATTCTGCGCTACCTGTTTTGCCTCGATAGCCCGTACCTGATCGGGGTGCTTGGTGGTATGGCGAACCTTACCCCTGTTTTCGTCAATCCATACCCACGCATTGTACTTCTGCCCTTTCTGGTCGGTAGCTTCAACTTTCTGCGTACCCGAAGCATCCGCATGTTGTTTGGGTTTCTGCGATTCCATGTCCTTAACAAAGACAGGCTCTTTGTTGCACAGCTTATCGAAATCCTCGCGGGAAAGTTGAACGCCGCCCTGTTTGGAATAGACCCATATCTCACCGAGTTTGCGGGCTTTAGGCATTTTCTGTTCATGACCTTCTGCCTGTCTCTCGCCTTGTTTTGTTCGCCGCTCTTGGTTGAACTGCTGGCGTTGTTCATCACTGAACTTAAAGTCGAAGTTTTTACTGGCGGCGTTGTACTGCACGAAGCGTTCAATCTTCTGCGGCTGTTCGCCCTGCTTCGTTTTCTTATCCATCCCTTCAATCCAAACGGCTTTACCCTCTTTCAGTCCTTGCTGTTGTTTGGGAGAAAGCGGGGCATTTTTCAAGGTCTGCGGAATATAAATATCCTTCAATGCCATAGCCTCAAAACGGTTGGTAAGTCTGTCAAGGGAAACAAGCGAAGGCACTTTTTCGCCTCTGGCTACGGGTTCAAGGTCGAATACCCGTCCGCCGTGCCCTGTCTTTTGGAACTGCTCTTTATCCTGATTGGTAAAGACAACTCCCATGAACGGTTTTTCAAAATCGGGCTGTTCCTGCTTGGGATGGGTAGCGATTTTGATGCTGCCGTCCGGCTGCTGTTCCAGCGATAAGCGGGCTTGCATGGGAAACTCCTGTCCCTAAATGGCAGGCTTAATTTCGACCCGTCCGGGCGACTTATGCCCGTAAACCATTGCTTTAAGGGCATCTTACAAGTTCTCGCCGGAAACGCCTAACTTTTCGACCTCTTTCCAGTTGAGCTTATTCAGGTCTAAAGGTTGATACTTGCCTGTAAACTCAACCTCTATGCGTATCTTACCGTCAAATTTGACACGGTACGGGTCGAGTGCCTTGTCTTTGTGGTCGAAGTTTGTCGAGGAAAGCCGCAACCTTATCTGCTGCTGATGCAGTAACAGCATAAACGCCCCGTATGCGATGGGTGGCTGAACTGTGCCAAAAACTTCTTGAAGAAATTCTCCAACGCATTGCCGTTGGTGTCGATCTTCATAAACTGGTCGGCGTTCTCTTTCTTAGGATCGACCGTTTTTAATTTGCCGTCCTGTTCTCCTGCGATGATTTTGAGTTTGCCATCTTCGCCCTGTGTCAGAAAGACTTTAGGCTCTTCATTTTTTACTTTTTTTTCGTACATAATAAATATGTTTTTATTCTGCATTAATATTAATGCAGAACGAAAGTAAGCCTAACTAATGAATTGACAGCAAGGAGTTAAGGTGGTGGATGCTTGTGTCCAGGGTTGTCTATGGGCGTTTTGAAAATCGAGGTGTTTTTGCCGTTCGGTTTTGCTATTCAAACTGGAAAATATAAATATGATTTTGGATGATGACTTGTGTAGGGAAAAGTGTGGGATAATGTAATCGCCAATAGAATTTTGTATAGGGTAATAAACTCAATAATAAGGCTATGGAGAAGTTTGAATAACTTAACATGCAGTATATTAAGGCTT
Source organism: Proteiniphilum sp. X52 (assembly GCF_003712195.1). GTDB lineage: Bacteria > Bacteroidota > Bacteroidia > Bacteroidales > Dysgonomonadaceae > Proteiniphilum. The sequence continues at coordinate 13,704 of NZ_RDSD01000013.1, read as the reverse complement.
AGAGAATTAGCCGTAAAAGCATTAGCTTATTCCCTCAAAAAAAACTATCTTTGCAAGTTGAATATATCTATAAATAGAATATGAGATTTTCAGGACATGAAACGTTCATCTGTAAGCAGTTCTGGCTAAAGAAAGGCTATGATTTTTTGGTCGCTGGCCGCAAATTCAGCGATGAAAATGCTGTTGTGGAATTGGGCGTTGGTAAAAATATGGTATCGGCTATTGGCTTTTGGATGAAAGCCTTTGGACTATGTAACGATAAATGGGAGTTATCAGAAATGGCTCATTATATCTTCGGTGATGAAGGAAAAGATACCTATCTCGAAGATATTGGTTCTATTTGGTTGCTTCACTATCTATTGGTAAAAGAAAACTATGCTTCAATCTACAGTTTATTTTTCAATGGTTTCAGGAGGGGACGTATAGAGTTTACATTGGAACAACTTCATAAATACATCGAATCTCTTGCTAAAGAAGATAATTCATATAATGTAAATACCATTACAACGGATATTATGGTATTACAACGAATGTATCAAAAAGCAGATAATACAGAAGGACGAATTGAGCCGGAGGATGTCTATTCAGGTATATTCAATGACCTGCAACTTATGACCAAGTTGAGAGTGGAAAAATATGGGGAAAAGGGACTTGTTGACTTATTCCGAATTTCAAATGAAGACAAGCAGAATCTACCTGCCGAAATTGTTTTATTCTCCATACTTGACACTTACCCCGATATGGAAACTATCGGTTTCAAAGAATTAGAAGTTGGGGATAATTCTCCCGGAATTGTTTTCGCATTAAACAAAGACGGTTTGTATTCCAAAATAGAGAAAATCACAGAAAGATATAAGAATGTGGTTTTTTCCAGCAATGCAGGAGTTCAAGTGCTACAATTTAAATCTGCCATTAATAAATGGGAAGTACTTAATGATTATTATGCCGAAAATTAAATATTACTATTCCCCCTCAATAAATATTGTTCGAGATTTAAATAAAGATCTGGAATATATTTCTACGCCTAATGCAAAGCAGGTTTATACACACATAGCCAAAAACTATACTACAGGCACACATTCTTTTAATATTGTAGGCTCTTATGGCACTGGAAAATCTTCGTTCTTATTAGCATTAGAGCATCATCTGAATGGAGAAAAAGACTATTTTAGTCCATTAAATGGTAGTTTTAAGGGTGTAAAGGGATTTGAGTTTTTGCCCATTATTGGAGAATCGACTTCTTTGTTAAATTACTTTGCTATAGAATTCGGGCTAAAAAATAAAGATTACAATACACGAGATATACTCAAAAAAATAGAGGCGAACTATACCGAAATTAGCAAATCAGGAAAAGGATGGCTTATAGCTATTGATGAGTTTGGAAAATTCCTTGAATATGCTGCTAATAATAATCCCGAAAAGGAATTGTATTTTATACAGCAATTAGCAGAGTTCGCTAATGATGATTCTAAAAATATACTTTTTGTCACAACACTTCATCAAGGATTTAACGACTATGCCATAGGTTTATCAAAAACGCAACGAAATGAATGGGACAAGATTAGAGGGCGATTAAAAGAAATCACCTTTAATGAGCCTGTTGAACAGTTGTTGTTGTTAGCTGCTGAGCGAATTTCATCAAGACAGCAAGAGGTAAAAAAAGGCAAGACCTTCAATCAACTTTTTGACAGCATTGCAGATTCGAAGACATTTCCACTCAATGACTATTTTAATAAGTCAATAGCTGAAAAACTTCTTCCTTTCGATATTTTATCAGCTTCTATTTTAACCTCTGCATTGCAACGATACGGTCAAAATGAACGTTCCTTGTTTCAATTTGTAGATTCGAATGATTATTTAGGATTAGAAGACTTTGACACTAAAACTAATCCTTTCTATAATATAAGTTGTGTGTACGATTATTTGATGTACAACTACTATTCTACTCTGACAACGAAGCATAATCAGGATTATAGTCAGTGGGCAACTATCCGTAATTCAATTGAGCGACTTGAAAGTGAACTTGTTGACTATGTAAGCGAAGGCACAAAGCTAATAAAGACAATCGGACTATTAAATATCTTTGCGCCTAATTCTGGGACTATTGACAGAGATTTTTTGGTGGATTATTCAAAATTTAGTCTTGGTTTTAATAATGCTGAAGAAGTTCTTGACAAACTTTCTCAGTTCAAAATAATCAGTTTTACAAAGTATGACAGACGTTATAAGTTGCTTGGAGGAACAGATTTAGACATTGACCAAGCTATTGCAGATGCTGAGATTGACGACATTGCGGACGTAGTGCCATATCTGAATAAATATTTTGATTTCCCGTATATACAGGCAAAAGAACACTTCTACAGGACTGGCTGTCCTCGTTTTTTTCAATTTAAAATATCGGAAAAACCATATAATGAAATTATAGAAGATGCAGATGGCATTGTTAATCTTGTGTTTTCCGAGAAAGATATAAAGCAAGAACTGCTTCAACAATCGCAGAATTCAAACGAGCCAATTCTATACTGTCTATATGACAATATCAAGGATATTAGGAATACATTAATTGAGTTGGAACGTATACAATATGTGAAACGACAATATCCAAGTGATAAGGTTGCACAGCGGGAAATAGATAAAATGCTTGTTCGTTATAAGAAAACACTAAATGAACTTGTATTTGAGGGACTTTTTGACAACAACAAAACTGTTTGGTTGTGCAATGGTTCCACTGCTCACATTCAGAGTCATAAACAACTGAATAGGCAGTTGTCTGATATATGTGACTGGGCTTATCCGGCAACGCCTGTTTTCCGAAATGAAATGGTCAATAAGGGGAAACTCTCCGGAGCGATGCAACCTGCACGTAGAAATTTGATTAAGGCACTTGTGTCCAACTTTGATAAGCCCAATTTAGGGTTTCCTGATGAAAAATTTCCTCCTGAAAAAACGATATATCTATCCTTGCTGAAAAATACAGGAATCCATAATGGCTATGCCTTGGCAAAACCTTTAGACGAAAGTTTCAATGCTTTATGGGATGAGTGTATCCGTTTTTTATATGATGCCAAAGCTACAAGAATGGGTGTACATGTTTTAGTTGAACGCCTTCAAAAGAAGCCTTTGAAATTAAAGCAAGGATTTATAGACTTTTGGCTGCCTATTTTTCTGTTTATTTGCCGTGATGAATATGCCCTATTTGATGAAAATGGTTATATTCCAAGCATAGATGATGAAACCCTTGTCTTAGTAAGCAGACAACCCGATTCATTTGAGATAAAGTCATTTGATATTTCGGGTATTAAATTGGATTTATTCAACTCATATAGGTCTTTTCTAAATATTGAAGAGGCTGATACAGTCACCAATGATAGTTTAATTGAGTTAATAAAGCCATTTTTAATTTTCTATGCACAGTTACCTGAATACGGAAAGAGGACCAAACGTATTTCTAAACAGGCTATCATACTGAGAGATGCTATTGCCTTATCTAAGGAGCCGGAAAAAACTTTCTTTGAGGATTTTCCTAAAGCGATGGGTATTTCATTAGAAAAGATAGCAAAGAATCCGGAACTGGTAAGGGACTATATAGACACTCTGCAAGCCTTAGTAAGAGAAATACGAACTGCTTATGAGGAATTAATAAATAGGATTGAAAATTTTATTCAATCAGAATTTATTGGAGAAGAAGTTCCCTTTGTTCAATACAAAGAAATATTAAAACAGCGATTCAAAAAGCTGAAAAAACATCTGCTGCTACCTAAACAGAAGGTATTCTACCAGCGTTTAATGTCAGAGTTAGATGTTCGTAACGCATGGATTAGTTCAACTTGTCAGGTATTGATTGGAAAATCACTTGATACTATTTCGGACGAAGAAGAAAAGGTTTTATATGAAAACTTCCGAGATATGATTAATGAATTGGATAATCTTTGTAATTTAGCAAAGTCCGACGTTAATCTTGATACTGAGGAAGTTTTCAAATTAGAGATTACTTCTTTTATAAAGGGTTTACAGAAACATACGATACGTTATCCTAAAGGTAAGACGGAAGAAATAAAAGAATTAGAAGCTGACATAAAAAGCAGGTTGAGTAACGATAAGAATGCCAACATCGCTTTGCTGTTAGACTTATTACAGAACGAAATTGATGGAAAATAACAATAGAAAAGTTAGGCATGTTCTTGGAATATCAGGCGGGAAAGATAGTGCAGCTTTAGCTATCTATCTTAACAAAAAATATCCTGATCTGAATATTGAGTACTATTTCACTGATACTGGAAAGGAATTACAGGAAACGATTGATTTAGTTAACAGAATAGAAAATTATTTAGGGAAAGAAATAAAACGTCTAAAAGCCACTAATAATTCGCATTTTGAGCCATTTGATTATTACCTGAAGTCTGTTGGGAATTTCTTGCCTTCTGTTCAGTCTCGTTGGTGTACACAAAAACTCAAATTGGAACCATTTGAAAAATTCGTTGGTAACGATTTGGCAATTTCTTATGTTGGAATTCGAGGTGATGAGGATAGAGAGGGGTACATATCAACAAAGCCTAATATTCAATCAATATTTCCTTTTCGCAAGAATATTTGGAGTATAGAAATATTATCTAATTTCTTCAAAAATGAAAATATAGAACTTCATTTAGGTTTATATCAAAATATTGCAGATAAAGTTATTTTTTCAAGGGCAAAAGAGATTTTGGAGATGCCAAGGGATAATAAGTTTACATTATCGAAAAAGTTAAATGCTTTATTAGATATTGATGCCAGTACATTTAATAAAGTGATGTTTACGTTTCTTAAAGATAAAAATTATCCGGTTTCAAACTTGGATGATTTTTCATTGCTCGACCATGAAGACAATCTGAATCGTGATGATATTTTCAAATTATTGCGAGAAAGTGGAGTTGGTGTTCCTGCGTATTATGAGAAAATACCATTTACAGTAGATGGACAGATAGGAGAATATGCTCGTAGCCGCTCTGGTTGTTACTTCTGTTTTTTCCAGCAGCGGATTGAATGGATTTGGTTGTATGAGCAACATCCGGATTTATTCAAAAAGGCTGTGGAATATGAGAAGGATGGATATACATGGATTCAGGGTGAACGTCTTGAAGACCTTATCAAGCCAGAGCGCATTCGACAAATTAAATTAGATGCAATCAAGCGTAATGAGAAAAGTGCTGCAACTCGGAAGTCTCCTTATTTAAGGGACATGTTGATTGATGCGGAGAACATTGTGTGTGCTAATTGTTTTATATAGTACTTAAACTTGTTGTATATGGCAGAAGAAGAAAAAAATATCAGAGAAGTCGGATTTACAGTTGATGCAGGCTTAATCCAACGACTTGGTTATGAATTGGTGGGGCGTGCAGAAACTGCTGTCTCTGAACTCATCAAGAACGCTTATGATGCTGATGCAACCGTTGTAGATGTTGATTTTATTGATTCAAATATAAAAGGAGGAACATTAATCGTTTCTGATAATGGCGTTGGAATGACAGAAGACCAATTAATAAATGGGTTTATGCGAATTTCTTCTGCCGATAAGATACACAACCCTATATCTGAACGATTTAAAAGAACTAAAGCAGGAAGGAAAGGAATCGGGCGCTTTGCAACGCAACGACTTGGAGAGCGCTTAACAATAATAACACAGACAAAGGACTCAAGTACAGCATTAAAAATTATTATTGATTGGAATGAGTATAGCATTGATAAAGAGTTAAGTTCAATAACATTTCCAATTGAAGAAGTTGCAAAAGAAAAAGAGGAAGGTACTATATTAACTATTGAAAACCTTCGAGATAGCTGGACTGATGCTGCAATTAGGAGAGTTTATAGATATGTCTTGGATCTTTTTCAGCCGGATTATCTTTCAGATAGAAGTAAAAAACACAATTCTGCAGTACAGAATGAAAATTATTTTAAAGCAAATTTTACTCAATCTATAAATGGAAATACATTATCAGTTTTAAATGATCAAGTTTCCATTTTCGATAAATCACTAGCTGTTCTTGAAGGGTATATCGACAATGAACATAATGGTATTATTACAGTAAAAAGTGATAGTTTAGATTTGGATGATATTATAGAAATTGATTATTCAAAAGATGAAAAAAAACATCTTGAATTAAAAGATGTCTATTTTAAAATACACTATTTTATTTATAATCGCCCTCAATATTATAAAGGAAAAATCTCGAATACTGAATTAAATAAAATCCAACAAGTATCAACAACCGCAAGTGGCGTTCGCCTATATAGAAATGGATTCCGTGTGCTACCTTATGGTGAAGTTACAGATGATTGGACTCGCATTGATAGACGTAGGTCTAGCGAATCCGGGCTAGTCAATGTGCCTATGAGTAATAAAAATCTATTTGGATTTGTAGAAATAACAGATCCAACTGGAAATTTATTTGAAGAAACAGCTAGTCGTGAAGGGTTGATAGAGAATGAAGCATTTCGACAACTATCTGATTTTATAAATAAATCAATCGTTGCAGCTAGGCAAAGAATTAGTGAGGGTATTACATCCTTTAAGGAGGAAGAAAGTAATGAAGACGATTTTATCCAAAGAACAATTGAGAAGGAGTTATCTACAAAAGAGAAACTTCAAGCCCTGAAAAATCTTTTTGACGACGAATCTAGTGAAGAAAGTCAACAAGAATCAAGAGAGGAGTCGGAAGAAAAAAGAGAAAAAAGAGAAAAGCAAAAAGCCGAAGGAAAGAGAATCGTTGAAGAAATTCGTAAAGAATTAGAAGAGGCTAGTATGTTACGTGTATTAGCTGGACTAGGACTTAGTATTGGTGAATTTACTCATGAAATAAAGCAATTCCAACCAGCCGTTTATGGACATATAAGTAAATTACAAAAGCAAAACTTATCACATGAAGGAGAAGCGGAATTAAAAGGGCTTGAAAAGAATTTTGATAGCCTTTTTGCATATACTGGATATTTTAGTGCCACGGTTTCACAGAATATCAATAGGGAAATAGAGCCCGTTGATATACTTATCGTGCTTGATAACTTCGAGCAAACAATTTCAAATGATTTGAAGAGAAATCTAATTAAATTTGAAACTGACCCTTGGGACTTCAATGTAAAAACAGTACCAATGCATCGGTCTGAATGGAGTTCTATTCTGTTTAATCTTTATACAAATGCTAAAAAAGCCATTAAACGGGCAAAATCAGAAGGTAAAATTCTTGTTGAAGTTGGTATAGATGGAGAAAATGTGTTCGTAAATTTTCATGACAACGGCGATGGTATTCCCGACGAGAATCGGCATAGAATATTTAATGCATTTTTCACAACTTCAACACCTGCAAGTTTTGATGCTCCGAGAGATGAACAAATGATTGGCACAGGACTCGGACTTAAAATAGTAAGAGATATTATAATTTCATACAAAGGGGATATATGTCTAGCTACTCCCAAAGATGGATATGTGACTTGCTTTAGAATAGAAATCCCTCGCTTAATAGAATAAAAAGATATGGCAACAACAACATTTTTATACATCGATGATGACATATTAAAAGATGCCGCTGAAAAAGTTCAAGGATTTGAGCAAGCGGGTCTTAAAGTGTTGACGAACCAGCATAAAGGTACTTGGGAAAATCAGATGAAATTTATAAAAGAGAATGAAGCTACATTAGATGGTCTATTATTAGATTTGAGATTAGATGATTTTCCTAATGAAGCCGGAGAAAGGGCTGACTTTAGAGGTACTTCATTGGCTCAAGAAATTAGAACTCGACAAAAAGAGGGCGAATTTAAATCTTTCCCGATTATCCTATTTTCAGGCAATGATAAACTTGAAAAATCTCTTGAAAAATCAGGGAAAGATTTATTCGATATTTGTATAGATAAAGGACAGATTAATGCAAAGTCGTATGACATTTTAAGTCCACAGCTTTTAGCCCTTGCAGAAGGATATAAAGCAATTACCCAATCAGCCTCGAATTTATCTGGCATATTAAATACTAACATTGAATATGTTGATGAACGATTCATTTCAGAACTGAATGACTTAGTAGGTAATCCCACGCATGTGATTGCCGGCTTCTTAATTCATGATATGATTGAGAAGCAAGGTTTATTAATTGACGAACAAGTATTAGCTGCAAGGTTAGGAATAGATATAGATAAATCTTCTGATTGGGGAAAGGTGATAAGTTCATTGTCCCCTTCAAAATACACAGGCGTTTTTAGTGGCGGATGGCATCGTTGGTGGATGACATCTGTCAATGAGTGGTGGCGAAAAGTTGTTAATACGGAAAAATACCTGCGTTCCACACCTGCATCTATCAGAGTTAATTTAATAAAAAAAGAACTAGGAATAGAAGGGCTTCATGCTGCTGAAAAAATAGAAAAAGCTGATAGTGAAGAATATTGGACAATGTGTAAAGGTTATAATCGCCCATTAGACCCTGTTGATGGCTTAATGATTGATGGGCAAGAAAATTTATATCCGTGGCAAGATGCTGAATATGTTTCTATAGATGCAGCACTTAAATGTAAGAACAATAATGCTTGGAAAAAAGTCGCAAAATTAGAAGAGGAGAGATTAACTGATTTAAAAGAGCAATTTAAGAAAACTAGATAGTTATGAGTAAAGGAACTGTTGCGAGTGCCTTAAACTTTTTATCTAAAGAATTAAAGAAGGCAAAATTATGTAATGATACGAAACCTATAGATAATGCGGTTAGTGATTTAAATGGTCGTAAAGATAAGGCAGGGTATTGGGGGTATAATTTGCAGAAATTAGTATTTAACAATATTAGTACACCAAGAGGTACAATGCCTAATAATGTAAGTTCGATACAAATAGTTTTAAATGTTGAAATCCATGAACAGGGATTGAAAGATGAGGAAATTCTCAATCCTATTGTAGTAGATAAGAAAAGAGGATTTGAAAAGAATTATAATTTTTCCATTGAAATTTCTGGATATTCAGAACAAAATAAAGTTCTCTCTCATTGGCATTTAGATTTTGACAGCAATGCTAATAATGAATATATTCATCCCGACTTTCACTTAACATTCGGCGGAAATGCCATGAAATCTGATGGAGAAGATGAAAATCAAGTTTTTGGCAAGGTATTACTCGTTCCCTCGCCAAGACTACCACATCCACCTATGGATGCTATTTTAGGTATAGATTTTATCCTAAAAAACTTTGTACAAAAGGATGTTGCTAATAATATAATTAGTGATTCTCAATATAGAAAAGCCGTTGAAAATTCCCAAAAACGACTATGGCGTCCTTATATGCTTGCTGTGGCTAGTCATTGGTGTAAGTTTAATGGTTGTAAGTTTAATGCGGATTCAACATTGACCAAGAAATATTACCCAGCTCTAGAAAATTAAATACAATAGTTTGAGCCGCCCAACTGAACGAGCGGCTCTTATTATCTCTATTCTTCCTTCGGCAACAAATGCCTTAAATGTAAGCATCCGAAGAAATACACATTGCACACCCTGGTGGATATTCCGGTGATATGCACCCAGCGATTCCGGCGATATGCACCCACTTGTTAAACTATCATTTTGACAAATAAATTCAACAGCCCCGGGTAGTGTTACATTCAGTGTGTCTCCAGTCTAGTTTCTTTATCAGTCTTGCAACAAAATTATTCATTTTTTGTAAGCATTCGGTGTACCCCGTATTGTTTGTACCTTTTTAAAAATTCATGCAAGATTACTTCTAAAAAAGTTGTAAAACATTCGGAGTCGGTTTGGAGTTTTTAGGACTTTTCCTGCACCCACCTGTCGGGTAACAGTTCCGCCAGGTCCCTTGAGTAGTCGTTGTCGTAATCATGGATATGCGCAAGCACATGGATCATCCAGCCGCGGAAGTCCACACCGGCAGATTTGCAACATCCCAGAAGGGAATAGAACACGGCTGCATCCTCCGCCGCGTCGTGGTTCCCGGCAAAAAGATAATTTTTTCTTCCAAGACTGAGGCCTCTCAGCGCATTTTCCGCCAGATTGTTGTCTATGCGGTACCTTCCGTCGAGATGGTATCGTGTCAGCCTGTGGTATATGTCGTGGCAATATTTTATGGCTTTGCCTATCGGGCTTTTGGGCATCACCTTGGGATATTCGTTCACCAGCCACTTTTCAAAGGCGACCATGATTGGATAGGCGAGCCTCTCTCTCAGGTCAGCCCTTTCATCATAAGTGAGGTTCCTTTCATCGGCTTCCCTTTCCACCCCGTAGAGCAGTCCGATCTGCGAGAGGGCGTATTCAGCCCTTGCCCTGTCGTTTTTTATCGAGTCCGAAAATTTCCTTCGGGCATGCGCCCAGCATCCAAGGGGCAACACCCCTTTCTTGTGCTCGTACATTTCGTATACCCCGTAGCCGTCCGTCTGTAAGGCGCCACGGAAGTCCTCCAGCAGTGCCAGGGCCACCTTCTGCGCCCTTGAACCCCCATCATAGTGGAAGAAGAGCCGCGAGTCCATGACGGAGCGCACCATCCACATGTATCCATTGACGGTCTTGTGCTTCTCGTTGTTGATAACCGGTATGGTTGTCTCATCCACCTGTATGTAATCGGTGGCAAGGACCAGTTCCCTGAGACGGTGGTAAAGCGGCCTGAGTAAATCCGCCGTATCCTTGAACCAGTCATTCACCGTGGGTGGCGGGAGATTGGCTCCCAGCCGCTTCATCATCTCTATCTGGCGGTAAAACGGGAGATGGTTCACGTACTTGTTCACCATCAGTTCGGCCAGGAGCGAGGCCCCGGCATAACTCCTCGGGATGGGCCGGTACTTTGCCGGAAGCGGGGCGGTCACCACCGGGTTGTCATCCTGCCGCTGTTTGTCCTTGCGGACGTACTTGTGGCGGATGATCCTGCGCACGTGGTATCTTCCCGGTTCATGCTCCAGCACTTCGGTCACTTCCGGTTCCAGCTCGGTCCAGGCCCCGGTGTTAACCGTGGTTTCTTCCGGGTAGAGGTGTTCCTCCACGCGCGGCAAGTCTTCGGGCAGTGGTTTGCGCACAGGTTTCCTTTTCACACGCTCTGTTACGCGCCGCTCCCTGAACGCCTGTATTTCTTCCCTGGCGGCCTCTGCAAGCTCCTTTTCCTCCGGCAGCAGGTCCAGCCCCTCAAAATCGATGCGGCGCTGTTGCGGGTCTTCCTTTATGAAACGTTCGCTGGATTTGCCCCATATCCGGCGCCTGAGATAGGCCACCTGCTTTTCCAGGTCAAGTATCCTTTCATCCTTTTCCGATAGGGTGCGCTCGTAGCCGGATTTCAATGCGTCAACATCCGTACGGTCTTCCAACTTACCCTTAAGAAGCATGTTCTCCTGGTATAAACGGTCACATTTATCCAGCAGGAGTTCTAAAAGTTCGTTCGGATTTTCCGGGTTTTGTTGCATCTTTACCTTTTGTGATAACGAGTGTAAAGATACGTATTTCCAGCGACATATGCAACATGAAAACGAATGAAAACTGTTTATTTATGCCGGTTCCATCGCTTTTTTTGTTTGTATTTCCCGGCATCCAGCCCCTGCACCATCAGCATCAGGTTTTGCCAGGTGAAAGGATGGGATTTCCCGTTTTCCTCCATGGGCGGGAGCGTGAAACAACCCTTCTCCAGTTTGAGGTAATAGATGACCAGGCCCCCATTTTCCATGTGAAGGGCCTTCAGGCAGGTGCAATTCCTATTAATAAAAAGGTATACATTTCCACTACGCACATCCTGTTCCATATGGTCATGCACAAGGCCGGTGAGCGTGTAAAAGCCCTTCCTCATATCACATGGGCAGGGATACAGCCAGTAGCGCATCGAGTCGTTCAGGTTAAACATGGCTTTGCCCGGTTAGCAGGATTAATGACCGCAGTCGCCCAAGGTCGGTGCCCGGGGGGACACGCAGGATCACGCCACCGGGATAGATGATCTCGTAAGCATCACCGGCAGGGGGAGTCCGTGTCGCTGCCGGTTGCCGGGGGAGGATGTTGCCTTGGGATTGTTCCTGGTGAGGGGTGAAAATGACCGGAACGAAACCGGGGGATTCCCCCGCCTTGCACTTGCCGCTTGCGCAGCTTCCTTTGCCAATAGAAAAACTTCGAGGTCACGATGCGCTCGTTCCGGCAAAAATCTTTTACCCGCAATCCGCTGGATTGATACCGGGCATAAACCTCTTCAAACTGCTTTTGGTTCCACATAGGGTTTTTGCCGACAAAAGTAGGACAACCTAAACCGGAATAAAACACGGGCTAGACCGAATGCTTACCCTTGATCAGTATTTTTTAATTCCGATACTTGCACAAGGATTATCGGCGTAGCCTGTAACTTGCTTGTCCTTGTGTAAGGTAAGAGGAATTAAAGACCTTTGTCAAGGATTAGGGAAAAACATATCCTGCTACCTGGGGAACAATGACTCATCCTTGTCTATACCGGGTAACTCCCTGTCATACGCGTCCTTGTCCATCGCCACTTTTCCCATGAGCACCAAAACAGAGTCTTCATTGGGCATGGCGCCACGCATCCTCAGCACCCGGCGGAAATCCTTGTTCAGCCGCTCTATCCAGTTTGTGGTGTGGATCATTGACTGGATTGCGTGATGGTACTGCAAATAGGTGAAGTAATACTTGTAGCCGATTTCCCCACCCATTTTTTTGATGCTCCTGTAATCCTTACCCCACTTCTTACAAAGTGCCGTCCAGTTTTCCCAGGCATCTTCCCGGGTGTAATCCTTTTGGCCGGTGCGAAAGACCTCGCGCAAGTCTTCGGCCAACTCCATCTTATCTCCGTGACGTACTTTTGAAAGCATGTTTCGTTTCAAATGGGTGACACACCGCTGGAGCTGGGCCGTTGGATAAACCTCCGACAGGGCTGTCTCCAGGCCCGTGAGGCCGTCGCTTACCATCAAGCCGACACGTTCCGCTCCCCGATCCCGGAGATCCCGAAAAATCTCTTCCCATGCCGTCGCACTCTCCGCGGGACGGTTGTGGATCCCAAGCACTTCACGCTTCTTGTCCTCTTTCACACCAAGAACCACATGGAAGGCTTCCGTGCCCACGGATCGTTTACGGTGGATCTTGACATGAATGGCATCCACGAAAACAATCGGGTAATAACTCTCCAGCGGGCGGTTTAACCATCTCTCGACATCGGAGCGCAGGTAATCGATCATGCGCGGGATGCCGGCCTTGCCATAGTGCTCCCCGTAAATCTCTCCAAAGATCTCACCAACCTGACTCTGTGTCAGACCCCTGCAGTAAAGACTGCCGGCCAGACGCTCGCACTCCATCTCCTGGTCACGAAGCAACGCCAGGATCTTGGGATGAAAGTTGCCGTAGCGGTCACGGGGAATCCTGAACTCCAGGACTCGACCTTGGCCAAAACTGCGACCATGGCGAAATCCGTTACCTTTATTGCCTTCCGCGTTATTTAAAAACTCCCGCCTTTCGGCTATCATCATGCTCTCCAGCATGATCTCCATTAAATCCTGTAACCCATTTTCTCGCTCTGAATGTTTGGCTATTTATAATACTCCCCCAAAACTGGACACCAGGTTAAGACATGACGATGAAATGAAAAAACATTATCTTTAACAAAAAAAATTATGTCCACAACAAGAAGAAAATTCAGTAAAGAGTTTAATGGATAAAACGGTTTGATTTGTGCCAGTGATTTCGGTCTATGTGTGCCACCTTTTTCGGTTCAAACCGTGCCACTTT
>NZ_RDSD01000083.1 GCF_003712195.1 Proteiniphilum sp. X52 | reverse complement strand
ACAAAAGCAGCTTAAAAAATTAGGAAAAACTATCTTAACTAAAAGGAAAAATAGTCCAACTAAGTGGGAGTACTATAATTACAGAAGAAAGTTGTTCCTTTGATAGTAACATAGTCTTTGAATTTTATAGGTTTTTATCTTCATAATTACAAAACTAATAAAGTTTTTAGACTATGTTCTTTTTTTACCTAATCAGACACACTTTTTGGAACAGTATCCAGCCCCGTGCTGCAGAAAAGAAGCGGATACAGGGAAATCCTGAATCGCTGGCTGCAGTTTGATTTTGCTTCCAGGCTTGTCTGGAAGGGAGGGGACGATGTCTACAAGGCTGGCAAAAAGGATATCGCCACATTGTATGAATATTGGTTGTTCTTCACCCTGTATGATTTGGTGAGGGAGAAATTCGAGATCGATTCCGTTTCATTCGATGGCAAGGCTTACAAACATCTGATTGAACCCACAAATGACGGTCTGAATGTGATGTTGAAATCGGGGAAACATACAGCACTGGAAGG
>NZ_RDSD01000012.1 GCF_003712195.1 Proteiniphilum sp. X52 | reverse complement strand
CTCAATAATATTCCACATGCTCACCCAATCACTCTGCAGGCACTCCTTGCCAAGGTTAGTTTCATTTTCCTTTTGGGGCAAGGTGATGCTCTACCAACTGAGCTACTTCCGCAATAATATTCCACATGCTCAACCAAACCACTCTGCAGGCACTCCTTGCCAAGGTTCGTTTCATTTTCCTTTGGGGCAAGGTGATGCTCTACCACCACCAACCAAGTCTCGCGTTGGAATTGCAGTGCAAAGATACTTTTTTGTTTTGTGACTGCAAAATATCCGAACGAAAAATTAACGAAATAGTTCAATTATTTCCCCCAGATAGAAAGCATCGGTTTCGTCGAAATGACCGAGCCGGTCACTGTCGACATCCAGCACTGCGGTAACAGCACCTCCCTGTCTCACCGGCACAACGATCTCTGAACGCGACCAACGGCTGCAGGCGATATGTCCGGGAAACTTATCGACATCGGGGACAATAAGGGTACGTTCCTCTTTCCAGGCAGTGCCGCAGACTCCTTTTCCATAATTGATCCGGGTACAGGCCGGTGGTCCCTGAAAAGGGCCGAGCACCAGTTGTTCTCCCCATACACGGTAAAAACCGACCCAGAGAAAGCGGAACGCCTCCTTGAGTACAGACGTGATATTCGCCATATTGGCAATGAGGTCGGGTTCTCCTTCCACCAATGCCTGCAACTGGGGATATAACGCTTTATATATTCCCTCTTTGGATACCCCATAGGGGATGTGTAAATCTTCCGCCATAGACTCACCTGTGAGAAAAAATCGCGCTGGCGGTAAAGGCAGCGCGATTCAAAAACGCAAACTTAGAAAAGTAAGTTAAGTAAATCAAACCTCACGATAAACTTATCGTGCCTGTTCCTGTGCCTCGCGGATCATCTTGGCATTGGGAAGAATATACACTTCCACACGGCGATTTTGTGCACGACCGGCTACCGTATTGTTGTCGGCCACCGGCTGCGTGGAACCGAAGCCTTCGGATACCATACGAGCGCCGGAAACTCCTTTAGATACCAGATAATTATATACCGATTCGGCCCGGCGTTGCGACAGAGGATTGTTGATAGCGTCACTACCCGTGCTGTCGGTATGGCCGTATATCTTCACGTCGGTATCGGGATTGTTTTGCAGCGAAGTAGCAAACTTGTCGAGTGAAGTGCGTGAAGCGGTGTTCAATGTGCTCGAATTGGTGGCGAAAAGGATACCCGACTCGAAAGTGACCTTGATGGCTTCGCCTTCGTTGACTTTCTCCACCTGAGCTCCTTCGATCTGCTCGAGTTCGGCAGCCTGCTTATCCATCTTATTACCGATAATCGCTCCGGCAGTACCTCCCAGCACAGCCCCTATACCGGCACCCCAGGCGGCTCCCTTGCCTCCTCCGGCAATGGCTCCAATTCCGGCGCCAACAGCCGCGCCGGTGCCGGCTCCGATACCTCCACCTTTCACCGTATTGCTTGTTCCACAACCTGATAACACCAACGCGCCTCCTAAAACGCCCATGGCAAATAATTTAGAAAATTGTCTCATAGTCCGTTGTTTTTAATTAATCTATGTTGTTTAATCGAACAGATTGAGCGTGTCGCAATAGGCCAACTCACCTGCCACGATGGCTTCAATCTGCTCTTGAGTATAATCTCTTCCCAATACCTCTTTATTTTTCCGGGCATTCCGGTCGATATATTCCAGTAGTTCTTCCTCATTGATTTCAACCTCGGAATCATCGTCATCATTATCGAGATAGCCCTTTTCCTCGTAGAAATCATAAATCAGATCTACAATGTAATTGATCTCGTCATCCGAGAACTCATCCTGCATCTCTTCAGGCAGGTTCTCACGTATGAAACGCAGAGAATCGTCCTCATCATATTCAAGTACTTTATCTTCTTGACTCATGTGGATATCTTTTAAAAACTAAATATCGTCTTACCAAATAAAAAACAAATATGGGAAAAATAAGTTCAATGACATTCATCTATTGCTGAAAATTCAGGGTGTGTGTAGCATTTCTCCCCGGGGAATAAAAACTCCGGATAAAAGGGTGATACCTGCTTATCCGGAGATTCTTCTTAACGGCGAACATTGCGTTTGGCATTCTCCTTGGCTTTTTCGCGTGCCATCTTCTCCTGCATCTTCTGCGCTTCTTCAAGACGCGCCATAAAGCCCGACTTCTTTTTGGGTTTCTTCTTGTTGGCTTCTAACTGCGCCAGGATCTTATTTTCGTCGATCACCTGCTTCATGACGAGAGTAAGCCCGATAGTGATCAGCGTGGAAAGAAAATAGTAATAGTTCAATCCGGCGGGATAAGAGTTGAGGAAGAAGAACATGAAGACGGACATGAATATGGGCATGTACTTCATCCCCGACATTGCCTGCGAACCGGTGTCGGTCATCGACATGTTGTACTTGGTATAGAAGACGTTCACCGCGGTCATCAGCAGGCAGAATATGCTGATGTGATTACCCAGGAAACGGGTGATCAGTGGAATATTGCCGCTCCATGATATAAGGGAGTCGTAGGTGGACAGGTCGTCTGCCCAAAGGAAACCCTGCTGGCGCAACTCGATGGCCGCCGGGAAGAAAAAGAAGAGAGCCAGCAGTACGGGCATCTGTATCAACATGGGAAGACAACCGCTCATGGGATTGACACCCGCCTTGTTGTAAAGCTCCATAGTGGCCTGTTGCCGCTTCATCATCATCTCCTGGTCATTACCCGGGTATTTCTTCTCCAACTCCTGAATCTGAGGACGAAGCACCCTCATCTTGGCCGATGACATAAACGACTTGTAAGTAAGGGGCAGCGTGATCAGTTTCACCATAAGGGTGAGTATCAGGATAATCAATCCCATACCCCAGTTGAGGGAGAGGAAGAAATTAAAAACAGGAATCACAAACCACTTGTTAACCCAACTGAGCCAACGGTAACCGAGATATACATTCTCCTGCAACTGCAGCTTGTCTGTATTGTGGGCGACATCCTTGTCGTATGCCTTGAGCGTATTGTAGTGCACCGGTCCGAAGTAGTAGCTAAAGCCCGCGGTAAGCAGGTCGCTATCGGGGCTTACCATGGCGGGCACCCACCCTTCAGCCTTGTAATATTTGGTGTAATCGGGATCGTTAAGCACCTGAGAACTCAGGATGGTGTTACTGAAAGGTTGCTTACCGATAATGATGGAAGTAAAATACTGGTCCTTGAACGAGAACCACTTCAACGGTTCTGAAAGTTCCTTTCGATCGTTCCTGGATTCACTCATCTTCTGTACATCCTGTTTGTCATATTTATAGTGGATACGAGTGAAACGATTCTCGAAGGTGCGTCCCTTCTCCTGTTGACGGATCTTCTGCTCCCAGTTCATACGGAAATTGGTGAGGCTTTCCGGGTGAAGACCATTCTTCATGCCCGCCAGACGCACCTCGAAATCCATCATGTATTCATCGGGCGGAAGGGTATATACAAAATCGATATATTGATCGGGACTTTGTTGCAGGCGCATGGTGACAGAATGAGGGTCACCCCCCGCAACAGGAGTAAAGATCTGGTCTTCGGTGGAGAGATGGACACTGTTGCGGTTGAACAGGTTAAGATTGAAACGCGCCTCATGAGGCCCATTGAACAACAAGAGATTTTCGCCGGTGTGGTGAAGATATTCCTTAATTTGTACCGACTGGATGGAGCCACCACGCTTGCTGAGAAGAACTCGTATCTTTTCGTTCTCCAGCACAACGGTTTCTTCCTGAACCGACGAAGAGGCGGCAGGCCGCATCGCTAAAGTCACGGAATCCTCACTTTGTTCCGCTACAGAAACGATGGAAGTATCCGCGGACGATGAGAAGGAACCTGCACTGAAAAAATCGGCGACGGCATCCCCTCCCCTCCCCGGCAGGGCCGTGTCAGTCTGTGCATCTGTTCTCTTTTGTTGTGCTTCGAGTTGCGCGCGTTCCACTTCCACCATTGCGAGGGAGTCGCGCATGCGCCGCTGTGCCTCAATCTGTTCACGATTGGGCCTGTTGTAAATAGTGAAAGCAATAATGATGGCTGTGATAAGCAGCAATCCTGTGACTGTATTTTTATCCATTATCAGTTTTTATTTTTTTCGTGCATCGTGTAATTCCGCCGCAGCTTGCATGAAACTCATGAATAGCGGATTGGGTGAAATAACGGTGCTGTTGTATTCGGGGTGGAACTGGGTGCCGAGGTACCATCGGAGATGGGGCACTTCCACCACTTCCACCAGTTCCGAATCAGGATTGATACCGGTACATTTCATGCCGGCAGCCTCGAACCGTTCTTTATAAAGGTTATTGAACTCATAGCGGTGGCGATGGCGTTCGCTCACCTTGGTCTTACCGTAGGCTTTGTATGTCAGCGACCCTTTCTTAATGGAACAGTCGTAAGCCCCAAGACGCATGGAAGCCCCCATATTGGTAATATGCTTCTGCTCTTCCATCAGGTCGATCACCTTATCGGTTGCCTTAGGATCGAACTCGGTGGAGTTGGCGCCCGGAATATTCAGGACAGAGCGGGCATACTCAATGACCATACATTGCATACCGAGGCAGATACCGAAAGTAGGTATGTCATTTTCCCGGGCATAACGCAACGCGAGGTATTTCCCCTCGATACCCCGCTGGCCGAAGCCGGGGGCAACGACAATGCCGTCGGCATGCCGCAGTGTCTCTCCAACGTTCTCTTCAGTGATCTTCTCCGAATGGCAGAGATCCAACTTCAGCTTCCTGTCGTTATAGATAGCCGCCTGAGAAAGCGCCTCGTTGATCGATTTGTACGCATCGGGCAATTCGGCATATTTCCCCACCAATTTGATGCAGACCTCTTTCTTGGCGCTTTTACGTTTCTGAAGGAAAGCATTCCATGCATCCAAGTCGGCGTTGCCTTCCACAGGCATATTCATTTTACGCAGTACCACTTCGTCCATGCCCTGCTTCTGCATCATGATAGGCACTTCATAGATGCTGGAGACATCTACCGACTGCATCACGGCGCCCTGTTCCACATTACAGAAAAGGGCCACCTTGTCGAGAATATCTTTGTTGAGATTACGATCCGTGCGGAGCACCAGCATGTCGGGTTGGATACCGAGCGACTGCAATTCCTTGACGGAGTGTTGCGTGGGCTTGGTCTTGACTTCTCCCGCAGCTGCGATATAAGGCACATAGGTGAGATGGAGGCAGAAGCAGTTGCGTCCGAGCTCCCAACGAAGCTGGCGTACGGCTTCCAGGAAAGGGGTGGATTCGATGTCACCCACCGTTCCCCCGATCTCGGTGATAACAAAATCGAACTTACTCTTCACGCCGAGCGACTTGACATTGCGCTTGATTTCATCGGTAATGTGGGGAATGACCTGTACGGTCTTGCCAAGGTAGTCGCCGCGCCGCTCCTTCTGGATCACACTCTGATAAATCCGTCCGGTGGTGATGTTATTCCCCTTGGTGGTCTGTATGTTGAGGAAACGTTCGTAGTGTCCCAGGTCGAGGTCGGCCTCATGCCCGTCCACAGTCACATAGCACTCGCCATGCTCATAGGGGTTAAGGGTTCCGGGGTCGACATTGATATAGGGGTCGAACTTCTGAATAGTGACTTTATAACCTCTTGACTGCAACAACTTACCCAACGACGAGGCAATAATTCCTTTTCCCAGCGAGGAAACTACTCCACCTGTAACAAAAATATACTTTGTATCGGCCACGATTGTGAATTGTTTAACGTAAATGAATTTTTCGAAGTTGCAAAGGTAGGAAAAAATTAGGAATAATGGATCGCGGAAAGGTGGAAAAGAGTGAAGAATGAAGAGTGAAGAGTGAAGAATGAAGAATGAAGAATGAGGAATGAAGAGTGAAGAATGAAGAATGAAAAATGAAGAATGAAGAGGGAAGAGGGAAAAATGAAGAGGGAAAAATGA
This sequence comes from Proteiniphilum sp. X52, assembly GCF_003712195.1. Taxonomy (GTDB): domain Bacteria; phylum Bacteroidota; class Bacteroidia; order Bacteroidales; family Dysgonomonadaceae; genus Proteiniphilum. Next base: position 127,637 of record NZ_RDSD01000012.1, on the reverse strand, counting down.
AGAGGGAAAAATGAAGAGTGAAGAATGAAGAGTGAAGAGTGAAGAGTGAAGAGTGAAGAATGAAAAATGAAGAAATTGGTAATTAGTAATTAGTAATTGGTAATTAGTAATTGGTAATTGGTAATTAGTAATTAGTAATTGGTAATTGGTAATTAGTAATCAGCAATTGAATCACATAGGGATAAGGGACGCATTTTCACAACGCATGATCTTGCCGGGGAAGGCCTGCACGATGGAGTAATTGTGGGTGGACATGATGACGGCAGTACCGCGGCCGGATATTTCCTGCAGGAGGGCGACGATCTGGCTTCCGGTTTCGGGGTCGAGGTTGCCGGTCGGCTCATCGGCCAGTATGAGGGCGGGCGAATTGAGCAGGGCACGGGCAATCACCACACGTTGCTGTTCCCCACCCGATAGTTCGTGCGGCATCTTATAGGTCTTATTCTGCATGCCGACCTGGACCAACACCTCATTGATGCGGTCCCTGATCTCACGGCGGTTCTTCCAGCCGGTGGCACGCAGCACAAACTCCAGATTCTTCTCCACAGTACGGTCGATAAGCAGTTGAAAATCCTGAAAGACAATTCCTATCTTTCTACGAAGGAAAGGAATCAGGTGTCGTTTGATGGCGGCCAGTTCATAATCGAATACCCGCGCGCTCCCCTCCTCGATGGGAAGCTCGGCATACATACTTTTCATCAGGGTGCTTTTTCCGGAACCGACCTTGCCGATGACATAGAGGAAGTCGCCGCGATTGACAGTAAGATTGACATGGCGGAGGATAATATTTTCCTCACGGTTGAGTTGCACATTGGAATAATTAACAAGTTGTTCCTGCACCATTGGTTTTTATTTAATGAATTGAATCGTAAACGGATATTTCCAGTACTCCCCGTTATTGGCTTTGACAGTGGCAATCACCACAAAAACGGCGTAAAGCAGGCCCAACACCACAGCCACAGGGATACCGATCACAGTGATACAGAGTACGACGGCATAAATAGCGTAACTGATCATGCAATTGAGGATATTCTTACCATGCTTGTCAACATTGGCATTCGCATCTTTGTGGATAGTCCACATCAGGATAGGAATGATGAAACCGGCCAACGGAACGATAGCTCCTGCAAATTGAGCAAGGTGCATAAGCATCAGATAAGTGTTTTCCTCGAGCCCGAACAAAGGCTTCTTACGGGCATTACCCAAGGTGTTTTCCCGATCATTGAGAATTTTTTCTTTCTCGCGTTGATATTCCTCTTCGGAAATACTCCCTTTTTCGCGTAACTCATCGAGAATTTTTAAATCTTCATATTTCATACTTCATTCATTCATTTAATTATTCACACCAAGGTTTGTATGGAACTCGCAATAACAGATATGCCATCAACTGGCGGTAAATTGCAATATCACCACTTCCCCCGCGGAGAGGAGAGCGCCATAGGACCACCGTCGGGCGGTTCCATCTAAAAGTTCAAGACCAATCAGCTATATTTTCGGATGTTATAACCTTTTTAAACATGTTCGACTTTACAAAGATATATTTTTTTCCGAATATCGTCGTTTTTTGAGGGAAATAATTACTACTACCGTCGCAAGGAGCGAACCGAGAATATCGGCGATCCAATCACCCCATTCCGCACTGCGCGACACGAAGAAATATTTCTGCATCAACTCAATACCTCCTCCATAAAGCACGGGAATGAAAAAGCCCCAGAAAATCCATCGCAAAGTGGGCGGGTTTCCCTTGCATAACCTGTAATAATCGATCAACGAGACGGCGGAAAGCGCAAAAAACATACCAAAATGCACCAACTTATCCCACGGAAAACCTTCGGGCATACCGGGCATCCGGGAAGATGAGATGAGACAGGTGGCAATAAAAATAAGCAATACTGTAAGTAGAGGCAGAAATAGATAACGAAGCAGGGTCTTCATAAACACGAATTAATCTGAAAAACTTCAAAGATAACAACAAACCGACTGCTTTTGTTGCGAGGCACGCGCGGTTTACATGCAAAAAAAAACAGACTAATAAAAAACGGACTACAATAAATGGAAGTTACATCCTGACAGAAACATGGATTTATAAACATATAACTAAAACTATATTTCATTTTCATCAAAAATTTGTTCCTTTGCCCCTTGAGAAGGAGGGGAAGTCGACATATGATTGGGGGACGGTGGAAAAGGGAGGTGGAAATTCCGAATCCGGGATCACCAATCATGGATGTGAATTACCAATCCGCGTAGCTGAATTTTGAAATAAAAAAATGAATCAATTATATTATATGAGAAAAATTGTTCTTTGCGTGCTGGTGGTTTTTATAACATTGCAAGCGGCAGCGCAGTCACCGGCAGATAATAAAAATCAACGTTATTTCGACATCAATAAGAATATTGACATCTTCAACTCGGTACTGCGTGAGCTGGACATGTTTTACGTGGACAGCGTGGAGGTGAATAATTTGGTACAGAACAGTATCCGCAATATGTTGACGCGTTTGGATCCTTATACCGAATATTACGCGGAAGAGAATATGGAAGACCTTCAGTTTATGACCACGGGCGAGTATGCAGGTATCGGGGCGATCATATCTTATCACAACGGACAGGTGGTGATCAATGAACCCCATGAGGGACTGCCGGCGGATAAGGCAGGCCTGAAAGCGGGTGACGCCATCCTTGCGGTAGACGGAAAAGATATGCGGAAATCGACGGTGAAAGAGGTAAGCGACAAGCTGAAAGGAACACCGGGCACCTCGCTTGAATTGACGATCCGGCGACCCGGAGAAAAGAAGGATCGGACACTGAAGATCGTGAGAGAGAAGATAGAAATCGATCCCATCACCTATGCGGGCGTCACGGATGATAAGATCGGTTATCTTCATTTCGGGAGTTTTACGACGCGAAGTGCCGACCGGGTAAAGAAAACGGTACAGGATTTGAAGCAAAAGGGAGCCACCTCGTTGATCATGGACCTGCGCGGTAACGGCGGGGGTATCCTGGACGAGGCGGTGGATGTGGTGAACCTGTTTGTGCCGAAAGGAGAAGAGATCGTATCGACCAAAGGAAAGGTAAAACAGTGGGACAGAACCTACCTGACACGCAATCAGCCGTTGGATGAGATTATACCTATCGTGGTATTGATCGATACCGGCTCGGCATCGGCGTCAGAAATCGTGGCGGGAGGTCTTCAGGATCTCGACAGGGCGGTGATAGTCGGTAACCGGTCGTTCGGAAAAGGATTGGTGCAAACGCCACGCGATCTGCCATACGGTGGAAACATCAAAATTACCACTTCAAAATATTACATACCGAGTGGGCGCTGCATCCAGGCGCTGGATTACTCGCACCGCAACCCCGACGGAAGCGTGGCGCGGGTGCCCGACTCGCTGACCAATGTATTTAAGACGCGTAACGGCCGTGAAGTACGTGACGGAGGTGGAATCACGCCCGACATCACCATTCCGCAGCCTGCCGGGGGAACCATCGCCTACTATCTGATGGCAGACCATGTAATCTTTGATTATGTGACAGAGTGGGTGCAACAACACAAAGAGATTGCCCCACCCCACCAGTTCAGGCTTTCGGAGAGCGATTACGAAGCGTTCAAGGAATTTGTGAAGAACCGGGATTTCGAATACGACCAGTTGAGCGAACGCACGCTGCAACAGTTGAAGAGTATGATGGAATTCGAAGGATATATGGACGTAGCCAAGGAAGAATTCGCGGCGTTGGAAGCAAAGTTACATGCCAATCTGGATCGGGACCTGGAACTCTTCAAAAAGGATATTGCGAGCATGATCGAATCGGAGATCGTGCAGCGCTTCTATTATAAGAAGGGAGTACTTTTGCATCAATTGTCGGACGACAAGGTGTACGACAAGGCCGTGGAGGTGCTGCGCAACGCGGAGATGTACCGGTCGATACTTCGGCCGCTACCGGCCAAGGTGCCACCTACAGCAGAAATGAAGGAAAAACCGGAAAATCAGTATTCTTGAGAAAGGAAAAAAGGTGGAGCGCAGGAATGGCGGAAAGGTGTTTTTAGTCTGAGACTATAGTACTTCCGCGATGGCGACGCCGGTACAGGAAGGTTGACCGGCACAGTAGTCGCTGAGCGTTTTTTGATCGATCACCACTTTTTCCCGCGTGGATGAGGCATGTATAAAAGTGAGCCGGCCCTCCTCCTGAAAGGCAAATCCCACATGGGTGACGTCAAGCCCTTTAATACTGGTGGTAAAGGCAATCATGGACATATGCGGGATCAGGGAGGCCTTACCGGCTATACACTCTTTGGGCAGATAATATAATCCATTCCGCTCATTGATGCCGTTTTCTATCACTTGCATCTCCTGAAGCAGCACTTCGTCGTTCTTCAATTGCCGGTAAGCGTTGCGATGGGTAGTCATGAAATCGATCGTTTTCTCCTCACGGATACCGCCTAATCCGGCGGAGCTGTTTTTCAAGAACCCTTTCTTCTCGTTATCATAAAACCAGTCGGATGTATAATGAAGCCGTGAGGCATATCCTCGCAGGTCGCCCTCGCGATAGCGGATACGTTGCAACTCGTGGAGGAAAATATCAAAACCGGGGCTCTGCGAACGGGCGGTACGAACCAGCGCGATGACCGATTCGACGAAAGTGGTACAGTCGAATTCGCGCAGGTTGACCACCAACTTCTCCTCTCCGGGCATCTCCAGCGTATGGGATCGATAAGGAAAATTCAAAAAGAAAAGAGCTGTCTTTTCAAGCAGGCTGTCAGTAGGCGCTGATCGCCACGGGCCGACATAGGCAATGTAACGATCGAATATCAGCCGGTCTTCTGCGGTATAAACCGCTTCAGGAGGCATACTGATTTCCCGCGCGAAGACCGGGGATAACATCATCATCGAAAGTAGAATCACCATCTTTCCCTTGATCCGCTTCTTTCCCATAACCTCCTGTTTTTCCATAACCCTCTGTTTTTCCATGATTCGCTGTTTTACTTCTCCCCTTCGGGGGAATTCCCGTTTTCACCGTTCAAATCACGGATGAAGCGGTGCTGTAGCTTTCGAGAGCAGACAAGCATCCAGAAGGGTGATAGCCGCCATGGCTTCGACAATGGGTACCGCGCGGGGCAGCACACAAGGGTCGTGTCGTCCGCGTGCCTTAATGATCGTGTCGTTGCCTTGCATATCCACCGTCCGCTGCTCCCGCAGGATAGTGGAAACCGGCTTGAAGGCTACACGGAAATAGATATCCTGCCCATTGGAAATACCGGCTTGAATGCCACCCGAATAGTTAGTGCGGGTAGCCACCCTGCCATTGTCGTTATAAAAAGAGTCATTCACCCGGGAACCGCGCTCGGCCACATCGAAACCGGAGCCATACTCGAACCCTTTGACAGCGTTGATGCTCAACATGGCCGAGCCGAGCATGGCATGGAGTTTACCAAATACCGGTTCACCCCATCCCACCGGTGTCCCTTTGATCACACCGGTGATGGTTCCGCCGATGGTGTCTCCCTGATAGCGTACTTCCTGAATCAATTTGATCATCTGTTCCGCGACATGAGGATCGGGACAACGGACAAAATTATCTTCCGCGCGTGAAAGGTCGTATATCCTGTAATCGTTCTCCAATGCGATATCGCCCACCTGTGAAGTATAGGCTGTGATGTCTATATTGAGACGACGGAGGTAAATTTTCGCCACAGCACCGGCCACCACACGGGCAATGGTCTCCCGCGCCGACGATCGTCCTCCACCACGATAGTCGCGGATACCATACTTCTCCTGATAGGTGAAATCGGCATGTGAGGGGCGAAAAGCCTCTTTGATGTTATCGTAATCAGACGACTGCTGGTTTTCGTTCCTCACGATGAAACCGATAGGAGCGCCGGTAGTTTTATTTTCAAATACTCCCGAAAGAAATTCCACTTTGTCCGCCTCCTTACGCGGGGTAGTGATACGGGACTGACCGGGACGACGTCTGTCGAGCTCCGACTGTATAAAATCCATATCAAGCTCCAATCCCGGAGGGCAGCCATCGATCACACCTCCCACCGCCGCGCCATGCGACTCTCCGAAGGATGTCAACCTGAATATTGTTCCGAATGTGTTCATCTTTAAAATTACTAATTACCAAATGACCAATTACCCGTTGTCGGGCGCAGTATATCAAAGTATTATCGCTTATCAAAGGTGGCACCCAATCCATCCTGGTTGCGAACAGGCGTTATCAGTGAGGCATTGATCATATCGTTGTGATAATCTTCCACGGAGGTGGATTGTACCGGATAAAGCAACATAAAATTGCTATCTTTGAAATGCTTGTTGATGTAATCGGGGATATTACGCATAGCAGGATCATAGGATATCTTCCGCTGGCGGCTCATCACGATAACCAATCCATCATCTTTTCCGACCTCTTTTGCCAGCCCGGCAAGTTCTTTCCAATCACTAAACGCATTAAATTCCGCATCTATAGGATGTTTCTTGCGCACATAGCGAAGGATATCGAGGACCTCATCGGCGGCGTGGAAACTTAGTTTCCCGCCCGAGTTACGGCCTAAATTCCATATTTTGGACAACCAGAGTGAAAAACCGACCTCTTTCTCGGCATTGGGAGGGATGATAACCAGCCTGCGTTTAATCGTACCCAATGGCTGTATGGCTTTATACACGAAAAGAGTGGATTGACACTTATGAAGCACTCCTTCCACGAGATTGCCAAGGAAAGACTCCGATATCTCCTGCTTCACGTGAAGTCCCATCACAATATCGGTGATAGCATATTTTTTCACTACTCCCAGGATTCCGTTGAGTATGTTCATGTCGTAACGTTGCAGAGGCTGAATGACTGTGTCGGCGCCGGCACCCAGCAGAACAGCCTCTTCAAGTAATTTTTCCGAAGCTTTCTCCGTCTCAGGTGTGGACTCATTACTTTTGATGATATTGAGCGCGTAAAGGTTGTCGACATTCGCCTTGGATTTTATCGTCAGGCTAAGATCGATCAAGTCTCTGAGCGTGTCTTTATTGGCGACAGGAATAAGGATACGTTCGTCCGGATTCCCTTCTTCCTCTTTTACCACCCCCTCTGAGAGGGAGACCTCCACAGCCCCCTTTTGTGCACGGAAAGAGGCGATAGTGCATGTGACAAGGATCATGACAATCGTGCCGTTGAGGATACTATCATCGAGTAAGCCCACCCTGTGTCCCACCATTATTGCGGCCAAGGTGGCGGCTGCCTGGGCGTTGCTGAGTCCGAAGATAAGCATGCGTTCGGCTTTGGTATAACCGTAAATCTTTTGTGTAGCCCATGCAGCCAGAAACTTGGCAAGAATGGCCACCACTGTCATTACCGCTGCCACTTTAAGGGTTTCGAATCCAGTGATAAAGGCATGGTAATCAATAAGCATCCCCACACTGATGAGGAATATGGGAATAAAGATGGCGTTTCCCACGAAGCCGATCCTGTTCATCAATGAAGAAACATGAGGGATAAGCCTGTTCATGGAAAGTCCGGCGAGGAAAGCCCCGATGATCGCCTCAATTCCGGCCAGTTCGGCCAAAAACCCGCCAAGGAATATCATCGTCAGCACAAAAATGAATTGCGAGGTGCTGTCATGAAATTTCTTGAAGAACCATCTTCCGACAACGGGAAAAAGAAAAACGACGACCAGTGAAAAAAGGACCAACGAGAGGGTCATCTCTGTCCAGAAGGCCGGGGTGACCTGTCCCTCATTCATGCTGACAATAACGGCCAGCACCAGCAGTGCCAGCGTGTCGGTGATCATTGTCCCTCCTACCGCGACAGTCACCGCCCTGTTCTTTCCCGCTCCCAGTTTACTGATGATAGGATAGGCCACCAACGTATGGGAAGCAAACATACTTGCCAGCAGTATGGATGAAATAAGTGTGAGGTTGAGCAGGTACAAGCCCGCAAAGGTGCCGATGATCATGGGAATGGAGAAAGTGAGCATTCCGAACACCAAACTCTTTGAGCTGTTCTTCCTGAATTCGGCCACGTCAATCTCTATGCCGGCAAGGAACATGATATAGAGCAACCCCGCGTTACCCAACATGATCATGTTACTGTCCCGTAACATCAACCCTGCCCCATAGGGACCGATCACAGCCCCGGCGATGATAAGTCCCATCAGAGAAGGTATTCTGATCTTATTGAACAGGATGGGCGCAAATAACACGATCACGAACAGGATCAGAAACTGCACCGTAGGATTGGTGATTGGGAGTGACAAGTCTAATGATAATAACATGGGGTTGTATAATTTGACTCTCCTTGCAGTCCGGGCAGGCCGAGCGTTTCCGATAAACTAATCCCGTGTCGGCATCGCCGGCGCTATTTCGATTAAGTGATGAAAGCGGAATCAGCAACTTCCGCAACCACCCGCCCCACAACCACAGCCTCCGCCTCCGGCCTGACTTTCGCCGGAAGAACCGCAGCCACAGCCACCTTCATCCGCCGAACCGCAACCGCCGGATCCACAACCGCAACCGCCCCCGGAAAAAAGAGCGGCGATCTCTTCGACGGAGGCTTCCCGCACGCCCATCACGGTTCCTTCGAAATGCATGATCTCACCTGCCAGCGGATGATTAAAGTCCATAATAACCACATCATCGCCGACTGAAACCACAGACCCGTCAAGGCGGTTTCCGGAAGAGTCCATCATGGGAAGGGTATTCCCCTCAAAGAGCACTCCTTCATCGATTTTCCCATCAATTTCGAAGATATTTTTGGGCAGTTCAACCACCTTGGCATCGTCGTAATCACCATAAGCCTCTTCCGGAGTGAGCCGGAAAGAGAATTTATCACCTTGGGAAAGCCCTCTTAGTTGATTCTCGAAGGCTTCGAGCATGGAGTTTGTGCCGAAAATAAATTCCAGCGGTTGCTGGGCTGTTGCCCGTTCCATCAATTCCCGTTCCTCACCTTCACCCACATTAAGGTCATAGGTAACGGTGACATATTTGTTGTCCGTGATTCGCATTGTTTCTTATTTATAAATTATAATTGTATTTCAAGTTTCGTAAGTTGTCCGATTGCAACCATGACTTTCCCTCTTTCCCACTCCTTTCCATCCTTCTTAAACAACTGAGCGGCCCCGATGTTTAGGGGTGTACTGCTTTTTTTAAATTATTTAATCCCTTTTCAAGGATGGCTCGCGGACATCCCACATTAAGACGCATGAACCCCTCTCCGCCCGGGCCGAACATAGCGCCGTCGTTTAACGCCAGGCGGGCTTTTTCCACGAAAAGATTTACAAGTTCCGGTTGTGACCGGTTAAGCGCGCGACAGTCGAGCCATACCAGGAAAGAGGCTTGGGGCATGATTGCCTTTATCTGCGGGATATTCTCTTGTAGATAATCATTCACAAAATCGATGTTGGCCTGCACATAATCAAGCATCTGGTCGAGCCACTCCTCACATTCGTCGTAGGCGGCACGGGTGGCGGTGAAAGCAAAGATAGTGCCCTGCTGCAACTCACGCGGTTCGAGATAGGCAAGGTATCTTTCCCTGATTGTTTTGTTGGGGATGACCGCGAATGAGCTGACAATGCCGGCAATATTGAATGTTTTGCTGGGTGCCATAAGTGTGAGCGAGATCTCTTCCGCCTTTGCGGACACCGAAGCAAAGGGTGTGTGCCGGTATCCCGGCAACGCCATATCGGCATGTATCTCGTCGGAAACGACCAGTATGTTATTCTCGTGGCAGATATCCGCCAACTCTCCCAATTCTTGGGGTGACCAGGCCCTGCCACCCGGGTTATGAGGATTACAAAGGATTAACATCTTGCAGTCGCTATCCGAAACGATCCCGCGCAAACCTTCGAAATCCATCTTGTACCGCCCATTCTCGAGAATAAGCGGATTGTGGACCACCTCACGCCCAAGAGACGCGGTGACAATACGGAATGGATGATACACAGGCGGCTGGATGATGATTTTATCACCTTTCGCTGTAAATTCATCGATGGCAAAAGCAAATCCTTTGACCACTCCGGGTACAAAGTTGACATGCTGCTCTTGTACCTGCCAACGGTGGCGTCTTTCGAGCCAATTGACAATAGAAGAAGCATACGCCTCCGAAGGAAGGGTATAACCAAAGAGACCATGCTCCACACGTTGTCTCAGCGCTTCTATGATAGCGGGGGGGGACTTGAAATCCATGTCGGCCACCCAGAGCGGGATAAGATCCTCATGCCCAAAGACAGGCTTCAACTTCTCCAGTTTGACGGCATCAGTGCCGGAACGATCTACTATTTCATCAAAATTATATCGCATATTTTTATATTTGGGATATCGGATTCAAATCGCGCGAACCATTCAATTTTCAAATCCTCCTTTTCTGCCCGGTCACCTCCTCTCCCGCTCTGCATTCCACTAATAATACACAGATGGGAGCGAGGGATTACCACGCACCTTTTTCCCCCCGAAATTGAGAGACTCCACGGCAAGACCGACCATGAACTGATGGGATATAATCCTGGTGTCAAGCCCGTTCACCCGGGTGTTATAGTAATCACCCAGATAGGCCGCGCGGAGGGTCATGTTATACACAGGCACATCGACCGACAAATAGTTGCGCAATGCCTGTTGGTTATGGAAGGATCCGAAATGGATAGTTCCTTTGTTATTGCCGAGGGTGAATATCTCGTAATAAGAATGTCCGTACTCAGGGGAAAAGAACATACCGGCAAAAGGCGTGGCGAGCTGCCACCGGAAGGTGAGTATCTTCCAGTTGTAGATAGCCATAGCCGAAAGGTTGAGATTGGCAGACACCTTCAGTGAACCGGGATTATTGGAGTTTCGCACGTTGTATATACCCCCCAGTGAGGCTACCCATCCTGCTCCACCATAGAGCCTCAGATTGGAGCCGGCAAACAGTGGATAAAACCCGGTAAGCCGGTAATCGAGATCGCCGTAATATTCCGACGCCGAGGCTGTGGGATTTTTGGTGATGGCCGTCTGTATGAGGAACTGTTGCTGCAGGAGCAGGTTGCCGTTAAAACAGGGAGTTCCCTGAATACGGTCATGCATGAGAGACAGGCTGATTCCGCCATATTGAAGCGGCGAAAGGTAGCTGTCGTTGAGAAACGCTTTTCCGACACCCAAAAGGGTGGCTTGGTTGACAGGGCTTGCCGGAAGCATAGGTGAGCGATTCTCCTGTGAAACCGTCACGCAAAGAACGCCCATCCATATACTAAGCAATAGCGCTGTTTTCTTCATCTTATTTTTGTCTCTGCGGAGTTAAAACAACTTCATCTGGCCAGTGATCTGGTCACGCAGATCCGCATCGGAAATATCGTGTTCACCATTTTCACCGTTCTCCTCACCGATCTCCACTTCCATTGTCTGTTGCGGCTCCTCTTCGGGTTCGGGGAAACGGAGCGGTTCCAGTTCCTCCACCTTCACCACCTCATGATTGGATACGCGTTTCCCTTTTGCCTTGTAACTTTTCACACCGATAAATTCCTCCACGTCGATTTCCAGCGGTTCCCTGAAGTCGTCATGCCCTCCAAAGACGGCTTTCACCCTTGGGTAAACCGTATCGGTGAGCAAGAACAAGCGGGAATCGGCGTTATCGCCCACAAAGCGAAGCGGTTTCTCAGAAGGTTCAAAGGTAAACCGTTTAAGATAGGCATAACCCTGGTCGGCGTCAAAGAGTGCCGCCGTCCATACCTTATGTTCATCAAACTTCCCAATATGGAGTATATTATGTGGAAAGTGATTCGTGAGGTCGAAATTACAGATATAGTATTCGCCTTCGGTAGTGACCACCAGGATCATGTCGTCACCCTGGAATTCACCCAGGAATTTACCACTGCCTTCGTAGTTGAGGCGGAAGACGTCGGGGTCGAACCACACCTTGCGGCCGCCGAGCGTTGACACCCCTTTCTGTTTAAGCTGAATGCGGTATACCTCGGCTTTAGTAAGAATATTCCCCATAGCTTGTCTCCCCTTGATCTCTATCTCACTGAAATCTTTCTCGAACTGGAGGATACGCATACGCGGCTTAGGCTTGAGGATTACCTTGATCGTTTCGGCCTCTCCGTTGGGATTAACACTAAAGTAAGCGATGCGCGAGCCCGGTTTACCACGGGTCAGGTCATATTCCTTGTCGCGGTTGACGCCTATAACGGCAAACCGTTTAATGTAGTGCGGCGCTTTCTTGCCATCGCGGTACACCACATTGTAGATGGTACGTTTATCATTCCGCTTAAAGACCCCTGCATGGAGGATGCCTTTACCGACGAACATCTTATCACTCACCTTCACCACCTTGTATTTGCCGTCCTTGAAGAAGACAATGATATCGTCGATATCGGAGCAGTTGCAGACAAACTCGTCCTTTTTCATGCCGGTACCAATGAAACCCTCTTCACGATTTATATAGAGTTTTTCATTGGCTTCGACCACCTTGGTGGCCTCGATATTCTCGAAACTGCGGATGATGGTGCGGCGCGGGAAATTCTTTCCATACTTTTCTTTGAGCATCAGGAACCATGCGATGGTGTAATCAACCAAATGGTTGAGGTTATGATCGATCTCGCCGATCTCTTCCCTGAGTTTGGCAATCAACTCATCCGACTTGTCGGAGTTGAATTTGAGGATACGTCCCATTCTGATCTCCATCAGCTTAAGGATGTCCTCCCGGGTGATTTCACGAAGAAAAGAGGGTTTATAGGGCTCGAGCCGTTGATCGATATGCGCCACGGCGATATCCATGTTTTTCGCGTTCTCGAACTCCTTATCCTTGTAGATCCTTTCTTCAATAAATAATTTTTCGAGTGACGCGAAAAGGAGCGCTTCCTGCTTTTCACCTTTTTCGATCTCCAGCTCACGGCGCAGCAGCTCCCGCGTGGTATCGACGGAGGAGCGCAATACGTCGCTCACGGTAAGAAAATGCGGCCTGTTGTCGTCAATGACACAGCAGTTGGGAGAGATGCTGATCTCACAATCGGTAAAGGCATAGAGGGCATCGATCGTCTTGTCGGAAGAAACGCCGGGGGCCAGTTGTACCTGGATCTCCACATTTTGCGCCGTGATGTCATCCACCTTTCTGATCTTGATCTTCCCTTTGTCGTTCGCCTTAAGGATGGAGTCCACCAGCCCCGCGGTAGTCTTTCCGTAAGGGATATCTTTTATGACCAAGGTCTTGTTATCTATTTTTGAGATGGTAGTACGGATCTTCACCGACCCACCCCTTTCACCATCGTTGTATTTCTCAACGTCGATATATCCTCCGGTTTGGAAGTCAGGATATAATGTAAACTCTTCCTCGTTCAGGTAATTTACGGCGGCATCGCATACCTCGTTGAAGTTGTGAGGCAATATTTTGGAAGAGAGGCCCACAGCGATCCCTTCCGCTCCCTGCACCAGAAGGAGAGGGAATTTGGCGGGGAGCGTGACCGGCTCCTTGTTCCGGCCGTCATAAGATGCTTTCCACTCGGTAGTCTTGGGATTGAAGAGCACTTCAAGGGCAAATTTGTTGAGTCGCGCCTCGATATAACGCGGCGCGGCAGCACCGTCGCCGGTAAGGATATTCCCCCAGTTACCCTGACAATCGATCAGCAGATCTTTCTGTCCAAGCTGAACCAGAGCGTCGCCAATGGAAGCGTCGCCGTGCGGGTGGTATTGCATGGTCGTCCCGATGATATTGGCGACCTTGTTGTAGCGGCCGTCATCCATCCGCTTCATGGCGTGCAGGATACGGCGCTGTACCGGCTTGAGACCATCGAAGATATGCGGCACGGCACGTTCGAGGATCACGTAGGAAGCGTAATCGAGGAACCAATTCTGATACATCTTGGAGAGGTTGAGCGAGCTGTCGTCGCCCAGCCTTACCGGCACTTTGGAGCCGGAGAAAGACTCGGAGGAAAGAAGGGTTTCATCTTCTTCCATACTTTCCTCTCTCTCTTTTATATCGTCGTCGTTAGGTAATTTGGGAGACATATATTTATATAAAGTGCTAATTGATCAATATGCGGATATGCCAAAAATCACCCACCGGCAGAGCCCACAATCCTTTGACTGCCAATCATATTGGCACATGAGTCGTCACCTGTCCCGACGTGTCGGGACGGGTATGTCGGCATATTAAATTATTGCTCAAAGATAACCATTTTAAGAAGAATGGCCAAATTAGAAAGTCCACTCTTTAGAGGTCTTCGCCTTACCGGTTTCCGCCGGTACCGTCACCTTGGTTTTAATGGGCTCTTGGGTATTATTCTGCACTCCCGCGCCTTTATAATACTTCAATGCATTGGGCATGACAGACTCGATACGGGTGATGCGATTATTGTCGTTGGGGTGTGTGCTCAAGGCTTCAGGAACCTTGGATCCGCCTGATTGTTGTGCCATCCTTGTCCAGAAAGGAACGGCCACCCGGGGATCATAACCGGCTATGGCCATGAGCGTGAGGCCGATCTCATCGGCTTCATACTCGTGTTTCCGGGCATAGGGCATCATCACTCCATACTGTGCTCCCAGGCCAAAGACGGTGCTTCCCAGTTGTTGCATGACCTGCGAATTACCCAAAAGTCCTCCCGCGATGGCACCTCCATATTGCAGGGCCACTTGTTGGCTCAATCTCTCATTGGAGTGGCGGGCGAGCACATGGGCTATTTCATGTCCCATGACCACCGCCAATGCTTCTTCGGTTTGGGTGACGGAGAGCAGGCCGGTGTAAACGACCACCTTGCCGCCCGGCATGGCAAAGGCATTCACACTATTCTCCTTCACCAGATTAAACTCCCACGCATAATTATCGAGTTCCGACGCATAACCGTTATTGGTATAAAAAGTTTTCACCGCGTTGGCGATCCGGGTGCCGACACGGCTTACCATCTGTGCATTGGGTGTGCCTCTTTCAACGGGAGCCGAACGCATAAACTCCTGATACTGTTGCAGGCTCAATGCCATCACCTCTTCATTGGATACTAACTGAAGCTGCCTTCTGCCGGTAAACGGCACGCTTCCGCATGACTCTAACAACAGCGCCGCCACAAATATCACGAGCGTGAATTTCATTGTTCCCTGTAATTTCTTTTGTTCCATATCATTCATTTTTTGGATTCAAGATTCAAGATTCAAAATTTCAAATCAACAAAATCATTAAATCATTAAATCAATTTTGACAAAAGTATAAAAAAATCCAATTTAAAATGGTGTGAATCCCATAAAAAAGGATAGCCCGTCAATAAATAGTTGACAAGCTATCCTCACAATAGGGTATTGTGCGAGATTTTCGCCCTTACTTTCTAAGCCTGTTGAGCGACCGCACCAGCGCTTCGTCGGCGCCTATTCTCCGAATGGCAAGGATGGTGAGGATAATGGCGATCACAGGCATGATAATACCTATACCCACTTTTTGAAAGTGAAGGCTCTCCACTGATGCGAGTTGATATACAATAAATCCGAAATAGAGATAAAACCCTATCATGAGGAGGATATTGAAGATGGAGAAGCGTATCTGCAACATCCTTTTTTTGTAGAGAAAGACCGTGAAAAGCGCCAGCACCGAACTGGCGGCACCTATGACAAAGAGTCCCCACGTGGAGTCGTTGAGTTGACCGTTCAGATAGACACCCATTGCCTCAAACACTGCCTGGTCGGCATTATGGAGGAATAACGCCAAAGGCGTCACGCAGGCAATCAGCATAGCTGCTGCTGCCAGGAGGAGAAAGACCGTTTGTACACGTTGCAACATACTACCCGAACATTTCTTTTTCCTTGGACGGATTGCGATAATAAATCTCTCCTTCCTTCCACTCTTCTATGGCCAACAGAGAGGGTTTGGGTAATTTTTCGTAGAAACGCGATATCTCTATCTGTTCATGGTTTTCGAACACCTCTTCCAGATTATCGCTGTAAGAAGCGAATTCCTGCAGTTTGGCATCGAGATCCTGTTTCATTTCAACGGCCAACTGGTTTGCCCTCTTACTGATGATCATCACCATTTCATATACGTTACCCACCGGATCCGACATTTTCATTACATCGCGTGTCTCGGTGTTGGTGCTTGCAGCAATTTTCTTGTAATCCATTTTTATTATATGCCTTGTTTTCTTCTATTTTACTTCATTGATCCGGAAGCCGGAAGCACATCTATTCTCTGCTGCGCTTCATGATAATACCTGTCGGCTTCAGCCGTGTATTTTCCTTCGGGGAAGGAATTCTTATAATTGAAATATTCATCGACCACCAAACGGTAACGCTCGGGTTGCGCCCGTAACGTACTATTCTGCGCATATTCAAAGCGGGCGCGCAGGATAGTCATCTGGTACTCCTCCAGATATTTGGAGAAAGGATAGCTCTTCATCGCCTCTTGGGCTGTGATCACAGCAGACTCGTAATTATTTCCCATATAATTACCAAGGTTCAGATAGAGTTGGGCAGCCAGCAATTCCTTATACGCCAGTTTTTCCTGCAACTCGAAAAGATAGTTCTTCGCCTGCTCGGCTCTTTCCGTCTGTGGATAGCGTTCTATATATTTCTGGAATTCGGCGATGGCTGTATACGTCTTTGTCTGATCCAAGCGGGGCTCGGGCGAATCAAGATACATGCCGTAAGCTGAATAGAAAAGAGCCGGCTCGGCGTATTCACCCTTGGGATAGGTGTTATAGTAAGATGTGAACCACTGTGTGGCCGAATAATAATCTTTAGAGTTGTAATGACTCTGAGCCAGGAGATAGAGTGACTCCTCGGCCTGGGCCGTCCCTTTCATAAAGGTAACCAGCTCTTCAAGCAATGTGATGGAACGGTTGTATTTTCCTTCCTCGAAATACTTTTTCGCATAACTGTATTTCAAGTCTCTGTCAGTACTTTTCAGAATCTTATTGTACTCGTTGCAGGAGCTCAATACCAACGCGAGCAGTAAAAAGTGGCACAGTTTTATTCTCATTACGTCACATGTGGGTTTTAGGGTGCAAATTTACTGAATCTTTCTCATTAATGGGTAACAGATCGGGAGTTTTTATTCTATTTTAGGATTTGACACAATAAAAAAATCACCCATCACCCATCAGAAATCACCATTTATTGAGTGTTGCTTACGATAAAATCGAGGATACTATCCACATGTTTCCGGTCGTTGGATAGCTTGGGCACTTTATTCTGGCCTCCCGCTTTTCCCCTGTATTTCAACCAGTTGTAAAAAGTGTCTTTTTCCATGACCTTCACAACCGGCATGCCCAATGAGAGATTATAAGAACGTTTTGCTTCGTAGTCGGAATTAAGCAGCTTGAGGTTCTCATCGAGAATGCGGGTGAACTCGTCAGTATCGCCGGCGGGCGGGATTTCAAATTCAATGAGCCATTCGTGGGCGCCATTGCCCTGTTCTCCAAAATAGACCGGCGCTGCCGTATATTCAGTCACTTTTGCTCCGGTACGGCGACACGCTTCATCAATGGCTTTGTCGGCATTGTCAACGATCAGCTCCTCACCGAACGCGTTGATAAACTGCTGGGTACGGCCTGTAATCCTGAAAAGATAAGGATCGATGGAGGTAAATTGAATCGTATCTCCTATCCTGTAACGCCAAAGCCCTCCACTGGTCGAGATTACCAGGGCGTACTGCTTACCTGTCTCCACTCCGCTCAGGGGGACGGCCACCGGATTACTCTTATCCCACTCTCCGAAAGGAATAAATTCATAATACACCTCGTTATCGAACAACAATAACATATCTTTGGAAGCGGGTGAAAACTGCACACCGAAGAATCCCTCCGAAGCATTATAGGTTTCCCAGTATCGCATCTTCCCTGAGGGTATCAGTTTTTCATATTGTTCCTGAAACGGGAGAAATCCGACACCACCATGGAAGAATACTTCGAGGTGGGGCCATAGCTCGGGGATGGCGCAGCCGGTATCTTCCACAATCTTTTTCAACAACACCAACATCCAGGAGGGTACGCCCACCAGGGCCCGGATATCGGCCTTTACAGCATAGTCGGCCAACTTTTGCAATTTCTCTTCCCAATCGGGCAACAAGGCAATGCTTTCGGGCGTTCTTCTTCTCTTCGCTGCCGCGGGAAGGTTCTTCATCAGGATGGCTGATATATCGCCCGTATAGATATCGCCACCGATACGGTTGATTTGCTGGCTTCCCCCTAATACCAATGTCTTACCCAATATGAATGCGGTATCAGGATGATGACGCGCGTAGATTCCCAGCATATGATAACCGGCGCGATAGTTACAATTGTATAAGGACTCCCGGGTGACAGGAATATATTTGCTCTTCTCACCGGTAGTGCCCGACGACATGGCAAACCACTTCACCGGCGTATCCCAGAGCACATCCCGCTGCTTATGGATGATTATTTTATCGAGCCAGGGGCGCAACTCTTCGTACGAGATGACCGGCACCCGGGTAGAAAAATCACTGCTGTTTCGAATGGAGTGAAAGTTGTTTTTTTTTCCGTAAAGCGTATTCCGCCCATGCTCGAGCAAGTAGTCAAGGGTTCGTTGTTGTGTTCCTAGCGGATCTTTTACAAATTTTTTCACCGGCCTGTAATAGGCGGCGAGTATGGAGCGGGTTATTTTCTGGATCATTCCGTAATGAATTGAACCGCAAAGGTAGGCATGCGATTCGAAAATAGGAAAAACAAAGTCACAATTTAATTAAAAAACCGTTCATCCCATGCGGCTTATTTTGTGGAGCCGCTCTTCATCTATGATCTTTATTTTTCTGCCGTCGATGGCGATGATGCGTTCATTCACAAAATTGGAAAGGGTCCGGATGGCGTTGGAAGTGGTCATATTGGAGAGGCTGGCCAGATCCTCACGTGCCAGATAAATGTTGATGGTAGCACCGTCTTCTTCCAGGCCGTAACTTTCCTTCAACGCCAGGAGCGATTCGGCCAGTCTTCCCCGCACATGTTTTTGCGTGAGATTGACAACCCGCTGATCGGCAATGCCAAGGTCGACCGACAACATCTGGATAAAGAAAAAGGCCAAATTGCCGTTTTCCCGCAGAAACCTCTCTATCAACTCCATGGGGATCATACAGACTGCGCAGGACTCGAAAGCCATGGCGGCAGTCACATAATTCTCGCGGGCAAAATAGGCCCTGTAACCAAAATATTGTATCGGACGTATAATTCTGATAATCTGACTACGCCCGCCTACTCCGCTTTTGAAAATTTTCACTTTTCCTGAAAAAAGACACATCAGTTCTCTGGGCGTATCATCTTCAAGATAAATCAGTTCATTCTTTTTAAAATGAACTATTCGGGCGTTACTGCGCAAAATTTCGCGTTCCGCGTCCGTCAACATCCTCCAAATGTCTGGTAATGAGGAGGATATATCGATCACATCTTTCTTCTTTCCGGCCATGAATGTTATAGAACTATGTTCTAAAACACAAATATACCGTTTTTTTTATAAATAACCGTAAAAAACATCTTTTTTACTATCGGAAGGGATCTGTCATCATCTTTTTCCGGCAAAAAAACGTTTACCCACATCCCTCTTATAAAAAACTCCAATGGTTAAAAATGCAAGTCTGGAGAATATGCCAGGCGCATCGGAAAAGGTGTTTTCCTCGCTCGACATAGTTAAAACAAGTTCACCGCTGTGCTCGCTTATCAAAAACATTCAAGCAAGCTTGGCTTGCCTCTCAAACTTTCATTATATTTGCAGAATATGAGATGCGTCTCGGGCAAGATCAAGCAAGCTTGGCTTGCCTCTCAACTTTCATCATATTTGCAGAATATGAGATGCGTCTCGGGCAAGCCCAAGCAAGCTTGGCTTGCCTCTCAACTTTCATCATATTTGTAACTTGTAATAAATGAAAGGGAAAGTCACCCTGTACATCCTGTTTCTGTTAGTTGCTTCCTTCAAGAATTTCGCCTTAGCCGACGAGCTGCCGGTGGACACCATTATGAGGAGGGCAATGAGTGCGGCTGAAAAATATAACGATCTGGTAGAGAGTTTTTCAGCGGAAGTATATACGCGCACTTATGTGGAAACGCTGAAAAAGAATTTTCTCTATAAATACACTCATCTTATTCCCGATTTTGTGCTGCACGATCCTCACAATGATACAGCTTTAATTGAGACTATCAGCGATTTACGATTCGATTACCCGAATAACTATGTCCAGGATGTACGGCATGTGACCGGCACGCTTACCGGCAGGAAAGACATAGAAATGATCCCTTTCGAGTTATTGAATATCAATATTTACGGTGAAACGACCAATGATGAGAGTTTTTTCATGCCCATCCGGTTCAAAACCTCAAAATACTACCGCTACAGCCTGACACGCACCTTTATCGAAAATGAAAAAACCTATTACAGCATCAACTTCAGTCCCATTTATGAAAACAGCAAACTCCTGAAAGGCACTTTTATTATTGAGAAGGGAAGCTGGCGCGTGATTTTTTTCATGGGTGAAGGGATTGATATTTTCTCCAATTTTTCGTTCGAGATAACGATGGGAGACGACTGGGTCACTCATTATTTACCCGTGGAGTTCACTATTTATGGGACATCTTCCTATTTGGGAAATGTACTGGCAAGCAGGCACCTTGCCACCATCGACTATAAGGAAATACAGTTGAGGCGAACCATGGAACCGGTGCGTTCCCTCAATATCAGCGACTTTTATAAGATAAGACTCGACTCGGTACCGTTACAGAGGGACTCCGCCTTCTGGAACGAGCGGCGTCCCATACCTCTGCAAGCCATAGAAAAGGATGTGATGGCACAACATCTGCGGCGGCAGGCAGATGAAACTGCCCGGAAGGCCAACGGAGATTCACTGCGCGGCCCGAATATTGCGCAACAAGTAGCCCAGCGGATGGTGATGAACTCCAACTATAAGTACCGCTCGACGGCAATAGGTTATTCGGGGCTGTTGAATCCGCTGATGGTCGGGTATACCTCACGAGACGGTGTGACCTACCGCCAGAAACTGTCTTTTAATTTCGACCTGAAACGAAACCGCACCGTGAAGATGAATGCTTTCGCAGGATATATGTTCCGATCCAAGGAATTCTTGACCGACGTGACTACCACGTGGAACTATGACCCTTTCCGGCTGGGAAGTGCCACCATTTCCATAGGGAACGGCAATCCGACTTACAGCTCCCTCTTCGTGGACCAGATACAGGATAGCCTCAATAAGCGGGGGATCAACTTCGAGGATATCTCTGTGAACTACTACAGGGATTATTACCTGAAACTCTTCAACACCTACGAAATGACCAACGGGTTACTTTTACACACCGGCATCGATTACCATATCAGGAAAAGCAAGGACAACATAAGCAAACTACGCTCTACCACCCCCGACAGTGAACCGATAGAAGGCCTGTTCGGCACCAGGAAATCATTTGCCCCGTTTATCCGTATCAGTTGGACTCCCAGACAATATTACCGGTATGACGGGCGCCAGAAAATCTATGAACGGTCACCCTTTCCGACCTTCAAGCTGGAGTTATCCCGAAGTTTCCAGCATATTCTTGGGAGCACAACAGAATACGACCGCATTGAGTTCGATATCAGCCAGAATATCCCGTTCGGATTGATGCACTCTTTCCAATATCATGTGGGCGCGGGCAAATTCATCAACCAGAAAACCGAGTATTTCGCCGACTTTGTCTATTTCTCCAAAAGCAATTTCCCCGAAAACTGGAATGACGGTCTGGGCGGCATTTTCAACCTGTTGAGCCGCGACCTGTATAACGCCTCCGACTCATACATTCAAGCCCATACCATGTTCGAAGCTCCTTTCCTGATACTGAAAAATATTCCATTCGTCTCCGACTTTGCAGAGAATGAACGAATTTACCTGAGTCAGTTATATACTCCGCAAATCGTCTCCTATACCGAACTCGGATATGGTATCGGCAACCGTTTCTTCAATGCCGGCATCTTCACCTCATTCCACAAAACCGGATTCAGACAGGTGGGAGTGCGGGCGGCGTTTGAGTTTTAGAGCAGAATACACATCGCCAGCCAGATACAGCCTCTCGATGCTGTTGTTTTGGGATCACTGAAAGCCAAGAAAAAAACCAAACTTGTTTGAGTTTTTCCGAGGCGCATCCTACATTATGAAAATGTAGTAAATTTTCCAAACATTATTCTCCTTTACATATACCGCCGGGGCGGAATAAACATCGCCGCCCAAATAAAGGCGTTCCGTATTGGTTTGCGCATCCAGTTCGTATTTTTTACCAATGTAGTACCTTGTCAACAGCGCCGTCGCACCTTGCGCCACCTGCATCTTCACCCTTTCTCCTCCGGCATTGTAAGCAAATGTTGCGGTAATACCGTTTTCCGTAATGTTGTTGGGGCGTTGATACGAAGTGTAGGTGACGCTTTGCTCCCTTACGGGCACCGCCGTTCCGGTGGGGGTAAGCATCGTCACCTGGTAAGGCCTGGACGCATTGGCGGAGGCATTCACGCCGTGGAAATTCACTTTCACGACCTCGTCTACTCCGTCGCCGTTCACATCGACAGCAGAAATAGTCTGAAATCCGTCTTCGGTCTTGATGGTATGCATCTGGTTGAAAAAGGAAAGCCCCGGCGCAATCAGGATATCATTATCCGGACCACAATTGCTCCCATACAATTCATGCGTGTACTTGAAAGGCCATTTTGTGATGATCCTTTTACCGATCTCCGTATAGGGGCTGTAATTTCCGGGAAAGGTGACCAACCCGTCATTGAAACGGTTCCTGATAAATTTACCGCGCATGTATACCGGCTTGGCTATTGACCCGCTCGCGAAATAAGAAGACAAGAACTGTTCTGTTTCCTTTATCAGGCTGCCTTGAGAACCGGGGAAATAGTATTGGTATGTAAACTGCAAAGGATTCAAAGACTTGGACTCGGTCTTGCAATCGATCTGTGTAAGCTGCCATACAGATAAACCCGAAATACTCCATCCGTAGCCCGCAATTGCGCAATGTGAAATCGACAGTTGAGAATAAAAAAAGAAATACTATATTTGCAAGCTAAAGCATAGGCGAATGATCTGTTTTCCCAACGCAAAAATCAATTTAGGGCTCCACGTTGTCTCGCGCCGAAAAGATGGCTATCACAACCTGGAGACCATTTTTTATCCTGTCGGGTTAAAAGATGCCCTGGAGATCATCCCGGCAGTGGAGCCCGGGGTGAAAGGGGCTGCCGGGGTTCCGCAGTCGAGCGCGAGCACAGGCTCAACGGCGGGCGAGAGACCGTCTGCCGCCAAGTACCGTTTTTTCCAAACCGGCATCCCGATCGAGGGGTCACCGGAAAATAATTTGGCGGTCAAAGCGCTGCACCTGATAGCCACTGAGAAAAAGCTGCCGGAAATAGACATCCACCTTCTCAAAAAGATTCCCCCGGGCGCGGGATTGGGTGGCGGCTCCTCCGACGCGGCATGTATGCTCAGGCTGCTCAACGAGGCTTTCGACTTAGGGTATTCAAAAGAGGAACTGATGCTTCGTGCCGCCCGTTTGGGTGCCGATTGCCCCTTCTTCATCCTGAACCGGCCCGCTTTTGCTTCAGGCACCGGCGACGAACTGGAACCCATAGAGATGGACTTGAGCGACTACACGCTTATCCTTGTGAAACCGGACATCATGGTCTCCACCAAAGAGGCTTACGCGATGATCACCCCTCGAAAACCCGATCTACCGCTGAGAGATATTATCCGGAAACCACCCGAAACATGGAGAGAGCTATTGAAGAATGACTTCGAACTTCCTGTTTTCAAAAAATTCACCGAAATTTGCAGGATCAAACAACAGCTTTATGAAATGGGGGCGGTATATGCTTCCATGAGCGGATCAGGCTCGTCGGTATTCGGTCTTTTTGAAAAGGAACCCGACTGGCAGGGCGCATTCGACGGTCATTTTGTTTGGCACAGTGACAAATTGGCGTGATAATTCAATGATTGATTGATGTGATGATTGATGGCTAATCAAATATTCTCTTTATGCTCTAAATATGAAACGACATTGTTTTTTTCACATCATCAGCGGGTTACTGCTGGTGACAAGCGCAAAGGCGCAGCAGCCGCTGATGCCGGACAGGATCTATTCTTTCGATCCGATTCCGGTTCACAGACCGGTAATGCTGGATAGTACAAACCTCGACAAATCCACCTTCTCGGATGAAAAGCTACTCGCCTATCCGGTCTCCTTTCCGGCACAGGAACGGTTCACCAAAGAGCTGACCCCGGACACGGCCGGATTTTTCAATCTGACAAAACCACAACAGGGAAAAGCATTGCAACTATTCTCTTTCTTCGTCACCGGTGACCGTTATGGCAAAGGGAAGCTCACCATAACATCGCCCAACCCGCTGGAATTGTGGGTGGATAACGTGAAACGGGCAACCAAAACACAGGTGAACGACAGCCTGCACCAGTCAGGATCAGTGGATACGAACCTGAACGGGCCGGCGAACAACATGCGTATTATCATCAAGATGCTCACCTCGGCAGAGTATAAGGCAGATCCCGCTTTAAAGATTGAACTGAAGCCTGACGAAAAGGACTCCCTGCTCGTCTATACATTCAATAACATAGACAACCGAAGGATCAATATCAAAGATATAGTGGAAGGAAAAAGGGTAAATGGCTCGTCGATTTCCCCCAGTGGCCGATTCGTGCTGCTAAACCTGCGTGAGACGTTGTCCGGAGGGAATAGCCGCAGTTATACAGAGATATATGATGCCAAGCAGAAACGGATGATCCTTTCGGAGCCGGGTGTCAGGGCACAACTGAACTGGATGCCAAAATCAGACCTGCTCTATTTTGTAACCGACGACAACGGCCGACGAACACTCTACAGGCTGGATCCGCTCACAGCAGAAACTGAAATCATGGCCGAAGGATTACCGAAAGAGAATTTCCATATGGCGCCCGATGAGCGATCGGTTTTCTTCTCCACGAAGGAAAGCATTACCATCAGCAACCCCGGAGGATTGAAACGGCTGCTGGGGATCGACGACAGGCTGCCGGGTTACCGTGACCGCTATTTTTTATACCGCTATTTCTTCGACACGGGTCTCACCCAACAACTCACCTTTGGCCGGCAAACGGCTTCGCTCAACGATGTGACCGACGATGTGAAGAAGCTGCTCTTTTCAACTTCTGAAGAATATCTCCAGGAGCGTCCTTTCCGCAGAAGTTCGCTCTATATGCTGGATTTGGAGACCATGGAGGTGGATACGATCTGGAAAAATGAAAGGTACGCCTACTCCGCCCAGTTTTCACCCGACGGAAAACAACTGTTGATCCACGGCGCTCCCGAGGCATTCGGAGGTATCGGCCTTCATATCAAAGAGGGGCAGATTGCCAACAGCTACGACACACAGTCGTTTATCATGAATCTGGCCACCCGGCAGGTGGAACCGGTCTCCAAAAACTTCGATCCTGCCATTCACGCACAGGAATGGAACGCGCACGACGGATATATCTATTACCGCGTGGAAGAGGGTGACCGCGCAAATATGTACCGCTATGATCCGAGACGGAAAAAGTTCGACAAACTACCGCTCAAAGAGGATGTGATCCGCTCATTCAATATTGCCGAAAATACCGCATGGGCGACTTATACAGGGGTAAGCACATCGAATTCGAACCGCAGTTACCTGCTGAACCTGAAGACGATGGAATCGACCCTGATATCCGATCCTTACGCGGAACGACTGAACAAACTGCAATTAGGAGAAGTGAAAGACTGGCAATTCACCAGTTCTTTCGGCGACGTGATCGAAGGACGTTACTATCTGCCTCCCCATTTCGATCCGAAGAAGAAATATCCCCTGATCGTTTATTACTATGGCGGGACCAGCCCTACCTCACGAACATTTGAGAGCACTTATCCGTTACATGTCTACGCCGCGCAGGATTATGTGGTCTACACGCTGCAACCGAGCGGAACTACCGGCTACGGACAGGAGTTCTCTGCCCGCCATGTGAATGCCTGGGGCGACCGAACTGCCGAGGAGATCATTGAAGGAACCAAAGCGTTCGTAGCCTCCCACCCCTTTGTGGACGGAACGAAAATCGGCAATATCGGCGCATCGTACGGCGGATTTATGACGCAGTACCTGATCACCCGAACCGACCTGTTTTCCGCGTCGGTATCGCATGCCGGGATCAGCAGCATCACCAGTTACTGGGGTGAAGGATATTGGGGCTACTCTTACAGCGCAGGGGCAAGCGCGGGAAGTTATCCATGGAACAATCCCGACCTCTATGTGAAACAAAGTCCGCTCTTTTCCGCCGACAAGATCAACACGCCGTTGCTACTGCTGCATGGCACAGCCGACACCAATGTTCCCATCGGCGAAAGCATCCAAATGTACAACGCCTTGAAACTGCTCGGCAAGGAGGTGGAGTTTATCCAGGTGGAAGGGGAAAACCATGCTATCTATGATTACGACAAGCGGATCGCTTGGAATAACGCCATCTATGCCTGGTTTGCCAAATGGCTGAAAGATGACTCCCGCTGGTGGGATTCGATGTTCCCGAATGATTGACGATGGACAATGGATGACTTATTGATTCAACAACCCTATGATTTGACAATTTCGAATCGGGAATTTAAAATGGTCTTGATTCTAAAAAACACAATATGGATTTGGAAAAACTTTGCAATGAGGTGAAAGAACTTGCCCGCTCTACGGGGGAATATCTGAAAACGGAACAAACCCTCCTGCGTAAGAGGGACATTGAGCTAAAAGGCACCCGTAACTATGTGACCTATATCGACAAAGAGGCGGAGAGCCGGCTAGTAGAGGGGTTAAGCCGGTTACTTCCCGAAGCGGGGTTCCTCACCGAAGAGGAGACTGTGGCGTTTGAACAGAAGGAGCACACATGGATCATCGACCCGCTGGACGGCACCACCAATTATGTACACGGCGACTTTCCTTTCTCGGTGAGTATCGCCTTGATGAAGGAAAATGAAATCATCCTGGGTGTGGTATATGATCCGCCGGCCGCGCAGATGTATTCTGCCACCGGTGCGGGAAGGGTTTTTCTGAACGATAATCCGATAAAAGTGAGCGGTCACTCCACCCTGGTCAACAGCTATATCGGCTTCGGCATTCCGTACAGCCTTGATGAGAGGGGTGAACAGATCCTCAGGAATGCCATGCGGCAATTCCGCCAATGCAGTTTCCGCATTAAGGGATCGGCCGCGCTGGAAATCTGTTACGTGGCGGCAGGCGTATGTGACAGTTACTTTCATAGCGGCCTCTCACCATGGGATGTAGCCGCCGGAGCATTCATCCTGCAATGCGCGGGCGGAAGATGCACCGACTTTTCCGGAGGCGATAATTACCTTTTCAACAAAGAACTGGTCGCTTCAAACGGTGTTATTCACCAGGAAATTATGAAAACCATCATAGATGGTCACCCACCGCGGGAATAGGGTGAACGCCATCTCCCATTATCGGGTTGACGGTTGGCATGGCGATTATGGCACTGAGCCTCTATTTGTTTGTATAAACAAAAAAGATTATTTTTGTTTCACGTTTTCACATATCTATCAACACTCATACATGCACAGCGATGACAACAGATATTAGACAAATAGGCGAACGGATAAAAGGGTTGCGCGACGCGGTCAACCTCTCCCCCGACGAGATGGCTCACAGATTAGAGGTTGACACGGACGATTACCTGCAATTTGAGGCGGGTGAGAAAGACATCTCCGTCTCGTTTTTACAGCGGATCGAGCGGGAGTTCAATGTGGATCTGGGGACACTGATGTTCGGCACGGAGCCCCGCATGAATTCCTATTTTATCACCCGCAAAGACAAAGGTGTAAGCGTGGAAAGAGTTTCGGCCTACAAGTATCAATCGCTTACTTCAGGTTTCACCAATAATGTGGCGGAAATTTTCGTCGTCACGGTAGAACCCAAGTCCATGGAGACCGATTTCTACCAAAATATCCACGCGGGACAGGAATTCAATATGGTGTTGGAAGGAAGCATGATGTTACACATCAACGGCAAGAATCTGGTATTGGAAGAAGGCGACAGCATCTATTTCGATTCGTCGCTGCCGCACGGCATGAAAGCGCTCAACGACAAGCCGGTAAAGTTCCTTGCCGTGATCTTATACCCGTGATCAATGGTGAGACAAAATATTTTCCTCCAACCGTCATGCTCCTTCCAATCCAGGGGTCTCGACGCTATAATCAGGCTATCATGTTAGAAAAATTTGTAAAGAAAACCTCATTCACCTCGCAGCAGGATTTTATTGACAATTATCAAATCTCAGTGCCTGAGAACTTCAATTTCGCATATGATGTGACGGATGAATGGGCACGGACAAACCCCGGTAAACGGGCGCTCTGCTGGACTAACGACAAAGGGGCGCACAGGGATCTGACGTTCGGCGAGTTGAAAACGCTCTCGGACAAAGCAGCCTCCTTCTTCCAGTCAATCGGCATCGGAAAAGGAGATATGGTAATGCTTATCTTGAAACGAAGCATCGAGTTCTGGCCGGCCATCCTGGCACTGCACAAGATCGGAGCCATAGCGATCCCTGCAACCCACCTGCTGACCGACAAAGATATCGTTTACCGCAACAATGCGGCAGATATAAAGGCTATCGTGGCCGTGCGGGACAACAACCTGATTGAGCATGTGAACCTGGCAATGGCCCAATCTCCCACGGTACAACACCGCATCATGGTGGGCGGCACCATTCCCGAAGGATGGATCGATTTCCACCGGGGAGTGGAAGGAGCGGCGCCTTTCGTCAGGCCGGAGAGGGTGAACGATAACGACGATGTCATGCTGCTCTATTTCACCTCCGGAACCACAGGACAACCCAAGATGGTGACACACGATTTCACCTATCCCTTAGGACATATCACTACCGCCAAATACTGGCATAACCTGCACGAGGACAGCGTGCATCTGACCGTGGCAGATACCGGATGGGCCAAAGCGGTATGGGGAAAACTATATGGACAGTGGATCGTGGGGGCCTGCATCTTTGTCTACGACTTCGACGGCCGTTTTATCCCACAGGATATGCTGCGGATGATATCGGAATACAAAGTCACTTCGTTTTGCGCTCCCCCCACCATCTTCCGGTTCCTGATCCGTGAGGATCTGACCCAATATGACCTTTCGGCTCTCGAATACTGTACCACAGCGGGGGAAGCGCTCAATCCGTCAGTATTCGAGACTTTTTATAAACTGACCGGCATCAAGATGATGGAGGCATTCGGGCAGACTGAGACCGCCCCGACCATCATCACTTTTCCATGGATAGAGCCCAAACCGGGTGCGATGGGTGTCCCCAACCCTCTTTACAAGATGGATCTGCTGACACACGACGGACGTTCGGCCGAAGACGGGGAGCAGGGAGAGATCGTCTTTTATACCGACGAAAAGCGTCCTCTTTCCCTGTTCAAAGGCTATTATCGTGATGAGACGCTTACCCGGGAAGTATACGCGGATCATATTTATCACACGGGCGATATGGCCTGGCGTGATGAGGACGGCTACTACTGGTTTTTAGGACGTACCGACGATGTGATCAAGAGTTCCGGTTACCGCATCGGACCCTTCGAGGTGGAAAGCGCTGTAATGACCCACCCCGCCGTGGTGGAATGCGCCATCACCGGCGTACCCGACGAGATCAGGGGCCAGATCATCAAGGCAACCATCGTGCTGGCGGAAGAATATAAAGCGCAAGCGGGCGATGAACTGGCCAAAGAGATCCAGGAGCATGTAAAGAAGGTAACGGCTCCCTACAAATACCCGCGGTTGATTGAATTCGTAAATGAACTACCCAAAACGATCAGCGGAAAGATCCGACGGGTGGAGATACGCGAAAGAAGTTCCAAGTTCTAAATTCCAAGTTCTAAGTTCTAAGTTCCAAGTTCTACTAAATTAGTTTTAATCATATGAAGAAAGCATACGTATTTCCCGGTCAGGGGGCCCAGTTCGTGGGCATGGGCAAAGAGTTGTACGAAACATCGCCCTTGGCGAAAGAGTTATTTGAAAAAGCGAACGAAATACTGGGGTTCCGGATCACCGACCTGATGTTTGCCGGAACGGATGAAGACCTGAAACAGACAAAGGTTACGCAGCCTGCCATCTTCCTCCACTCGGTGATTCTGGCAAAAACGCTGGGAGAAGAGTTCCAGGCGGATATGACTGCCGGCCATTCACTCGGAGAGTTTTCAGCGTTGGTAACCGCGGGAGCCTTATCATTTGAGGATGGGCTTAAACTGGTGTATGCCCGCGCGTTGGCCATGCAAAAGGCGTGTGAAGCCAATCCCTCCACCATGGCAGCCATCCTGGCGCTTCCCGACGAAAAGGTGGAAGAGATATGCGCGTCGATCGATGACGTGGTTGTGCCCGCCAATTACAACTGTCCGGGACAGATCGTGATCTCCGGTTCCAATAGTGGAATAGAAAAAGCTTGCGAACTGATGAAAGAGGCAGGCGCCAAACGCGCATTACCCCTGAAGGTAGGCGGCGCTTTCCACTCACCGCTGATGGAACCTGCCCGTGTGGAATTGTCGGATGCCATTGAATCGACCCGTTTCTCGGCCCCCCTCTGCCCTGTGTACCAGAATGTATCCACCACAGGCGAAACAGATCCCCACACCATCAAGCAGAATCTGATCGCACAGCTCACTTCACCGGTAAAATGGACACAATCGGTACGGCAGATGATTGCCGACGGCGCCACCGAGTTTGTAGAACTTGGCCCGGGCAGCGTGTTGCAAGGACTCATCTCCAAGATCGACCGAAGCGTCACCGTCTCAGGGAAACAATAACCGTTTTTCCCCTACTGAAACAAATTTGGACCGGAGCAGTGCATCACTTCTGTTTCGGTTCTTTTTGGCAGGTCATGCTTATCATTATCATCCATCCTCGTTTTATAAGGCTATTAAGGTTTCTTATCTAATTTTTTTTGTTAAAACCGAATTTAGAAAATACATTTGCATTGTAACGTGATTACTAACACAGAAAACAGAAAGCTATGCGAAAATTATTGTCCATATTCACACTCATCGCGGCTGTGGCATTTTCGGCACACGCGCAGGAAGAGTTTTTCAGCGCTCCCGATTTCGCGCGGATCGAAAGAAACATAAAAGAGCCGGCTTCCACCTACTATTATCCCAAATTGATGGAGAAATATATGGCCGGAGACGAGAAAATGACCCTTGAGGAAGGACGGCATCTCTATTTCGGTTTTATCTATCAGCCTCAATACATGCCGGTCGACACCTCCTCATATAACAACAAACTGGCAGAAGTATTATCGAAAAAATCGTTCTCGACCACTGATTATGCCAATATACTGGAATATTCCAATGCGCTGTTGCTGGAAGATCCGTTCAACCTGCGCGCGTTAAATGCCAAACTGCTGGTATATGCCCAACAGAACAATACCGAAGAATATAAAAAAGTGGCGCAACAACGGCGTGTTGTGCAGAATGCTATCGCGGGCACGGGTGACGGGATGTCGGATAAAACTCCGTTTTACGTAATCAAGGTGGCTCATGAATACGACATACTTCCTTTTCTGGGTTACAACTTTGGTGGCAATGATAAAATCCTCTCAAGCAAAAAGATAAATTATCTAACCCTCGGAGAAAACCGATTCGGCGTGGAGAGAGTATATTTCAATATCGCCCCCGTTATCGATCATGTGAGTTCGCGCGGCGGGGGAAAAATGTAAAACCGCAATTCCGCAGCGCCGCCACCACACTCCCGCTGGTACGGCGAGAGCCTGTATCTTCTTTGCGTTTATTCTCCGCCGTGAGCGGTCGGGAATTAAACCTTAAGCGAAACAAAAAACAATCCGCTCCCCGGCCTGTCTGATCCGGACAGGCTTGGGGAGCGGATCTGTAAATATAAAAAAGCGCGGGCTTACTTATTCATTCATCAACACCTGCATGATCTGGCAAGCTGATTCGGTGACGGAGCTTCCCGGCCCGAAGATGGCCGACACGCCGGCACGGTAAAGGAAATCGTAATCCTGCGCGGGGATCACACCGCCGGCAATCACCACGATATCGGGACGCCCCAGCCGTTTCAGTTCTTCGATCACCTGCGGCACAAGTGTTTTGTGTCCGGCAGCCAGGGAAGAGACCCCTAACACATGCACATCATTCTCCACGGCCTGACGGGCCGCCTCGGCCGGCGTCTGGAACAGGGGTCCCATATCCACGTCGAAGCCGCAGTCGGCATAACCGGTAGCGACCACCTTGGCTCCGCGGTCGTGGCCGTCCTGTCCCATCTTGGCCACCATGATCCTGGGCCTGCGCCCTTCTTTCCGGGCAAACTGGTCTGTCAGGGCGCGCGCTTTCTCGAGCGTCGGCGCTCCTTTCGATTCTGATGAATACACGCCTGAAATTGTTCTGATTACCGCATTATAACGTCCCACTATTTTCTCACATGCGTCGGAGATCTCTCCCAGGGTGGCGCGCACCCGCGCGGCCTCCACCGAGAGTTCGAGGAGGTTACCCTGTTTGGTCTCCACACAACGGGTGATGGCGTCGAGCGCCTTTTGCACCGCCTCGTTATCACGATTGGCCTTCAACTGGTTAAGGCGTTCCACCTGCTGTTTACGCACTTCAGTATTATCAATATCAAGAATATCGATAGGATCTTCCTGGTCGAGCCTGTAGCGATTCACACCGATGATAGCCTGCACACCCGAGTCGATACGCGCCTGGGTGCGTGCCGCCGCCTCTTCGATACGCATCTTGGGGATGCCCGTCTCGATGGCTTTGGCCATCCCTCCCAATTCTTCGACCTCCCGGATAAGATTCCACGCCTTATCCACCAGTTCCTGTGTGATTGATTCCACATAGTAGGAGCCTGCCCATGGGTCGACCTGGCGGGTGATTTGCGTCTCTTCCTGTATATAGATCTGTGTATTACGGGCAATACGAGCCGAGAAATCGGTCGGCAGCGCAATGGCCTCGTCGAGCGCGTTGGTATGGAGCGACTGGGTATGTCCCAGCGCGGCAGCCATCGCCTCGATACAGGTACGTCCCACGTTGTTGAACGGGTCCTGTTCGGTGAGCGACCAGCCCGATGTCTGTGAGTGGGTGCGCAATGCCATCGATTTGGGATTTTTGGCGCCGAAGCTCTTCACGATCTTTGCCCACAACAGGCGCGCGGCCCGCATCTTGGCTATTTCCATAAAATGGTTCATGCCGATAGCCCAGAAGAACGACAAACGGGGAGCAAAGGCATCCACATCGATGCCGGCGTTGATGCCGGCTCGCAGATATTCGATACCGTCAGCCAGAGTGTAGGCCAACTCGATATCGGCGGTGGCACCCGCCTCCTGCATGTGATATCCGGAGATGGAGATGGAATTGAATTTGGGCATCTTTTGCGAGGTAAACTCGAAGATATCCGCGATGATCTTCATCGAGAATTCCGGCGGATAGATATAGGTATTACGCACCATAAACTCTTTCAGGATATCGTTCTGGATGGTGCCGGCCATCTCCTCGAGTTGCGCTCCCTGCTCCTGCGCCGCCACGATATAGAATGCGAGGACAGGCAGCACGGCGCCATTCATGGTCATGGACACCGACATCTTGTTAAGCGGGATACCATCGAACAATATTTTCATATCTTCCACCGAGCAGATGGAGACACCGGCTTTTCCCACGTCGCCCACTACCCTCTCGTTATCGGCATCGTAACCGCGGTGCGTGGGCAAGTCGAACGCCACCGAAAGCCCTTTCTGTCCCGATGCGAGGTTGCGACGGTAGAAAGCATTGGACTCTTCAGCGGTGGAGAATCCGGCATACTGGCGGATAGTCCACGGGCGCATCACATACATCGTGGAATAGGGTCCGCGCAGATAAGGCGGCAAGCCGGCGGCATAGTTCAGATGCTCCATGTCCCGGAGGTCTTCCTTCGTATAGACCGGCTTCACCGGAATCTGTTCCGGCGTAAGCCAATCGGCTTTGATCTCGTTTTTTTCAGCCCATCCCGCCACATCGGTCGATGTAAAACCGGCTGAGTGAATATCAATATCTTTAAAATTTGGTTTCATTTTTGTAGACTTTTAGAATCAAGCTCCAAAAATCAGGACTTTTGGACTTGGTTCGATCATTTTTATTGTAAATCACCTTTGTTTTTATATAAAAGAAGCTATCACATTGCCGGCCACCATGAGCAGACTGAATAAGAGCACCAATTGGGCTGTGTGGGTATCCAGAAAGCGGATAATCCCCAGGTCGTCCATTGTCGCTTTCCTCATCAGTTTAATATTCTTGATGGCTAGCGGAAAACTGAAAAGTACCAGAAACACCCAGGTGTCGAGCATCTGTATCATCACCATGATCGCAATCAGCAGGTAAGCGACCAAAAGCATTGTCTGATAGGTGACCTGAGACCCTTCGAGCCCCATATTCATTGCCTGAGTACGTATACCGGCTTGCTTGTCCTGCAGCATATCGCGCGTGTTATTGGCATGCAATATGGCCACGATGAGCAAACCCACAGGCGTTATTACGAGCAGTATGGGCCACAACAATTGTCCGGTCATGACATAAGCCACTCCCAAGGCAATCGACAAACCGTAACAGATAAAGATAAGCAGGTCTCCCAACCCCATATACTTGAATTTGTAGTAAAGCGTGGAGCTGACGATCCCGATAATGCCGATGAACAGCAGTGGAAGACCGGTATTTAACAGGAGATAAATTCCTAATAAAATACCGACAAAGAGCACCGCATAGCCATAATAGAGAACCGTTGTGGGTTTGAAAATCCCCATCACGATCAGTCGCGACGGGCCGGTCTTTTCTTTGCGGTCTACTCCACTGATATAGTCATGGTACTCACCTATCAGGTTTCCCGCCATATGGAAAATGACCGCGCCGAAAAGAGCCAAAATGCCATATGTCCAGTTTAATCCGGCGATCTCCCCTCTTTTATAGAGGTAAAAGAGATAGGATATGGCAATCAGCGCCGGCGATGCCGATGCGGGGAACGCCCAGGGATGCGCCACAATGATCCAGTTTTTCAGTTTTCCCAACACTTTACTCCTTGTCCTTTATTCTTCACTCTAATGCAAAAGCTTCTCATTGAATGATTTCAGCGTCTCCAACACATTACTGCGCACGTTGATAAAGTGTTCGACACCGATCGCCTTGAGATCGTCCGCGCAGGCGGGAGCGCCGGCCACCACGAAAATCTCTTTTCCCCCTTTGAGAAGGTTATAAGCTTCAGGGGCCAACGCAGCATATTCATCATCGCTTGAGCAGAGCACCACTATGTCGGCACCTTTGCCCCGGGCTGCATCGACCCCCTCTTCTACCGTTTTGAATCCGAGGTTGTCGATGATCTCGTAACCGGCACAAGCAAAGAAATTACTTGAGAACTGCGAGCGTGCCAAACGCATGGCCAGATTACCGATGGTAAGCATAAATACTTTGGGTCGTCTGCCACTCCGTTCGGTAGCCAGACGCAATTCGTCGAAAGCGTTGGAAAGACGACGCGTATTGAGCCGCTTGAGCGGGCTGTTGTGGGTCTCATCATTTCCGCAACCACAGTGGGCCTGGTCATCTTCTATCTTTTGGCTCATGGCCTCGCCGAAGTTGGGATACTGATTGGTACCCAGCAGGATTTCCCGTCGGTTGGCTACCGCATTGAAGCGGGCATTGGCGGAAGCATTGATGGCATCCTGTACGGTGCCTGCCTTGATGGCTTCGTAGAAACCGGTCTCTTCGGTTTCGAGGAACAACTTCCAGGCTTGTTCGGCCAGAGCGGATGTGAGTGTTTCAATATAATATGATCCTGATGAAGGATCGGTGATCTTATCGAAATGAGACTCTTCTTTCAGCAGCAGTTGCTGGTTGAGGGCAATCCGTTCCGCAAAGGCAGTAGGTGTCTCGAAAGCCTCGTCGAAAGGACGCACGGTAAGCGAATCGACCGCGGCGATGGTAGCGGACATCGCCTCTGTTTGGGTACGCAGCATATTCACATAGGGGTCGTACAACGACTGGTTGAATCGAGAAGTGGAGGCATGTATATTCATTTTCGCGGCACAGCGGCAGGTGCCGTCGGGCGATTTGTTATCGCAGTCATGCGCACAGGGCGGTTTGTAGGCATCCACGATCTGGGCCCACAGCCAACGTGCCGCGCGAAATTTCGCAATCTCCATGAAGTAGTTGGCCCCCACCCCCATTTCGAACTTTATCTTTTTCGCAGCCATGGAAGGATCGACACCATTCCCGATCAACGCCGATAACACTTGGTTTGCATAGGCCAGGCTGTATCCCAGCTCCTGATAGCTGTAAGCGCCGGCATCGTTCATCCTGTCTCCCGATACGGTAATGGCACGATAGCGGGGAAGCGGCGCGGTAATGTTCACCATCTCCACTGCCTTTTCCACCCAATCGGGTTCGTCAATCCCTTTTTTGAGGATTTTCCTGAAAGGATCGAATTCAATAGAACCGTGGCATTCCATCACATTGAGATTCTGCGAACGGACATACTCCGTGACCAGGCGGGCCAGATCGATGGTGCGCGAGATGCAGGTGCTGAAGTTCAACTCTACCCTGTCGGGGGCGATCCCCTGAAGGAGTATCTCTACGTTTTCAGCCGAAAGTGCATTCTTCGGCAGACGAAAACCCAAAGAGGTGACACCCTTTTCCAGCAGGGTAAGCGCTTTCCTGTTAGCCTCCGCAAAGTCTTTCACTTTGATATCGTGACGCACATACCACTTATTATCTTTTCTGGTACTGCGCACATAGGGGAACTGGCCCGGCAGATTTTCGGCCGCAAGGGATCCTTCTATATCTTCTACGCGATAAAAAGGATTCACATTAAACCCTTCGTTGGTCCTCCACACCAGTTTTTTTTGGAAGTCGGCCCCTTTCAGGTCTTTTGTGATGACTTCCATCCACTCTTCAGTGGAAATGGGAGGAAAACCTGTGAAAAGTTTCTCTCTCTGATTACTCATAATTCGCTATTTTATTTATTATTTTGAGGTTCATTCATCTCGTATTGCTTAACGAAAACGTCTTTTCCCTGTTTATCCTGACAGGTTGTAATTACCCGTATCCTCCGGCTCTAAATGAGAACAAAAATAATTCTTTTTATTCTCTTTTAAAAGTATTTACCGGCTTAATTGCATCTTTGCGGTGATTCCCTATTTCCTCATCAGATCCCGACGGAACGAACAGAGGAAATCGGGGGTCAAGGATATGATTCCAACACCTTGGATCATGGATATGACAACGCGCTTCACGCGATAAAGGTAATGTTTTAATTTTTCACCATTCGCTTAGAATCCCGGAACAGTTCATCCCATGGATATCAACCCTTTACGGATAGCATAAAAAGTGAGTCCCGACACGGTTTTAATTCCTGTTTTTGAAATGATATTCTTTCGGTGTGTGAGGACTGTATTATGGCTGATGTGCAGTTTTTCCGCTATCTCTTTATTAAGGTATCCTCTCACTATAAGCCGCAGGATTTCCTCTTCCCGGCTGGTAAGCTGGTGGGGATGGCGGTCGGGTTGCTGCGGCGCATGCTCACCGGAAATGGCATGATGCAGGTGTCGGATACCGGTTGAGTCCAATTCGTCGAGTTTGGGTCGAAGTACTTTCTCACGTAACCTGTTGTGGACGGCAAGATCTTTTTCAAAAGAATGGACGGAAAAGATGATCGCGTGCATAAGATTCTGATTGAACTCTTTGGAGAGATGCCTGATTAAAATATTCTTCAGGTCGTGTAGCAATTCATAGGGGAAATCATCATCGAAGAGGGTTTGATTCCGCAGGTGTTCCGTCATTTTCTCCTTGAATTTGTGGAAGATGTCATTGAGTATTCTCAGCTCTTCATTTTCGGCACCATTGATGACGACAAAAGCATTCAAGTGTTTTCCAATGTTGGGTATCAATTCGTGAATATAACTTTCCACCGCGCACTGGAAATAATCGGCAATGGCTTGGGCGTCAAACAGGGCAAGTGAGGCCTCAGGGAGGTAGTTTTCATTGAGATAGACATTCAGGATGGTAAGGATGAAGTCGGGGTTGAGTCTGTATTCATCGCACAGTTCCCCAATAGTCTTGTCTCCCACGCCAAGCCGTATCCCGAAACGGTTCAGCACAGGAATAAGCTCATTGTGCTCCATCAGCACATCGGCCATAACACTATATTGATTCAATAAAGCCACTACCTGTTGCGATTTGCTTTGACTTTTGCGGTAAAATCGCGCTCATGCCTGCGTTCACGATAAAGATGACGGATAGCTGCCACAGGATGCACAAGCAACATCTGCGGACCCGCGAAACGCATCACTTCCTTGATTTTCTCCCGCATGCTGTGGTTATAGCAGTGGACGGGACATTTAGCGCAGGTGGGCTTCTCTTCTCCAAAACAGCAAGTCTCCAATCGCTGCAAGGCATACCTCCGCAACGACCCGCATTCTGCACATAACTCCTTACCCGAACTGTGTTTAGACCGGCAGTAAAGCGCGATCATCCTGCTGACAACTTTCTTCTCTCCTTCGTTCATTATAATCCCTTTCAAAACGCACCATTCCGTTAAGCCAAATGCACAGGCCGAGCTTGCTTGAGCTATGCCATGGCGAAGAATAGTCTGAAGCGTAAAATTAACCATATTATTTTTCGTGACCAAATCGATGGTCTAATAAAAAGAGTCCCCTTTCTCCGGTGGGTGGTTGACAGGTGTCTTTCTCAAAATTTGATAATCACCCCGCGGAATTCTATTTATCTCATATCCTTCATTGAGTTCAATCACCCATCCCTCTCCGGCAATTCTCTTGCCGGTTATCTCCAACGGTTCCGAAACAATCACCCATCGCCAATCATTTCTGAGCAATGCCCCTCCTTCCTCCACAGTAAGTACGCCCCAGTTATCACTGAGGGTGATGGTGGGATAAACCGTTCCCTCATCCTCGTCAAGAGGAATGATATTTTGCGGGTTGAAAGCCATATTCATCTCTTCCAGCCGTATTTCGAGACGCGGCTCCTCGAAAAATTTCCCCCGATACATCTCAAGCACCAAATTATGGGATACTTCCCGTTTGCCCTCCTCATCGGCAATTGTGCGGCCCCGATAATCTTCAGCAACCTGTTTTACATACGACTGCAACAGGATGCGCATGTCTGCTTCGAATGCTTCTGAGAAGAATTCAGTGAGTTGTGTTTCCCCATCCACTTTTTTATTCCAATGGTTATCTTTCTGATAGAGGAAAAATCCGTACACCGGTACTGTTTCATAGGCAAATGAGCGTACAAATGAGGGTACTTTTTCAAACAGTTCGATCCGCCGGATAAGATATTCTCTCCACTGCCATTTATTACGCCCACTCATTATCTGCCCCGTGTAAGTGGCCAATCCTTCCAGTAATTCGAGACTGTTTTCCGTTGTTTCGGAGCCCCGATATAGCATTTGACGATACTTCCTGAAAATTAATGCGTTTTTCAGATGCTCCTCTGCCCGTTCAAATCTTCGGGCTTTTAATGCCGCTTCCAGCGCTGCCATTTCAAGACGCAAGTATATCCTCCCTTCTCTGACATCCAAATGGTTATTCTCTTCCCTCCTGATCTGAAAGCCCAGGGAAGGTTGGGCTACGTGAAACAACTCATGGGTAATAATATCAACACGATCATGTTCGTTGGCAGATAATGGCAATGTGATCATCGCCCAATGAGTGCCGCTCCATTGGATATCGGTATTGGAAATGGTTACTTCTTTGGGCAATATGCCCTTGTAAATGCCTTTATCGAATTTCAAGACACCGTGTGCATCGGGCACGTTGGCATAAACCTCTCTTGTCGCGGCATCCACAAGGAGGATGGGACCGTAAATATCTTTATCCCACAACCCCTGATGCAGCAAGGTGGCTTCCTCCACTTGTCGGAAGTAGAGTAAGAGCGAGTCCGCGGGAGAGGCCTGTACGGTCATGATCACAGAGAACAGGCCCGTAAACAATATGCCTGTAAGCATTTTCATCGCTTTACGATTCAGGTAACAGCTGTTCATTTTCATTTCACAGGAGGGAAGGACGCCCTGTTTATTTCCGCATCATTTTTCATTTCAACTCCGTTTTCTCGATTTATCGATCCGAAGAAAAATAAAGAGTAAAATAGTAAATCCCCATAACGAAGATCCCCCGTAGCTGAAAAAAGGCAACGGAATTCCAATGACGGGCATAATGCCGATCACCATACCGATATTGACGATCATATGAAACAGGAAGACGCCCGCCACGCCATAACCATAAGTGCGGCCAAAAACGGTTGTCTGCCGCTCCGCCAGGCGGAGCAGCCGGAGCACAAAGAACATCATCAGCAACAGGACAACGGAGGAGCCTATAAATCCGTGTTCCTCACCTATGGTACAGAAAATAAAATCGGTGTCCTGTTCGGGAACATACTTGAGCTTGGTCTGTGTACCATTGAGGAATCCTTTTCCCGTCAGCCCTCCCGACCCGATGGCGATTTTGGATTGTCCCACATGATATCCCGCTCCACTCAAATCCTGTTCCATTCCCAACGTCACCTTAATACGCATCTGCTGGTGCGGCTGAAGCACATCATAAAACACATACTCCACCGATTCAAGAAAGGCAAAAGAGCCGATCAGAAACAGAAAAATATAGAGATATGTTCTTTTTCCGTATCTGAAAAAATGGAATAACAGATAAAGGGCAGTATACGACAATGCCGTGATGGCCACTATTCCCCAGTCGACATGTGGGGTAAAAAATGAAGCCACAAAAGCCAGTAAAAAAACAGCGGCTGCCGACAGCAGAAGCGTGAAGAAGGTGTCACGCCGTTTGATATAATTCCATATCATGGCTGCCGAGAAAATAATAATAAGAATGACTGTGACGAATTCACCTTCGGAAAGGGCGCCCATCTGTTGATCAGAGAACCGGATACCCAGCACAAAATAGAGGATAGCCGCGATCCCCATAAAGAGGAATCCACCGGGTAACCCTTCCCTGTATAACACCAGGATAAAACTCAGGTATACAAGGGCCGTCCCCGTCTCGCTCTGCGCGATTACCAGGATCACCGGCAACAGGATGACAGCACTTACCAACCAGAGGTTCTTCCGTTCCATCAGGTGAAAGCTATATGAATTGAATACCCTGGCCAATGTAAGGGCGATAATGAATTTCATAAATTCCGCGGGTTGCAGCCGCACCGGTCCGATAATCAGCCATGAACGGGAACCGTTGATTTCTTCCGCCACCAAAAGGGTGACCACCAGCAATAGAATACCTGCCAGATAAAACAGAAATGCGTACGTTTCATAGAAAGCGGTATCGATTTTCAGCAGAACAAAAGCCAGTAGGAATGAAGTACCCATCCAGATCAACTGCATCCCCGCCCTGGAAGAGAGGTCGAACAGTCCCGTGGCATTTTCCAGATCGAAACTGGCCGCATAGATATTGAGCCATCCCAGCAGCACAAAAACGAGGTAGAAAATGACAGTCGGCTTGTCCACTTTCCCCTTTTCCTCTATTTCGTTGCTTCCCTGATAGATCATCATATCTTATTGTTTAATTGTCAGGAGACTTGACGGCAGGCAGATTCCTGGTATACACGTAGGGTAGTATTTCACGCTTCATGATAGTGGTCTCTAACCATTGATCGCTCTCGGGTATCTCTCCCCTGAAGAATTTCTGCATCATCAACCTTGCGATGGGCACAGCATTTGTCGCGCCAAACCGTCCATTCTCCACAATGACGGCGATAGCCACCTGCGGATCATCTTTCGGCGCAAAGCCCATAAAGAGCGAGTGGTCATCGCCATGCGGG
This sequence comes from Proteiniphilum sp. X52, assembly GCF_003712195.1. Lineage (GTDB taxonomy): Bacteria > Bacteroidota > Bacteroidia > Bacteroidales > Dysgonomonadaceae > Proteiniphilum. The sequence continues at coordinate 85,870 of NZ_RDSD01000012.1, read as the reverse complement.
TTTTCAGCCGTACCGGTCTTGCCGCATACTTCCACAAACGGTGCCAGATTAATACCGCGACAGGTACCCATGGTCACCGCGTCAGCCATTCCCTTGACGGTTATATCGAGGTACTCCCTGTTGATGCCTGAGTCATGCCGCGTGGTATAGGTTGCCTCCAGTGCCGCTCCTTTGCGTTCTTTTACCACATGGGGTGTATAATAATATCCCCTGTTGGCGATCATGGCACCCAGGTTGGCGATCTGCAGGGGTGTGGCAAGGATCTCACCCTGTCCGATGGCGATGGAGATTATATTATGCGCATTCCAACGTTCCGTTTTGAAAACGTTCGTATAGAATTTGCTGTTGGGAATAAAACCTCTTTTCTCGGAAGGGAGATCTACTCCCAACGGATAACCGAAGCCCATATCCACCATATGGTCGCGCCACACGTCGAAAGCGGCCCCTACCGTGGCATACTTGCTCCTGTTACTCAACATGGCGTTCAATCCGTAGCAGAAGAAAGAGTTACAGGATGTGGTGAGGGCGTATTGGATGGACAAGGGTGAAGCGTGGGAATGGCAGCCGGGACGTCCTCCCAGTGGAGGATATCCGCCATAACAGGCATATCGTGTCTCGGGAGTGAGAATACCTTCCTGCAGGAAGATGAGGCCCTGCGTGGGTTTAAAGGTCGATCCCGGCGGATATGTGCCGGCAATAGCCCTGTTGAAAAGCGGTTTAAAGGGATTGCTTTCAAGCTGCCGGTAATTGGCGCTGAAACTTTTTCCGGTAAGAAGTACGGGGTCATAGGCAGGGGCCGAGACCATGCAGAGTATCTCACCGGTTTTGGGATCGATCATCACAATACTGCCCACTTTGTTGTGCATCAGTTTCTCACCGTATGCCTGCAGATCGATATCGATACCCAAGGTAAGGTCTTTCCCCGATACCGGCGCTTTATCATGCGCACCATCTTCATACTTTCCCTGCACTCTCCCATGCGCGTCACGGAGAAGTATTTCCACCCCCTTTTCACCCCGGAGGTCTTCTTCATGCGACAACTCAATGCCCGATTTTCCGACATAATCACCCCTCACATAATAGGGATCGGCGGCCATCTTATTCTTATCAACCTCGGCGATGTAGCCAAGGATAAGTCCCATGTTGGGGTAATTGTATTGCCGTTCAGTACGGCTCTGAATATAAATCCCCGGAAATTTATACAGTTTCTCCTGCAATAGCCCGTATTCCTCCACATTGAGCTGTGTCATGAACAGTTGCGGGGTATAGGATGAATAACCGGGGTTCTTCCGGCGGTCTCTCATATCGGCATTCAGGCTATAAAACCGTTCCATATCGATATTGAGCGTGCGGCAAAAATCGAGCGTGTCGAACTGTTTCATCTCACGGACCACCATCATCACATCATAGGTAGGCCTGTTATAGACCAGCAGTTTACCATTCCGGTCATATATGGCGCCTCTTGCCGGATAGAGAGTCCTGCGCAGGAAAGCGTTACTGTCGGCATACTCCCTGTATTGGGGACTCATCAACTGCAACTTGAAGAGTTGAGCCAGATACACCAATACGATCATCACCGCCGCCGCGGCAATCACGTATCGTCTTTTGGCAAGGGGATTGGCATTATTGTTCACCCGGTTTTCTCCTAAACATTAAACTATCCAACGCAATAATCAACGGGATGGTGACGGCCGATGAGGTCGCAATCCGTAGCAGAGTATTCTTCAGATTAAAAAGTGTGAACGATTCAATAAAGAACAACAACGTGAGATGCAGGAGCACCATGAAAATAGTGAATCGCGCGAAAGGGGCGGCGGCAGTATGGATGCCGGGCACGAAATCATCGTATCCTTCCCTTTCAAAGAAAAGCCCCAGGACATTTTTTCTAAGAGCCGCGACCATAGTGATCGCGGCCGCATTCATTCCCGGTGTATTTAAAAAGATGTCGATGATCAGCCCCATCAAAAAGGCGGAAGTGATCACATAATAGCGGTTTCTGCCTACCGGCAGCTTCAGCAGGAAATAGATATACAGGACAGGAGTGGCGATACCGAACAGGCTGATCCGGTTCAGCAGCAACGTCTGAAGCAGGATCAGCGCCACAAAAAGCACTAACTCGTATATATAACTCAATTTCATTCCTGTAACGTCTCTTCGAGCTGTTTCTGTTCCTCATAATAGGTATCATCGATCACCAGCACGTCCTGCAACGTATAGAAATTGGTGGCCAGTTGAATATTGAACGTATTGAAATTATCATCCTTCGACTCTCCCTGACTACTGACAAAACCAATGACAGTATTTCTGGGAAAGATGCGGGAAAAGCTGGTCATCACAGTATCACCCTTATGAAAATCTTCATGCTTAGGCAACTCCTGCAATTGCGCCTCACCGATGCTTGTCCCGTCCCAGAAGACAGAGCCGTAATTTTCGGAATTTTTCAGCCTGGCACTTAGCCGGAATTTGGGATTGATAACCGGGATTACCACTGAGAAGTTGGGCGATACGACCGACACCACCCCTACCACGCCACCTGTTGAGATCACCCCCATATCGGGTTTGATACCGTGCCGGGATCCTTTACTGATGGTGATGAAGTTATTTACACCCGAAAAACTCAGGTTGACCACTTCGGCGGGGATATAACCGAATTGCGGCATCGGGACGGAATCACTTACGAATGCGTTCACTTCTGCGGAATCGGCGGCAGCAAGGAGAGCAATCCGGTCTTTGAGAGCAAGGATCTGTTTCTCCAGTTCGGCACTTCGTTCCAACAACAACTGATTATTTTTCTTCAGATGGAAGAACGATGTGACATCCCCGGAGAGCGAGTAAAACCATCCTGTCACCTGGTTGGCTGAAGTAAGATAGACGCTGCGTTGATAGGAATTGTGCGTAAAAACGAGATAGAAACTGACTGCTACCAGCAGTGCGGCAAGCAACCAGTGACTATTTCGAATGATAAAGATAAAAAGATTACGCATATAAACCTATGCCTTATGCCTGATCTTCCCTTAGCCAGCCGCTAAGAACTCACGGCGAATTAGCGCATCAAAAAGGTAAATTTATCAATATTCCTCAGTGCGATACTGGTTCCCTTGGCTACCATATGCAGGGGGTCGTCCACCACCCTGAAAGGGATGCCAATTTTCTCGGTCAGCCTTTTATCGAGCCCTCTCAGCAAAGCACCGCCGCCGGTCAGGTAGATACCGTTGCGTACAATATCGGCATACAATTCGGGAGGCGTCTGCTCCAGCGCGCTCAGCACAGCCGAGTCGACCTTGGACACCGATTTCTCGATGCAATGCGCAATCTCCTGATAGGATACAGGCACATCCATGGGCAGTGAGGTCATCCTGTTAGGTCCGTGCACGATAAAATCCTCAGGCGGATTGTCGAGCTCAGTAAGCACAGAGCCCACATTGATCTTGATCTGTTCGGCAGTGCGGTCCCCCACCTTGATATTGTGTTGACGTCCCATATAATCCTGGATGTCTTCGGTAAAATCATCACCGGCAATTTTGATCGATTTATTGGAAACGATGCCTCCGAGCGAGATCACGGCGATCTCAGTGGTGCCGCCACCTATGTCCACGATCATATTGCCTTCAGGGGCTTCCACGTCGAGACCGATCCCGAGGGCTGCGGCCATCGGTTCAAAGATCATATAGACATCGCGGCCTCCGGCATGTTCCGCCGAGTCGCGCACGGCACGGATCTCCACTTCGGTGCTTCCCGAGGGGATGCAGACGACCACGCGCAGCGAAGGGGAGAACAACCCTCCTCTGTTTTTGTTCGCCATCTTGATCATGCCCCGGATCATCTGCTCCGCAGCGTTGAAATCGGCGATCACACCGTCTCTCAACGGTCTCACCGTACGAATATTCTCATGTGTCTTACCGTGCATCTGTCTTGCCTTTTCGCCCAAAGCAATCATCTTGTCGGTCTTGCGATCCAGCGCCACGATAGAGGGTTCGTCCAGGAGTATCTTTCCCGCGTTGTTCACAATGACGGAATTGGCGGTACCAAGGTCCATTGCCAGCTCCTGTGTAAATGAAAATAAGCCCATAATGTATAAATATATTAAGCTATTCGATAGTAACTATGCTTTGTGTTTAATGTTTGAAATGCCTTACGCCGGTCTTCACCATCGAAAGGCCGTTTTGATTGCAGTAATCTACTGATTCACCGTCGCGGACTGAACCGCCGGGTTGTATAACGGCAGTAATCCCGGCTTTGTGCGCGATCTCCACACAATCCGGAAAGGGGAAGAAAGCATCGCTGGCCATCACCGCCCCCTCCAGGTCGAGATGGAATGTGGCCGCCTTCTCTATGGCCTGGTTCAACGCGTCAACCCTCGAAGTCTGTCCCGTACCGCTCGCGATCAGCTGCTTGTCCTTTGCCAGCACAATGGCATTCGACTTGGTATGCTTCACCAGCTTATTGGCAAACAGCAAATCTTCGGTTTCTTTTGCCGTAGGGGCTTTGGCTGTCATCACCCGCAACCCGGCAGCAGTCTCCACACTCAGATCCTTATCCTGCACCAAGGCGCCATTCAACACCGAACGGTATTGCAAACGTTGTGTAGCTTTCTCACTCGATATCAATACCAAAATTATACGATTTTTCTTTTGGAACAAAATATCCAGCGCCTCTTTATCGTATTCCGGCGCGATGATCATCTCGAAGAAGATCTCGTTCATGGCTGTGGCTGCTTCTTTGTCCACCCGTCGGTTGGTCACCACCACACCGCCAAAAGCCGATACCGGATCGGCAGCCAAGGCGGCATCCCATGCTTCTTTCACTGTGGGACGACAAGCCATGCCGCAGGCATTGTTATGTTTGAGAATAGCCAAAGCCGTCTCGTTGAAATCTGAGATCAACGAAACAGCCGCATCCATGTCGAGGAGGTTGTTATAGGAAATCTCCTTGCCATGGAGTTGCTCAAATATTTCGTCGAAATTACCATAAAACACTCCCTTCTGGTGAGGGTTTTCACCGTAACGCAGCTGTTTCCCACCCTCCCGGGCTATACGCAGTGCCGAATGATCATCACCGTCAAAATAACCGAATATCGCCGAATCATACCCGGAGGAGACCATAAAAGCCTCTTTGGCAAACCGGCGGCGATCGTCTATGCCTGAGAGTCCTCCCCTTTCTTTTAAAAGATCGAGCAGCGGTTTATACTGATCTTTCGAAGCAACGATAAGCACATTTTTGTAATTCTTCGCAGCAGCACGTATAAGCGAAATACCTCCTATATCTATCTTCTCAATGATCTCTTCTTCCGAACCACCGGCAGCAACCGTCTCACGGAAAGGGTACAGATCAACAATAACCAAGTCAATAGAAGGAATATCATAAGATTTCACCTGTTTTTTATCGGTTTCGTTATCGCGCCGGTAAAGGATCCCGCCGAAGATTTTCGGATGAAGGGTCTTTACCCGGCCTCCCAGAATAGAGGGATAGCCGCTGACATCTTCCACCGCCTCGCACTCATAACCTAGTGACTGGATAAATTCCCGGGTGCCACCGGTAGAAATAAATTTGACCCGTAAATGATGTAATTCCCGAAGTATTTCCTCCAGCCCATCCTTATGGTAAACCGAAATGAGGGCTGTTTGAATTTTTTTTGACATTATGCGTCCGTTTAAGTCGTTATTTATAAAATGAGTACAAAGGTATAAAATCTATCGCTCTTTTCTGTCAATCGACTTGTTAGTTTTGCATAAATTTGAAAAAACAGCCGGCAATCGCTTGCCGGCCGGACCCTACATACAGGGGTAAAAACTGAAAAGGGGCGCTGCCTTATTCGCAGTTCCCCCCTTCTATACCAAAAAAAATGGCTCTTCCTTCCGGTACCGGGTCAATTTCTCACTTCCCAGCCGAGCGCGCTGGCGCCCAATACGGCGGCATCGCTCTCTTTCAGGTCGGAAAACATCAGTTTGACTTTATTCCGGAAGATGGGTAACATGTTTCTCTCCATACTCTCACGGATAGGATCCATGATGAGGTTACCCGCTTTGGAAAGGCCTCCGAAGAGGACAATAGCCTCGGGGCTGGAAAAAGCCACAAAGTCGGCAAATGCCTCACCCAGCATATCTCCGGTAAATTTGAAGATGTCTTTCGCCAGTTCATCTCCGGCCATAGCCGCATCGAACACATCTTTGGAAGTTATGTCCTCGGCCGGGATATTACGAAGGCGTGTCTGGGTATCAGGCTTCAGTTCGAGGTATTCACGGGCTGTGCGCGCCACACCGGTGGCCGAAGCATAGGCTTCCAGGCAACCGGTTCTGCCGCATCCGCATAAACGGCCATTGTGCCGGCGCATGATCACGTGCCCGAGTTCACCGGCAAAACCATCGTGCCCGTACACCAATTGTCCGTTCACCACAATACCGCTACCCACACCTGTCCCGAGTGTGATCACAATAAAATCTTTCATCCCTCGGGCCGCACCGTAGGTCATTTCACCGATAGCCGCCGCATTCGCGTCATTGGTAAGCGCCACGGGAATACCCACCCGGTCTTCCAGCAGTTGGGCAAAAGGGATCACTCCTTTCCAAGGGAGATTGGGAGCAAACTCAATGCTTCCGGTAAAATAATTACCGTTGGGTGTACCGGCACCAATCCCTTTGATCTGATCCTTGGTTGTTGTTCCCGCGATAAGATCTTCGATCAGGTTGGTAAGTTCATCCAGATAATCTTCCACCTGGGAATGTTTAGCTGTCTTGATGCTGCCGCTCTTCAAAATCTGTCCTCTTTTGTCCACGATGCCCACGACGGTGTTCGTACCGCCCACATCAATACCTATCACATAGGGTTTATCCATAGATTTGTTTATTAAAAAGTTAGTCAATGATGATCATTAGAATTTTATGCGCACAAATATAGGCTTTTTTCATTAAACCGGTTTCATCCTCACGGAATTATTTCATTTTTGTCATGCTTTATCCCGGAGGGTATGTGATAAGCAACACAGGATCGCACTTATCCTGGTTATGGTTTTATCAAATTGTAATCCGGTGAATTGAATTTCCGAACCGAACGGCTGATTGCCCTGGCGTCCTCCTGGCATAATTTGCTCAACAAATCCCAGAATTTCTCACCATGATTCATCTCGACAGTATGCGCCAGCTCGTGAAGCACAACGTAGTCGATCAGTTTTTCAGGTAACAACATCAGATAGAACGAGAGATTGATGTTTTTTTGGTGTGAACAACTTCCCCAACGGGTTGTGCTTTTGTTGATCTTTACCTGATTAAATGGCAAATTGAATTTTCTTGCCCAAAAGACGACCTTTTGTGGCAGAACACGTTTTGCCTCATGCCGCAGGAGCCGCCTGATGATCTCCTTGACCGTATGCTGCAGTTGTCCGCCCGTCAAATCCAATCCATCAGGAATGAAAATCATCAACTCTCCATCCCTGAATCTCATCTGAACGTTTTTCATTTTATCGGTTCTCGATATTCGGGCTTGAAACGTAAAAGTATTTATGACGGATTCCTCAGTAATCAACGGTTCAGTGGCAACCGCCATTTTGATCAGCCGCGGACGCATCTCATCCAACACCCCGGGAACTCTTTTGAAATCAAAGCCATGCGGGACAGTCAGATGTATTTCCCCCTCCCTTCTTCGGGCAATGATGTTCTTTGCCCTCACGTTGGGTTTAATCAGAATATTTCCTAACTGGTTGTCGTAGTACGCGTACATTCGGCAAAGATAGGGGATATTTCGGAAAAGGCCCACAATTTTGGCTTTTCTCTCGGCTTTCATTATATTTGCAGTTTTAATTTAAATTTATCAGGAAAAACCTGATATTAACAACAATATTCAAGAATTATCAAATAATTAGTAACTATAAGACAGACACACAAGCCCCATGAATGAAATTAAGTTTTACAACGGAGAGAATATTCCGTTGGAGTTGCACAAGGTACGTGTAGTGCAGAAGTTGCATTTAGTACCAATCGAGAGAAGACTGGAAGCGCTTCGGGAAGGCGGATTCAACACTTTCCGGCTCAATACCAAGGATGTATTCCTCGACATGCTTACCGACAGCGGCACCAATGCGATGAGTGACAATCAAATGGCCGCCATGATGCAGGCCGATGACGCCTATGCCGGATCGCAAAGTTTCTTCCGCCTGCAGAAAGCGGTGGAAGATGTGCTGGGTAAGAAGTATTATCTTCCGGTACACCAGGGTCGCGCCGCAGAGAACATCTTGTCGAACGCCTATGTGCGAAAGGGCAATCTGGTTCCGATGAACTACCACTTTACCACTGCCATGGCGCACATCACCCAGTATGGGGGCAAGATCGCCGAACTACTGTACGACGAAGCGTATGTGATCGACTCTTCCCACCCTTTCAAGGGAAACATGAATATTGAAAAACTGGAAGAAGTGATTAAAGTCCATGGCGCCAAGAACATCCCGTTCATCCGCATGGAAGCTTCTACAAATCTTATCGGGGGGCAACCATTTTCCGTACAGAATCTGAGAGATGTAAGGGCTATTGCCGATAAATACAATATCCGGCTTGTGCTCGATGCCAGTTTACTGGGCGAGAACGCCTACTTAGTGATACAGCGGGAGGAAGAATTTAAAGGAAGCTCAATGGGGGAAGTGATGAAGGTCATGACCGGCCTGGCGGATATTGTCTACTTTTCAGCGCGGAAACTCAGCTCTTCCCGCGGAGGCGGTATCTGCACGGATAATAGCGACATTTACCGGGAGATGGAAGCACTTGTCCCTCTCTTCGAAGGATTTCTCACCTATGGAGGTATCTCTGTACGTGAAATTGAAGCAATGGCAGTAGGCCTATATGAAACACTCGACGAAACGATGATCAGCCAGAGTCCCGATTTTATCGCTTATTTGGTGAATGCGCTGGACGCACATGGTGTGCCGGTGGTAAAGCCGGCCGGCGTGTTGGGCGCCCACGTGGATGCGATGAAGGTGTGCGATCATATCCCGCAAAAAGAATATCCCGCGGGAGCATTGGCCGCGGCGCTCTTTCTTATTTCAGGGATCCGGGGGATGGAAAGAGGCTCCATCTCCAACCAACGTGACGAGTATGGCAACGAAACCTATGCCGACATGGAACTGGTGCGGCTGGCAGTACCCCGCCGGGTGTTCACCTTATCGCAGATCAAATATGTAGAAGACCGGATGACCTGGCTGTATGAAAACCGGGCATTAATCGGCGGCCTCCGTTTCGTATACGAGCCACCCGTACTCCGTTTCTTTATGGGAGGACTGGAACCGGTAAATGACTGGCCTCAGAAACTGATCGCCAAATTCAAGGAAGATTTCGGAGAAAGCCTCTAAATGCTACTCCAACACCTCCATTTTATCACTGATGAACTCTCCGGTAAACGCAATCAAATGATTGAAACCATCCGGCAGATGTTCATCAGTGCCACTATTGACCGAAACGAACTTGCTTTTTTCATCTTGTTTTAATTCGACCATATAAACGATACTGTTGTCGACATCACCTTTCCGGTCGAAACCATACGCGTCTTTCATCTTTCCCAGCTTACTTCTGGCTATCAACCCGGCGAATATGTCAAATTCTTCTTGTGTCAATATTCCTTCTTTAATCAGAGGTCTTGCCTTCCCTTCAAACTTATCGAAAAAATAGTTATGCCGAGTGATCTGATAGGTGGAATCCGGATTCAACTGGAATTCGACCTTGAAATTATTGACACTCTCCATGCTATACCTATAGGTGAAATCTTTCAGGCCGGAAGAACGATCACAACCGCTAATAAGGCAGGATAGAAATAAAACAGGCAAACACAGGTTGAATATTTTTGACATCATCGTTTCTTTTATATTATAGGTGGCCTTGAAATGAAGGCCAAAACACCAAGTACCAGACACAAATTGCTTTTCGTTGTTCTTTTTCGTTAATAGGCTAATTTCCCATTGGGTATCCAAACAGATAGTTTCAACTCATTTTGATCGGATCCTTAAAATCAATTAATCATTGTTTTACTACAATCATACGGAATAACGATTAAAAAGAGGGTACAATCCCACACCATGGACATACCCTCTTTTATAATCACACTGATTTATCTCCAGGGTTCAGGCTGCAACAGATAGGGTTTACCGTTTTCATCGTTACCCATGGTCTGCACCTGCTCCTGGGGAAGAGGGAACATGGTTTTGCTCGCAGGCAATTTATTGGAGAAAGCGAATTTATTAATATGTGCTTTCTCAAATTCCACATAATCGGAGATTGCTTTTGCCATCTCTTCCCCGCCCCAACGGACGAGATCGAACCAACGTTGCCCTTCCATGGCCAGTTCCAGCTTTCGCTCCATACGAACCGCCTTTATACAGGTTTCTTTATCACTGAACGCCGCGTGAGAGGGAGGATAGTTGGCTATTTTATAATTTGCCGCAGGTTTACCGTTATTTTTGATGATATTCACATCCAACGCGGCACGGGCACGTATCTGATTTACCAATTCCATAGCTCCCGAGAGGTCGTCATCATTGGCCAGACACTCGGCATAAAGCAATATTATGTCCCGCAGGCTCAGGTATTGCAAATTCATAGCCGACCCCGGCGCCCATCCATCGTGGAAGCCACCATTGGCCAACCCGGCATCTAATTCTCTCTTGGTATATACATGTTTTTTGGGCACATAATATCCCCCGTTGTTCACATCCCGTACCCAGCTGTTTTTAGGTAAACCCCAGTCTTTATAGGGTATACCATAACGTCCGATGGCAAAATCAATCCGGGGATCTACCGCCACATCATTGTTATTCTTTGAAAGAGGTGCATTTTGCTCCCCTTCTGCCGGAACATATTTCATATCGACAAAAGGAGCATTCCTGTAAGAATTGTCCAATAATGGCAAACCGTCCTCTCCGACTTTAAACGAGTTGGCCAATTCATAAGAAGGCTGATAAAAACCGCAGCAGCCGCCCGGTTCAGTTGCTCCCCCGTAAGGATAACATAGTGACATACCACTGTTAGCATTGCCGGATTCTGCTGAAAACTGTACGGCAAATATCGATTCCTTTCCGTTATCGCGATAGCTGTCGAAGTTGGCATTCATGTCATCCTCCAAAGCGTATTTTGCGCCGTTGGAAGTTTGTCCGTTATCAATAATATCTTTCAGGATCGGCTTGGCAGCGGCCAGATCGCCTTTCTGCATCAATATCTTGGTTTTCAATGCTTTTGCCGCCCATATATTAGCCCGACCCGAAGCATCTTGTGTATTGGGCAGGTCACGGATGGCGATGTCAATATCTTCCAATACTTTTGGGTAAATATCGATATCGTTGTGTACTTTAGGGTCATTGTCGGTAATGGTTTCGTCTATCCAGGGGATATATGGCCCAAAAACCTTGATTCCTTCAAAATAAAACAATGCCCGCAGGAAATGCAGTTCTCCGTTTCTCTTTGACTGGAACGCTTCCGGCAGATCCTCCACCATCGCCATTGTTTGCAGCGCGATATTCACCCGTTTGACTCCTTTATAGATCCAATTCCACTTATCACCAAGATATCCGTTGGTAGAAGCCACATCATATTTTTCCATCTCATTGAGCACCGATTGGTCATTGGTGTCGGATCCCTTGTTGGCATCGCCGCCATACATTCCGCCAAAAGTCCAGTTGAAAGGTGAAGCACCCCATCCGTTCTCGGTCAAATTGGCATAAGCGGTTACAGTCAACAGGTCAATTCCTGTTTGGCTCTTGAGTGCATCCTGGTCAATACTGCCCTGAGGTGCTTTGTAGAGGAAATCTTCCCCGCAGGAAATCAACAATATAGTGATCGAAACGATCAATATGTAAAATAGATTATTCTGTTTCATAGTTTCTTTTTTAATACGATTTAGAATTCAAAATTAACGCCAAAGAGAAACCGCATCGTCGTTGGCCATCCGCCGCCGTCGATTCCTCTCCTGAGGTCGGCACGGTTTCTTTCTCCGGCATCCCTGTTGGTAATCTCCGGATCGAGACCGGTATATTTAGTGAGAGTCAGCAGGTTCTCCGCCTGTATATACAACCTCAGATTCGATATGGTCACTTTGTCCAGTATTGTTTTGGGGAATGTATATCCCACTACGAGGTTTTTCAGTTTCACAAACGACCCGTCTTCTATATAATACGAATTGAGCACGGTTCCGGTCCAGTCGTCCTGTGAATCCAGGATCGGCAATTCGGCTTTGGAATTGTCTCCGTTCATTTTCCATGACAGGTCGCGCATCCGCGTGGAACGGTTTCCTGCAAATAGTGGAAAATCGGTGAAATATTTGGTGTTATTCAAAAGGTCATTGCCTATCGTGGAATACCAGAACATGCTGAAATCCCAGTTTTTATAGGTTAAGGCAGCATTCAGGCCTAAAATAAGATCGGGATGCGGGCTGCCGATGACCTTGCGGTCGTCCATGGTTATTCTCCCGTCGGGCACCCCGTCGGGGCCGCTCACATCTTCAAATTTATATTTGCCGATATACCGCTTGGCATCTTGCGCGGTGGGCTTTTCCGTGGCTTTATAAGGTATGGGTGAATTGAGCACGTCATTCTCGTCCTCATAAAATCCGATAATATTGAATCCGTAGAATTCCGACACAGCTCTTCCCTTGATGGTTCGGGTTTCCCCGATATCGAAACGATCCCCCTTTCCCCAAAGCGCATAATCATCGGCGTCAGAGAGTTTCAATACTTTATTTTTATAGGTAGAGGCATTCAGTCCGATATCCCATGCCCAATCACCAGCCTTATCCCTGTAATTGAACATAAAATCGAATCCCCTGTTACGCATGCTGCCGTAGTTAATGTAGGGGCGACCAATCTCGGTATTGGCCAAAGCGGAATAACCTGCCTCGATCAACATATCCGAAGTGACCTTATTATAGAATTCGAGGGTCGTAGAAAAACGTCCTTGGCCGAAGGTGGCATCTATTCCCACATTCGTCATCTTGATCGCTTCCCACCGGGTATCTTCGTTCCCGTAGGTGGCCAGCCTGTATCCCAGATCCGAACCGGTATTGGAACCGCCCAAGTCGTAATTGGTCACGTCAGGCGATGTCCCGAAAAGCATGGCAAAATTGGTCGCGCGGGGAATTTCAGCATTTCCGGTATGGCCATAACCCACGCGCAGTTTCAGGTCGTCCAGCCATTCCCTTGTGTTGTCCATAAAATTTTCTTCCGACATGCGCCATCCTACGGACATGGAAGGAAATGTTCCGTAGCGGTTTTTTTTCGCAAATCGTGATACCCCGTCGCGACGGACGATACCGGTGAACAGGTATTTATCGGCAAAGGCATAATCAGCCCTGCCGAAAACACCGAACAATGCAAATTCGCCGTTGTACCATGAGTTATTTGTACGCAGGTTGTCATTGGCTCCCATCGGGAGTACCCAGGTATTGTGATTGTCTTCCAGCAAATAATGATAACGCCTGGCTTCCATGCCTCTGCCTAACCCGTCGCGAATTGCTTCGGTCCCCAATGTCACGTTCAGCGAATGAATATCTTCGAACACTTTATTGTAAGTGAGCGTATTGGTCCATACCCAGCGGAAATTGAAAGAAGCCGCTTCCTGAAAATGGTTTGTGCCCGGACTTTCAGAGAATTCCGGATTCTTCTTACTCATATAATAGCTATAGGCATTGGTATAATCCAGCCCGAAACTGGTACGGAACATCAACCCTTTCATCAGATCCGCTTCAGCCCATACGTTCCCGAAGATACGCGAGTTACTCCAGTAGTTTCCTCTTTCACGCTCCCGCATGGCCACGGGATTCTGCCAGTTTCCGGTGCCAGTGATTTTCGATCCGCCCCAATTGCCAAAAGTGTCTTTTACGGGAACCCATGGGGAAGCACGGTAAGTCCATGAGTAGTGCGTGGACTCGGTTGCCGTTACGTTCAGCCCCAGGTCTTTTGTCCACGTATATTGCAGGTTTTCGCCCATACGCAGCCACGGACGGATATCAAACGAAGTATTCAGGCGAGTCTGATAACGGGTATAAAAGGTATGGATCACGGTTCCCTGTTGGTCGAAGTAGTTTAAACCCATCAGGTACCTTCCCTTTGCTCCTCCTCCCGATAACGTCAACTGGTGATTTTGGATCGGTGCCACGCGGTCTATTGCGTCCCACCAGTCGGTATCCGAATAAGGCACCATTTGCAGGTCAGGGAAAGAGTAATCGTTAATATCCTGTGTTTTACTCGCTCCACCTACAACCAGCCATTGGGGTATTTCAGGTGATGCTCCCGTACCAAACTGAGGATGAGAAGGTGTTTGGCCGGTCACGTCACGAAGCATCAATGCGTTCGACTGCGATTCCCACTCTATGGCCAGCCGATCCGCGGAATTGAGCAGGTCATACCTTCTCCCGGTTTTTTGCATACCGTAATAGGCGTCGTAGGAAAGTTTCGGCTGCCCCGATCCGGTTCCTCTTTTGGTGGTGATCAGGATCACACCGTTCGCGGCCTGCGCACCGTAAATAGCTGCCGAAGAAGCATCTTTCAACACCTGCATGCTCTCTATATCATTCGGGTTGAGACTGCTTAAGTTCTGATTACGGGTGGAAACACCGTCGATCACATACAGCGGCCCGTTGTCGTTGATTGTATTGACTCCGCGGATACGCACCATGGTAGCCGAACCGGGAGAACCGGTCTGTCCGATATATACCCCTGGCGTTTTGCCCTGCAACTGTTGCGTAGCCGAAGCGCCGGAGGAAGCGAGAAGTTCTTTCGTATTCACCACCGCCACCGAACCGGTGATATCTCTCTTGGCCTGGGTTCCATAACCGACCACCACAATTTCCTGAAGACTCTCCATATCCTCTACCATCACTACGGTAATGGAGCGTTTACTCCCCACAAGCACCTCTTCAGTGATATAACCCACATAGGTAAAGACCAATTCCGAATTTTGAGAGGCCACATTCAATGTGAAATTCCCTTCGGAATCGGTAACCGTGCCGTTCAGGGTTCCCTTTTCGACGACATTCACCCCGATCATCGGCGTGCCGCCCACATCCGTAACCGTACCCTGAACACGTGTTTGCGCAAACATTCCCAGGGATATCATCCACACAGATGCGAATAACCACCCCCTCATTAGACTTAACATTCTTTGTTTCATACTTTCATGTTGTTTGAATTAATATTTTAAAATGCGTATTTGATTCGGTGCCAGCCAAAATAGTTTTGCCTTAAGATTCATTCCGCGGATTCTCCCTTCCCCACAAAACCGGACAATACACCAGGATTACCTGTGGAACAGAGGATGAACCAGCCAATCGGTTTTAAGTTGGTTTATTGATAAACAAGTAGATCAAATGCTTTCTATGCATAATTTTAAAAATTAGATAAGTAATAGACAGTTTTATAAAACTTGTTCCGAACAGTTTTTCTAAACAGAACAGCGGATAAGCGGAGACATGACAAACACCTGCCGCATTCCTTTGAATCACGGCAATATGCTATTATCCGGAACATCCCATGAATGTCCCGGAATATTTACGGAGCTTGATGAAAATAGAATAATCCTCTTTTTTGGGGGAATATGCGAATGGTATCTATAACCGATAACAAACCGGAAATGAAACAACCTGGCTCTCGCCATCTCGAAGAAAGAAGAAGGAGTTGGATTTGTTGACTTTAAACCACAAGGTGACGATTTAAAAATTTTTTCAAATTGGTTAAATAGTGTAAAATGCCCCCCCCATTGGTTAACATTAGTTAACATACTGGAAGCAAAAGGAAAAGAGGCTGATATTTTCACGCTATTACTCATTTTGTTTTACCTTTGGCGCAAATTCACATTTTTAATTAAAACAAAGATAAATATATCAATCAACCCATGCAAATAAAAATGTGTCAATTTTTAATCGAAATCCCTATTTATAAGAATAAAAAATAGAATCGCCGCATACAACACTAATATTCAACAAAATAAAGAAGAGGGATTTATTTCGAATAATGATTGCATACTTCTTCTTTTTTTAATCATCCTCTTTTTGCCCTGCATAGAATGCCCTCTATGTCGTTAATAAGAATAAAAAGAGCTTCTATTGAATAACATTCCTCTCCCTCAAGAGCAAAACATCAAGGGTAAGGAATAAAGGTTGTTTTAGAGCCGGGGCTTCTCAGCTAAAATAGATCTGTGATTCTCCAAATTCGCGGAAATGTGATAAATTTGTGAATTTAATAATGTATATTTGTTTTAATATTATTACAAACAATTACCGGTATGAACAAAAGAATTTCTCTAAGTCTCTCATTTATCTTATTTATTGCCGTTTATGGCTGGTCACAAACTGAGATTATCGCCCACCGCGGTTACTGGAAGACCGACGGTTCGGCACAGAACTCCATTGCAGCCCTGATAAAAGCCGATTCCATCCGGGTATATGGCTCTGAGGTGGATATATGGCTCTCTTCCGATGGTATTCCGGTGGTAAATCATGATGCGGATGTCACTCTGGAAGGAAAAAAGCTGATTGTGCAGGACACACCGGCTGCCACGCTCAGAAGGGTAAAACTTGCCAACGGAGAACCACTCCCGACAATGGAAGAATACCTGAACGCTTTCTCCCAATGCAAGCACACCAAACTGATCATTGAGTTGAAAACGCACAGATCAAAAGAGAGGGAGGACGATTTGGCGAAGAAAGTGATCGAAATGGTACATGAACGCGGACTGCAGGACAGGGTGGAATATATTTCTTTCGGAATAAATTTTGTACAGCAGGTCAGGAAACTCGATCCGGACGCGCCGGTCTATTATCTCAATGGTGATTTGTCACCCCGTGTGCTTGCCAAAATGGGGCTGAGCGGATTCGACTATCACTTCAACGTGTTGTATCAAAAACCGGAATGGGTGAAGGAAGCTCACGCGTTGGGGCAAAAAGTAAATGTATGGACGGTGAACAAACCAGAAGATATCCAAAAGATCATCGACCTGAAAGTAGATTATATCACCACCGATGAACCTTTGCTGGTAAAAGAGATACTACAGGCACAATGATTCAGAAACGGACTGCGAAAGTGTAAAAAAGTGGCGGGCATATATATCCATATTCCTTTTTGTAAAACCCGGTGTACTTACTGTGATTTTTACACCGGTACCAACGAAACGCAGATGGATGCTTTCGTCGACGCGCTCTGTGCCGAAGCCAGGATAAGAAAAGATGAGATTCGGGAACAGGTGAAGACCGTTTACTTTGGCGGTGGAACCCCTTCACGGCTCCGGCAGGAACATTTCGACAGGATATTCGATACCCTACACCACCACTTCTCCATTGCGCCGGATGCGGAGATCACGGTGGAAGCAAACCCCGACGATCTTTCGGAGGCGTATGTGGAGATGCTCTCCCAATTACCTGTCAACCGCCTCAGCATCGGCATACAGAGTTTTGACGACGAAGAGCTGACATTCCTGAGCCGGCGCCACTCAGCGCAGCAAGCCATCGACACGGTGAAGAGATGCCAGCAACATGGTTTCGGGAATATAAGCATCGACCTGATGTATGGTTTACCGCGACAGACAGAGGAGATTTGGCAGTATAATCTGGCACAGGCCATTGCCCTCGATATACCTCATATCTCCTCTTACCATCTCATCTATGAAGAGAAAACAAAAATGCACAGGCTTTTACAAGCCGGCAGGATAAAACCGATAGGTGAAGAGGTCAGCACCACCTTGTTCACCATGCTGATTGAGCAGCTCACCTCGCATGGATACATCCACTATGAAATTTCGGCGTTTGGGAAAGAGGGTTACTTTTCCCGACATAACAGTTCTTATTGGAAGAACGAGAAATACCTGGGTTTGGGTCCTGCAGCCCATTCCTTCGATGGAGACAACCGTTCCGTGAATGTGGCCTCACTTACCCGCTATATCAGGGGTATGGAATCGGGCATATTGCACCGTGAAACAGAATATCTGAGCCTCGGTGAAAAATACAATGAAACCGTGCTCACAGGTCTGCGTACTATGTGGGGACTCGATCTTAGGGAACTTATGACCCGCTTTGGTGATGAATTTTACCGTTACTGCCTCCAAAATGCGCGAAAGCACCTGGACAGGAATCTGCTGAAGACCGAAGACGACAGGTTGAAACTGACCCGCGACGGTATCTTTATCTCCGACGGTATCATGAGCGACCTGATGTGGGTCGGTTAAGTGACTAGTCTACTTCCCACTGATTCTGGAAATCATAAAAGGTTTTCCTCATCAGATCAGCCAACGAGAGTTGATAATTGATATACGCTCTCAGGTGGGATGTATAAGCATTGTTCAGACGATTCCTCTCCAAGGCCAACGCCTGACTGTCAATGTCACCGTCAGAAAACCGTTGGCGCGTTATCTCAAAACTCTTTTCGGCAACCAACACGTTTTTTTCCAGCACCTGCAATCTTTTTAAATTGCTGTTGATGCTGGCTATAAGATTTTTCACTTCGGTCTCGATTTCCCTTTCAACCTCTTCTTTCCGATAATTGTATTGTTTTAACCGAGATTCGGAAGCTCTTACCAAAGCCCTGTTTTCTCCCCAATCGAGGATGGGTATTGTAATGGTCAACCCCACACCATAACTGGAATTTCTATCTATCAGGTTTCTGTATGAATTTCGAATGGAAGGGAAAAGACCAATATCGGTTTGCTGATCTATACCGGCCCTTTCGAAATAAGCGTCGATACTCCCTCTGATCATTCCGTTTGATTTCTGCTGCTTTATGTTCAACTTCTGCAATTCTATCTGTATCTCCTGCTCTCTGACCTCCAACCTGTTTTTGAGTGCCATCTCAATAGCCTTCTCTGGATCGATTATTATAATCTGATAGTTTAACTCGTTGTGCAATGTCACGCTATCATCCAAATTCAACCCTAACAATTCTTTGAAGGAGTTTCTGGCAGACACTTCATTTAAAACCGCAATATCGTGATTATTTTGCGCTTCGGCCAAATCGACCTCCATCTGTAAAGCATCTACTTCACGTATCAATCCGGCAGCATATTTATTCTTCGATATTTCATGCGCATCCATCTGCCTTTCCAGGTCGAGATGGGCGATCTCGGTACTTCTTTGGAGCGACAATAAATTATAATATGCGCTACTTACCTGATATACAAGATTCAATTCTTCCCTTTTATACTGTTTGCTGGAGCGCTCGTAATCAAGTTCCGCTCTTTTCAGTGTCGACCGGATATTATTGTAGGCGTAGAAAGAATGAAGCGGCTGACTAAATCCAATACGGGAGCGCAGGCGGGAAGAACGAAAATTGCTATTTAAATTTTCCCCACTCGATAACATATTCTGAATAAATATATTACCATCTGTCGGCAAAGGCTGGTTGATCGTCAATATGGTGGAATACCCTAGCTCTTTCACAGGATAATAAAAGGTAATACCGGTGGTATCTTTCCAGCTTTCAATAGTTTCAGTGTATTGAGGAGCTCCAATGGTCATATCAATATGCGTCTTCAACCGGCTGGTAGCGGACTTCAAATTATATTCGGCAATTTTAAGGTCTTCTCCTAATTTCAACATACTGTAACTTTTGCTCTTCGCAATCTCGATACTTTCTTCCAAAGTAAGGATATGCACCGACTGGCTATGCAATAAGAGTGAAGAGACACACAAATATGTACAGATTAAAAACAATTTTCTCATAAGATCCTATTGATTTGGGAATTAGTGAAAAGTGAAAAATGAAAAGTGAAAAGTTCTCAGTTCCAAGTTCCAAGTTTTAAGTTCCAAGTTCTAATCATCAACTTAACTCTTTCCTTTTAATATTCGGCTGATCGGAATGGATCATCCCGTCTTTCAGATAAATATTCCGATGGGCATAGTTTGCTATTTCCTGTTCATGCGTGATTAAAATAATGGTGTTTCCTTCTTTGTGCAATTCATCGAACAGCCTCATGATCTCTACCCCGGTGATAGAATCGAGCGCCCCGGTCGGCTCATCGGCCAACAATATCCCGGGGTTGGTTACCAGAGCCCTGGCGATAGCTACTCTCTGCCGCTGTCCGCCACTCAATTCCGAAGGTTTATGGTGCAACCGGTCAGACAACCCTACCCTTTCCAAAGCTTTCAACGCCTTTTCCCGGCGCTCAATACCCGGTATTCCCGCGTAAACTAACGGCAATTCCACATTCTGAATGGCATTCAACCGGGGCAGCAGATTAAAATTCTGAAAAATAAAACCTATTTCCCTGTTTCTGGTAAGCGAAAGGGCATCATCATCCAAAGTATTCACATCAATATTGTTCAGATAGTAATGCCCGCTCGATGCGGTATCCAAGCAGCCGAGGATATTCATTAATGTCGACTTACCCGAACCGGAAGGCCCCATGATCGCCACATATTCGTTTTTTTCGATATGGAGGTTGATACCGTGTATGACCGGGATTTCATTTTCTCCGAGGGAATAACTCTTCTTCAGGTTTTTTATTTCTATCAACATATCATTTTATTTTATTCGTAACGGATAGAGTCTACCGGTTTCAAATTGGCGGCGTTCTTTGCCGGCAGATAGCCAAAACTCACCCCCACGATTACCGAAAAGGAGAATGCGATAAAAACGGAGTAGGGTTTGATAAAGGTGGTTATATCCGTAAACAGGGTAACGATCAACGACAACACCACACCGATCAGCACACCTATCAATCCACCGGTAATACTGATTGCCACCGATTCGGTGACAAACTGGCTCATGATATCGATCTTCCGGGCTCCTACCGACCTTCGGATCCCTATCTCGCGTGTGCGCTCCATCACAGTTGCCAGCATGATGTTCATGATACCTATGCCTCCTACCAATAACGATATGGCGGCAATGGCTCCCAAAAGGAAGTTATAGATCTGCCGTTCTTTTTCCTCCTGTTTAAGAAGCTCGTAAGGGATCACAATACTGTAATCGTCATTATTAAAGTGATGTCTCTTTAATATCTCATCAATAATTTTGGAAGCCTCGATCAATTTATCCGAATGATTGATCTGAACCGTGATCTGCTGTATTTCGCTGGAGAGGATATTATCCCGTGTAAAACGGTTCAGGAACAAAGATAACGGCACATAGACATCCGTATTGAGATCCCTTGCAGCCAGTTCACCCACGGTTTCAGTAAAAAGACTTTTCGATGCCAGTACGCCAATCACTTCTAACCATTGGTCGTCTATCTTTACCAGCTTACCGATAGGATCTTCACCTTTAAAAAAACTGGCAGCCACACCCGCCCCCAGGACACACACTTTTAATCGTTCGTTGTAATGTTTTTCATTGATGAAGTAGCCTTGTTGTACTTTATAATTCATCAAACTGAGAAAATTGGGGGTAATGCCTATCACGGTAGATTTTACCGATTTGTCATCAAACTTCACTTCGGTATTTTTTTCTGCCTGCGACGCGACCCTTTCCACTCCCGGTACAATTTCCTCAATGACATTGGCATCCTGAATGGAAAGACCCTGGGAGAATTTAGCCCGCACCTCTTCCAGCTCTTCATCGGAGAGTGATCTTTCCCTGACGATGATATTACTTACCCCCAAATCCTGGTATTTGGCAATAGCCTCGCGTTTTGCACCTTCCCCAATCGATAACATAGTAATCACCGATGCCACACCAAATATGATTCCCAGCATTGTCAGGAAAGAGCGAAATTTATGGTCGACCAGTCCCTGAAGTGCCAAGCGAATATTTTCACCGTATTGCATATGCTGTTTTATAAAAATTCACAACTCACTGTCATCCCCGGCTTTAATCTCTCATCCGGCTCTAATATCCTGACTTCCACATCAAAAACTCTTTGACGGGATTTTTGGTCTTTCAACCTGCATAACTTCCCGATATAGGCTATTTCACCTTCAAACACCACCTTTGGCAAGGCATCTAAACGAACTGCCACTTTTTGGTTGACATCTATTTTTAAAAAGTCGGTCTCATTCACCTGGGTATTCACTTTCATAAACTCCAGTTCGGGAACTTTGGCCAAATTATTTCCCGCATAAATATTATCCCCTATTTTGTATAGAGTAGGATTGACATTTTGCCGGTTCAATTCAATCTGGAACACACCCGATACAGGTGTCCGTAAAGTGAGTGCCGGCAGCAATGCTTTCGCATTTTCTATCTCTTTTCTAATCTGTTCGACCCTGATCTCCTGAATTTTCAAATCGTTAGCATTGATGACCTTATTCAACTCATAGATCCTCTTCTCTTTCTCAAGATTGATCTCTGCCTGGTCAAACTCCAGTTTTTTTATCCGTCGTAACCGTTCCGATTCAAAACGGGATGCTTCCCATTCGATCTTTTTTAAATCGAATGACGCCAGTTCGTTTCTGATTCTCGATTCGCTTTCCTGTTCCCTGTTTTCCTGTTCCACATACAATTTTTCCAACACGGCCAATTGGGTTTCCAGATTACTCTCCTGATCCAGGATAAATTTATTGATATCCGCAGGATCCAGTTGAGCAATTGAATCTCCTTTTTTCACTATTTCTCCATGATTCAGCAGCCCGATGATCTTCATTTGATACCAATGACGCCCGTACCTGGGTATGACAAAGGATATGGAATTGATCGCGGCAAGCTCTCCCGTTTCTATAATGGTACTTCCATCCGATGTTCGTCTTTCATTGCCTTCCGACCAAACACCCTTTTTGCAGGAAACAGAAAACAACAGCAGGAAAAACACCGAAAGCCGATATATAATGTTTTTTTTCATACGATTATTTTAGTGTTTTATTCATTGACAATTATCAATTATCCCGCCTCACTGCTTTCCGGTTTCTTCTCGTCGGGTTCTACTGCAAAGGGATCCACCAGTGCAATTTCATCCCCTTCTTTGAGTCCATTGACAACGACCACGTAATCGGTGTTATTCTGGCCGGTCTCAATTTCTATTTTATCATAACCTCTTGTACTCTTTTTATAGACAAAGTTCTTATCTCCCTCTGGTCTGACCGCATCCAAGGGAATATAAAGCACATCCTCGATCTTGTCTATGATAATTCTGCAACTCACGGTAAGGCCGGGGAGCAGGTGCTTGTCCGACTCGTTCAGCAATATTTCAACCGGAAATACTTTTATCTTCGATGATCCCTCTTTGTTCACGGCAAGATTGGCAATTGAGTTGACTGTCCCGGTGAAGATGCTATCTGAAAATGCGTCCGGCTTTATCTCCACTTTCAGACCTTTACTGATTTTGGCCACATCCACTTCGTTAATCCTGACCGTTGCTTTTAACACGGCCAGATCGGGGAGCTGAATAATGGGAAATCCACCCCAGCATTGATCGCCAATCTGAAATTTATTGTTACTGCTCCAGTTCCGCGAGATGATGGCAATTCCGGATGAAGGAGTAACCACAGACAATTTTTTCAGTGTCTCATGCGCTTCATCAAGCCGGGATTGAAACTGCATGATGGAAAGATTTTTTTGCTTCACTTCTTCCCTCTGTATTTTTATCCGGTTATCTATCTGTTCTTTGGCTCTTTCCAAAGCAATATCTGCCTTATCAAGATTCAGTTGTATCTCTTTTTTCTTTATCTCCGATTCATACTCCGCCGACTCAAATCGTATTTTAGATATTTCATGGGAAATTCGCGCCACCTCATAACCGGCTCTCAGCTCTTCCAGATCGGATTTCTGCTGAGCGATCATCTTCTCAAACTCAGCCTTGGCTATTTCCAAACTCGACTCCGCCTCGACAATGCCTTTAAGAACTTCCGACGGGTCGAAGACGATGAGTGTGTCTCCTGCTTTCACCTCCTGTCCATCTTTTACCAGTTCGGTAATTTTCAGATTACCATATCTCCATGAGATAAGAGGCGCCACAATATTGATAGATTGTACAGCTTCTAATTCTCCTTCTTCATACAAATCAAGAAAAAGAGTTCCTTTTGCCACTTTTCCCACAGGTACTTGCTGAGCTTCTTTCCGGCCGCATGCAGCAAAGAATATCAAACAAAAAAGGAGAAAAAAAAGCGTATTAAACTTGTTCCTCATTTTATCAGCATTTATCTTATTGTTGTAAAATCATTGAAGCAATATCACACCCTAACGAATTGATTCCGAAAGGAACCTCTTCCCTCTTATAAATGAAGCGGGCGGTTTGATCAGAGAAATTACTTCTCCCTTTCTTAAACCGGTGGTAACTATCGATTCTTTCATTGACGACGGGCCGGTCGCAATTTGGCGCATCTCATATTTATTATTATTCCTGACATACACGACCTTCATCGAATCAACATCATAAATGGCAATTTGGGGAATGACGATGGTATCTCCGATATAGGTTGTAATTACACGGCTGTTTGCTGTAAATCCCGGTTCGGGAAGCTGTATCACACTATCGATTGATGCTTCTACCTCAAAAAACTTCACTTTTGAATCTCTTTTATAGGGTTGTCCGACGGGTAATTTTTTGGTGATTCTTCCATATGCATTGTTCCCCGGCATGGCCTCAAAGGTGTAAGCCACAGAATCGTTTTCATTGATCTGTTTGAAATCTGTTTCATTGACAGCCATTTTCACCTTCATTTCCGACATCTCAGGGATAATAACCACCGGCATATTATTCCAGACATTGTCCCCCACCTTTAACTTGGCGCCTGTCATACGGGAATCGGCAATAATAGCCAATCCTTTTTTAGGAGCCCTGATAGTCAACTCTTCAAGAATTTTTTCTGCTGATTGTAAACGGTTGGTCAACTGCTGGATATTTATTTCCAACTTTCTTATTTCGGACTGATTAATGATATCAAGGGCATTCAGTTTCTGTTCGAATTTTACTTTTTCTATGTATGCCCTTTCAAGTTCTAATTCCTTGATTCTTCTCTGGGTTGGCGTGGCAAATTTGAGTTGCAAGGAATCAAGATGGGCGATGTCCGTATCGACCTCGTTATTCTTCACCTGTGCTTCCAAGAGAGCGTATTGCATCTTCAAATCGGCATTGACCTTGTTCAATTCAGCCGTAGCATTTTCCAATGCAATTTGCAGGTTGTCATAGTTGTTCTGTTGATTATTATCCTCAATAATACATACTATATCTCCTTCGTTGACATAGGTCCCATTATCAATCAGGAAGGTGACTATCCCGTCTACATTGGCCGGACAAGCCAAGGTTGTAAACCGGATAGGCTCGACTATACCTTCAATTAAAATCGAATTCTCAAAATCCGTTTTAGTAACGGTATAAGTAGATATACTCTCTTTATTTTTCAAATTACATGAAGAGAGACAAAAGAATAAAGTTAAAATAAAAATTATCTTATCTTTTTTGAAGATAATATGATTAGATCGATAGTGCAATAAAAAAAATTTTGGTATTCACCCCTGTTTGTTGCAAATATCGAAAAAAAAGATGATATACCAAAAAATATCACAACTAAAAATGATATCAACTCAACCCTTCCACTTCTCCGTGGATGATATCTATCCGTTTGGCCTGCGGGTCGGCGGGCAATCCGGGCATACGCATCATCTCACCGGCGATGGCCACGATAAATTCCGAACCACGGTTAATCACCAGATCATTGATTTTAAACCGGAAATCCTTAGCCACTCCATACCAATTGGGATCGGCTGAGAAGGAGTATTGTGTTTTAGCAATGCATACCGGCATCTTTTCGAGGGATGTCCCTTCCACCAGCTTCAGTTTTTTCAATGCTTTCTCACCCATTACCACATCGCGTGCCCCATAAATCTGCGTGGCAATCTTGGTAAGCTTGGTTTCGATATCATCCTCATCGTCGTAAGTAAACCTCAAATCCCCTGATGGCCTGTTCTCGAGGGCATCTATTACCGTTTCGGCCAATTCCACGGCACCTGCGCCTCCGTCGGTAAAGGCCTCATTGACAGCAAACGGCACTCCGCGATCACGACAAAAACCACGTACCATATCGATCTCTTCCGCGGTATCAAAAGCGTATTTATTAAAGGCCACCACGACCGACTGCCCAAAACCAGCCAGGTTTTCAAGATGTTTTCCCAGATTCTCCAATCCATTTCTCAAACCTTCCATATCGGGCTCTTTGATCATCTTCTCGGGTGTGCCTCCGTGCATCTTCAATCCCTGCGCCGTGGCGACAATGACGGTCAGTTTGGGACGCAATCCGCTCTTGCGGCACTTGATGTTGAAAAATTTCTCCGCACCCAGATCAGCCCCGAAGCCTGCCTCAGTTACCACGTAATCACCATAACACATCGCCATTTTGGTAGCCAGGACCGAGTTACATCCATGTGCGATATTGGCGAACGGACCTCCGTGTATAAAAGCAGCTGTATTTTCAGTAGTCTGCACCAGGTTAGGATGAACGGCATCTTTCATCAATACTGTGATGGCGCCTGCCACGCCCAGATCTTTCACAGTGAATGGTTCACCGTCGATCCTGTATCCCAGCAGTATATTCTCTATCCGTCTGCGGAGATCGCTTTCATCTTCCGCCAAGCAAAGGATAGCCATCAGCTCTGACGCGGCGGTAATATCGAAACCTCCTTCCTGAGGTATCCCGTTACCCGGTCCGAGTCCCGTGACAATATAACGCAGGTTTCGGTCGTTTACATCCAACACCCGTTTCCAGAGCACCTGTTTGATTGCCTCGCCAGTACCTTGCACTCGAAAGATATAGTTGTCGAGCAGCGCAGAAATGGTATTATGGGCTGTGGTCACAGCATGGAAATCACCGGTAAAATGGAGATTGATATTTTCCATTGGAAGCACCTGGGCATATCCTCCACCCGCGGCACCGCCTTTCATCCCGAATACAGGGCCTAATGAGGGCTCGCGTAATGCGACGATAGCTTTCTTCCCGATCTTGTTCAATCCCAACGCCAACCCTATGGAAACGGTTGTCTTACCGATACCCGCCTTGGTAGGGGTAATCGCCGTCACTAATATAAGATTACTACGGTTAATTTTTTCCTGATCAATAAGATGAAGAGGTATCTTTGCCATATGCCTTCCGAAACCGATCACCTCTTCCCGATCGATCCCGACACTCTCCGCTATATCTTTTATTTTTCTCAGGGGTGTTTCCCTCGCTATTTGAATATCTGATTTCATCTAAAACTGATTTACTGATTTACTGATTTGTTGATTTGTTCCTCTTTAGTTTCCCACCTTCCACTTTATTTCAACTTTTCTTCCAGCATGATCAACTGATCCCGCAATTGTGCTGCCTCCAGGAATTCCAGTTTTTTTGCCGCTGCCATCATCGCTTTCCGGGTTTGTTCTATTTTTTTCTTCAGGTCGCCGGTCGAGGCATAGTCAGCGATCGGTTCCGCCGCCAAAGCGTAATAATCGGGTTCTATGTATGCTTTTGCCTCAGCCGTTATTTTATATTCTCCGGTCAATGCCGATGAGCGCCCCTTCTTTATCTGCCGCGGTGTGATGCCATGCTCTTCATTGTATTTTATCTGCTTTTCACGCCTGCGATTGGTCTCGTCGATAGTCATCCGCATGCTGTCGGTCATTTTATCGGCATAGAAAATCACCCTTCCGTTCACGTTACGTGCCGCGCGGCCGGCTGTCTGGGTGAGGGATCGATGGGAGCGGAGAAATCCTTCCTTGTCGGCATCCAGTACTGCCACAAGCGACACCTCGGGGAGATCCAACCCTTCGCGCAACAGATTCACACCGATCAACACGTCGAACAACCCGCCACGCAATTCATCCATGATTTTCACCCTCTCCAATGTCTCCACATCGGAGTGGATATAATTACACCGCACACCATTCTTTGTCAGGTAATCGGTCAGTTCTTCGGCCATCCGTTTGGTGAGGGTGGTCACCAACACCCGTTCATCGACCTCCACGCGCTGCCGGATCTCTTCCATCAGGTCGTCGATCTGGTTCAGGCTGGGACGTACATCTATAGGCGGATCGAGCAACCCTGTAGGACGAATCAACTGGTCGACCACAATCCCTTCCGATTTTTCCAGTTCATAATCGGCAGGGGTGGCGCTCACAAAAATAATCTCAGGGGTGATCGCTTCAAACTCTTCGAACATCAGCGGACGGTTATCGATCGCTGCCGGAAGCCGGAAACCAAATTCCACAAGATTGATCTTGCGGGAGTGATCGCCCCCGTACATGGCGCGGATCTGCGGGATGGTGACATGGCTTTCGTCAATAACAGTGAGATAGTCTTCGGGAAAGAAGTCGAGGAGACAGAAAGGACGTGTGCCGGCGGGCCGGCCGTCGAAATAGCGGGAATAGTTCTCTATCCCGGAGCAATAACCTACCTCCTTGATCATCTCCAGGTCATAGGTCACCCTTTCGTAAAGTCGCTTGGCCTCATACGGTTTCCCGATAGACTGGAAGAACTCCACCTGTTTTCCCAGGTCGATCTGTATTTCATCTATCGCCCTGTTAATGCGTTCCTGGGTGGTGACAAAAAGGTTGGCCGGAAATATCCGGTAAGAATCCAACCGTTCAACGGTGATCCCGCTGAGTGGATCCACCGATTCAATACTCTCTATCTCATCCCCCCAAAAGATAATGCGGATGATATAATCGTGATATGCCAGGAAAACATCTACCGTGTCGCCTTTCACCCGGAAATTCCCCCGGTTGAAATCGGCCGTTTCGTTACGCGAATAAAGACTGTTTACCAGCAGGCGCAATAATTGGTCGCGCTCCATCACCTGCCCCTCACGGATATCGACAGTGGTTTTGTTAAAATCTTCGGGATTACCGATGCCATACAGGCAGGAAACTGAAGAAACCACTATCACGTCGTTTCTTCCCGAAAGCAGTGAGGAGGTGGCTGCGAGCCGCAGTTTTTCAATCTCGTCGTTGATGGAAAGATCCTTTTCTATATAGGTATCGGTCGTGGGGATATAAGCCTCCGGCTGATAATAATCGTAGTAGGAGACAAAATATTCCACCGCATTATTTGGAAAGAAACTCTTGAACTCGCTGTAAAGTTGCGCCGCGAGAGTTTTATTGTGACTCAGCACCAAGGTGGGTTTATTTATCTGCGCGATCACATTGGCCACCGTAAAAGTCTTACCCGATCCGGTAACCCCTAACAGGGTCTGATAAGGGACTTTCTGCCGGAGTCCCTCCAGCAGCGCCGCGATTGCTTCCGGTTGATCTCCGGTAGGTTGATATGCCGATGTAAGTTGAAAATCCATAGGTATTATTTAACAAACAGGATTGAATTTAGTTTTCGGGATTGCTGATCTGGACAAGGCCTGTAACCACCCATTCCCACTAAGGCGCTTCAGGATAAGGCTTTGTTTCAAATATGCTGACAACCTGAAAGATTGTATCCAGCTCAATGTGGGCAATATAGCCGTGCACCTCTTCCGCGGCACCATCTTTCTGATAAGACTTCCGCAATGGGACATTGATTTTGTAATGGTTGCCGCCCGTCAATTCATATTGTAGTGACTCCAGATCCGGAGTAAATTTCAGAGTGGTACCTTCCGTCTGCGCGCCCGTCACGAGCAGCTCACCGGCAATTCTTTCACGGGTAGCGGCACCTGAATTGAAGAAGCGATACACAGTAGGTGCCAGATAGCGAACCATACGATTATGATCCAAGGCGGAAAGGGCTATAAAAACCCCGCCTACTGCGGCACGTATACTATCCAATGTAACGGCATCGGACGATTGCGGCCGGGAAAGCAAATCATGTCTCTTTCTCGCTTCTGCCATATAATCGCCCGGAATACCACCCTTCTCGGTCAACAGGATATAATCAGCGTATGACTCCGGCGTATTCATTTGCAAGGTGCCTATCCATACAAGTGAATCGAGTCTGGTCCTTACTAACGGGGCGTAAGGACTATCGGCGTGACTGGCTAAGAAATCGCGCAACTCGGTGACGTTGTCGGTTTCTTTCATCTTTTCCCATGCAGCGGCTTCTTCCGATTTGAGTCTGCGCAAGCCGGCCTGAGCCTCTTCAAAGTGCGCACCCCGGGGATGTGCTTCCATATAAGCCAGATATCCCTCTACCGAATTAGCCTTTACGGCCGCATCCCATCCGCCGCGATCCAGGTTACTCTTCCGTATGGTAGCGTTATACATGAAAAAGGCACCTACCAGAAGAGCGGTCACCAGCACAAATAAAACCGGCGCCCCTAGCTTCTTTTTCTTCTTCGGCAGCTTTTTTCCCGGCTCCGGGCCTGATTCCTTGACCCGCTCCGCCTCCGGTTCCTGATCAAGCTTTTTATCCGCATAATCCACTTCAGATTCCGTCTCCAGTTCCTCCTCATTTGTCCCTGCTTTTGATTCCACTTCCCTTTCACACTCTTCCTCTTCATCAGAATGATTTAAACCGTTATGATCCTGATTGACTCTTTCTTTTTGGGATAACGCGGAATTGCCGGTCCTATCCTCCCACTGTTCCCGCATAAGCAAATTTTCAGCAGCAGAACTATTCTTTTCTTCAATTTCCTTCGGAATCTCCACCTCATATTCAGTATGGATCTTCCTCGTACACTCATCACAAAAAAGCGCTTCTTCCGGCTTGGTTTTTCCACAAAGGGGACATGATTGAGACATATTTTTCCAGAATTAATGGGAACTGTTACTTATCCACAAATTTACAAGATTTTTTGAAACCGGCATAATTCCCATTACCCTTAGACGTCACACCGCCATTTTTTATTCTTCCATTTATCAGATTCCTCTATTCCACTCATATGGGATTCTCCATCTTCAACTTCCAAAAACACCTTTGTCGCACTATTATTCTGGCCTTGTCCAAAATAAATTAACCATCAAAGGTCGGACCAATCCAAATCCATTTATCTAATTCACTGCCATATGCCATATTGATAACATGTCAATCATCATAATAAATGAGACTGTTTTGCCAAAACAGACATTTTTTGTACATTTGACTACAAATTTCCGATATGGGGGCGGAGTGTAAATCAACCAATCGGCGGATTAACAATCAGTAAATCAGCCAATCAACAAATCAACAAATCAGCCAATCAACAAAATGTCCTATATAAAAAAAAGAATCCAATCCTTTGCCTATGCCTTCAGTGGCCTGCGTTTTTTATTCAAAGAGACGCCTAACGCGCTGACACATTTGATAGCGGCATTTATTGCGATCTGGTTAGGATTCATATACGATATATCCCACAACGAATGGCTTGCCATTATCGTTGTTATCGGTGCTGTGTTTTCTATGGAAGCCATAAATACCGCCCTGGAAAGATTATCTGATTATACTTGTAACAAAGAGATCCATCCCGCCATCAAAAAAGCGAAAGACCTTTCAGCCGCAGCCGTTTTGATCGCCGCTCTGGCAGCATTGGCAGTGGGGATGGTCATCTTTCTACCCAAAATCTTCTGACATAGCATGACCGGATCTTCCGTTTTTCCCGTAGGCATTTCCACTGATGCTATCCGTGTCCAACTACTCAAAGTCGACCGGGAGAGAAAATTACTTATCTGCATGACCATGGAGAATCCGGGGACAGCGCTGATTGCCAGATATGGGATTTCGCCTGAGAACAGCGCCTTTGACAGTTCGGTGGAAAGATTTCAGGAGGGAGGCCACCTGAACCTGATAGATTGTATTATCGACGGGGATGGTTTCCTTATCCCTAACTATATCATCCTCGAGCCTGATTACCTGATCGATGCTTCCGCCATCGCGGAGTGTTTTCAGGATTATTTGACATCCCCGCTTCACTATTTCCGCAACAAATTTGAAGAAAAGGAAAACCGCTCTTATCTGCTACTGGGTAATTTGGCGAACTTCTTCCTCGACGAACTGGTATTTGCTGAAAATCCCGAAGAGGTTTCCTTCCGGGATGTGTTCCTGCGATCGTTTAAACAATCGCCTTTCGAATATACCAGTTGTGAAGATATCCTTTCCGACAGTGATTTCCGGGCATTCATGGAAAAAGCGCGAAGTCAGTTTGAAAATATCAAACGGGTAATTCGTGAGGATTTCCCCGGCCGGGGCATCGATTTACATCACTGTACGCTGGAGCCTTCATTCTTTTGCGAACGGTTCGGATTCCAGGGGCGACTCGACTTGCTACAAGCCCAATCCGAAGAGACAGACGCCCGGATTGTGGAATTGAAATCGGGCAGGTTACCGTACCCCTCCTCCGACAGCAATAAAATCACACTTAATCATGAAGTGCAGACCGCCGTGTACCGCCTGATGATAGAGACTGTCTTCGGCAAGAACGTACAGGGAGTAGATGCCTCCATCCTCTATTCAACGGGATCCCGTCCGGGGGAGAACCTTCGTGCCGCGAGGGTAAATGGCGCATTGGAAAAGTCGATCCTGAATATCCGCAACCTGATCGTGGCCAATGAGCAGATGCTGATCCGCGGGGAAAACAGAGATACGGAGGCGTTGTTTGAATCGCTGTTCAATCTCCTCCGGAGAGAACAAAAACTGCCCGAATTCTTCACCGGGAAAATTGAACGGATACGCGCGCTGTTGTCGGGTTGCAGCGAAACGGAACTCACCTTTTTCTATCGCTATACCCGGTTTATCTCAAGGGAATTGTATCATCAAAAAATCGGTGACATAGCCCATGAAACGCCGACGGGTACGGCATCATTATGGAATAGCGCTTTCAGCCAACGAGCCGAAGCGTTGGACGTACTTTTCAATCTTACTATCCTGACCATAGATGATTCGGGACAGGACATGACGATCTTATTCGCGCGCAACCATACAGAAAACGATATTGTCAATTTCAGGGAAGGTGAGATATGTATTGTCTATCCAAGACAAGATGACAATGATACGGTACTGAACCGGCAGATACTGAAAGGCGCTATCGCGCGGATCACAGCCGAGACAGTAGAGGTGCGTTTTCGCTATAAGCAGAAAAACCGCCGCTTTTTTGAAGAAAACCGGCTCTGGGCCATAGAGCACGATTCGCTGGACTCCAGTTACAACAGCATGTACAAAAGTCTCTTCTCTTTTCTGGGCGCATCTCCGAAAAAGAAAAATATACTGATGGGATTGGCGCTTCCGGGAACAAGTGATGACGCCTCGGGGGAAAATAAAGCTTGTGGAAAAGAAAATCATCCCACAGAAACTCCTCAAGAGGCAGATTATCCGGAAAATATCATCCGGAAAGCCATGAGCGCCCAGGACTATTTCCTGATCGTGGGGCCTCCCGGTACCGGGAAGACATCGATCTTTGCCCGCCGACTTATCGAGGAATATCACGCTCAACCGGGGAAAAATATTATGGTACTGGCTTATACCAACCGTGCTGTGGACGAGTTGTGCGAAGCCATCAACGCCGCCTTCGGATCTGAAAAGGGAGAATGTGACGCCTATATCCGGGTGGGGACGGAGCTTTCTTGTGCCGAAACCTACCGACACCGGTTACTGCAAAGGATTTCGGAGAAAGCCAGAGATAGGGAGTCATTGCGGCAGGAGATAGAGCGGACACGTATATACATTTCCACCCTCGCTTCCGTCAACGGACGGATGGAGCTTTTCAATCTCAAACATTTTCATGTGGCCATCATTGATGAGGCTTCGCAGATACTGGAACCACAGATCATCGGTCTTCTCCCCCGGTTCGACCGGTTTATCATGATCGGTGACCACCATCAGCTATCCACCATCGTATTGCAGGAGAGTCAATTTTCAGCTATCCACGAGCCGGTATTGCGTGAGGCTGGATTTATGGATTGCCGTGATTCTTTATTTGAACGACTGTTGCGCCTCTGCAAAGCGAAAGGATGGCATCATGCCTACGCGCAACTCACCCGTCAGGGGCGGATGCACAACGATATTGCCGCTTTTCCGGCAACCTTTTTCTATTCCGGCAACCTTTTCCCCGCACTCGACTGGCAATGGGAAGAGTGGAAACCGCGCAGCCCGTCAGACAACCTCTTCGACCGGTGGATAGCCGCCAAACGCACCGCCTTTTTTTCGACGGAAAAAATCCATGGATCCCCTACTTCCGACAAAATCAATGAGGCTGAAGCAGATCTGATCATAACACTTCTCACTTCCATCCGTAATGTGTATGAAGCCAATGGCACTGTATTCGACACCCAGGCTGTGGGGATTATCGCTCCCTACCGGAACCAGATCGCCTTCATCAAACATAAGTTGTCATTGGCAGGAATCCCCCATTGGGAGAAAATCATGATCGATACCGTAGAACGCTATCAGGGGAGCCAGCGCGATGTAATCCTGGTTTCGTTCTGTGCAAATAAACCCTATCAGATGGACTTTCTCTGTAATCCGAACCATGACGGAACGGTGGACAGGAAACTCAACGTAGCGATTACCCGCGCACGCCGGCAACTTTTTCTTGTCGGCAATGCCACTGTCCTGCGTGAATCCCCGGTCTATGCAGCCCTACTCGATTTTTACAAGGAAAAGGATAGTTATTGGGCAGTTGTCCGGTAGTTATCCAATGGTAAAATACGAAACAAGCGAGTGAACAACCCACAAATTGCGAACAAATGCGGAGCCGAACAATGGGAGCGAAGCGAATGAATAACGACGCGAGCCAAATTTTTTTTGTGGAACTTTTTTTTGTTGTGACAATTTTTTATACCTTTGCAATCCAATTGTCTTATGGTGTAATGGTAGCACAACAGATTCTGGTCCTGTTTGTCCAGGTTCGAGTCCTGGTAAGACAACAAGTTACCTGGAAATCAATATTTCTTTGAAAGATGCGAATAAATGTCGGATTGATAAATCATCGGTCCGACATTTTTTATAGTGAAAATCTTCTCTTCTTTCCAATCCACCTGTAAATATCGGTGCTTTCATTCATTATTATTGTGCCGGTTTTTCAAATTACCATCTTCGCTCATAATTACAGTTTCGTCTTCCCCTTTGCGAGAAGGAGAAGACGAAACCAATTGAAAAGAGAGAAAGAGAAAAGAGAAAAGATTACTGCTCCTTCGAAAGTGCTTCTTCGTAATTCTTTTCCACGGCCGCCCAATCGAGAACAGACCAGAAAGCATCGAGATAATCGGCCCGCTTGTTTTGATATTTCAGGTAATAGGCATGTTCCCAAACGTCCACACCCAGGATCGGACAGCCTTGATTAGCCGGGTCGGTATCCATTAAGGGATTATCCTGATTAGGAGTTGCAACCACAGCCAGAGATCCGTCCCCCTTTACTACTAACCAAGCCCAACCAGATCCAAACTGGCCTAAACCGGCTTGCTTGACCCGCGCTTTGAGTTCGTCGAGGCTTCCAAAATATTTATTTATCTCTTCCGCCAATTTCCCCTCAGGAGCAGTTTTGGGTGTTGCAGACAAAATTTTCCAGAAAACAGAGTGATTGTAATGTCCCCCTCCATTATTCCTGACAGCAGGAGCATACTTACTTACCTCCTTCAGAATTCCTTTCAACTCTTTAGACTCGGCGTCGGTCCCTGCAATAGCCTTATTCAGATTGTCAACATACGCTTGATGATGACGCTGGTGATGGATAGTCATCGTCGCGGTATCAAAGTGAGGTTCTAACGCATCATAAGCATAAGGCAGTTCAGGTAATGTGTAACTCATAATTTTACTTTTTAGATGTTTACTATTATATAGTTCCGTAAATACATATACCAATCAACAATAAAACAATTATTTTGTTGTTTTATTGTATTCATTTAACAAATCGGAACAAATTCAGCATAAAACCACTGCTTCAACAGGCTTGCATTGGCAGGAATCGGCGGGAGGTTATCCCCTGCCGGCAGTGTTTTCGGTTCACACGCCGATTTTGAGAAGCGGAGCCACACTCTATTTTAGCCTATCAGGGCGGTTTAGCTCATCAGAAGGGATAACCAATGGCGAAGTGGAAAGCAAAATCGCGCCGGAAATCCGGTCGGAAGATGGTCCATCGGGTACCTTCAGCAAGCGCGGGATTATGCGCCTTCATCCCACCGTCCACACGGATAAGCAGAAAATTGAGATCCAAACGCAGACCAAGCCCGTATGCCACGGCCAGTTCCTTGTAAAAACTGTTCCACCGGAACATACCGCCCGGTTGCTCCACATAATCCCTGATAGTCCATATATTCCCGGCATCGACAAAAGAGGCCAGTTCAAACAGATTGGTCAACTTGTGCCGGTACTCCACACTGAAGTCGAGTTTCACATCTCCTATCTTACGGCCGAAATCGGAGCCTTTGGAGTCGAGGCTATATGTTCCCGGGCCCAACGTACGGGTGCTCCATCCCCTCACACTGTTCGCGCCGCCGCCAAAATAACGCTTTTCAAAAGGAAGGACGTTGGAGTTCCCATAAGGGTAAGCCACACCCGCTGCCAGGTGAGTTGCGAGGGTATTTTTATCGTCGAAAGCATACGACGCCGATATGTCGAAATCCCCTTTCACATACTCCGAATACGGTGATTTAAAAAATGTATGGTATCCGTCCTCATTTACTTCACCCCCACCCAGGCCGGTAACGATACGGGGCAGCCACCCCGCCACCTCTATACCCGAACGAACCCGGATCGGGACAGCCGGCATACTCCGTCTCCCAAGACGATTATAATTGGTATGCGTGACACTGTAAGCAGTGCGTACAATAAGTTGCTCTTCGAAACTATAGCGTAAAATAGGCGTGTCGTCACTCATATAAAGTTCTCTGAAGCGTTCGGAAGTGCGGGGCATTCTTACATAGGTGACACCTATCGGTTCCAGCATATGCTGTAATCGCCACTCCATAGAGGCCCACTGAAAACGGGTGGATAGGTTAAAGAACTGGCGCAGGTAATCCGGCCGGTTCTGATAGTTGATCCCCCCGGAAAATTCCGTCGATGCCGATGGCTGGTCCCTGAGCGGCTTCATCAACCATGGAAGCAGCAACTGCGGAATGGAGAGGAACACTTCGGCTCCGTACTCGTAGTAACTGTTATCGATGAGATTCAGGCTGTCGGAAGCCGTGATAAATTCATAAGCGGCATTCAGCTGAATACGGAATGTTTCCCCTCCCTTCAGGAAGTTACGGTGTTCATAGGTCACGTTACCGGCAACGCCCAGGTCGCCCGCCGAATTGGTGCCATCCACCCCGAACTGTGTATAGTGCTGGTTTCCCGGGAAGAGGGTGATTCTTGTATCTATATAGGCGGAATCGTCGCGCACAACAGGTGTCAGGTTGATTGCCGTCTGATTTACCGGTCCCATCCCGTTCAACGAAGAATAGGTTCGCTCCACCACCCTGTCGGCATAAAGCCGTCCGGGACGCAGAAAGGTGTTATAGTATATGGCCCGGGGACGCAGGAAGCGATCCTTTTCCGAAATGATCCGCATCCCCCGGTATTCAATGGTATCTAAAGGGATATGGCGGGTCGAATCTTCCAAAAGAGTCTGATCCACCCCGTTGATCACAGTTACATTCCCCATATGATACTGCTGGTGGAATGTAGAATCGGTAGGATTATTCAGGGCAAGCGTCACATCCACCTGGTTAATTCCCACCGTAGTGTCGGCAATAAAATAGAAATTATCCTTCAAAAAATTATAATATCCCCTATTCCTCAGTATGGTGGTCATCCTTTCCCTACCTTCCTCTAACACGGAGAGATCAAAAATATCGCCTTCCTTCATCAACTCGAGCTGTTTGCTCCGGTTCAGGATGTTATAAATAGTAGTATCCGCCGAATGGATAGTGTCGGTAAAAGTGCGGATACGGTGCGGTTCGTTGCCCGTCACATTATAAGTGACATTGGCTTTTTTATCTTTTTTCACCACGGCGGTATCCACCTCGGCATTCAGGTATCCCTTATTTTTGAGGTGCAACCGGATCTGTTCTGCCGAAATAACGGCCAACTGCTCGTTATAAAGTACCGGCGGCTCACCGTATTTGAGAAGCAATCTGTTCATCCATGTGGAGGTATCATCGGGGATATTGTACATATGCAGCTTCACCCTTCCCAATAAGATCATCGACGAGTTGGGTTTCTGCCGTATATAAGGCTTCAGGGTGGAGGAGCCCATACCTCTCACATCTGATTTTATATCGGTCTTGTTGAGAAGGTAACTCCCATCAGGCACTTTCTTGGTAATATTACAAGCGCCTAATATAAATATCCACAATATAAGGACTATATATTTCTTCATATAATCAGCAGAGTAAAATTTCAAATCACTAATCACCAATTAATAACCAACACATTATCATTATTCCCCAAGGCAGATTGCGCCGACTTGCGGGGATGGCCCCATTCATCAATCAATCGGTCACTACTTGTCCCGACTTGCGGGGATCATCGCATCACATCATCGCTCCTCTTCCTCCTTTGGTCTGACAAACCTGAAATCAAATAACTTTCTGAATAATTTAGCCTCCCGGGTAACCATGACCCCTACCCCTTGCGTGGTGGGGGCGCGGCGGTAAAACCGTTGATTGGCCCTGTTAAATGCCCTCAGCATAAGCCATGAATTGATATCATACTCCAATTCAAACTCACCCAGAAATGCCTGATGGCCGGCTTCCATACTGTTTTCACCGTAGCTCAGGTTCGTATTGATACGCAACCGGTTATTCATCAAACGGGTAGACACATCCACTCCCATCCTCACGTTATCGAGACTACCGTCGACCGACTGCAGATTGGTACTAATCGACCAGTTGTCGCTCAGCGCGCTGGCAAAAAGGGCGTCCAACCCCCGGGAGAGGGTGTTGGCCGCGAGTTTCGTAAATACCGACGAACCAAAGTTCATGTCCGGAGACCCTTCCGAAGGTATAAAGTTACCGGTAGTAGCCAGATAGGCGAATTGAAGGATTTTTGTTTCTTCATTAGAGAGAAAACCGTTTACCCGTTGTTGAATATCATTGGAGCTCTCCGGCAGTTCAATATCATATTGCAGATCCATCCCTTCCAGATTTCCCCTGATCTGAAGTAACGCATTCACAGCTACCCGCGTATTGGCGAGTTGCGTGGAAAATGAGGGGTGGAGTGCGGCCAGATCTGCTTTTACGGGCAGATAGGCAGTGACATTGAACTGGGTGTTCATCGGATTCCCTACCATGGAGAGCCTGCTCCCTTCCCGGATATTAAACTCTATCGTACGAAGATTCTGGAGGTTATAATGAAACTTCCCACTGTTAATAACATAGTCTCCATACAGTAAAACCGACGGTGTGGATCGGGAATTGAAATTGACATTCAATTCACCTTCTCCACTTATTTCAAGCGCATCACCGGTAGTCGGATCGAGTACCACACCCGCCTGGAGTAACGGATTGAGGTTCACGGCAATTGCCATCACGATAGGAATACTTCTGGGCACATTCGTGTTAAGTTGTGTTGCGGCCTTTTCATTCTTACGTAGAAACGCCAGCGAATCGGGTTCCCGGGATTTGCCGCTGACATACACTATGCCGCTGTATTCCGTTGCTGTGGCTGTTTGTGGAATCACCACGGTGACATCTGACTTGCTTGAACTGGTCAAATTCCCATTGCCAAAAATTCCGGCGGGAGATCCTGTCACTTTCAGTTCTCCGGAGAGTTTCAGGTTGCCATAGGCCATCAGGTCGGTCCGGTCCGCATTGTTCAGCAGCATGAAGTCGTTGAGACGGATACCGGCATTATACACCATACGCCCGAAATTGGTATGTGACAGGCTTACGTTCAAAGTGGCTGTATGATTGTCCTGGTCACGGATCACCAGATCTTTCAATCCCACATTATCCCTGCTGATTTCTATGGTATCGGATATATAATAGGTCACATTGGTAAATGCCACCTTCATCATACCATCATCAATTCCGAGCCATCCTTCCGTGATGGGTTCGGAAAGTGTGCCGCTCACGTGTATATTAGAATTTAATCGTCCGTTCAATTCACTAAAAACACCGGTGGTAAGCGGCTGGATCGCCATCAGCTTAAAGTCTGCAATCGAGAGGTTCACATCCATGGGAAACGGGCTGTCATCTCCGGTAGGAATATATCCTTTGATATCGAGGCTGCGTTCTCCTCCCTCCTCGAGCCACGCATTCAGATTAAGGCCGGAGAGGAGGTTATCCCAATCCGCATTGATCCGGAAAGTACCAATTGTGTCACCATGCACGGTAATGTTATCCACCCGGAGTTCTTCGGTGCGTATCATCGGATTATCCAGTGCCTGCCGCACATAGATATCTCCATTGATGGAGCCGGTGAAGTTGGTTACATTAAACGCGTTGAGAATATTTGCCAGTTCCGTATTGTTGAAATAGATCCGTATGTTGTCGGCTTCACTTTTGGATGCGACCCCGTCAATTCCCAGCAAAAGCATGTCATCTTCACTGATCCCGAAATTGGAAATGGCGATGCGGTCTGTACTGTAGGCGATAGCGGCATCGCTAAAGTCGATCTGTCTGTTGTTGAACATGATGGTGGCAGGAGGTATACGGATGTTTGCCGCCAACTGGTCGTCAATATCACGTCGGAATCCCATTGTGATGATCAGTTCCCCGTTGGAGTTGGTATTGTTTTGTTTCATATCGAACGACAAGCGGTTAATCACCGAATCCGACGCCGCGTCACTATCCAGTTTCACATTCATATATCCGTTATTCTGTACCAGGTAACTGTTCAGATCCAGTCCGAGACCGGACGTGCGGTTGCGTAGGCTCATCTTCGTCTCCCGGATATCATTGCTTCCCACCATTATCCGGGGAAGATGCGCGTCGATCCGCAGCGATTCCTCCGCCGTCATGTCCACACGGCCGGAAATGGTCGCCAGCTCCACATTATAGAACGGAAGGGAAAGCGCATAGGAGATATCCTCGGTATTTTGAAGTTGAATATTGAACTGAAAATTATTCTTGCCGGCTTGCACTTGCTCCTTCTCCTCATTGTCAACGATTACGGAGGGAAGATGGGGATGGATTGACCGCATCAACTCCGCGCCGATAGTGGAGAAATAGTAATCACCCGTGATATTGCCTTCAAAAAAAGAGGAGATGAATTCAATCTTCTTTCCCTGGCCCTCATCGGGCAATGCCTGCAGATAGATCGCCCCAGGGTTATAGAAGAAATTACTGTCTGCCAGCGAAATGTTATCAATCACGACCATTCCGGTCAGGTCATCTATCGAACTACCTGAGAGATTTCCATCGATATTCACACTGAGATAAGGATCTTTCCAACTCTCGATCGTGACAAAGGGGGAGAGATCAAGCCGTTCCACATTCC
Source organism: Proteiniphilum sp. X52 (assembly GCF_003712195.1). Lineage (GTDB taxonomy): Bacteria > Bacteroidota > Bacteroidia > Bacteroidales > Dysgonomonadaceae > Proteiniphilum. Next base: position 44,767 of record NZ_RDSD01000012.1, on the reverse strand, counting down.
CTTTTACATCAAACTTCATTGCTTCCCCAAATGAGATGTCCGCGGAGAGATCAAATTTATTTCTCTCCATATCGGAACGGATATCAGCAACGACACTATTGCCGCCATACACCCCGTCGAAGAAAATATCACTGTAAAGGTAGTCCCTGAAAGATGTCGACACGATCCGGCCATCGGCTGCCACAGTAATTTTTGAGTCCTGAAGGATAGATAATTTGAGATCCGTATCTATGGTGGTATTCCCTATTCCGGCATCCTCTCCGATGATATTGCCCACTTTTATATTATTGGCCGTCACCGGCCCTTCAAAAACAAGACTTTTAAATTCATTCCCTATACGCCCGGTCCCGTTGAGTTTCACATTGCCTTGATCTGTAACCACCTCACCGTCATAAAGGAATTGTCTCAAACGGCCGTCAGCCTTCATCCGGAGATTGAGATCGCCCATAGCCACCAACTGTTCTGGAGAAGCGAATTCAGGTGTGCCGATACGGATCAATGCTTGCAGGTCTTCCTGTGAGACAGACAGATTGCGCAGATTCACGTGCAGTTCCCCGTTGTTGATATCACCGTAATCAGAGATCGATCCGGCGACATTGATTTGGGTGTCGGAACCATACCGGAAAGCCAGATTATTCAACTCAACCTGAGGCAACGTACCCTCCGCGCTGATTTCAAACGAGATCGGCTTATCGAGATGGGCAAAACGGGAAACAAAAATATTTATATCCAGCGGATCGATCTGATTACTTTCCGCAGTAAGAGAAAATAGTTTTGACTCAAGATCGTAAGCCGCATCTTTGACTTGGATACGCGACTCGTTCAAAGCAACCGTCACCCCGTCACTGCTGAGCAAAGTGCCCTCCCCCTTTATCCGGGCTTTCAAATTATTCAGAGTAAGGCCCGCATTCTTTTCCAGAAAATTGAGATGATTCACTTCAGCATGCATGTCTTCCAGGCTCAGAAAATCCACGCTCCCCCTAAAATTAAGATCTTCAATATCTATATGACTGACATTAAAGGCTCCCGGAGTGCCCGGCATCGAAAGAATATCATAGCGCAGTTTTCCATTCTTCAATATTGCCTCGTTGGCGGTAATACGCCATGGTTTCTTCTCCTCCACCCGCGTGGTATCTTTCTCTTTGGCAAAAGCATCAATAATAAACTGGAAATTGAATGGGTCGTCGGGCGATTCACGATGAACATTGGCGGTAAAATTCTCGATACCCGCCTTGTGTACCGTCACCTTATTCCTTAAGAGATCCAGTGCATGGATGCGGACCGCGATCTTGCCGACATACAGCAATGTATCCTGCCGCAGGTCTTCCACATACACCCCTTCAAGTTCCACGGTATTAAAAAGACGGATACGGATACTCTCCAGATTGACTTTCGTTCCGATGAGTGGCCTGAATTTTTCCAACGCCACGTTCGCCATACTCTTCTGTACCGCGGGAATGCTGAAAACAATGAAAAGTGTTATATTCAACAATATGACACTAATAACGATAATGGCGAATACGCGTGCAATTTTAGCGACCAACTTAATTGAAATATTAAAATGAAAGACTTCCGATTACATCATTCGTTTTCAATTCTTATCGCACAATTTCTTCGTTCGGCAAAATAAACAAATTCACTTCGCTCCCACTGAACGAAATAGTGCTGGCAACAGCATAATCCAAAGGAGTTTGACATATGCTCGCGTGGCTGAATGAAAACGTTGATTATTCAACGATGCAATGATACGAAAAAAATAGGGTAAAAAACCGTATATGAGGAAGTTTTTAACCAAAAATAGGCTTTTTGTATTTTATTCTACTATTTCCACAACAAGGAACTATCGCCATAACTCAGAAACCGATAATCATTCTCCAGCGCATAGTCGTATATCTTATGCCAATCATCACCCACGAATGCTGAGACAAGCAGCAAGAGTGTGCTTTGAGGCTGATGAAAATTCGTGATAATGGCATTGGGAAAATGAAATTCGTAGCCAGGCACAATCATCAGTCGGGTGGAAGAGATGAGCCGTTGCCGCCCGGTCTCTTCGAGATGACGGAGAATATTGCGGAGCGCCTGCTTGGGGGCGATATCCGGTGTACCATCATACGGTTCCCATTGCTTCACGTCCAGTTCATGACCCGACAACCCGGGATTAACACCCAGTTTCTTTCCTATATAGTAAAGGCTCTCCACGGTACGCATGGAGGTGGTTCCCACCGCCACGACCTTCCCTGAATGATGCAGCAACTGCTCAATCGTCTCTTTTGGCACAGAGATAAATTCGGCATGCATCTCATGGTCGGCAATGGTTTCGCTTTTCACCGGTTTGAAGGTGCCCGCACCCACATGCAGGGTTACCTCTGCCGTTCGGATTCCTTTCTGACGAAGCCGCCCCATCATCCCTTCCGTGAAGTGTAATCCGGCAGTGGGTGCCGCCACAGACCCTTCGAAACGGGAGTAGACTGTTTGATAAGTCTCATCGTCTTTTGCTTCCGAAGGACGATTCAGATAAGGAGGAACAGGCAACTTCCCGGCAATTTCCAATAATTCCGAAAATGTAAACTCCTCATTGTCCCAGGAGAACCGCACCACCGTATCATCACCATCCGTAACCCCGGCCTTTTCAACCTTCAGCCCCACTATGCCTTTATTGACGGGTATCCGCATCTGTAAGGGCTCTCCTTTCCATCGCTTGGCATTCCCGATCATACAATTCCATGAACATGCGCGGCGTTGCTGAAAATTCACCCCATAGTCGGCCGGATAATGCGGCGAGAGGCAAAATACTTCAATCTGGGCACCGGTTTCCTTTTGAAACAACAAACGGGCATGAATCACCCGGGTATCATTAAACAGGAGCAAACTTCCTTCCGGAAGCAACTCCGGCAGTTCACTGAACTGGAAGGTGCTGATCTGCAAACCGCTGTACAACAACAGCTTGGATGCGTCTCTTTGTGGAAGGGGGTATTTCGCTATTCTATCGTCGGGAAGAGGATAATTATATTGGGATATTTGCAGTTGACGGATCTTTTCCTTTTGCATCTGATTTTTTAATCTTACATTTTTTTACTATCACAAAAATGATTTTTCGTAATAATTAATGATTTTATTCCGCAAAATTAGTCAACTTTGCAATACGTAACAAGAATAAAAGGGTCAAACAGGCGCTTCCGTCATAAACACGCCTTGACAAATGAAACACGCTGAGATATTAGAATGAATAAATTAACAATAGGAGCCACGGTCCGTTTTCTCAATACGGTAGGGGGAGGGATTGTAAAGGGATTCCGAAACAAACAGGTGGTAATCGTGGAAGATGAACATGGCTTCGACGTGCCGGTACTGATTTCGGAATGCGTGGTGGTGCAACCGGCAGGTAACGAAAAGCCGGGACAATTGACCGAAAAGGAGGAGTTCTCTTATGATACAGTTCCCGCCCCTTCAGGATTCAACCCACCAGCGGGAGAGAAAAAGGAGGAAGAATTGCCTGAAGAAACTCCGGAAGGAGAGAAGATCACAGCCTGTCTGGCATGGCTTCCCATGGATATAAAGAATCTGTCATCCACAACCTACGAATGTTATTTCGTGAACGACAGTAATTACTATCTCTTTTTTAATTACATGAGCCGGGAAGGAGATTCCCTGAAAATACGCTATAGCGGGCTTATCGAACCGAACACCAAAATATTTCTGGAAGAACTCGAAAAAGGAGATCTTAATGAAATAGGGAAGGTGACCGTGCAGTTCATCGCATTCAAGCGGAACAAACCCTTCAGTGCCAAGAATCCCTGTTCGGTGGAACTGCGTGTCGATACGGTGAAGTTCTATAAGTTGCATAGTTTTCATGAGAACGATTACTTCGAAGACGATGCCATTACCTGTTTTATCATGCGAAATGATATCCCGGAAGATAAGCTTCGCATTTCCGCAGGTGATCTGGAGCAGGCCATGAAAGAAAAAAAAAGGCAGGACGATCGACCGCGGAGAGCACGGATCGAAAAAGCAAGGAAAGAGACCACAACCGAAGTCGATCTTCATATTGACGCATTGCTTGACTCCACCGCGGGAATGAATAATGCGGAAATACTGGAATATCAGTTGAATAAATTCAATGAGGTGATGAATGAACATATTCATCGCAAAAATCACAAAATTGTGTTTATCCACGGGAAAGGGGATGGCGTACTCAGGAATGCCATCATCAAAGCGTTGAAAAAGAATTATCCCCAATGTTTTTACCAGGACGCCTCTTTTCGCGAATATGGCTATGGAGCGACCATGGTGAGTATTAAAAAAAACAAATAAATAGTTTTAATCGTATGAAAAAGATGATCCTGCTCCTTAGCGTGGCCTTTCTGTGCAACGGCTGCGACGTAGTGAATAAAATCGGAGGAGCCTACCAACTTTCACAAAGTGAATACCGCTATCGTTCGTTAGACAACATCCAACTGGCAGGGATAAATCTGGGAAATGCTTCTGCCATCTCCGTATCGAAACTGGCATCCATCGCCACCGCGCTGGCCGGGGTATCCACCATGCAAAACATACCGTTCAGCATGACCCTGAATATGGATGTGACCAATCCCAACAAAAACGCCGCTTTCCTTGACGCATTGGATTATGCCATCCTGATCAATGAGATGGAATTTGTGGAAGGAAAAATGGATATCCCTATCCGCATTGAACCGGGAGAGACCAAAGTGGTTCCCATCCCCATCAGCGTCGATCTGAGAAATGTGATGAACCGTTATTCACAACAGCGGGTCGCCAATGAGATGAGCGCTTTTCTGGGAATCACGCCCAATGAGACTTCCGTCACGGTGAAGTTATGGCCCAAATTAACAGTGGGAAACACCGTCCTGAAATCGCCCGCAGCGATTCCTGTAGTATTTAATTTTGGGGGAAAAGACAACGGATCAGGGAAAAATTAACGGGTAAACCGCCTCCTCATCTGCCACCTTTGTCGCCTTCTCAAACAGTATCCGTGCGCGACAAGCAATTCCTTTTTCTGTTGTTTCAACCTGGAAAAGGTAATCTTCGGGAGCAATCATCTGCCGGAGGACCGCTCCTCTGTCGCCATAAGTGATCTCTTTCAGGAAGTTGATCTCAAACCGCCGGATATAATGCTTCCGGTAAAAATCGAGCGAAAAACAATCTGACAACCACTGCACATAATTCAAGCTGTTGGCATGGCCATTGACATCTATTTCACTGTATTTCACGATAAAACTATTGGCCGCCTCCCCTTCCACATTGGCAATCCTGGCCGGCTCATCCAACGGTATACTTTCGTTCACAATAAATTGTTGGATCCCGGGGATAGTATCTAAGCGCACGCTACGGCGTGTCCGCATATTGATGACCGCCCAAGAAGATTTCGCATGTCCGATTACTGTGCCGGCACCGTCCCTCATCCGGAAATTACGGGTAGTAAATGTTGTACCCACATGTTCGATCCAGGTCTCTATGGCAAAGGAATCCTGTTCAGCAGGGAACCGTGCCATATCGATCACCAAGCGTGAAAGCACCCAGGTATAATGCTCCGTCTGTAACTCCAACAGCCCGAAACCGTTTTCTTCCGCGTTCCTGCTCGCAGTCATTAACACCATATTGGTGAGCGACCTAAGTGAAACTCTACGCCGAAAATCGATATCATGCGTCCCAATATCGTAACTGTATTTTTTCTTTGCACTCATTTTTCCCTTCCAACTATTTCGTTCTTAAAACTTCAAAGGTACAAAAATATCCAAAAACGAATTTAACTCTCCGGTGGATCTGTCGACATGGCCTATTAGCCGGCGACAGCCCGTAAGGGTCCATATACCGAAATAAAAAAATAAAATAATCATATGAAATAATCATTACCTTTGCAAAGACTTTGCAGGAACTTAATTTCACATTTATTTTATGCAATCAATCAGAGAACTTTACCGCATCGGGAACGGACCTTCCAGCAGCCATACTATGGGGCCGAAAAAAGCGGCAGCGATGTTCGCCGGAAATCATCCCGAAGCGAAGAAATTCACCGTCACACTTTACGGTAGTTTAGCTGCCACGGGAAAAGGACACTTGACCGACGAAGCAATCCTGAGCGTCCTGGAGCCGGTCGCACCAACCACCATCGAATGGCTGCCGAGGACATTCCTGTCTTATCATCCCAACGCGTTGAAACTGGAGGCATACGACAGCGACGGGAAGGTAACAGGTTCACAGACGGTCTACAGCGTGGGTGGCGGCAAGATTTTCGATGGAGAAAAAACGATCGGGGTCACAGGGAAAGAAGGTAAAGATATTTATCCGATGACCACCCTGACGGAGATAATGGATTGGTGCGAAAAAACCGGAAGAAGCTATTGGGAATATGTGGAAGAGCACGAAGGCAAAGAGATATGGGATTATCTCGCGGAGGTATGGCAGGTAATGAAGAGTGCCGTGGAAAGGGGGCTCGATAATGAAGGGGTATTGCCCGGACCCTTAAGCCTGCATCGTAAAGCGGCAAGTTACTTTATCAAAGCCAAAGGATACAAAGCCTCATTGCAATCGCGGGGACGGGTCTTCGCCTATGCCCTGGCGGTATCGGAAGAGAACGCCTCGGGCGGAGAAATTGTCACGGCGCCTACCTGCGGCTCCTGTGGAGTGGTACCGGCTGTACTTTACCATCTTGAAGAGAGCCGCAGTTTCAGTAAGAACAGGATGCTCCGCGCATTGGCCACTGCGGGCTTAGTGGGTAATATCGTAAAAGAGAATGCCTCTATCTCGGGTGCCGAGGTGGGATGCCAGGGAGAGGTGGGTGTTGCCTGCGCCATGGCTGCCGCGGCAGCCAGTCAGCTCTTCGGGGGAAGTCCCGCCCAGATTGAGTATGCGGCGGAGATGGGGCTGGAGCACCACTTGGGAATGACCTGTGATCCGGTATGTGGACTGGTACAGATCCCCTGCATTGAACGCAATGCCTATGCTGCCGCGAGGGCATTGGACGCCAACCTCTATTCATCATTCACGGACGGCATTCACCGGGTTTCGTTCGACCGAGTGGTGAATGTAATGAAAGAAACGGGACACGACCTGCCATCACTCTATAAGGAGACCGGCGAAGGGGGATTGGCCAAAGGACATACCTTTTCGTGAAATATCCCAGTCGTATGATCAAGTGGCAATCTTACGACTGACAAAAGTGCAATGGAGAGATGGATCTTTTTCTCTCCCGGATATACTTTTTTATAAATTTCACCGTTATAACAGCGGTATTACGTAATCAACTTATTACATCAAAATGATCGATTATATCAAAGGAGAGATAGCGGAACTTACACCAACCTACGCGACACTGGAATGTGGCGGTATCGGCTATCAATTGAATATCTCACTGAACACTTACGGCGCGATCAGCCAGGAATCCACGGCAAAACTCTACGTGTATGAGTCCATCCGTGAGGATGCCCATGTGCTATTCGGGTTCAGGGACAAACATGAGAGGGAACTGTTCCTTTCTCTTATCTCCGTCTCGGGCGTAGGCCCCAGCACAGCAAGGATCATCCTTTCATCCCTCAATTCAAGGGAACTGGAAAATGTGATCGTCACGGAGAACGCCACAGTGCTACAATCCGTAAAAGGGATCGGCGCCAAGACAGCACAAAGAATTATTGTCGATCTGAAAGACAAGATCAAAATGAGTGATGAGGGCGGCACCATTCAACTTCCCACGAAAAGCGACCTCTCCGAGACAGGTCATGCGGCTGTCTCCGCCCTTGTGATGCTCGGCTTCGTACAGGCCGCCTCACAGAAAGTAGTGTCGAAGATATTGAAAGAATCGCCCGCGTTACCGGTGGAAAGCGTGATCAAAGAGGCATTGAAAAGGTTATAACATTGTCGACATTGTCGGCGACCAACTCGCTTCACTCCACCATACACTGATGAATGATATTTTGAAGAGATGATGACAGGCTGATTACGTAATACGGATTTGAATAGATGAATCCTGTCAAGCTGTTGTTTCTCTGAGAAAAATTAGTCACATATCCTTTCTTATCCACACGGCTATCTCTCCTTTCTTCTCACGATGGCCGTATGGAGTTCGTATGCTCATTCTCCTATGTGCGTATTGTTTTATATGCCCGTTCCCTCTTTTGAGGCAAGGCGGCAAGGGCCTATATGCACAATCCGTGCCTCCCCAGTCCCCTCTGTCCACCCAGTCCGCCCAGTCATCCAGTCCCCCAGTCTCCGAACCGCCCGACAGCACCCTTACCTCCAATATCATTCCCTCCCATTTGCAGGATCCTCCCTCGGTGCGAACAGAAGTCCGGTACGATCATAATACCAACCTCTATATCATTGAACGGACGATCGGCGATATGGTGGTCGGCATACCCATTGTCATGACACCAAAGGAGTATATGCAATATCGTCTGAAGCAGATGCAAAACACTCATTTCAGGGATCGTAATGCTTCAGTCGACAGCAGCCCGCCACCCGTCCGCCCCACTCCACTTTCCCGACAGCGGGCGAGGAATAATCAGGGTGCCACCATTTTTGGTCCCGGAGGGGTACGGTTGGCCACTCAAGGATCTATAGAAATTTCCGCGGGGTTAAAAAGGGATGTGAACAACAACCCCACTCTGCCGCAACGGGCACGTGTACGCAACCGGTTCGATTTCGATCAGCAGATTCAACTCCATATGAACGCGAAGGTGGGCGATAAGATTGACTTCAATATCAACTACGACAACGAGGCCACTTTCGATTTGGATGCCAGACAGATAAAACTGGCATACAAGGGCGATGAAGATGAGATCATCAGGAATATAGAGGCGGGGAATGTGAGCATGACCACCACCAATTCACTTATCAACGGGGGGACGGCACTCTTCGGCATAAAAGCGGATCTGCAGTTCGGCAAACTACATGTCAACACTCTCTTTTCCCAGCAACAATCGGAAACACAGACGGTGAATAGCCGCGGGGGGGTACAAACCACACCGTTCGAATTCAATGCCGACCAATATGACGCGAACAGGCACTTTTTCCTGGGTTACTATTTCCGTGAATCATACGACCACGCATTGGCCAAGTTACCCTACGTCCAGTCGCCGGTCTCGATCACGCGAATGGAGGTATGGGTCACCAATAAACAGGGCAATTACGATCAGGTGAGAAACCTTGTCGCGTTTGCCGACCTGGGGGAGCACAATACCATACATAACCCTTTCTGGGCAGCGCAGGGAGGTGAAGAGTACCCGCATAACCGCGCCAACTCCATGTACGGACAGCTTGTCACCGCGTATGCCGGCGCGAGGGATATCGCCGCCACCGACAATGCATTGCCTGACAACATAGTGCGTGGTGTAGATTATGAGAAACTCGAAAACGCACGTCTTCTCAACCCGTCGGAATACACATTCCAGACGCAGTTAGGCTATATCTCGCTTCAAATGCCGTTGCAGGCGGACGAAGTGCTGGCGGTCGCTTTTGAATACACCCGCAACGGACAGGTATACCAGGTAGGAGAATTTTCCGATGATGTGGGGGGAGGCGCGCTCTTCGTGAAACTGCTGAAACCGGTTTCCCTCTCCCCACGATCTTACACCTGGCACCTGATGATGAAAAACATCTATTCCGTAGGTTACAGCGCTTACGATTTGCAGAAAGAACATTTCAAACTGCAGATCACCTACCAGAGCGATACTACCGGCATTTACCTGAACTATCTTCCCAACAGCGGGATCGAGGAAAAATTACTGTTGCAGGTGATGAACCTCGACAGGCTCAATTCACGCAATGATCCCTATCCCGACGGGATCTTCGACTTTCTGGACAGTTACACCATTGACAGTGGAAACGGACGTATCATCTTCCCCGTGGTGGAGCCATTCGGCTCACACCTCCGGGAAAGAATCGGTGACGATGTCGTGGCTGACCGCTTTGTCTATCAGGAGTTATATGACTCCACGCTCACCACTGCCCGCCAGGTGCCGGAAAAGAACAAATTCCGCATGAGTGGCGAGTACAGAGGTTCATCAGGGGCAGAGATCAACCTGAACACCACGAATGTCCCGCGGGGCTCGGTCAGGGTAACTGCCGGCGGCGTCACCCTGACCGAGGGGGTGGATTACACTGTGGATTATCTCTCCGGCGTAGTACGTATTATCAACCGGTCAATCATCGATGCCGGCACCCCTGTGAGCGTCACACTCGAAAACCGGATGGCATCACAGACGCAACGCAAAACGCTGATGGGGGTGAATCTACTTTACAACTTCTCAAAGAATTTCTCCGCCGGTGCCACGCTGATGCACTATTACGAAAAACCGCTTATCATGAAAACCGCTTTTGGCGATGAGTCGGCAAAAAACACCCTGTGGGGACTCAACATGGATTATAAAAAAGAGTCCATCGCGCTGACCAACCTGCTCAACCTGCTGCCGTTCGTGGAAGCTACCGCTCCCTCCCAACTATCGGCCAGGCTGGAATTTGCCCATCTGATCGCGGGACATTACAAAAACAAACACCTGGGCGGTTATTCCTATCTCGACGATTTCGAGTCCTCCGCTTCAGGGATCGACCTCCGCAACCCTTACACCTGGTCGCTTGCCGCCACACCTTATAACAACACCTCCACCGGGTTATTTCCCGAAGCGACTCTTTCCAACAATATCGAATACGGCAAAAACCGGGCGCAACTGGCGTGGTTCCATATCGACGGCATGTTCACCTACAGAAACTCGGGACTCACCCCCTCCCATATCAGGAACGACGCCAAACAGCTCTCCGACCACCGCGTGCGGGAGGTCTATGAACGGGAGATATTCCCCGGCAGGGATGCCTATTTCGGGCAACCCGCCACCATCCCGGTACTCAATCTCTCTTACTATCCTAACGAGCGGGGACCCTATAACCTCGACACCAACGTGGACAGTGAGGGCAGGCTCCTCAATCCACAGGACCGCTGGGGTGGCATTACACGCCGGATGGATGTCCGCGATTTTGAAGCGGCCAATATCGAATACATAGAGTTCTGGCTGATGGATCCTTTCGTGAATGACACGCTGGGCACCTCACAAGGGGGCGACCTCTATTTTAACCTGGGGGAAATATCGGAAGATGTGTTGAAAGACGGCAAGAAATTCTTTGAGAACGGACTGCCGGTCGACGGGGATACCACAGCCGTAGGTTATTCGGTATGGGGAAAGTACCCCAAGCGCCAGTCCACCGTGTATGCTTTCGACAATTCCCGAGGCGACGAATCCCGCCGGCTACAGGATGTGGGGCTGAACGGCTTGAGCAGCGAAGAAGAAAAATCATATCCCGCTTACAGGGATTATCTGGAAACATTGCGTCCCCGCCTGTCGGGTGAAACCCTTTCGCGGATGCGGGAAGATGCCCATTCACCGCTCAATGATCCGGCCGGGGACCGTTTCCGCCATTACCGGGGAACGGAACAGGACAGGCAACAGTTGAGTATCCTCGACCGGTATAAGTATTTCAACGGCACAGAAGGAAATTCACTCTCCCCGGAAGAGGGGAATTCCTATTCCTCAGCCTCACGGGCCACTCCCGACGTAGAAGATATCGACAATGACAACACCCTCAATGAGAATGAGTCCTATTACCAGTACAAAATCTCCCTCCGCCCCGAAGCGATGGAGGTGGGAACCAATTTCATCGCAGACAAACGGGAAACGAGCGTACGGCTACGAAACGGAACGGACGGGAAGGTCACCTGGTATCAATTTAAAATCCCTATCCGCGAATATCAGGTAAAAACAGGCAATATAGAGGGGTTCAATAACATCCGTTTTATGCGGATGTTCCTTACCGGTTTCGAAGAACCGCAATTCCTGCGCTTTGCCACTCTGGAACTGAAACGGAGCGAATGGAGGAACTACCGCAATGATCTCGCCTCCGGTGGAGCGGTCAAAGGATCGGGCAACCTCGATATCTCCACGGTCAATATCGAGGAGAACGGCCGCCGCGCGCCAGTCAATTATGTCCTTCCGCCGGGTGTCACCCGCATTCTCGATCCGGGACAACCCCAACTACGGCAGGAAAATGAACAGTCGCTCTCCCTGAAAGTGACCGGTCTCGATCCGGATGACAGCCGCGCAGTCTATAAGGGCAGCATGTACGACCTGCGTCGATACAAACGCCTGCAGATGTTTGTCCACGCGGAACGGTTGCCTGAAGATCCGGGAACCCTACAGGATGGCGACCTCTCTATCTTCCTGCGGCTGGGATCGGATTACAGGAATAATTACTATGAATACGAGATCCCTCTGCGGCTCACCCCCGAGGGGCAATACAGCTCCAACAACCTGCCGGATCAGGAAAAGGTGTGGCCCGGAGAGAATATGTTCGATTTCCCGCTTGCGCTGCTTACCAACCTGAAATTAGCACGCAATGCGGACAAACAACACGATGACCGAGTATCCTTTTTCACACCTTACACACGCCACGATCCCGAGAAGCAGGGAAACAGGATCACCATCACCGGCAATCCGTCGCTGGCCGAAGTAAAAGTACTGATGATCGGCATCAGAAATAACACCGACAGTCACAGGTCGGCGGAAATATGGGTCAACGAACTACGTTTGAGCGAATTCGACCAGAAAGGAGGCTGGGCGGCACAAGGAAATGTGCAACTGGCGCTGTCCGACATCGGGACAGTCAGCTTCTCCGGCCGGAAAGAGACGGCCGGCTTTGGAGCACTTAGCCAAAGCCTATTGCAACGACGCGACGATGATTTCACATCAGTACAACTGGCATTGAATCTGGAAATGGGACGCTTTCTTCCCAAACAGGTCAAGCTGTCGGCACCTCTCTACTTCTCCTACTCCAACCAACTCACCGCCCCCCTCTACGATCCCTTCAACCAGGATATACTCCTGTCAGAATCCCTTCAACAATCCGCCACACCGCTCCTGCGCGACTCGATACGGCGAATCGCCACCACAGGCATCAAAGATGTGAGCCTCAGCCTCAGCAACGTGAAGATGGATATCAAAAGTAAACAGCCGATGCCTTATGACCCGGCCAATTTCAGTTTTACCTACGCCCGCAACGAAAACCAACGCCGAAGCCCCGATACCGAATATGCCACTGTGAGAGACTTCAGGATCCAGGCCAATTATGACTACACACCACAGACCAAGACCTGGGAACCATTCAAGAACAGCAACTCCAATTCCGGTTGGACAAAACCGCTCCGGGCAATGCACCTCAATTACCTGCCCAATAATATCCGGCTCAGCTCCGATCTCAGGCGCCATTATGAAGAGGTGCAGTTACGCGACCTGAACGCCTATGCCGAGGGGATCACACAAGCAGGGCAAAAATACTTGTCGTTCAGCCGTAATTTCTTTTGGAATCGGGATATCTCCATTACCTGGGATCTGACGCGCAACCTGAGAACCGCTTTCCGGTCGGGTACCGTCGCCGAGATCGAGGAACCTTATCTGCAGGTGAACAAAGCGCTTAACAGGAACGATTACTCGATATGGAAAGACTCAGTGATGCGGAGCATCCGCGAACTGGGAAAACCGCTGAACTACGCGCAGACGGCCGACGTGACCTACACCCTGCCGTTCGCCCATATTCCACTGCTCGACTGGATTAGCTCCAGTGCGGCCTATCACTCCCGCTACAGCTGGGAACGAGGCGCGATGATAGAAGACGAGAGGATTGGCAATTTTTTGCAGAACGACCTTTCGTTCACACTCAACCATCGTTTCAACATGGTATCGCTCTACAATAAAATTCCCTTTTTACGGGAGGTCAACAACCGTTTTGCCGGTGAATGGCACCCTCAAAACGACGACAGGGAAGGCAACGGGGGAAACATACGCCAGGCCGCCACCCCTCCCGGAGCATGGAACAGCACCGCTCAGGATTTTGCGCGGTATGCCGCACAGACGCTGATGATGCTCCGCAGTGTCAGCGTCAATTGGGGATACCGGTCGCGTAGCGATATCCCCGGCTTTGAGGGAATGATCGGCGACTTTTTGGGGCAGGCTCACATGCCAGGAAGGCTACAACCCGGATGGAAGTTTGCTTTCGGGCTAGAGGGTGGCGAGCGGTTCGTCGAGAAGTTGAAAACCAATAACCTGCTTGTGCTCAACGAAAACAACATCACCCCGGCGATCTATAACGAAACCAGGAATCTGCGCCTCGATGCCTCCTTAGAGCCGCTTCCGGGCCTAAGGATAGACCTGAATGCCTTGTATGAAAAAAATCATCGTACAGAAATCCAATATATGTTCGACGATATGCCCAAAAAGAGGGGTGGCAGTTTCGCCATGACCGTACAGACCCTTTCTTCGGCTTTTGAAACATCCCAGGCAGACAACAACTACCGTTCACCCGCCTTCGAAAAGTTCCTCGAGAACCGGCACATCATCGCGGAACGTACCAGGCAACAATACGCAGGCACAAACTACCCGACAGGAGGATTCCTTGCCGGGAGCGACTACGAGGGTAAACCCTTCGACAGCAGTACGGGCGACGTGGATATCAACTCGGCCGATGTGCTTATCCCCGCTTTCCTGGCCGCTTACACAGGCAAAAACCCGGAATCGGTGGGGCTCACTCCTTTTCCGGATATCTCCGCGCTATTGCCCAACTGGCTTGTCTCGTATAACCTGATAAGACTGCTGCCTCAACTGGGTGAACATATGCAGTCGCTCACCCTCACCCATCAATACCTTTCCCAGTACAGGATCGGATCGTTCGAATCCTTTATGAGCTGGGTGCCTCTCTCCCCTGGAAGCGAGCTGGGGTATATACGCGACGCGGTATCCGGCTCTCCTATCCCCTCCTCTCCATTCAACATATCTTCCGCAAGTATTCAGGAGAGTTTCAATCCACTGATCGAAGCCCGGGGAGTATGGGATAACAACATAAGCCTCCATTTCAGGATCAACAGGAGCAGAGCGCTCAACCTCAACATTGCTTCCTATCAGGTTGTGGAGACGAGTGACCGCGATATTGTGACCGGTCTGGGATACCGTATCCAGCACTTCAACCGCGTCATTGGCCTTGGGGATCATTCCAAGCAAAGAGAGCGCCGGAAACCCTCCGCGGGTAAAACGGCCGGGGAGACACCACCGGACGACAGGAGGGCCGTGTTCAGTAACGATCTGAATATCCGCCTCGATATTTCACGGAAAATCACCCATGCGCTGATCAGAAGAATTGAAGAAGGGTTTACGCAGGCCACAAGCGGCATCAAGACAACCACTGTCAGCTTTTCCGTCGACTATTCATTAAGCAGGTTGGTCACCTTGCGTGCTTTTTTTGACAAGATGGTTCACCGCCCGCTTGTCTCATCGGGTTCCTACCCCACCTCAACCACCAGCGCGGGAATAAGCCTCCGATTCAATATGGATCAAAATTGATGTGAGGACGCGGTGATGTGATGTGGTGATGTGTCTCGATCACGCCAAAGAAATCCTAAAATGAATACGTAATTGAAGGCATTCTGTTAATTTATGTTGTAAAAGCCATCCCATTACGATTTTTTTTAATTTTAAGGACAAGTGTTAAACAAAAAAGCGGTTTATTTGTTAAATTAAAATCAAGAGAGACGATCTTTGAAATAAAATTATCACTAAAACGGAGGTAAGTAAAAGAAGTGTATGAAAAAATCGACTATCTGGTTGCTTGCTATCGTGATGTTCACCGCGTTTTTTGTATTGTTATTCCTGCAGGTCAGGTATATGAGCACCAGTCTGGATATTCGTACTCAGCAATTCGACGAGCAGGTGAATAGAAGCCTGTATAACGTGATGAAAGACCTGGAAAAGGATCAAACACGAAGATACCTGGAACAGGATATGATTGAATCGGAAAACAGGTATTCACAATACAACGGACCGCAAATCTCGCCAAGCATCACCAATAAAAGCAGCAGTACCACGATTACCAGCCCCGATGGAAGTGAAACAAGAATCGAACTGAGCAGGGCACGGCAGTCGGCGCGTCCGCGGCAACAGCGGGAAAGTGTGTTTTTATCCCCTAACCAGGGTTCCAGCACCATCTCCAGGACACAGTACGACTTGCAGCAATCTCTGCAGAAACGCTATCTGCATGAACGTCAATTGCTGGATGAAGTCATCCTGGACATAATGACACGCGCAAGTGATGAACCGATTGAAAAAAGGGTGGATTTCAACGACGTGGAGCGACACATTCGATCCGAACTGGCATACAATGGGTTGAATGTGCCATTCAGTTTTCAGATTGTGGATTTCAACAACAAAGTGGTTTACTCCTCACCGGGGTTCTCCACAAAGCAGAAAGACGCGATCTACAATCAGATTCTGTTTCCCAAAGACCCGCCGGCAAAATTAAACAGGCTGAGGGTTTATTTCCCGACGAGAAGTAATTATGTGTACGGCGAACTTTCTTTCTTTATACCGTCGCTTATATTCACGATTATCCTGTTGATAACGTTTATATTTACGGTGGTATCACTCTTCAGGCAAAAGCGTTTGTCTGAAATGAAAAACGATTTTATTAACAATATGACGCATGAGCTGAAAACACCCGTCTCTACCATCTCGCTGGCATCACAGATGCTCAAGGATGAATCGATACTGAAATCACCCGAAGTGTTCAAACATGTCACCGGTGTGATCCACGACGAAACCAAAAGATTGAGTTTTCAGGTGGAAAAGGTGCTGCAGATGTCACTTTTCGACAAGCAGAAGGCCACGCTGAAAATGAAAGAAATCGATGCCAACGATCTGGTGGTGAGTGTGGCCAATACGCATGTGTTGAAAGTGGAAAAACTGGAAGGGACCCTCGACATCGACCTTCAGGCGGAGAAATCCACCATTAAAGTGGACGAGATGCATTTCACCAATGTGATTTTCAACATCCTCGACAATGCGCTGAAATATAAGAAGAAGGATGTTCCGCCGGAGTTAATGATCCGCACAAGAAACGAAGGGAACAAGATCATTATCAGTATTGAGGATAATGGGATCGGAATGAGAAAGGAGGATGCGAAGAAAGTATTTGACCGGTTTTATCGCGTGCCTACCGGCAACCGTCACGATGTGAAAGGATTCGGCCTGGGGCTGGCATACGTGAAAAAAATCGTGACTGACATGGACGGCACCATTCGTGCCGACAGTGAATTAGGAAAAGGAACAAAATTTATAATAAGTTTACCCGTAATAACACAAAAATGATATGGAAGAGAAGTTAAAAATTTTTTTATGCGAAGATGATGAGAATCTTGGCATGTTGCTGAGAGAATATCTCCAGGCAAAAGGGTTTGACACCGATCTGTTTCCCGACGGGGAAGCCGGTTTCAAAGGATTTGTGAAGACGAAGTATGATCTTTGCATCGTGGATGTGATGATGCCTAAAAAAGACGGAATTACGCTTGTAAAAGAAATAAGAACCATCAATACAGAAATCCCCGTGATCTTCCTGACTGCAAAAAATATGAAGGAAGATGTCTTGGAAGGGTTCAAAGCAGGTGCCGATGATTACATCACCAAACCATTCAGCATGGAAGAGTTGGTGCTTCGTATTGAAGCGATCATCCGCCGTGTGAAAGGCAAGAAAAGCAAAGAACAACAAGTCTACAGCTTTGGCACAATGACATTCGACACCCAAAAGCAAATCCTTTCCATTGGTGACACCCAGACAAAACTCACCACCAAGGAATCGGAGTTGCTTTCGCTCCTTTGCGCGCATGCAAATGATATCCTGGAACGGAATCATGCCCTGAAACAAATATGGGAAGAGGACACCTATTTCAACGCGCGCAGCATGGACGTGTATATCACCAAGTTGCGTAAATTGCTAAAACCTGAGCCCAATATCGAGATTATCAATATCCACGGTAAAGGTTACAAATTGATTGTTCCTACCGATGAAAATGAAAATAGTGAACAATAAATAGGATTTCCGATCTTACAAAAGCCGCTTCCGTAAAGAGCGGCTTTTTCATTCAATAAACAGACTATTCAAATCTTATTAAACTTTTTCTCGTAACAGAACCGCAACATTCAATTTATTGACTACATTTGCAATGGCAATAGTTCGGCGTTTTTTTCAAAGAACCGTTCCAATTAAGATACGGTAATATTAAAATGGAAAGTCATATGAAGAATAACAGAAGAGAAATGGTGAAATCACTCAGGCTTATCGCCAGTGATCGTCGGAGAACGAATATACTTCGCGAATGGGAACAGAAAACAATTGCCTATCTGGTACAAAAAATACCTTCATGGATCTCTTCCGACGGCCTCACAGCCATCGGTTTTTTCGGTAACCTGACAGTAGCTGGCAGTTTTGTGATGGGAGCCTTCCTGCATCGCCACTGGCTTCTGTTGTCCCTTATCGGTTTCGCCATCAACTGGGTGGGCGACTCACTCGACGGACGGTTAGCCTACTACCGCAACAAACCCCGCAAATGGTATGGCTTCTCACTCGATGTAACGGTAGACTGGATCGGTACTTTCCTTATCGGATTCGGCTACACTATGTATGCTCCCGGATGGTGGAAATATGCAGGTTTTTTCTTCGTCATTCTGTACGGATGGGAGATGATCACCGCCCAACTACGGTATAAGATAGTCAATAAGTACTCTATCGATTCGGGGATTTTCGGTCCCACAGAGGTGCGATTGGTATTAGGCACCATTATCACCGTCGAAGTATTTATCCCCGGATCCATACAATATCTCGCCACTGTGGCCTGCATCGTTCTTCTGGTATCCAATCTTGTGGAAGCGCGCAAACTTTTAAGGTTGGCCGACGAGCGTGACAAGGCCGACCGTCGCATGAAAGAGGAAGAATACCAAAAGAAACGGATAGAGAATGCCTGAATGATACCCTCTAACTTTCACCACGCAAAGAGACCGAAATATGTCGAAAATCGCTACCTTTGCATAACTATTTCATTAAAATAACGGTTAAGTGAGAGCAATGTCAAGCTGGCTTGAAGCATTGCTCCGGACAATAGTTATTAATCAAAATGAGCGTGGCCGGGTTTACTTGTGTTATGCCATGGCGGGAATAGTACATTTTTATTAAAAGCATACAAAATGGCATACTCAATGACGGGATATGGCAAAGCCGTGGCAGAACTCCCGAACAAGAAAATAACAGTTGAGATAAAATCATTAAACAGCAAGCAATTTGACTTGTTTACACGTCTTCCCTCGGCCTATCGCGAAAAAGAAATTGCCCTGCGGAACTCTTTAGCCCGCCGTCTTGTGCGCGGCAAAGTGGACCTCTCCATGAATGTGGAGGTGATAGCCAAAGATGTGACATCGAAGATCGATTATAACGTGCTGGGCCAGTATTACCGGGAAATCTCGGGTCTGGCGGACCAGTTGAATATCCCCCCGCCACAGGAATGGTTTCCGGTACTGTTGCGCCTGCCGGATGTGATGAGACAGGAACAGGAGGAGTTGAGCGACGAGGAGTGGAACGTTATTGAACAAGCCGTGGACCAGGCTGTGGACGATACCATTGCTTTCCGCAGGCAGGAAGGGGAAATGTTAGCCCGGGTATTGGCAACCAAGATCAGCAATATCCGCACCCTGCTGGAAGCCGTGGAACCGTTTGAGGAAGAACGGGTGGAAAAGGTCAAAAGCCGTATCCGTGAGGGATTAAACGGCTTGGAAGGGATCGAGTACGATAAAAATCGGTTTGAACAGGAAATGATCTACTATATCGAGAAACTGGACTTGAATGAAGAGAAAAACCGGCTGGCACATCATCTCGATTATTTCATCTCCACGCTGAAAGAGAAAGAGCCTCAGGGAAAAAAACTCGGATTTATCGCGCAGGAGATTGGCCGCGAGATCAATACTCTCGGCTCAAAGTCCAACCAATCGGGAATGCAACGGATCGTGGTACAAATGAAAGATGAACTGGAGCAAATCAAAGAGCAAATTTTAAATGTACTATAAATTACCGGCAAAGCTTTGAATGCCAATGACGGAAAACGGAATGACGATGGCCAAACTGATCATTTTCTCAGCGCCTTCGGGTGCGGGAAAATCAACATTAATAAGATTTTTACTGGAACAGGGATTGAATATCCGGTTCTCCATCTCAGCAACCAGCCGTAAACCACGCGGGGAAGAAAAAAACGGTGTTGAATACTATTTCCTCACGCCCGAAGAATTTCGCAGACGTATTGCTGACAACGAGTTCCTCGAATACGAAGAGGTGTACAAAGATAAATTCTACGGCACACTGAAAAGCGAAGTGGACCGCATTCTCGCCGAAGGGATGAATGTTGTCTTTGATGTGGATTGCATTGGCGGATTAAACATCAAAAAGATATACGGCGACCAAGCCTTGAGCATTTTTGTGATGCCGCCATCGGTAAAGGTGCTGCGTGAACGGCTCGAAAAACGGGGAACCGACACTCCGGCAGTGATCGAATCCCGCCTCGCGAAAGCAGAATATGAAATGAGCTTTGCTCCGCAATTCGACGTGACGGTCTATAACGGCGATTACAATCAGGCGAAAGCGGAAGTATTGAAACTGGTTACCGATTTCTTAATGGACTGATATCCCCCCGATAAATCGGGATAATTTGTCCCAATCCTCGGGAACTGGGCGCAATCTTTCGGAAAGGAATGCCAATAAATTCATTGATGTGCTGATTCATGGGTTGAACGATATGCTACTTAGTAATTGGTAATTGGTAATTGGTAATTTATAACTCACCTATTCTATGACTAATAAACTACTTCTTTTGAATGCCCTCCTTTTCCTGACACTGACCCTTTTCGGGCAAACAGTGCGGAAAGAGACACGTCTCTATGCTGAAAAGACGGGGCAAGAACTGAGGATGGATATTTATCAAAGCGACTCCACGACCCTGCAACCGCAACCCTGTCTGCTGTTTGTTTTCGGTGGCGGATTCAAAAATGGTGAAAGGGGTGCGGCACTCTATCATCCCTTTTTCAATTATTTCGTTAAAAAGGGATTCACCGTCGTTTCCATTGATTACCGCCTGGGAATGAAAGAGCAGAAGGCACCCGGGGTATTCAATACCAAGCCGCTACGCAACGCCATTGCCATGGCGGTCGATGATCTCTATTCGGCCACCCACTATCTGCTTGAGAATGCGACAGAGCTACATATCGACCCGTCACTGATCATTATCAGCGGATCAAGCGCGGGCGCCATCACCGTATTACAGGCCGACTATGAGAACAGGGATAACCATCCCTCGGCGAATGTGTTACCGGACGACTTTCGCTATGCAGGTGTCATCTCCTTTGCCGGTGCTATTTTCAGTACCGAAGGAGTACCGTCCTACACCCAACCGCCTGCTCCGACCCTTTTCTTCCATGGCACTGCCGATAGGTTGGTACCCTATGGCAAGACACGGTTTTTCAATCTCGGTATGTTTGGTTCAAAACCATTGGCGAAGAAATTCAGGCGCGAACGGTATCCTTACATGTTCTACAGTATGGAAGATATCGGACACGAAGTGTCGGAATATCCCATGCAGGAGTTTCTGCCGGAGATCGACCGGTTCATCTCCGATTATGTGTTCAACCGAAAACAATGGATGACCGATATCCACTTCAAAGATATGCTCCGGAAGTCGGACACTTCCACCACACCGGGCAATTACTATAATTAATTGCTAATCACCTCACAAATCACCAATTACCAATCAGGCACTTACAACCATAGCTGCAAATAAATAACAACCGGCACATTCATCCAACAATCAATTGGTCATTGATAATTGATGATTGTCAATTCACACTATATGAATATATGCGGAAATATATAGAGAAATACCTGCTCCCCATCGCGATGGCGCTGGGGATTGCGTTTCACACGCGATTATCGGTACTTTCCCCCTTTATTCCCTATCTGTTGGCGATGATGCTCTTCATCACATATAGCCGGGTGAGATGGAGCGATATCAGGCCTACCAAATTTCATTATATCCTGCTCTCTATCCAATATGTAGGCAGCGCGCTTATCTACCTTGCCCTCCGGCCGTTCAACGAGACACTTGCGCAAGCGGCCATGATCTGTATGCTGACAGCAACGGCAACCTCCGCGCCCGTCGTGGCAGGAATGTTGGGAGGCAGCATCGCAATGACCGCGGCGTATGCCATTATCAGCAACCTCACTGTGGCTCTTATCGCCCCGCTGTTTCTCTCCCTGGTAGGGAAAAGCAGTGAATCCATTCCATTGGCCGCTTCTTTCTGGCATATCTTCCGCAGTGTCATGCCTATACTTGTTATACCGTTCCTGGCGGCATTGTTGCTGAGAAAATCGGCACCCCGAATACACAAAAAAATCCAATCGGCACAGATCGTCTCTTTCTATCTGTGGGCAGTCGCCCTCACTATCGTAATAGGCAATATTACTTATTACGTGCGGATGCAAGGTGATGATCATTACCGCCTTGAGATAATGATCGGTGTGGTTTCATTGATAATCTGCCTCCTGCAATTCTATCTCGGACGAAAAATCGGTCGGCGCTTCGGACAGACCGTAGCCGGAGGACAGGGACTGGGACAAAAAAATACCGTACTCGCCATCTGGCTTACACAAACTTATCTGAACCCGCTTGCCACACTCGGCCCCGGGATGTATGTGCTCTGGCAGAATCTCGTCAATTCCTGGCAGATATGGAGGGAAAAACGCAGAAATTGAGGTGGTGCTGTAAATAATTCGATAATGTACAGGTAACTTATCCGCGGCGTGCGTCGCAATCCGACAAATCACTAAAAATAGTATCGATAGTACGAAAAGGGTATATGTTATGCGTAGGATGATTCACTGTCTTTCCGCTCCAACTTGATTGTTTGGTCGCAATATTGTGCCACGATTTCCCTGTGTGTGATAAATATCAGGGTTTTATCTTCGGCCTGAGAGATAAGGCGTTCCATAAGCAGACGTTCAGTTTCCCTATCCAGAGAAGAGCTGAATTCGTCTAACAACAGTATATTTCCCGGTCGCAACAATCCGCGTGCTATGCAGAGACGTTGAGCCTGGCCTTCGCTTAAGCCCGTTCCACGCTCCCCGCAAAGGGTATCCAACCCATCAGGCAGGTCGTATATGAAATCAGCAACCGCAGTCGTTAACACTTTCCGGAGTTCCTGGTCTGTGGCATCCGGATTACCCAACAGCAGATTATCACGTATGGTTCCGCTAAGCAAAGTGTTTCCCTGGGGGACATATATCAGGTTACAGCGTGTGAGCGGAGTGGCTTCCCGTTCCCGCATGGAATTATACAAACAGACCTTTCCTTCCCGGGGTTGGAGTAAGGCAAGCATCAGCCGTATAAGGGTGCTTTTACCTACCCCCGTTTCACCCACGATTGCGGTGCGGCTACCGGGTGTGAAGTCATACGATAAATGCTCTATTATCTGTCTTTTACCATCGGGATAAGCAAACGAAATATTTTCAAGACGTATACCCACCTGTCCGTCGAGCATCTCTTGTTCACCCTGCACCTCAGTGGTCAGGTCATCCAGTTCGTTCAGCCTTTCAGCAGAAGTAATCGTATGTGCCAAAGAAGGTATATACTGGCTGAGCTCCACCAGCGGACGCTGGATCTGTCCGACCAGTTGCAGGAAGGCCGTCATCATCCCAAATGTGATGGCACCTTCATAGATACCCTTTATTCCCCAGAGGAAAGCAATGAGATAACCTGTGGCAAATCCGGCCATGATCAGCATGCGCGAGAAGACGGTGAAGTTTGCGCGCTTCATCACCCGGTTATACAATATGGATTGAATAGCATCGAGCTTGTCGGCCACCGGGATGTTTTGCGCGAGGGTCTGGATCAAGACCTTATATTGCAATTTCTCCTGAATATGGGATTGCACCTGGCTGTCCAGGTTACGTATCTCTTTTGTGAAGCGGCGCATCCGTTTTACATATACTTTGCTCAACACCAAAAATAGGGGCATAATGAAAATAAGCGTCCAGGCCAATCGGGTATTGAGTTTGCTTAGGAAAAGAAAGGCGCCCAGAAACTGGAAAGAAGTGATAATTACCGCAGGCACTGATTTACATATACCCTCGGCGACTACCCGCACATCTTCTTCAATACGGTTGACAGCATCGCCGCTATGAAAACTCTCCTTGCCATTCCACGCGCTGATCATCAGATGGGAAAAAAGATTGTGCCGCCATTTGTTCTTGAAATATATATCCGTCTCGGTTTCCAGGCGATTCTTCAATACCGACAAGAGAATTTGACTGCACATAGTCGCTATCAGCAGCACTATATAGTGGGTCATGTTCCCTTCCATGGAACGGGTGGCGATATCGATCAGTTGTTTTGAGACCCATACAAAGAATAGGCCGGCACAGACATTCAAGATACCTGCCAGGCTATTCAGCACGATGCGAAAACGTATGCCTTGCAAATATTTCAGGAGCTGTCGTATACTGTCGACTATCACGGTTCAATGTCTATTAAATTTGTCATTTACTATTTGCTGCATGCCAATGACTAAATAATAAATATAGTAGAGTGACACATTTTCCCCGATGATCGAAAATAGTTTCAGTGCTCTCCGGTTTTTCATCCTGAAGTTGTGCAGTTTCCCGGATAGATAACCGGGGGGACGTGTCTTCCATTTCGGATCATAATGTCCGAAATTACCCAGTAACAGGATATCTCTCAATATTATTTTTTGAGATGCTTCCCTGAATTTGTCAGTATAAAATGGAAATTCTTCTTTTGTCAGACCCAGCTGGTGTACGGCTATATAACCGAAAATCTGCCATGCGCGCAACAACCGGAAATCGTTAAGGTCCTTCATTAACTCCTGCCTGTCTATTTGAGCATGAAATCTATGGAGATACATTACCCAGTCACACAATTGACGACACCCTATTCCATCCGAAATAAAATGATGGAAAGCATGATTAAAGATATATAAGGCATCAAAATTTGCCGGCGGAAGCAGCACCTCCGTATTATTCAAATTCCAGACATTCAATTTATTTTTTTGCAAATGATATTGAGTCCAGCACTGAAATCTTTTGTTTTTGAATGGATCAGGAAGCTTTTCAACGACACGATGAAGTTCAATTTTCACGCCATCCCAGTCGAAATGAAAATGTTTATGGCTTTCTAATATGCCATTGGAAACAATTCCCCTCCCAAGAGCCAATTCACACGCTCTTTTGTAGTCTTTCTTCCCGATGTATAAATCTATATCGCCACACTGGCGACGGACAGGATTCGGATAATTGCGTGCCACTCCCTGCCCTTTGAGCAGTATGGGATGGACATCTCCGGATTGCAGCAAAGCTATCATGCGGGTCAACCGTTCGTTGAACAACTCATGGCTTTGTTCTATGCGGATAACCGTCTGATAAAGCCGGCGCATGATTGTGGCCGGAGGCTGTAGTTCAGAAGAGAGACCCGATATACCATCGAAAACAATACCGCTCACCGTTTGCATAACGGCTATTTTCAGGATTGCCGGCCAGTCCGTGTCGCGGCAGAACAGGGAAGTGTCCACCGGAGTACCCCATAATCCCGACTGCAACAGGGCGAAAAATTGTTCCTCTGCACGACTCATCTTTCCGCAATGCCAGCTTCGATCCAGTTTGTTGCTATATCGGCGGCATCAGCTAACGCCTGTCCGGCTGGAATGTCATATTTCGACACCAATAAATCCGCGAGGGTCTGTTCATCGAAATCCTTTCCCTCGACTTCCTGCCATAAATAAGCCGCCGAACGGTTGAGGGAAATCAATTTATTAAAATCTATCTGAGCCAGCCCTTCCCCGGCCACAATATACTCCTTGCCCACAGTACGGAGTTTAAATCCTTGTTTTATTCGCATAGTCTTTATATTATTCGTCTATATATTCCCAATAAATATCTTCTTACCGGCAAGAGACTTTTCCACAGGCGGGCTTTGCGGTGCGACTTTTTGCTATCGCAATCAATCTGCCTTCCTTTATGGATAATGGTTATGACCCGACCGCAAATATTTTCCCTGCGGCACTGTTCCATTCCTGAAATATTGCCATCTCCCATCAGGGTAACCTGTTCATCATCTATCTTCAGGATACGGTGCAGAACAAATAGCTTCGGCCTTATTTCCGCCAACACTATATCACCCACACCATAGAGACCTTTTCCTTCCAGCACCACACTATCCTTTCCACCCACGATGAAAGGAAGCATACTGTTCCCCTTAGCCCTGATGGTAACTTGTTTACCTTCCGAAAGCATCCTTGCCACTTCCGGAAGCATCACTTCATTGGACAGTGTGACACTCCGCATTGTTATTTCTTTATCGTGGAGGCCGACAAATCTGCCGCGGCCTTATCCGGCAGACACTCCAGCCGGTAGCAGGGTACCATGCCGATTAGTTTCTCCACCGCGCGATGTATACCCGACGCGATCTCCTCTTCCCACCGCATACTCGAACAGGCCGGGAGCACTATGGCATAAGCCTGCAACAAAGATAAGGTTTTAATTTGATTCAGAGGAGCCTGCTGCAACTTTACAATCCCTTTCAACAAAGCCTCTTCATTGCGGTAACAGGGGGTTTTACCACTCCACGGCGTACCGTACACAATGGCTTTTCCATCGAACACGCGTACTACCGGGTTGTCGTCGTTCAACAACTCGCTCCCTTCTACATGATCTAACCACAACCGGCTATGCGTGCTCTTTCCGGTACCGCTTTTACCCAAAAACATAAAACCATCGGCTCCATTTTTAATAACCGAAGCATGCATCATCAGCGTATCAAGGTTCGCTGTAGAAAACGCATAAAGCAGCATCAGGCAGTTGTTGAGGCAGAAAAAACGGTGCTTATCGCCGGCAGGAAGTTTCACCTGTGCCACCCGAAAAGCAGCATCGACATCCATCGCGCAATAACTTCTGCTTCCCGGATAACCAATGTGGAAACGAAAATATCCGTTTTCTGACTTGAAAACGCCAATAGCAGCGATGTCGTTATCGAATTGCCCTACCTGTTCATAAAGGTATTTATCAGGAAGATCGTCTACAACGGAGAGGCGGAAGAGATAACCGCCCTTCCCTTCCGGTACGAGAAAAGGGGTATAATTACCCAGAGCATCCTTCCCGAAATCCTCAGAAAAAGATAGCCGGAAACGATGCCCGGCTACCTGATAGAAAAAATTATTCTCCAAAATAATGAATATCTATATGCTTTTTAAGGCGCTGTCGTCGGTATTGTCAGGTTGAATGTATAACTCTTGCCTGCTTCAAAACCTTGCGGAAGACCGGCCCCTACATCTTTTGGCACAACGGGAGTCTTTACCCAGGAGGAGGAGCCTTCATCACCTTCATTCACGTAAACACGACCTTGAAATACAATTCTACTACTTCCCAATGGCCCGGTAGGCAGGATAGGAATAAAAAGATTAAAATCAAGCCCGTTCAATGCATCATTTACTATTTGCACTGCTGCTACATTTAGTTTCGAAGTTGGTCCCGGAACTAACAAATCACCGTCTATCCCGCCATCAAGATAAGCGTCCTCGGGATTAAAAAGACCATTAAATCCGTCGTTTGATCCATCCACATCCACTCCCATGCTCATCCGGAACAATCTCGGATATGCAGAAGGAGGATTTTCATTGGTTATACGAACCCGTATCACAGAGGCGAGGTGTTGATAAGATAGATCGACCATATTAGTCCCTTCCTCCCCTATTACCACATCTGTCGCTTTGGCTTTCATAAACATATACCGACCCAGATGTTTGGATGACGCCTCGCTTATAGGCAATGGTTCTCTGATATAATTCCCACCCATATCCGTTTCGAATATCGCAGCCTTGTAAACGGCACCTTCCCTGGTCCAGCCAGCGGCAGGATAAAGTCCATATACAGTGTAGGTCCCGGCAGGGATACCTTCCGCACCGGGGTCGGGTATAAAGGGGGCCTTATCCGGTTTTTCACCCCCGGCAACCACCGCCGTGTAAATACGTTCTATTGGCTCCTCATTGAGATCTCCCCCCGGAAAGAACAGCATTTTGACTTGATCTCCGTCATGCCAGTAAAATTTTTCGCCCAAGGCATAGTCAGGATTATCCTCAATGACTCCCGATCTGGTGCCAATATTCGAATTGGACTCCGTGAATTTTCCAAAAACGCCTTGCATGACAGGTGTATATAACTTTACCTCAGATACGGATTGAGGGACATCATCCCGGGGAATATCCTCATTATTACATGAAACAAACAGGAATAGTGTTGAAATTCCGATTAGATAAAATATTTTCTTCATTTTAGTCAATTTTTGATTATCACAATCTTGTTTATTCTCCTTTCACTCCGATTGGCCTGTGGAAAATAAATATCATTGATTACCACTCTCCTCCGGGTTCGAAGCCGGGACCAGTACCACTGGCACACAGGATGCCTTCCGTTTCCATTTCAATCACTGCGATTGCAGGCTTTTCATAAGCCTCTTTCCCTTCTTTTTCTTCTTGATTTACTTTCATTACTGTCTTTTTTTTATAAGTTAAACATTTTAATTAAATGAGTGATTTTTTTATCAACTCTTACAAGATTGAACAACAGAAATATCTGTTATTATTAGAGTTAGAACAAAAAAAACATTACTATGTTCACAAAAATAAATAAAAAACAGATTCAATCAAACAAAACAGTGAATTTACACCTGCAAATTTAGGACACTATATATTTAACTTTCCAGAATTTTATCCATTACCCAATTGGCGCGTGCGGCCGAGATACCGGTGCTGACAGGTTCTGGCCCGCATCCGTTCAGGTAATTGACAATACTTTCAACGAGATAATACTGGATATTCTCCGGATTTTCTTCACGAAACTCCTGTATGCCTGCGGCTGTATCCATGAGGATGGGGGCAAAATCGAAAGTGGCGAAGCTGAGCTTTCCTTTTGTGCCGATGATATCAATCAGGTCGGTACGGCTGTTTCCAGGCGCAACAAAACTCCAGCTTCCGCTGCCCGTCACGCCGGACTTGAAACAGAAAGCAGCGGTGAGGCTGTCTTCCGCCTCATATAATCCCCCCACATTGTTGGTAAATCCGTATACACCGGTGATCTCGCCGAAGAGATAATCAAGCAGATCAAATTGATGGGATGCCAGATCATAGAAATACCCTGCTCCGGCAATATCTTTTTTCACCCGCCACGGCAATGACTCCCGATGGTAATCTTCCTTATAGGGAGGAATGGCGAAGCGGATCTGCACCGTAGAAATATTCCCCAGGAGTCCGTCATCCATCAGTTGCTTCACCCTGAGAAAATAGGGTAAAGTACGGCGGTAATAGGCCACAAAACAGGGCACACCGGTCTCTCGGGAGACACGGTTTATCTGAAGACACTCTTCGTAAGAGGCGGCCATCGGCTTCTCCACGTAAACAGGTTTACCCGCTTTCATGGCAGCTACCGCATATTCGGCATGTGAACCCGGAGGTGTAGCCACATATATCGCATTTACTGCCGGATCGTTAATCAGGTCGTCGGCATTATCGTACCACTTCCCTATCCCATGCCGACGAGCATAGTCTTCCGCTTTTTGACCGTCACGGCGCATCACTGCTACCACATCCGATTCTTTAACCTTACTGAAAGCCGGGCCACTCTTCTTTTCGGTGACGGCGCCACAACCGATAAATCCCCAATGAAGCATAATATTTAGAAATTAGAACGGAGAAATTGAGAACTGGGAACTGAGAACTGAGAACTGAGAACTGAGAACTGGAAACCGGGAACTGAGAACTGGGAACTGGGAACTGGGAAATTGAGAACTGGGAACTGGGAACTGAGAACTGGGAACTGGGAACCGGAAAGTGAAGAAATTTAAAAGTCTTGGTTCTTGGTTCTTGGTTCTAATATCTACTTTCACTTTTAGATTCCCACTTTTCCACCTTCCCTTTTTCCCTTTTTCCCTCTTTCCCTCTTTCCCGCTTTTCCGCTTTCCCGCTTTTCCGCTTCTTCACTTCTCCACTTTAAATCACTTTTCCTCTTTTCCTATAAGAAACAATCCCCAAAACACCAAGCATTACAAAAGCGATCACAATATACATAAAAACGGAAGATATGCCTTCGGTTTGTCCGTAGGAATGCATCCCGCTAAGGAAATAGTTAACCCCAAGAAAAGTCATCAGGACGGAACCAAAAGCAAAAACCGAGAGCAGATTAAAAAGCCACAGACTATTCCACCCCTTCACTAAATGGAGATGGGTCACCATCGTATAAACCACTATGGAGATCAACGCCCAGGTCTCCTTTGGATCCCATCCCCAGTACCTGCCCCATGACTCGTTAGCCCAAACGGCGCCCAGGAATGTACCTGTAGTCATCAGCACAACTCCGGTGAGTAACGACATATTATTGATAATACTCAATTCCTTGACGCGATAGGGCAAACGGGGGCCATGCTTGGCAAAAGCCATTATTGAAAGATTGGTGATACCCAACAGGAAACTGATACCAAAAAATCCGTAAGCCGCTACAATCACCGCTACGTGGAACATCAACCAGGGCGATTTCAACACAGGCACCAGCGTATTGATCTGTGGATCCATCCAGTTAAGGGCGGCGACGAAAAGGATAACCCCACCGAAAAGCGTGGCGAGTGCGCGTGTGAGTGTACTTTTCCGTCCAAAGACAAAACCGGCCAGCACAGTGGCCCACGACACATAGACCATTGTCTCGTACGAATTGCTCCAGGGCGCATATCCCGATATAAACCAACGCATTCCCATGCCGAATATATGGCAAAAGAACAATAACACGATAACGACGGTGAGCCCAACAGCTGCATAACGCTTCCATCGCTTTTCACCCAACAATCGCGTCAAGGCAATAATGAGCAGCAATCCGCCGGAAATGAAATAGCCTACTTTAACGCGGTTAAAGAGATCCAGCCGGTTATAACGGAATTCAGCCCGCAATTTATCGGGCCGGATTAAAGAAGCCTTATCGTTGTCTGATTGATATGCCTCAATTACTTCCAAAGCATGGTCGGCCTTGCTCCAGTCACCACTTCTCAACGCTTGCCGTACTTCCGCAAGATATTGTTCGAACGACTGTGTAATAAAGACCGAATCTGCTTGGGAAAAGACTGAAAGATCATCGCCCGGTGCATACCATGTATGTGAAGGGTCATTCGGATCAGGATAAATTCCCAGCATAGTATGATTGAACAACTCATAAAGGATATTAACCCGCTCATCGAGCTTAATCAGTTCTTTTTCAGAAGAGGTTCTCTTGTCCGCCGGCCGATGGTAGATTTCCTGTAATCGGGGTAACAGTCTGTAATTTCCCTGCTGGTCGAAAAGATGATAATAGGGTATGTATTCCTCCGGAAGGTTATACCGCGCGCTTATCTCTTTATTCGACAGGGCAATAAGAGGTTCTTGCATCCACATCCGTGGCATAGCAAGCAGGCTGAGCAGAAACTGGTCGGAGTTGAGATCACCAAATGCCTGTTTCTTATGTACCTTACGGAGAATCTCGGAAGAGAATGTATTCATAGGCATGGTCCGTCCCCGGAATTGTACGGGCAATGTGCCGAAGCGGGCCGCGTGTTGCGGTGGTATCCTGTTTGCCTGTACTGTACCGCTCATCGGGCCATCCGGCATATCCCGCGCGCAACCACACGTGGTGATGATCAGAAGAACCGGAATAAGTATGCCTTTCCTGACTTCCTTTAACTGTCGCTGCAACTTACGGAATCGGGAATTAGGCATAAAAAAGATAAGGATGAAACCTGCCACAAGCATCAGATAGCCGGCATAGGTGACACTACGTCCCGCCACATCCCTGTTCACCGAGAGGATAGTACCCATCTCATCCTGATCGTAGGATGCCTGAAAGAAACGATATCCCTTTATGTCCAGCACGTTGTTCATAAACACTTTCGCTTCACGTACCTCTCCATCAACATGTACCAGCAGATCACTTTCATAGGAGGATGGACTCTGGGATCCCGGATAACGGATCAATCTGAAATCCCTGAGTTCCAACACAAAAGGTAAAGTTTCGGTCCTAATACCTTTGGAGGTATGCATCACCAGTTGATCGGTTTTCTCACCTTCACGGATATGCACCTGTCCCTCTTTCCCAAACAGGAATGTGATCAACGCTCCTAAAAGGATAATCACAAGGGCGAAATGGATCACCACCATGGCCCATTTTTTTCTTTGGATGAAATTACGACTGAAAAGGATCAGGATAAAATTCATCACCAGCAGGAATTGAAGGAACAAAAACAGTGGTGAATAATAAATCAACATCTTGGCGGCCTGCGCCCCCATCCACTTTTCGATAAAAGTAGCCATTGCCAAACCCATGGCATAGATGAGCAACAATACAATAGCGGCTTTATATGATGAGAGAAATCTCACGCCTCTTCCCACTGTTTACGAAGTAATTCAAGTGCCGCGGGCACCACTATGGTGCGGTCGCCCTGGGCTCCGCATTCGAAGCTGACATATTTGTCATACCCCATCATCTTGAGCCCCTTGAATCCATTTACATAATTATCAGC
Source organism: Proteiniphilum sp. X52 (assembly GCF_003712195.1). Taxonomy (GTDB): domain Bacteria; phylum Bacteroidota; class Bacteroidia; order Bacteroidales; family Dysgonomonadaceae; genus Proteiniphilum. Next base: position 12,261 of record NZ_RDSD01000012.1, on the reverse strand, counting down.
CTCACCGTCTTCCCCAGGCATGCTGCGACGTTTCCTGCTGGCCACATGCACATGCTGCAGGTGTTCTCCGGCAGAGAGGAAAGCAGCCATGTCGCAATTTTCCTCCCAAGTCATGTGCCAGAAGTCACCCATGCATTTCACGCCGGGGTTATTGATATCGCGACAGATGGAAGCGGCATCAGCCACCTGGCGAAGGTAAAACGCCTCCTTGCGGTTCAGCGGTTCGAGAATAACGGTCGTTGCGTGTTGTTGGGCAAAGGAGCCCATCTCATCGAACTGTTCACAGAGGAAGTCGCGGGTTTCCTGCGTATGGGGCATCACGGGTACCTGACTGTTGAATGCGGGAACGATGATCACGCCTTTGGCCTCGAGTTCACCCGCAGCAATCATCAATACCTCCATCGTGTCACGGCACTTTTTCCGGATCTCCGGATCGGTAGAGAGGATGAAACCTTCGAAACCGGCGCAGATAACACTCACCTTGATATCACGCCCTTTAAGGGCTTCTTTGAACTCCTGCATCCGGTCCCGGATTCCTCTCCCATGAGGTTCAAACCCTACCACGCCATGTTTTTCCATGAAATCAAACTTTTCATTCAGGTTAGCTCCGGGAGCAATCCCTTCCTGAAAAGAGATATTGAGTTTCGCCTTACCGGAAGCAGCGTTTTCTTTTCCATTTGCCGAAGCAAACGAGGTGCATCCGCCTATGGCCATGGCCGCGGACCCGGCGAGGGTTGTTTTCAAAAATCTTCTCCTGTCGAGTGCCATAATCGTCATTTTTTATTTTCCACTTCCCGGTACGGGTACTGTAAATCCGGACATATCCATCTTGCCGATATTCAGATCGGCCGGCGTATAATCAAGCGGAGCGGCAGTCATGATATCCCACGTCACTTCCTGTCCGGTATAGGCTGCCTCGCGTCCCATGATCCCGGCCATATTCGACACGGCCGTTTCCGATGCCTGTTCAATCGGTTTGTTACCCCGTATGCAGTTGATCAGATTGACATGCTCCAAGGTATAGGGATCGGTCTGCTGGAAACTGGTCTTTTCAGCCTCACTGTCATATTGCCAGATCACGTTACCGGCAAGGTCTTTAATCACATGCCCGCCGTTGCTCGACCACGATCCTTTGGTTCCCTGTATAAATTCGCTTACATTGTTAGCACAACCGTCGATCTGACGACACATACTATGCATATGAATACCATTTTCCATGGTGAAGTCAATGCTGAAATTATCGTACTGGTCACCTGTCACACGACGATGGCGGGAACCAAAACCGACAGCGCTGACGGGCCTTAATCCGGCAAACCAGGTAAACACATCGATATTGTGGACATGCTGTTCCACGATATGGTCGCCCGACAGCCATTTCCAGTTCACCCAGTCGCGTACCATGTATTCAAAGTCGTTCCATTGCGGTTGCCTGTCGCGATACCACAACATGCTCTGGTTCCAGTAAACTGTTCCACCGGTGATTTCACCGATAGCGCCATTCATAATTTGTTTATAAGATTCCACATAAGCGCGCTGATGATGGCGTTGCGTTCCGGTAACTACGGAGAGATTTTTAGCCTGGGCTTGTCTGGCAGCAGCGACGATGGTACGATAACCGGCTGCATCCACACAGATCGGTTTTTCCAGAAAACTATGCTTGTTTTTTTCCACCGCATATTTGAAATGTTCCGGACGGAAGAAAGGAGGCGTGCAATCGATCAACACATCGATATCGCTATCGATCACCTGCTTGTAGGCATCCAGCCCCACAAACCGTTTCTCGGCAGGAATATCTATGTTTTTTTCATTCTTCAATTTTTCCGCTAGGCCGTCCACCCTGTCCTGGAACACATCGCCCAAAGCTACAATGGTTACGCCATTGGCTGCATTCAAGAAGTTGATCGCCGCTCCCGACCCACGTCCGCCGCAGCCTACGACACCTGCTTTCAACTCTTTCCCGTCAGCAGCCAGGTCAGGAAGTTCGGGGATATAATAAGTTCCAGGCTCTCTCAAGGGCGCATTACCCTCTTTTCCTCCACCACTACAGGATGTCAGAAATCCTGCGGAACCGGTACCGATCACTCCGACTGCTCCTGCCACGGCAGAACTCTTCAGGAATGACCTACGGGTTAAACTGTTCTCTTTCTTCATTACTTTGATTATTTTAGATTATTGAGTTTTATTTCTAATTTCAGGATTCCAGATTTAGTCTTCATTCTTCATTCATCACTCTTCCCTCTTCATTCTTCACTCTTCATTCTTCACTCTTCATTCTTCATTCTTCATTCTTCACTCTTCATTCTTCCCTCTTCATTCTTCACTCTTCATTCTTCATTCTTCATTCTTCACTCTTCATTCTTCCCTCTTCACTCTTCATTCTTCATTCTCCACTCTTCATTCTTCATTCTTCACTCTTCATTCTTCCCTCTTCCCTCTTCACTCTTCATTCTTCATTCTCCACTCTTCCCTCTTTCCCACTATAATTCCGGTTCACATACTACACGGAATCCGATTCCTTTTATATCGGAATACCACCAGATACTCTTTGGTTGTTGCGGGTCTGTCCTCAGCCATGCCTCATGTTGCGTATGGCTGCGGCTCGCGCTGCGCACATCAGACGCATCAGACGAATAGAGTCCTCCACGCACCACCCATTCGTCGCCTTCGGTCACGCGGGGATCATGTGTGACTCCTGAGCGTTTGGCATATGCTTGCGGATCATATTTGTCAGCCGTATACTCCATCACATTCCCCAGCATATTTTTTAATCCAAAAGGATTGGCCATCACTTCGGAAGGAGGCTGCGTACGTCCGTTACTATTTTTGTCATAGATCACGTGCGAGGTGATGCCGTCGGTCTTCGGCTTGAAAACATTCCGCATAAATCCCTGATTTGAAAAATCTTTCGGACTTCCGGGGAAGAAATAAGGTGTTTCCGTACCTCCACGGGCAGCATATTCCCACTCCGCTTCGGTAGGGAGACGGTATTTCTTACCGGTCTTCTCCGATAACCACTGACAGAATGTTTCGGCAGCGTAATGGGTCATCGTTATGGCGGGACGATCCCCCTGTCCCCAACCCTGGTCAGGATAACCGAATGGCGGTGTAGGGCCTGATATGGCATCCACATCCATGGCATTCAGGTTGTTCGCATAGACTGTTTCAGGAGGAGTACGTCCTTCGCTCATGGTCTCCGCATAGAATGCCCAGTACATATCCCAGGTGGTTTCCACCTCTGCCATAAAGAACGGGCTGAGGGATACCTCATGCTGCGGCGATTCGTCCGGATTACGGAAAGGTTCCTTCTCGGGACTTCCCATCCTGAAAGTTCCTCCCTCGATCGCGATCATCCCGAACGAGACGGCCGTGCCGGGGATTTGTTCCCTATAGTTGGTAAAGCTGGCGACCTGGGCAGGTTCTTTATAGAACAAGCTCGTATCCACCGCTGCGGTGGAGGTCTGCCCGGGAATGCCGACCATCTGGCCATGGGAGTAATTCGGATTATAATGCCCTACATCAAGGTGACAACTGATACACTGCAAATCGAGCTTTTCGGCATTTTCCTCGTGATAGAGATGTGCTGTGATACCATCATCGCTTATTCCCTGGGGGAAGAGGTTCTGATGACATTTTACACAGGATTCGTTGGGTATATATTTCACGGCATGTTCCAATTCCGATTTCCTGTCCCAATCGATCTCTGCCGGATCTTTGGTAAGGTATCCCCACAGGTCGCGGGCCCCCAACGATATTTTTGCCGTATAATGAGCCCATGTGTCGTCTTTGGGAGGGAGGTGGCAATCCACACAGTTTACCATCACCCCGCTCGAGTTATTCACATGCACCGACAACATCCAACTCTCTTCCGCATGAGGATGCACATGGCACATCATACACGACTCATTCGTGGAAAAATAAACTGAAGTCTGATACAAGGCTGCAACAAAGACAATTCCGATGAATATTCCGATGAGAAGGAAAAAACCTTTTCGTTGGTGCAGTTTTTTACCTGTTCTCCGTTCCCTTCTGGCACGCTTCGACATTGTAATTTTTGATAAGAAGTTTCAAATTATAGTTTCTATCTATATGCCACCGTTATTTGCCCATAAAAGTACGAAATTTTATTCTATTAAAAAAAACGCACCTATAAAATACACTTTATTAGCAAAAATAGGTTTTATTCTATCCATTTGAACCATTTTGTGTCGTTATCCTTACCAGCTTCCACCATAGTTTCCACAAACTGCATTCCCCTGACACCGTCATACACGTCAGGAAAATCAGTAATAAGACCTAGGGGTACTTCTCCATTTCTTTTGGCCATCACAGTCAAAGCAAAATTCCGGTAAATATTGGCAAATGCTTCTATAAAACCTTCCGGATGTCCCGCAGGTGTTCTGGTATTCCATTTGGCCAGGTCGCTCAGGAACTCGTTATTTCCCATATACAGCTCCTGTGTGGGTTTATCGTCCCATCTCAGGATCAACCGGTTCGGGTCCATCTGCCTCCATTCCAGTCCCCCCTTATCGCCATATACGCGGATGCGGATGTTATTGGCTTCTCCGGTAGCTATCTGGGTAGCCATCAGCACGCCGGTAACACCGTTTTCGAAACGCAGTAATGCGGAGCCGTCGTCATCCACGGGCCGTCCCTCCACATAAGTCTGCAGATCAGCGCATACCTCCTCTACTTTCAGCCCCGTCACATATTCGGCCAAATGCCAGGCATGCGTGCCAATATCGCCCATACATCCCGCTTTACCGGTAGTATTGGGATTTGTTCTCCATCCGGCGTTATTACCGCCCTGCAATTCTATGCGTTGTGAGAGCCACCCCTGGGTATATTCCACATACACTTTCCTGAGTTTGCCTAACTCTCCGTTGGCAATCCGTGCTTTCGCCTCTTTGACAGCAGGATATCCCGAGTAGACGTGTGTGAGTGCCAGCACCAGGCCGGTTTCCTCTACCTTTTCCCTGAGTTTTACCGCCTCTTCGAGAGAAAAGGTGATCGGTTTGTCGAGCACAACGTGAACACCTCTCTCCAGGGCCATCATGGCAGGTTCAAAATGCCATTTATTGGGAGTTACGATAGTGACAAAATCCAACCGTTCATCCTCTGGCAGTCTCATTTCACGTTCAAACATTTCATGGTAGTTGTCATAGATCCGGTGATCCGGAATGAAATATTCCCTTCCGGAGCTTCTGGATATTTCCGGATTGGCGCTGAAACAACCACAGACCAGTTCGATCAGGTTATCCATGAAGGCCGCGCGACGGTGTATGGCTCCGATAAAGGCATCGCTCCCGCCGCCGACCATGCCCATCTTAAGTTTTTTATGCTTCATAATATCCGATATTATTATTTATTAGAGTGTCCGAAAACAAAGATACGAAATTATCAGTAACAGCGCTAAGAATTGTTTTGAATCCTATTATATTTCCGGGCAGTCAGCCTGGATCAGTTGTATCACATTTCGAGCCATGGGTTCCCCACAAAACATCTAAAGGTCTCCGCGTTAGTTGCATACTTTTCAAACTCACATGCGAAAGTTGCATTAAATAAAAACCAGCAATCGGATAAAAACAAGCCTGAGCCGCCCTGATAGGAGTTGACATCAACCCATCACAGGGCAGGTCAGATAAAATGATTAGTCCATTCCCGGATTTTGAACCAAATTGGGATTACGCCGAATTTCATCCTGATGGATAGGAGCGAAATACATCTTGTCGAGCCATTTCCGATTCTCACGACTGGAAAGATCATTTACATAATAATAATAATCATATATCTCTTCGTTGTGAATATAAGGCTTCATAGATGTCCTGCCTGGTTTCAGAATGCCCTCCACAACAATCCCTGTCAAAGGTTTGTTGCCAGCTTCCGGGGCGGTCATCCAACGGCGCACATCAAAATAACGATGTTGCTCATAGGCAAATTCAACACGCCGTTGCTGGCGCACAAATTCACGCATATCGGCCTGGTTAAATTGTTTACCACGGGCTGCCAAAGTTGCTCTGGTATCTTTCAACTCAATACGGGCACGCAGGAAGTCCATCCATTCCGCGGCTTCTTCCAGTTCATTCAATTCCACACATGCTTCTGCGGCTATCAGGTACATTTCAGCCAAACGCATGTAAACATGGGGCACGGTTTGTCTGAAATACTGAGCATCAACGGAAGTGTCGATAAGCTTCTTTTCATAATAACCTGTCCATGATCCGTTCCAGTCCTCAATAGGCCCCTGACGGGTATCAACTCCCCACATCGAACGGCGGACCACTCCATCCCGGTATTCAATTTCCACATCACCGTTTGTCACTTCATATTTGCCGGCCTGCAGGCGTCCCAGAGGGGTGGGATCCAAGGTGGCAGCATCTGCCGGACGCGGACGTCCCCATGTATTTCCGTCGGTAGCCACAGTGGCATAAAAACGAGGCTCGCGGCCATTATAGGGATTTCCTTTCTGGAATTCTCCAGGTTTGGTCATCCCTTCCGGCATAGTACCATCCTCGAATTCAAACGCCATTACCAGGTCCTGGGTCGGCGTAGTTCCTGCCCAGTTATGATAACCATTGGGGCCATGCCATAATCCCATATTATTCGCCGCACCGATAGAGGTGTGATAGTTACGGACAAACATTTGCTCGCTGTTTTGCACGTCGGTCATAATAGCCTTGAATTTCTCAGCTCTTTCGGTATTGAGCCCTCCCCTGCAATCGATCAGTTCGAATGGACCATCCTCGATTACTGTAATGGCAGCCTCTTTGGCTGCACGATAAGTAGCGATACGATCACCATCGAATTGATTCACAGCCAAGGTATTTACCGTGCGGTCGGCATACAACGGACTGGCCACATGGAGCAAAATACGGGCTTTTAATCCGGTGGCCACATATTTAGTGACGCGTCCCCATTCTGCAGAACCGACGGTTTCCGGAAGATATTCTTCTGCCTTTTCCAAGTCGCTTACTATAAACTCCAGACATTGCCGCATAGTATTACGAGGTTTTTTCATCTCTTCCACTTCAGTCAGTGAAAAGTCTTCCGTGACGATAGGCACTCCCCCGAAGCCGCGTACAAGTTCATGATACATGTGCGCCCGCATATAATAGGCTTCGCCCTTCATACGTTCCAGGTCAAATCCGACCTTTTCCGGCACATTGTCAATGTTATTGATGATAATATTGGCATAGCGGATACCCCTATACCTATTTTGCCATTTAAACGGATTGTTGTCATTATCATACCATTGAAGGTTGCTTTGTGAAATAGAAACAGCTTCAACAATATCTTTTTGCCCGTAGTTATGGGTAAAGTAGGCATCGTCGGTCAATCCGTCCAAGGAATGCTCTTGAGCACCCGGGTGTATGTTATTGTATAAATCATTCACAAAAGCCTGGGTCAAAGCAGCATCGGTAAAGACCATCTCTTCCGTGTAAGAAGTGGAAGGAACGATATCCATAAAGTCCGAACAAGAATTGAGGACGATTATAAATCCCAAAACGACGGCGGCCATTATTTGTTTTATATTTCTCATAATTTCTTAATTTTAGAATGTGATAGATACACCGGCATTCCAGATACGACGCTGCGGATATTCCCGTCCGGTATCATTGGCTTCCGGATCCTGTACTTTTACATTGTCTATTGTAAATATATTCGAACCATTTACATACACACGCAAATCCTGGATTCCCACATTGCGGACAGCCGGAAAATTGAACGTATACCCGATTTCCATATTTTTCAACCGCAGATAATCGGTTTTGAACTGATAATAAGTGTTCTTCTGGTCTGTTCCCTGTTTGGCCCAATATTCATTCTCGCGGTTATAAGCACGCGGATGTTCCACCATAGGGTTTTCTTCGGTCCAACGGTTTTTATACATGAACTTATAGTAGTTTCCGGCTTCACCGGCTCTTTCACGCCAGATATAGGTAATACCGCCTGTCGCGCCCTGGAATAACGCCCTCAAATCGAAGTTATTCCAACTGAGACCGGCAGTGAGACCGAATACAAAACGCGGCTCCGAGTTTTTGTCGGAACGGACACGGTCATCCGCATTAATAACGCCGTCATCATTTATATCCACAAATTTAATATCGCCAGTACGTGCATTGGCCCAATGAGGATAGCTGTCCAGTTCTTCCTGCGTATTGAACACCCCGTCGGCAATATACCACAACTCGGTATTAACCGGTTTTCCGGTCCTTTTTTGATAATCGGGAATACCGGGGGTTTCATCCCAGAATAAGAGTTTGTTTTTCGCATAGGTCATATTGAAAGAAACATCATATTGCACTTTACCGGCCCTGTCTGCCCAGGAAATCAATCCTTCTATGCCTCTGTTCTGCATTTCACCGATATTTTCTCTTGGGAGCGTAATACCTGAAATCTGGGGTAATGAAGCGTTTCTGTAAATCAACATGTTGGTGCGCTTATGGTGGAAAAGGTCGGTCTCCAAACTTAATCTGTTATCCAGAAACTTGAATTCGAGGCCAAGGTCATAGGTAGTCCCTACTTCCCAGGTAATATTGGGGTTGGGAGTACGCGTCGGATACAATGTCTTCTGGAATGTTGTTCCAAACATGTATTCAGTACCGAAACCGTAGGTATTCAGGTATTGAATACTCCTGTCGAGATTTCCGTCGGTATCCAAAAGATAATCGCTACCGGTCTGGGAGACAGAACCACGCAGCTTAAAATAGTTGATGAAACCGAGGTTTTCCTTCCAGAAATCTTCTTCGGATGCGCGCCACGCGGCAGATACCCCCGGGAAGAAACCATAGCGTTTGTCTTTCGGGAAACGATACGATCCGTCGTAACGGTATACAAACTCGAACAGGTATTTTTCGAGATAGTTATAATTCACACGCCCAAAGTAATTGACACGGCTTTCTTTCCAGGAATAGCCTTCTGTTTCCATATCGGTCACCGAACCATTATTTATTTCATCCAGCGCGTCTGAAATAAAATATTTACGGGTGGCCCTTACCCTGCGCCATTCGTTACTCTGCGCCTCAATACCAAGGGTGGCGCCAAAGTTATGATCACCCATGGAACGGTCGTAGTTGACCACCAAATTGGTCATCCAGTCTGTCTGCTCATCCCTTCTCTCCTCTAACACCGGTTGGGAAACCCCTTTTAACGAGGGAGTCAACTTGTGCTCAGGGTTGCCATCCCAGGTATAAAGGGTGAACGGAGTTTCAAACCGACGCCGGTTATGGAAATGTTGGTCATATGACGCAGTCCCGATAAGCGACAATCCTTCAACTCCAGGGATTTTAAGTGTCGCCCTCAGTGTATTCTGGATATAATATGCTTTGTGAAGGTCTTTCCCGGTGGCCGGAGTGGCACGCACTACCGGGTTATCTCCGTATTCGATATCCGGGCCCGGTTCTCCGGTAGGCCAATACGCGGGCAAGATTGGTTTACTACGCACCATGGAACTGAAGATATCTGTCGCCCCACGTGCCGGATAATTGGTTACCTGGAGTCGATTCACGCTACCATAAGACATATCCAGGTAATCGTTTACTTTCATATCCAGATTGACACGTGTGCTGTACTGATCGTAGCGATTGGCCGAATTCTTATAGATACCATCCTCTCCGTTAGCGGCCAGACTGACATAGAACTTGTATCGATCGCTTCCCCCGGTTATGCTCACATCATGGCGATACATGGGAGAAACATTTTTAATTGTTTCCCTATACCAGTCGGTATCAGGATGTCCCCAGGGGTCTGATCCGTCCTGCCATAATCTCAAGTCTTCTTGGGAATAACGGGGTTCACGCCCCGAATATTTATCAATTTCATTGACCATCGTCGCATACTCAAAAGCATTGGCCAGTTCAGGTATACGTGTGGGTTGCGAGAATCCCATATTGCCTGTATAGGTAATTGTGGGCTTTCCTTCTTTGCCTCTTTTAGTCGTGATCAGGATAACCCCGTTAGCGGCGCGCGATCCATAGATAGCGGCTGAAGCATCCTTCAATACAGACATGGATTCAATTTCATTCGGGTTGATGCGATTCAATCCTCCCGCGCGCCCGGGTACTCCGTCGACGACAATTAACGGGTCTTTGGATCCAAGTGTATTCGTACCCCGGATACGAAGGGTTGTACCGCCGCCGCCAGGTTCATCCGAACGCTGGAAACCGATCACTCCCGGCATACGTCCCACCACGGCATTAGAAAGGTTAGTAGTGGGAGATACCTTGAGTTCATTACCGGAGACACTCGCCACAGCACCTGTTACGGTTACTTTCTTCTGTACACCGTAACCGACGACAACCAGTTCATCGATCAATTGTGTCTCTTCCGTGAGGGTTTGATCTATAATGGTCTGGGTACCGACAGTCACTTCCACGGTGTTATACCCGATATACGAAAAAACGAGAATGGAATTCTCTCCCGGCACTTCCAATGAATATTGACCGTCAACATCGGTCACGGTTCCAAGAGCGGTAGCAGCATTTTTCACTACCACATTCACTCCTATCAAGGGCTCCCCGTTCACATCGCTCACGGTTCCCCTTACGGTCTTTTGCGCCGATATGGAAGCCGTACACAACATAAAAAACAGGAACATCAAAAATTTTGACAAATGTTGTTTCAATTTTGTTTTCATTTCATTTACAGTTAATGTTTCATTCATGCTTCAACGATTTAGATAATTTTAAGAGTGATTTTTCAATGACAATAATATATTCTTTTCCTGTTGAAAATGTGTCTGATTTATCCAGGCATAGGCAAAAAGTATTATGAATATGTCATACAACATTGTTCCTATTATTTTCCCTGAACAGCCCCACAAATCCGATCAGGATGACAACAGCCATGACAAAAGGCACGATCCACACAGAAACCCAGTTGTATGCGCCCTGGGAGGTAGTGTATTGATGCACCACGTTCCCGGCAACCAGTGTTCCCAGATACTTGCCTACTCCATAAGTGGCAAAGGCAATCAGGCCCTGCGCCGAATTCCGTAATGACGACGGAGCCTTTTCATCGACGAACAGTTGCCCCGAAACAAAGAAGAAGGTGAAACAGAACCCGTGCAGCGGCAGTACGGCATAGATGAGGCCGGTCTGTCCCGTATGGGCTCCCAGGGCAAAGAACCCGTACATCAGCACCCATGCCACAATAGCAGCCACTATACTTCCCTTGTAACGCAACTTGACAAACAGCAGGGGAAAAGCAAACAGGAAGATCACTTCGGCAACCTGCCCCATGCTCATGGCCGCGGCCGCGTTATTGATCCCCACATTGACTATGAAAAGGTTGGTAAAAGAGTCATAGAAAGCAAGCGGGATACAGGTCAATGCCGAGAACACCAGCAATACCAGGAACGATTTATCCTTGCTAAGTGTAAAAGCGTCGAATCCGAGTATGTGCCCGACGGTCACCTTTTCTAAACGCTTTTCCGGCGCCTTGTAAGGCAGAAGAAAAGCATACAACCCTGCCAGAAAAGAGATGCCGGCAGCGATAAGGAAAGGAGTTGACAAGGGTTCCAGATTCATGGAACTGATCAGTATCCCGGCAATGATCCATCCAAACGACCCGAACAGCCGTACACGGGAGAATTCCTTCGACGGCTCCAGCAGGTTGTCAAAAGAGATGGAGTTGCACAGCGACATGGTCGGCATAAAGCAAATTGCATACAACAGCAAGACAGGAAAAAATAACGAAAAGTTATTGATTTGTGTCAACCAGACTAATAATAGCGCGCCCGTTATGTTTAAAAACGCCAAAACCCTGTTGGGGGAAAAGAATCGATCGGCAATCATCCCTACAATGACAGGGGATATGATGGCGGCGATGGCTGCCGTGCTATACGCCAATCCGATCTGCACTCCCGTGAAATGAAGGGTTTGCCCCAAGTAAGTGCCCATGGTCACATACCATGATCCCTGAATAAAAAACTGAAAGAACATCATCAGGGAGAGTTGTGGTTTCTTGTTTTTGTGTCCCATTATTAAATTTTATATCGTTAATTATTTAATATTGCAAAGTCTCCTATAACCGGATCATTCATAAAAAAACATTCCCGGACTGCCCTAACCCATGCTGCCCGGGAATGTTTTTAGATGGAATAAAGAGAATCCGACAAATATTGTTAAAATATCTGTCATAGAGAAGGGAAAAATTGACTGGAAATAAAGGTTTTAAGCTATGAAAGATGGGGGGGGGGGGGGGGGGGGGGGGGGGGGGGGGGGGGGGGGGGGGGGGGGGGGGGGGGGGGGGGGGGGGGGGGGG
>NZ_RDSD01000011.1 GCF_003712195.1 Proteiniphilum sp. X52 | reverse complement strand
TCCAATTTCGTTCTCAGGTATCGGATTTCTTCTTTCAGCCAGGTGATTTCCCGGTCTTTGGCAGCGGTCAGTTCATCCGCCGCTTTTTTCGGGATATAATGGTTGGAGAAAACCCGCAGGATGTTGAGCAGTTCTATTCTTTCTCTTTTTTTAAAGACTCGAATTTCTCCCTTTCTTTATCTAAAAGCTTTTCAAACAACTCAATTGTTTTATCAATTGGAAAATTATTGAAAGTGTGGTTGTTACTAACAGCACTTGTTTTGACACCACAGTTCTCATAAAAGTTGTTTGTATTATACAGAACCGCTTCTTCGTTGTATTTTTTTAAACCCTCAACAGTAACTCCTAACGCTGAAGCAATCTCTTTCAATCTCTCGTCTTGAAATCTTTCCGTCTGTTCCATTTTTGAGATTGCCTGCTTGGTAATACCTAATAATTCTCCTAACTCAGCTTGTGTCATCCCCCGAAGCCGACGTACACGTTCTATTTTTCTTCCCAAGTGAATGGTGTCTGCATAATCCGTCTTTTCCATATTTCTCACTAATTTAAATTAATTACAACTGAAAGCAAATTTTGTAAGGATCATCTTTTTTTGAGTAGTTCAGTTTTTTCTTTTTCACTTTTCAACAAACGCTTATATAACTCAACTATTTTCTCAAATGGATCAAATTGTTGTATATTGGAGGAGGGAGAATTTTGATGAAAGGTATTATCTTTGATGTGATTGATATTATTGATAACCTTGTTTTCATCAAAATCCCTGATTATATCAGGAGGGACCCCCAATACATTAGCAATCTGACTTATCATCTTTTCTTCAATTTTATTATCCCGTTCAATTCTTGATACATCCTGTTGGCTAATGCCCAAGTCCACACCTAAAGCTTCCTGTTTAACTCCTAAATACATACGGACCCTTTGTATATTCCGCCCGATATGTCTTTTGTATGACTTCTCCGTTGGTCTCATGGTCATTCTATTGATATTCATAAAGTGAATTTTACTTTAACAAAGGTAATAAAAATCAACTAAAAAACAATATATGTCAACTCTTTTTTGGATACCCGATTGTCCTTTAGGGCAATCGATGATAAATTGTTGGTGTTCCCGTATCGACAGAAATCCTTCTTTGGTTAAGGTTTCAAAAAAACTACGTTTGCCGGCAAAGATCGAAGAAAACCATTTACGCTAAAATGGGTATTTTATCGGGGGCTTACGTTTAACGGAGAGTAAAATCAATCCATAAATGTTTCAGGTTGACATTATCTCCATATAACCTGCCTGAAACAGAGGAGTAGCATGACAAGGTTCCTTTTGCATAATCCTCAACAAGTAAATCTTCTTTTTTCCAAACAAGATTGCTATCACTGGCCGATTTTATCTGTTCTTGTATCCATTCGTTCACTTTTCTGAACCAGTATGCAGATGAGTCGGTTTGGATGTATCCAATTAGTCCGGCGTATGCTACATCCCTCCCGTGACGCCCGTTTTTAAAACGTTCTATTCCGCCAGAATTACTAATACATATTCTCTCCCGATATTCACCGTGTACATACTCTTTTTCCCTTTTTTTCGGCAGCTTAGAGCTAAGTCTTTTCGCTTCAAATTTCACTAACGCCGGATAATCATCGCTCCAGATATTATGATCCTGTGCATAAGCAGAAGTTCCAAAGACTGCGAAGTCGGTAGATGTATCTGCTTTTGTGTTTTCTTTATTTTGATGATGAAAATAAAAAGGATACTCACACGGCTTTCTGGAATTCAGGCATTTACAAAGTCTGTTTGTGATTGTGTTTTCATTCTCATCAATTTTAGCATCAAGGGTAGGGAGCGTTATAACAATATACTCAAAAATCTTGTTGACGATAGTATGATCCGGTGCACTGGAAAGTTTTCCAAAAGTGTTATCAAAGGTTTTCTCCATTACTTCCCTTGTTTATATAAATCCAAAAAAGTTTCATCGGCATCCCTTATAGCGATGGAGCGGAGCCAGTATCTTTTTTGGTTCGGTTTATAAATGAATATCACATTCTTATGGTAAACCTTTACGATTCTTCTCACCCAAATATTATATCCCTGCCTGCTTTCCATCAGATTTTCCAATTTGACCTCAATTTCTTCAATACTTGCGGGAAGATCCGTCTCCGGTTTATCTCCCAGAACAAACGGGTAGGCAACAAATTCTTTTCCTATGATAGGCGACAGCGGTTTAAAAGCGTCATACACTGAATTCAGTATGCTGCAAAACAGAACACCGTACGTTTCCAAATCATATTTATCCGGAGGGTTTAGCACGACGCTTTTTTCTCCAAGTTTTCTGAATTCAGAATAATAAACCGATATATCCGAAAGTAATATTTTTTCAATCGCATCAAATTCGATTTCTTCTTTGGGGTAAGGAAGTGAGAGGATATCATTTTTTAATGGAACAGCCTCTCTGGTTGTCATTGCTTGGCCACTTATTAACCACATGAGTGGAACGCACATATCTTGGTGCAAGTATTTTTTGATATTTTTCAGTTCGTCAACCTGATCTTCTGGAGCATGAATACCAAAAATCTTATCCTTAAAGGTTAAATATTCATTGCTATAATTACAAGGGATAACGGTTCCTACACTCTCTTTAATTAACAGATGTGGAGGTTGAAATATCTCTTTATTCTCCACTCTGGGCCACAAAAAATACTTGCTTTCACACGTCTTTACTGATCTGATTCCTTTTTCAGTGAAACGACCTGTTTCAACATAATTAAACCCGGTAATCCAGTCTGCTTTATGCTTCCTCTCAAGAAGAATAAATTCGCTTTCCTCATCTGCTGTTCTGTTCACTTTAAGAGACAACTCTCTAACACGCCTAACACCTTCTGAATTAGGAGATTCAATCCAACCCTCTCCCATCTTCCAGCCGTGATTCTGTTCCTTCTCATCAAGGTATTCTCCCAAAGTTCTCTCCTTGCCAATTTTATCCAATAAATGATGCAATCTCCCACCACCCATAAAATTGGCCTGCCACACGCTTGCATTGTTAATGGCAGAGATGTGTGACACCTTGTGAATGTCATACCGATCTATTTCGAAGTCAATTTTTTCTCCTGATACTTTTGTTCGTCTAAAGATATAGTGAAAACAAGGCCTGTTTTCAGGTTCACTCTTCTCAGCAAAAAAAGCGACTACAGGAGGTTTTGCTGCCGAACTGCTTCCAATGAATAACTTCGCTCTGAGGGGGGAAAAATCGAATATACGCTTCACGTGGTATCGTTCCATTAAAAACCGTCTGAAATCATGAGAACCTACATTATACAATGTGGGGCCGGAAGGTAGAATCAAACAGCAATTACCCCCATTTATAAGTAATTTAAATGATTGTTCCAGAAACAACAACGCTATTTGATTATCCGGTATGATGGGACGCCCCGGAGGGTTCTCTCTCTCTCTTTTATCAACTTTGTCAGCCCAATATGTTAGTTTAGATTCGAAAGGAGGATTACCTATAACAAGTTGAAAATCATTCTTTAATTTTCCTTCACTTAAGGATTTAAAGAAATCTCCTTTGAGCAGGTTCGCACCCACAAGATTATCAAAATGCACATTACCCCATATCTCTTTTGGCGATAAAGAATCCAATAACGCCAGGCTCAGGCTGAAGTAAGTCAGCGTAACTGCCTCATCCTCTATATCACATCCATAGATATTATTCTTTAAAAGCTGTTTTAATTCTTCGACATCCTCTTTCCCGGGTTTCTTCCAATTGTTTTTCAGACGCCACCACTGGATCATTCTTTTATAGGCACCCACCAGAAAAATTCCAGATCCGCAAGCAGGATCCAATATTGTAAAATGCTCTTTCGGATTATCCAACGGCATGCATTGGTCAATCAGTAATTGAACAAGGTATGGCGGGGTATAGACAACTCCTTTTTTCTTTTCTCCGTTCTCATCAGCCAGAAAATCTTCATATATATGACTGATCAGCTCAATGGGAAGATAGTTAAACTGATACAGTTTCCAAAGACTCATCTGCCCCACACTCTGACTTTTTTTTGAGAAAATTTCCATATCACCCATCACAAAATGCTGTAAAAGGGTGAGATCAATTCCCTTTTTGAGTGTTTGTTGTTCTGTGTCACTCAACTGAAAAATTTGTCCGTTAAAATTCTCTTTCCTGGAAAGCTCATTCAATACAGACAGGAAAGTATCAGGGTTGTCCAAAACCCCCTCCAGGGTGGGATTTTCAGGGTTAAAAGTTCGATAGAATTCAGCCGGATTTAATGCCCCTTTCCCCTCATCATCCACTCTCTCTTCCAGATATTTGATGAGGATCAACATCATTAACAATCTCTTCACCAGAGAAGCATTCTCTTTTCCCAAACGAGAAATAATAATTGACTTTACGTTACTCAACTGCTTCAACAATTGTTGATATGCACTATTCTGATAATTGAATTTCTTTCCTTGCTCAGACTCCCAAAATAGTCCCGAATCAAATTTCCTTGCGCTATAAAGATCTAATTTCTCTTGTGTATCGCTCAGTAAGTTTATCAGATCATGGTGTGATGTATTAAAATTACTTGAATCGTTTGAAGAGGGCTTCTTGCTACAATTAAAGACCAGCACCTGAGACGCTCTGAAAATAAAACAAAAAGGCACTACTCCGGCATTCCAAAGTTGATGATGAATATCTGCATCAGAATCATTATTCCGTTCCAAGCCAGATTTATCGTAAAGATAGATTTGCGGTCTTGGAGGTCTGTTGTCTTCATAAAACCGAAAATAAACAGCAGTGGCACCAAACTCATCAGCCTGTTCTAATGCAAGAAAAAGATCCGGATTTTTCTCCTCTTTCCTTTTAGAGATGAAACGCAAGCCAATGGATTCATTGTCCATTCCTAATTTAGACAAAGCATCGTTGAAAGTTAGTTTCTCTTTGGCACTCATTTCTACGCTTCTGTTTTGTTTTATCTCGACACCTGCTCTTTCGTTGTAAACTTAATACTTTGCCAACTAAAATCCAATTATTTCTCTAATATTTAACCTTATTAACAGAAGATCCTTTGGATCCATTCTAAGTTCTATTGTGACAGCTAACTACTATTTTTCATCCAATTTCGTTCTCAGGTATCGGATTTCTTCTTTCAGCCAGGTGATTTCCCGGTCTTTGGCAGCGGTCAGTTCATCCGCCGCTTTTTTGGGGATATAATGGTTGGAGAAAACCCGTAGGATGTTGAGCAGTTCTATTCTTTCTCTTTTTTTAAAGACTCGAATTTCTCCCTTTCAATTTTTATCAGTTCTTCGAAAAGTTTCACTGCTTGCTCCATGGAGAAGTGATTGATATTTTCGATGCTGGAGACTGTTCCGATATTTGTAGCAGTAGCATTCGAGTTTTCGTAAAAATTATTCGTATAATATAAAACAGTTTCCTCTGTAAAGTTTTTCAATCCTTCTTCTGTGACCCCCAAAGCTTCAGCAACCTGTTTAATTTTATCATCTTCCAGTTTCTCGTTTTGCTCCATTTTAGAAATGGCCTGCTTCGTTACACCCAGAATATTTCCCAAATCCACCTGTGTCATTCCACGAAGACGACGTATTCTCTCAATTTTTCTGCCAATATGTAAAGTATTGGTATAGCTCTCCATTTCCATAAATTATTTAATCCATTAGGGTTAATTACTGATAGTTATATTTATCTGTTTTTCAATAAGTCAACTTTTTCTTTTTCGCTCTGGAGTAAACGTTCGTACAGTTCAATTACTTTTTCAAGAGGATTGAACTGTTGGGCAATGGATGTCGCTCCTTGTTCAAACGTATTGTCTCTGATGTTGTTGATGTTGTAAATAGCCCTTTCCACATCAAAATCCCGGATCACTTCCGGGGAGACGCCCAACACGCCGGCAATCCGCAATAACACTTCTTCTTCAATTTCTTCCTGCTGTTCAATCTTCGACACTTCTTGCTGGGTTATACCCAGGTCTGCAGCCAAAGCTTCCTGTTTCACACCAAAATACGTCCGGACTCTCTGCACATTCCGTCCCGTATGTCTTTTCCTTAATTTCTCTGTCGTTTCAGCAATCATCTTATTATTTTCTGACATGTTAGACACAAGGTCGGTAAGAATAAAAAAAACGCCTGTCGCAAAGATAGTAAAAATCAATTGGTTCCGAGTATAAATCAACTCAATTTTTTAATAAAAACAGGAAAGAATTCTGGGTGGTATTAAAACGATTATGTCGGATTAAGTCTTTGTCTCCAGGATATCTTCCGGCTGAAGTGGCGCATAAGGGCCCTCCTTCACTTCGAAGATCACGGTCCCGCTTTCCAGCACTTCCAGCGTGTGCCACTGCCCGGCGGGGATATGGATGCCGTATGCTTTCTCTTTGGGATCGATGGTGAATTCTGCTGTCAGCAGCTTCTCGTCATTATAGAACATCACGCGGATGCTTCCTCTCAGCACGATATATGTTTCGGCCGTATGGCGGTGGCGGTGTACGGGTAGCCTCGTGCCCGGTTCCAACGCGTTCAGCAGCCGTTGCGCTTTCGCATCAAGGCTATCGTGCAGGTTGTGATTCATCCGCAGGCGCTCATTCTCTTTCGCCTTGGCCGTCACCTTGTCCAATAAGTGTTCATCTATAAGCATATCCCTTATTTCATCATTTTAAATTTTAGGTTGTAGAGAGCAACCAGCAGTATGCTCAATATTGCGAAAATCCACCAGCCAAGGGTAGGGTAGAGGTCAATGATCAGCGCGGAGCAGACCAACTGTACCGTGAAATAGATCAGTGACACCAGCCGGTGCGGCATATGCTTCTCATTCGCCAGAATTTGGTAAAAATGGAGCCGATGGGCCTCCATGATATTTTGCTTCAGGTAAATTCTGTGTAGTATGGTCATCACCGCATCCACTCCGTAAACCATCAGGAAGCCAATCCATATCAGGTTCCCCGTTTTAATCATCAGCAACAGCAGCAGGGTAACCACCCAGAATGCCACGCTCACGCTCCCCACGTCTCCGGCAAAGCACCGGGCTCTTTTTCTGAAATTGAAGAAGAGGAATACCACTGACGCGAGCATCGGGTACCAGATCAGGTCGGGATGTGTGAAGTGGACGTGCGACAGGTTCACAAATTGCAGTGACGCCAGTACCGCGATACTGTATAGTCCCGTGATGCCGTTGATGCCATCCATGAAGTTGTACGCGTTGACGATGCCAATAAACACTACGTAGCCGATAACTATGGCCCACCAAGGATAGCTCCCGAAGACACCTGCCAGGTAGAATGCACAGCTCATTGCCAGAAGGTGAAAGAGCAAGCGCATTTTCTGTCCCAGCCCTTTTACGTCATCCACAAAGCTTACACCTGCAATTAACGTGATTCCAGCCAAAAACCACCCGGCTGTTACGGATAGGTTAAACAACAGGTAGAGCAGGGCGGCTACCCACCAGACGACCCCTCCTCCCCGGATGGTGATATAGTTGTGCGAGCTCCGCTCGTTCGGCTTATCGATGATGTTAAATCGGTCCGCTATCTGGAAATAAAAAAGTTCTGCCGCAAGCAGCAAAACAAAAACAATCAAATATATTATTATTGCACTCATTCTCCCTTGTTATCTGAAACTATCCAACGTTTTTCGTATCCCCTCCCGGGTTGATACCGGCATTTTATCGATACCCAGCGCCTGTTTAATTTTGACGTTGCTCACCACGTAGTTCTCCGTGAGTTTGCGCAGCCGTTCCTTGTTGAGTGGCGATTTCAGAGCCCCGCCAACAGCAGCGGCAGCATTCATTAAGCCTTTCGGCAATATCCAGATGTGCGACTTTTTCCCGACCGATTCGCTGATCAGTTTAATCAGTTCGTTGGTCGATATGGGTTCATCGTCTCCAACGTGGTATATACCGCTTTCAATATTCTCCTTGACTATCAGCTGTTCCGCCACATAAGAGATATTGTCGATGGAACAGAACGAACGGCTGTTCTTATACGCACCCAGGGGCCAGGGGATTCCCTTCTTGACCACATTATACAGCAGGTTCAGGTTTCCCTTGTTTCCCGGTCCGTGGATCATGCACGGACGCAGGATAAACACCTTTTTCTGTAATTTGGCAGCCTCTGTAAGTTTGGAGAGCAAATACTGTTCCGCTTTTATTTTCGATTCACCGTATGGACCCAAAGGGTGGGGTATAATCTCTTCTGTCAGTATATCCCCGGGAACTGTATCGGCAGCCGCTTTTACGGAACTGAAAAAGATAAATGTCCGTGCTTCCGATTGCAGGAAATAGTCGAAAATCTGCTGTGTCAGGCCCGTATTTACGTCAAAATAAACTTTTGCCTCACCTATGTTCTTCGTGTCGTGCGCTTTACCTGCTAAATGCACAATAACATCAACGGGCGGAATTTTGCTCAGTTGTTTCCACGTAAATATTTTCTCCACACCCGTTTTTGGAGTTTGATTAATATCCACCCCATAAAGAGTATGTTTTTTATTCCAGTCTTTAGTGAAGTTGGATCCTACAAAGCCGTTTATGCCGGTTATTAGTATGTTCATTTTTTTATCTTTGCTAATATCTCATCATAAAGAGAGAACGTTTTTCTTACTACACTTTCTATGGAAAACTCCTTTTCGGCTAATTTTCTCGAATTTTTACCCATTTCCTCCCTTTTCAACCTGCTTTGACATAACTCATCAATAGCGCTAGCCAAAGGTTCTACTGTTTTTACAGGCACGAGTATCCCATTGTATCCGTCAATTACACATTCTCTACATCCAGGCACGTTAGTGGTTATAATAGGGCGGCCTATAGCACATGCTTCTATCAAGGATTTAGGTAATCCCTCTCTATAAGAGGGAAGAACTATTATATCTGATTGTTGATACTGGAATATCATATCCCGTCGAAAGCCAATCCATTCCATGTATCCTGGGATTAAATGTTTTTCTAAATCAGTTTTATGAACAACCGCTTTGTTTTCTTCGTCGCAATCTCCTGCGAGAATAAAAATAATTTTTCCTTCCCATTTATGGCGTAATTTACTTGCCGCGTTTATCAACTCCATAACCCCTTTATCATAAAGGATACGCGCAGGAAATAAGATATGAAGTTTTTGTTTTTCATAAATTTCTGTAAATGGAAATTCTTTTAAATTCACACCGGAACCTTTTATTAATTTATAGTGTTCTGTGGGCACAAAATTCATATTTTCCATCAAACGAACATCATCAGGGTTTTGAAGTATGAAGTAAAAACTTTTAGATTTAAAAGCCAAATTCATCATCCATCTTATACATTGTTGAAAGAATCCATTTCGGCCGTCGGTAAAATTATATCCCAATCCACTAATAGCATTTATAACATTTTGACTCTTTGTTATTTTTGCAGCAAACGAACCCAACAGGGCAGCTTTCAATGTTACATGATGAATAATATCGGGCTTAATCTCTTTATAATATTTTGTCAATAATCGAACACACTTAATCTCGTGGAGCAAATTTTTCCCAGAACGTTGAAATGGAATTTCTAGAAACTTTATGCCATAAGATTCTATTTTTTTCTTCTTTCCTGTATCTGCTGTTAATACATAGACTGTATACCCTCTTTTCATAGCATCTAATGCCAAAGGCAATCGATGAGAAAGAAAAAACCAATCTACATTAACTACAAAAAGCACACTCAAATCCTTATCCATTTCTACTTTAAAAAAATATTCTTCTTATTATACAACATTTTTTTCATCTTCATTTTTTCTACACTATTCAATGCTCTTTGTTGTTTAGTTTTTCCTGTTTGAGTGGCTATATTAATGATTTCCGTAGTCGGTGCAATATTATTATTCCCTACAACTTTTATCATTTCCTCATTATTAATCCAGATGGGGTTTTTAATTTTTATACTTCCTGTAAAAGGGATGGGATTTTTCTCATGAGTATATGAAACCAGACAAAGGGCGGCTTTAGATCCAATGTCTCTATGATTAATTATCGAAATATTAATATCCTTCGCATCTCTTGAATAAATTTCATTTAAAGATAAAACAATTCCCCAGTTTTTATTATTTCGTGTTGTAACATCTTCTAAAAGAATGTTATTTATCACATTTTTAGGGGAGTTAGGTTCAATATCAATACCTGCCATGGGATTGGTACCATGAGAAAGCTCTACTTCACAATTGGCAATCGTGATAGAAACCCCATTGGTTATGGATATTCCATTTCTTCTATTATTTATTATTTTACCATCCTTGATGAGAATTTTAGAAGAGGGGATTTTTCCTCCTCCAATATAGATTCCATCTCCCCAACAATTTCGAATAAGAGGGTTATTAATTATAATATTTGAGGATTCCATAATATGGATACCCATCCCATGTTCGCCCTTGTTATTTAAATGGACATCCCTGTCTCCCTCTAGATTTGGAGAAAAAATTGATATATTATTGACATTAACTATCCATAAAATAGCATATATGCTCTTAGAAGTAGGAGCCATTAACAATTTCGAATTTTGTTGAAAATAAATTTCGGTATTACTACTTATTTTTAACCCTTTATCATTTACGCAAATAGGGAAATCGGGCATTTTGACAACTCGATGCATGTCTAACCCTTTCTGTATATAGGCTGTATAATCTACACTCGCATCTGTAACATAGTTACGAGGCAAATAAGAAGTGAGATCTACTATATTATATCTTTGAACACCAAAGGCTGGTGTGAAGAGTGACGATATGTAAATAAGATATAAAAAGATACTTTTAATTTTTTTCATTTTTGTTGATTTTTGAGAGTAATTCTTCAAACATAGAAATGTAATTTTTATAATCAAACAAATTAGATTTTCTGCAATATTCTTTCATTTCTAGTATATCTTTTTGGGGAAGCTGAAATATTTTTTTTAAACTTTCAGTCAAAATCTTCTCATTTGAAATATCAAGAAGAAAGCCATTTTTTCCATGTTGCATGAATTTCCTAATATCACTCATGTCGTTAGTCAAGACAGGGGTGCCGCAAGAAATAGACTCAACAAACTTCGTGGGAAAACCTGCCCTATTTGTGAGATTGTCATGACGTAAAAATAAATCAAAATGAGCTTTTTTAATTTCAGACAATGCTTCTAAGTGAGTTAAACGTCCTTTGAACTCTATATTCTGTATAATATTAGCAGGTATCGATTTAGCGAATGATTCTTCGAACTGATCCAATGTGATACCAATTATTGTAAAAAAGAAATTAGAGATTCCTTCATTCTTAAGATTAGATAATGAATCTAGTATTAAATCGATCCTATCCTTATTCCCTGCACCTGGAGAACCAGCATATACTACTTGAATTTTATCATCATCTGAAAGTTTAACGAAATCATTATTCTGCCATTTCAACATGCTTGAGTCAACTAATGGAGGAATATTAACTATTGCCCTCATTCGTTTTTTGTAGAACCCATATAAAAAAGAACTTATCGTTATTATTCCATCTAGTTTGGGATGGACAACTCTCATTCTATAATACGTGTCAAACCCTTTTATCGCTCGAAACAAAACATTTCCTTTCGCTCCATACCATTCAGTACAATCCGAAATCAAGGGAGTATTATGTTTTCGGCTCCATCTCCTTAATCTACTTAAAGCAACTGAAGGGTAATTGTAAGCAATTATCAATGTAGGCTTTTTTTCTAAGAAAGGAGTTAGATGTCGAATAGAAGTTAAATATTTATACCATCCTTTCTTATTTGCAGGATAAGGTAAGTTCGTATATTTAAACCCCTCATAATCGCATATATATTTTGGTTGTTCCTTTTTAGATAATCCTAAAAAGAACGTATCATATCCCAATTTTTTGAAAACATTCCCATTGCCAATCACACGCTGAGCTGCTGCATTTTTATCGGGAAGTTCAAAACCTCCTACATATAATATCCATCTATTGCTCATTCCAAACAACTCTTTTAATATAGTCTGTGTATGAAATTATAATTCGCACAACCTTATCACTTACATTCGGCATACTATAATCCGCAACGGGGCGAAAATTTCTAGTATCCCCTGTTTCTTGATATTGTAACTGAGCTAATCCCTGCATCACTCTCTCTGGATTAAGGCCCACCATTATTACACTCGCTTCTTCCATGGCCTCAGGGCGCTCATGAGCCTCACGAATATTTAATGCCCTGAAATTTAAAATAGAAGATTCTTCAGAAATAGTTCCACTATCTGACAATACCGCAAATGCATTTATTTGAAGTTTATTATAATCACTTAACGCAATAGGTTTCATTAGTCGCACATTTGGATGAAAAGTTACACCTTTCTTTTCTATCATTTTTCGTGTGCGTGGGTGTGTTGACACAATCACTGGATAATCATAAGTCTGGGCAATATCGTTTAATATTTTTACTAAATTATCAAAGTTTTTTTCGGAAGAAATATTCTCCTCTCGATGTGCCGATATAACGAAGTATTTTTTGTTTTTCAAATTGAGTTTAGAAAGAATGGTAGAGTTTTCAATTTTTGGTAAGTATTGCATCAAAACTTCATACATGGGGCTTCCAATTTTTATCACTCTATCAGGTCTTAATCCCTCTGCCAATAGATATTCTCTGGCAATATCACTGTAAGTTAAGTTAATATCGGCCGTATGATCTACAATTCTCCGATTACTCTCTTCCGGTACACGCTGATCAAAACAGCGATTTCCCGCCTCCATGTGGAAAATAGGTATATGACGTTTTTTAGCAGCAATTGCACATAAACAAGAGTTGGTATCCCCTAACACCAAAAAAGCTTCTGGCTTTTCCTGCTCTAATATAGGATCAATCTTTATCAAGATTTGCCCAGCTGTTTCTGTTGCGTTTTTACCTGCTGCGTTCAAAAAATGGTTAGGTTTCCGCAGACCTAGATCTTCAAAAAACACTTCATTCAATTCATAATCATAATTCTGCCCCGTATGCACTAAAACATGCTCAATTGCTTCACTTTTATCTAATTTTTGCAATACACATGCGAGGCGGATAATTTCAGGGCGTGTCCCCACAACTGTTAATACTTTTAACTTCTTCATTACTTTATTTCTGTGACTTTACACTTATATATATAATTATTTTCTAGATCTACGAAATATACAAAATTATGAACGTCGGTCCCGATAGGCATAAATTGACTGTACTGTGCATATTTTCCATCAATACCTTTACATTTTCTTGCTTGCAGTTCGTACACCTCTGGTCTATTTTTCGCAATGCTAATACCATAATTTCTAAATTTATTATCATAGAGTTGTCCTTCCCCATTGGAAGACATTATATACATGTCAAAATCTGAAACATAAGCAGAGCACCACAAAGCACTGTTTATAAGAGGATATTTGTCAATTTTTTCCCAACTGACATTTTCTTGCAAATCTTTTCTATTTAATCTAAATAAGTATTGAGGTTCAGCCGAATCCATATTCCAAAAAATAAATTCACTATTAAACATCATGGCCAAAGAACGCCACTTTTCATTTCCTCCTCCTAGTTTTTTAAATGTTATGCCCATATCCTCAGAAAAATATATTCCAGCTTCGCCTTGAGAGTCACCTGTTCCTATAAAAATATTATCGGAATACTTATCTTGAACTAAGAAATGAATATGCCTAGCATAAGGCTGTAATTTATTTTCATAAAAATCACTCCTTTTATAAAAGGTCATCCTAATCGACATCGTCTTATTTCGTAGGTTATATGCATAAATATGATGCCTTTTATAATCAATACCCGGTGTATACTCAGAGAACAAGAGTTCGTCACCATTCTCATTTTGTGTTATAACCATTGACTCTTTAATAGCTCTTTTATCGTTATAAATAATGTCCCACTTTGTTAAATTATTACTTAAATAAATTTTATTTTCAGTTCGTATAGCATAGTATCCATTTTTACAAATCATCTGATTATACAGTCCTCCTTCCAGCGGAAAACTGGTACAATAAACTTTCTCTCCCAGTTGTTTCGTAAAATAGAATAATGTATTCTTTTCAATTATATAGGTAGTATCACTAGAAGTGTATACTAATATATTCTGTGGGGGATATCGTTCTTGAACTTTTAAACCATATTTTTTTGTCAACCAAAATCGTAATTTAACTTTTATAGAAAGTTTCTTATTCGATTTTAAATCCACTAAGTTGATAGTTTCATAGACGTGGCTTATATTATTTTTATCTTTCAAAAATATTTTGTTATTATTAATATCAAATAGGTCGTTATCAATTTCCACTTTAGTAGAGAGTGTGCTATCTACTTCCGTCAAAGATAAACTATCCCCATAAAAAAGATCGTAATATTCGGCATTTTCAGAGGCTTCTACCAAAAGGAAATCTCCAGGTTCAACCAAATCTATGTTTTTTAAAGGAGCTGGTACATCTCTCATACAAGAGATGAAAATCACTACACAAAAGAGAGAAATAATTAAGTTTTTACTTCTGCGTTTCATACGAACAAACTAAATGTATCCGGACGATTAGGATCAAACGATTCATTGGCCCACATTACCGTAACCAAATCTTCTTTTTCACTTAAATTGATGATATTATGCGTGTATCCGGGAAGCATGTGAACAGCGTGAATATTTTCTCCTGATACTTCAAATTCTATCACTTCATCTGAATCTACTTTGCGTTCTTGAATCAATGCACGGCCGAACACTACAATGAAGAACTCCCATTTGCTGTTATGCCAATGTTGTCCTTTGGTGATACCCGGCTTGGAAATATTCACACTTACTTGGCCACATTTTTCCGATTTCAACAATTCGGTAAAACTACCTCGGGCATCGCAATTCATTTTTAGCGGAAAAGCGACTTTTCTTTTAGGGAGATAACTCAAATAGGTTGAGTATAGTTTTTTAGCAAAGGAGTTATTGGGGATTTCCGGTACAATTAAGGTTTTAGGCTGATTATTAAATGCTTCTAACAAGTCCACTATTTCTCCCAACGTTGCTTTATGGGTAACGGGAACACAACAATATCGCCCATCTGCTTGTAGCAAGGTATCCACTCCGTTGAACTCACAATGATGCTCTTCCCCATTCAAAGCTGCTATCATTTCATCCACCAAATCGTCTATATAAAGCAACTCCAATTCAATAGCCCGATCATTCACTTGAATTGGCAAATCATTGGCTATATTATTGCAAAATGTTGCAACCACGCTGTTATAATTTGGATGACACCATTTACCAAATAAGTTTGGGAAACGGTACACCAACACTTTGGCTCCTTTTTCTTTCGAATAATCAAAAAACAGCTCTTCTCCTGCCTTCTTGCTTTTTCCATATTCGCTACCGGCATATCGTCCCTCAAGTGTAGCCTGTATAGAACTTGAGAGCATTACAGGGCACGTATTGTTATGCTTCTTCAACGTATCTAAAAGAGTCGAAGCGAAGCCGTAATTGCCTTGCATAAACTCCGTCTCATCTTTTGGCCGATTCACACCCGCTAAATTAAACACAAAATCCGCGTTTTGACAATATTCCTCCAATTGTTTGTGCGTACTGTCCATATCATATTCATAAACAGCATCAATAATAACATTCGGATAGAACTTAGCTTTCCCTGTTTTAATGTTATTAAGTTGGGCAACCAAGTTTTTGCCAACAAAACCTTTTGCGCCAGTAACTAGTATGTTCATTTTGTTATATTTTAAGATTCAAGTAAGAAGAAAAAAGAATCAAGTTTTATAACAAACTTGTATTTTTTCCCTTTTGTCTATTTATTTTGTATTAATACAATAGCACCTAATATATTTTTAATTTCAATGTTCTCTTTTAATAATCTACTTTAATCTTCGGATTTTGAGTTATCTAAAGAATCATAATTTACAGTCAATAGTTCAATCCAATAAATCATTTTCCTGCATACTTTTATCTTTTACCTTCAAATCTTTGCAAATGAAATCCAACTTCAACAGCAACTCTTTCATTCCCTCCACATCCAATTGACAGGCATTGTGTGAATGATAATCTTCTATTTTTGATATATCTTCTTCCCCTTCAATAAAATACTTGTCATAATTCAAATCGCGGCTATCGGCCGGAATGCGGAAATAGTCTCCCATGTCTTCCGATTTGAACATTTCTTCACGAGTAACCAATGTTTCATACAATTTTTCGCCATGACGCGTGCCAATTACTTTCACTTCGTTATCGGCCTGATACAATCCTTTCAAAGCATCTGCCAATACTGTTAGCGTTGCAGCTGGAGCTTTCTGTACAAATAAATCTCCATTATGCCCATGCTCAAAAGCGTATAGCACCAAGTCAACCGCATCTTCCAACGTCATCATATAGCGAGTCATTTTCGGGTCAGTGATGGTAATAGGTTTGCCAGCCTTAATTTGTTCTACCCACAAAGGAATAACCGACCCCCGACTCGCCATCACATTACCGTAACGAGTGCAGCAAATAGTTGTCTTGGCACTAGCACCCAATTGACGTCCTTTTGCAATAGCCACTTTTTCCATCATCGCTTTACTAATTCCCATTGCATTGATAGGGTAAGCAGCCTTGTCTGTACTCAATACTACTACATTTTTCACGCGATGTTCAATTGCTGAATCCAATACATTTTCAGTACCCAATACATTCGTACGAACAGCCTGTATAGGAAAGAATTCACACGAAGGCACTTGTTTCAAAGCGGCGGCATGAAAAACATAGTCCACCCCCATCATGGCAGCATCCACGCTGCGTTTATCCCGTACATCTCCGATATAGAATTTTACTTTCGAATTTTGCAAGTGATGACGCATATCATCTTGCTTTTTTTCATCACGACTAAAAATACGGATTTCTTTAATATCCTTATTCAAAAAACGTTTCAAAACTGCGTTACCAAATGAACCGGTTCCACCGGTGATAAGGAGGCTTTTTCCACTAAAAAGATTATTTGAGTTCATTTTTTTTATTTTAGAAAAAGATGTAGTAAATATAACTATTATCTTTCTATATGATTGAATTTTGTTTATATTTAAAATATTTCTTCAAAATTTTGTTTTTCTCTTCACCTTTCAAATGTCCTAAATGCAGGGATTTCTCTTTGATTTTTTGAAAATAACTGTCTGTGGATTTAAAACACTTCCATACACACAATTATCAGGTATATCTATGGTTAATACATTTCCTACTGCGATTATACAATTATTTTCAACGGAAATTCCCCGGCAGGATTAATGATCTAAAACCAGCATAAACATCATCTCCGATTGTGATAAGTGAAGTAATTTCTAAATTAGGAATTAAATGCCGAAACAACAATGTTTCTCCGTCATGCGTAACATATTAACGCCTTCTGTAATGTGACATTGATTCTTAATGTAACACATTGCGGTGTTCAGTTCCAAACATATCAAAAGGATTTCCATATACGTAAATATTATACCCATGTTTACCCTATTTTACGAAAATATTTAATCATCTTTGTTTTGTAAGAACAAAGAAATAAGACTTTATCTTCAAACTGAAAACTTTTTTCATACTAATTCTATTTCTATGATATTCTTTAATTTTTCAACTTGTTTGATGGCATTTTTATTTTTTAAAACAAATTGTTTTGCCATTTCTCCTTTATTACATAACTCTTTATGAGATAAAGATAGGATTTTTTCTAATGTTTTCGATAAGAATTCAACAGAGAAATCCTGTTCAATTGAAAAACAATATTGATAGTACTCTTCAGGAATGCCCGGTAATCTGTAAAGAAGGGTAGGGGTGCCAGATTGAAAGTATTCTATTGTTTTTGAAGGAAAAGAAAATCGCGTGAAATCACCTTCGGGAGTTCGAGGGTTTACAAGCAACGATGCCCTCTTTTGCAAATCTAATGCTTCTTTGTTGCTAATGCTGCCTTTGAATACAATATTGGGGCATTTTACGCTCAGTTCTTTTATTTCACTCTCACTATCTCCACTACCACATATTATTAATTGAGAATCAGCATCATTTAACAACATAAAAGCGTGAACCAAGTTCATTACCCCATACCGTTCTGCCAATGTCCCGGTATATAAAATAGTTTTTGCAGGGAATTTTGGCATACTGGAATTGACTTCTGTATTTAAATCGGAAGCTATTCCTTCAATAACATCATGTGGTTTGTGTTCAATGCCAAGTTCCTGCGCCATGTATTTACTCAACAAAATAAAAGCATCAATTTCTTTTACAAGCTGTGGAGTTCTCACACAATTTTTCCTGTAATAATAATGATATAATCTTCCAGAAGGAGTTCCCATAAATTGCACTAAATCAGGGACAATCTGAATAATTTTTACGTTTGGGAATCGTTTCTTGATATTTATTACTGCTTCCATTCGCGAAGTTATAAGAGCATACACAATAACAATAGCCTGCTCTCCGTTTAACTTATTAACCCACAGAGTTAATTCCCGTGTAATTTTTCTTTTAATAATAGGCTGCTTTATGCCTGTAAGGTTCAAGAACCCCATACTTGTTCCTTTAAAAGGAACCATGGTAGCCTTAGGCACAAAAAGCCTATTATATCGTTTAGGAAAAGAACCCACAAATGGAGCATTTATTATGTACAAATCCGGATAATAAAAAGAAAGTCCCGCTAAAAAAGATTGCTGCAATTTATTAGCGGCATGCTGCATATTATAGGTACTGGC
The DNA here is from genome assembly GCF_003712195.1 of Proteiniphilum sp. X52. GTDB lineage: Bacteria > Bacteroidota > Bacteroidia > Bacteroidales > Dysgonomonadaceae > Proteiniphilum. The sequence continues at coordinate 118,511 of NZ_RDSD01000011.1, read as the reverse complement.
AGATAGAATTTCTTGGTAGATTGAATCCGGGAAAAAGCCACTTAAGAAACAGATATGTACATTTTTAGTCATAAATAGTCAAAAACAATATTATACTTCTCATACGATTCGCCTGTTATATCGGATTGAAAGAACATAAAAAAACGAAAAAGAATAAATATGATCATAACACTCAATCCAATCCATTTTATATTTTTCTTATTCATATTTTGCAATAAAATAGGGAATCCTACAATATTAAAGACAGAAAAATAAAAAATTATACGCCCAAACATCGATACACCATACCTAATGGGAGTTAAAAAATACCCCACTTCTACACTTCTTATATAAATCTTATCTGATGACTTTATGTGTTTCTCATTAAACAAGTAAAAAATAAAAAGAAACAAGGTTATTATAAAACCAATACCAAAAGAACTCGAAGACTCTTCCAAATAAGTAGAATAATTCTGAGGTATAGGAAATAAAGATATTAACATGAGAGAAATAGGAAACAAAGTCACCGAGGATACTAAAATAAATAATCCTTTCATTTTATTCACAGATCCTTTTCGGGTCCATACTAAGAAGAAATAAGCCACTGTGAAAACCAAAGAGCTTATATGAAAAGATGCAGCAATCAAAAATGAGATAAAACCTGGCAGTTTATTCTTTTTCTTTCCATTTAACCATAGACACCCCATGATTAAAAAACAAATAGCAAGAGATTGTCTCATTGCCGATAAGTGTATTAGCATGTTATCAGGATCAAAAATCAAGATAAAAGTTGCTAACCAATAGAACTTTGAGGAAACCGTTTTAACTATTAAAAGATAAAAGGAAATGACATATAACAAAGCATGTAAGGCAACTAATCCAGGAAATGTGATATTCCTGCAAAGATAATTAAATAAAAACCATCCATATTCTTTTCCCAGTTCCTCATAAGAATATCCGCCTTCGCTGATTTGCAAAAAATAATATGAATATGCTTTATAATCGCTACCAAAATCAATTCTGAATGAGAGAAATAGAAATATACATAAAAAAGCCAAAATGAGAAAAGCTTTTCTGTATCTGCCCAAATAGGCAAACAACAAAACGACTATATTCACATATATAACAGTCTCCATAAAAATACGACTCTCATTATTTAAACTTCTGCTTTATTTTACTAACAATGTTTAAAAGTAAGGTCTTTTCAGTTCTATCCAGAAACAAATAATACCCTATTATTACGGCAAATAAGAAGTTAAGTAAAAGTATTATCAAAAGTCGCAGCATAGAGGAATTTAAGGTATTAATTATACCAGCAGAAAGAAAAAAAAGGGTACCTGCAAATAGCACACTTTTAGCTATCACGCTGAATGTATATTTTCTCAGATTAATATCAATAGATTCTTTGGCAGCATACATTATTATAAAATTCCGAATTAAAGAGAATATTATGGCCACATATACTGCGTAAAAAAAATTATACTCTAACTTAAAAAACAAAAAAGTAACAAAAACACTGAGGAAATAGGATAAAGTGGTATATAGTTGCTGTTTTTTTATTCTACCGGATGCATGTACGCATTGATAAATGAAGTATGAAAAAGTATCGATATTTAACTGTATAATCATTAATTGGGTAAATTGAGCAGCATAAGGGGGGGGAGGGCTCAACCAAATCTTTAAAATAAAGTCAGCTTCAAGAAATAGAGGGATGGATATGAGCATCATTAAAAAAAAGGTGGCTTTGGTTCCCAAAAACATTAATTTGTTCATTCTTTCAAAATTATCTGAAGCGTAAGACACCATTAGTTGGGGAACAACTGACTGCTTAAAGTTCATAGCAAATGTTTCCAAAATATTAGAAATTTGAAAGGCTATAGCATAAGCAGCATTTACCGTTAGTCCAAAAAACACATTTACTAATAAAATTATTCCTTGTTTATTAAAGACGGATGCCAATACTGTCAATATCAGCATCGATATGAAGGATAGCATCTTTTTTATATATTCTTGATCTCTGGAAATTTTAAATTTTGTTTCTTGGTATTTTCCAGCCACAAGAATAGTGGAAAGAAAATAAACAAGAGTTATTGCTAAATTAAACAACGCAAGAGACACTAATTTATCATAAGAAATTGCAAATAGAAGGAATAACACCAATAAACGTAAGACTGATTGAAAAATATCCAATAGTGCAATTTTGGCAAACTCCTCTCTTGCCCTAAGCAGAGCGACATACGGAACATTAAGGATATTGAAAATTAAAGAAATTACTGAAATCTGAAAAACATATTTGGCTGCTATTAACCGTTCCATAGGAATAGTTAACGCAGAAAAGAAAAAAAACAAAAAAAATTGCGCAATAAGAAAAGTTATCACAGCAATCAAAAGATGTAGGTACATGGCAGTAGAAAAAATCTGAGACAATATTCTTGGATTATTGCTTTTTCCTATCTCGATAGAATAAAATCGCTGAACGGCAGTTCCCATTGAACCATTAATAAAACTAAACATGGTTACCAGACTGGAAACTACATTATTTAAACCATAATCCTCAACTCCTAGTATTTGTAAAGTAAAGCGAGTGGTAAAAAAAGAAATAATCATTGTAATACCCATTCGGATATACAATGCCATTGTATTTTTGAATATTTTGAAATTATCTGTTTTTGCTTCAGAAGTCATTTAGCTATATATTTGAAATATTCTTTCCAGTCACCTATATCCTTCCATGACTTCTCACTTACCGGGAAACAACCTATTTGTCCACCCTTATTTCGTACCTTTTCAATAAGATCTGTGATATGAAAAAAAGTATTATAAGGAATTTCCTCAATTAAACTCGGCTCTAGAAGATATACACCTGTATTAATCATATAGGTAATGTTAGGCTTTTCTGACATTGAACTGAGAATACCACCTTCTCCCGTTTCAATCACTCCGTAAGGAATACTATAGGATTTAACAGCCGTAACGAGAGTAATAAGATTCTTATTATTCTTATGATATTCATAGACATCTCTAAAATCTTGGTCAATAATAATGTCACAATTCGAAACAAAAAAAGGTTCCGTAAGGATATTTTTTAAAAGAGAAACACTTCCTATAGTACCTAATGGCTTTTCCTCTTTAAAAAAGTTAATATTGTATTTTTTCTCAAGGTTATCCAAATAATATTTTAGGATATCAAATTTATAGTTTACAGACATAAAAAAACGAGAGCATCCAATTTCTTCAAATTGATCTAGAATCAGTTCAAGTATTGTTTTTTCTCCGAGAGGAATCAGAGGTTTGGGGATAATATTTGTAATGGGCTTTAGCCTAGTACCTTTTCCTCCAGCCATAATAATCACAGGAAGATTGATTTTTTCTCTTGCATGAGTTTGGTTTACATCAAATAAATCCTTCCAGTAATAAATATCTACCAGTTCACCCTGATCATTGACAATAGGCATACATTCGGCTCGCAATCGGTAAACCTTATTTTTTATAGTCTGTATATTATCAGTAGGGTTTGCATAAACTTTATTTTTATCCAATATTTCACATACGGGTAATTTTAGGTCAACATTTCGTATTATAGCACGCTGTATATCCCCTATTGTTAACAAAGCTTCAAAAATGTTTCCACTGAAAACCAATAATGATTTCACTCCCTCTTTATCCATTTTAGACAGAGCTGTAAAGATACTATCCTGAGAATCAATAATATTCGTAATGTTCTCTTTCATATTTTTGTTTTATTTAATATAAAATACTCAGAGGGTAGTTCTTTCTTAAAGATTCTATTTTGATGGATACACTCATACACTTTTAATAACTTCTTTAGAATGTGATTATTATCCCACATTTCATGAACAGTTATAAAAGCATTCTTCTTTAAGACCTCACCTTCGTTTGGATTTTCAATTAATCTAATCATATTATCGGCCATAGATTCATAATCATCATGTTTCGATAATAAAACGCTTTGTCTTTTTTCATTAAGCAAAGGAGTCCCATCAGTGATAGTTGTTACCACTGGAAGACCTGCAAACATGGCCTCTCTAATTGTTCCTGAAATGTTGTCTACTTTTAAAGGCAATATGGCAAATTTAGATTCTTGTATTTTTAACAGAACATCTTTATGTTCAGGCAACATTCCAGAAAAAACAATATTTTTTTTAATTTCCAGATCTTCCACTTTCTTGTTTATCTTTTCTAAAGACTCTGGGGAGCACCCGCCAATTACATTCACCAATACATTACGATGCTTTTTTACAACAATTGAGACTACAGTTAAAACAATGTCTATTGCTTTTTCAATTCCGGCAGCAAAATATACAAAGTCATAATTTTTAGAAACGTTGATTATAGGAAATTCTTGCTGTAGGAACAAAAAAGAATCCGTTATGATAGCTTCAGAATTGATATTTCGCCATACATATTCCGTGTATTCTTTTGTAGGTGAACCAATAAACGTAGCCTTTCTTAAAACAGCTTGTTCTATTTTAACTCTGTGATCGTATTCTTTTTTAGAAATTGGATATTTTGCATAAAAGGAAGGGGGGGACATTAACGTCTGCAATGAAACCAAAACAGGAAATTGTTCAGTGTCAATATCTATAGCAGCTATAGAATAGCGTGGATTTTCAGCCCCATAAAAATGGATTATATCTGGGCGTACATCCGCTACAATGTCTTTAATAATATTTCTATTTTGTCTATATTGATTATTCCTTTTTAAAAAAGTCTTTTGCAAAAGAGTGTCGTCATTGGGTTTAAAAAAAAAGTAAGTAATTCCCGCTTTTTTAAAAGATTGTATTTTTGATTTTAATCCATAATGAGGAGATATAATAAATAGTTCTATATTTGTAGAACAACTTTCAAAAGCTTTTATTCCATTAGAAATCCATATTCCATAGTCAGAGAAAATCCTTGGCTTCTTAAAGAATACTCTCATTATTCTATCTAATAAAGAATTCTTGAAAACCAATTCATCTCTTATTTCTGCATTTGAAAAATTACATACCCACAATGTCCTCATTACTTAAAAATTACATTCTTAGATAAAAAAGGAATTATTTTTTTTTAATTCTTTTGCAGGGTTACCCATTACAATTTTTTTTGCCTCGACATTTTTGGTAACTATTGAGCCTGCTCCTACCAAAGCTTCATCTCCAACGTGAAGAAAAGGTAAAATAGTAGAATTCGCACCAATATATGCATTTTTTCTAATATCTACTTTCCCTAACAAAACACTATTAGGAGCTATTGTGGAAAAATCACCTATTGAAACATCATGCATTATATTGGCATTCGTATTTACTTTAACAAAGTTACCAATCGTGACATGAGATGAAATATTTACACCATTTTGAATAACACATCCTTCTCCTATGGTAGCCCTTTTGGAAATATGAGCTCTTTTTCCAATTAAAGAATAAAACTTAAATCCCACATCTTTATATAGAGAAACTAGCTTTTCTCGCACATTTGGATTATCAGGGGTAATTATCAAGGGTGTTTCTCTGTATTTATTAAATATTCCTTTTGCATCATTATCCGAACCGATAATCGGATATCCACAATAAAATCCACTTATCTTATTGTCTATAATTCCACGAATTACTAAATCTTGTTCTTCACAGAGTTCAATAATCTCATGAAATCCTCCAACAAGAATTACCTCACTCATAAAAAGCGAAAAAGGTTTTAATCGTTTCAGCTATCCACGCTATCTCTTTGTTTGTCAAAACTGCGTACATTGGAAGTGTGATTTCGTTTTCACACACATATTCGGTAATAGGTAAAGAAGAAGAGTTTTCTTTATAAATAGAAAATTTATGGATTGGAGGATAATGATTGCTTGTCTGAATACCATTCTCATGTAAATAATTCCGAAGAGCATCTCTTTTTTCAACAGTAGAGTTTTTTAAAACGATAGGCATTATATAATTTGAAACAAATTCCTTGTTATTTTTAAAAGGGATTTCTATTTGTTCAATACCCGAAAGAGCAGTCAAATAATTTTTTCTGACATCGACTCGCTTATCTAAATCTGCCTGCAATTTTTTCAATTGTACAATTGCAATAGATGCTCTAATATCATCCATTCTGAAATTATAACCGAGCTCCACAATATCATACGCCGTAGCGTGACCTTTTGCTCTTTGATAGGACATCGTTGTCATACCATGAGAACGCAACAAGCGAATTCTCTCGGCATACTCATCGTTATTGGTGACAATCATTCCCCCTTCGCCAGTACTTATATTTTTATTCGAAAAGAAACTAAAACAGCCTACATCTCCAATAGTTCCAAGTTTTTTATCTTTATATTCTGAAAGTGGCCCATGACATGCGTCCTCAATTACTTTAAGATTATTTTTTTTAGCTATTTCCATTATTTCATCCATTTCACATGGGAAGCCGGCCATATGAACAACCACAATAGCTTTTGTTTTTGGAGTTATTTTCTTTTGAATGTCCTCCGGATCTATATTTATATCATGAAGTCCTCGGATATCACAGAATATAGGCGTAGCCCCTACATAGCGGATACAATTAACCGAAGCTGCAAAAGTTAGAGATGGACACAAGACTTCATCACTCGCTCCAATACCATTTACGATACAAGCCAAATGCAAAGCATCCGTACAATTGGACAAACTAATTGCATGTTTCACTCCCAACATTTCGGCAAATGTTGTTTCCAGTTCCTCACATTTGGGGCCTGTAGATATCCATTTACTACGAATTGTTTCTGTTACTGCGAGAACTTCTTGTTCATCAAAATTTAATTGGAATAAGGGTATTTTATAATTCATTGTATCAACTTAATTACATTTTTGCATCTAAATATTTCCCTTTTTCTATATAATCGAAATTGGGTATCAGTTCAAAAAAAAGAGAGACAATACCTTCTTTTGTCCAATTTCCAGTTTGCTTCATTTCTGCTATAATTTTAAGAAAGTGGTCAAGCAATGCTTCATCATAAATAGGTTTATTTTTGATAATACCCAAATTAGTAAAACGAGACAAATCCAGTTCTTCATTGTCTGTGAAAAATTCCTCAAAGTCTTTTTCCCCGGTCGTATCACTTTCAGTAAAAAAACAAGTCCATTTTCCTTCTGCAGGTAGAGTGTGTACCAATTGACGAGCTTCTTCTTCGTCCTTACACAAATAAGGTTCGTAACCTATTCCTTTTAAATAACGAACTGCTATATCAGAAAAAGTAATAAGGTGAAGACTTTCACTTAACTTAGGGAAAAAGATATCTCTATTTTCTCCCAATATGGTGGACATCAGACAAAGCTCTCCTGATTCTTTTGGGGTGACAAAATATCTTTTTACATCATTGGGAGCCACAATGGGCTGACGTTTTTGTATTCTTTGATTGAATCCGTGAAGCAATGACCCATCGGAAAAAGCCACATTGGCAAAACGTGCAGTAGAAATCTCTATTTTTTTGCTCAAATGCATCAAAAACATTTCCATTATACGTTTGGAAGCTCCCATCATATTGGCAGGGTTAGCGGCTTTATCGGTAGAAACACAGAAATATTTCTTTACTCCTTTATCAATGGATTGTTTTACTGTTTTAACAGTATTAAGGATATTGACATCAATCATCCTCATAAGGGTATAAGGATCTTTTTCACTCCGGACATGTTTTAGGGCGGAAAGATTTAGAACATAGTCATATTTTCCGTCATTGTTCCAAAATCCGTCATACTCAATAGAAGCTACATCAAGTGCGAATGTCCGGAAGTCCCCGTCTATATATCCAAAAGTGCTACGAATATCCCGCACCAGTTCAACCATGTTGTTTTCACTGATATCCACCACATGTAGTTTACGGGGTTTGCGCTTGAATATTTCTTTAGTCACTGCCTGGCCTATGGACCCGGCGCCTCCTATCACCAGGAAACTGGATGAGTTGACTATCTCTGATAGCGCTGCTTCGTTTCGTTGAATATCTTCCGTAAACAGTTCTTTATCTCGTCCTATAAGTTTTAATATATCCATAGTAAGTTACTCTACAGCTTTCCATCAACTTCTTCTAATAACATTCCCTTCACATCATATATTACTTTTTTCATATCCATAGTAATGGAAGATATATCAATGTTGATGAATTCCTTGTGCGCCACGGCTAAAATCACCGCATCAAACTTGTTTTTTGGCAGTTCGTTCAAAATATCCACTCCATATTCATGCTTGGCAATTACGGGATTAGCCCATGGGTCATGTATGGTTACTTCGGCATTATATTCTTTTAGGGTACGCACAATATCAATTACCTTGGTGTTGCGTACATCGGGGCAGTTTTCCTTAAACGTGAACCCGAGGACCAATACTTTGGAGCCAAGCACCTGAATGCCTTTTTTCAACATCAATTTTACCACCTGATCAGCCACATACTCTCCCATACTATCGTTCATGCGACGGCCGGCAAGGATGATCTCAGGGTTGTATCCATTCCGTTGTGCGGCTTGCGCCAAATAGTAGGGATCCACTCCAATGCAGTGACCACCCACTAATCCGGGTTTAAAGGGAAGGAAATTCCATTTTGTACTTGCAGCTGCCAACACATCTTGAGTATTGATATCCATTTTATTGAAAATCTTCGCCAACTCGTTCACAAAGGCAATATTGATATCGCGTTGCGAGTTTTCGATTACTTTGGCTGCCTCCGCCACCTTGATGGTGGGGGCTAAATGAGTACCTGCTGTGATTACGGAAGCATACACTTCGTCCACCATTTCACCGATTTCGGGCGTGCTGCCGGAGGTGACTTTTTTGATCTTTTCTACGGTATGCTTCTTGTCGCCGGGATTAACTCTTTCCGGACTATACCCAGCAAAGAAATCTTCGTTGTATTTCAACCCGCTTACTTTTTCAACAACCGGAATACATTCATCTTCTGTGACTCCAGGATACACGGTAGATTCATACACAACGATATCGCCTTTTGAAATTACTTTGCCCACGGTTTTACTGGCTTCGTATAACGGACGCAAATCGGGATTGTTGTTGCGATCTACCGGGGTTGGCACCGCCACCACATAGAAATTACATTCACGAATATCTTCTATATAGGTTGTGCATGTCAATCCATATTTATCAATGGCTTCTTTCAACAAAGCATTCTCTACTTCTAACGTGGAATCCACGCCAACCATCAATTCATCTACCCGGGCTTGGTTCAGGTCAAAACCAATTGTTTTGTATTTGGTGCTAAAAAGACGGGCAAGGGGTAACCCTACATAGCCTAGCCCGATTACTGCAATTTTTATTTCATTACTCATGAGATAGATGCTGTTTTATCACAAATTCTCCCAGTACCATTTTACCGCTTCTTTTAGACCTGCTTTCATTGAAAATTGGGGGACATAACCCAACATTTTTTTAGCTTTATCAATATTCGCCAACGAATGAGGAATATCACCCGCCCTTTTTGGCCCATGAATCACCTCTACATGGGGAATACGGGAATCATATTCGCCCAAATATTCTTTCAAAGTGGCAATTAATTGATTCAAAGTGGTGCGTTCACCATATGCTGTGTTATAGACTTGATTAACCGCTTGGGGGTTTTCTGTATCCATCGCACAGATATTCATCTGAATCACGTTGTCGATATAGGTAAAGTCACGGCTATATTCTCCATCGCCGTTAATCGTAATAGGTTCAAGCTTCATCAACTTTTTCACGAACAACGGGATTACTGCGGCATAAGCGCCATTGGGATCCTGCCTTCTTCCGAACACATTGAAATAACGCAAGCCGATAGTCTCTATGCCGTATGTTTTGGCAAACACATCGGCATAGAGCTCGTTCACATATTTGGTAATGGCGTAAGGAGACAATGGCTTGCCGATCACACTCTCCACTTTGGGTAGCGACTTGCTATCGCCATAAGTAGAGGAACTGGCGGCATAAATAAACCGCCTGACGCTGGCATCTCGGCTGGCAACCAGCATATTCAAAAAACCCGACACGTTGACTTCATTTGAAGTTATGGGATCTTTGATGGAACGGGGTACCGAACCGAGTGCCGCCTCATGAAAAACATATTCTATTCCGTCCACTGCCTTGCGACAGTCATCTAATTGGCGAATATCGCCCACAACCAACTTAAATGTAGAGGGATAAGAGCCAATAAGAGGGAGTAGGTTCTCAATTTTGCCAGTTGAAAAATTATCAAGAACAGTCACATGATCACCACGTTTCAGGAGTTCTTCCGTTAAATTTGAACCAATAAATCCGGCACCTCCGGTTACTAATATCTTTTTTGCGTTCATTGTTTCTTTCAATCTTATAGCCCACAAAAGTACAACAATTTAATGAAATGTTTCCCAAACCTTCATAAGTAATTATTTTCTATAGCATCATTATTCCATAACGACCACACCGGGAATCATCAGAAAAAGAACAACCTATATCCGGAAATGCGTATTCCTGACCACGCTCAACACAACAATATGAGCCGTCATCAGAACCGGTCTGACTAGATACCCCTTCAAAACCTCACTCAAAGGAATAAAATATATTGATTTTTTGATTCTTGACTAAAAAAGTTGAGAATGGGAAATACGATTCAGTGTGATTAAAACCAATTAATTATAAATCATAGAGTGCTCTAGGCTTTAACTCAAAACGATCTACAAAACAGTGACCGTAACAAAAGATAATATTGTCGAGAGCAAAACCATCAACAACCTGATAAAGAAAGCAATGGCGGCCTGGGAAAGATTTTTTAACCGCTGGATAATTTGATGAAGCTGTTTGAAGGTTCTATTTTTTAAACCTCTTCTGCTTTTTTTACCTCATTCGCAATATCTTTAATAAACGGCTTTGCTAATATCCATCCTGTGCCGATGAAAACTCCCAGAAAAACAAAACCGGCTAAAATAATACTTCGTCTGGGAGCGCTTTTCTGTACCGGGACTACCACGGGTTCAATCACCGTCAACACCGGTTTGGATTCCTTTACCGCCAGTTTGGCTTGCTCCAATTGTTTGGCCAATTCGCTATAGACGGTGAATGCTATATCATATTCGCTGCGGAGCCGTTGCTCGGTGGCACGTGCCGAAGCGGTGGTCAACCCCCGGTTGGCATCCTGGAAAAAGGCGAGGCGTTCCTGCTTTTGTTGAAAATCCTTTTGCGCCTCATCAAAACTTTGCTGCACAAACGCAAGGTTATCTTCCATTTTCTCCGACTTGAACGCCGTCACGTATTGCTCCAGCGTTTTGCGCACCTGATCGGTGATACGGGCGGCCGCTTCGGCTTCGGGAAAAGTGTAATCAATGGAGATATACCCGTCCTTGGCGTTCAGGTTCAATTGTATTGAACTTTGAATCCTCTGATATACCCGCTCTTCCTCTTTGTTAAGGGTAGGCAGTGATAGGCTGTCGGAAGGGTACGCCTCTTCCTGAATGCCGCTTCCGCGGATAGCGTTTATAAGCAGGAAGGGCAATCCAATGGTATATTTCTTAATGCTCCCTATCAGGTTGAAGGGTTGGTATTGTTTGTTTGTATAGTAGTCGTACAACAAAATTTCTTTTCCTTCGGATTTTTCCACTTTTATGGGGGTTTTCATGATTTCCCGGGTAAAAGGGACACTCTTTACGATCTGCGGATAAACGTTAGGAGAAAGGGTTTCCCCTCCTCCGGCTCCCACGCCGATATTCATGCCCATCATGGCGGCAAGACCGCCTAAATTGCCGGTTGCCCCATCTTTGCTGCTCTGGGGCACGACCGTGCAGTGTGCGGTGTATTTTACAGGGGAAAAGAGTGCGATAAAGAGGCCTATCAGGAGAAAGATGCCGGTGGTCTTCAGGATAAATTTCCGCTTGATCCATAACTTCCGTAGAATCTCGGTTAGATCGATTTCATCGGTTGTTTCGGGGGACGGAAGCCTGTTTTGGTTTTCCTGTGTATAGTTGTCTTGTGTCATGTGTCCGTTTTGTTTGATTATTTGACAAGATTGCTGATCAACAGGGCGATGGAGGCGAGGCTGGTCGAAATCCCCAGTATGCCTTGCAACGACATCGGTTCCCTGTCGGGTTTCTCGGGAACCACGATCTCGCAACCCGGTTCTATCTTAGCCCATCGGCCGCTGGAGACCTTGCCGTTGGCGTAAATCACGAAAGGCTTGCTCTTCATTGCCAAACGTGAATAACCTCCTGCCTGCCGGATATAACCGTCCAGCTTCATATTTTTCTGGTAAGTGACCGTATTGGGATACATCACCCCGCCGGAGATTTTGACGGTATTGTTGAACTGGGGAACGGTCAGCACATCTCCCTCCCGGAGGATGATATCGTCGGATCCCCCCGGATTTTTCAACGCCTTTTCCAGGTCGATCCCCACGTTCTGCACGGTGAGGTCGAGTTCACCGACAAAGGTAGAGTCGCTCTCCACCCGGGCGCGCGTCATCAGCGCCTTGCGGCTCCTTTCCATTTCATCTGGGGTCAGCCTGCGCAACAACCTGGCGCCTTTGGGATAGGCGTATTCGGTCAAACCTCCCGCCCTTTCCACCAACGAGGAGAGACGCTCATTCCGGCTCTTCTTGGCAAATCGGCCGCCAAAAAGGATCTCTCCGTTGATGGTGACCATGTTTTGGGGCTCGTAACCGGGCGAGCGGCGTACCTCGATCTGGTCGAACGGTTGAAGGACAAAGGTGGGGTCGCTCGATACGATCTTGCCTTCCTCCAGGGTGAAGGTGTACACCTCGCTCATCGTGGACGGTACGGTGGTACTGGAGGGATCCTTGATCCGTCGGTAAACGTCGACCCGTGCCGTGGAGGCTTCTTCGCTCAGTCCGCCCGCCCGGAGGATGGCGTCTTCTACACGCATGTTCAGGGCGAAGGGATAGTTGCCCGGAGCACGGACGGAACCGCCGACAGATATGGTGAGGTTGTCCTCGATGGAAAAAATGGAGGGGACATGGAGCCGGTCGTTCTTCCGCAAAGGGATGTCGGCAATACGGTTGTTGAGCAGGGCGTCGAGGTCGAACGACTCCATGGTCTGTCGCAGGTCGTCTTGCTCGCGGTAGAGCAGCGCGCGGTAAAGATAGGCGTCGCCCGTGGGCCCGAGGGCGATCTCTACCAGGTCGCGCACGGTTTTGATGCGTTCTCCCACGGCATATTTACCGGGACGCTCCACAGCTCCTGTAATCTCTACCATATTGGAGTATTTATCTAAGATGTCACCTACCTCTATCCGGTCGCCGTCCTGCATCTTGAAGGAGGCGTATTCGGGTTGATTGAGGGTATGGGCTTCCATCTCGTTCACGCCTTTCCGGTGCAACGTCACATTGGCGCGGTAGGCGTTGCCGCTAAAGCCGCCGGAAAAACGGATAAGATCTTCAAGCGTTTCGTCTTCCCGCATTTCGTACCACATGGGACGCCTGACCTCTCCTGTGATTTGTGCCAGGGTACTATACGGTTCCACCATCACAATATCGCCGTCATGCAGGTTGATGTCGCCGGTGTTATCTCCTTTCATCAGATACTCATATAGGTCCACGGTTGCCACGTTTCTTCCGGCCCTGAAAATGCGGATATTGCGCAGGCTCCCTATTTTCGAGGGGCCGCCTGATACATAGAGGGCATGGAAGGCTGAGGCGAAGGAGGAGAGGGTGTAGGTGCCCGGTGTGGCTACTTCGCCCATCACATTCACCTTGATGGTACGCACGTTACCCACGGAGATGGCAAGAAAAGTGCCGGGAGTGGAAGAGTCGAGATCGGAATAAATAGAGGAGAACTCGTTGCGTATTTTCGCTTCAGCCTGTTGTACGTTGAGGCCGTTGAGCATGATGCGCCCCAGGCCCGGCACGGTGATATGGCCGTCGGGGGTGATGGTGTAGCGCACGTTGAGTTCGGAATTGCCCCACACATCGATAATCACTTCATCACCCGATCCCAGCACGTAGTTGGCCGGAGTGGGCATATTCATGTTGGGCGCGAAAGTAAGGTTGCCGGCGGTGAAAAAGTCCTGACCGTAAATCCGGTCTTCGGGTGCTGTCTGTACTGTTTGTGCCGTGATGACCGGTATCTCGGACGTATCCCGGAAACTTTTTTCCGAAGGGTCGTAGTTAGATTCCACGCCGCCGTCGGTAATATCCTTGTTTTCCTCATAGTGTGCGCGGAGGCGTTGCAATTGTGCGATGGTGACTCCCTTTCTTTGCAGTTCTGTGAGTATCTGTTGTTGAGACATGCCTGAGTTCTCGTATTTTCGCAACTCCTGAATGACCTGCTGGTCGCTCATCTGGGCAAACAGTCCGCAGGACAGGAAAAACAATATCGTGATCAACACGCTAATCCTGGTCTCTCTATGCATATAGTCTTAGTTTTGTCGTTATAAATTTCTGTAGTGGAAAAACGGTCGTTTTTGGGCGCACTTCGTGACTACCTGTCACAATGCGCGCAGGCAGTTCCAATCGGAATACCGTGCAAAAATACAATAAAAAACCATATTCAGACCTTTCTGAAATAGAAAAAGTGAAAAATGGGATGCACATGGGAGTGGTGGTTCTGAGGTTTGTCTCTTATTGTGGGAATCTTGGTGTTGGTTTCAGGCAGTACTCAGAAAAACCATCGTCTTTTCTTCTTCGGTTCTGCCATACGCGAGGGTCCTGCCATGCTCTTTAATCCGTTCGCCCCTTCGGCAGTCGCTTTAACAGCGTTGTAAATGGTGCTCCAGTCGGGGAGTCCTCCCAGGTTGCGGTCGTCGATAAACATATCGACAGCCAGTTTACGCGAAACCTCTTCTCCCAACTCCTTGTTTTCCCCACGGTAGTTCTCATTCTCCGCATAGAAATAGAGCTTCCGTTGGGCGCAGTAGTCGATGGCTTCCTGCAGGAGGCGGCCTTTTCGCACTGTCCACAGTATCAGCTTGTGCCCGTCTTTTTGCATTTGCAGAAGCGTTTCAATAGCGAAAGGAATGGGTTTGCCGATGTCGGGATAGGCATGTTCCACAATAGTACCGTCGAAGTCGATGGCGATGATCATGACTCTGAATGTTTCATATTAATAACGGCAAAGATACGAAAAAAGCATTCACTACGGTATCTTCTCCACCAGGGAAACACTCATTTCCACTTCCGCACAAACTTCAATAATTTAGCCCAAAAGCCCAGAGGGGAATAACATTTTTATATCCGTACTCAATATCGTCTTTCACGATGAAAGCGTTTGGCCTGTTTTTTATTTGTTCCCGCGTTTTACTTCTACCTCCCACTTCAAATGTATATTGCGCTATTTTAAAATCGCCGGCAACGGAAGAAACTACCGCATTATTTACCCGCGTTTGGTTTAGAAAAAAAGTTTCGCGGATATTTCCGATTTCCGGCTCTCTTTCAGATAAATAATAAACTAAATTTGTATTGTCCAAATACACTTTATTTACTTTCCCCAGACCAATTATTCCGGTTGATTGGTCGCGAAGACGGGCTATAAGTCCCGCGTCTTCCATAAACGACATATATTCTTCGAGTGAATTACGGCTGATTTCCAATTTCGTTGCCAATGAGACAAAGTTACGAATAAACTTTCACATCGAGGGCATGCTCAAATTTCAGGTATTCCCTAAATGAAAACCCTTGCATTGAATAGCGAATCCATTTTTTTGAAAATTGCACTACAAAGTTAATAGTTTTTCTAAATATTGTTCAATGAGGAGTGCATTTTTTTGTCTATAATTTTACATGTTCAAATTGAAGGGGTTATATCTTCTCCACCAGGGAAACACTCATTTCCACTTCCGCACAACCAAGCTGATGGATGCGGATAGCAATTTTGGATTTACCCTCCACCGTGATCAGGTCGCCTTCGAGGCCGGCAAGCGGCCCTTTGATCACACGCACCTTCTCACCCGGTTGCAGGTCACCGGCACTGAAACTGACGGCACTGTCGGAATGGTCGAGCATGAAACGGAAGCGTTCCATCTGTTCCGCAGGTATCTCCGTGGGCGCATGTTCGCCACGCAACGTCAGATAGCGCAGTATTGAAGGTTCGGCAATGACACTACGCTGCTCCTCGGTGTCTACATTTACAAAAATCATCATCGGGATAAGTACCCGCTCCACCTTCTTCTTGCGGTCGCTCCACTGCCGCATTTCCTCCTGCACCGGCAGGAAATTCTCAACCCCCATTGCCGTGAGGCGGTCGCGTACCCGCTTCTCGTGGTGCATCTTCACATAAGCTGCCAGCCATCTCTTTTCTGCCATACTTTTTTTGATCGATCTCTCAGGGTTTAATTCCCTGCTGCTTCCAGCGGGAAGTCAAAATTGCTCCTCTACGATACCCCTCCGCTTGCGGCAAGGAGAATCATTCCATCACTTTCTGTTCCCGAAATTAATGTTTTTTCCATTCATGGGCAAGGAACGGAGGGGATTTAGTCGATTTCCTTTGCCATTTCTTGTAGCCCTTTAAAAGCCAAGGCCGACATTCTATTTAATCTGAAACTGTTAACATTCTAAAATTGACTTCTTCCGGCTTTCTATTTATACTAAATTTGCATCCGCTCCGCGAAAGGAGAGAGGATAATAACGACGATTGCCAATTCTATTATGCGCAAAATATTTCCCCTGCTGATTTTGTTTTTGACCGGGACAACAGCGTTGTTTTCGTCCGGGCCGCCGGCCACGGAGGTGAGAGCGGTCTGGTTGACCACCAATTACGGGCTGGACTGGCCGCGTAACCGTACCAGTGTTGAGGTGCAAAAAAGAGAACTGACAGATATACTGGATAACCTGAAGAAACACAATTTCAATACGGTACTCTTTCAGGTGAGGGGCAGGGGGGAGGTGCTCTACCACTCACATGTCGAGCCGATGTCCACCCTCATTGCTCCCGCCGGGCCGGGACGCCCCGCGTTCGATCCTCTTGCCTTTGTTGTGGAGGAATGCCACAAGCGGGGGTTGGCATGCCATGCCTGGGTAGTCACTTACCCCCTGGGAAATGACCGGCATGTGCGCAGCTTAGGAGCAAGGTCTGTAACGAAAAAAAATCCTTCCATCACCAAACAATTTCAGAGGGAATGGTTTCTCGACCCGGGGAATCCGCGTACGGACGATTATCTGCTCTCAATCGTGAAAGAGATCGTCGCCGGTTATGATGTGGACGGGATCCATTTTGATTATATCCGCTATCCGGACAACAGGGGACGCTTCCCCGACGATGGATTATACCGGCTGCATGGCAAAGGGAAAACACGGGATGAATGGCGCAGGGATAACATTACCCGCTTTGTGACGAAGGCGTACGACCAGGTGAAGGCGTTGAAGCCGTGGGTGCAGGTGAGTAGTGCCCCATTGGGACGGTATCGCGCATTGGGTGGTAATGGAGTAGGGTGGACTGCATTGGAGACGGTATCCCAGGATGCCGGTAAGTGGATGATGATGGGAAAGCATGATGCGATCTATCCGATGATGTATTATAAGGAGGGACTCTTCTACCCTTTTGTGGACGATTGGTTGAAGCATGGCAACGGCAGGATCGTGGTGCCGGGACTGGGGGCATATCAAATGATCGAATTGGGATGGTCACACCGTGATATACTGAACCAGGTGGATTATACCCGCCGGAGGGATACTCATGGGCAGGCCTATTTCCGTGCCGATAACGTGCTTTCCAATACCAAAGGAATCTTGCGGGAGTTGCAGGAGTATTACAAGTACCCGGCGAAATTGCCGTCCATGACCTGGCTGAGCGATTCCATTCCCCACACTCCTTACAACCTGCGGGCGGAGAGAAATGAGGAGGGGGTGTTTGAACTTTCATGGGAAGGAAACAGTGAAGAGAGAGTGACTTATAACGTCTATCGGAGCGAAAGTGATGCACTGAGTCTGGAGAATGCGGAAAACCTCATGGCGGTAGGACTGCGGGAGCGCCGGTTCCATTACCGGGCGGAAGACAACGACAAGGCTTATTACTACTATATTACCACATCGGATGCCTATCATAATGAGAGCGGGCCGTGCATTCCGGCTTTCTTCTACCACTCGGAGACGGTGAAGTGAAAATGAAGAGTGAAAATGAAGAGTGAAGAGTGAAGAATGAAGAATGAAGAGTGAAGAGTGAAGAATGAAGAGGGAAGAGGGAAAAATGAAGAATGAAAGATGAAGAGGGAAGAGTGGAAAGGAGGGAAGACGGACAAAGAATATCAGAACCAGGAGGAAAGTGAAAAGGTGCCTATGTGATTAAGTGAGGTGAAAGAGCAGGTAGTCTGTGGCGAAATGAAATGTGGTCGTGATAATTTGTAATTGGTAATTAGTAATTGGTAATTTGTAATTTTCAACTGAAAAAAAGGGTAAAATCGAAAAAATAGAATAATTTTGTAACCTATGGATGGCGCTCAAAAATTGAAGCAACAGGTAAGAAGCGAGTTTATGGAGTATCTGACACTCCACAAGCACAGAAAAACACCCGAACGGTTTGCGATTCTCGATCATATCTATTCTACCCGGGGCCATTTTGATATGGATTCTCTGTATAATTCTATGATTGAAGTGAACTTCCGGGTGAGTCGTGCCACACTTTATAATACCATTCAACTGTTGCTGGATTGCGGACTGGTAGTAAAACACCAGTTCGGGGCGAATATATCGAAATACGAACGTGCGTATGGTAACGAAAACCATGACCATCTTATCTGTACCACTTGTGGAGAGGTGCGTGAGATGACGGGTGACTTGCTGACGCCTGTCCAACTCAAAAAGATCAGGAAGTTCAAAGTGAGTTACTACAGCACTTACATCTACGGCACATGCAGCAAGTGCGTCCATGCTAAACGGATGGAGCTGAGGAAGCTGGCACGTGACACTGAAACAAAACAGAATAAAAGCAAAGGTAAACAAAATAAAAAATGAAAGTTGATGTACTCTTAGGGCTCCAGTGGGGCGACGAAGGTAAAGGAAAAGTGGTGGATGTGCTTACACCTCAGTATGAGGTGGTGGCGCGGTTTCAGGGTGGACCTAATGCGGGGCATACGCTGGAATTCGAAGGGGAGAAATATGTCCTGAAATCGATCCCGTCGGGAATTTTTCAGGATGGAAAAATAAATATCATAGGAAACGGGGTAGTGATCGATCCTGCACTCTTCAAACAGGAAGTGGAAGGGTTGGAGTCTTCAGGACACACACTCACCGACAGGCTTTTCATCTCTAAAAAGGCGCACCTGATCCTGCCGACGCACCGCCTGCTGGATGCGGCTTCGGAAAAAGCGATGGGTGATGCAAAAATCGGTACGACAGGGAGAGGTATAGGCCCTGCTTATACCGATAAGGCCGGACGCCACGGATTGAGGGTCGGAGACCTCTTCCACAACTTTGAAGAGAAATATCGCAATGCAGTGCTGCGACACAAGGAATTGCTCGACCATTACCCGTTGGAATATGACCTGCCTGCCCTTGAAAAGCCTTGGTTCGAGGGAATTGAGAAGATGAAGGAGTTTACAATTATCGACAGCGAACATTTTATTAATAAACATCTGGCGGAAGGAGGGTCGGTGCTGGCCGAGGGTGCACAAGGATCGATGCTGGATATAGATTTCGGTTCGTATCCTTTCGTGACTTCTTCCAATACTATTTGTGCCGGTGCCTGCAGCGGACTAGGAGTAGCTCCCGGACGGATCGGCGAGGTGTACGGCATCTTCAAGGCTTATTGTACACGGGTAGGCAGCGGACCTTTCCCTACGGAACTGTTGGATCAGGACGGGCAACGGTTGCGCGATAACGGGAACGAGTATGGTTCTGTAACAGGACGGCCGCGCCGTTGCGGATGGATCGACCTGGTAGCGCTGCGCTATACCATTATGTTGAATGGGGTTACGAAGTTGGTAATGATGAAGAGTGACGTGTTGGACAACTTTGAGACAATCAAAGCCTGCGTGGCCTATAGGGTGAACGGCGAGGAGACCGAAGACCTGCCTTATGATATCTCGGATGGTATTGAACCTGTTTATGTGGATCTTCCCGGATGGCAGGCCGATATGACAAAGATGCAGTCGGAAGACGAATTTCCTGAAGAATTCAACAATTACCTGACCTTTTTGGAAACGGAATTGGGAGTTCCTGTCGCAATCGTATCAGTTGGCCCCGACCGCGCACAGACAATTATAAGATAAAAATCCTGTCCGCCGGTGAGCGGGCGCTATGAACTTTTGCCGTCTCCGGGATGTTCAATGAAGAGTGAAAAATGAAGAGTGAAAAATGAAGAGTGAAGAGTGAAGAATGAAGAATGAAGAATGAAGAATGAAGAATGAAGAATGAAGAATGAAGAGTGAAGAATGAAGAATGAAGAATGAAGAATGAAGAGTGAAGAATGAAGAATGAAGAATGAAGAATGAAGAATGAAGAATGAAGAATGAAGAACTGGGAATGAACCATATTTATTAAATCAAATGAAATAATGGCTACAATCTGGATTATATTTATTACAATTGCGGTGGCGGGCTGGATCGTGCAAGGCACGCTGCAGAGCCGCTTCAAGAAGTATTCAAAAATTCCCTTACGCAATGGGATGACAGGGAAAGAGGTGGCGGAAAAGATGCTGCGCGACAACGGGATCTACGATGTGCAGGTGATCTCCGTGAGAGGGCGGCTGACAGACCACTATAACCCGTTGAATAAGACCATCAACTTGAGTGAACCGGTATACGGCTCTAATAGCGTGGCAGCTGCCGCGGTGGCAGCTCACGAAACGGGACATGCCGTCCAGCACGCGAAAGGATATGCGCCCTTGAAAATGCGTTCGGCACTGGTGCCGGTGATTTCGTCTACCTCCAAATGGGTCATGTGGGTGATCCTGGCCGGTATTATCCTGATCCAGACCTTCCCCATGCTTCTCTGGTTCGGAATTGCCATGTTTGCTCTTTCCACACTCTTCAGTTTTATCACACTGCCGGTGGAAAAGAATGCTACCAACCGTGCCCTCCGTTGGCTCAGCACCGCCGGTATTACCGATGCGGGCAACCACAATCAGGCGGTGGATGCCCTTCGCTGGGCCGGATACACTTATGTGGTGGCAGCACTCAGTTCCCTCGCCACATTACTTTACTACATCATGATTGCTACGAGCAGAAGATGATCAGTGGGTAAATAATTAAATAATTGAGCCTGCTCCGAAAACTCAAAAAACCGATTTCCTGGGTCTGCAACTCATTGAAAATCAATAGTTCTTTTGAGGGGGATTTGGGTAAAAAAGACTTTTCGGAGGGGACTCATAATTTTATTTCGGTAGTTCTATAGGAACTTCCATCAACAGGATTTCTGAATTCTCCAATGCTTCAAGAGGGAAATGGTCGGTATCCCAAATACCATAACCATCCCTCTTGTGCAGTATTTGATCGCCAACTTTGGCTTTTCCCCGAATGACGAAAATATAGACGCCGTTTCCCGTTTTTTTGAGGTTGTATTCTTTCATCACACCACTGTCGAACTGAGCCAGGTGAAACCATGCATCCTGATGAATCCACAACCCTTCATCTTCTTTGTGGGGCGAGATGATCTGTTGGAAATCATTGGGTTTTGCGGAATCGGCGATATGCATTTGCTCGTATCTTGGCGTGATGCTTTTCTCACGGGGAAAGATCCATATCTGTAACAGTTCCACACGCCGGTCGCTGTTGGCATTGAACTCGCTGTGGGTTACTCCGGTGCCGGAAGACATCACCTGTATATCCCCATTGCGGATCATACCGCCGTTACCCATGCTGTCCCTGTGCTCCAAATCGCCTTCCAGGGGGATGGTGATAATTTCCATGTCGTTGTGGGGATGCGTGCCGAAACCTCCTCCCCCTTCTATAGAGTCATCATTGATTACCCGAAGCACACCGAAATGCATCCTCGCGCGATTGTGGTAATTGGAAAAACTAAATGTATGGGCAGATTTTAGCCAGCCGTGATTGGCGTACCCCCGGGAGGCAGCCGAATGATAAACAGTTTTCATAATTAATTTTGGTTGATCAAGAAACTGTTTTGAATTTTTTCATCCATTGTTTTTTAGCCGTTTTTTGATGGATTTGGAATTTCATTCATTGAAATGTGGCGGGCCACTGGAAAGAGATGAGAATTCGAAGGAGCGAAAAAGGGCAAAAAAACAAGATGAAAGAGTGGAAAAATAGGTGTAATACAATTTCTCGTGAAATTCAAAACAGTTTCGATATTATTTATGAAATAACAATTGTTCTGTATGAATTGTTTAATATGAAGTGAAATATGATATTATATGGCGAAGTGCATTATATGGCGAAGAGGGCAACAATTGCGCTCTTTTTTTGTTTATCTGATGAGGCGTCTAAGAAACTGTTTCCAACTTTATTAATGAATCTCCCTGCCGCAAGCCGTGGGAGAATCATGGAGGAGTAATTTTTACTTCCCGCTGCAAGCAGTGGGGAAACCCTAAGAGATTGAAGGATTACAAATGAAGACGATTTTGATTACAGGCGGATCGGGAATGGTGGGCAAAAGGCTATCGGAATTGCTCATCGGGAAAGGATACAAGGTGATCTGGTTAAGTCGTGAACGGTATGTGAAGGCCCGGATTCCGCGCTATCGCTGGGATTACCGGAAAGGAGAGATCGACAGGGAGGCCGTGGAACAGGCTGACGTGATTGTTCACCTGGCCGGATCAAACTTAGGCGATGGCTCCTGGACGCGGCTGAAGAAACAGAAGATTGTGGAGAGCCGTGTGCAGACGGCAAGATTGTTGCTGGAGACAGTGAAAAAGATGGATAAAAAACCGGAGGCATTTATCTCTGCTTCGGCGGTCGGTTTTTACGGACAGGAGACGGGAGAGAAGATCTTCACCGAGGAGGATAATCCCGCGGATAGTGATTTTCTGAGTCGTACCTGCCGGAAATGGGAAGCCGAGGCTTTCAGGTTCAGGGATGAACTGGATGTGCGTACCGTGGCGCTGCGAACGGCCTTTGTGATATCCAAAGACAGTGAAGCTTTCGGAAAAATGGTGCTGCCGGCGCGGTTCGGATTTGGAGCACCACTGGGTTCGGGCAGACAATATTTGAGTTGGATCCATATGGAGGATATTTGCCGCCTCTATTTGAAGGCGGTGGAAGATAGCGCGATGCGGGGCGTGTATAATGCGGTCGCACCGGAATTTATCACCAATGCCGGCTTTATGAAGAGGCTGGCCAAAGAGGTGAAGCGTCCTTTTCTTATGCCGCCGATACCGGCTTTTCTGCTGCGGCTCTTTATGGGAGAGGCAGCCGATATGGTACTGTATGGCAGTCGCATCTCATCACAAAAGGTGATCGATGCAGGGTATGAATTCACTTATCCTTCAGTAAAAGAAGCAATAGAAGCCACTCTCTTGAGAATGAAAGGAAAGGATGAGAACACCTAAATCTATTTTACTTCCACCTCAATCCACTGTGAGCGGTCGGGTGGCGCGGGTGTGTTGACCTGCGGACGGGGATTGGCCTTGAGTTCTTCAAGCAGCACCTCCACCGCTTTCTCGATGGAGGGGTCGTTTCCTCTGGCCAGTTCCTCGGGGCGGTCAACCACTTCTATGTCGGGATAAACGCCGATACCTTCAATGATCCATTCTCCGGTTTGATCATAAATTCCAAAACGGGGAACGGAAATGTAACCGCCATCTACCAGGCGGGCATTGCCGGAGATGCCGACCAATCCGCCCCAGGTACGGGTGCCGATCAACTTGCCTTCTCCGGTTTTACGGAAGAAGTAAGGGAAAGCGTCACCGCCGGAAGAGGAATAGCCGTTGATAAGCATTGCCTTGGGGCCGTCGTGCGCGATACCGGGCGTTTTCATCGGTTGCGGCAAACCGTTACGGTGCCAGTAAACCAGTGTGCGGCGGTTAAGCAGGTCGATCATCCTGTCGGGGATAAAGCCGCCGCCATTGTACCGGTCATCGATGATAAGCGCCTCTTTATGATGGTAGGCATACATTCCCCTGAAAAGCTCGCGGTTACCTTCGACAGCCGTGTTGGGGACATGAATGTAGCCGATCTTGCCATCGGAAAGCCGGTCGACCATTTCCCTGCGTTGATTCACCCAGTCCATATATCTGAGTTCCTGTTCGCTTGTAATGGTTTTGACGTTATAGCTTTTTGCCCCCGTAGGCGAGGGGCTGTCGTTCACTGTCAGCTCGATATGCCGGTCGCCCATGTTCTCGAGCAGTTCATAAGGATTTTGGGCGGTGGTCAGCTCCTGCCCGTTCATGCGGATGATATAGTCGCCTTCTTTTATATTGATGCCACTTTCGGTAAGAGGTGACCGACGGTTTTCGTTCCAGTTTTCGCCGGGATATATTTTCCGTATCTTGTATCGGCCGGCGGAAAGGTCAGCCTCTAATTCCGCACCCAATAAACCTCCATTGATACGGTCTACCCGCGCGATATCACCCCAGTCGACATACGCATGGCCGGTATTGGTCTCACTCACTATTTCGTTGAGGATATAGTCGAGATCGAATCGGCTGGGTACGTAAGGAAGCAGTGCTCCGTAACTTTTCTGAATATTTTTCCAGTCCACGCCATGCAGGTTATTCACGTAAAAGTAGTCGCGGAAGATACGGAATGCATCGGCATAGATCTGGTTCCATTCGGCACGGGGATCGATTTTCATAGTGAGGTTGTCAAGATTGATCGTACCTGTGCCGGCCGCTTGTCCTGTCTGGTTTTTTGCCACACCGTAATTGTTACCCCGGCGATAGATAAACGATTTTCCATCTGCCGCGAGGATGCCGTAACCCGTCTCGTCAAGGATATCTTCAGCTTTTTCTTCGTTGATATTGTAACGCATGATCTTATTTCCGGTGGCATAGAGGAGTCCCTCTTCCACAGCACCAATGACGCGATAGTTGCCGGGTTGCAGGGGTAAGGCCTGTATCCGGTTTTGTGCGTTATCGATATCTATCTTTACTTTTATCTCTCCCGGCAATTCGCTATCACCCTTTCTGTCTTTTTCTTTTGCGGTGCTTTTTTCCCCGTTTTTCTCCGCATCATCGTCTTTCTCCCCACCATAGGGTTCCTTGTCTTCCTTGTAGGGGGTGAGGGTTGTGCCGTCGTCATGCAGTGGAAGGGCGTAGATACGGGTAGCGTTGTTGTAAAGATAATCGAACTCGAAGCTGCTGAAAGCCAGGTTGAAGTCGCGATTGGAGAGGAAAAAGAGGAATTTTCCATCGCGGCTGAATAGCGGGTTGCTGTCGGAAAAGGTGGCATCGGTAAGCTGGTACTTGCGGCCGCTGGAAAGCCGGTACACCCAGAGGGCGGATTGGTAGTTGGGAGACGATTTGCTGTAGGCTATCCAGTCGCCGTCGGGAGAGAAAGCGTAATCTCTGATCTCTTCCGCGGTGGCTTGGTCAATAGCGGTCTGCCTGCCCGTGGCGACATCCACCAGCCATAGCTTCATGGTGCGGTCGCTGTAGACGAGGTGTGTGCTGCGTGGTGACCATTCGGCCGTATGTTTCCATGCTGCGGAGCCGTGGGTGACTTGTCGCGGGGTTGCTCCCTCCTTATTCTCGAGTATGTAGAGTTCGTACTCTCCGGTCGCGTCGGAGTAGTAGGCGATCTGTTTGCCGTCGGGCGACCATACGGGAGAGATTTCACGGACACCTTGCGTATTGGTGAGATTTCGTATTTCTCCTTTTTCCACCGGTACGCTGTAGATATCGCCGCGAGCCTCGAAAAGTGCCCTTTTCCCGGAGGGCGAGAGGCTATAACTGCCGATAAAATCCTTCACATTTCTGAAATAGGGCTGCAGGTTGGGATTGTCGTAATGGATGGATACCGTTATCTTACGGCTACTGCCGGATGCAAGATCGAGCACATGGAGGTAACCACCGTTTTCATAAACCAACTTGCCATTACGGCCGGAGGGCCACATCACATCGAAGTCGCTATGGCGCGTAATTTGCTCATTTTCGCCGGTAGTGATGTTATGCCGCCAGATATTCAGGCGGGTGTCGCGGTCGGAAGCAAAAAAGATATTGTTGCCGTGCCATACGGGCCACTGGTCGGAACCGGTCCATTGAGTGATTTGTTGTGAACGGTTGTTTGCCAGGTCGTATGTCCACAGGTCTGTGGAGCGTCCTCCCTTATAACGTTTCCAGGTGCGGAACTCGCGGTCGACCGGGGTGAAGCAGAGTTGTGATCCGTCGGGCGAGAAGGTGGCGAAGCCGCCGTTGACGATGGGAAGCGGTTCCTCAAATCCGCCGTCGATACTGACAATGAAATAACGTCCGTTACGGTCGCCGAAACTCGTACGGTTGGCCCGGAAAAGGATACCCTTGCTGTCGGGTGTCCAGTCGAGCACAACGTTGTCGAATCCGCCCCTGGGCGGCATTTCTCCAACGGGGTTGTAGAAGGTGAGTTGCCGTGCGTTACCCCCGCCGGATGGCATTACCCATATCTGGCGGCTACCGGAATACTCGGCTGAGAAGGCGATCCATTTGCCATCGGGTGATATCTTGGGAAACAACTCGATACCGGGGTGTGAGGTGATTCTTTTTGCGACACCACCGTTGGCATTTACTGTCCAGATATCACCTGCATACACGAATGCGATCAGGTTTCCGTTGATATCGGGATAACGCATCATTCGCGCGTCGTCCATTGCCGAAGCCTGCAGGAAAAAGAGGCTTGACAGGATCAGGGTAGTGAGTTTTCTCATACATCTACATTTGTTATTTTGAGGTCAAATTTACGGTTTTTTTTCGAGAAATTCCTTGTTTTCATTTATTCGGTCAGATTATGGAAAAATTTCCATAATAAAAATAGGAAATGATTTATTATTGTTATACTTTTGCAGGGTATAACCTGTTTAATTGAAAAAAACACTATTATGACACAAAAACTTTTCATCAGAGATCTCACGTTACGTGACGGCCAGCAATCGGCTTTTGCCACGCGAATGAACCAATCACAAGTCGACAGAGTATTGCCCTATTACAAGGATGCCAATTTTTATGCCATGGAAGTATGGGGAGGTGCTGTGCCCGACTCGGTAATGCGCTTTTTGAACGAGAACCCTTGGGACAGGCTGGAGAAGATCCATCGGGTTGTGGGAGGAGTGACTAAATTGACCGCGCTATCCCGTGGCCGGAACCTGTATGGTTATGCTCCTTATCCCGATGAGATCATCGACGGTTTTTTTAGGAACGCTGTGGCTTCGGGGTTGGATATCATGCGTATTTTTGATGCCTTGAATGATGTGGACAATATCAAATCGAGTGTCACCTCGATCAGGAAATATGGAGGGATGGCGGATTGTGCCGTATGTTACACCATAGACCCCAAATATGATGAGGTTCCTTCTCCCGGAAACAAGAAAAAGGGGTTGTTTGGTTTCCTTTCCCGGAAGCGGGAAACCGGGCATTCCCTCCATACACCCATTTTTACGGATGAGTACTTTTTGAATAAGGCAAAAGAGATGCTTGCCCTGGGTGCCGATATGATTACCATCAAAGACATGAGCGGGTTGATTCCGCCTTCACGGGTAGCCACACTGATACCTTTATTCAAGGAGCAACTGAAGGTGCCGGTCGATTTCCATACCCACTGCACGCCAGGATTCGGTTTGGGGGCCGTGCTTACAGCCATTATCCACGGGGCGGATATCGTGGATACCGTTATCTGGAATTTCGCGGGTGGCCCGGCAGCGCCGGCTATTGAGTTGATTTATATCTTCTGCAAGAAGCTGGGAATTGAGCTGGATGTGAATATGGAGGCTGTGGCAAAGATCAATGAAAAACTGTTCGATATCCGCAAGGAACTGGAAGCATACGATGCCGTGAAGCAGTTTCCGAAACCGTTTAATCCTTTGACGGACAGTATCCCGGTTGAAATAGACAAACAGTTCGAGCTGGCTATTGAAGCCGTGGGACGTAATGATGAAACGGCGCTGTTGGATGCCTGCCATGCCATTGAAGGCTATTTCAATTTTCCCAAACCCGACGAACGTGTCAAAGAGGCGCAGATTCCCGGGGGGATGTACACTAACATGGTTGCCCAGTTGAAGCAGGTCAATTCGCTCGATATCCTTCCTGAGGCAATGAAACTGATCCCCAGTGTGCGTCTTGACGCGGGACTGCCACCCTTGGTGACGCCCACCAGCCAGATCGTGGGGGTACAGGCTGTGAGTTCGGCATTGAACCTGAAGAACGGCCGTCCCAAATATGCCAATCCCTCCAATCAGTTTGTATCTCTTGTAAAAGGTGAATACGGAAAAACACCGGTTCCGGTAGATCCGGAATTCCGCTTACAGATTGCCGGCACACGGCAAGAAGTCCCTTATGATACTTCTACTTATAGACGTCAGGAAAACCCGGTTCTGGAAGACTATGGAGGGGTTCTTCTTGCAAAAGATGAGAAAGAAGAACTTCTGCTGGAATTATTTCCCAATGTCGCCGCAAATTATCTGAAAGGACGACGGCAAAAAGAGTGGGAGAGTGCGCAGGTTGAAACTCACGCGGTGGAACAAAAGGAAAAAGCACTCCTTGGGCAGGCTATCGCCCATATGCCTGAAAATGGAAAAGAATCTCCCAAAGGATATTGCGTAATGTGTCCGATGCCGGGTAATATTTTGCGTATTTTTGTGAAAGAGGGAGATATTGTGAAAAGAGGCGATAATATCCTTGTGCTCGAAGCCATGAAAATGGAGAACGATATTGCATCGGAAGTCTCCGGAACCGTGCACCGTATTTTTGTCCACCACGGGGATATTGTAATGGAAGGGGCGCCCATGGTGGAGATCATCTGACCAGGGGTAATGAAACCGGTTATGCTTTTGAACATCCCTCATTTTGATTTGTTGAATAGTAAAGTTCTTTTCTTCGTTCGGCAAAACAATTGACGACAAACCGTTACCAAAAACCAACTTGTTTGAGTTTTGGTGAGGTGCGAAGGAAAACGAAAACGTTCCCTGCGAGGTTGATCGTGGGATTGTCCGTATGAAGGGAAAATGGAAGATGTGAAAGAGACGATCAGGATTTGTGGATGGAATACACTCCATTATTCGGAGTTCAGGAGCAAGTTGACAGGACTTTATCTGCATGCCTTTACCACAGGTGGGTATGCCCAGTTTATCGCTCCGGAAACCGTAGAGGTTACCCTGGATAATTTATTCCACGACGGAACCGGTTGTGTGGCGTTTGTCGGCGACCGACTGGCGGGATTGCTCGCAGCTTTTCCCTTGAAGAGAGATCCGGATTTCCCTGCCGATGGGTGTCCCCATGTTCCGGTGGGTCAATCGGTGTATATAGCCGAGGTAATGGTACATGCGGATTATCGCGGTAGGGGGATTGCTTCGCAGATGCTGAAAAACTACCTGCAAAAGGCGTCGGAGAATTATTCCCATGCTGTGATCAGGGTGTGGGAAAAGAATAAGCCCGCATTGGAACTTTACAAAAAGTTGGGATTCGTGCCTGTCGCGGGAATTTCACAGAGGAAATTAAGCACCGGGGGAAAGGAATTTGAAATGAAGAAAGTCTATTTGGCGGTTAAGATAATTGATTGTTGGTAGTGAAGAATGAAAAATGAAGAGTGAAAAATGAAGAATGAAGAGTGAAGAATGAAGAGTGAAGAATGAAAAATGAAGAGTGAAAAATGAAGAATGAAGAGTGAAGAATGAAGAGTGAAGAATGAAGAATGAAGAGTGAAGAATGAAGAATGAAGAGTGAAGAATGAAGAATGAAGAGTGAAATAATCATATGAAAGAATTGATTACTAAAACAATTGATCTGCGATTCGGCGCGCCGGAAGAAAAACGGCAGGAGATCCGGGATTATTTTCTGAAGACTTGGGCAATTGACGAGTTGCTATACACGCAGTTGAGGTCGGATGATGTGTTTTATATGCGTGGTGATCCGTTGCGCCATATCATTCTCTTTTATCTGGGGCATACGGCTGTCTTTTTTATCAACAAGCTGTATCTGGCAAAGATCATCGACCGTCGCATCAATCCTGAATTTGAGTCGACCTTCGCCATTGGGGTGGATGAGATGAGTTGGGACGATCTGGATAACAACCATTACGATTGGCCGCCGGTGTCGGAGGTGCGGGTTTATCGCGATAAGGCGAAAGAGTTGATTCTGAAAGTGATTGACAATACTCCGCTTGAATTACCGATTGATTGGGAGAGTCCTTTCTGGATGGTGATGATGGGCATTGAACATGAACGGATCCACTTGGAGACTTCGTCGGTGTTGATCCGCCAGTTGCCATTGAATCAGGTGGTAAAGGGCCGATTCGGCGAGCGGTGCAATGTCAGCGGAGAGGCGCCGGCAAACGAATTGATACCTGTGACAGGTGCTCTGATGAAATTAGGAAAGCCCGCAGATCATCCGCTTTATGGTTGGGATAACGAATACGGCGCCTCTGAGGAAGAGGTGGCTGATTTCTCCGCGTCGAAATACCTGGTTTCCAACAAGGAATTTCTGGAATTCATAGAAGATAAAGGATACGAAACAGAGGACTACTGGACAGAAGAGGGGTGGAACTGGCGTAACTATGCACGGGCACAGATGCCGCTCTTCTGGAGGAAAGATGAGGATGGCTACCGC
This sequence comes from Proteiniphilum sp. X52, assembly GCF_003712195.1. Taxonomy (GTDB): domain Bacteria; phylum Bacteroidota; class Bacteroidia; order Bacteroidales; family Dysgonomonadaceae; genus Proteiniphilum. The sequence goes on along the minus strand of NZ_RDSD01000011.1, from coordinate 87,999 downwards.
TTGAGATTGGTGGCCGAAGAGATACCCATGCCGTGGAACTGGCCGGTGGAGGTGAACTATCTGGAAGCAAAAGCCTTTTGTAACTGGAAGAGTGCGAATACGGGACGTAACTTCAGATTGCCCACCGAAGCGGAATGGTACCGGCTGCATCAGGCGGCAGGCTTGACGGAGGTGACGCGGTGGGAACAGGCACCAGGCAATGTCAATCTGGAATATTTCACTTCGCCCTGCCCCGTGGATATGTTCGAACAGGGAGATTTCTTTGATGTGATCGGGAATGTGTGGCAGTGGACCGAGACGCCTATCACGGGTTTTCCCGGCTTCAAGGTGCATCCGATGTATGACGATTTCTCCACGCCGACCTTCGACGGAAAGCATAATCTCATCAAGGGAGGTTCTTGGATATCGACCGGCAACGAAGCGACCATTCACTCGCGATATGCTTTCAGGCGGCATTTCTATCAACATGCCGGATTCAGGTATGTGGAATCAGACAGGCCGCCGGTGATACAGCAGGCGGATTATGAAACGGATGAGGAAGTGACGCTATGCTGCGAGAACAGCTGGGGTGATGCCTGGGGTAATAACCCCGTATTCACTATCCGGCTGGCAGAACTGGCGGATGAGTTGCTCAAAGGAAATGCCACAGCACGTATCCTGGATCTGAATGCCGACACGGGACGGCTTGCCTTTGAACTGGCGCGGAAGTACAAGGATGTGACGGCCCTGGACTTTACCGCCCGAATGATAAGGATCCCCATCCAACTGCAGGAGCAGGGTTATGTGCGCTATACGACAAAAGACGAGGGTGAACTGGTATTCTACCGCGATATTGTGCTGGCTGATTTTGACCTGTCGGAAGCAAAGGCAAATATTCTGTTTATGCAGGCTGACGCCATGAATCTGAAACCCCTCTACTCGGGATACGATCTGATCATTGTCCCGGCATTGCTGGAAGAGTTAAGCGATCCCCTGCTTTTCCTGTCGCACATTCACGAACGATTGAACGACAATGGTTATTTGATACTGGCGTCGGACTACGAGTGGGATACGACCAGGACACCGAGGGACAAATGGCCGGGAGGTTTTAAAAAAGACGGCGAACCGGTGACATCCCTCGATGGTATAAAAGCGACGTTGGCACCACAGTTCGAGCTCATATCCGATCCACAGGATATCAAGAAGACGATAAAAAGATCATCGCGTTTGATGGAAAACCGGACGTTGCAGGTTACAATCTGGAAGAAGAAATAATTGTTTGATGGCAACCGAAGCGTGTTCCACTCTTTTAGCCAATGAGAGTCAGGATGGGTCGCAAAATATCGTCAGGCGGTGATTTTTTTGCAATAGTGTTACTATAAAAGTCTAATTAAACCAGCGGGTAAGGGAGTTGAAGATGTTTTCGCTCTCTTTCCGCTTTTTTTCGGGCGTGCTGTTTTCCGGAGCAAGCACCTTGAGCCCTTTATGGATAATTTCCACCTTGATTTCTTTACCCGTGCTCACCGGTTCTCCGTCCACGTGCATCACTCCGGCACGGGAGCGTTTGATCAGCAGGTTGCGGGTGACTAACGAGGTCATCTTGCTGTTCTTATCGATATTATTGGTAAAGAGTTGAAGGGTGGTCTGCGGTATTTCGATGGCATTCAGAGGTTTCAGAATGGAGACATTCATCATGCCGTCATCCATACTGGCACCCGGTGCGATATGCGCGTCGTTGCCATACTGCGAGGCGTTGGCACAGGTGAGGATGAAGGCGCGCTCGGTAATGGTTTCGTCGTCGGTGGTGATCTCATACTTTTCCGAGCGGAAATCGACCACACTCTCCAGGATATTGCGCACATAACCCAGCGGCCCCCGTTTTTTACTTTCTGCAAAACGGTCGCTGATAAAAGCATCAAAGCCGAAACCGCAGGTGCAGAAAAAAATGTGTCCGTTGGCCACGCCGTAATCGATGGTGCGCGTATGTGCCCGAAGGATGATGTCAATGGCTTTTTCCGTCTCCAGGGGAATACCCAGCTCCCTGGCCAGTCCGTTTCCCGAGCCGGATGGAATGATCCCCAGCGTGGTATGGGTATGCACCAGCGACTTGGCCACCTCGTTTACCGTGCCGTCCCCGCCGGCCACCAGTACGTATTTGTAATTCCTCTTTGCTGCTTTGCGGGCTATCTCCGTGGCATGATCGGGATAACCGGTGATGCGGATAACGATGTCATATTTTCGCTGGTCAAATGCGGCCGCCACTTCCTCAGGAATGTTTTTCTTGGATTCCGTACCCGAAACAGGATTGATAATGAGGCATATCTTTTCTTTTGGCATACTGTTTTTTGCGTTTTTTATTTCGTCCACCGCCGGTCGTCGTTCATTCAACTCGCCACTCCTCTCTTCCTTCGATGAACCGCGGGACGTAATATATAATTAACAACCGATGTGCTATTTTGTTTTAACCTTTTTATTGGCCTGTCCGCGCTTTGTTTTTTGGGATTTTGAGAATATAGAATGCGCCTCTGACATACTCAAACAAGTTTGGTTTGTCTCTCGGCTTTCACTATATTTGCACCCAAAACACACACTGGTTATGCAATCTACTTTTATCCTGATCGTAATTGTCGTCTATTTTGGACTGCTGATGCTGATATCCTACCTCACCAGTCGAAAAGGTTCGGGTAACGATACTTTTTTCCGTGCCAATAAATCATCCAGATGGTATGTGGTGGCTATAGCCATGGTGGGCACATCTATCTCGGGGGTGACATTCGTCTCCGTCCCGGGAATGGTGCGAAACCTCGATATGACTTACATGCAGATGGTGTTTGGCTTTTTCTTCGGCTACCTGGTGATTGCTTATATACTCTTACCTCTCTACTACCGCTTGAACCTGACCACTATTTATGGTTATCTGGATCAGCGGTACGGGCCGAGATCCTATAAAACGGGTGCTTGGTTTTTCCTGATTTCGAAAATCGTGGGTGCGGCAGCACGGCTCTATCTGGTGGCTTTTATCCTGCAGACACTGGTATTCGATGCCTGGGGAGTACCTTTTGTGGTGACGGTGATGGGGATTATCTTGGTGATTTGGCTCTACAGCCACAAGAGCGGCATCAAGACGATTATCTGGACAGACTGGCTGCAGACGATCCTGTTTATCACCGCGCTCATATTGATTGTCTGGCAGATAGCCATGCGGTTGAATCTGGATTTTGGCGGGGTGGTGACGACAATTGGCAACAGTGCGCATTTCCGCATTTTTGTCTTTGACGACTGGGCAAGCACCCAAAATTTCTTCAAGCAGTTCTTTAGCGGAATGTTTATCACGATTGTGATGACGGGACTGGATCAGGACCAGATGCAGAAGAACCTGACCATCCGCACACTGAAGGACGCGCAAAAGAACGTGGTATCCTACGGGTTGGCGTTTGCTCCCATCAACTTTCTCTTTCTCTCCCTGGGAGTATTGCTGATTGCCTTTGCAGAACAGAAAGGCATCATGTTACCGGAAATATCCGACAATATCCTGCCTGTAATTGCGAGCGAATACCTTGGACAGGCAGTGTTGGGGATTTTTATTGTGGGCATTGTGGCGGCAGCCTTTTCGAGCGCGGACTCTGCCTTGACGGCGCTGACGACTTCATTTTGTGTGGATATCCTGAATATGAAAGCGGTTTCCCAGACAAAAGCACAGGAACAGAAGGATATCCGTACCAGGAAGATGGTGCATATGGGGGTCAGCGCGGCATTTGTGCTGATTATCCTGCTGATAGAAGCGATTGGATCGGACAGTATTATCAACGCTATCTACAAGTTGGCTTCTTACACTTACGGGCCGTTGCTGGGTCTTTATGCCTTCGGGCTTTACAGTAAAGTGAAGCCGACGGACAAATGGGTGCCCTACGTGGCTGTTGCCGCACCCCTACTCTGTTTTATCATTGAAATGGTGATGCGACAGCTATTCGCTTACCGGGTAGGCTATGAACTGCTGCTGATGAACGGCCTGTTCACCGGTCTGGGACTTTGGACGGTTTCGCGTGTGAAAAAAGAAAGAAGAGTGAAGAATGAAGAGTGAAGAATGAAGAATGAAAAATGAAGAGGGAAGAGGAAAGAGGGAAGAGGGAAGAGGAAAGAGGGAAGAGGGAAGAGGGAAGAGGAAAGAGGAAAGAGGAAAGAGGAAAGAGGGAAAAGAGATGCATGGCTTTAACGATTTTGGAATCTGGATTTTTGAATCTGAAATTTGAAAAAATATGATCATAAAAAAAGCGGAATTCGTGATAAGTAACAGCGACTACCGGAAGTGCCCGCAGGATGGGAAACCGGAGTATGCGTTTATTGGCCGGTCGAATGTGGGAAAATCGTCGCTCATCAATATGCTGACTAACCGGAAAGGGTTGGCTATGACCTCTTCCACGCCGGGGAAGACGATGCTTATCAACCATTTTCTAATCAATGACGAATGGTATCTGGTGGACTTGCCGGGATACGGCTATGCACGCCGCGGCAAAGAGGGTCGGGATAAACTCCGTAAGATCATCGAGGATTATGTCCTGGAACGGGAAGCGATGACCAACCTGTTTGTGCTGGTGGATTCGCGCCATGAGGCACAGAAGATTGACCTGGAGTTTATGGAATGGTTGGGAGAGAATGGTGTTCCGTTTGCCATCGTTTTCACCAAAGCCGATAAGCTGGGCTCCGGGCGCCTGCAACTGAATATCGACGGCTATAAGGAAAAGCTGTTGGAAACTTGGGAGGAACTGCCGCCTGTCTTTGTCACTTCATCCGAGAAAGGGCAGGGCAGGGAAGAATTGCTCAGCTATATCCACAGCATCAATAAAACAATTCTGTGACGATAGTGGAATGGCTGTCGGATGAACCGCCGACCCGGTCGAGTAGCGCGCCGGTGACGCAATCGCCTCTGGAAGAGCCACAAGCGAGACTTGAACTCGCGACCCACGCGTTACGAATGCGTTACTCTACCGACTGAGCTATTGTGGCTTGTGATGAGAGTGCAAAAGTATGAAAAATTTTTTATTCTCCAACAAAAAACGGGAGCCATTTCGCCCCCGTTTTTCCATTTACTGTAAAAAGCTGTTACTTTTCTATTTTCTTTTTGTCTTGCTGATTGAGTAATATCTTGTAGGCAAGAGGTGAGGCGACGAACAAACTGGTGATTGTTCCCACTGCCACCCCAATGAGCATGGCAAACACGAAACTTCTCACCGCGTCACCACCGAAGAAAAGAATACAGATAATCACAAGGATAGTACTCAAACCGGTGTTGATGGTACGGGCCAGTGTGGCGTTCATGGAATCGTTGAAGAGATCCCTCAATCCCCTTTTGGGATAGAGTTGCCTGTATTCGCGCACACGGTCGAACACCACCACCTTGTCATTGATGGAGTAACCCACTATGGTGAGGATAGCTGCCACGAAGGTCTGATCCATCTCCATAGAGAAAGGCATAATCTTCCATAGCAGGGAATACAACCCTATCACCGCGAAGGCGTCTACGGCCAAGGCAGCGACAGTACCCAGGGAAAATCCCCAATTGCGGAAACGCGAAAGGATATAGATACCCATGCAGCCGAGAGCGATGAAGAGTGCCAGGAAGGCATTCCTGATCATATCTTCAGCAATACTGGGTCCTACTTTCTGGAAACTTTGGATATGATCGTCAATCGTTTTTCCCGGTGTCATAAATTCTTTCAGTCCCTGTCCAAGCAGATCTTTCAATTGATCTTCCACGCCGGCACCTTCTTCCTCAATCATATAGTTGGTAGAGATACGCACCTGGTTGCTCGAACCGATGGTAATAACGCGAACCGATTCATTGAGATAGGGATTAAGGGCATTTTCCACATCACCCACACGTACAGGGTGATCGAAGCGGACAATATAATTCCGTCCACCCGTGAAGTCAATTCCTGAATTCAGTCCCAGTGTAAAGAGTGAGATAATGCTGACCACTACAAAAATTCCAATACCAATCAGCACTCTCTTGCTGTTATGAATAAAATCGAAACTATATTCTTTAAAGAGCGTTTTAGAGAATTTCGTGTTGAAGGTGAGATGAAGCCATTTGTCTCTGGATAACTGGCTTTCGTAGACCAAACGAGTGACGAAAACGGCTGTGAGGAACGAAACGGAAATACCAATGATAAGAGTAACGGCAAATCCTCTGATAGCGCCCACACCGAAAACAGCCAGGATGATACCGGTGATGATGGTGGTAAGGTTCGAGTCGAAGATGGCAGAGAAAGCGTTTTTGTAACCATCTTCCAATGCCCGTCGGAGTGTTTTGCCAGCCGCGAGCTCTTCCTTGATGCGCTCATTGATAAGTACGTTGGCATCCACCGCCATCGCAAGGGAGAGGATCATACCGGCAATACCGGGAAGTGTAAGCACCGCCTGGAATGCCGCGAGCGCTCCCAGCGTAAAGAAGAAGTTGAGAAGGAGCGCTCCGTTGATCACTATGCCCGGAACAAAACCGTAAAGCAGGCAGGTGAAGGTAAAGAGAACCACCAGGGCTATTACAAAGGAGATAAATCCGTCGCGGATGGCTTCCTGTCCCAAAGAAGGGCCTACCACGTCTTCCTGTACGATACGGACACCGGCTTGCATCTTACCCGATTTAAGCACGTTCTCCAAGTCCTGAGCTTCCTGCGGCGTGAAATTGCCGGTGATGGAGGAACGTCCTCCGTCGATGCGCCCGTTCACTGTGGGGGCTGAATATACGTATCCGTCGAGCACGATAGCGATTGATTTTCCGATCTCGGCGCCGGTGATGGTCGCCCATCGGCTGGCACCACTCGAGTTCATCGTCATGGTTACTTCCCAGGCCGATCCCTGGCGTCCCTGGTCGGCACGGGCACTGGTTACCACGTCTCCATCCAATGCGGGGCCGCGCTTGCTTCCATCACCTTTGAGGGCGAATAACTGGAAGTAAGTTTCACGCTGGTCGATGGGTTTGAATCCCCACTTAAACCGCACGTCGGCCGGGAATATATCCTTGTATCTGTTCAGGAGGAAATTCACCTCAGCTGTATCGAGTTTTGATACGGTTCCTACTACCGGCCCCGCGGCTCCGCCCATTGCGAAGTAGGGTTCATTGAAATACTCCACAAAGCTTCTGTTGATGACGATGTTTTTCCCTTCCCCTTCGAACAGAGGTGATGAAAGTGAATCAGCCCGCAGAAGTGAATCTCCGGCCATGGCGTCCTGTTCTGTTTCGGCTGAGGTGGTGTCAGTGGTGGCCTGACCCGATCTTTGCGCCATGGCATATTCGCTCGACCGCGCGTTCATTTCGTTGAAGTAGGCCGCCAGTTCGCCCACATTGTATGTTTTCCAGAATTCGAGATTGGCACTTCCTTGCAAAAGGTTACGTACACGTTCCGGTTCCGTAATTCCGGGGAGCTCCACTAAAATGCGTTCCGCGCGATCCAGTTTTTGTATGTTGGGAGCCACTACCCCGAAACGGTCGATACGGGTAGCCAATACGTTGAATGAATTATTGGCGACACTGGTCAACTCATTACGCAATATGTTGATTACCTCGTCGTTGGAAGCGGTGGGACGTACCCTGTCACCCATCGTAATGCTGTAGATATTGGCCAGCCTGCCTTCGGGCGCTATCCGTTCATAGTTCTGCCGGAATAGTGTGATGAAGTCGGATGAACTGCCACGACGGTTTTGCGCGACAGCCTCTCTCAACGCCTGATTGAATTGAGGGTCATCGGTGTTGGCCAGTGATGCGATCACTTGTGCCGCGTCGATTTCGAGGATAACGTTCATCCCCCCCTTCAGGTCGAGTCCCAGTCCTATCTCCTTGGCGCGAACCTGCTTAAGCGTATAATTCAGATATACTTTCTCAGTAGATAGGGAATCAAGATACTGATTCTTCAGGGCTAAGTCTCCATTGGCGTATTGATCCGCTTTCTTGCTGTATTGTCTCCCCACTACACTAAAAGAGAGATAAAACAAACTGATAAGTGTCAGGATAATACTGAAAACTTTAATGAATCCTTTGTTTTGCATTTCAATATTACTTTTTGTTTACTATTTATTTTCAGGTTAGGAACTCCGTATACACGTAAAAATAAAGGCATGTTCGATGCCTTTCTATTTTGAGCGTGCAAATATACGTTTTTTTTATCTTTTTAAGAACAATATCACCGGATAATTTTTCTCGAAAATTATCCGGTGATAAAATAAGGGGGCGCGCATCGCGTGTGAATGGTATTTTGCGATGGGATATATGTGGGACGCGGGCAATAATTTATTCGATGAATCCTCTGTTTTTTAGCAGATACAGCGGATTGGGTTCCGCGCCGCGGAATCTTTTATAGAGTTCCATCGGATCGTCGGAATTACCTTTCGACAAGACGTTATCCCTGAATTTGGCGGCTGTGGCTTTATCGAAAATCCCATTCTCCACGAATGCCTGGAAAGCATCAGCATCGAGCACCTCCGCCCAGAGGTATGCGTAATATCCGGCAGAGTATCCACCACTGAAGATATGTGAGAAATAGGTGCTACGGTAGCGGGGTATGATTTCATCAATCAGCCCTATTTTCTCCATCGATTTTTTCTCGAATTCACGTACATCGAAAGACTTCACCGTATGCTGGGTATGATAATCCATATCGAGTAACGCTGCCGCGACAAATTCGGTAGTGATAAATCCCATATTGAATTTGGACGCGGCATCGATTTTTGCGATCAGCTCATCGGGGATCACTTCGCCTGTTTGATAATGTTTAGCGTATAGTTTCAATACGTCGGGGTGAAATGCCCAATGTTCCATGACCTGTGACGGAAGCTCCACAAAGTCGCGCGAAACACTTGTGCCGGCCACACTGCCATAGGTGACGTTCGACATCATGCCGTGCAAGGCGTGTCCGAACTCATGAAAGAGGGTTTCCACTTCGTCGAGGGTGAGTAAAGAGGGCATCGTTCCCGTGGGGCGGGTAAAGTTACCCACATTGTAAATCAGGGGACGGATATTTTCATCTTCGATGACCTGCTGTCCGCGGAAGCTGCTCATCCATGCGCCGGCGTTTTTACCCGTACGGGGGAAGTAGTCAGTATAGAATACCGCTAGATGGGATCCATCGGCATCAAGCACCTCGTAGGCTTCCACCTCGGGGTGATATGCCGGAACGTTTTCCAATTTCCTGAAGTTTAATCCATATAAACGGTTGGCCACCTCGAACACTCCTTCGCGCACATTCTCCATCTTGAAGTAAGGCTTGATCTCTTCCTCGTTGAGTGAATATTTCTGCTGTCGGAGTTTTTCGGTGTAATACCACCAGTCCCAGGACGCCAGCTTAAAGTTGCCTCCTTCGGCGTCGATCAGTTTTTGGAGTTCCGCCGCTTCTTTTTTGGCCTGAGGCAGCGCATACGCCCAGACATCATTGAGCAGTTTGTAGACGTTCTCCGGCGTTTTTGCCATACTTTCTTCAAGCACAAAATCGGCATGTGTCTTATAGCCCAGCATTTGTGCTTTTTCAATGCGCAGGTTTACTATGTCGTTGATGATCTGTTTGTTATCGTTTCCGTTATCATTGTCTCCACGCATATACATGGCTTTGTATAGTTTTTCACGCAGGTCACGCTTTTCTGCATATTGCAGGAAGGGGAGCCAGCTTGGCTTTTGTAGGCTGAATACCCATTTCCCTTCTTTATCGGCAGCCTCGGCAGCCACTGCCGCCGCCGCGATAACACCTTCCGGAAGTCCTGCAAGATCTTCCTCATTATCGATCACTAATTTGAAATCGTTGGTTTCATTCAACAAGTTATTTCCAAACGCGAGGGTGAGTGAGGATAATTCCTTGTTGATCTCACGCAATCTTGACTTTTCGGTTTCACTCAACAGGATACCTGAGCGCACAAAATTCTTGTAATAGTTATCCAATACCCGGTATTGTTCGGTATTGAGATTCATGCCTGTGGTATCGTCGTGCAGCGTTTTAATACGGTTAAATAACTTCTCGTTCAAATTGATATTGTCACGATGTTCTGACAAAAGAGGGGAGAGTTCCACGGCCAACGCTTGAATGGAGTCGTTGGTTTCAGCGCTTTTCAAACCGTAAAATACGCGGGAGACACGGGTCAGTATTTTTCCTCTGTTTTCCATTGCCACAATGGTGTTTTCGAAAGTGGGAACTTCGGAATTATTTGCAATGGCATCAATCTCTTTGGCCTCTTCTTCCATCCCTTTCAGGAAAGCCGGTTTGTAATCTTCAAAAGAGATCCGGTCGAAAGGAGGCATACCGAACGGTGTATCGTATTCGGTGTAAAAAATGGCGCCGGGCTCACCACCGGTTTTACCGGTATTGGCGTTGTTGCAGGCAAGTAATGTCATAACTGCTAATGAAATAAAAAGAAATTTTCTCATTCGACTTCTAATTAAATATGATTTAAACAATTGAAAAAAACCGGGTAATCGGGTTCCTATGAAATAAGTGCAAAGTTACAATTTTTACTTAAGAAACTGTTTTGAATTTTACGAGTAATTATTTCACGCTTATTTTTCCACTCTTTCATATTGTTTTTTGCCCTTTTTCGCGCCTTTGAACTTTCATTTCTTTTAAGTGGCCCGCCACATTTCAATCAATGAAAATCCAAATCCATCAAAAAATGGCTAAAAAACAATGGATGAAAAAATTCAAAACAGATTCTAAATATCGAAAAGTATCCATTGATTGTTTGCCTTTTGCCCTTTTTTTACATTATTGGAGCTCAATGTTTTCTCTCCGGTACTAAAGTGGAAACAGTAGTGGCAAAATGAAGATCATCATAATGCCCACGACAAGCTGCAATGGCAATCCCACTCTTATGTAATCTATAAATTTATATCGTCCGGCAGACATCACCAACGCATTGGGCGGTGTGGAGAAGGGGCTGGCAAAGCACATGCTGGCAGCCACCGTCACGGCGAACAGAAACGGGTAGGGGCTGACGCCTATGGTCACGGCGGATTGTAGGGCGATGGGCGCGAACAACACGGCAGTGGCCGTATTACTGATGAACATTGTCAATATGGATGTGGCAAGGTAGATGCCGGCCAATACCGATACTGGGCCGAATTGGCTCAAGCCGCTCACGATCGCGTCGGCAATTAAACTGGAAGCACCGGTTTTCTCCATGGCAATCGCTAAGGGAAACATACCCGCGAACAGAAAAGTACTTTGCCAGTTAATGCTTTTATAGGCCGATTCAACATTGCGGAAACATCCCAATATGATCATCAATAGTGCTGCTATCATTGTGGCAATCACAGTAGGTACTATGTTGAATACCATGGCCACGACCATCAATACCATGATGACTGCGGCGACGGGTGCTTTGTGGTCTAGTGGAATTTTCAACGCATTTTCCATAGGTTGCCCGACCACCACCCATTCCGAGGTCTCCTGATTCAGCTTTTCTATATCCGACCATTTTCCCTGTACCAGCAACACGTCGCCCGAAAGCATCCTCTCATCCTTTACATCCTGAAGGATGTATCCGTCTTTACGTTGTATCCCCAGTATATTCACATTATAGAGTTGACGGAAATAGGATTCCTTTACATGCTTGTTGATCAGTTTCGATGTAGACATCAAGACCACTTCCGCAATACCGATTTCACTGAATTCCAATCCCCCTGCCCTGGAAACGGATAATGCATTGTCGGTGCCTTCCGTTTTATGGGTGTCGATCAGTTTCAAGCCATTTCCATTGACGAGCGACGCCACATCATTGAAATTCCCGAGCACATATAATATGTCGTCTTCCTTGAAGGTACTCGACGGCCCGGCCATGTTCATATCCACAGTTTTATGAAAACGGTTCCGTGAGTGGATCCTCCGGATCTCGAGTATACTTACATTATAAGCCTGGGTGATATTTAATTCCTGAAGGGTTTTATTGATAAAGGGAGAATTTTTTTCTATCTGCACCCTATAGAGATTGTCAGCCAATTGATACTCCGAGGCCAATTGGTTTAAAGACTTGTTTTTGTGTACGGTCGATTTTTCCTTATCCCTGCCTGCAACTAGTAGTTTGCTGAGAGGCCAGAGTAACAGGACACCCAGAGTGAGAGTGATCAAGCCGACAGGAAAAAAGGAGAAGAAGGATAACCCATCGAATCCTCCGCTGACTAGTGTGTTGTTGATAATCAGGTTGGGAGGAGTGCTGATCAGCGAGATCAGCCCCAGGCTGCTGGCAAAAGCCATCGGCATGAGAAACCGTCGTGAGTCGGTATTGGCTTCCGAGGCCAGACTCATCACGATAGGGAGCATCAGCGCCACTGTCCCGGTATTGCTTACAAATCCGCCGATACCACCGGTCACTAACATTACCAGTATGAAGAGTTTGAATTGATTGCCTCCCGCCAGAGTAAGGATCTTTGTACTGATCATTTTGGCAAGCCCTGTCTGAAAAATTCCACCTCCCACAATGAACAGGCTCACGATCATGATAACCACGGAATTGGAAAACCCCGACAATCCTTCTTCGGGTGTGAGAATTCCCGATAACACCAATAAGACGAGGGAGGAGAGGGCTACAATATCCGACCGGATTTTACCCCACACAAAAAGAGTGACCGTCAGAAGTATGATTCCGAAAACAATAAACACATTTATGTCCATACGTAGTGAGTATAGTTGACGCAAAGGTAATATTTTTTTTATTTATTTAATGAGGAAAAAGTTGTCCATGGGGGGGGCCGGAACCTGAAATGATACTTATTAACTAAATCTATTCGTTTGAAAACGAAAAAAAATAGTTATATTTGCCCCGTGATTGAATTGATAGCTTGTTATGTTGATCGGATGCCGGTGAAACGTTGCATTTTCAATAGTCACAAAACGTTCAAATTTAAGTATAACAGTTTAATAATTGAGTCTGCTCCGAAAAACCCCAAAACACGATTTTGCAGTCTGCAAATTGCTGAAAATCAACAGCTCTTTTGGGGAATTTTCATCAAGAAAGACTTTTCGGAGCAGACACATAATTTGAAATATGAGGGGATTGACAGCAAAGGAAGAAGAGGTGATGCGTTTTTTTTGGGATGAAGGGGCACTCTTTGTGAAGCAATTGGTGGAGAAGTACCCAGATCCGAAACCGCATTTCAACACATTATCCACTTACGCGCGGATGCTCGAAGAGAAGGGTTTTCTCTCGCACGAAACATTCGGCGCCACCTATCGTTATTTCGCGATCATCAGTGAAGAGGAATACCGCAACGGGACATTGAGGAGTGTGGTGAAGAAATATTTCGATGACTCCTACCTGAGTGTGGTCTCGTCGCTTATAAAAGAGCAGGATATCTCTGTGGAAGAGATTCGGAAATTACTGGACGAAGTGGAAAAGTCTGATCCTAAAAAATAACCGGCATGGAACTCTTTCTCTTTTGGCTGCTTCGGGCATCCGTCTTAATGGCATTGTTTTACGGCTTATACAAGTTTTTTTTAGCCCATACTACGTTTCATAATGTCAACCGTTTTTCGTTGATATGCATGTTACTGGTGATATCAGTGCTTCCCCTTTTCCGTTTCAACTTTATCCTCGGGAAAAAGAGAGAACCGCTTACCGGCGCATTTTCGACGGATCTTTCTTCCATCCCCGTCACTGAATTTGTGGTAACGCAACCGCGGGTGGAAATTCCATGGACGCATATCCTGATCATGTTGTTTGCCATAGGATTTCTTTTCACGTTTATCCGTTACCTGATAGGGTTGAGCCAGATTGCCGTTATCATCCGGAATTCGGAAAAAAAAATGCTGCCCGATCAAACGGTTTTGTGGGTGACCGATAAGAATATTTCGCCGTTCAGCTGGATGAAATATATGATTCTTTCCCGCGGGGAATTATCGGCAGACAACCAGGCCGTGATCCGCCATGAGAGAGCACACATTCATTTTCGGCATTCGGTGGATATGATTTTTTTCGATCTTTTTACCTGCATCTTCTGGTTTAATCCGTTCTCATGGTTGTTGCGTCGGGAAATTCAGTCTGTCCATGAATATCAGGCAGACGAAAAGGTGCTCAGTGAGGGGATCGATTCCAAACAATACCAACTTTTATTGATCCGCAAAAGCGTGGGTGAATATAAATTTGCTTTGGCAAATAATTTCCGGCAACGCGACCTGCACAAACGAATCGACATGATGAAGAAAGACAAGACAAACAGACGCTTGAAATGGAACTATGCGATGGTGCTTCCCGTATTGTTCCTGGCAATGACCGCACTTTCGGCGCCGAAGCTGAATGCCAAAGCAGAGACCACGGAAAATTTTCCGGGTGATGTGGGAAAAGTGACCCTTCGCGCAGGCGGCGGTAAGCATCCCCTTTATATTGTGGACGAAAAGATCGTTTCCGAAGCGGAGATGCAAAAAATCAACGCTGCAGAAATCGAATCTGTTTCTGTGTTGAAAAACAACTCTGCCATCGGAATGTATGGAAATAAGGGAAAAGAGGGAGTGATACTGATCACAACGAAAAAGAGTAACAGAGATGCACTGTCGACAGGTACGGGAACAATGGATTCTCTTCGGGGTGATGTGAAAGATCTAATCCGCAGAACCCAGGAAAATAGTGCTCAAAATTTGGTTCGGATACTCGAAAACCCTCCTTTGATCATTGTTGACGGAGAAAAAATGCCGAAAGATTTTGAACTGAAATCTATTCTTCCGGACGAAATCCAGTCGATGTCGGTGCTAAAAGATAAAAGTGCCATTGAAATGTATGGCGATGAGGGAAAGAATGGCGTAATCATTATTACGAAAAAGATTCCGGATCAAAACCCGTAGGCCGCGCGGCGCATCTCCTTTTGCGAAGCGAAGGGATGCGGCGGTTTCAGGTAGCGTTCCAGAAACTTGTGTACCGTGAAACGGATGTCGGTGGCTTCCTTACTGTCGATCCGATCGAAACCGTGGCCGCCGGAGGCATCCTGAAAGATTTTGTAGGAGAACTCTTTGCCATGCTTTTTGAGTGTGTCGATCATTAGTTGCACCTCTTCCACGTACACATCGTTATCGTTGGTATTGGTATGGATGAGTAGCGGCTTGTCGAGATTTTGCGCATAGTGGGTGGGTGAACGGCGGGCGTATTCTTCGGGATTCTCCTCAATGGATCTGCCGATATGATAGGGTGTGGTGAAGTAGGCGGTATAACTCTCATCATGTGATGCCAGGCGGTTCTCCAGGTCGCTCACCGGTACCCCCGCGAATGCGCATTGGTATTTGTCGCCATGTTGGAGAATCTGCATCAGGGCAATCATGCCGCCGTGACTCCACCCGATCACGCCTACCCGTGAAGGGTCGACAATAGTGTAATTTTCAACCATATAATTACGGCTTTCCAGTACATCGTCGTTTTCTCGCCCGCCGTAATCGATATTTTCGTATGTCGCTTTCCCGTAACCTGTGCTGCCCCGGTATTCGGCCGATACCACAATATATCCCTGGGCGATCAGTTCACGCACAATATGGGAATAATAAGTGGAGAAATTGGCATGTATTCCGCTGTGAGGGAGTACGATAAGCGGATACTTTTTCTTGGGGTTGACATTTTTCGGGATGAAGACATAGCTGTAAAATTGCAGTTTGTTGCCGGCAAAACGGTCTTCCGGCTCTTTGGGTTTCCAGCGGGGAGTGCTTGTGAGCCGCACTTTATCCACATGGGCAATATCTTCCAGCCGGCGAAACCACATCAGGTCGTCAATTTGTTTCTCCAATATGTCGAACCGGTGTTGGTAATCCGAAAGTTTTTGTTCCAGCGATTTCAACTGTGATAGCAGGGAGTCTTCTTTCTGTGGGAACGCGGAAAAAATGTTGAGAACAGCCATGATGGCCGAGAAAAAGAGAACGTTCGTTTTCATAAGCATCATAATTTTTATTTTCAGGTTATTAAGACATTCTTTTGCATGTGCCTGACCGGTGGATTTCTTATAATTTGGAGGAAACGGTATAGGCATCGTGATAAAAGATAAGCGTGCGTTGATCTTTTATTGCTTTGTCCATAAAACGTTTTTTTTCTTCCATAGCTATGACCACGCTGTTGTCATAGGCAGAAAGCCAGCTTAGTGACAGGTTGAGCGAAGTGGGTACCACGTCGCCCGGAAAGGCGTAATTCCCTTCTTCGGTATCGAAAAGCAGGGCGATCTGTCCCGGAGTATGGCCGTCATACAATTCCAGCCGGATATGTTCGTCGAGTTGGATGTCTTCCAGTACAAATTGTAACTGTCCCGCATCATATACCGGCTCGATATTGTCCGGGAAAAAGGAGCCTTTTTCGAAAAGTGAAGGGTTTCTGTAATTCTTCCATTGGGCGAGACTCAGGTGATAAGTGGCGTTGGGATAGGCAGGAACCGCTTCTTTGTTGCTGTTAAATACTGTGCAGCCGCCACAGTGATCGAAATGAAGATGGGTGATGACCACGTCGGTCACCTCTTCCGGCGCATATCCGATTTTCCGGATCTCTCCGGCAATATCCTTCTGATCGAAAGGTTGAAAGAATTTCAACCGGGAGTTGTGTTTGTCGCCTATTCCCGCATCCACCAGGATACGTCTATTATCTGTCTCGATAAAGAGGCAGCGGAGCGCCATCACACACATGTTGTTTTCATCCACCTTATATTTTGCCGACCAGTATTTTTTGGGTACGGGGCCGAACATGACACCGCCGTCGCCGAGGAAATATCCCGATTCAATGATATGGAACTTGATCATACTCTATCAATATTTACACAAAATTACCTCTTTTTGCCTTATCTCCACACTGAACACAACGAATTTCATTAAACAACCATAGTTCCAAAAAGGATTTTTATGCAGATCCAATTATTGAGTTCCCTCCGAAAAGTCTTTTTACTCAAATCCCCTCAAAAAGAAAATTGATTTTCAATGAGTTGGAAACCGGTGAAATCGGTTTTTGGGATTCCGGAGCAGGCTCATTATTTAAAAACCGGGATCGTGTCGATTTTTATGCAGATCCAATTATTTAAAAACCGGGGTCGTATCTCTTTTTTAAAAGAAACAATCCCGGCCTGTTTATTGTGAAGTTTAGCGCTGTGTAGAATCTTTTCCCGCGTCAGAAGTAAAGTTGTACCCCAATAGTTGCCTGATTGGCTTCAGGGCCCTTATTTTTTCCAAAGAGGTTGAACGGGGAATATGAGATAAAGAAACCCAGGTCGTTGACTCCCCCTTGTGCCAGTAAATCCAGCGTGACAGGACGAATATTCAGGTCGCCGGGAAGTTTTGTCTTTTCTTTTTTTCCTTTTTCATTATTCCTCCAAACGGCGGATGATGATGCGGTCTTTACTTTGGCGACGACACCTGCGTTCAGAAAGAGATGCGATTGACGTCCCAAATCCCAATTGGTTTCTATCAGGAAGGGAAAGGTGAGATAGGTGTAATGCAGGCGGGAGTCTCTGTATTCATTGCCCGGTTCGGTGGTGGTGACAACCGATTTGTAATCCTCTACTTCGATGGCTTTGTTGTTTTGCCAGTGGATGGAGTTGAACTGGATACCCATGCCGACAATTCCGGTGAAATTGCTGTTTCCTATGCGCCATGAACCTTCAATGGGATTCAGGTTATATTGCAATGAACGACTCAGGTTGACAATGGATGCCAATTCCCCATCGAAATCAAGGCCTTGGGGCAGATTGGAGAATCCCACACCGAAACCGGCCCAGTGCGAACGGCTTGGACGACGCTTGTTTTTCGGTTTGAAAATATCAGGTACCGATATTTCAAAACTGTTTTGGTACACCCTTTCAATGCATCTACTGTCAGTGAAGACGCCTTCGTAGACCTTCCGGCTTTCTATGGTGTCACCCTGCTCATTCAGATGATACATTGAGATATTTATCTCATTATCGTTCTCCGAAATAACCACTTTCCGGTTGTTATAATGAAAAGTGGTATCGGCGGGAAACGTTAAAGAAGCTGCCATATACAAGGCTATCGACAAAAAAACGATGGTAATTGTAGTTCTCTTCATTGTTTTATAATTGTTTGATGATTTTATTTCAATTTAAAAATTCAAGATTGAGTCTGCTCCGAAATCCCCAAAAACCGATTTCACGGGTTTTCAAATCATTGAAAATCAATGGTCTTTTGACTTTTCGGAGGGGACTCAAGATTCAAAATTCAAAATCGTTAAATCTGCAAATCCTTCCTCCTTCTTCCTTCTTCCTTCTTCCTTCTTCCTTCTTCACTCTTCATTCTTCACTCTTCATTCTTCATTCTTCACTCTTCATTCTTCCTTCTTCATTCTTCACTCTTCATTCTTCATTCTTCACTCTTCATTCTTCACTCTTCACTCTTCCTTCTTCCTTCTTCACTCTTCATTCTTCATTCTTCATTCTTCATTCTTCATTCTTCACTCTTCATTCTCCCATACAACATCCTATTCCTTTTTAATAAATAGCCGGTTGATCAGTTCTTCGGAATCTTTTCCGCCTTCCATATAAATGAGTGTGGCAGTACCGTCGTCCCCGATTTTGAACAAGATGTACCGGTTGGTTTGGTTTTCCTCTTCCGGTAGCTGATAATAACCTGAAGAGATAATACCATTGCTGATGACTTCTTTTATCTGGTACGCCTGTTTTTTATCTGTTTCAAGGCACTGTTGTATTTCATCCAGCATAGTCCGGTCATATTGCAGGGTAATACTGCGGTATTTATCGAGTCGATAGTTATGGAGCGCCTTGCCGGAGAGGACTACCATTGTAGCGCCTTTTTGCTTGCCATATTTTTCGAATACAGTATTGATCCTCAGGGTTTCCTGTGCTTTTGCCGTAGCTCCGCAGGTTACCAGTAACAGGAAAAGGATAAGCAGGCGTGGAAATGTTTTTTTTATCTTCATTGTGATATCATGTTGATGTTCAAATAGTAAAACAGGCTTTATAAGAAGATTCACCATCATTGATCTATTCCAGCATAAAGCGGAGCTGATCTTCTATGATGTCACTTTCGGACTGTACTTTTCCGAAAGATGCTTCAGCATATTTACGGACTGTGGCCGGATCTGTAATTTGTTTGCCATCCACCCACACATAGCTTTCGTTCAGTGACGATTGTCGATCGGGGCGAGTCAGTAATAAGATGGCGATCAGCAGTGAGGCTGCCGCGGCAGCGAGTATCCGTAATTTTGTTAAAAACAAAGGCTTGCGATGAACAGGGGCCGTGTTTTCGCTACGAATCTCATCCAATACGGCCAGTGCTGCTGCTTCGTCGTCGAGAAAACGGAATAGGGACGCGTATACTCTCAGCTCTTCCGGCAGATTGTCCCGCGTAAAATAACGACGCAATACCTTCTCTTCTTCGGCAGAGCTGTCTCCTTCAAAATATTTGTCTAATAGATGTCTGATATCTGTTTTCATTTTGTCGTTTGTTGGGTTTGATAATAGATCAGGTATAATTCGCGTATCCGTTTGCGTGCCCGTGAGAGGTTATTGCGTACGGCTTCGGTTGCAATACCTGTCATTTCGCTGATTTCGACGGTTTCAAATCCTTCGAGATCTTTCATTCGCAAGATCCGTTGTTGCAATGGCGGCAGCATCTCGATAATCCTGCGAATGGCATTCCGTTCTTCTTTTTCTTCAAGCAATGAATCAGGGGGATGTTCTCCCGTTTCTTTGCCGAGTAACTCCAGTTCATCGGAAAATGGCTTCCGGCTTCGGATCTTGTCAATACTCAGGTTCCTCACCATTGTCGTGCTGTATGCCTCCATATTTTCATTTCGATCGATCCGGTCACGGAAATGCCAGATCTTCAAACATACATCCTGCACCACATCCTCCGCATCCTCGGCATTCCCTGTGATGCGGCGGGCCACTGCGAGTAACGAAGGGCGCAGCGCGACGACTATTCTTTTGTATTCAACAATGTCCATACTCATTTATCCGACGAGGAAGTGTGTCAAAACGTATCATCAAAACAGGATTTTTTTCATTTAACCGGCAATTTATGTTTTCCATGGTGGACACTCTCCATTGGTTTTCTTGTCCCGGCGTTGATTTGAGGTCACCCCCATCGGGAGGGGAGAATATGCTATAATGGTACAATAGTAGAAAATATCCAGGGTCGATGATGTAAAACTTGATCATTCGTTGTATTTTTGCACAAAATTACGTTATGTTGATAGCGCGGCAAAAGAAACAAGAGAATATTGCGGAATATTTGCTGTACATGTGGCAACTGGAAGATATCTTGCGATCATATGAATTGGATATAGACAAGGTGCGGCAGTCGCTGATTGACCCCGTGTATCCCACGGAAGAGGAAAAGAAGGAAGCCCGTGAGTGGTACGAAGGATTGATCTTGATGATGAAATCGGAGGGTATACAGAAAGAGGGGCATCTGCAGATCAACAAGAACCTGGTCATAGACCTTACCGATCTTCATTTACGGTTGTTGAAAGACCCTAAGGAGTCGGCATATATTGGTGTTTACTACAATACACTGCCTCATATTGTGGCTTTAAGGGCAAAGTCGGGGAACAAGGATGTATCTGAACTGGAAACCTGCTTCACGGCTTTGTACGGCTACCTGTTGCTGAAATTGCAGAAACGGGAAATCTCCGGTGAGACACAGGCTGCCATTGCTCAAATTACCGGCCTGTTACGGTTTCTTTCCCAAAAATACAAAGCTGTGGAGGAAGATGAATTGATGCGATGATTGGTTAATAAGAGTGAAGAATGAAGAGTGAAGAATGAAGAGTGAAGAATGAAGAAATTGGTAATTGGTAATTGGTAATTAGTAATTGGTAATTAGTAATTAGTAATTAGTAATTGGTAATTAGTAATTGGTAATTAGTATAATTGGTAATTAGTAATTTAAAAAAAGCGATGCCCATATTTACAGGTATAACCAAACATCTGGGGGGGACGGAAAAGGATACCCCAAGAGAACAATATTTTTACGGGCTGGTACAGAAAAATGTGCTGGTGACCGGAGCCAACGGACAATTGGGGAACGAGTTGAAAAAATTGACCGATCGGATGAATTTGCCCTTTAAATTCCTATTTACCGACCTGAATGACCTTGATGTGACGGACGGGGATCAGGTGGCGGCTTTTGTAAGGGATTACCGGGTACTCTATGTCGTCAATTGCGCTGCTTATACCGCTGTGGACAAAGCGGAAACCGACGTAGAGAAGGCATATCTCGTAAATGAAAAAGCGGTGGGGAATATAGCGACTGCTGCGAAGCAAGAAGGGGCAAAGGTTATCCACATTTCTACCGATTTCGTATTCGACGGCCGGTCGGGAATTCCTTATACCGAGAATATGGAGCCGCATCCACTTTCGGTTTACGGCCAGTCGAAGTTGAAAGGTGAAGAAACCCTGCAAGCTGTCGGTGGTGAGTGGATGATTATACGCACTTCCTGGTTGTATTCCGAATTCGGTAATAATTTTGTGAAGACAATGATCCGGTTGATGAATGAGCGGGATAGATTGACTGTGGTGGATGACCAACGGGGAGCGCCGACCTATGCGGCAGATCTGGCGGAGATGATCGTTCATATCCTGCAGTTTTCGGAAGAGACCGAATGGAAAACGGGCATTTATCACTTTTCGAACAGGGGAGAAACCACCTGGTTCGGCTTTGCCGAAGAGATCAAAAGGTTGGCCGGTATCGACCGTTGTGAACTGATCCCTGTTAAAACGGACGAATATGGTGCGCCAGCTCCTCGTCCGGCATATAGCGTGATGGATCTGTCAAAAATATGTGCCGCTTTTCATGTGGAGATTCCGGAATGGAAAGAGGCACTCAGAAGATGTGTTGATTCGATGATGAGTTAATATGTCAATCAGCGAAGCTAAATCTTGAAATATTAAATTGATGACATTAAAAGAAGAGATACAGCGCCGGCGCACCTTCGCCGTGATCAGTCACCCCGACGCGGGAAAAACCACACTTACGGAAAAATTACTGCTCTTTGGAGGAGCCATTCATGTGGCAGGAGCCGTGAAATCGAACAAAATAAAAAAAACAGCTACCTCGGACTGGATGGAGATAGAGAAACAACGCGGAATTTCTGTCGCCACTTCAGTCATGGGATTTGAATATGGGCATCATAAGATCAATATTTTGGATACGCCCGGCCACCAGGATTTTGCTGAAGACACATACCGCACGCTTACGGCGGTAGACAGCGTGATCGTGGTGGTGGACGTGGCGAAAGGGGTGGAAGCCCAGACACGCAAGCTGATGGAGGTCTGCCGTATGCGGCATACACCGGTGATGATCTTTGTCAATAAACTTGACCGTGAAGGGAGGGATCCGTTCGAAATTCTCGACGAACTGGAGGAAGAACTGAAAGTCAGCGTCCGTCCGCTGAGTTGGCCCATAGATATGGGAGAACGGTTCCGCGGAGTATATAACCTCTACAAGAATAGTCTGGATCTTTATAAGCCCAGTAAGCAGATGGTGACGGAATCGCTGAGGCTCGATATCCAGTCACCGGAACTGGAAAATCATATTGGCGACCCCCTGTCGAAGAAACTGCGTGACGATGTGGAACTGATCACAGAAGTATACCCGGCATTCGACCGGGACGAATACCTTGCGGGCACCTTGGCGCCTGTGTTTTTCGGATCCGCGCTCAATAATTTTGGAGTGAAAGAGTTGCTGGATTGTTTTGTGGATATAGCACCCTCTCCCCGTGAGGTGCGGGCCGAAGAACGTGTAGTGGATCCCTATGAGGAAAGCTTCTCGGGATTTGTTTTTAAGATCCATGCCAATATGGATCCGAACCACCGTTCTTGTATCGCTTTTGTAAAAGTCTGCTCAGGAAAATTCGAGCGGAATGTGAACTACAAGCATGTCCGTTTTAACCGGATGATGAAATTTTCGTCGCCGACCGCTTTTATGGCGCAGAAGAAAGAGATTATGGACGAGGCCTATGCCGGTGATATCGTCGGATTACCCGATAACGGCAACTTCAAGATCGGCGACACGCTCACTGCGGGTGAGGAGTTGCACTTCAAAGGGCTGCCGAGTTTCTCCCCCGAGATGTTCAAATATATCGAGAACGCCGATCCGATGAAATCGAAACAACTGCAGAAGGGCATCGAACAACTGATGGACGAAGGGGTAGCACAACTTTTCACCAATCAATTTAACGGACGGAAGATCATCGGGACGGTGGGGCAGCTTCAGTTCGAAGTGATACAGTACCGGCTGCTCCATGAATATGGAGCCCAGTGCCGCTGGGAACCCATCAACTTATACAAGGCCTGTTGGATCGAGAGCGATGATGCCGCGCAACTGGCCGATTTCAAGAAGCGGAAATATCAATACATGGCGCGCGACAAAGAGGACAGGGATGTCTTTCTTGCCGAGTCGAGCTATATCTTGATGATGGCCCAGCAGGATTTTAAAAATATCCGCTTCCACTTTAGCTCAGAGTATTAAACTATATATGCTTTTTCTCCTCTTTTGTGAGATAGACCGACATACGCTGTGCAGGACTGATCAAGCCCCTTTCGTAAAGTTCTTTGTAGGCCGTTTCACTCAGATCGTGGTTCACTTCGGCCAGATTTCCTTTCTTTACCCATACCCTGAAAACGAATTCAAGGGATGTGGGGTTAATCTTGGACATCCTTGCAAAAGGTGCGGGTTGTTTCAACACCTTTGGATGGCGGGCGGCGATTTGTAACAGCAACTCTTTTACTTCATCCACATTGCAGCCGTAATTCACGTTGATGATAATTTCGGTGCGTAAGGTTCCATCGAGGCTGTTATTGTTGATGATGTTTCCGGTCGACAGCGGTCCGTTGGGTATGTAAATCGTCTTGTTGTCACGCGTCCTCAATATGGTGTGCATAATACCGATCTTCTCGACCGTTCCCTCCAGGTTCAGTGCACTGATGTAATCGCCGCCTCTGAAAGGCTTACTCAGCAGAATCATTACTCCGCCCGCGAAATTGGAGAGATTGTCTTTCATGGCAAGCCCTATGGCCAATCCCACCGTGCCGATAATAGCGGCGATGGAGATGGTTTTTACTCCCACGGAATTAATGATGATCATGAACAAGACAATAAAAAGGAAGGTCTGCAATACACTGCTTATGAATCCTTTCAGCGTGTTGTCGATCGAGCTCTTCCGCATGATCTTTGCCACAAAATTGTCAATCTTCGTGATGAAAAAACGACCAATGATGAACAGCACAATAGCAATAAGTATGTTCACTATCAGGTCAATCCCCCATGCGAGAATGTTATCCAGCACGTGATCGTACCTGCCTTCTTTGATCAGTTGACCGAAAGAGGGATCATTAGGTGAGCGTGGCACAAAAATGCTGTCGGTAGGCAATGATATCTGAAGCGGCGTCATCATTTTAGTTTTTAAACAGTGTGATATCGCAAAAGTACAAAAAAACAGTTATTTTTGTGATTGATATCCATATAATAAACAGGATGAAAATTATTTTTACGGTTATATTGTATTTCTTTGCCCACGCATTGTCGGCGCAAACGTTGGATTATATGGGATGGGTGGACCGCTCAGCCAACCATATCGAGCAAAACAGGCTCGATAGTGCCGCAGTGGCACTGCAAAAGGCGATGGCGCTGGAACCGGCGAATGACAATAATCCCGTTTTGTTGCTCAATCTCGGAATACTGCAACGGCAATTGGGGCTCTACGATGATGCATATATTTCATTTACCGCCTCCATGGGGAATAATCCGATGCCCGATGTGGTGTTGCACAACCGGGCTTCCCTTCTGTGTGATATGGAACGGTTTGATGAGGCGATGGAGGATTACAGCACTCTTATCAGTGACTATCCGGAGGATGTGGAAGCCTATTACCGGAGAGGTCTGCTTTTTCTCGAAAAAAATGAGAGAGCTAAAGCAGAGGAAGATTTCAAGGCATCAGATGCGATAGATCCGGACAATATGTATACGAAGTTGAGCAAGGCGCTTCTTTATAAATTGGATGACAACTGGGAGGAAGCTGAGAAGGTGTATACCGGCATGATACACTCCTCTTCTAAAGTCGATCCCAGCTTTTATCTGAACCGCGCGGAATGTTATGTGAACACCGATCAGATATTCAGGGCGTCGGCTGATTTACGGGCTGTGGAAGGATCCCAGAAAGACAATCCCTATTTTTATATTCTTCGGGGTCGGGTCCGTCTTGCGCAATTCGATAAAATAGCTGCCCGTGCCGATTTCAGGAAAGCCAAAGAACTGGGATACGATACCGAAATAGTGAACGGCTGGCTGAAAAAAACGGAATAAAAACAGAATACAACCAAAACATGTTTTATGAAGTGGATCAATAGAAATGACAGCCAGGCCAACTATGAAGACCGTAGGGGCAGAGGCAGAGGGGGAAGAAACGCTGCCATCGGTGGAGTAGGAGCGCTGGTCATTGCGGTGATAGCATTGTTGTTGGGCCAAAATCCTTTCCAGGCATTAGAGATGGTAAACAGTGTCGCTCCGGGAGAATCGACCGAGGTAATAGATCCTTCCAGGGTGAATGAGAATGAGGAACTGAAGGTTTTCACGCTGGGAGTGTTTAACAGCGCCAATGATGTGTGGGAGGAGATATTCCGCGCGCAACTGAATAAACAATACATACGTCCCACCTTGGTTACTTTCACCGATGCCACGGTTTCGGGATGTGGCGGGGCTACGGATGCCGTAGGACCATTCTATTGTCCTGCGGACCAGAAAATGTATATCGATCTCAACTTTTTTCATCAGTTAAGAACTGATTTCGGTGCTGAAGGTGATCTGGCAATGGCTTATGTGACGGCTCACGAAATAGGCCACCACGTGCAGAATTTGTTGGGGATCATCGATGGGATGAATCAATACAGGGGGCGGATCAGCGAGACGGAATTCAATAAACTCAATGTGAAGTTGGAATTACAGGCCGATTTTCTGGCGGGAGTCTGGGTGTATCACGCGCAGCAGATGAACATGATTCAACTGGAGCCGGGCGATCTGGAGTCGGCAATCAGTGCCACCACGGCGGTGGGCGATGACACTATTCAGAAACGTTCGAGAGGGTATAGCGTCCCCGATTCGTTTACACACGGCACCTCCGCACAACGTACTTATTGGTTCAGAAAGGGCATGCAGACCGGTGATATCAGTCAGGGAGACACATTCAGCTAATTATCACGTCATAATCACCCTCTCTTTTTGTAACTCACGACTGCCCATCCATTCAACACGACTGAAAAGAGCGCCAGCATCAACAGGTTCCCGGATACATCGGCCAACGTGCTGCCGTTCAGGTAGAGCATGCGGAAGGTCTTTGTCAGGTAGTTAAACGGGTTGATGGATGCGATTGCCTGCGCCCAGCCCGGCATGCTTGAGACGGGCGTGAACATACCTCCCAGCAGAATCAGGATCAGGATAAAGAACATCACCAGAAAGCTCGCCTGTTGCATGTTCTCGGAATAGTTTGAGATGATGATCCCCAAGCCCGATATGGAGAAGATAAAGACAATGGCGGAGAAAAGCACCGCCACGACACTCCCTGCAGGCCAAAGGCCGTAGATCAGGTATGCCGCCGAGACGGAGATGATCATTACAACCAGGCCGACAACCCAGAAAGGAATCAGTTTGGCAAGGATAAAACCGATCCTGTTTACCGGGGTGACATTGATCTGGTGGATGGTGCCGGTCTCTTTCTCCATCACGATGTTGAGCGCGGGGAGAATCCCGCATATAATGGTAAGCAACAGCACCATGAAACCGGGGATCATAAAACTCTTATAGTCCAACGCCGGATTGAATTTGTATTGCGGGACAATGTTTATCCGGGGCATCCGCATCATGGAGGCCCTGGATTGCGCGGGTAGCGTGTGCGTCAGTTCGCTGCGCAGCTCCGAAGAGAAGTCGTTTACAATCTGCGTCACGTAATTGCTGCCCAATAATCCTTGGGTGCCATTCACCGAGTTGACTGCCATGCCTACGGCGGAGGCTCGGTTTTTTACCAGGTCCACATCAAACGAGGTGGGAATCTCCAGTATCATATCCGTTTCACCTTGTTCCATATTCCACATGGCAGTCCGGTAATCGGGTGGGATGTCGTTCAGGATAAAATAGCGCGAAGCGGCGATTTTATCCGTCAGCCTTCTGGAGTATGTGCTCTTGCTGTGGTCCACGACATCGATTCTAATGTTTTTTATTTCGAAACTGACAGCCCACGGAAATACCAGCAACACCATGATGGGGTACATCACAATCATTTTCGGAATCAGCGGATTCCGGAACATTTGTTTAAACTCCTTTTCTATTAAGAATTTCAATATCCTCATATCTTTCAGTTATCAGCATTCAGCAATTACTCCAATCTTTTCTTGGTGTTCATAATGGTGATTCCCAGTAAAAAAAAGGTCATTCCGGTCATCACGAGTACCTCTTTCCAAACCATGATAAAACCCTGTCCTTCAATCATCACTTTTCGCACAGCCGCTATAAACCATCGGGCAGGCACTACGGTAGATAGTGCTTGCAACACCCGGGGCATGCTGTCGACGGGAAAGATCATTCCCGAGAGCATCAGCACGGGAAGCATTGCCGTGATAGCCGAAACGATGACCGCGTTGATCTGTTTGTCCACTAACGTGGAGACGGTCAGCCCATAGGACAATGTCAGCAGAATGTAGATGACGGAGATCAATAAGAGCAGCAACAGGCTGCCATTGACGGGCACTTCCAGCACGAAATAACTCAGCAGGAGAATAATAATCAGGTTAATAATGGATATGAACATGTAGGGAATGGTCTTGGCAAAAACCATAGGTCCCTGTTTCAGTGGCGATGCGAGGAGCACCTCCATGGTGCCCCGCTCCTTTTCCCGGACGATGGAGACCGATGTCATGATGGTGCAAATGATCATCAGCACCAGCCCCATGATACCGGGTACAAACATGTAGGATGATTTCATGAGGGGATTGTAAATCATCCGGTTCTCGGTTCGAATTTGAAAAGGTATCCGCCCAATGCCCAGTTGTTCCTGTTGATATCCCGTAATGATCGCGGTAGCGTAGGTTACCGCGATGGATCCCCGGTTGGGATCAGAGCTGTTAGAGAGTAACTGGACAGCCGCGTCACCCGGATGAACCGCGTTTTCCTGAAAATTCTGTTGGAACACCACGGCCAGTTCGAGCTCCCCTTTTCGCATCGATTCCTCCATCTCGTTCATGGAATGCACGTTCCCCAGATAGGTGAAGTAGGGGTTCTGTCGTATTCGTTCCGCGATACCGGTGGTGAAAGCATCAGGAGTAGGGTCATACACTGCCACGCGAATATCCTCCACTTCCATGTTGATGGCGAAGCCAAACAGCAGGATCTGCACCACGGGCATCCCCAGTATCACAAGTAACGTTCTGTTATCCCGAATGATATGATAGAACTCTTTATTTGCAAACGCGATAAATTGCTTCATTAGTCCCCCCTTTCTGCTTCACGTGCCAGTTGACGGAACACTTCATCCATGGAGCCGGCCTTGAACTGATGGCGCAGCGCCGCCGGTGAGTCGAGCGCGTCGATACGCCCGTCCACCATGATGGATACCCGGTTGCAGTATTCCGCTTCGTCCATATAGTGCGTGGTCACAAAAACCGTGATTCCTTGGTCGGCCGCCTCGTAAATCATCTCCCAGAATTGTCTTCGCATGGCCGGATCCACACCGCCGGTAGGTTCATCCAGAAAGACAATCTTGGGTTCATGAAAAATGGCTACCGAGAAGGCCAGCTTCTGTTTCCACCCGAGCGGGAGGTATTTCACCAGCGTGTTGCGCTCCTGTTCAAAATCCAATCGTTTCAGCAATGCGTCGGTCTTTTCTGCAATTATTTTTTCCCTGAGGCCGTAAATACCGCCAAACAGGCGAATATTCTCCCAAACCTTCAGATCCTCGTACAACGAGAATTTTTGGCTCATGTACCCTATGTTTCGTTTGATCAATTCATTCTGTTTAATAATATCGTAGCCGGCCACGGTCCCTTTTCCCGCCGTGGGCATACTAATGCCGCACAGCATCTGCATGGCGGTGGTTTTACCGGCACCATTGGCACCCAGAAACCCGAAAATCTCTCCCTCCGTCACATCAAAAGAGATGTGATCCACGGCTGTGAAATTACCGAACTTCTTGGTCAACCCCGACACTTCCATTACTTTGTTCATGATGATATCATTTTAATTCGTTTTCACGTTCCACACCTGCCCTCCCTCACATTGCCATAAAGCAATCCTCCACGGTGGGTTCGGCGAGTTCTACACGCACATCATGGAACCCTTTGTCGGCCAGAAAATGCCTCAACGCATCGGGTTGGAAAGATTCATCCACGGTGATATGGTGCTTATCTCCAAAGGCGAAACTGGTCTTCACTTCGGGGTAGCCGCGCAAAGCTGTCAACAGGGCCGACATGCGGGTACCTTCCACCGACCATAATATCTCCCGGTAATTTTCGATGATTCCCCGGGGCGTGTCGGTAGCGATAAACTCCCCCTCCCGCATCAACGCGATTCGATCGCATCGACTTGCTTCATCCATGTAGGCCGTGGAAACCAAAATGATGATTCCCTGTTCCTTGAGCCGTCCGAGCATGTCCCAGAACTCCTTTCGCGAGACGGGATCCACCCCTGTGGTGGGTTCATCCAGAATTAGTATCTCCGGTTTATGGATCAACGCGCAACTCAGTGCCAGCTTTTGTTTCATTCCACCGGAAAGGGCACCGGCGCGACGTTTTTTGAATGGTTCTATCTGCTGGTAAATATCCTTGATCAGGTGGTAATTCTCTTCGATGGAGGTATTGAAGAGGGTAGCGAAAAACGTCAGGTTTTCTTCCACGCTCAAATCCTGGTAGAGCGAAAACCGTTCCGGCATGTAACCGATGATCTGCCTTACCTT
Source organism: Proteiniphilum sp. X52 (assembly GCF_003712195.1). Lineage (GTDB taxonomy): Bacteria > Bacteroidota > Bacteroidia > Bacteroidales > Dysgonomonadaceae > Proteiniphilum. Next base: position 58,128 of record NZ_RDSD01000011.1, on the reverse strand, counting down.
CCGGTAATCCTTTGCCGCGTCATGCCCGTTCATGATTGCCGTGCCGCTATCGGGCAGGAGGAGAGAGGCCATGATCCGGAAGAGCGACGATTTGCCGGCTCCGACCGGTCCGATCACGCCGAATATCTCTCCCTCATCCACAGTGAAAGAAATACCATTCAGGGCATTGATTTTACCCTGTTTCCCATAGCTTTTACACAGTTTGTTCACTTCAATCATGCCCTTGGAACTTTACTTCGCCATACATGCCAATCTTAAGATAACCATCGTTTGGAACGGCAATTTTTAGCGCATACACCAGGTTGGCCCGTTCATCTTTGGTCCGGATGGTCTTGGGGGTAAATTCCGATCTATCGGATATCCAACTTATCCGGCCGTGATACGACCTCATTCCTCCTTTTCCATCGTCTATACGCACGCACGCTTCATCGTTCAGCCTGATTCGTGCAAGCTGGTCATTGGTCACGTAAGCCCTTAAGAACAGGGTGCTTATATCGGCGATTTTAAAGAGGGGAGTGCCCATTGTAGCCAGTTCTCCTGCCTCCGCGTACCGGTTTAATACCGTGCCGGAGATGGGAGAGCTGATTCGTGTTTTCTCCAGTTGATCGTCCAGTTGAGCCACTTGGATATCCACGGTCGAGCTCTGTGCCGATATATTCTCACTGCTTTTCCGGAGGGTGGACGTTTGCGCCGAGAGTTGGTTCCGGAGCACCTCCATTTGGGCCTCGATGTCATCCAACTGTTTCCGGTTGGCGGCGTTGGCCGCGATCAGTCGTTCCATACGGACTTTCTCCCGTTCCAAGGTTTTTATCTGTTCTTGGATGGCCGCGGTCTGCTTCCGGATGTCGGGTTGCTGTGCACGAATCCCCTTCGCGTTGGCGAGAAGGCTCATCTTCTGGAGATAGAGCTGGGTGCTATCTATCCGGCCGACTATCTGGCCCGCTTGCAGTTGTTCCCCCTCGTTCACGTTCAATTCCAGTATGCGACCGGTTGCTTGTGACGACACGATGATTTCCGTGGCTTCAAACGATCCGGTGGCCTCGTAATCTTCGTCGCCATTGCTGCAAGAGAGGATGAACAGGGACGAGGATGCCATAATTGTCAGTAACAGGTGACGATTTGTCTTCATGCGATTTTTATTTCTATTCTTCATTTGATTCTGTTTCAGGGTTGATTCGTGGTGTGTTTGAGCGCGTAGACTGCCATGAGGTATTGAATTTCATGCAGTGTTTTGGCTTGCTTGGCTGCTTCTTCGGCATTGATCTCCTTCATCAGGTCGGAGACGGTTAAGGTGCCATTTTCCACCTTCACCTCGGCTGCTTCGCGTATCAATGTCTGGTGGCGAATAATCTCGTCATCGTCTTGCATCGTCTTTTTATACCGTTCAATCTCTGCCTGCTGTTGCGGTATCCGGACGGATAAGTTGTGCAGGAACGTTTCTCTTTGTATGTCCACCGATTGCTTTTGAAGGTCGATTTTCTTTCTATCGTTGCCCAGCGTGTATAGATTTCCAAAGTTCCATGAAAGGCGTATCCCGCCTAAGAAGTAAGCGGAAAAATCATTGTCGAACATGTTGAGTCCCGGTTTCCCGTAGCCGGCTTGCGCGAAGGCACCCAGTTTGGGCATGTTTCTTGCCTTCAACAGCGATTTTTGTATTTCAACCGCTGCCTGCTGTGCGTTAAACACCTTCAATTCGGGACGATTAATCACGGGAGAAATCAGCCCGTCATCGGGAGACGGTTTCACGAAAACCATGCTTTGGTCGAGCGATTCTCCTGCCAGTGTCGACAACATACGAATATACGCTTCCAACATGGATTCCAACTGAATACGTTTCTGTCCTGCTTTCAGTTGCTCTACCTTTACCGCGCTCAGATCGGCCTCGTTGGCCAGCCCGTTTTGCATGTAGGCGAGCACGTTGCGGTAGTTGCGTTGCAATTCATTCTCCAATATAGCCTGTTGCTGCAGGTTTTCCTTCATCAGCAGGATGCCGAAATAGAGGTTGTTTACCCGCTCCCGCAAGGCGTAGATCTCCGTCTCCAGCTCCCGTTTTTCCAGTTCCGCGTGAGCTTGCCGGCTCTTTTTGCCGGCAGAAATATTGCCCCCGTCCCAAATAAGCTGATTCAGTTCGGCGATGACCCGGTATTGATCCTGATCGGGTACCGGTATTTCAATGGACGGCATTCCTTCCGGGAAATCCAGGTCAATATGGGGTACGTCGGACTGCCATGTGGCCTGCATGGTGATGGATCCTTGCGGAAGATACGCTTTGTTGGCATTCACGATGTTGTAATTTTTTATTTTCTCGATGATGCCGTACCGGGCAATGGCAGGGTAATTGGCTTCCGCTTTCTGCTGTATTTCATCCAGCGTGACGATCTGCCCCACCGCGACCGTACTAAGCATCCAGATCATCCCTGCGAGTAACAAAAATGTTTTTAATCTCATACTTTCCATCATTCTTCTTCAGATAGCCTTTTTGTTTGTCCTGTCAGAGCTTTATCAATATGTTCAATATTCCGTTCTTTTTCTGCCAGTTCGAAATATTTTTTTGTTTCCCTGACTATTTCTCTTGTAGTTATTATCTTCATCTTTTTAATTTTTATCTCTGTACAAATGTGTGTACATTTTTTGATATGGCCAAATTATTCTCAATTCCATTCCGGTGTGGAATTGAGTTATGCAAAAATTAAGTGTCTGTATGGTTAAAGTTGATTAAATCTTATCTGTCGTTTTCTTTGGCTCCCGGTAAAAAGTAAAACCGCTGCAAGTCAATTGATTTGCAGCGGTTTTTAGTACACCCGGCGGGAATCGAACCCACATCGTCGGAACCGGAATCCGATATTCTATCCATTGAACTACGGGTGCGGGATTAACCTATTGCCTGAAAGCAGCGTTTTCCCATTTCAAAACAATGGTGTCGGCCTTGATGAAAGGCTTTATTTCTTCGATCTGATCATCGGTCAAAAGTGTTTTGTAATTGAATGTCAGTGTTAAATCGCTTCCGTTTTCACTGAACGCGGCCGAGATCGGATAAATATGGTGCAAAGATACTGCATATTTATAATTTTCCATCTCTTTTTTGGAAGAATCAAAGAAAATTTCTGAAGAAATTTCCGGCAGGAATCTGTCATTTTCAATTTTTCTCCATTCTGTTGTATAGAAAGAGATATGACTATCACAGGCTTCCGTGCAGACAGTCTTGATTATACATACAATGGAGGAGTCTCCCTCTATCGAAAGCAATTTCAATTGAGTGGTCCCGGCATCTGATGTTTTTATCTTCAAATAGTGGCTACTTTGCGTTAATTTCTTGATTTCACCCAATGGATAAGGGACTGTTGTCACGCCTGAGTCGACCAGTAACAGGGTTTTACTACTTTCCGCCACTCCCGGGAGAAGCTCTGATGGCATTGATTTGAATAACTCTCCGACATGCTGACTTACAGCATGCGTGGAAATGGAGAGCAAAAGTATCCATATAAAATTTCGCATAATCATATTATTCAATCTAATTCAATCTTTCTCAATTTGATCAGTGAACCTGATTCAGATGAGGCGCATGATAGGCCCCGACTTTTGAAATGTTGGCAATGTCGCGTGTTTCAGAAATAGTTACACGTAGTTTTGGGACGGAGACATCGTCGAACCTAAGCAGTCGTTTATAGCCGATGGTGGTGCCCTTGGCCAATTCCACCCATTCGTCGTTTATCCACCCTTCCACGGTGAATTCTTCCACACGTTGTCCTTTCCGGATATCTTCCCGGAGCATCACCGTATTGATTGTTTCCCCGGGTATCACATTGTATTCCCGACTTGCTCCCGTGGGGGCTTTCCATTCTATATTGCCATTTGTGAGTTTTTCGTTTTCAAAAGTCTGAGTGATATAGTCGCCGAATTGCTTGAGCCGCTCGGTGTCTGTCTCGTGTAATCTGCCTCGTTTATCCGGTGGAATATTCAACAGGAGTACCGAGTTCATCCCGACCGACCGGAAATAGATATCCACCAACTGGGGCAATGTTTTTACCGCCTGATCCTCTTCCGGATGATGGAACCAGCCCGGACGAATGGATACATCTACCTCGGAAGGATACCAATAGACTGTTTTTGCTTCGGCTATAAGCCGGCTGCTACCTAAATCGTCCGTAGTAGGGGAGATACCCAACCGTATATTTTCATTGATAATGGCGTCATTGATATTCGGCTGCAGTGGTGTGACGCTCCATTCAGTCTCCCTGCCCAATCCCTCTTCATTGCCAACCCAACGCGCATCGTTACCCATAATTGCTTTCACAGCCTTGGGCTGAAGACTGTCGACCACCTGATAGAAATTCGCCCAGTCGTATCTTTGCACTTTGCTGTCATGTTCGTCGCCATGAGCGCCGTCGAACCATACTTCGTGGATTTCACCGTAGTTTGCAAGCAATTCAACCAGTTGTTGGGTGAATAGCGCGTTATATCGCGGAGAATCGGCATGACTTTCGGCATTTCTGTCCCAAGGCGAGAGGTAAATACCGAATTTCATATTGTGACGGTCACATGCTTCCTTCACCTCTTTTACCACATCCCCAAAACCGTTTCTCCAGGGTGAGGAAGCCACCGAGTGACTGGTAGTCCGGGTAGGCCAAAGACAAAAACCGTCGTGATGCTTCGCCGTGAGAATGAGCATTTTAAAACCTGCTCCCTGTAGTGTGTTAACCCATTGTTCTGCATCAAAAGCGGTGGGGTTGAACAGTGCCGGATCTTCGGTTCCATCTCCCCATTCTTTCCCGGTAAAGGTGTTCATCCCAAAATGAATGAAGGCGGCTAACTCCATCCGCTGCCATTCATACTGGCTCTGTGTGGGAACGACGTATGCTGAGAGTTTGGCTTTCTGGTCGGAAGTAAGCAAATCGGGGAAAGCCAGTTTCTTCTCGAAATAGGTGTTGGCTCTCTGGTTACACCCCGAGAGTGTTGCGAGATACACCAACAAAGCGGTAAAAAGGATCTTTCTCATTTGCTGTCTTGATAAAATTCCATTTTAAAGAAAAACCTGTTGGGTTATCTTTTGGGGTTGTTCTCCCCTCTCTCCACACAACAGACAAACAAAGTTACTATTTTTGACAGAATATCAAAGAAGAAAGCCACCCTTTTGGGGTGGCCGCGCTTCAATTTCAACTTCACTCTCCGATTAGTTCACACCGGGAGTGGCCTCTTCAATCACTTGTTCCAGGGTGTCGGCGGCGGCTGCTTCAGCAGCTTCGATAGCTGCCCGGATACTGTCGGCCTGAACTTTGGCGATGCTGTCTAATCTGGCTGCTTCAGCGATACTGTCTTGCGTTGCCTTTTCAGCATTTTTTTGAGCATTGTTGCAAGAAATGAACCCCAACGTTGCCATAGTAGCAACTAATACAATTACTTTTTTCATTTTTTAGTGGTTTTAAACGATAAATATTGATGCTTTATCAAAAACGAAGCAAAATTACCTCAAAAACATGTTACAGAACATGTTTTGATGAAAAATTACAGTTAAATAATATTAAGTGTTTGTGGATCTTGATGATCTGAAAACAAGAAACCGGATTCCCTGCTGTTTATCACTGGTAGAGGAAGCGTTTGATGGTTTTCTTGGGTGTTTTTTCAAACTCGGTTTCCACTATTTCTATGGCACTGATCTGCTCATACTGGGCTACCGATTGATTGAGTATTCCCTTATTTTCCTCCATGATCTCTTTGAGTTTCTCTTCCGGGATATTGTTTTCCTTCATGGCGGGAATATCGGGCCAGACCATCGCGACGAGCTTTGTGTCGCGCATTATGACTAAACTTTCGGCGATGTATGGGAGGTTGTTCAACTGCGATTCAATCTCTTCGGGATAAATATTCTGCCCATTCGCTGAAAGGATCATGGTTTTGATCCTTCCTTTGATAAAAAGCCGCCTTCCCTTCATGATACCCTGGTCACCGGTTTTAAGCCAGCCGTCGGCTGTGAAGGCTGCCGCTGTCGCTTCGGGATTTTTATAATAGCCTTTCATCACATTTTCACCTCTGACCTGGATTTCTCCCGGAATATTTTCAGGATCGGGTGAATCAATACGTGCTTCCATGATCTTGTCCAATACCGAACCGCAGGATGTGGGTACGAAGTCGTAATGATGATCGTAAGAAATAAGCGGGGCACATTCAGTCATGCCATAGCCGACGGTGAAAGGGAATTTTATCTTATGGAAGAAAGCTTCCACTTCAGCATTGAGTGCTGCCCCACCGATGATTACTTCCCTGAAGTTTCCTCCCAATGATTTTGTCAACGAACTTTTTATTTTATTATGTATAAGTTTATTGATCCCAGGGATTTTTAAAAGCATCTTGACAGCCGGTTTTTCTATTACCGGCAGGATCCGTTTCTTGTATATCTTTTCAAAGACAAGAGGTACCGTGATGATAAGGTGTGGCTTCACCTCGTTCAGTGCAACGATAAGGTTTTGGGGGGTAGGGGAGATGCCCAGCAATGTGTTGTGGACACCCGCGGAAAGTGCATAGAGAAAGTCGAATGCGCAACCATACACATGGGCCATTGGTAAAAATGCCAGATTGCGGTCACCGGCAAAAAGCAGATTTAATTTTTTGCTGTAAGTGACGTTCCCCGCAAAATTATTTGCCGTAATCATCACCCCTTTAATGAATCCCGTTGTTCCGGATGTGTAATTAAGGCAAGCTACTTCTTCATTGCTTACGTCTGCATACCGGATATCGTCGCGTGAGAAATCGTCCGCATAGGTGCGATAAAATAGTTCTTCGAGTTTCGTCGCCTTTTCGGTTGTACTTTCATCATTACTTTTCAGAAGAGAGTATAAAGAGGATAATTCAAATACCGGCATCTTCAGATTATCCTTGTTGATGGATTTCCAGATAACCTCACTGATAAAAACCAGTTTTGAATCGGAATGATCGATAATATGTTCTATGCTCTCCGGATTGAATTCGTGTAAAATAGGGACAATCACCGCGCCGTAAGTGATAGTAGCCATAAAAACAATTGACCAGGAAGAGTGGTTTTTACCGATCAGCGAGATCTTGTCACCCTTTTCAATCTGTAATTCCGAGAAGAGAAGGTGAAGTTTGGCTATTTCACGGGCCAGTTGACCATAGGTGTATGAATTGCCGCCTTTATAATCAGTCAGTGCGGGCAGATCCCAGTTCTTTTTGAAACTCTCTTCGTATATTTTGATGAAGTTTTGTTCAATCATGATTGCCCATTATTGCTAAATATGAGCAAAAGTAATAGCTAAAAATGTATTATCAAAGAAAAAAAGGCTGTAAATTAGGAGTAAAATTGTAATTTTGTCCCTTCACTTATTCACAGTTAATTTATTGTCGCGCGAATTGTTTCTCCCATGGATTTGTTTTCCAGGAGAAGCGATATGAATATGACAAATCAGATATGATTGATAGGACTATTTTTCAAGATAAAACAGCCGCCTATTATACCTTGGGCTGCAAATTGAATTTTGCGGAGACCTCCGCCATAGGGCGGCAGTTGTTCAATTCCGGTGTGCGTCGTGCCCGGAAGGGGCAGCAAGCCGACATTTGCGTGATCAACACCTGTTCCGTCACTGAATTGGCCGATAAGAAAGGACGTCAGGCTATCCGGAAGGCGATTCAGGAGAACCCTTCGGCATTTGTGGTCGTCACGGGGTGTTACGCCCAGTTGAAACCCGAAGAGGTGGCCGGCATAGAAGGTGTGGACTTGGTATTGGGCGCAGAGCAAAAGCTCGACGTGGTGAAATATCTCGATGATCTGAAGAAAAAAGAGAAAGGGGAGGTTGTCACATCAAAGACACACCGCATCCGCTCGTTCGTCCCTTCCGTTTCCGCGGACGATCGTACCCGTTATTTTTTGAAGGTACAGGACGGATGTGACTATTTCTGTTCCTTTTGCACTATTCCTTTTGCGAGAGGCAGAAGCCGTAACGGTTCGATTGCTGATCTGGTAAGGCAGGCCGAACAGGTTGTGCGGGAAGGAGGTAGGGAGATTGTACTGACGGGAGTGAATATCGGCGATTTCGGACATACCACCAAAGAATCCTTTCTGGATCTTCTTAAAGAACTCGATCAGGTGGAAGGTGTGGAGCGTTACCGCATCTCGTCTATTGAGCCCAATTTGCTTTCGGATGAGATCATCGATTTTGTGGCCGGATCGCATCGTTTTGCTCCTCATTTCCACATGCCGTTGCAATCAGGAAGCGATGCCGTACTGAGTCTGATGAAGCGGAGGTATGATACATCACTGTTCCGTCATAAAGTGGAGAAGATCAAACAGATCCTTCCCCACGCTTTTATCGGAGTGGATGTGATTGTGGGGGTAAGGGGCGAAACCGATGATTATTTTGCAGAGGGAGAATCATTTATCCGTTCCATCGATTTCTCGCAACTGCATGTCTTTACCTATTCCGAACGTCCCGGCACGGCAGCGCTAAATATCGACTACGCAGTGGATCCGAGAACAAAACATATGCGCAGCAAAACCTTGTTGGATTTTTCTGACGTGCGCCTGAAGGAGTTTTACCTGTCGCAGCAGGGAAGCCGGAAAAAAGTATTGTTCGAGCACACAAGACGGGGTAAGAAAATGCATGGGTTTACCGAAAATTATGTGAAATTGTATGCCGATTATGACGCGTCGCTTGTGAACAGGGTTACAGAAGTGGAAGTGGGCGCGTATGACGAGGAAGAAATGGCAATGAAAGCGATTTTTTAATGGATGACGAAGCAAGTAAAAAGGGAATCGGAGCCTTACTGTTATATGCGGTAACTTATCTGCACGCACTGTTACCGTTTAGGGTGCTGTATATCCTCTCCGATATCCTATATCTGTGTGCGTATTATGTGGTAAGATACAGGAGGAAAATTGTAAGGAAAAATCTCAAGAATGCTTTTCCGGAGAAACCCATAAAGCGTATTGAGGAGATCGAGAGAAAATTCTATCGTCACCTGTGCGACTATTACGTGGAAACTATCAAAACTCTTCGTATTAGCGATGAGGAAGCACGAAAACGGATGAAGTTCGAAAATCCGGAGATAATTGACCGGCTGACTTCTGATGGAAAATCCTGCGTGATGAGCCTCGGCCATTATGGCAATTGGGAATGGGTTCCCTCCATCGGGTTGCATCTGACGTCGGATGTAATGTTGGGATTGGTTTACAAAAAGCTGCACTCCAATGCTTTTAATTATCTTTTCCTAAAGACGAGAAGCCACTTCCATCCCACACCCATCGAGATGCGAAGTGTTATGCGGCAGATGATCCGCACTCAGAATCAGGGGAAAACAATGGTAATCGGTTTCCTTAATGACCAGAGGCCATCACCGAGTCAAGATAAATATTGGACTACTTTCATGAATCAGCAGACTCCTGTGCAAACCGGCATGGAAAAGATAGCCCGGCGTCTGGGAAACTCTATTGTTTACTTGGACATGGAAAAAGTGAAAAGAGGACATTATGTTGGTAAATTTTTTGTCATCACACCCGACGCAAGTCAAGAGGCGGAAAACACTATCATGGAACGGTACATGAGGAAACTGGAAGAGACCATCATGAGGGAGCCGGCCTATTACTTATGGTCGCATGACCGCTGGAAATTTAAGAAACCTAATTAAGGTGGGAAAGTGGGATGCTGGGAAAGTGGTGTGCCCGGGTGAGATTCACTTTTTGTTTTTAGTTTTACTGTCATTGGTAATTGGTAATTTTTAATTAATGAAAACTTCTGTCGTCATATTGAACTGGAACGGGAGAAAATTGCTGGAGCAGTTTCTTCCTTCCGTGCTGGCGCATTCACTCAACGAGGAGTGCGATGTGATTGTGGCTGATAACCATTCAAGTGACGATTCACTGGAATTTCTCCGGACTCATTATCCCGACCTGCCGGTGATTGTGCTGGACAAAAATTGGGGATTCGCGGAGGGTTATAATAAGGCATTGCAACAAGTGGATTCCGAATATGTAGTATTACTTAATTCTGATGTGGAAACCACGCCGGATTGGGTGCGGCCTCTGGTATCCTATATGGATGCTCATCCCGAAGTGGCGGCGGCACAGCCGAAAATACTTGCTTACAATAATAAAAACCGGTTTGAATATGCCGGTGCCTCAGGAGGGTTTATTGATCGATATGGTTATCCTTTTTGCAGAGGGAGGATCCTGCATGTGGTGGAAGAAGACCGAGGACAGTATGATACCGCGATACCGGTTTTCTGGGCGACGGGAGCATGCCTTTGCATCAGGAGGAAAGATTACGCGGAAGCCGGAGGCTTGGATGGACGTTTCTTTGCGCATATGGAGGAAATAGACCTCTGCTGGCGGTTGAACGCGCGGGGCAGGCGGGTGATGTGTGTGCCTGAATCGGTAGTGTATCATGTAGGCGGGGCATCACTGAACCAGGATAATCCGAAAAAAATGTATCTGAATTTCCGCAATAACCTGCTGATGATCTATAAAAATATACCCCAACGGATATATCATTCCACGTTTACGATGCGACTTTTCTTTGATATCCTTGCTTGTTCGCGACTTTTACTGAATGCCAATATCCAAAGCGCGCGGGCGGTGATCGACGCGTATAGGGATTTCCTGAGGATGCGGCCTTCCTTCAGGCCGGCACGTCGTGAGAATCTGCGGAAAGCAGTCAAGGAGGTTATTCCCACACAATACCGGAAAAGCATTTTGATGGATTTTTATTTCAGGGGGAAAAAAACGTATGCATCCCTTTTTGAAGAAGGAAAATAGATTATGAACAAGGAAATAGACTATAGAGCCCGCCGCGGTGAGAGAAATTTTTATATCGGGTCGTCCTCGAAAATAGTATTACTCGAAGTGAAAACTGAGTGTGATCATCCGTTGGACGGCTTTCGACAGTGAATTGGCATATTTCCGGAGATCATCATCTTTCAGGTCATTCCTTTCCTTTTCCAGCATATCTACCAACCCGAAGCTGAATTTTAACTCTGGAGCCAGTTTAAAAAAAGGCAGATAAAAATCACACCCCACGCCGAACTCAATTCCTGCATCATAGGCTTTTAACAGTACAGCGCGGTTTTTAATAGAAGCCAGTTCCAGACTGCCATATCCTCCCACAAGGAGATACGGACGGAAATTATTGATCCTCTCGGCAGAGATTTTCAGATGTAACGGCAGAGTGATATAGTTGTTACGAATATGAGTGGCGAATTCTTCGCCTGATGATTGTTCCCTGAATACAAATTTTTTATCGCCCAGATAAAGCGAGGGTATGACCCGGAGATTCATGAACCTGTTGACGTACATATCCCCGATGATGCCGATTGTAAATCCTGGCGAATAAGCAGGGATTTCGGAAAACCAAACCTGGCCGTTTTCATTGATGAAACCCGATTGGGTGAGTATCAGGTCTTGCGTATGTAATCCCAGCGTAAACCCCATATGAAATAGCCGCTGATCGGCGTAGGGGCGGTGTTGCAACTTACGCTGCTGGCTATGAAGATTACCTGAAATCAGGATCAACAGAAGAAAATATGTCGTTTTTTTGATCATGCTCATATTAAACGTTTTTCTCTACCGGTTATTGTGTCTTGAATAGGTTGTGCCGGATTTTATCGGGATATGATGGACCTGATGAAGGGGAAATTTATACAGATTCTAAATAACGGACAATATTTTACACCTCTTTTGTATTAGAAAAAAACTGATTATCTTTGCATCAATATAAACGAATTACAATAACTAATTTTTTACTATTATTATGGCTTACGTGATTGACGATAGTTGCATTGCCTGTGGAACATGTATCGACGAATGTCCTGTTGAGGCGATCTCGGAAGGTGATATTTATGTAATTGACCCGGAGGTGTGTACCGACTGCGGTTCTTGCGCAGAAGTATGTCCCACAGAATCAATTCATCCGGAATAAATATAAACCGGGTATTTTTGATAAAAGAGTCGAACAGCTGTTGTCCGGCTTTTTTTTGTGCCTTGAAGCAAGGGGTGCCGGAGAGCAAAACAACCACAAAAAAAACGCCTCCGTGATTGAAGGCGTTTTCCGTCATTGTTATAACCACAACGGTGTATTAACCGTTTACTTTTGCCATGTGGGCAACCAAGTCGAGGACTTTGTTGGAATAACCCCACTCGTTGTCATACCAGCTGATTACCTTTACGAAAGTCGGACTTAACTGGATACCTGCCTTTTCATCGAAGATAGAAGTGCGCGCATCACCGATGAAGTCGCTCGATACCACATCTTCGTTGGTATATCCGAGAATGCCTTTCAGTTCGCCTTCAGAAGCTTCTTTCATAGCAGCGCAGATCTCTGCGTAAGTGGTTTCTTTTGCCAGACGTACAGTCAGGTCAACCACCGAAACGTTCAGAGTGGGAACGCGCATTGACATGCCGGTTAATTTACCGTTCAGTTCGGGAATTACTTTACCTACTGCTTTGGCAGCTCCTGTAGAAGAAGGGATGATGTTGGCAGATGCGGCGCGTCCACCCCTCCAGTCTTTTGCGGAAGGACCGTCCACGGTCTTCTGTGTGGCAGTGGTGGAGTGCACGGTAGTCATCAATCCTTCAAGTACGCCGAATTTGTCGTTCAACACCTTTGTGACGGGTGCGAGACAGTTGGTGGTGCAAGAAGCGTTAGAAACGAATTGTTCGCCTTTGGTGTAGGTATTTTCGTTTACTCCGACCACATACATACGGGTATCGTCTTTCGAAGGAGCAGACATCACCACATATTTCGCGCCGGCGTCAATGTGTCCCTGCGCTTTGTCCTTGGAAAGGAACAAACCGGTAGATTCAACTACGTATTCTGCACCTATGGCATCCCATTTCAGGTCGGCCGGGTTTCTTTCAGCAGATACGCGGATGGTGTTTCCGTTTACTACCAGGTTACCCTCTTTCACATCGATCGATCCGGTGAACTGACCATGGATGGTGTCGTATTTTAACATATAAGCGATGTAGTCAACATCGAGCAAGTCGTTGATACCCACGATCTGGATATCATTTCTGTTTTGTGCGGCACGGAATACCAGGCGTCCGATGCGGCCAAATCCGTTAATACCTACTTTAATCATAACTTTATTGAATTTTATTTGTTAAAAGAGTTCTTGTTAATCGTTGTTATTGTTATCTCTTTAGGCCTCATACCGGCTGTCATACCTTTCTTGAGCCTGTCCATCCTGATGAAGAACGTCCCTAAAAACCATCTTTTTAACAGGCTTACAAAAATAGCATATTTTTTCGGTTTGATAAAATTATTTGGGACAAAAAACTGAAAATTGGCACTATCCGATAAGCGGGCAGGGGCAAAGACCTGCCACTTTGGAGAAATATTTCTTGTACAGCCAGTCAGTTTCTTGAACAGGCATTTACCTGTGACGATACTCCTCAAACCAGTCGTGAAAATTCCTGATACCGGTCTCAACCGATGTGCGGGGTTTGTATCCAAACTTCTGTTCGAGTAATGATGTATCGGCATACGTAGATACCACATCTCCGGGTTGCATATCCGCCATCTCCTTGACAGCTTTCTTTCCGGTGGTTTTTTCGATAATGCGGATGAAATCCATCAGTTGTATGGGCGAGGCACAGCCCATGTTATATACAACATTGGGAACCTTGGCTTGCGGAGGAGCGGACATGATTTTGAGAACTCCTTCCACAATATCGTCGATATAGGTGAAATCACGTTGCATTTCCCCGTTATTGAAAACCTTGATAGGCCTTCCTTCCGTAATGGCCGATATAAACAACCATGGTGCCATGTCGGGACGTCCCCAGGGGCCATAGACCGTAAAAAAACGGATACCGGTTGCAGCTATTCCATAAAGTTTGCTGTAGGAATAGGCCAACAACTCGTTTGCTTTTTTAGTAGCCGCATACAGGCTTACGGGATGATCGGTCTGGGCCGATTCCTTGTAGGGAGAGGGAGTGTCGTCTCCGTAGATGCTGCTGGAACTGGCATAAAGCAAATGCCGGACCGGATAAGAACGGCATGCCTCCAGCAGGTGCGTAAAACCCACTATATTGGAATGGATGTATGAAAGAGGATTTTCAAGGGAGTATCTGACCCCGGCCTGTGCGGCGAAATGGAGGACATGTGTGAATTGTCCTTCACGGAAGAGAGTGAGAAGTCCTTTGGCATCAGTCAGCTCAAGCCGGATAAAACGGTAGGTCGGGTATTTATCGCTCTGTACCCATTCGCCCTCTTTTATTTTCTCCTGTGGTATGCCTGTTTCGGCCAGACGGGCATATTTTAGTTGTGTGTCATAATAAGCGTTGATGTTGTCGAGACCGGCCACATCATATCCCTGCCGGACTAATTGGCGCGCGACGTGAAAACCAATAAATCCGGCAGTGCCGGTAACCAATATTTTCATCTTCATCAGATTATAAAACAACAATGAGATAAGGGCCGGTTTTGTGTTGCTCTTTGTCGGATATGACAGATTGAATATGACTGTCATTCAATACTGCTTTTTCGGGTAGCAGTAAGAGTTGTCCGGAGAATGTATTTTTCAGTATATCTTCTTCGGATGCGACTATAACTTCTTTTCCAAGAAAAACATCCATACTTCCGGGCCGTGAAATCTTATATACATAATATTGGCAAGAGCCTTTCTCCTCCGCAATCCGCATAGCTTCCCTGCATAACGTTTTCCATCCCATATAAGGATTCAACTGAGGCAAGGCTAATCCGGCGATAAATATAGTGAATAAAAGGGAGAAAGTCATCACGCGGATAGATTTACGGAGCGCTTTTTTCCGGAAAAGAAGATATAAAACCATGAGTCCGCCCAGGGAGATGACAGTAGCCGCCGCATACACCAGCGGTACGGCGATATAAGAGAGTTCGTCGACTCCCTTTATATAATAAACAGCCGGCAGCACTACTGCGAAAAGGACGGCAGGCACTGCTATCGAAAGCCGTAACCAGATGTTTTTCTCATCGAATTTATCGAGTAACATGGCCGGCAGATAGATCAGAAAGGGTATCGCGGGAAGCAGGTAGACTGCCAACTTGGAACTGATCAGCGATAGCATGACGAAAGTCGTCAGGATAATAGTAAGAAAAAACTTTTCGGTCTCGGTTTCGATTTTTTTGCGAACCACTCCGGCAATGATTAGTCCCACGCATAAAAACATCCAGGGAGCCAGCAAGTACCAGATAGCAATAGCATAGTAATAGAACGGAGATCTATGGTGAAAAGCATTCACTCCTCTTCCCACTGTTTGATGTATTAACAGGTTATTGAGATAGGCATCTCCTCCTTCCACATAAACCCCGGCAAACCAGATACCACATCCCAGCAGTAGAACCAGCCAGCTTTTCCATCCCCAGTATTGGTGCCATGTACGGATTTTACCCCGATAGAGAAGAAATATCAGGGTGGAGAGCAACGGAACCAATAGGCCGACAGGGCCTTTTGAAAAAAGAGCCAGAAAGACGTAGAGCGGAAAAAGATAAGCATCCCGTTTCTTTCCCTCCCCCCGGTATAACTTAAAAAAAGTGTAGAGTGAAAGGGTGATAAACATCACCATCAGCATATCCATACGAATAGTAATGGTAAGAGCCAGAAAGAAACCGCCGGTCATCAGCATCAGCAAACCATCGGGTGGGTAGGCAAAAGATCTTTCTTTCCTCATCCATTTCTCCATAACCATCAGCACTACCAATGCGGGCAAAAACGATAAAAGCGACAGAAACCACATTTGGTGGGTGCCGAGCAATGATTTCCCTGCCATCATCAGCCAGAAGCTGAGAGGCGGCTTATCTGCATAGATCTCACCATCCAGCGTGAAAGTAAAAAAGTTGCCATTACGCAAAGCTTCATCAATAATGCTCAGGTAACGTAACTCATTGTTAGGGGTATAGTCCCGTAAAACCATAACCGGGAGCAGCGCTATAAACCAAAAGAGATAGAGGTACTTAGTTTTCATCCGAGTGGTCAATTTCTAATTTCCAATTCTCAATTTCCAATTCTCGTGCGAAGCACATATTGCCGAGGACTCTTTAACTACACTTCCGATTTCTTTTCTTCAAACATCATTCACATTGACTCTACACGCCCCAAGTTGGCGGGATTATTCATATTGGCACATTCGTTTTAGTCTGTAAGCCGATCATGATGTTACGTACATAAGCAATAAAACCTACCGATTGTCCCAGTATGAGGACGGGGTCTTGGCGAATGATCCCGTAAGCGACGATAGTACCTGATCCCAACAGGCTGATAATCCAGAAACCGATTGGCAGTACGGACCGGTGAAGATGGGCCGAATAGATCCATTGATAGATGAAACGGAATGTAAAGAGCACCTGACCGGCTGAACCGAAGATCAGTAACCAGATAGGTATATCCTTCTGCCGGAAAAAGAGGGTGGTAAAAGCATTCATGTCGCGCATCAGTAATACAAACGCTATCACCGGTGTCAACAGGAGGATGGCTTTCAGTCCGACATGTATTCGTTTCCAAATTCCCTGCATATTGAGGTTCCACAGATAGATATAATATGCAATGAATTGCCCGAATATAATGGCAAAATCGTTTCTGAGTACCCCGTAAATGAAAAGCAGGTAGGAACCGAAAATGCTCAGGATCCAAAATATAGGGGGCGAGATTATCTTCTTTGCTTTCTCGGTTACAATCCACTGGTAAAGTATTCGTGCCGAGAAGAAAATCTGGGCTAAAAAGCCAATTCCGTAAATCCAGATGGTTGCTCCCTGCATAGATCAATCTAAATTGGTTCCGCTGATTTGGTAATTGATATAGCGTTTTTTCATCCACCGGTAAGCAAAACAGTCGATAAAAGGGCCGGTAAGCCGGTTCCACAGATGATATTTCGATTTTCCCGCTATCCGGGGATAGTGGCGTACCGGGATTTGTTGTATCCTGCCGTTTTGCAACAGGATGAGCGCCGGAAGGAAGCGGTGCATTCCGTTGAACATTGGTACACGTTTGGCGCACCCGGTATGCAATACTTTTAGCGGACAGCCGGTATCAGAGACGCCGTCACCGGTCATCATCCGCCGGTATCCGTTGGCTATTTTTGATTGCAGGTTCTTGAAGAACGAGTCTTTGCGGTTAGCACGTATACCTGTCACCAATTCATACTCGGCCAGATGAGGGAGTAGCAGGTTGAAATCGTCGGCGTCAGTCTGCATGTCGGCATCCATATAGCCCACGAATTCTGAAAAGCAGTAATCGAATCCGGCTTTTAAAGCAGCACTCAGTCCACCATTTTTTTTCATGTCAAGATAGAAAAAATGGGGGTTCCGTTCGCAGATAGTATGTATTTTTTCCCGGCTGCCGTCGGTCGAACCGTCGTTGACAAACAGCACACAAGCAGGATAGAGCGAGTGAGGTAAGAAGTTTTGTAGTTTTTCTTCTAACCGGCGGATGCTCTCCGCTTCATTGTAAATCGGGATAATAATGGTAAAAATGTATTGATTTGTTTGGTTTCTTTCCATTTCTGCATCGATGATCAACTTCAAAAGAAGACAACATTTCAACTGATGGATTGGGCATCAAATGGAGCTGATTGTCTCCCGCGACAAAAGTAATAAAATTATTCAGATTTCAATTAATCCCCTCCCACCATTTGCTGAAAACCTGTGTGGTGTCGTTCAGATTGACAACTTCGCCGATCCTGGGAGTTACCAGTGGTATCCGGTCTCCTTGCTCATTCATTTCGGTGATGGTTTTTAACGGCTCGTCCCAGGGATGGTGAGATAATTTGAATTTAGAAGAATGGACGGGAAACAAGCGTTTTGCTTTTAGGTCTTTTGCTGCCTGTAATCCCTCCTCGGGCATTAGATGGATGGCCCGCCACGCCTGATTATACTGGCCGTTCTCCAGGATAGCCAGATCAAATCCACCGAATTTTTCCCCGATTTCAGCAAAATGGGCGTCATATCCGCCGTCGCCCCCGAGATATAATTTTAACTCTTTGGTTTGTAGAATAAATGCCAGCCAAAGAGTATTGTTCCTTGAAAAACTCCTGCCTGAAAAATGGCGTGCCGGTGCAGTATACAGGGTGATATTATCGGAAATGAACACACTTTCGTTCCAATCTTTCTCGGTAATCTTTCCCGGGTCGAATTTCCAGTACTCGAAATGCGCGCCTACACCCAGACCGCAGACAATGTGCCCGACCGTGGGTTTCAATGTCATTATTGTCGGATAATCAAGGTGGTCGTAATGATCATGAGTGATAAGCAGATAATCAATTTCAGGCATGTCATCGGCCGAATATACATCTGTCCCATTGAATGATTTATTGGAATTAGGTACCGGCGAAGCATTGCCGCTAAAAACCGGATCGATCAGAAACCGCTTTCCGTTGAGTTGGATAAAATAAGAGGAATGGCCGAACCATACCAGCACATTTTCATCGAGTGGCAGGTTTTTCAAATCTGTCTTCAGGGACGGGATCTGGTCAACCGGTTTTGTACGTGGAGCTTTCTTAAAAAGGAAATTGAAAAAGACCTTCGCAGGCGATTGATCCCCGCTGAAATTGGGTGTATGGCGGATATTGCGGAATTGTCCATCTTGGTAATTCGGGGATTGTTGTAATTGCTCGAGTCGTTCCCCGCTTGGAGCTTTGCCGAACTTCGGTTGCCGGATATAGAAAAATATCGTAATGCCCAACAGCAATACGATGCTTACAATGACTATCATTATTCTTTTTATCAATTTCATGTGGTAAAGTCGCTATTGTCCATCAAAGGTCTCGCTTTTTTAAAGAAAAATGGAGCGGAAAACTGTTGATACTCTTTGGTTCCCATTCCGTAGAGGGTGATCTTTCCTTCGCCGTTACTATATGGATTCCAAAGCACCCACTCTTTGCCGACGGTGAAGTGCGCATGCGGGGTGGAAATTTGTTGTATGAGTCTTCATATCTGTGCCTTGTTAGAGTCATCTATAATTTATTATAACAAAAAAAGGATTGAATGTTTCCTCCCTTTTACATAGATGTCCGTTAGCCTCGGCGAGTGGGAGTTATTGATATGATCTCATTGTAATTCAATTACAAGCATTGCTGTAGCTGCGGCTATGCCAAAACTGAGCAAGGTTCCGATCAAAATATATTCTGTTAATTTTCTGTCTTTTGATTCCCTTAAGTCCCCAAAACGGAAAACCGATTTCGCAGCCAGTAAAAATCCGATAGCTCCCCAATTACCGGTTAATATAAATGTGAAGACAAATAATCGCTCCAATATACGGATATACTTTCCCGCACTGGCCAGGGATGCGTCGTTATTGTCGTCCAACGATTTTGACCAGTTGGACATGAGAACCTGTATGATTATACTGCTTACTACCGTTAAAAAGAGTATTGCTGTAATGTAAATCCATACGTTTACATTATCGAACCATGCATGAAAATTGAAACTTGATCCGCTTTATGATCAGGGCTTTTTGGAGTGCTTCTTCCGGATGATCAATCTCTATCTGAAAAAAATCACCCCACACCAACTCCCATTGCTCGGGAGCCTTTCCCCATGTGCTCAACAGTTTCTTCAGGGGTGACTGCCATTTCTCCTGATCTGTCAGCTTCCTTGACGCGATGATATCTCCTTTTATAACTGCTATCATGTGCTGGTTGTTATAATTGAAGTGGCAAAGTTAAATATAATATTGCACATTATCGCAATGTGAAGTATTATTGCATGTTTAAGCAATAATGCGGGGTATTGCATAAATCCGCGATAATTTGAATTATCGCGGATGTTGTGACGGAAATATATGTTGTCATTTGATGTGTGCGTTTCAAAAATCCCTCATTGGCTGTTGTCTGCCGATGAGGGATCCAATCTTTAGTGAATGGTTGTTTCAGAGATTCAACGATTCCCTGTCAAATTTTTCATACCGGGGTGGGGATGGAGTATAGTGATCATCATCCCATAGGTTACTGGTGATCATGAGGTCGGCGCTGTACCGGTTGCAGGCTATAGGTATATTATGCACCCGGCACTGGCGAAGCAACATCATGATATCTGCTTCGTGGGGTTGCGGATTGAGGTCGTCTATCAGAAAAACGGCCAGGTCTATCTCCTTGCGAACCACCATGGCGGCAATCTCCGCATCGCCCCCCATCGGCCCTGAATTCATGATGGTGAATTCAGGATAGACTCCTTTTTCGTACAAAGCATCCCGCACCAGTGTGCCGGTGGTGCCGGTGCAAACGAGGTGATGCTTCGACAAAAAATCGGCATTAAAAACCACCCATTCCACCATATCGGCTTTGCGGTGGTCATGCGCCACCAAAGCTATTGTTAGTTTTCGTTTCATATTTGAAAGAGTTTTAGAATCAAGAGCCAAGAACCAAGATCCAAGAATCAAGAACCAGGATAATGTTTAATTGCGTTTCTCATCACCGCATCATCAAATCGGTGAATCATCCCATATTATATCCCTAGTTCCTCCCGAATAGCGCTGATCTTCTTGTTTGCCGCCTCTTCCGCTTCTTCCAGGGCTTCTCTCGTTTTTGCCGGTTCACCCTTCACTTCAATATAGAATTTGATCTTTGGTTCTGTGCCTGAAGGACGGATAGAGAGTTTTGTGCCTTCTTCTGTGAAGAATTGCAGCACGTTGGAGGTAGTTGGCATCTCCAGTGAAATATGTTCACCGTGAAGATGATCCACAGCCTCCAGTTTTGCGAAATCCTTCGCCAGGGTAACCGGGGATCCGCCCAGTGAAGTCAGAGGATTCACCCGGAAATTCTTCATCATAGCTTCTATCTCCTCGGCACCTTCCTTGCCTTTGCGTACCAGGGAGATACCCACTTCTTTGGAATAGCCGTATTCCAGATAGATATCCTGCAATAGTTCGTACATACTCTTCCCGTTGTCACGTGCCCATGCTGCTATCTCCGCGAACAGGGTGCAGGCCGATATGGAGTCTTTGTCGCGTACGAAGTCGCCGGCCAGAAAGCCGTAGCTTTCTTCTCCTCCTCCGATATATTTTTTTATTCCTTCGTTCTGGCGGATGATCTCGGCGATCCATTTGAAACCGGTGTAGCAATCGAAGAGCTCAATACCCCTCTTATCGGCAATTTCTTTTACCAGTTCGGTGGTGACGATTGTCTTTACTACATATTCCTTACCTGTAAGTAGTTGCAGTTCATCGCGACGGGTCATCAGGTAATAGAGGCAGATCAGCATCGTCTGGTTACCGTTGACTAAGATGAAATCCCCTTTATTGTCGCGGATAGCCGCACCGATACGGTCTGCGTCGGGATCGGTCGCCATCACCAGATCGGCATCGATTTCCATGGCCTTTTTGATGGCCAGGTCGAGTGCTGCCGGTTCTTCCGGGTTGGGGGACACCACAGTCGGGAAATCTCCGCTTATCACATCCTGTTCAGGAACGGAGATGATATTGGTGAAGCCTACCGCTCTCAAAGCGTCGGGCACGAGCGTGCTTCCGGCTCCATGGATCGGCGTGTAGACAATCTTCAGGTCGTTATGGCGGGTAATGGCCTGGGGCGAGAGCACCAGTTTTTTTACCTCTTCGATAAACGCTTTGTCCATATCCTTTCCAATAATCTCGATCAGCTCTTTGTTTCCCTCAAAACGGATATCATCTACCGATTTAATACGGTTCACTTCGGCGATGATATTTTTGTCGTGCGGGGCAAGCACCTGCGCGCCATCGTTCCAATAAGCTTTATAACCGTTGTATTCCTTGGGATTGTGTGAAGCGGTGATCATAATTCCGCTCTGGCATCCCAGCCTTCTGATAGCGAAAGACACTTCAGGGGTGGGACGCAGATTCTCAAAAAGATATACTTTAATGCCGTTCGCGCTGAAGATATCAGCTGAGATTTCAGCAAATTTACGGCTGTTATTACGGCAGTCGTGACCGATTACTACCTTGATCTCATCCAGGTCGCCAAATTCTTTTTTGAGGTAATTTGAAAGCCCTTGTGTGGCAGAACCTACCGTATAGATGTTCATTCGGTTACTGCCGGCACCCATGATGCCGCGCAGACCGCCGGTGCCGAATTCAAGATCCTTATAGAAAGCATCGATCAGTTTCGTTTTATCGTCGCTGTCGAGCATTTGTTGTACCTCTTCTTTCGTCTCAGCGTCGTAATTTCCTTTAATCCAAGATATAGCCTTGTCGGTGACTTGGGCTAATAATGTTTCTTCTTCCATGTTAAAACAGTCTTAATTTTTGTTTATTGAATAGGATGTACTTTGTATTTTTCGCCAGTCTGGTCGACTATCTTTCTGTAATATTCGTTCGAATATCCCGGGCGTAAAGGAGAAGCCGGTTTCCCGTATGGGTTGCGTTTAAATTGTCCGTTCTCCTCTCTTTTGATTACACCGTCCACATATTTCACCATAAGATATTCACCCAGTTTTTTCCATTCTGTTACCCCCTCTTTCACAAGGCTGTTGGTGTATTGTGTAAGATACTGAACAGCTTGTGAGGGAGATTGTTCACGAAGCCGTGCCGCTTCCTGTTCCACTTCGGGTTGTGCGGTTCGGAATTGGTTTTCGAGCTTCGATTGCACTTTTTTCATATCTACGCTCATATCGCTGTAACGGGTGTACGCCATATTGGAGACCCAATTGTGAATCCAGAAAGCGGATGTCCATGAGAAAGTCAGCAGGTCTCCATTACCCGCGGTCATTTCGGGAGGTGTTTCTGTGTGGCCGCAATAGAACGGATAGTACACCGTTTGTGCCGCATCGTCGATACCGAACCAAAGGATTCCACCTATTTCATCAGGCAGCCAGGAACGCATCTGTGCCACGAATGAGAAGGCTGTTTGCTGTGTGGCGATAGGGCGTTCGTTGCAATATTCCACGGAATCGACCTCAAAAGAGAGCGGACTCCAACGGTAGGGCGAGTTGAAGGGGCCCGCACCTACATCGAAGCGCCAATCGAGTTCGGTTCCTTCGTAGTGGTCGCGCATCATCTCCTGGATATCCTGTGCGCTCAACTTTCTGTCGGGTTTGATATAGAGCGGCATGGGATCCGTGGTTTTTCCCTGCGCGTAGGTGACGTACCGGGCCATATCCTTGTTCACTTTGTTGAAAAACGACCATACCCGCGCTTCACAGTAGCGGAGCGCGCCGAAATCAAGAGGAGCGTATGCTTTGGCAAAACTGAAATCGGTATCGTTACCTTCAAAATATCCTTTCTCACGGGCGAAGGAGATCACATCCGGAGAGTAGATGCAATTGTCGGGATCGTTCAAGGGGAATTGCTGGATGCGTGCCTGGTTGGCATGAGCTGACACACAATCGTCAGGGATGCGCACAGCCACCCAGACAGCCCCTTTGTTGCCGGGGCCTTTGCCGATCATCTCCATCACCCACACCTCTTCGGGGTCTGCTATTGAGAACGATTCGCCCGAACTGTGATAGCCATGTTCATTTACCAGTCCGGTCATCACGCTAATGGCTTCCCGGGCGTTTTTGGCACGCTGTAGCGTAATATAAATAAGGCTTCCGTAATCCATAATGCCTGTGGAATCGGACAGTTCGCTCCGTCCACCGAAAGTTGTCTCGCCAATGGCCAACTGGTGCTCGTTCATATTACCTATCACATTGTAGGTCTGTAATGCCTGAGGTATTTCTCCCAGATACTTTCCTGTATCCCACTCGTATACTTTGAGCATTTCTCCCGGACTATATTGTCTTGCGGGCCAGTGATACAGTTCTCCATACAGCGCGTAGGAATCGGCAGCATAGGAGATCAGTGTGGATCCGTCTGTGGAAGCTTTCTTCCCTACCAGCAAATTGGTACAGGGAAAGGAGCCAAGGGTTACGCACAACAACGCAATGACGGTAATAACTTTCTTCATATGATTATTTTATTTTTTTATTTCGGTATATCGAACTCGCTTTTAATCGTGTTCTTGTGTGAGAACAATTATCATGCTCGGTTCATACTTTTTTTTAATTTCTTAACTTGAGCGTAAAGGTACTTTATTTTGTTCAATTTCCCCAAAAGGTAGAATGGATATTTTATATTTATTTCGCTGCAATGGTTCGCACAATTCGAAAAAAGAAGCTATTTTTGTAGTGCTTAAAAGTTGTGTAACAATGAATAAAAATACAAAGAAATTCGGATCAGGAAGAATTCTGGGACTTACTGTCTATCAGATTATCATTCTTCTTGTGCTGATCGCGATGCTCTTTTTCTTCAGTGACAGTAGTGTTACCAAAAGAATGAAATATGAGGCTCAAATAAAAGACCTTGAATCCCAGATCGAATTTTACCGGGAACAGACAGAGACAGATACGGAAAAGCTGAATGAGCTTCAATCCAATAAAGAAGACCTTGAGAAATTTGCGCGGGAAAATTATCTCATGAAAAAGGAAAATGAAGAGATTTTTATCATTAAAGAAAATAAGTAAGAAGGGATTAAGGTGAATAATCAAAAAAAAGTAATATATTTGTAAGACCATAATCGGGTTCTGGTTGATATTTTACAAATAATTAGCGCATATACAATGCATCGCGTAAAAGATATTCTATTTTGGATTTCCGGTATTTTGATTTTATTATCAGCGGTATTCTATCTTTTCACACCTGCTGTGGCACCTTGGATAATGGCTTTGTCCGTGGCAGTTTTCTCTGCCATCACTTTCACAAACCCCTATCCGGGAAAAAGTATACGTGGTAAGAGGTTGTTTAATTTTCAGCTGTTTTCATGCATATCGATGATTGTGGCGACTTTTCTGATGTTCAGGGGACGTAATGAGTGGGTACTGGCAATGATCATAGCAGCAATATTTCTGCTCTATGCGGCTGTTATGATACCCCGGGAGTTGGAAAAGGAGAAAAATAAACTATAAAATCCCGGTATGTTGCATGTAATATTCTTCTATGGATAATGTAAACAGGAATATACTCGTTATTGACGACAATCTGACTGTTTGTCTGATGCTGAAATCTTGGTTAGTAAAGAAAGGGTTCAGCGTGGAAACAGCCATCAATGTTTTGGAAGCAAAGCAGAAGGTGAAGGAGCAACCGTTTGATTTGATCCTGAGCGATATAAGGATGCCCGATGCCGACGGCTTCAGTTTTCTTGCCTGGGTAAAGAAATATGATTCGGATATACTGGTGATCATGATGACCGGTTATGCTGACATAGAGTCGGCAGTCGAGTCGATGAAATCGGGCGCGGTAGATTATATTTCCAAGCCGATCGAACCGGAGCAACTTTTCAAAAAAATCGATGAAGCCATTCTTCGTCAGGAACGGATGTTGAAACAAAAAGGCTTTTCCGATGATTTCATCAAGTTCCCGGGTGCGGAATACAAGCAACTCTACAAACAACTCGACCATATTATAGAAAATGACCAACACCGGTTAATCCTTGGTGACCGGGGGACAGGAAAACTCTCTGCAGTAAAATATATCTACGAAAAAGGCACCCACTTGCCGAAACCATTGGTAATTCTCGATAATGATAAATCTGCCGATGTGGTAAATTCCTACCGTAAATTGTCTGATAGAAGTGATCACAAGTCACCCCTTATGCGGAAATTTCTTGAAGCAAAAGGGGGGCTGCTGTACATACGGCAAATAGCCTATCTCGATATCAACCAGCAGGATGAGTTGTTGAACATCCTCACCAGACAAAAAAAAGACGATGATTTTACCCAAGTGATCATGAGTTCGGAGATGCGGAAAGAGGAATTGCAGAAGCGCCTTATTCCAAAACTTTATAATCTGGTGATACAGGATTGTATCGTGTTGCCTACCCTGAAAGATAAAAAAGAGGTAATCATCTTCCTTGCCAATCATTTTCTCCGGTTTGCCAACGCTACACTCGACAAACAGATAGACACCATTGATCCGGCCGTGCTGGACCGGCTGGCCGGTTATGCTTGGCCGGAGAATATACAGGAATTGAAGAACTGTATCATAAAAGCCGCCTTGCTTACCGACGAGACAACCATTCCTCCATCCATTATTCCGGAGTTGTTCGGAAAGGGAGCAAAAAATAATAACCGCTCGCAACTATTGAACCCAATACAGGGCCTTCGCAAGGAATATTACGAAAAAGAAAAGATCATGGAGGCACTGGAACTGGCCAAAGGTAATAAAACTATGGCAGCCTCCATACTGAATATTGACAGGAAAACACTTTATAACAAGATGAAGCTGTATAACGTCATTATCAACAACTGAAGAACAATATGCGCTCATTACCTGAAAATAGAAAACAAAGTTCATTAAAGATCAAATTTACCGTTATTATCGGATATCTGCTGGTGGTGGCAGTCATGGCCTTAGGTCTTGTTTCTCTCTATAATAATCTGGTGAAATATTCCAATACCCGGATCAAAGGCGAAGAGATGCCGGAATTACTGATTGTGGGAAACACGCTTTCCATGCTTTATGAGATTGAGAGCGGGCAAAACCTGATGAACGCGGAAAACGCGGAACAGTATTTCCAGAAGTACGATTCTATAACTCCCAAGATCAGAACCAACCTTGATGAGTTGAAACAGGTGGCGGCCGATTCATCACGCATAGAGAAGTTGGATACCATACAATTGTTGGTGGACAGGAAAAGGGAAAACCTCCAGGAAATCGCTGTGTTGCTCGATTCCTTCCGCCGTGCTCCGAGAATCGTGATGCAATACGAAAGCAGTTATGTGCCGCTGAAATTGAATCAGGAGATAACCGATTATTTGGAGAGTAAGAATCTGAACAGCGCGGATGCCAATAAAAGTGACACAAGTGTGGTGGCCGGTAACCGGAGAGGTTTTATGGATCGTGTACGGGACGTATTTGTAGCCCGTGTCGACTCCACCGTGGTGATTGAAAAGAGGTCGATTGTTTCGGATCACGAGCTTAAACTGATCGTGGATACTATTGTCAACAAGGTGCGTTATTCGGAGAGGCTCGATCTGGAGCGGCAAAGACAATTTCAATTAGCCTATCTTGCCCGTCAGGAGTTGATGAGCCAGACCAACCAGATGCTTACTTCACGTATTGACGAATTGTTGAAGGGAATTGAACAAGAGGAGTTAGAAAGGTCGCTTCAGCTCCTTAAGGCGAAAGAACAGACTATCGCCGGCTCTCAACGTACCATGTTTATCGCTTTCTGTCTGGCGTTGCTTATCGCATTTGTTTTCGCCATACTCTTTCTGGTGGATATTAACAAAAGCCAGCGCTATAGAAGACAACTGGAAGCGTCTAATAAACGTATTTCCGATTTACTCGCCTCACGTGAAAAACTGATGCTCACCATATCGCACGATATCAAGGCGCCCATGAGTTCAATCCTCGGATTCATCGAGTTGATGGATATGCGCGGCGATCGGAAAAACGAGGCTTACCTTAACAATATGAAAAACTCGGGAGAACAAATCCTGGAGCTTGCATCCGCATTGCTGGACTATCATAAGTTGGAAGAAGGAAGCTGGCAGTTGAAGGAGTCGAATTTCAGCCTGTACGGTCTTATAGAAAATACGGCTTCAGGCTTCGGGCCGCTGGCTTCAAGGAAAGGCCTGGAATACCGTGTTGAAAATAATCTGCCTGAACAATTGGTTGTGTATGGTGATCTCTATATGATACGCCAGATTATGAATAATATTATCTCCAATGCGGTAAAATACACGTCGGAGGGTAGTGTCCGGGTCAGGGCCTGGTTAAAGGACGATGACTCCCTGAAACGTCTTCTGTTTTCAGTCACCGATACCGGTGAGGGAATCGATGACGCTGATCAACAGATTATCTTTCAGGAATTCAAGCAACTGGACAACCCTCTCGGTGAGGAGGGAAGTGGTCTGGGGTTGGCTATCACCAAAGGGTTTATTGAGGCATTGAATGGGACTATCCGTCTCAATTCCCGCAAAGGGGAAGGAGCTGAATTCATTGTGGAGATTCCTCTCAAAGATGCAAAAGGAGAGATACAGGTTGAAAGCGGTGGCAAGCCTGAGATACGCCAACAGGACCTTGAAGGTGTTTCTGTGCTTCTTGTGGATGATGACCCTGTTCAGTTGGCGATGACTTCGGAGATGCTTGCCAAGAAGAACATAAAGAGCGTGACGCAAATTAACCCCGATAAGGTGTTACCGCTTCTTCAATCGTCTTCCTTTGATATCCTGTTTATGGATATTCAGATGCCCGGGACCGACGGATTGACACTGGTGGAAAAGATTCGTCGTTTAGGGAGCGAGCAGGTGAAAAATATGCCTGTAATAGGGTTATCCGCCAGATCGGATATATCGAAAGAAAAGATGCAGTCTGCCGGATTTACCGATTTTCTTTTTAAACCGTTCACTTCCGACAGGTTATACAGTATTATCCGGCACTATGTGGGGAATGGAAATCCCGAAGAGGAGGACTTTATGCCGGAAGAAAACCAATCTTTCGACGAAGAAAAGGGAGCCAGGGCGTTGATCGAATTCGTGAGTGAAGACAAACAGGCTTCCGCGGCCATTTTGCAATTGTTTATCAATGAAACGGGAGAGTGTCGCGTTCAACTGGAAGAAGCTTTCCTGAAAAAAGAGAAAAAGGCCGCTCAGGGAATCATTCACAAGATATTGCCCCTGTTCCGGTTAATGGGAAATAAGCCCTTGATTGACCTGATGGTGAAATTGGAAAAAGGGGAGATCCTATCGGAAAATGAGGAATCTTTTGTGCTGAATAAAATCGAAGAACACCTCGAAGAGGCAACAACTCTCAGAAAAGAGATCGACGAAAAGTAAAATGAAGCTGGATCCGAAGATCGAAAAATATAAGCGCTATCTTCTGCTGGAGAAAGGATTGTCGGCCAATAGCATTGATGCCTACATGACCGATCTGGAGAAATTGCTTGATTTCATGGAAAACAAAGAGATCGATATAAAATCGGTTCAGACCGCTCATCTGGAAGAGTTTCTTTCCGAACTGCATGATAAGGACATTTCGCCCCGCTCCATAGCCCGTGTCATTTCGGGCTTGAAATCATTTTTCCGCTTTGTTTTGCTGGACAAGATCCGGAGGGATGATCCCGCCGAATTGCTGGAAGCACCCAAGATCGGCCTGAAGCTTCCGGTGGTTTTGTCAGTGGAGGAGATCGACGCGTTACTGGCAGCCATAGATGT
The DNA here is from genome assembly GCF_003712195.1 of Proteiniphilum sp. X52. GTDB lineage: Bacteria > Bacteroidota > Bacteroidia > Bacteroidales > Dysgonomonadaceae > Proteiniphilum. The sequence goes on along the minus strand of NZ_RDSD01000011.1, from coordinate 29,050 downwards.
GTCGTCAGCCGAAGGCACCCGAAACTACGCTATTATTGAAACATTGTACAGCTGCGGACTTCGTATATCAGAACTGACCAGCCTCCGCTTTTCGAATCTCTTTTTCAACGAAGGTTTTATCCGTGTGGAGGGAAAGGGAGGTAAACAGCGGCTGGTACCCATTTCCGATGTGGCCATACAGAAGATCCGTGACTGGCTTTACTATCGGAATCAGATTCCCATCCAGAAAGGAAATGAAGATATTCTCTTTGTCAGCTCACGTGGCAAAGCCATCTCCCGGGTCACGGTTTTTTATTATATCAAGCGGTATGCCGAAGAAGTGGGTTTGCAAAAAAAGATCAGCCCGCACGTTTTTCGTCATTCGTTTGCCACCCATCTGCTCGAGAGAGGCGCCAATATAAGGGTGATCCAGGAGATGTTGGGTCATGAGAAGATCACTACTACCGAGATCTATACTCATATCGACCGGCATTTTCTCCGACAGGAGATCATCGAACATCATCCGAGAAGTTGATGAGAATAATATGTCAATGAGAATAATGTATAATGTAATAATGTGGAATGGAGGGAAGGTTATTTTGTTAATTGAAAATTGAAAATGAAAACTAAATCATGAAATTTTGAAATATTGAATCTTGAATTTGGAATCCTGAATTTTGAACAGGTGTCGAAAATTTATCGGGAAAAGAGTCGATGCAGCGGGATAATTTTATATATTTGCTGAAAAATCAATAAACAAATGCAACGCTCCTGAGATACGAGTTCACACACACAGATATCAACAACGCTTGTGTCATGATTCTTGGCTCTTGGGTCTAATTTTTAATCATATGAAGTTTGTAGTATCAAGCGCCGCACTGTTGAGTCACTTGCAGGCCATAAGCAGAGTTATTAATTCCAAGAACACATTGCCTATTCTCGACTGCTTTTTGCTCGATCTGAAAGGTAACACACTCTCACTTACCGCAGCCGACAACGAAACCCGGTTGGAGACAACGGTGGAGGTGAATAGCGCGGAAGGTGAAGGAAACCTGGCCATCAATGCCCGGAACCTGCTCGACCCTTTGCGTGAATTGCCCGACCAGCCGCTCACGTTCGATATCAACGACGAAACACTGGAAATATTTCTCTATTATCATAACGGGAAATACAATTTTGTAGGCCTGAAAGGGGATGAATATCCGGAGCCGAAGCCGCTTAAAGATTCATTTATTACATTGACCGTGGAGGCCGATACACTCTTTTCAGGTATCAACCGGACCGTCTTTGCCACCGCCGACGATGAATTGCGTCCGGTGATGAACGGTATCTATTTTGATATTACAACCGACGACCTTACTTTCGTGGCTTCCGACGGGCACAAACTGGTTCGTGTGACCACTACTGAGACCAGGGGCGAAGGACGTTCATCATTTATCCTGCCAAAAAAGCCGGCGAACCTGCTCAAATCACTTCTTCCGAAAGAATCCGGCATGGTGGAGATTAAGTTCGATGAGAACAACGCTTATATCACCATGTCATCTTACAAGATGGTATGCCGCTTTGTGGAGGGGCGTTACCCCAATTATAACTCGGTAATCCCGCAGAACAATCCCAACACGTTTACACTGGATCGCCTGACACTACTCAACGCGCTCAAACGCGTGGCTGTATTCTCCAATCCGGCCAGCAACCTGGTGAAATTCCAACTCTCGGAAGATAAAATCGTGATTACCGCCCAGGATATCGATTTCCTGACCACTGCGGAAGAAACCATACCCTGCACTTACGAGGGGAATGTGATGAACATCGGATTTAAAGCCTCTTTCCTGATTGATATCCTTGATAATATACCCTCCTCGGATGTGCGCATAGAACTTTCCGATCCGTCACGGGCCGGGTTGATCCTTCCTGTCGAGAAAGAGGAAAACGAGGATATGCTGACGCTGTTGATGCCGATGATGTTGAATGACTAACGATAATCTGATGAAGTTAAATCTTAAGAATCCTCTGGTCTTCTTCGATTTGGAGACGACCGGGATTAACATCATACACGACCGCATTGTGGAGATATCATTCTTGAAAGTGTATCCCAACGGCAAGGAGGAGGTCAAATCACGCCGCATCAATCCCGAAAAGCCTATCCCTCCACAGGCTACCGCTATTCACGGCATCACCGATGATGACGTGAAAGATTGCCCTACTTTCAAACAGGTAGCACGGTCATTGGCCGACCAACTCGAAGGATGTGATCTGGCCGGCTTCAACTCGAGCCGGTTCGATGTGCCGCTGCTGGCGGAAGAATTCCTTCGCGCCGGCGTGGATTTCGATATGAGCAAACGTAAATTTATAGATGTGCAGATCATCTTCCATAAAAAAGAACAGCGTACCCTGGAAGCAGCTTATGCTTTTTATTGCAATAAAAAATTAGATAATGCGCATTCTGCCGAGGCTGATACCATAGCGACCTACGAAGTGTTGAAATCGCAACTCGACCGCTATCCCGATCTGGAAAATGATATTGAAAAGTTGTCGAAGGAGTATTCGAGTTTCAACAGTAATGTGGACTTTGCCGGACGATTTATCTATGACGAGAAAGGAGTGGAAGTTTTTAACTTCGGGAAACACAAGGGAAAACCGGTGGCAGAGGTACTCAAAAACGAACCGAGTTATTACGCATGGATGATGGATGGCGATTTTCCGCTCAATACCAAACAGGCGCTTACTAAAATCAGACTTCGTGGGATGAATGGTTAAACGTGCTGTTTGCACATTAAAATACTTCCCTATGATCTTAAAGAATGCCGTTTTATTTTTAATTGTCAGTCTGGGATTATTGACGTCCGGTTGTACGACCTACTATTATTCCACCGTTCAGTCGTACGAAAAGGAGTTACTGCGGAACCAGGATGGTTCGTTTCGTACCTCTCGTAATGATTTATCTGTAAACTATTCATTCAAGGATTTGGGCGGGAAAGTAGTGTATGAAATCCATAATGAGTCGGAGGATCCGGTTTTTGTAGATTGGTCGCGCTCAGTGATTATTGCTGAAGACTATGCTGTGCAGTTGAGAGATAATAACGCACGCTTTCACGGCGATGTAAGTACCACGACCTTTCATTTCTCAAATACCAATTACAGTGCTTCTTCGGGAAGTATTTCCGGGCGAGTTGTGTTACCTCAGAGTGATCTGTTTGTTCCTCCTCATTCTAAAGTTGTTTATTCGCCTATGGCGTTGTCGCGCATTTTGAATCTGGATATTCCTGCATATCTGTATCGGAAGCGGGACATAGGTCTCTCATCTGTTCGTTTTATCAATTTTACCGAAGAAGATACACCTTTAAAATTTCGAAGCTATTTAACCATTGTCAATGACAGGGATAAAAGTCAGACTGTTTTTGAAGATGTATTTTTTATTTCGGAAATAATAAAAACAGGTAGTAAAAACGACCTCTTATCCCGTGATGTTCAACAACGAGGTGACATATTTTATATAGAGATAGTCAATCGGAATGCTGTTACTGCCGGCTGGATTGTGGCAGGTGCAGCCGCTGTAGGAGGGTTAATCCTGCTTGCGCCGCACATGCCGGTGGAAGAACCCTCTACACCCGCGTTCTAAATTAATTGCTTCTTAATCTATAAACTTCGGATGCCCCGTTTTTTTATCACACTTTCCTATAACGGAAAAAATTATGTGGGTTGGCAAATCCAACCTAACGGAATGAGTGTGCAGCAGACGCTTCAGGATGCACTCTCTGTTATTTTAAGGAAAGAAGTGATGGTGGTAGGTGCCGGTAGGACCGATGCCGGTGTGCATGCCCGTGAAATGGTGGCCCATTTCGATTGGCAGGGAGATATTTTTTCTCCGGATGATCTGGTATACAGACTCAATAATTTCCTTCCGAAAGATATTTCCCTTTCCGCTATACGACAGGTGCGCCCCGACGCGCATGCCCGTTTCAGTGCTGTCTCACGCACTTATAAATACTATGTGACGACGGTGAAAGATCCGTTTCTCCATGAATATACTTACCGGTTGTTTTTTCAGCCTGACCTCGAAGTGATGAACACCCTCTGCGAAGTATTGAAGGAGTATAAAGACTTCACCAGTTTCAGTAAACTGCATACAGATGTGAAGACCAACAACTGCCGGATTGAATATGCCCGGTGGGAAAAAAAAGAAGAGTTGTACCAGTTTACCATTCGGGCCGATCGTTTTCTTAGGAATATGGTACGCGCTATTGTGGGAACACTGTTGCAAGCGGGTAGGGGACAGCTTGATGAGCAGGGGTTGCGACGCATTATTGAAGCCGGAAATCGCAATGTGGCAGGAGACTCTGCACCGGGACACGCCCTTTTCCTGGAAAAAGTGATCTATCCCGATGATATCTGGTTGTGATCCACTATATACTTTTTTAACGCATACCAGAAAAAGTCATGCCGGGTAAAACGCCCGGTGGCGCACCTGGTGATTGCCAGTTGCATATTGAGTTCAGGTCGCCCGCCCACAAAAAACGCAGCGAACCGCGAAGTCCGCTGCGTTTATTTTAGTATGCACTTCCCCTTTCGTGAGGAGTCGCTTTCTTAACAATCAATCATTCATTGAAATAAGGAATTCTTCATTGCTTGAAGTACGTCTCAGACGGGTCAGCAGGAATTCCATCGCTTCCACCGAGTTCATATCCGACAGGAAGTTGCGGAGTACCCACATCCGGCTAAGTGTTTCCTGAGACAGGAGCAGATCATCACGACGTGTGCTCGACGCAATGATATCCACAGAGGGGAATACCCGTTTGTTGGAGAGTTTCCGGTCGAGCTGCAACTCCATGTTACCGGTACCCTTGAACTCTTCGAAGATCACGTCGTCCATCTTGGAGCCGGTTTCGGTAAGTGCTGTGGCGATAATGGTGAGCGAACCGCCGTGTTCGATATTACGGGCGGCACCGAAGAAACGTTTCGGTTTATGCAATGCATTGGCGTCCACACCTCCTGAGAGTACTTTTCCCGAAGCCGGCTGTACGGTGTTATAAGCACGTGCCAGACGGGTAATGGAGTCGAGCAGTATCACCACGTCGTGTCCGCATTCCACCAGACGGCGTGCTTTGTTCAACACGATCTCGGCGATCTTTACATGACGGTCTGCCGGTTCATCGAAGGTAGAAGCGATCACTTCCGCATTTACGCTCCGTTCCATGTCGGTCACCTCTTCTGGCCGTTCGTCGATCAGCAATATGATCATATACACTTCCGGATGGTTGTCGGCAATGGCGTTGGCAATATCCTTCAAAAGCATTGTTTTTCCGGTCTTGGGTTGCGCTACGATCAGACCGCGCTGTCCTTTTCCGATAGGGGAGAACATGTCGACCACCCGACAGGAAAGATTATCGTTATGACCTTTGGTCAGGTTGAACTTTTCGTTGGGGAAGAGCGGCTTCAGATGATCGAAAGGCACACGGTCGCGTACATCATCCGGATTGCGTCCGTTGATATTGTCCACCTTTACCAGCGGGAAGAATTTTTCTCCCTCTTTCGGAGGACGGATAGGACCCTCCACCACATCGCCTGTTTTCAGTCCAAAGAGACGGATCTGCGACTGAGACACATAAATATCGTCGGGCGACGACATATAATTATAGTCGGAAGAGCGCAGGAATCCATAACCGTCCGGCATGATCTCCAGTACACCGGAGGCATTCAGTATGCCGTCGAAATCGTAACCAGGATCTTTTTCTTTGGCTTGCGGGCCTTGCGCCTGAACCTGGGGTTGCGCCTGAACCTGTTGTGTCTGCGACTGTTTGCCCTGCTGGGCGGCCGGCTGTTTGGGTTGCAGTGGCGAAGGTGATATAAGATCCATCATGGAAAGTTTGCCGCCGGAGATGGGAGGCTCTTTCACGGGCATGTCCGTTTTTTCTTCGGGCGCCTCTTCGGCCACTACCGGGGGTAAGGTGACGGGGGCAGGCGTACTCTTTTCCTCATTCCGGCGCTTGGAAGAACGGAAGACCAATTGGAGGGGTTTTCCGGGTGCCTTTGGAGTTGTCGCTTCCTCGGTTTTTTTCTCTGGGGTGTCGGCTTTTGTTTCGGAAGTCTCCACACTCTTTTCCGGAACTGTTGGGTTGGTTGCCGGTTTAGTTTCTGGCTGAGCGCTTGGTATACTATTTTGGGTCGCCGGCCCCTTTTCTTCGCTAGCAGCGGACTCTTTCCGCGCTAATTTGGGCTTCTCCGCACCCTGCGCGGGCTGTGATTGACTTTGAGGTTTCGTCTTGTCTTCTATTTTTTTCTCAGCCTCCTTTTCTTTGGGTTCCTCTTTCCTGTTGACAGTTTTATTTCTCTGGTTATTTGTTTTATTGTCGGAACCTCTCCTCGCTGTGTGAGCCTGTGGGTTTCCACCGTCTACACTCAGTTTCTTTGTTTCGGCAATTGCCTGTTCATCAAGAATTTTATAAATGAGTTCTTCTTTCTTGTATGCATCGGGGCGTCTTATGCCCATCTCTTTGGCAAGAACCCGTAATTCTGTGGTGAGCTTTTCATTAAGCTCAATAATGTTATAAGCCATGTAGGTGTATGAAATTCGTTATGGTTTTTGAATAAATATTGTTGTTGATAATATATGCTGTTGTGAGTGCTTTTTCCACTAAGTGGGAGCGGAGCAAATTTGGTTGCTTTGCCAAACGCTGAAATAGTCGAAAGCATTTGAAATAGTACAATAAAAACTGAAAATGACTAAGTTTACTTGACTATGTCGAGCACAGAAAAAGTCTAATAAGAAAAAGTCTAATGTTATTGAACAGCAGTTATGAGTAAAAATGCTGTTATAAGATTCGAGGACAAAGATAGTCTTTTTTTTGGAAACCGTAAACTAAGTTCGCAGTTTTTTTAGATTCAGATGAAATAAACCCGAAAAAAGGGAATTAAACCGCTTTTTTCAGGTGTTTGCTTGCTATATTCCTGTTAAAGATCATCCATGTTCAATTTGTGGGAGTTTTTGTTTCTCCTTTCAATTTCAATTTTGTAGAGCAGAGATCTTCTTCTCTCCAGCGAGTTGGGTGCTGTGGATTCAATGAACAGGTTATTGGAGAGGGTGGCCCATTCCAGTGCCCGGTCCATATCGTCGATCATTTCGTAGGCCAGTGCTATGTTGCCGGCTGCTTTAGCCTTGTCGGTTTTTTTAGAACTGTTGTTGTAAAACGCCTCCCATTTCTCAATAGCATTACTCCATTGCGATCCTTTGGCATAGGCTTCACCTTCCCGCATCAGTGAGTTGGGTAAGGTATAATACCATCGATCCTGCATCTCCCAATGTGGGGCAAATACATAGGTCATCTTTTCCGCAGCATGCACTGCCAATATTTTTATGGCCTCTTTACGGGAAGGGAGCATAATATCGGCATACGCCCTTCCGTCCTGTATGTCAAACCCTTCCCAACGGATGCTGTCGGTGTATTGCGCGGCGGGTATTTTTCCCTCCATGGTAGGCATATATACCCGGAGGACAGAATGTATTTTTCCTGTCATGTCCGCGTACGTATATCCCTGTTGTCTGAAATGGTCCCTCTTTTTAGTCTCAACGATCAGCTTGTCGAGAGAGATAATTGCGTCCGCGCCTGTTTCCCTCCTGATCCTGTGCATCGTTTCGGGATCTACTGGCTTCTCCTGGAAGAAATCATGGTCGCTCCTTAACGGTTGATTGTAATACATCACCCGTTGAAAATAATCCTCCTCATCCAGAAATTGTGCCAGTGCTTCAGTATAAAAGACAGCGACACTGTCGGATGAAACTTTACTCCTTTTCGCTTGGGTATGTCCTATCGGGATGCTGTCGTGTCCCACTTCATCGGGTTGTTGTACCACATTATTGACAATCGCTATTGAAAGCACATTTGAAGGAAGATTGACCTGTGCCGGTTCACGCGTTTCCACTGTCAGGTATTTAATTCCCGCACAACTGCTCATTAACAGAGCCAGGAGAAAAATTATCAGAGAGGATGTTGTTTTTTGCATACGATTAAAATTTACTACAAAGTTATCATATTTCCGATAAAATAAATATTTTCGTTAAGCTAATTGAGCAAAGTCAGGTTTACTTGAACTGTTTATCTGTTTTGTCAAATGATGTATAATGGGAGTTGATGTAGGAACTTAGAAGCTGTTTTGAATTTTTTCATCCATTGTTTTTAGCCATTTTTTGATGGATTTGGATTTTCATTGATTGAAATGTGGCGGGCCACTTAAATGAAATGAAAGTTCAAAGGCGCGAAAAAGGGCAAAAAAGAATATGATAGAGTGGAAAATAAGCGTGAAATAATTACTCGTAAAATTCAAAACAGTTTCTAAATCAGTTGATTAATTGAAACGCCGGTGAAAGCGGAATACAGACCACTCATATAAGATAGCTTTCTGCCGGTTTGGTTTAATGGCTGATTTCATTTTTCAGGAAATTGGTAATGACGCGGCAGGCAAGGCGAATTTTTGGCATATTAAAAAAATATAAGACGCGCCTCGGAAAACCTCCAACAAGTTTGGCTTATCTCTCGGCTTTTCACTATATTTGTGGCTTCCAAAATATTTAAAACATCTATAAGAGATAAGCTAATCTAAAGAGTATGACATTTAACATTATTGTGTTGGCTAAGCAGGTTCCCGATACGCGGAATGTGGGAAAAGATGCTATGAAAGCCGACGGAACTGTAAACAGGGCGGCACTGCCCGCCATCTTTAATCCGGAGGATTTGAATGCGATGGAGCAGGCGTTGGGTATCAAGGACCGCTTTCCCGGTTCGAAGATCACGGTACTGACTATGGGGCCGGGACGTGCTGCGGAGATTTTACGTGAAGGATTATTCCGCGGAGCAGATGATGGAGTGTTGTTAACCGACAGGGCGTTCGCCGGTGCCGATACATTGGCCACCTCATACGCATTGTCGATGGCGATCCGTAAGCTCGGAAAGTTCGACATAATTGTATCAGGGCGTCAGGCTATTGACGGGGATACTGCGCAGGTGGGGCCTCAGGTGGCTGAAAAGTTGGGAATTCCTCAAATCACCTATGCCGAGAATATCGAAAAGATCGAAAACGGAACAATAACTGTTAAGCGCCGTTTGGAAAACGGGGTGGAAGTGGTGGAATGTCCCCTTCCCGTAGTCGTTACGGTAAACGGTTCCGCCCGGGCATGCCGTCCCCGTAACGCGAAACTGTTGTTAAAGTATAAACATGCCAAGACCATAACTGAGCGTCAGGCTGAGAATATCGACTACATAGATATCTATAGCAGCCGTCCCTATCTGAACCTAACCGAATGGAGCGTGGACGATGTGGAAGCTGACAAGGTGCAGTGCGGGCTCTCCGGTTCCCCCACTAAAGTGAAAAAGATAGAGAATGTGGTGTTTCAGGCCAAAGAGAGCCGGCGTCTTAGCGACGACGACGCCGATATTGAAGAGCTGATAAAAGAACTGATAGATAGTCACACGATTGGATAACACAACAAGAAACAAAATGAACAACTTATTTGTATATTTGGAGATCGAGGAGGGGATAGTGGCCGACGTGAGCCTGGAACTGCTGACCAAAGGACGCTCGCTTGCCAGCCAGTTGGGTTGTAAACTCGAAGCTGTTGCCGCCGGTGCCGTCGCCGCCCTCGAAAAGATCGAGGGACAGGTATTCCCCTATGGCGTAGATGTGCTGCATCTTTTCAAAGACGATCGCCTCTCGCCATACACTACCCTTCCGCATACTTCCCTCATGGCGGAACTTTTCAGAAAAGAGCAACCGCAGATATGCCTGATGGGTGCTACAATTATCGGCCGTGACCTGGGACCGCGCCTGTCATCCCTTCTGGGCAGTGGGCTTACGGCGGATTGTACCTCACTCGAAATAGGCGACCACGAGGATAGAAAAGCAGGTAAGAACTACAAAAATCTGCTCTACCAGATACGTCCCGCCTTTGGTGGTAATATCGTGGCGTGGATCATCAATCCCGATTGCCGCCCGCAGATGGCTACTGTACGTGAAGGGGTGATGAAGAAAGAGATCTTTGATCCTTATTATAAAGGTGAAACGGTGGAGCACAATGTGGCTGACTACGTGAAAGAAGAAGACTTTGTGGTTAGCATTATCGACCGACATATTGAAAAGTCGAAGGTGAACATCAAGAACTCGCCTATTATCGTCTCCGGAGGATATGGTGTGGGATCGAAAGAGAACTTCCAGTTGCTCTATCAACTCGCCGACGTGCTGGGAGCTGAAGTGGGCGCCTCCCGTGCGGCGGTCGATGCCGGTTTCGCGGAACATGAACGCCAAGTGGGACAAACAGGGATCACTGTCCGCCCCAAGGTCTATATAGCCTGTGGTATATCGGGGCAGATACAACACATCGCCGGTATGCAGGACAGTTCCATCATCATTTCTATTAACAACGATCCCAACGCGCCTATCAACTCCATCGCCGATTATGTGATCACCGGCGAAATAGAAAATGTGATTCCGAAGATGATTAAGTATTATAAGAAGAATTCGAAATGATTTATCAATTAGAAATTAGAAATTAGAACTAAGAACTTAGAATATAGAATATAGAATATAGAATATAGAACCTGGAACCCGGAACCTGGAATTTAGAATTTAGAAATTGGAATTTGAGAATGAAAAGTGCGGAGGTATTATCATTTCAATCGCTTATTGTTTGGCAGAAAGGTCATCAATTTGTTTTGGATATCTATCGAATAACAAGAAGATTTCCAGAAGAGGAGAGATTTGGTATTGTCTCGCAAATGAGAAGAGCAGCGATCTCTATTACTGCAAATATTGCGGAAGGTTATCGTAAATTTGGAAAGAAAGATAAGCTAAGGTTCTTCAATATATCTCAAGGTTCATTGGCAGAGATTTATAATTATCTTATTCTATCTAAAGACTTACAATATATTTCGCGGAATGACTACGATTTATTTCAAGTTCAATGGATTGAGTTGGATAAACTTATAAGGGCTTATTGTGCCAAAATATCTAAGGATATTCAACCTTCAAATTCCTAATTTCCCAGTTCTCAGTTCCCAGTTCTCAGTTCTCAGTTCTCAGTTCTCAGTTCTAATTTCCCAAAAAATAAAAAAGAAATGGCAAACTTTTATACAGATACACCGCAATTCCGTCACTATCTTCAGCACCCGCTGATGAAACGTATTGTGGAATTGAAAGAGAGAAGCTATGCGGACCGTGAGACATACGACTACGCTCCCATGGATTTTGAGGATGCAATGGACAGCTATGAAAAAGTGCTGGAAGTGGTAGGAGAGATCTGCGGCGATATCATTGATCCGAATGCGGAAAAAGTAGATCATACCGGGCCGACGGTAAATGACGGACGGGTTACCTATGCCGCACCCACCCAGGAAAACCTCGATGCACTCAACAAGGCGGAATTGATGGGTATGGGTCTTGCCCGTAAATATGGCGGACTCAACTTTCCGATGGTGCCCTATATGATGAGCGCCGATATTGTCAGCCGTGCCGATGCCAGCTTCCAGAACATCTGGATGCTGCAGGATTGCGGTGAAACCATCTATGAATTCGCCGATGAAAAGCAGAGAGAGAAATATTTGCCGCGCATTGTCAAGGGTGAGACCATGTCGATGGACCTTACTGAACCCGATGCCGGATCGGACCTGCAGGCGGTCATGCTGAAAGCAACCTATCACGAGAAAGAGGATCAGTGGTATCTGAACGGCGTGAAACGTTTCATCACCAATGGCGATGCTGATATTCACCTGGTGCTGGCTCGTTCCGAAGAAGGCACCAAAGATGCCCGTGGCTTGTCGATGTTCGTTTACGACAAGAAAAATGGCGGTGTGGATGTGCGCCGTATTGAAAACAAGATGGGGATCAAGGGAGCACCTACCTGCGAACTGGTATTCAAGAATGCGAAGGCAGAGCTGGTTGGATCACGCCGGATGGGGCTGATCAAATATGTGATGTCGCTGATGAACGGTGCCCGCCTGGGAATTATGGCCCAGTCGGTAGGTATTTCGGAAGCAGCTACCCGCGAAGCTTACAACTATGCTATTGAGCGTCGTCAGTTCGGTAAAGCCATTATCGAGTTCCCGCCGGTGTATGAAATGCTGGCCAATATGCGTGCCAAAACCGACGCGTCGCGTGCTTTGCTGTATGAAACCTGCCGATTTGTGGATATGTACAAAACGCTGGAAGATATCAGCCGCGAACGTAAACTGACTCCCGAAGAGCGGAACGAGATGAAGCATTTCTCCCGTCTGGCCGATGCTTTCACTCCGCTTGGAAAAGGAATGAGCAGCGAGTATGCTAATCAGAATGCTTATGATGCTATTCAGATCCACGGCGGTTCGGGATATATGAAAGATTACAAATGTGAGCGTCTTTATCGCGACGCGCGTATCACCAACATCTATGAAGGGACTACCCAGTTACAGGTGGTGGCTGCTATCCGCCACGTCACCACCGGCACCTATCTGCAGCAGATCAAGGAATATGCCGCGATGCCGGTCGCACCTGAATTGGAGCCGTTGAAGCGTGTGCTGGCGGATATGGCGGAAATGTATGAGAAACAGACAGAAGTGGTTACTTCACCCAAAGATGAGGATTACCTCGATTTTCATGCCCGCAGGCTTGTGGAAAGTGCCGGACATGTTATCATGGGACACCTTCTCTTGCAGGATGCCAATGAAGATCAGGAGCTTTTCCGTCGCAGTGCTGAAGTATATATCCATTACGGTCGTATAGAAGTAGAGAAGAATTACAACTTCATTACCAAGTCGGGTATTGACGATTTGGGTTATTACAAACCGGTCTTCGGCGAGTAGAGATTGGCCGTTTTCAGATATTTGAGAGGCGGAGGAATTAATTTTCTTCCGCTTTTTTTAGTTATGGGATCCGCGAAGTTTTCGTTTAATGCTTTCATGATAAGCAATTAAACAATGGGTTTTTTAAATCTGCTGATAATCAAATGTTTATCTGTGAATCTATGAGCGATGTATGACCATTGTATTGAAAAAGCGCAATGGCAATGAATCAATGTGATTTTGGGACAGATTGACTATTTATCAATCTTCGAGAATTTCTTACGGTAACCGGAAGGGCTATAACCGGTGTTTTTCTTGAAAATCCGATAGGCGTTTCTCACATCGTTAAAACCGGCCTCGATAGCGATATCCAACGAGCTTTCCCGAGTTGTCAATAATTTGTTGGAAAAAAACTCTATTTTCTTGTCTATTATAAATTGATAAAGGGTGGTGCCCATGGCTTCCTTGAATTTTTTCTCAAGGCTTCTTCGGCCCAGCGGAACCATTTGTGTCAGTTCATCGATGGAGAGATCAGAAGTAAAATTTTTTTCAAGATGTTCAATTATCTTTGAGATATATTTGTTCGCGATATCGTATTTTTCCGTGGATTGCCGTTGTTCAATACGTATGGGCTTTTTGATGATGTTGAAGGGGATGTTTTTTTTGTTTATGATCAGGGTGTGAAGTTTCCTGCCCGTGACATACCCGATGTTTTCGTCGTCGGTCACTATCGAGGAGATGGACGGATAGGATAGGTTACAGATAAGCTCGTCATTATCCACCCCCAGTAAGGATATCTCATCCGGGATGTCGATATGGTTTATTTTACACATCTCGGCCACCTGCAGGGCGAAATAGTCGTCACAAGCAAAAACGGCCACCGGCTTGGGAAGCGAGGACAACCATTCGTCCAATTGCATGTGGCTTCGGCTCCATTGACTGTTGGTCAGGTATTCCGATTCAAAATAGTAATAGTTCCCTCCCAGTTTTTCCACTTCGATACGGTATCCCTCCGCCCTGCCTTTTGACCACAAAAAATTTTTGTTGCCGTAAAAAGCAAAATTCTTAAACCTTTTCCGGGCGAAAAAATTGGCGGCTATCGCGCCCACTTCCCGATAATCGCCGGAAATCTTTGAAAACCAGTCGGCATTGTCTTCATAGTTTTGAAGGAATACGGGAATATCCAGTTGTTTTAAAAATTTAATCTCATGGTATTCCCATTGGACAATAACCGCGTCGATCCCCCATTCTTTAATTTGCGCCACGACTCCCTCCTCGCCGTACAACATTTTATAATACAACGGCAACCGGTAAAAGATCCAGGGGCCGTTTTCATGGGCATAACGAATCAGCCCGGACAGGAAACGACGGCTGAACTCAGTCGCGGAGTCTATGAGGACAAGTATTTTGATCATCGCGTTTAAATCCATCTTCCCGTTTATTAACAATAAAGAACGTGGAATGTTCCCCTGTTTCGCGATAAGCCACTTTCGGTTCGCTAATTATGTCATGAGATGTCGTACCGGAGACTATCTTTGCGAATGCAACAACAAATTTAAATACATACCTATGGAACGAATGATTCGGAAATTGTTTTTGGTAAGCACGTGTCTTTTACTTTTATCAATCCCCTTGTTTGGTCAGGACACTTCTGTCAGGCAGGGAATTGTTGTCGATAAGGTCACGAGAGAAACCTTGCCCGGGGTTCAGGTCATTGTAAAGGGCACATTCAGGGGAGGGGTGACCGACGTGGATGGGGTTTTCAAGATTGAAGCGGATGAGGGCGACTATTTGGCATTTAGCATGTTGGGATATGAGCCCGAAGAGGTTCATGTAGGGAGCAGCGCGTCGTTCAATGTTGAATTGACACCTACTGCATATGACCTTGGAGAAGTAGTGGTCACCGCGTTAGGTATCGAAAGAAAAACCCGGACCTTGGCCTATTCAACCCAAAAAATTGACGGCTCCATAGGGGAGATAAAGGACAATAGTTCTAATATCTTGAGCAGTTTGTCGGGGAAAATATCGGGAGCGGTGATCACTACCGCTGCCACGGGTCCTGGCGCGGCGGCGCGTGTCGTGCTCCGGGGCAACCGTTCCATCAGTGGAAACAATACGGCATTGATTGTGATTGACGGCGTTCCGTATGATAATACTTCCTACGGACAAGCTACGGGTACCACCTACAACTACGGAGGAAGCGATGGGGCGGTGAATATTAATCCCGACGACGTGGCCTCGATAAATGTGCTGAAAGGACCTTCTGCCGCCGCCTTGTACGGTAGCAGGGCCGCTAACGGTGCAATCATAATCACCACGAAAAAAGGGAAAGAGGGACGATTGAAAATAGACTTTAATAGTGGCATGTCTGTGGACAACCCTCATTTATTGATCGACTTTCAGAATAAGTACGGCAGGGGTAACGGCGGTGTTGCCGCACAGGGAGTGGGCGAAAGCTGGGGTGAGGAGGCCCCGACCTATTCCTCCAACGTGAAAGATTTTTTTGAAACCGCTTATTCTTTTAACAATACGGTGAGCCTGTATGGCGGAACGGAGATGTTACAAGGGTTCGCCTCCTATACCAATAATTCTGTGGAAGGCATGATTCCCGGTAACAAACTGGAGAGGAACACCATGAACCTGAGAGTAAACACCCGGTTCCATTCCAAGCTCACCACCGATGCCAAGATTACCTACGTCAATCAGAAAGTGAAGAACCGCCCGCGTCTGGGGGATGCGGGCACACCCATAGAGGCCTATATCATGCCGAGGGACATGAGCGGGCAGGAGTTGATGGATTACGAGACGATCAACCCTAACAACGGTCAACCCGTACGGAAATACTGGACCACCTCCTCTATCTACGATAATCCCTATTGGAGTGTCCACAGGACCTCGGTGAACGAGGAGCGCAACCGTGTGACATTGCTCGGTTCGGCCAAATACCAGGTGCTCTACTGGCTCAGCGTTTTAGCACGGGTGAGCTATGACCGGTATGACGATAAGGTGGACGGTTCTTTTTACGATGGTACGGTTTCGCTGGGAGACGTGAAGCCGGGAGGTAAATATTACGAGACCAATTCCCGGTACTGGGAAAGGAACTTCGATTTTCTTCTGTCAGGGGAAAATGCTATTGCAGGGCATATAAGCCTTAACTATAATCTGGGAGCCAGCCTCTTAAAGAGAGAATACGCCACAGTGACGGATATGGCTAACGGGCTTTCCATTCCAAACAAATTCAGCCTGGCTGCGGCGACCACTCCGGCTTTTCAGGATGTGGGGGGATATACCCGGGCTTTGAATTCAGTATATGGCAACCTGCAAATGGGGTTTAAATCCTATTTATTCGTGGATGTGACCGGAAGAAACGACTGGTCGTCCACCTTGCCCTCTCCTCACAGTTATTTTTATCCTTCCGCCGGCCTGTCCGCCATAGTCTCGGATATGGTAAAGATGCCCTCGTGGATTGATTTCGGAAAAATAAGGGCTTCTTATACCGTGGTGGGTAACGATCCTGACCCATATTTGTTGAAACAACGATTCAAATTTGCCTTGGGAGCCGGGCAGGGTTTTATCTCCCGTGATCAAATAAAATCCATTCAGGGGTTGAAGCCGGAAAAAACAAAATCGTATGAGGCCGGCATGGAGTGGCGTTTTTTCCGCGGACGGTTGGATTTGGATATTACCTTGTACAAAAGCAATACCGTCAATCAGTTGCTCTATGTGGGCTTACCCATGGCCAGTGGCTTCAACCGCCGCTATATCAATGCGGGAAATATCGAAAACAGAGGCTTGGAAATTCAATTGAATGCCATGCCCATTGATCATGAATTCTTCAAGTGGAACACCGGGGTCAATTTTTCAAGGAATATCAATAAAGTCATTGAGCTGGCGCCGAATACCTCGCAGGTAAACATCACTGACAATACCAAATACGCTACCGTAATTGTGAAAGAGGGAAGCGCTTACGGAGATCTGTACGGACGGGCATGGAAAAAGCATGAGACAACCGGTAAGCCTGTCGTTGATGACAGGGGATTGCCGGTGATCGAGTCCAATCAAAAGCTGGGGAATTTTAACCCCGATGCTATGTTGGGGTGGAGCAACACATTGAAGTATAAAGCATTCAAGCTCTCATTCCTTGTCGACGCCCGTATCGGAGGAGAGATGGTTTCCGGCACCGATGCATATCTGGCAGCCTATGGGGTTGCCGGTTACACGGAAAAATTCAGGGAGGGAAGCTGGGTGCTTGACGCGGTAAAGGCCGATGGCTCTGCCAATACTACCGCCATTACCTCTCAACAATTGTGGACTACCGTTTCCCAGAACGGGCGTGATGCCTGGGGCGATTTTTTCACCTATGACATGACCAATGTGCGCCTCAGGGACTTGTCGGTCGGATATGATTTCAAATTAAACGAAAAGGCTTTTATTGAAGCGGCATCGCTCTCTCTCACGGGCAGAAACTTGTTATTCTTCTACAGGGGAAAATCGGTAATGAACATTCACGGTATCGGAAAAAGAGATAATCCTGCTGATCCGGACGCCTCTCTGGGCGCCGGAAATTATCAGGGAGTGGAACTGGGTTTGCCGCCACTCTCAAGGTCAATCGGTCTTAATCTTAAATTAACTTTTTAATAATCAATATGATGAAAAGATATATTCTCAGTTGTGTAATCTTCTCGGCCCTATGTATGGCTGGCTGTACGGGAGACTTTGAAAAAATGAATACCGACCCGAATAACCTGACGGAAGTGGGCGCGCGCGAAATGCCGTTCATGTTCGCCAAAGCACAATCAGCATCGGCCTTGAACCGCAGCTTTTACCAGACCGTGCAGAATCTTGGAGCAGACTTGTATGCCCAGTATTTTGCACTGGCAAGTACCTCCTTCTCCACCGACCGTTATGTGCTTGTGCCCGACTGGCAGCGACGTTTCTGGACTGTGATGTACGTGGATACCGCGCCGCAGTTAAAAGCAATTAAGGAAAATGCCGGGCCGGGCTCTGGAGAAGCCGCTTTGGCTGATATCCTGTGGGTGTATGCTTTTCACCGGTTAACCGATCATTTTGGCCCTGTTCCCTATTTTCAGGCTGCCGAACCGGTGGAAATTATCCCTTACGATTCTCAGGAAAAGATATACGATGATTTTTTTATCCGCTTGGAATCGGCTG
Source organism: Proteiniphilum sp. X52 (assembly GCF_003712195.1). GTDB lineage: Bacteria > Bacteroidota > Bacteroidia > Bacteroidales > Dysgonomonadaceae > Proteiniphilum. The sequence goes on along the minus strand of NZ_RDSD01000011.1, from coordinate 11,099 downwards.
TTGGCATCCTGAAAGGATTGCCCGCCGGGACAACAATCTTCAAAGGTTACGAACTGATGTACGAGGGAGACATGAAGAAGTGGATGGCCTTTGCCAATACACTGCGTCTGCGCCTGGCATTGCGCATATCGGGAATAGATCCGGCAAGGGCTAAAGCCGAGGCGGAGGCCGCAGTCGCAGCCGGCGTGTTGTGGGACAATTCCCAAAATGCATTCCTGAAAAAGGCAGAATCGGGCAACGACACCAATGGTTTGTCACAAGTGGCGGCGTGGAATGAATTTGCGATGAGCTCTACCATGGCTTCTTACCTGAAAGGCTATGCGGATCCGCGCCTGAATGTCTATTTTCAACCCAATGTGACCACCGGAACATATACCAGTGTAAGAAACGGGTTGCCGGCAACCCTGTTGGGAAAAGACAGGAATAAACCTTCACGAAACTCCAATGTGGGCGTTTATTGGGTTACCCCCAGGAATGACAAAACTTTTAGCCCGAATCTCACAGCTCCGTTTCATGTGATGTGTGCGGCCGAGGCCTACTTCTTAAGGGCGGAGGGGGCTTTGAACGGATGGAGCATGGGTGGAACGGCCGAGGAATTATACAATAAAGGTATCGAGACAAGCATGAAACAATGGGGGATCGGTTCGGACGATATTGCCGGATACATTCATTCCGTGAAACAACCTGTGGCTCCGGGTGACGATCAGGATTCACCCGCCGTGGCATCCATTCCCGTGAAATTCAGCCACAATATCGCTGAACAGCGTCAACAAATTGGCACCCAGAAGTGGCTGGCCCTCTTTCCTGACGGGATGGAAGCCTGGGCGGAGTTCAGGAGAACGGGCTATCCGGTTATGTATCCGGTATATCAATCTGACAACCCCCTGCTTCCGCAAGGGAGTTTTATCAAGAGGCTGCCTTTCCCGTTGACCGAAGAGGCGAACAATAAAACCGAACTGGAAAAAGGGAAAGCGCTGTTGGGCGGGCCCGACAATGTTGCAACCAACCTTTGGTGGGATGTGGATTAAAGCAAGAAAAACCGGTGACAAAAATGAACATATAATCAAAATAAGAAATGACAACTGAAATTAAACAATTGAAAAAAGAGAATCTCATCGTGCGTATCTTTGAGGATGAAATTGCGGCCGGGGAGGCCGGCGCGCAATTCGTTGCCGAACAGTTGAACAATGCTATCCGGGCGAAAGGCTTTGCCAATCTGATTTTGGCTACGGGAGCTTCGCAGTTTGCCTTTATCCACGCGCTCAAAAAACAGGAGATAGATTGGGCTAAGATTACCGTATTCCATTTGGATGAGTACAAGGATTTGCCCGAAACCCATCCGGCCAGTTTCCGCAAATACCTGAAAGAGAGGATCCTCGATGAGGTGAAACCCTGTCAGGTTCATTACATTCATGGCGATGCCGGCGATATTGAAGGCGAAATAGCCCGGTATGAGGAACTGCTCAGGGCTGCCGAGATCGACGTGGCGTGCATAGGTATTGGGGAGAATGGGCATATAGCCTTTAATGATCCCGACGTGGCCGATTTTGATGACACGCGCCTGGTTAAGGTCGTGCAATTGGATGATGCTTGCCGCCGGCAGCAATTGGGGGAGGGGTGGTTCTCTACCCTCGAAGAGGTGCCGGGAGAGGCTGTCAGCCTGACCATTCCCGCCATCATGCGTTGTAAAGTCATCAGTTGCATGGTGCCGGATAAGCGGAAAGCCAATGCTGTTCACGATACGCTGAATGCGGAAATATCGACGGCATGCCCGGCGACGATTTTAAGGAGGCATCCCGATACGGTACTGTTCTTGGATGAAAACTCCGCCTCGCGGTTAACATAAGAATAGATTTTGTCATGCAAATCAACAGAAGAAAATTCATCAAAGCGGCAGGAGTTGCAACCGTGTCGGCCATGCTGCCGGCCAAAGGGCTAAGTGGGGGAATGCCTGCCGAGAACCAACCATCGGGCAAGTCTTTAAAAAAGATATACCGTGAAGCCTATAAGAAACATCCGCAAAAATTTAATATGTGCGGGTATGCCGCGCCCAAACTGGAAACAGTGAGAGTGGGGTTTGTAGGCGTGGGGAACCGGGGAAGTGCGGCCGTGGAAAGGATCAGCCGCATCGAGGGAGTTCAAATTGTGGCCATTTGCGATGAGCTCACCGGGCATGCGGAGAAAGCCAAAGCGCGTATCCAGACACCGGGACATCCGGCCCTGGTTTATTCGGGAAAGGAAGATAGCTGGATGGAGATGTGCCGCAGAGAGGACATTGATCTTGTATATGTGGCCACCCCCTGGGAATGGCACGCGCCGGTCGGGATCTATTCCATGAGGCAAGGCAAGCACGTGGCGCTGGAAATCCCGGCCGCGACCACCGTGGAGGATTGTTGGCGATTAGTGGAAACGTCGGAGGAAACCAAAAAGCATTGTGTGATTCTGGAGAACTGCTGTTACGATTTTTTTGAATTGCTGACCTTGAACCTCGCGCGCCACGGGTTTTTCGGAGAGATAGTGCATGCCGAGGGAGGATATATACATGAAATAGGGGAGAGCTTGTTCTTCAGGGGAAAGCCCGGACGCAGCTGGCGGTTGAACGAGAACATGAGAAGGAACGGAAACCTCTATCCCACGCACGGATTGGGGCCTGTGGCGCAAATCATGAATATCAACCGGGGAAACCGGATGGAATACATGGTGTCGATGTCGTCCGATGATTTCCTGATGAACCAATATGCCAAGGAGTTGTCGCGAAAAGAGGATTACTTTAGACAATTCGAAGGGGCCTCGTTCCGCGGAAACATGAACAGCTCGATCATCAAAACAATCCAGGGGCAAACTATTCTCATCCAGCACGATATCACCACACCCCGGCCTTACTCCCGGTTGCATGCCATAAGCGGGACAAAAGCCACGGCGCAGAAATATCCCCTTCCTCCCCGCCTGTCCGTGGCCGAAGACCACAAGGAGTGGCTGTCTGAAGAGAAATTCAGGGAAATTGAACAGCAGTATAATCCACCCATCATCAGGAAGATGCAAGCTATCGCCCAAGAGATCGGCGGGCACGGGGGAATGGACTTTTTGATGGACTGGAGGTTGATGGATTGTTTAAGGAATGGCCTGCCTGTTGATATGGACGTGTACGATGCGGCGTCGTGGAGCGTGATAGGTCCGTTAAGCGAATGGTCGGTCGCCAACCGGTCGGCACCCATCGATATCCCCGATTTCACGAATGGAGCTTGGAAAGAGAATCAACCCCTTGACATTTCCCTGAAGGATGGGGGAACTACGGGCGTGGTCACCCTATAATACTTCCTTGATGAACAAAAAAGTTTTCTATATCTCGATGGGTATTTTGGCCGTGATGTATTTTGTCATCGGCCTGGTGTCATGGGTTAACGCCATCCTTATCCCCTACTTCAAGATTGCCCTTGAACTGACGCACTTTCAGTCCTATTTCGTCACGTTTGCCTTTTATATCGCCTATTTCGTGATGGCCGTCCCCTCGGGTTTGTTATTGAACCGGACGGGCTATAAGAAAGGAATCATGTGGGGGTTCTTGTTCCTGTCGTTAGGTGCCCTTATCTTTGTCCCGGCGGCACTGATGCGGCAATATGCGGTTTTTCTCGCGGGATTGTATTGCCTGGGCACGGGGCTGGCCATTCTTCAGACGGCGGCAAACCCTTACGTCACCATGATTGGCCCGATCGACAGTGCCGCGCGGCGAATGAGCGTGATGGGCATTTTTAACAAATCAGCCGGCATTATTGCTCCCCTGCTCTTTGCGGCGGTAGTGTTCAAATCGACCGATGAGGGAACTTTTGCGTTACTTGAATCAGGCGCGCTTTCCGAAACGGAGAAAAACATCATTCTGCAGGAACTCATCCGCAGGGTAATCACGCCCTATTCCATCCTTGCCCTTCTTCTGGTATTGCTGGGTTTGGGCATAAGGTATTCGGTACTTCCGGAGATAGAAGAAAAAGGAGATGAGGCCAAAGAGGAGAATGGCGCTTTGACGGTTGTAAATACCTCAAAAAAGTCTCTTTTGGATTATCCCTACCTCGTTTTTGGCGCCATCGCCATTTTTCTCCATGTGGGCACGCAGGTGGTGGCAATAGACACGATCATCAATTATGCCGGATCGATGGGGATCGGCCTGCTCGATGCGAAGTTTTTCCCGTCGTATACGCTGCTGTGTACCATTATCGGCTATTTGCTGGGCATCTTGCTTATCCCCCGCTTTGTTCCGCAAAAGCGGGCATTGCAGTTTTGCGCGACCCTTGGGCTGCTCCTCTCCTTCGGGGTGGTGCTTGCCAACCAGCCCGTTACGCTGTTCGGGCATACGGCAAACATCTCGATATGGTTCCTGGCCTCGATAGGGTTTCCCAATGCGTTGATCTATGCCGGTATCTGGCCCTTGTCGATCCATGACCTGGGGAAATTGACCAAGACGGGCTCTTCCCTTTTGATCATGGGATTAAGCGGGAATGCCATCCTGCCACTGATCTATGGGGCGATAGGAGACCACCGCGGTTTGAGGGCCGGGTATTGGGTATTGGTCCCATGCTTCATCTATCTGGTGTGGTTCGCTTTTCATGGGCATACCATCAACGATTGGAAAAGAGGAAAAAGACGGTGAAATTATACCTTCGGCCACTACCCTGACCGGTTGAGACGAACTATGGTGGACTCGGCTGAAGTGCCATTGACCGACGCGGTAAAGACGATGACAGGGAATTTTACCTCTTATTTTTTGGTAATTATAATTTTTTTATTTTCCTTTGTTTTGATAAATTTAATCATGAGTCTGCTCCGACCCCGCCAAAGCCGATTTCAGCGGTTTACAACTCGTTGAAAATCAATAGGCGTCTTGGGGCTTTTTAACAAAAAAGACTTATCGGAGGGGACTCCATCATAGAAGATGAAATAAACGCTAAAATCATTTGCCTATAAGCCTTCTTTACTCAATTGACATTACATAACAATTAAGAAGTAAAGCAATGGACACTTTCTGCACGATGACCGATGAGGAATTGGTCGTTTCGTATGCCCAGGGCAATGACTCCGCGTTTGATCTGCTCCTTAGCCGGCATAAGCAATCCCTTTACACTTATATCTTCTATACTCTCCGCGACCGGGGATTGGCCGAAGATGTCTTCCAGGAGACTTTTATCAAGGCCATTACCACTATCAGACAAGGACGATACACCGAAACAGGCAAATTTAAAGCATGGATTATGCGTATCGCGCATAATCTGATAATTGATTATTTCCGACAGAGAAAAAATGAAAATACTATCTCTAATGATGATTATGAGATCGATTTGTGGAACAATCCTTCCCTGTGTGACGATACCGTGGAGATGAAAATGGTGAAAATGCAGGTGCTCGATGATGTGAAGAGACTGATCGATTTTTTACCTGATGAACAGCGTGAAGTGCTGCAGATGCGATATTACGGCGATTTAAGTTTCAAGGAGATTGCCGATATCACCGGGGTGAGTATCAATACTGCTCTTGGCCGCATGCGCTATGCCATTCTCAATATGCGTAAACTGGTAACTGATCACAAGATGATCTTAACCATCAATTGAAATCGTGTATCTTCTATCTTCCCGGCCTGAAGAGTAGTTCCAGTTTGGGTTGAGGGCGCATTTTTCCGGAGAACATATCGCGCATCCAAATCATACCGGCTTCCACACCCATGGTGGGTTTGAACCAGTGCTCCACAGAACCCCCGTAGTAAGGAGTGTTCATCATTGGTGACATCGGCATGTCTGGCCGATTATTGTTTTGTAATACAGGCATCCCTCCATAAGCGTTGAGATACCAGTCATCGTTAAGCCGGTAGCGGCCGTGAAGGTCGATCATTACAGCCGATTGGTTGACAGAGAAATCATTTCTAGCCGTCTTCATATAGGTCAACCCTCCATCGAGCATCAGGTTGCTGTTCACTTGGTAACGGCCATCAATTCCTGCATTCCAGAGAGGCATTACACCGAAATTGGAGTTATAGCCACCGCTGACGCCCATCGTCAACGCGGGATTGATCGCATAGCGGGCCCCCGCATCCAATATATAGTAATAGCCTTTACCAAAAAAAGGAGTCTCCACCATGCCGATGGTAGCCGATGAATGTAATAGCATGTTCGAAGTGGGCATTGTTGTGGCAATGGCGGTGCGACTTTTGGTATTGAGGAAATCAGACGCGGCTCCGTTCCAGTGAATCCGGGGGAAGATAGTTTCTTTCTCCGAATGTGGTGGCTCCAAGGTGTACCGTTGGTAAGGAGTAAATTGCGGCAGAAGATTTTCTGCCGGATTCAATCGGGGTAATCTTAACGGAAGCTGTCCGGATCTGAGAGAGTCGGACTGTTTGGGCAATCCACCAACGACTCCGGTTTTCAAATCCAGGCTATCCCTCTTCACCGGGATATCCTGCGCGGAACTTTTCGTCTGAACGATGAAAAGGATCATCAGAAACGGAATATAAAAATGTTTCATATCGCTTGCGGGGTTAAGGGTTATCCTATTGGAACAAAGATAATAAAAAATTCAGGAAATCTTACTTTCAAATTTATTCCTCTCCTTCATTTTATTATTCACATAAATATATGCCGAGTGCTGTTGCCCTCGGGCGCACTCATCCTTGACGATCGTCATTCTATTGCTACAATCATTGCCTTATTCCGGACGGCTGTTTAATAGGAGAAAAAGGTGTCGGGTAATTGAAAGGGTGAGTCCTTTGCTGTGACGAAACAAAAAAGCCGGCTGTAAAACCGGCTTTTTGGTAAATGGTAGGAGTCCAAATCGTTCTGTGCCGAACGGTGCGAAAACTGAAAATGCGTTCAATTACGTGGGAAAATCCCAAACTCTGTAAAAACTGAAACTGACTTGGATAGTCAAGTTTATAATCCCTACAGGGGCTAATACTTCAGAATGCGGATACTTCAAAAAACCTCTGAAGCAGTGTTTGAAGCTGCTAAAGCTGTCCTGAGAAGTCTTGTATATCATTCAATTCGATAACATTCAATCGTTTGATACATAATTTTTCCGGATTGTGAAGCAGAATCAGTCCTACGAATGTAATCATGTATTTCAACCCTTGAATTCTTACCGTCGGATTTTTTCCTGTTTGGAAAAGGCCGATGTAGTAGAAAATCAATGTTTGAGACTGGATTTTCACCCCTATCCCCGTTATTTACAAACTCTTGCATCTGTTTCCGGCGAGTTGGCTTGCCCGTGAAGGTTTACCTTTCAACCCGAATAGGATACAAAAGCAGTCGCAAATTCCGCCTATGCATGAAGATGGTTCATTCAGTCCGAGTCGGTCGCTATTTTGCAATCACTTCCTTCAATATACAGGTAAACTGCTATCAAGGGGATCGCATAGCGAAAAACTTATGGTTCATCCGATAGAAACATTTTATCAATGTCTCACTTTGGATGAGCAAAGAGAAAAACAAACGGATTTGCCGATCTCTTGAATGAAACTCTTCCCGTCGTCTACAAAATGTCAATGAACTCCCATGTATCTCATGTGTACGAAACTCGTACTTTATCTCTGATTGTTGTCCTGCAAATATAACATACCGGCCAAATAAATTGCAAATATTTCGGGTCGTTTTTATGAACAACTTCTCAACAGGTTATCAACAAGTTGTTAACAACAGTGTGCTGGATTGACAAAGAGTGGGAAAAAGAGAGTGGAAGAGTGGGAGAGAGTGTGTGGAAAAGTGGGAAAGAGGGAGCGAGGGGAGTGGGAAAGGAGGAGGTTGGGAAGGTGAAAAGGTTGATGGGCTTGGCCGGATGATCCCGGCAAGTCGGTCGAACCGGTTCCGATTTTCCGGGAGACGGGTTGTTGAAATCAATGGTGCGCGGAAGTGAACTGCAATCCAACGATCGAGATAATTAGCGTGCCAAGGAAAAACATTCTCCAGAAGGTGACCGGTTCCCTGAAAACGAGAATGCCAATTACAACCGTACCCACGGCACCAATACCGGCCCAGACGGCATAGGCGGTTCCCGTCGGAATCGGGTGGGAGCCTCCCATCGATTTGAACAGTAAAAACATGCTAAGGCTCACACTGGCAAGAAATACCGCAAGCCACAACCACATCTCTTTGCCTGACGTTTGTTGCATCTTTCCCAGGCTCATCGCGAAAATGGATTCGAAAATTCCTCCAATAATCAGGATTATCCAGTTCATGTTCATTTTATACCACTATAATTATTTCTGCCCAAAGGTAGGAAAAAACTCCCATCGATAATTGTTATCGCATTCAAAATAACTCATGCGTAGCCATTCGGCATTATCGGCAATATACCGGAAAACTACTCAAACCGGATGGACTTGGCGGGAGTGATTCTGGCGACCAGATAGGAGGGGCCGATCATCATCAGTAAGGAGACAACGAGCGTGCCGATATTAAGAAGAATAACATACAGCGGGTTGAGGTCTACCGGCACCGCGGAGAGGTAATAGGTGGACGGATCGAGTTTGAGTAACTGAAATTTATCCTGGATAAGGCAAAAAGCCAGCGCAATTATATTTCCCCATAACATTCCCTGTCCGATAAGAAAGGCTGAAAGATACAGGAAAACCCGGCGGATACTCAAATCTTTTGCTCCCATCGATTTCAGCATGCCGATCATATTGGTACGTTCCAGGATTATGATGAGCAAACCGGAGATCATGGTGAAGCCCGAGACCACTAACATAAGGATGATGATAACCCACACATTCATGTCGAGAAGGTTTAACCAGTTAAATATCATGGGGTTGATATCCTTGATGGAGCGGGTGTAAAGGGCGTTGCCGAGGCGGTCTTTATAGGATGCCATATCGAAGAAGAGGTCCTGCGCGATCCTGTCGAGATTATTATAATCGCGTACCAGCACTTCTATCCCGCTCACCATGTCGGTATCCCATCCATTCAGGGAAGAAAGCACATCGTTCCCGACAATGACATAGAGCTTGTCGTAATCTTCAAAATTGGTGCTGTAAATACCGCTGATATGAAACCGACGGGCACGGACAGGCTCCTGTACGAAATAACAGGTGAAACTGTCGCCCGTCTTGAGTCGTAGTTTGTCGGCAACCTGTTTTGAGATGATAGCTTGGTTACCCGCGACCGTATCGTTAGACTGGAGGATAGTTCCTTCCAGTAAGTTTTTCCTGAAAAACGTCCAGTCATACTTTTGCGATACACCCTTCAATACCACGCCCATGAAATCATCGTCGGTCTTGATAATACCCGGTTTGGTGATAAATTCCTGGAAGTGTAGGATGTCAGGGTTGGCGGTAAGTATGGCCGCCAACGTGTCGGAGATGGCAATGGGGGTGTGTTCGTAGGATGAGTTGCTCTCAAAGGCTGTGATCTGGATGTGGGACCCGAAACCCACCACCTTGGCACGTACCTCTTTTTTGAAACCTACAATGATGCATACAGCCACGATCATCACCGCCAAACCCAGCGCGATGCCGGCAATGGCTATTTTGATGGCGGGGGATGAGACCCGTTTGTCATTCTTTTTATCGCCTTTATAGATCCGCCTCGCTATGAAGAGCTCCGCATTCATGCCTGTGGGTATGTGGGTATGCCTCCAGCGCTTTTTCAAGCACGATGAGGGCATTATTTAATTCGTTTTTATTAAGGACATAGGCGATACGTACTTCGTTCCCGCCCAAGCCAGGAGTGACATAGAAACCGGATGCGGGGGCCATGAAAATGGTTTGGCCCTGATAACGGAAATCGGAGAGGCACCATGCGCAGAAAGCGTCGGCATCATCGAGAGGAAGCCGTGCCAAGGTATAGAAAGCGCCTTGCGGCATGGGCGAATAGATCCCGGGGATGTGGTTCAGCCGCTCTATAAGGAAGTCGCGACGGCTCTTGTACTCTTCGAAGTTATGCCGCATGTATGCGCCATTTTCCTGTAACGACGCATTGGCCGCGATTTGACCGATAAGGGGGGGGCTCAGACGTGCCTGGCAGAACTTCATCACTGTGTCGTGTACCTTCCGGTTTTTAGTGATAAGCGCACCGATACGGATACCGCATTCACTATATCTTTTGGAAACCGAATCGATCAGTACCACATTCTCTTCCACCTCTTTCAGGTGACAGGCGGAAACATAAGGAGTATCGTTGTAGATAAATTCGCGGTATACCTCATCGGAAAAGAGGTAAAGATCATATTTTTTGACAAGTTGCCTTATCTGTTCCATTTCGCGGGGTGTGTAGACATAACCTGTGGGGTTATTGGGGTTGCAGATAAGGATTCCTTTGGTACGCTCATTGATCAGTTTTTCAAATTCCTCTACCGGGGGAAGGGCGAATCCTGATTCCATGGTCGAAGGTATAGTGCGGATGACCGCTCCGGCAGAGATGGCAAAAGCCATGTAATTGGCATAGGCCGGTTCGGGGACGATGATCTCGTCGTCCGGGTTAAGACAGGCCATGAATGCATAGAGTACCGCTTCCGATCCGCCGGCAGTGACGATGATCTCTTCAGCCGTGAGGTCGATATTAAATTCTTTATAATAACGAACCAGGTTCTCCCGATAGAACCGGTATCCGTCGCTGGGACTGTATTCCAACGTGGTACGGTCGATGCCGCGGATAGCATCCAATGCCGAGACGGGGGAAGGCAGATCGGGCTGGCCGATATTGAGATGATACACCTTTACCCCTTCAGCTTTAGCTGCATCGGAAAGCGGTGCCAGTTTTCGTATGGGTGAGGGGGGCATTTGTATGCCCCGCTGGGATATATGCGGCATAATATTCGCGTTACTTGTAACCTTTATAAATCTTTTTCCCTTCTATCAGATAGGACGGCAAAGGTAATAAAAAAGTTGGAGTATACTCTACAAGGGAGAGATAAAGGTGGAAGGGTGGAAAGGCTGGTGAAAAATGATAAAGAATGAAGAGTGAAGAATGAAGAGTGAAGAGTGAAGAATGAAGAGTGAAGAATGAAGAGTGAAGAATGAAGAGTGAAGAGTGAAGAGTGAAGAATGAAGAGTGAAGAATGAAGAGTGAAGAATGAAGAGTGAAGAATGAAGAGTGAAGTATGAAGATTGAAGAATGAAGAATGAATAA
>NZ_RDSD01000010.1 GCF_003712195.1 Proteiniphilum sp. X52 | reverse complement strand
ACGTTCTGCGTGAAAGTACTCAAAGTCAAACAAGAATGACAGAATGAGACGCTCACCTCATCCGCCCAATTTCGACTGCCGAAGTGTAGCCTCCCCTAGCACTGCCTCTTTATGCAAAAAACTCATTTTGAAATATATATGAAAGACAAAAGATTAATTATATCATGGCCACTATTTGCATTTACTTTTTTTATATATTTTTATATTTATAAAAAAAATCCTTTGGATAAAATGTACGATTTTGGATTAATTAATATAGTTCTCCTTTTATTTGTTATTATAATCAATTATATATTGAAAGAAAAATATACTCGACATATGGTAACCATTATTCTTTTTTTGATCTTTATAGGCATATATTTTTTAATTTGAAATCTGTTTGTCTAATAGGCTAATTGTCGGGTGGGCGTTAAGCCTACCCAACTTGAAGAATATAATGGCAAGTGTTGTCATACGAATATGCTTAATTATCACCGTGAACAATGAAAAAAGCAATTATCATGTTTTGTTTGATTATCCTGTCCCTCACTTTTGCTTATTCACAAACAACAGTGAAGTCAGATTGTGATGTAAAACTAGACAATATTTTCAAAGCATATAATCTTAAAATAAAATATGAAACCGTTCAATATATCTACAATGCAAAGGCTCTTCCAAAGAATGATCTTTTTTTAAATAATTCTTTCGAATTAATCAGAGGTATCTCTTATTTTGAAAAAAAACAAGACATAACGCCGGAGATTAAGTCTGGAGAATTAGAGAATGTAGAATGGATGTCAAAGGAAGAAATGGATCTTTATATTGAACGACTCAACTGTACACCTGATGATGCATATAAAGAATATGAAGTTTTTCTTCAGAATATTCAACTTGAAAAGGAAATGTATTTGAAGTGTATAGATATGGAACTTGTTAAAGGTGATGAATCGGAGTATGCAAAAGATGAAATTTTTTATTCTTTTAAGCATCCATGGACATCACTTTTACCGCCAAAGATAACAAAATTGGACTTCTTGAAAGTTTTCAAAGAATATATTCTCATTGATGAGAAACGAGAAATGCCTGACAGTGTGAGAGCTTTTGCTTTTTTAAATTGCGGTTGTAAAATACCGCCTTTTGTATCACTTTCTCCTACAAAAAACAAAAAACAATAAAACATTTACGAACGTTGTCATACGAATATGCTTAATTACCCTAAACAATGAAAAAATTAATATAAACCTCTCGATGCACGAAAAGATTATTCTGATTTCATTCGGAATATGATAAACAAAAAAGAGTTCTATATGAAATGTGTGGATATTGAGTTGGCAAAAGGAGATCAATCAAAATATGCAAAGTCCCGGATTCATTATGATTTCATGGAACCAATGACATCAGTCATGACTCCCTGGATAACGAAACTGGATTTTTTGAAAGTTTTCAAAGAATTTAACCTGATCGATGAAGAGCTGTTTTTACCTGAGTATTACAGAGTAAAAGCTTATTTAGAATGTGGTTGCAAACTTGCCCCTTATTGGCAGTTTTATTCAGATTATTAGGATTTAAATAAGTATTGAGTTATGAAAATCATTCACGCATTAAACATGATACTCGCCATATCCTTGGCCCCATGCGGCTTCTCCGGTTCAAGCTCAATTAAATCCGGAAGGAATAGAGTTCATAAAAACAATAGAGCCGAATCTGGTCGCGGAAGGATTGTGTAACACAAGAAACAAGACCTCGCTCCAGAAAAGATTTTTCGCTGACAAGAACGCACTCGTGGAGTTCTTGATGGATCCAAGTTTCGCTGGAGCGTACGGGTTCGAAATTGATAGTGTCGGCAATGGTGAATATGTCATGAATATGAAATGGGTTTGCGATTGGGAGGAAGTCCAAAGCAGAATGCAGACGGATTTTCCGACAAAACGGACAAGCCGGGATGCCCTGAAGGATAAAACGGAGGAAGAGCGAACGGCTATTCTGCAGCATAACCGCGAACAGTACATCATGAGGTCGAAGCGTGCCAACGAGGTTTATACCATAAAAACGAAGAGTCATCCAATAGGTAGGTCTTTAGCCATACAATTACATAAAACGTATGTCTCTCTGATTGGAAACCATAAAAATACAGGTATTCCGAATATATCCAAGGATGGATATACGGCCGTTTTCCGGTGTGTCGTCGGAGATGAGATCTGGAACTTTTCCACAAGAAACCCTTTGGGTGCTTTCAAGGAATTAACAGATTTATGTGAAGATATAGCCAACGACGTCAAAGAAAACAAGAAAGATATCAATGAAGATGAATACGTACGTCGGCTGGAGGAGTTGATGAATGCCAAGTCACTTTGAAATTGCACCAGTTCGGCAAGAAGAATCCTATTTAAATAAAAAAAACAATACACAATTATGAAGGAAAGGAACATAGCGGCGTGGATATGTGCATGTTTTCTGTTTTTATTGAAATCTATTGCTATGGGACAAGGGGCATTCCCTGGCCCTAAATCGACAGGACCGGCAGAGTCGTTTAAATTGACTGTCGAACCAGCTTGGATTGCTTACGGGAAACCTAACACTATGGGAAAAAGTGAAATGGAGAAAAAGCTTTTTCCTAATGATAATAAGATGGTGGAATTTTTTTTCATTGACAACGTTCTTGGTCCACGTGGTTTTAGAATAGATTCGGTAAGTACGAATAGTTATATCATGGAAATAGCTTGGGTAACTGATTATAAAATGATAAACAAGAGACTTTCAGAAGTATTCCCGACCCAATCTATCGGACCAAATGACTTTGACAATATGCAGGAAGAGAAATTGGATGAGATACGAATGTTTAACCGTAAACAAAACAATAAAAGAATTCAAACAGCTCTCGAACAATATACAATTGAAAGAATAGAATTCCAGGTAAAATCGGATTTGGCGAGACATCTTTGGGAAACCTGTTTTTTTGTAATGAAAAATTACAAGAGCAAAGGTATTGCCCCTATATCATTCGATGGGTGTTCGGTTACTTTTCGATGTATAGTGGAAGATTTCTCTTTATGGACTTTCTTTGCCAGAAATCCGGTTACACATGTGAAAAATCTCACAACGATTTGCAATGAAATGATAAAAAAAGTACAACAGAAAGGTGAAATAACGGACGAGGAGAAATATATCAGGCAATTAGACGACGTTCTGCGTGAAAGTACTCAAAGTCAAACAAGAATGACAGAATGAGACGCTCACCTCATCCGCCCAATTTCGACTGCCGAAGTGTAGCCTCCCCTAGCACTGCCTCTTTATGCAAAAAAAAAATCAGAAAAAAGCAAAAAACTCATTTTGAAATATATATGAAAGACAAAAGAATTCTTATAACATTTCCTCTTCTTATAATAATAGGGATTCTATATCTATATTTTTATGTGGAAAATCCGCTTGAAAAGGTTTTTGATTCAGGGTCAATAGCTATGATTTTAGTATTAAGCGGTATAATCGTTTTTTTATTGTATAGAAAAAGAAGCTATTTCACAAAACAAATAATTGGAATAATTCTCCTTCTGATATTTATATGTATATATTTTTTAATTTGAAATCTGTTTGTCTTACTTGTAGGGTGGGCTTAACTTCCACTCTTCTTGGATAATTACAATGAATATCTGGGTTGTCTTTTTAAATAAGTATTGAATTATGAAAATCATTCACGCATTAAACATGATACTCGCCATATCCTTGGCCCATGCGGCTTCTCCGGTTCAACGTATGGATCTTCCCAGATTTCTATGCCGCCGGAGATACTATTCATTGAAAATGCGCTCCGTCAATTCGTGAATGACATAAGGCAGGTACATTTGATTTGATAATATTTTATTGGACACTGCTCTCTATGACAATCTCTTTGGTAAAATGAATCATTTTGCCGGAACCGGTCACACCTTCCCCCACAACCTGGTAAGTTGTGGGTGTATCGGCCGAATAGAATTCAACAATGGCTTCACCCGTCCGGGAAAATTGCACATCCGGTTGCCAGTAAATGGTCGTACGAAGATCCTGAGCGGGGGAGTTTATTTGTTCAGGTGTCTCGTATTTCGGGCAATAAAACTCTGCGGGCTGCTGGTAGCCTAGCGGTCTAATCCTGTCGATGTTTATAGATTTGGATCTTTGATAGTTACTACCCTGAGTGGTGATCACCAACGCCCCGCTTCTATCGGGATAGTACCCGAACATGGATGTATTCTCTTTCACGACAAACAGGTTGTCGATGTCGTTCACATCCATGGATAAAACATCAAAGTTGGTATAAACCACATCATCAATGACTAACAGCACTGGCATATTGGACCGGGTTGTGGTTATTTTTTCTCCTCCTCTTACGACGATTCCCTGAGTGGCAAGCAACAGGGAGAGCATATCGCTGAAATTTCTTTTCTTGATTTCCCCCGCTGTCATCAATTCTGATGAAAAGACAGGGGAGTAGTAAGCCGATCTTTTAAATTGTTTCATGCTTTGCCCCGTGACCGTTACTTCTTCGAGCATAATTGTCCTGACTCCATATTTCCGTGAATATTCCTCATTGGCCTGCCTCAGGTACGAATCTATATCAAACTTACCTTCGGACCTGTCCTTTAAGAGCCTTCCGACAGGTAGCGTGGCGTAGGCATAATCAGGATAAGCAATGGTGTCGAGAGAAATGAAATTGCCCGCTCCTCCCCTTTTACTTAAAGATTGTACTGTGATCTCAGTACCGTCGGGGTATTCCACTTGAAACATGAAGCGCCCTTTATCATCGGCTGTCGTGGTTTCAATGCTGGATAAGGTGTCCAATGTCGCGTACAAGCTGATCTCCCCTTCGTTCATACTTCTCAGGAACCTCGCTTCCGCTTTCCCGCTTATCTCCTGATACTGTTCGGGCAGGATTTCGGGAGTCTCAATTTTTCCTTTCAACACGTTGGGGATATCGTACCTTCTCCATCCCTGGGTCATCATCAACACATCAAGCGCGATTTGGTCTTCCCTGTCGCCCGTGAGATAGCTTGCCGGCGATTCAATATGGCCTTTCAGTTCGGAAGAGAGTAAAAGGGTTGAAACCAAGTTGTTTGTCGTATCCGGGATGACCGCTTTTTTATCGACCACGGAAACGGCAATATTGTCATGAAACGAAGCGGTGTCAGTGTCAGCCAGTTGAAGAGTAAGGGCGATACGTTGCCGACGTTTGTACACGGGCGAGGAAAGTTTGGCTTCCAAACCCGCCAAATCGCCATCGCTGATATTGAAAATCAACCGTTCACTAATGATTGCATGATTACCGTCGAGCAACAAGACGCTTGAAATACCCGACGGGAAAAATTCTGTAGGGAAAGTATAACTGTCGGTCCGCGGCGGGCAGGGTTCATGATACAGGACAATCCCCTTATGGTGGATCAGCAACGAGAGGGAATCGTCCGGCGCGGTATTCCCTTTCAGGATGTGAACCAGGAAACGGTTACGGATAAGCTTCACATTGACAGTCCTCGCCTGAGGGGCGGCTAACGGCAAATCGATCCGCTTGACAGCGCCCTCCCTTGTTTTACAGACAGCATGGTATTTTTCATCCTCTCCCGGAATAAAATTGAAGAAGCCCATCCCGAATTTAAGGGAATTGAACGTTAATATTTCTTCATCTTTCGAGTTGTAAAGGGCTCCTGAAATATCCTCACCGAGTCCCGAGGGGTTGATGGCCTTGAATCCCACCCGGCAAATTTGTCCGGGCACAAGCCAACCCCCTTCGGGATGGAACGAAACATCAAAATTACCGGCAACGGGGGGTATAGGATAATACCGGTTGTATTTCCTTCCTTTATGGATGATGCTTAACAACAGATTCCTGTTATCCCTTTTCCCTGTAAGGGTGAATGTCCCCCTGAAATCCATTGTATTATTCGGGTGAATGGTGCTTGCGGGGTCGCCCGCGAGTTTGAAGGTGACGATTTCCGGGATAATCGTGTCTCCGCTCCCGCGATCCACAAACCGGAAGCTCACATCGACTTTATTTTCGCTGACAACGAAATCCGGTATGGGTTCGATTTGCAGGGAGTAAGGATCCAATACGTTGATCGTTTTCCTGAAGAACGCCTCGTTGCCCCGGTTTCGCATATACCGGGTGTATGCTCTTAGGGTATAGTTCCCCTCGGCAAGCTCCTCTCCCAAATCGATATGCCCCGCGTATACGCCGACGCTGTCGGGACGAATTTTAACCCGTTTGATCAGTTCATCGAAGGGATTGAACAGCTCCACATAAATATACCGGCTCATGAATACCGGTTGGTTATTCATCGCGTCAACCAGATGGGCGCGCAGCCAGATCCGTTCCCCCGACAGGTAACCTGCCTTATCGGTCTGGACGTATATCTTTTCATGGGGGAAATAAACCAACTGTTCTGAGAACCGGCTTGCCACCGGATCGGATTTCAGGTCCACAGGTTGGGCAAATACAATGCCGGAAAAATGTAAAATGAAGATAATCAAAAAGAACTTTTTCATGACAAAATAATTGCACCTAAAAAGGTAACATTCCATTTATTGCTGTTCTACAGATCCATTATATGCACACACGAAAAACCAAAGTAGTAAGAGAATTCGTGTATAATTTTATTGGTTGCCATGATAGCCCATGGCTAAAGCATTAGTATGCTTTACAAAAAGAGATGAAATAAATCACACTTTTTCTTCGATTTTCGCAAACATATACTCAATACGCGAAAATTATTATCGCATTCCCCTTTCCCGCATTTTGGTGGTCATTGAATGTAGCTCCCAAAAGGCAACAACGGTGAGGTTAGGCATAATAACCGGTGAGAAACCCGGAGGCAACGTCTTTTGAGGACAACATTTCGCAAATTACCACGGGAGATAACACTAATTATATAAGTTTGCACCTTAGTCTGCACGATGTGCTTAGTAACATGACGCGGTGGATGATAGAACCGCTATTGATAAGACATCTGTCGATTTTAAGAATAATGGAAGAATTTATTTTGATGTTTTTGATATTTTCTCTTTCTCAAATAACTGCCTGATGCCTAATGAAGACAATCAGGCGGTTATTGTTTTTCCGAAAGTTCGAAGACAAAAAAGTCAGAAAAACGCAATGAGACATAAAAACCTATTCTTCAGCATACTTTTTATTACAATATCTGCGCATGCCTCATATTGTAACAATACAGACTTTCGCTATCTCGATTGTATCGTAGAGTTGAAAAACGATGTGTTGACAGTGGAAAACTCTAAAATAGAAAGGATCTTTACCTTCAATAACGGGCATCTGATAACCACGTCCATTACCAATAAAGAGTCAGGTTTCCAATGGAATACAACCGATGACGCTCCTGACATGAGCCTCCCCGGCATAACGGGAAAACCGGTTTTGGAATCTTTCCGCACCTATCTGGTTGAGCAAACGCTGTCAAAAGAAGCCCATGTCGAAGTTGAAATCACATATAAAGCGGATCAGCTTTTTGTAAAAAGAATTATCCGTTTATACCCTGATTGCCCTGCCATTGGCTTTGATTTCTATTTCAAAGGTAATGCCGGTAAGGCGAAATGGCATGATCAAAGTTTCATCCATGAATCATTGTCAGATGTGAGATTTGTCGCTTCGAAAAAGGCCCGGCCCAGGATACCTGTCATGGAAAAGCTTTCTCTCCCGGGCAAACATTGGACTTACAGGGTGGTGGATTTATATGAAATGACCGATCACTTAAATGATTTGATAACGGTGCATGATTATCAGGCATACAATGAAAGATTGTACCGGGGGAATATTTTCTTTGCAAGAAACCGGGAAAATGATGAAGGTCTTTTTTTGCTGAAGGAGGCCCCCTCTCCCAATGCACAGTTAAAATATTTGTCGGGCGATTATTTGGCTTCTTTCGGAGAGATAAGAATGATAGGATTCGGTATAGACTCCCTGGATATTGACCCTGCCGTATGGACACCGGGGTATTCCGCTGTCACGGGTGTCTTTTCCCGGGACGAGTATTCTTCCTTAAAATCATTAAGAACATATCAGGACAAATTACGCAAAAGAGTAGAGAGAAGAGACGATATGGTCATGATGAATACTTGGGGAGACAGGGGGCGTGACGGCAGGATCAATGAAAAATATATCATGGAAGAATTGGAATTGTGTTCCCGATTGGGAATCTCACATTTCCAAATAGATGACGGATGGCAGACAGGCAAAAGCCCAGCTTCCATACAAGGAGGGTCTTTTGACAATATTTGGGAAAAGAATGATTATTGGATACCTGATAAAACCAACTTTCCTTCCGGATTTACACCCATAATGGAAAAAGGGAAAGAACACGGTATAGAGATCTGTCTATGGTTTAATCCGAGCTATACGGATAATTATGCCAATTGGGAAAAAGACGCTCAAGTTTTAATCGGATTGAATAAGGAATATGGTATACGGACTTTTAAAATCGATGGATTGAGGATCCATGACAAATTATCGGAATTGAGGGTCGATAGTTTATTGAAGAAAGTACAGAAGGAACTAAATGATGATGCCGTGATCAATCTCGACGTAACCGCGGACAAACGTTTTGGTTATTTATATAAGAGCGAGCACGGTAATATTTTCCTGGAGAACAGGTATTCTGATTTCGGGAGTTATTATCCCTATTGGAGCTTAAGGAATTTGTGGAAATTGTCCAAATATGTTCCGGCGCAAAACCTGCAAATTGAATTTTTAAATAAATGGAGAAATCAAGATATTTATAAAAATGATACATTTGCTCCGGAATTATATGATTTTGATTATCTTTTCGCCATAACTATGATGTCACAGCCATTGGCATGGATGGAGGCCCATAATTTGCCGGAAGAAGCATTTTCAATAGGAGAAACGATAGAAAAATACAGGATATTTCAAAATGACATCCATAACGGATTAATTTTACCGGTCGGCGAAGAACCCACCGGGAGGTCATGGACGGGATTCCAAAGTATTCAGGAAAATTCAGGATATTTTCTCATATTCAGGGAATCGAATGATAGGCGGGAATACTTAATGAAAACATGGATAGAACCTGGATCTGAAGTCGAGTTGGAATCAATTCTGGGAGAAGGGGACCATTTTACGGCAATCATTGACGCCGACGGACAAATCCCGTTTTCTTTGAAGGATAAAAACAGCTACACTCTCTATAAATATAAAACGATAAAATAAAAATTCTTTTGGACATATGGACAGACGAAAATTTATAACGGGAACTATCGGAGGAGCCAGTTTACTGGCTGTATCCCGATTTAACAATCTATATGCGTGGGGACAATCAAATGGGGATGACAAACTCCCCGCCATATTGGGTGGCACCAAATCACATCATGACCTATGGCCTGACTGGCCGGTATGGAAATCGGCTTATGATGAGAAAGTACTGAAAGTATTGCGCAGCGGAGTATGGTCGAGGGCTAAAGTCACTGCCGAGTTTGAACAAAAATGGGCTCAACTGATCGGGACAAAAAGATGCCTCTCCGTGGTGAACGGGACCAACGCGTTGATTGCCTCCGTAGCCCAATTCAACATAGGGCCGGGCGATGAGGTGATTGTGCCCCCCTACACATTTATCGCCACCATACAGGCAATCTTAATGAATGGGGCATTACCGGTTTTCGTGGATATAGATCCCAAAACCTTCCAGATAGACCCTTCAAAGATTGAGGCAAAAATCACTTCCCGCACCAAAGCCATCATTCCGGTGCATATCCTGGGAATTCCGGCGGATATGACCCGGATAATGGCGATTGCCAAAAAACATAACCTGATAGTCATTGAAGATGCCTGCCAGGCACACCTCGCGGAAGTGAACGGGAAAAGGGTCGGCTCAATCGGTGACGCGGGATGTTTCAGTTTTCAAACCTCGAAAAATATGCCGATTGGCGAGGGAGGCGCGATTACCAGCGATAATGAAACGTTTATGGACCAGTGCTTCTCTTACCATAACCTAGGCCTCCCCCATGGAACCCAGGTCGGCAGTGTAAGCGGAGGAGGAGTAAGAGTGGGAACGAAAATAAGATTTACGGAATATCAAGCTGCTATCGGATTGGTTCAGCTGACAAACCTGGAAAAAGAGACGGAGACCAGATGGGAGAACGCGCGATATTTATCGGAAAAAATAAAAGGCTTATCCGGTATCTCCCCTGCCACGTTGTATCCTGAAACGACAAAAGCCGTCTATCATTTATACCCGCTATTGTACAACAAAGACCAGTTCAAGGGACTGACCCGGGGCCAGTTCCTGGACTCATTAAGGGCAGAAGGGATTCCCTGCTCCTCCGGTTACGTGCCATTGCATACCCAACCATTTATCAAAGCAGCTTTCGAGTCAAAATTATATCAGAAAGTGTATGACAAAAAAGAGTTGGATTACGCCGATTTTATCGACAAGAATCAATGTCCGATAAATGACCGGATATGCAATGAAGAAGCAATATGGCTAACCCAGAATTTATTCCTGGGAAATAAATCATCGATGGACAATATAGCAAACGCCATTGAAAAGATACACAGTAACGCTGATAAGATTGTCAGGAAATTAAAAAAATAAGAGGCACCACAATCAAAATGAAAATTTATAAACGGTTTTTTTTCATCATTTTATTTCTTGAAGGGGTCTTTTTCTCTTTCGGACAGGCTTCCGGAGACCATGATATATGGAAAGTAGGAGTTGCCCGCAAAAATATCACCCCTTCCTTTCCGGTATGGATGGCCGGTTATGCAAACAGGACTTCTCCATCTGAGGGCAAAATACATGATTTGTGGGCAAAGGCTCTTACGATGGAAGATGCGAATGGAAACCGCTCGGTATTGGTAACGATGGATTTATTGGGTATCCCCAAGGATTTTTCAGATGCATTGAGGGAGAAAATCGAACGGCAATATGGGCTGAACAAGTCACAAATCGCATTAAGCTGTTCTCATACCCATTCAGGGCCTGTAATAGCCAGAGCGCTGAAATACATCTATCCGATGGAGGCCGGGGATTGGAAGAAAGTCGATCAATATACCGACCAATTGGAAAAGATGATTTTTCAGTTAGTGGGGGAATCGATGAATAATGTGAGACCGGCAAGAATTTACGCAAAAAACGGGACGGCTCGTTTTCAGGTGAATCGGCGGAACAATAAAGAAAACCAATTAACGCCCATCACCAGTCTGAATGGCCCTAACGACTACGCCGTACCTGTAATTAAAGTAGAAGGATTGGATAAAAGCTTAATTGCTGTTATTTTTGGCTATGCATGCCATCCCACCACTTTGTCCATCAATGAATTTTCAGGTGATTATCCAGGGTTTGCCCAAATAGAACTGGAGAAATCATATCCGGGTACGACAGCCATGTTCTTTCAGGGAGCAGGCGCGGATCAAAATCCTCTGCCCAGACGAACCCTTCCCCTCGCGATACAATACGGAAAACAACTGGCGGCATCCGTGGAGGCTGTGCTATCTGAAAAGATGGATATCCAGGAAAGTGTACTGATGAACAAATACACTGAGATTGACCTTCCATTCGATGCTCCATTATCGATACAACAACTGCAGGAGATATCAGAAGGAAAGGACTATCAGGCGCGGTGGGCAAAAGGGATGATCGATGAATATAAAGAGAAAGGGACATTCATAAAAACTTATCCTTATCCCATACAATATTGGAAAATAGGAAAACAATCTCTGTTTATAATGGGAGGGGAAGTGCTGGTTTCTTATGCCATTCAATTGAAAGAGCTGTATGGACAAGAAGCTTTTATAATGGGATATGCCAATGATATCGTTTCATATATTCCTTCCGCCAAGGTGATTGAAGAGGGAGGATATGAGGGCGATACCTCACAGCGTGTGTATGGTTTACCTGCAAAATGGGATAAACAGATAGAATCCATTATTATTGAAGCGTTTAAACGATTATTAATCCCTTAACTCAAATGTGTATACGTAATACTATCATCTTGTCAGAAAGAGGTTTTACCTCCAAGCTTTGTCTGTTGTTCATATTTTTCTTCCCTTCGATGGGATATGCACAGTCTGTTCAATTCGCGAAAGATTCAATTCCTGTCGTGGACGGAAAAGTTGTTTTTTCTGTTAATTTTGAGTACGACCTAGATAAGAAAGAGTTCATGAGAAGATCAACTCATTATTTGAATAACAAATTAGATCCCTATGCCGGGGCATTTCTTATCAATAACAAAGATTCCACTGTTTGTAAAATAATCGATTATCTCGAGATCGACTCCAATTTCTTTCAAGTATTTGGAATGTATATGACCTATAGTTTACGAATGAGGTATGACGAGGGGAGATGTACGATGACAATCCGGGATCTTACTTATATGGAAAAGACATATTTTGAAACACAGGAAGCAAGTGAACGTAAACTGAATATGCCGGAGTACTCGGGAAAAGATATCATGATCGATAAAAAATACACCAATTTGATGACGCGGAACGCTTCGGGAAAAATTACAGAGGCAACGGTGAACAGAATCAATGATATTGTGAAAAATTTAGAATTATCCTTTGTGAGAAAATAATTAAAACTGTATAATATCAATAAAAAATGAACAAAATGAACAAAATTATTCCCATCTCTCTTCTAATAATTTCTTTTTTTGCCGGATGTAACAACAGCCAAACCAACACTACTGATAATAAGAGTGAGGGTAAATCTGTCAACCAGCATTCTCTGGTCGCAAAAAGGTATTTTTCGGGATTTGACGACGCCCATGACACCTATAACGCCATATCCAAGGCAAGCGACGGCAAAATTTATTATGTATTATCATCCACGAGGCACGATCTGGGAGGACAATTATACAGCTATGATCCTCAGTCTGACAAGACAGAGTTCATTGCCGATTTGTCAGAAGCACTCGGTGAGAAACAACAAAAATACATTGCTCAAGGCAAAAGCCATGTGGAATTCTATGAGAAAGACAAGAAATTGTATTTTGCCACTCACCTGGGATACTATCAAATGATCGACGGAGCGGAAAACGTGCCGACTGTGGCCCCGGAGGGTTACCAATTATATCCCGGGGGACATTTCGTTTATTATGATTTAAACACGAAAGAACTGAAAAGCCTGTCCATCGCTCCTGAAGGAGAAGGCATTATCACCATGGTGATGGATCCGGAACGCGATCAGTTATACGGATTGACCTGGCCGAAAGGATTGCTCGTCCACCATGACATAAAAACCGGTACCCTCCGCAATCTGGGACCGGTGACTAAAGCCGGGGAAACACAATTGGGTACCGATAATTTCAGGGTAATATGCCGTTCAATGTTTGTGGACCCCCGTGATGGAAATGTCTATTATTCTACCGCAGACGGTGATATCTATTTTTACAATCCCTCTTTGTCTGTCCCCGAGAAACTCGAAGGTGTGGATTTACGGATTGATTATTTCGGCTCGTATGATCCCAAAGATGCGGGAAGTATGGGCTATAACTGGAGAAAGATATATTGGCATGAACCGGAAAACAAAGCGTATGGAGTCCATGGCAATTCCGGCTACCTGTTTACTTTTGATCCGAAAGAAAAGAAGATCGAAATAATCGACAGAATCACTTCCGAACCTTCAAAAAGAAGCGGCATGTTCGACCAATTCAGCTATGGATACCTTGGATTTACAATCGATAAAAACGGGATAATCCACTATCTGACCGGAGCCCCTATATATGAGAACGGGAAAAGAGTCACCGGAGTTGATAGAATAAATATGGGAGCGGCAAAAGGGTTGGAGCATCTCCACCTCGTGAC
Organism: Proteiniphilum sp. X52; assembly: GCF_003712195.1. Classification (GTDB taxonomy): domain Bacteria; phylum Bacteroidota; class Bacteroidia; order Bacteroidales; family Dysgonomonadaceae; genus Proteiniphilum. Next base: position 125,842 of record NZ_RDSD01000010.1, on the reverse strand, counting down.
TTACGATATTTCGAAAAAAGAATACCGGGACCTGGGTCCAGTATTCTACGAAGACGGAACCTATCCCACCTATGTGAATTCTATCGCTTTGGACGACGCCGGAAACGTATACACGTTAGCTCGTTTTATGCATAACGGAAAAGAGATAGAAGACCTGATCAAAATAGAATTGCAATAAAACAATCAGAATTCATTTATCACTTATCGTATTGTCATGGAGTCGGTGAGAGTATCACACTAAAACAAATCAATAGGAAAAACAATGAAATCAAAAAAAGTCACAAGAAGGTCGTTCTTATCGACCATATCAGCCAGCACAGTCGCAGTCGCTGCCACAGGGGCGGGAATTTCAGGTTTTACGCCTGTTTTTGGAAATTCACGGGATACAGCAGACAAGCTTGCCGTTCTCGGGGGTTCTCCTGTTCGAGGCAACAAGAAATGGCAAAACTGGCCCCAATGGGATGCCGAAAAATTCAATCCCAAAATGAACGAAGTGATGGCCAACCGGGTATGGTCGCGCAGCCATAAAGTGGCCGAATTTGAAAAAAAATGGGCGGAAATGCACGGTTCGAAGCATTGCCTCTCTACGGTGAACGGCACCAACGCCTTGAGCGCCGCATGGATGCAGTCGAACATCGGGCCTGGCGACGAGGTAATTTGCTCCCCTTACACCTTCAGCGCGTCAATCTTCGGCATCCTTTACAAAGGGGCCATGCCGGTTTTTGCGGATATTGATCCGGCCACCTTTCAAATAGATCCCGAGCAAATCAAGAAGAAGATCACGCCGCGCACCAAGGGCATCCTGCCGGTTCACATTTGCGGCTATCCGTCCGACATGCCGGCCATTATGAAAATCGCCAGGGAACACAATTTGTTCGTCGTGGAAGACGCTTGCCAGGCTCACCTGGCGGAAATCGGAGGCAAAAAGGTCGGAACTTTCGGCAATGCCGGTTGCTTCAGCTTTCAGGCATCGAAAAACCTCCCCATTGGCGAAGGAGGCGGAATCCTGACTGACGACACCGAATATTACGACCGACTTTATTCGTACCACAATTTCGGTTACGCGTCAGGTTCCGTGTCCGGGCAAATCAGCTCCATCACGGCACTCATCCTCGCCAACAAGATTCGCATGGCCGAGTATCAGGCGGTTATAGGATTATGCCAGATGGAAAAACTCGAAGAGCAACACAAAATAAGGAACGAAAACGGGGCATACCTGAATGAAAAGCTCTCCGCTTATCCCGGTATCACTCCGGTGAAATTGCACAAGGGGGCGACTGCGGCATCCTATTATATTTATGCCATGGTTTACAATCAGGACAAACTCGACGGCCTTCCGCGTAAACGGTTCATTGAAGCGCTCAACGCCGAAGGAATCCCCGTAGGGACCGGTTATCCCAACGATCCTCTCTACGCCCAGCCGATGCTTCAGGAGGTGTTCAAATCCGACATTTATAAAAAGTTCTACACCACAGACGATTTGAATTTTGAAAAATACAAACAGAAAAATCACTGTCCGGCATTGATTCAAACTTTCAACTCAGCCCTCTGGATTTGGCACGGCGGACTTATGCTCGGATCGAAATCCGACATGGACGACATCATCAACGCCGTGGACAAGATCCATAACAACGTTGCAAAGCTCAAATAAAATAAAATCCCATACGCTTTGGCTGATAGTTATCTGACAGGGTTCTAAGGGATAGACTTGCCGAGAAAACGAAACCCCTTGATAAACCGCCGGTAAATTATTCCGGAATGTACTCATACAAAATAGAAAGCGAGATGAAAAAAGATGTGTCGCGAAGATCGTTTTTAACAACCATCATCACAGGTGTGGCCGCGGCAACTACTGCAAATATTATCCAACCATTCGAAAACTCCTCCCTTCATGTCGATATGGAACCGGAAAAATCATCCGGAGAGCTAAAGATCGGTATATTTGATGTGGATGCCACTCCACCTATCGGCAGCCAATTGACCTACGATCGCATGATAAATTCATCCGACTTGGGCTTGCGTGCCAAAGGAATTGTATTAACCGGAGCGGGAAAGCCAATAGTATTGTGTGCTATTGACTGGATAGGGATTTCCAACGAATCACAGGATGTTTTTAAACAATCTTTGGCCGTCGCGGCCGGAACTACTCCGGAGCGGGTGGCAGTGCATACCGTTCACCAACATGACGCGCCCATATGTGATTTTACGGCAGAAAGATTATTAAAAGAAAATAATCTTCCTGTGGGATGTTTTGACGGCTCCTTTGCAAGGATAGTCATAAAAAATATCCAAGAGGCAATTATCAACGCCAATAAGGAGTTGCAACCCGTCACCGAGATAGGGCTGGGTAAAGCCCCGATTTATGAGGTCGCCTCAAACCGGAGAGTGGATAGGGTGGATGGTAAAATCAGAACAATGCGGGGGTCTTCATGCAAGGATCCCTCACTGAGAGATAAACCCGAAGGTCTTATTGATCCTGATGTCTCTTTAATCAGTTTCTGGAATAAAGATAATCCGCTCGCCGTTTTGAGCTTCTATGCCACCCATCCGCAAAGTTATTACCGTACAGGAGTTGCGAATCCCGATTTTCCCGGAATCGCGCGGTTTTTACGCCAGTTAGCCGTTCCGGATGCCTTACATGTCCATTTTAACGGTGCGGGAGGCAATATCGCTGCCGGTAAATATAATGACGGCAGTCGTGAAAATCGGCTCCTATTGGCAAAAAAAATGGCCGACGGAATGGAACGTGCCTGGCGTGACACAAGAAAATATCCTGTTTCCGCAAAAAATGTCAAATGGACCACGGAAGCCATCCTTTTGCCGGCAAATCCCTCCACGGCCGAAATTGAGAAAAACATGACAACAAATGAGGGGCCTTACCTGGCGAACAATATGGGAAGACTGGGATGGTATAAACGCACACTGGAAGGAAAAACCATTGACATTGGTTGTCTTACTGTAAATGAAGCACAAATTTTCTTTATGCCTGGGGAATTGTTTGTGGAATATCAATTGGCGGCAAAAGCCATGGCTCCTGATAAATTCGTGGCAATGGCTGCTTATGGAGACTATGGCCCATTTTATATCGGCACAAAAGAGGCCTATCGGGAAGGGGGGTATGAAATAGTATCAAGTCCCGTCACCGAGGAAGCAGAGAGTATTATCTTACAGGCAATTATGACTATTAATGGCAGATTGGAAAATTCCCGCATTCGACCATAATATTCAGTTATCCATCCCAACGGGACAAAAACAGAGCTTTCAAAAACGGTTTATAATTTCATCTCCCAGCCTTTTTGATACTCCCTGCTCCAGAGCTTATTGGCTGTGGGGTTATTGATGATATGTCCGTTCACAGGATTTGTCCTGAAAGTGGTTTTTGTTCGCTGGGAGATATTACCCAAATGGGCCAGAGTGGTGCTGATACATCCCACATTGATATCGGCATTTAATGCGGTACCTTTGCTGATACCATCCAAAAAATTGGAGAAATGGAATGAATCAAGCTGTTCTGTTGGATTCTTGATGTCCCCGGCTTTAAAAGACATTTCACTGGTGACCTCTTTCACCAGTTTATTTTTCAGGTCATATATCTTATAGGCATTTCCACCTCCAATAACCAGCGTGCCAGTCTCTCCGTAGAACGCGCAACCCACCGAAGAACCTTCAATGTCGCGGCCATTGCAACTACGGCCTTCCCATGTGATCAACTTGTCATTTCCATACTCGAGATTCACTACCTGGGTATCCGGGAACTGCCAGTCGTCATTATACACGTATCTTCCTCCGGAAGAATTCACATGCGTGGGATAAGTCAGGCCCATCCCCCATCTGAGGATATCAAGAAAGTGCACGCCGTTGTTTCCCGCTTCTCCGGTTCCCCAATTATAAAACCAATGCCAGTGGTAATGGAGATAATTGTCTTTGTAGTCAGAGACTCTCGGCGCGGGTCCCTGCCATAACTCCCAATCGAGCCAATCAGGTACTGAGGTAACCTTACCCGTACCGATAGAAGGCCTGTTATTTGCATACCAGGCTTTACCGAAATAAACCTTGCCGATGGCACCATCTTTTATTTCCCGTATCGCATTGATCACGTTAGGCCATGATCTGCGCTGCATACCTGTTGCGGCAACGACATTGTATTTCCTCACCGCCTGCATCAATATTTCATCCTCAGCGGGATTGTGGCTGGTTGGTTTTTCCAGGTATACATGTTTCCCGGCTTTCATGGCCATAAGTGCACCCGGCGCATGCCAATGTTCGGGTGTAGCAATGATCACAGCATCCAGATCTTTTTTCTCCAACAGTTTTCTGATGTCCTTCTCCCCGGTGGGCGTGTCACCCGCAATTTTCGCCACGTTGGCTATACATTTCTCCATGGCGCGTTTGTCGACATCGCATACATAAGCGATTTCACAACCTTTCTCCTTCGCAAATCCGCCGGCCAGCGCATTCCCCCGCGAATTCACCCCGATGGCGCCCATCCTTATTTTCTCATTGGCGCCCACAATGTTGTGATAACTCCTTGCACTAAACCCAGGTAATACACCACCTACTGACACAGCGGCAGTACCGATCGCGACATTTTTGATAAATTCCCTTCTTGTTGTCATAGTATGTATAATATATAAAAACACAAATTTATGGAATTTAATCCGGTATTGCCTTCCATTTACGCCCGGATATCATCAAAAAACGCAAAACACTCAGCAGACGCAATATGATGCGTATGCGGCCTACACACCCACGGGCTTTTATTCGTCTCACGGGTATATTCTCGTTAGTTGAAAGTATTTCAATATTAAAGTACCCATTATCGTGTCTGATTCAGACAGTGAAAATTCCCTCTTCGTGAATCGCATAATAAGCCGTTTTTTCTGACAGCGAACGCGTATCCAAACCGGTAAACAGGCTGAAGGCAGGCAGGATAAGCAGATTGCCTGTAAGGGCAAAGCAGGGAAATCTCAGGTACTTCCCATGGGGCATACGGACACTCACCCCAGGGTGGATATGCCCGCTGATGGTCGGGATCTCATGTTGGACAGGGTAATGGGAGAAGTGAATATTTTGCAATTGCAGCGTGTCGTAATAATGGCTAATGCCCAATTCATTCAACTTGCTGGCAGCATACTTGTCGTGATTGCCCTTGATGAGCGAAAAACAGGTCTCGGGAAACTGCAAAGCCAGGTTTCTGAAAGATTCCACCTCCTTATTTGCGCCGGCATGAATCAGGTCTCCCACAATGATCACTTGTCCTGGGTGGTAATGAACCAACAGTTGTTGTAAACGGAACAGGTCTTGCTCACTTACGGTGGTGGGCAATGCTATGCCGTGTTTACGAAAATGAGCCGCTTTTCCCAGATGCAGATCGGAGAGTATCAGCACATCCTCCCGGGGCCAATAGATCGCCCGTTGATTGGTCAGGAGTAGTTCGTGGCCGCCAAATGACAGGGGATGTTCCGAGAGTTTCATACACGCTTTTTAGATTGCTTTAATGTTCTTTCCTGCAACTTCGCGATACGTGCTGTCAGGTCTTCGCTCGAGAGGGTTTGGCGCAGGCTGTCCACCTTTATCGGAAAGCTCAACGGGGTAAATGCCGTCGAAAACCGGCAGATGACCTTGCTTTGGTTGATGCGGTTGAACGCAGCGATCAACCGTTCTTCTTCCAGCTGCAGATTAAACACTTCGGCATAAGCTTGTCGTAGTAAAAGACTGCGGGGCTCATATTCCTCCAACACCTGAAATATAAGTCCCGAGGAGGACTGCAATGATTTATTGTTACGCTGCTTTCCACACACGTTCCGAATAACCATTCCCGAAATTACGGCAATATCCCGGAATTTCCGCCTGGCCATTTCCGTGGCATTGATACTGTCAACGACATCCCGCATAAGGTTTTCCCTGCTGAGGACTTGCTGAAGTTCCCGTTCAGAAAGCTTGATTTCCGAATCGGAAAACAGTTCAAACCCATAGTCATTCATCGCTATTGAAAAGCTGATCGGATACAATCGGCTGATACGGTGCGCGATAACCGCTGACATCACCTCATGCACCAACCGGCCCTCAAAAGGATACATAAACAGATGATATCCTTCCCGGGTCTTGATGAACTCCACTAAAAACTCATCCGCAGCGGGGATATGCGAATGCTCGCTCTGCCTTGCCAGTAAAGGATGCAGAAAATTAAGCTCTTTTTCCTTCGCCTGCGGATGTGCCGACAAAGCCAACTTCTGCCGTAGAAAATAGGATAGATTGGAAGTCAATGACAACCGTCCACCGAGCCAGCTTGGCGCGATGGCTCTGCCCGAGGCATTCCTGACATAGACGGTCATTTCTTTGATGTGTGCCAACTCCACTGTTCTCCCGGCCAGAATGAATTTATCACCTTTTTTCAACTTGGAAATAAAATACTCTTCCACCATGCCCAGGTAACCGCCTGAGATGAATTTCACCCGCAACATGGCATCACTCACGATCACGCCGATATTCATGCGGTGCAACATCGCTATACGCCGTTTTTGAACCACAAATAATCCGTCTTCCTGTCTGACCACTTTGTGGAATTCCTCATAATTCTTACCCACACTGCCACCCTGTGTGATGAAGACGATACACCACCGCCATTCTTCTTCGGTGATTTCAGAAAACGCAAACGTACTTTTGATAACGGCAAGCAGTTCGTCAGCCTTGAATCCTCCACCTAATGCGATGGTTACTAAAAACTGGACCAGCACGTCAAAGGTCAGCACCATGGGTTCCCGCCGTTCAATGGTTTGCGTTTTGACCGCTTCTTTCAGTGCCGACACTTCGATAAGTTCCAGAGAATGTGTCGGGACAAAATAGATTTTGGACACTTCATAGGGTGAATGTCCGCTTCTGCCGGCACGTTGCATAAATCTCGCCACACCTTTGCTCGACCCGATCTGGATGACGGTATCTACCGGCTTGAAATCCACGCCCAAATCCAATGACGAAGTCGACACCACAGCTTTCAACCTGCCTTCACTCAACGCCTCTTCTATCCACTGCCGGATGTTCCCGTCGATCGAGCTGTGGTGCAAGGCCAGCTTTCCTGCAAAATCGGGATAGGCATCCAACAGAAGTTGATACCACATCTCACTCTGATTGCGGGTGTTGGTAAAAATGAGGGTGGATTTGCTTTCCAAAATGATCGGAACAACCTTGTCCGCCAGTCTACCACCGAGATGACCGGCCCAGGGCAATAGTTCCACCTCGTCAGGATATACCGGCAAAATATCGATCTGTTTTTTCTCTTTGGCAATGACTTTTGTTTTCTTTTTTCCGGTAGGCAACAGAACATCCATGGCTTCGTCAAGATTGCCGATAGTAGCCGTGATACCCCAGACACGCAGTTTGTTATGTTGGCTTTTCAAATAAGCCAACGCCAATTCCACCATCACTCCACGTTTTGTGCTCAAAAGCTCGTGCCACTCATCCACGGCAACACATCGCATGCTTTTGAAAAAACTCTGCCTCCCTTTTTGGGCCAACAGCAAGTGCAGGCTTTCGGGCGTCACCAGCAGCACATCCGGCATCGCCTTGTTCTGGCGTTGTTTCACTTTCACCTCTGTGTCACCGTTGCGTACGCCCACCGTCCAGTCGAGCCCTATTTCTTCTATGGCTTCCTGCATGGCTCTTCCCAGATCCTTGGCCAGTGAGCGTAGCGGGGTAATCCATAGGAGCTTTAACCCGCTTTTATACTGGTCGGGGTGGTTCATAAAGTCGATCAGCACGGCCAGGAAGACTGAAAATGTTTTTCCAAACCCTGTGGGCGCGATGACCATTCCACTGTAACCATTGGCGTAGCGCTCCCAGGTTCTCTCCTGAAAACCAAACGGCGTATTGCCTTTGGACCGCATCCACTGCGCAATAATAGCATATCCTTCTGTTTGTGGGAATTTCCTGTCCAAAACGCAGTTATTTAATCAGTTTCTTGATTTCCTCAATATCATCAATTTCATCGACGGTTTTGTCTTTGCGCCATCGTACAATCCGTGGAAAACGCAATGCCACGCCCGATTTGTGCCGCGTGCTGAAACCGATGCCTTCAAAGGCAATTTCAAACACCAGCTCAGGTTTCACTGTACGGACAGGGCCGAATTTCTCCAGGGCATTTTTATTCACAAAACGACTGACTTCCTGGATTTCCTTGTCTGTCAAGCCCGAATAGGCTTTGGCGATGGTGACGAGTTTGCCCTCGCTTTTCACGGCAAAGGTATAATCGGTATAATAGGCGCTGCGACGGCCGCTTCCTTTCCGGGCATAGATCAAAACCGCATCAATGGTCAAAGGACTGATTTTCCATTTCCACCAATTGCCTTTTTTACGGCCGGTATGATAGGGCGATTGCCTGTGCTTGAGCATCAGTCCTTCACTCCTCATATCTCTTGCGTTTTCCCTAAGCGCCGTTAATTCATCCCAATTCAAACAGGGTATAATCGCGGAAAGTCGCAAATGGCTGGATGGATTGAGTTGGAACAGCATTTCCAACTTTGCCCTGCGTTCATCCATCGCTTTCCCGCGCCAATCCTCTCCCTCCCACTCCAACAAATCGTATGCGAAAACCCGGACAGGCAGTTCTTCCATCATTTTTTTGGTGAGCGTTTTCCGGTTGAGACGTTTCTGCAGTTCCGAAAAATTGAGCACCTCATCATCTTTTATAACCAATATCTCACCGTCTATGACAAAATCACCCCGCCAGCGCAGCAACTCATCCCGGATTTCGGGAAATTGCGCGGTCACCAGTTCTTCCCCCCGCGACCAGATGAAAACCTCCCCCTTCCGTTTGACAAACTGCCCGCGGATACCGTCCCATTTATATTCCACCTGCCATTCGCCTATGTTGCCCAAATTTTCCGGCAACTTGTCCAGGGCATACGCCAGGCAAAAAGGGTAGGGCTTGGAAAGCTGGGTATCGGAATAATTGCCGTTTACCAACCCTTCAAACGTCACTTCGCCCATTTTCCAATCCCCCATGATGCTGTGAGCAACGGCATTCGCATCGAGATCATAACGTTTGGCAAGCGCATTGATGAGGGTTTTGGAAGAAACACCGAGTCGGAAGCTACCGCCTAACAACTTGTTGAAAATAAAACGTTCTGTAGCCGGCAGTCCATCCCACGACTCCAACACAAAACTTTTCTTTTCTTCCTCGGATTTGTCTTTCAACCCCATAATCAGATCCATCCATTCCGACAAGCTTCTTTCTATATTTTCACGGGGTTGCGGTAAGATAAGGGCGATGGTTTCGCTCATATCCCCCACCGATGAATAGCTTTCTGAAAACAACCATTCCGAAATGCCTGACCGCTCTATTGCCCATTGCCTCATTAAGCCACTGTGTATATTACGACGAGGACGTTTGCCCGTGAACAAGGCCAATAGCCACAACTTGTCCTGCTCATCCGCTTCGTCAAGAAAACGGTCGATAGCCTCCAGTTTCTGAGTGGTCTTGTTGGTAATGTCCAATGCGCTTACCAGGCGGACAAATGATTTCATATAAATGGGATTATTAATTTATTTCCGGCTGTTCATGCGAAGGAGATACTTCATGGCTTAAAAGCGTTTTGTCTTCTTCCTCATTCCCGAAAGCCGTTTTCACTTCTTCCGCAGGTATGCCGATCTCATTCAGGTAGCGTGTAAAAATGGAGGTCTGACCGTGCGTGACATACACTTTTTCGGCTTCGGTCGCTTTTATGGCTTCAAGCAGCCCGTTCCAATCGGCATGGTCACTGATGGCAAAACCGGCATCCGCACTTCGCCAACGGCGGGCTCCCCGCACCTGCATCCAGCCCGAACAAATAGCCGTTGCCTGATTCGGAATCTTGCGGACAACATTGGAATCCCACAGGGAGGGGGGTACGATCACGATACCTTTGTCCAGATACCTGACATCTTCCCTCAGGTCAATGGTATGATAATCCGGCAGATCGATGCCGGCACTTTCGTACGCCTCGTTCAGTTTTCCGATAGAATAATGCACATACAATCTACCCATTCCTTCCACGGCTTTCATAATACGCTGTGCCTTGCCCAAAGAATAACCGATTAACACCGACGTCTTACCATTTGTTTGATTTCGCAATACCCAATCCTGTAACTGCTTGTTCAAATCCCAAACCGGAAGCCAATTATAAATGGGTAATCCGAAAGTGCTCTCCGACACAAATTCGTGGCACCTGACAGGTTCAAAGGGGGTGGACAATCCATCGTCCTGCACTTTGTAATCCCCTGAAACCACCACTATCCTGCCTTTGTATTCCAAACGGACCTGCGCCGAACCGATAATGTGTCCGGCGGGATGGAAAGAGACTTTGACACCATTGATACGGATCACTTCGTTATACCCCACACTTTGGACGTCAATGTCAACACCAATCCTGCTTTTTAATATCGGCTTTGTATAGTGATGGCATAAGTAATGTTTCATTCCCCTTCGCGCGTGGTCTGCATGGCCGTGGGTGATCAAAGCTTTATCTACCGGCCTCCAGGGGTCAATGTAAAAATTACCCGCTTCACAATAGATGCCTTCCGGAAGAAATGTAATCATAGAGATATTATAACAAAAATGAGTCCACATCAAATCCCATCATATTTTGACCGGCAAAGGTGGATACCTTATAGACAAATGGGGTTGGCAAAATGTTCTATGGGGTGAGTAACAGACTCCCTGTTTTTAAGGTTTGTTGTGTTCATAGGGTTTTCCAGTTTAACTTTATACCCAACACCCACGAAAAAATAGGAGAACGGCTGCGATTTATAGAGACCTACATAAAAAGAAAAACGCCTAAATATCTATATTTAAGCGTTCGATGAAGTGACCCCGGAGGGGCTCGAACCCTCGACCCATTGATTAAGAGTCAATTGCTCTACCAACTGAGCTACGGAGTCATTTTTTTGGGAGGACAAAGGTAGGAATTTTTTCTTTTGCACAAACAACCTTTGGCGGAAATTTCGCAATTTCTTCCCCAAGGACTGCTCCATAGTATGATACTTGACAATCCGACCCCTAAAAAAGGAACAAATCCGTCAATTTGTTCCTTTTTTATTCTGCAATCAACCAATATCTTAGAGATTGGACAGCTCTGAACCAGCTTTGAATTTAGCTGTTTTTTTAGCCGGAATATTGATCGATTTTTTAGTACGAGGATTGATACCTTTTCTGGCACTTCTTTCAGAAACAGAGAATGTTCCGAATCCCACCAATACTACTTTACCGCCCGCTTTGACTTCTCCGGAGATAGTGTCAAGGGTAGCATCCAACGCTTTTTTTGCGTCCACTTTGCTAAGGCCCGATTTATCGGCGATAGCGCTAATTAGTTCTGATTTGTTCATAAGAAAACGTAAATAAAGAATTAAACATACACTAAGTCAAGGCTGAGCCTCATTTTGGCGTCAAATATAAGTGATAAATCGAAAACAATCAAGAAAAAAGGTAAAAAGTATTTGTTTTTAGTGAAAAAAATCCTTTTGTGGGGTAAAATTCCGCATTCTCAACGAAATAATGCGTAATTTTGCGCTTCAACAATTGATGACAAAGATGAATAACGCAAGAAATAGCTTTGCCGGGGTATTACCCATGGTGACAAAGAATATTATCATAATAAACGGGATTATTTGGCTGGCACAGTTCGTATTGTTCAGAAGAGCGAATATCGATCTGTCGCAGCAGTTCGGATTGCATTTTGTAGCTTCGGAACATTTTCGGATCTACCAGCTTGTGACCTATATGTTCCTGCATGATCCCTACTCCATCTCCCATGTCTTTTTTAATATGTTCGCCGTTTTTATGTTCGGCAGGACGCTGGAGCAGGTATGGGGATCGAAACGATTCCTCACCTACTACCTCGTGACCGGTGTCGGCGCAGGATTAATTCAGATGCTCGTCGTCTTTTTAAGAGTGGGGACAGTCTTGCCCGCGGAGATGTTTTCGATGGTGAATAGTGTTACCGTAGGCGCTTCGGGGGCTGTCTTCGGAATACTATTGGCCTTCGGGATGTTATTCCCCAATTCGCAACTATTCATCATCCCTTTTCCCTTTCCCATCAAAGCAAAGTGGTTTGTGACAGGGTATGGCTTGTTGGAACTGTTCTTCGGCGTTGCCAACCGTACGGGCGACAATGTAGCCCACTTTGCCCATCTGGGAGGAATGTTGTTCGGAATTTTCATGATCTTATATTGGAGAAAAAAGGACCGGAAATATGGCGGATTTTATTGAAAGGTTAAAACAGAGGTATAAGACGGGCAGCGTAATGACGAGGCTTATCTTTATCAACGTATTCGTTTTTATCATACTGAAGATTGTCACTGTCATTTTCACCCTGTTCAATATTTATGCTCTCGACCTGATAACTTTCCTTGGAGTGCCGTCTCATATACCATTATTGCTGGATAGAATATGGACGCCTGTCACCTATATGTTCGTGCATGAAGGCTTTCTCCATCTTCTTTTCAATATGCTCTGGCTCTATTGGTTCGGACAGATCTTCATGCAGTATTTCACGGGGCGGACACTCGGCAGTCTATACGTTTTAGGTGGATTGGCCGGCGCAATACTCTATGTGATTGCTTTCAACACCATCCCCTATTATACGGGAATGGAGAGGGGGTGGATGATCGGTGCATCGGCAGCGGTGATGGCCATCGTCATGGGTGCCGCTTTCTATCGTCCCGATGTGCAGTTGAACCTTCTGTTTGTAGGGACTGTGAAAATTGTCTATATTGCCATTTTCGCTTTCCTACTCGACTTCCTCTCACTGGGAAATCCCATGAATCCCGGTGGACACGTGGCACATATAGGCGGCGCATTGTTGGGCTATTTTTTCGCCATTCAGTATAAGAACGGAAACGACATTACCCGCTGGATGAGTAAAGTTATCGATTGGTTTGTCGGCCTGTTGAAGCCACGCAGACACCCTTCAAAAATGAAAGTGAAGCATGCGCGGCAGGAAACCGATTGGGAGTACAACAAACGTAAACATACAGAACAGGAAGAAATCGATGCTATCCTGGATAAGTTGAAACAATCGGGATACAGCAGTTTATCATCAGAAGAAAAAAGGAAACTTTTTGATGCGAGCAAGAAATAAAAAACTGAGATTTGCAGATATGATCAAATGGCTCATCTTCGCCACCAACGTAGTGGCGATCATTCTGCTTTTCTGCTCATTCCTATCCTGGCGGGTATCTCCCTTGAAAACCAACCTGTTCTCATATATAGGATTAGGATTTGGAGTGATCTTGATTGTCAATATGGGTTATCTGTTTTTCTGGATATTGTTTTCAAAATGGAAACTCGCCCTAATCTCCCTGTCGGCATTACTTCTCTGTTACAAACCTATCACCACATTTTTCCCGCTGCACTTCGTCACTAAAAAGGAACCGGAAGGGAGCATCAAACTACTCACCTATAATGTACAGGGATTTCCCCATGAAAGAGATAAAGATGCGTCCCAACATCCGATACTCGACTATATCGTCGAAACGGATGCGGATATTGTCTGCCTGCAGGAATATTTAGTCAGCAAAACAGGACAGTCTTTTTTTTCGCAAAGTGATGTGAACAAAATTCTCGAGCGATACCCCTATCGTTCGATTACCGGTTTGGAATCTTCCGGAAAATATCATATCTTCGGGCTGGCATGCTTCTCAAAATATCCGATTGAGGACACGCATGAGGTGGTGTTTGAGTCATCCTACAACGGAGCAGCAGTTTACACTATCAATATTGATGGAGAAAGATACACTGTAGCCAATATTCATCTGGAATCGAATAATATCAAGCCGGAAGACAAGAAGCTGTATAACGATTTTCTTCAGAATGCCGATTCGGTACGGCTTGAGCAGGTAACCAGCAATATCCGCACCCGGTTGGGAACTGCCTACCGGATACGGGCGCGGCAGGTTGAAAAAATGAAACAGTATATCGACAGGCAAGATACGCGCGGAACTATTATCTGCGGTGATTTTAATGATACACCTATATCATACGCCTATCACAGGATGAAGAAAGGATTAAGGGACGCATACGTCTCTACCGCTTTCGGGCCGGGTATCACCTATCACGAAGATCTTTTCCTTTTCCGTATCGATCATATTATGCACAGCGACAATATAAAGGCCTATCGGGCAAGAAGGGATAAAATAAAATATTCAGACCATTATCCGCTTAGAACCTATCTGAAATTGGAGTAAGAAAAGAATGATGTTCTAAGTTCCAAGTTCTCAGTTCTAAGTTCTCAGTTCCAAGTTCTCAGTTCTAAGTTCTCAGTTCTAATCAACCAATCAATAAATCAAAACGATGTACAAGATAAGTAAAGAATTTTCTTTTTCGGCGGCGCATTCCCTTTTCGGGATGCCCGACGATCATCCTTGCAGCCGGCTGCACGGGCACAATTATGTGGTGACCGTTCATCTCCGGTCAAAAGAGTTGAACAAACAAGGTTTTGTCCGCGATTATACCGAATTGAAAATAGTAAAGAAGTATATCGATAGCCGGTTAGACCACCGGAATCTCAATGATATCCTCTCACCGCTCAATTCATCTGCCGAGAACCTGGCAAAAATGTTGTACGACGAGTTCAAGCCCCAAATTCCGGAGCTTTACGCCGTAGAAGTAAGCGAGACTCCCAAAACATCCGCGATCTATGAACCTGAATGTGAATGAAATATTTTACTCACTCCAAGGTGAAGGCGGACGATCGGGGCAACCCTCCATCTTTATCCGGTTGGCCAAGTGTAACCTGAGCTGCAGCTTCTGCGATACCGATTTTGAACGGGGCGTGAAATTGACAACAGATGAGCTCCTCAGAGAAATTGAACAGTATGGTTGCAAATGGATTATCTGGACCGGTGGTGAACCTACGCTTCAACTCAATGATGCTGTTGTAGCTCTCTTTAAGGAAAAAGGATACCTCCAGGCCATAGAAACCAATGGCACCAGAAGAGTGCCTGAAGGGATCGACTACATCACCTGCAGCCCGAAGCAACAATTCGAGAAGGTCAGGGAATTGATCCCGGAAGTGGACGAATTGCGTTTTCCCATCCAGAAAGGGGATCCTCTGCCGGATATCTCTATCCTCCCCAAAGCAAGGTATCACTTTTTAAGTCCCATTTTCGACAATCACTGCATCATCCGGGAAAATATAGATTATTGCGTTTCGCTTGTGAAGGAAAATCCAATGTGGGCACTCAGCCTTCAGATACATAAACTCATCGGCATCCGTTAACATGAACAAATTCCAGGTAACTATATTAGGTTGCGGCTCTGCCATACCCACCACGATGCACAATCCGCCCTCGCAATTAGTGGTGCTGAATGAAAAATTATTTATGATCGATTGTGGAGAGGGAACACAGCTCCAGATGAGAAAATTCAAGGCTCGGATCAGTAAACTTCACAGCCTGTTCATTTCCCACCTGCATGGCGACCATATTTTCGGATTACCCGGACTACTTTCCACACTCAGCATGCTGGGCAGGACAGGTGACCTGCATATCTACGCACATAAAGAGATCAACTTAATGATAAAGCCGTTTTTGCTCTATATGGGAAAACACATGTCATTCAAGATAAAACTGTTTCCACTCAATCCTGAACGGCAGGAACTACTGTTCGAAAACAAGTCGATCAGGATATTTTCTTTCCCGCTAAAACATCGCATTGCCACAAACGGGTTTCTTTTCGAGGAGAAAGAATCATCCCGGCATATTATCCGCGAGATGATGGACCATTACCAAATCCCCCTGAAACAAATCCCGGAAATTAAAGAGGGTGCCGATTTTATCACGCCTGACGGTACTATCATCCGGAACAACATACTTACATCGCCGGGTAATCCCCCGCGCAGGTACGCTTACTGTTCCGATACCGCCTACGCACCCCAAATTGTCCCCTATATTAAAAATGTGGATCTGCTATATCACGAAGCTACCTTTGCCGAAAGCGAACTGGCACGTGCCAGCGAAACTTACCACTCAACGGCACGCCAGGCCGCGGAAATAGCGAGAGCAGCCCATGCAAGGCAATTGGTGATCGGCCATTACTCTTCCCGCTATAATGAGCTGGGAACCCTTTTGAAAGAGGCTGTCGCCGTGTTCCCCAACACTGAGCTCGCCACAGAAGGAAAAGTTTTTGACTTATAACAATTTATTTTTATAAATTTGTATCCCAACATACCAGGAGCAGTGTGAAACCAGCATATATGTCATTTTGTTTTAATCTGCCAATTATATGCATAAATTTAATAGCATAATTTCAGTTCTGTTTGTCCTGCTACTTTTACCTTCTTGCCAGGATAACACCGGAAAAAGGTATAGCACAGGTTTCTCTCAATGCATGATGGACGATGTATGGAGGCAAGCAATGATGGGTTTCCAACTCATTGAAAATCAATCTTCTTTTTGAGGGAAATTTGGGTAAAAAAGACTTTTCGGAGCAGACTCAACTTTTAATTTTTAATTATAATTGTGACAGTATGAACAAAACAATCGTAGGCCTCGGAGAAATATTGTGGGATGTATTTCCGGGACGGAAGATATTGGGCGGAGCACCCGCTAATTTCGCGTATCATGTTTCGCAGTTCGGATTTAATGGTTACGCTCTCAGCGCTGTGGGAAATGATCTCTTAGGAAAGGAAATACTCAATTCCCTGGAAGAGAAGAATCTGAACCATCTGATTGAAACTACCGATTATCCCACGGGAACAGTACAGGTTACCCTGAGTGGCGCAGGTATCCCTCAGTATGAGATCTGCGAGAACGTGGCATGGGACAATATCCCCTTTACCCGACGCGCCGAGAATCTGGCAAAGAGCACTGCCGCGGTTTGCTTCGGTTCCCTGGCTCAACGCAACAAAACATCGCGGGAGACCATAAGAAAATTCCTGAAAACCGTTCCTGACGGTTGCATAAAAATCTTCGACATCAATCTGCGTCAGCATTTCTACACCAAAAACATCATCGAGGAATCCTTAAAGATATCGAATGTGTTGAAGATAAACGACGATGAGATAAAAGTGGTAGCCGACCTGTACGGTTGGAAAGAGATGAATGAGCAGGAGCTATGCATGCAGTTGCTAAGGCGGTTTGCTCTCGATATTGTCATCCTCACCAAAGGTACTGAAGGTAGTTTCGTCTTCAATAACGAAGAAACATCCTATCAACCCACACCTAAAGTGCAGGTGGCCGACACGGTAGGTGCGGGCGACTCCTTCACCGCAGCGTTTGTGGCGGCATTTATTCATGGCAGGCCGATAGCCGAAGCTCACCGGTTCGCCGTCGAAGTCTCGGCGTATGTATGCCAACAACACGGTGCCATGCCTAAATTGGCCGACGCTCATATTGAATATTTTCGTTAAGCCACAGGAGGTGAGCGAGTTTACCTCCTGCCCTTGCTAAAAACTCGCGTGTTATAAAGATAAACAGATCAAAACATGTGAGGTTTTACATTTTTTTATATTTTTGCAGGACAAATGGGATCCTAATGAAAAGATGTTATTCCTTCCTTTTGATGATATACCTGATCTCGGGAACCGGTTTACCCTTGTCCGCACAGGGGAATTCAGGCGGGCCTGGCATGGAGGGACTGCAAAACAGACTTGTCTCCCCGGATACGGTGAAAACGCAAAACAGGGAAGGGTTTCAAAATACCGGAAAACTCCAGGATACTACGCGAATACAAAACCGACAGGGGTCTCAAAATAGGGAAGACCCGCAAGATAAAACTACAATCAAACTGACAGGGAACCAACTTCTCATTGAGAATCTTCCAGAAGATGGAGTGCTCGAAATATACAATATCATGGGAGTAAAAGTATATCACCGCCTGGTAAAAGCAGGCACCAACCAATATATTCTGTCCCTGTCAAGAGGCTATTATATCATAAAAATCGGTAAAATCACCCGGAAAGTCGCTGTCAAGTGAATTTTCACTATCGTTAAATATCTTCATTTTGCTGCATTTACATGCTTTTTTATATCTTTGTGGTTCAGATATTATAAAAGTGTGTTTTAGGTTTTGTGCTTTACTCTTTAAAAATTTACAACCATATGAAGATTGCTATTGTAGGTACCAGTGGAGCTGTAGGCCAGGAATTACTCCGCGTACTGGATGAAAGAAATTTCCCGTTGGACGAACTCCTGTTATTCGGTTCGTCGAGAAGTGCCGGAACATCCTATAACTTCAGAGGCAAACAGGTCGAAGTAAAAGAATTGCGACACAACGACGATTTCAAGGATGTCGATATCGCATTCGTCTCTGCAGGGGGAGGTACTTCACTGGAATTTGCCGAGACCATCACCAAACACGGAGCCATCATGATCGACAACTCCAGCGCATTCCGCATGCAGGATGATGTGCCTTTGGTCGTTCCGGAAGTGAATGCGGAGGATGCGCTGAGCAGGCCTCGCGGTATCATCGCCAATCCCAACTGTACTACCGCCCAATTGGTAGTGGCACTACAGGCAATTGAAGAGATCGCTCATATCAAAAGCGTGCATGTGGCCACTTACCAGGCCGCTTCGGGAGCCGGCGCGGCAGCCATGCGGGAACTGGAAGAGCAGCACAAGCAATTGGTGAACGGTGAAAAACCCACTGTTTCCAAGTTCGCCTATCAACTTGCGTACAATCTGATTCCGCAGGTAGATGTCTTTACCGATAATGGATACACAAAAGAGGAGATGAAGATGTACAATGAAACACGCAAGATCATGCACTCCAACATAGAAGTAAGTGCAACTTGCGTGCGGGTGCCGGTAATGCGCGCACATTCAGAGGCTATCTGGATCGAAACCGAACGCCCCGTCTCTGTGGAAGAAGCGCGGGAAGCATTCAACAAAGCCAAAGGGATAGCGGTAATCGACAACCCGTCTGCCAGGGAATACCCTATGCCGCTGGGACTCTCCGGAAAAGACCCTGTGTATGTGGGACGTATCCGCAAGGATCTTGCCAATGAGAATGGATTGACTTTCTGGACCGTATCGGATCAGATCCGTAAAGGAGCGGCCCTGAATGCTGTCCAGATAGCGGAATACCTCATCGGCCAGAGATGATACCCGGCAGCCTGCTTCACAGCATGGTTAACCCCCTTCGCATCTCCCATCCCTATGGATGTAGATGTGACCCGCCGTCCTGATGGTCATGCTCCAGCAGCACACGGTGGGGCAGGGACCCATGACCGAGGATCTCGATGGGACACGACTCATATGCATTCAGCAGCCATTCCTGCGATATATCGGTACCCGGATGATAATGCAATCCCTGATTCACACAGGCGATATTCTTCACAAGGGAGATAATCGTCCCCACATCATGTGAAACCAACACAATGGCAATCTCTTTATTGATATCGCCCAGCAATTTATAAAAATTGGTCTCAAACAGTTTATCCACATAGGTGCTCGGCTCATCCAGAATGATCAGTTTCGGATTGTCGACAATGGCCCTTCCCAGCAACACACGTTGCAACTGGCCCCCCGAAAGATCTCCGATCGCGCGCGGCAGCAATTCTTCTATTCCAAGCCTCTGGGCCACCTCTTTCACCTTTTGCCTGTCTGCTGAAGAATACCGCTTGAAAATATTTTTTCCGGGGGTTAAACCTGACAGGATCACCTCCGAGACGGAGATGGGGAATTTTTTATCAATCCGGTTTATCTGAGGGAGATAACCAATATTAATGGAGGCTGTTTTTTCACCCTTATCGTAGAAAGTGACGGAACCCAACTGAGGTTTTATCAATCCGAGAATAGTTCTCAAAAGGGTAGTCTTCCCTCCTCCATTCGGTCCGATAATACCGAGGAAATCATCTTGATATATGCTAAGATTGATATCCTTCAGCACATTCGGTTTGTTGTCGTAACCCACTGTAAGGTTTGTTATGTCGATCAGTTTATTCATTTTGGGCTAAAATGGCGGCAATCCTCAGCAATTCTTCATCCCACTCATACCTGAGCAGGTCGATCTCAACCACCTCCGCGCCGATCTCCTGAGCAATCACGGATGCATTCTTCGTGTCAAAACCACGCTCTATAAAAATAGTGTTGATCTTTTCCTTTCGGGCGACGTCCACAATTTCTCTGATCTGCGAAGGAGAAGGGCTTTTCCCCTCGAACTCAATACTTATCTGATGCAGGCCATAATCGCGCGCAAAATAGCCCAAGGCGGGATGATAAATGATAAATGACTTTGAGGGGGCGTCTTTCAGCAAATCACGGATCAGGCTGTCTGTCCGTTCTATTTTTACCGACAATACATCAAAATTGGCACGGAATGTATCTTCATTATCCGGATCTAATTTCACGACCGCATCCAGCATATTCCGGATCAAAACTTTTACGGCACGGGGTGACGACCACACATGCGGATCCACACCACTATGGGCATGCACATGTGCCGTGATGTCTCCATGATGGTGGTCATGATCGCGCGCGTGGTCTTGTTCCTGATCATGGCTGTGGTCATGCCCCTCCATCCTCTCAATACCTTCCGAACAATTTACGATAGCCACATTCGGGTTATTTTCCGCGAGGCGTTTGCTCCAGGCATTCTCAAAACCGAGATCACCCACCATAAAATAGATATCGCTCTTCGCCATATCAACCATTACTGAAGGGGCCGGCTCATATGTCTCAGGGCTTGATCCGGGAGGCACGAGCGTATTGATTGCAAACGCGCCGCCTACGATCCGATCGAGGAAGTAACGTTGAGGTTCAATAGTCACCGTCAGCATCCGCTTTCCTTCATTATTATTCCTGGTTCCGGAACCGCATGCCAAAGTCAGTGCCGATAGCAAGATGATATACAGATATTTTTGCATGTGATAATTTTATACTACAAATATAATGAAAGCCGAGAGAAAAGCCAAGCTTGCTTGAGCTTGTCCGAGGCGCATCTTATATTCTACAAAAGTACATGAAATTTTCCTATTTTTGTTAGTGATTCTAACAGAAAGCCCGATAGTTATGCAACATATATTAGAAACAACGGAAGACGGATCGCATACACTGTATGTCCCGGAATTGGATGAGCACTACCACTCCACACACGGCGCCATTCAGGAGTCGCTTCATGTCTATCTGGAAGCGGGATTGCGCCATTGCGATAAATCGGAGATCAACTTATTGGAAATCGGTTTCGGTACGGGGTTGAATGCATTTCTCACCTTGCTCGATACTGAAAAATCGGGTAAAACAGTAAAATATACTACTCTTGAACGATATCCGGTATCGATCACCGAGGCGAAGATGTTCAACTATAGTAAATTGCTGGATCCCTCGCAGGAAGTGAAGTTTATACAACTTCACTCTTCTCCCTGGGAAGAGTGGGTAGAGATAACTCCCGACTTTCATCTGAAGAAGTTGCAAATGGATATCAAAGGATTGGACAAGTTTCAACAGGGAACAGCTTTCGATGTGATTTACTACGATGCCTTTGCCCCTGAAAAACAACCCGGCATGTGGACCCAAGAGATATTCAGCCAATTGTATACCCTCAGCAATCAGGGAGCGGTGCTCACCACCTACTGTGCAAAAGGTGCCGTAAGAAGGATACTCCAATCTGCCGGTTACCGGGTGGAACGTCTTCCCGGTCCTCCCGGCAAACGGGAAATACTACGGGCAGTGAAATAAAAATTTGAGAATTTGTATAAAATCACTACATTTGCGCGTATAAACAAACAGGAGTAGAAAAAGTATTCGGGCTAACATTGACCATAAAAAATAAGGGAAGAATACATTGACTTTTTAGACAAAAAACACCCATGAGATGCAGAAAATATTTTTAACGGGAAAAATTATATTTATGAAAAAGTTTTTGACTTTCAGTATGTTTTGCTTTCTAAGCATGAGTTTTTATGCTCAAAGTATTACTTTAACTTCCGGCTCACTTGATCCATTAAAAGGCGAGAAGGTGATTAAGTTTGAATTTACCTATGACGAAATGATAGTAGGTAAGTTAACCGAACAGGAGTATGTGGATAAAAAAGTGGCTGATTATAATAATAAAGAAGCCGGCAGAGGTGATGAATGGCATAAAAACTGGGTTGAAGACCGGGGGAACCGTTTTGAACCGAAGTTTCTCGAGTTATTCGACAAGTATATGGAAGATGTTGGGGTTGCTTCGGGCGACGAGGGAGCAAATTATGTTATCGTGTTCAACACTGAATTTACCGAGCCGGGATTTAATGTAGGAGTGGTGCGTCGTAATGCCTCTATTGATATGAGCGGTAAAATTCTTCATATAGAATCCGGGGATCATATTGCTTCAATTAAAATCAAGAATGCTTCAGCGAATAGTTTTTCGGGAATGGACTTTGATACGGGCTATCGCATTCAGGAATCATATGCGAAAGCAGGAAGGGAATTTGCCAAATTCCTGATTAAGAAAGGGAAAATAGGCAATTAACCAAAATTCACTTCATACAAATCGCTCACGTGGCAATGTAATCCCCGTGAAGGGAGGAATGTTGGATTTAAATATCCGTATAAAACTATATATTTGCACATATAAAATAGTTGAATTATGGATACTAGTGAATAAAATTTTCAAAAAGAAAGGATATTGATCTAAAACAAAAAACTTATCTTTACAGCTCAAAACAATAAGCACCAATGAAATAAAATAATTTCTTTCAAACTTTTATAGAGACAAATCGTAAAACGGTTTGTTGGGTTATTCATCTACTAAGAGAACGTTTTCGTTAAGCTAAATGAGCAAAGTCAAACTTGTTTGAACTTTGCCATAGCGAGAAAACGACTAATTTTAATGAAAGAAATTATGCTTACTATTCAAAACCTGTCCTATACTCATCCCGACAAAACTCTGCTGTTCAGTAATATCAATCTAACGGTTAATCCCAATGAGAAAATCGCATTGATTGGAAACAACGGTGCGGGTAAAACCACATTGCTAAGAATCATTGCAGGAGAATTGCAACCCTCGGACGGAATACTGAAAACAGATACGAATCTCTATTATATCCCTCAAATTTTCGGGCAGTATGATCACCTGACAGTTGCCGAAGCATTGCAAATAGATCAAAAGTTAAAAGCTTTATATGAAATCCTGAACGGAAATATTTCAGAAAAAAACTATGATCTGCTTAACGACGACTGGACAATCGAAGAACGTTGTTCCACGGCATTGAACGAATGGCAATTGAACGGTCTGGATCTGTCACAAAAAATAGAAACATTAAGCGGAGGACAGAAAACAAAGATCTTTCTGGCAGGCATCTCCATTCATCAACCGGAACTGGTATTATTGGACGAGCCAAGCAATCATCTGGATAATTCAGCAAGGCACTGCCTGTATGATTTTATAGAAAACGCAAAATGCAGTTTGATCATCGTCAGCCACGACCGCAAATTACTAAACCATTTAAATATGGTTTGTGAACTGGACAAAAACGGAATAACCGTTTATGGTGGTAATTATGACTTTTACAAAGAGCAAAAACAGATAAAGGTCAACGCTTTGGCACAAGACATTCAAAGCAAGGAAAAAGCATTGAAAAAAGCCAGGGAAAAAGAACGTGAGACCATCGAGCGCAGGCAGAAACTGGATGCACGCGCAAAAAAGAACCTGTCGAAAGCAGGATTGCCCAAAATAGTAGCCAATACGTGGAGAAACAGTGCAGAAAAAAGTACTGCCAAAATAGAAGGTGCCCATTCTGAGAAAACAGGAAATATCTCACAGGAATTGCAGGAGTTGCGTTCTTCCCTGCCGGAGGCCGACAAAATGAAATTCGGATTTGACCATTCAGGTCTGCATCAAGGGAAAATACTTTTTACTGCCACCGATATCAATTTCAGCTATGGGAACGATAAGTATGTATGGAACGAACCTTTAAGTCTCCGGATTACGAGCGGTGAACGGATAGCCATAAAAGGAACAAATGGATCGGGGAAAACAACGTTAATCAAAATTATTCTCGGAAATCTCACACCACAAACCGGAATAGTATCTGTTACTGAAAGCAGGTCTGTTTATATTGATCAGGATTATTCCCTTATAAACAATAAACTAACAATTTACGAACAAACACAACAGTTTAATACATCCGCTCTGCATGAACATGAAGTAAAAATCAGGTTAAACCGTTTTTTGTTCACGAAAGAAGATTGGGATAAACCTTGTACCACATTGAGTGGTGGAGAAAGAATGCGGTTAATGTTATGCTGTTTAAGCATTGCCGATCAATCACCGGATATTATTGTATTGGATGAGCCGACCAACAACCTTGATATACAGAACATCGAGATACTGACTCAGGCCATCAATGAATACCAGGGAACACTACTCGTTATCTCCCACGATGAGACATTTCTGGAACAAATAAACATTCAAAGGATAATCAGCGTTAATTAGAAAATAAATCGAAGGAAACTGATAGGTTACGGGTTGATAAATCGATGATAACCTTTTCGAAAAAACATAAAAAATAGCATATTTACTCCTACTATCATTCACAATTCTACTATAACGATTATGGCAAAAGAAATCAGGACAGAAATAACTATTCAGGCAAAACGCGAAAAAGTGTGGGCAATCCTCACCGATTTTGAGAATTATCCGAATTGGAATCCCTTTATCAACTTCATAGAGGGGAAAGCAGAAGAAGGGAATCAGATAACTGTCAGAATAACTCCTCCGGGCGGGAAAGCAATGACATTCAAACCGAAAATCGTCACAAGAAAGGAAAACCAGGAACTAAAATGGTTAGGAACAGTATTGTTCAAAGGATTATTCGACGGAGAACATAGGTTCGAGCTAAAAGACAACGCAGACGGGACGGTCACATTTGTCCAGAGCGAACAATTTAGAGGTATTTTCACTGGATTGTTTAACCCCGAAAAAACAATTAAGGGATTTAATGAAATGAACAATAAGCTGAAAGAACTCGCAGAGAAAGAGGAATATAATCGTTGACAAATGGCATAACAAGCATGCGATAAAGTCATTACTTTTGCCTAATTTAATTGGCAAGGGACCTATAGCTATCATTACTTACAATACAACGAGCGAAAACAGTATGGTAATAAAAATCGACAGTGAAATAGAATTAAGACAATTGGAACTAAGAGACTCGATTGATATTTTTGAAACCATTGACAGCCAGAGGGATTATTTAGGCAAGTGGCTTCCATTTGTAGCGTTCACCAAAGATCAGGTTTTAAATTTGAGGGCATCGAAAGAGACGGAGAATTACTCACCGGAAATATTTTTACGGACCTGGAAATTTACAGCAAATTAAAATCCGATAAATAACTTAAGAGACCACTCTAAGTATTTTTCAATCAAGATCAAATATTAAACCTGTCAGCAATATCAAATGAGCCTTAGAGCTATTGAAGTACGGCCATTGTAACATTTACCCATTGTTCAAAGAATACTTCTGGCAACATGATTTTAGTTGACTTTCCGGAAAAAGTCAACAAATCAATCGATTGAGAATAAAAGAGAAAATCGGAAATTGATTATTTTATTTTCCGATAAAACTCATAGAGCAAATCAATATTACCCGAACAGAGAATAGGTATAGCTTCCGCAAGTATACTTTCGTCCCACTCCCACCATCGGATTTCCAGTAAAATTCCTATATGGCGATTATCAAATCTTTTCTTAATTGGCCTTGCAGGATTTCCTCCGACTACAGTATAAGGATCCACATCCTTAGTAACTAAAGCGCGACTTCCAATTATTGCTCCGTCCCCAATTCTAACTCCGGGCAGGATCATCGCCTCACTACCAATCCAGACATCATTTCCCACAATAGTATCACCGGCTCTTTTATAACCGTCGCGACTCTTGCCAAAACTTTCCACTTCCGACATATAGAAAAACGGAAAACTTGAAATCCAGTCGTACCGATGTCCCTGATTACCGCACATGATAAAACTTACCCCACTCCCAATTGAACAGTAAGAGCCAATAATCAATTTATCAACATCATCCCTGTCGGGAAGTAAATAACGCGCACAATCATCAAATGAATGTCCGTGATAATAACCGGAATAATATTCGGGTTTTTAATCTGGTCTTTTATTAATTTGCCTCTGAAAGGGCTTTCGAAAAAATTTGCCATAATGTATAATTTTACGAACATATAAATGCAGAGATATCAGTTATTGCATGATACACTGTCAGTTCAATCCATACAAACATACAAAAATAAAACTGTCCACAACAATCTGCATGTTAAAGGAATGAAAGAATATAGCAGGAAAAACCTGCAACCGGGAATACTGATAAATTTGTCTATATACATATAATTTATGCGGATATTGTCTATTTTTGTATCAAGCGCAAGTTGATTATGTACGAAAAAAATTGCCTTTTGATATTGATTGCGGAGTAAGAACCCTATAAAAAATAATTATATGCAAACATTTTCAGTAAAAGCATTCGGGACAGAAGCTCCCGAAACGGACTTGGAACAGATGATTATCGACCGTCGTGAAGTAACGGCAAAAGATGTAGAGATCGACATCCTTTTTTGTGGCGTATGTCATTCCGATTTACACACTGCAAGGAATGAGTGGCACGGGACCATATATCCCAATGTCCCGGGACATGAGATCGTTGGACGAATTACAAAAGTCGGTGACAGTGTGAACAAATTCAAAATAGGCGATCTTGCCGCTGTCGGCTGTATGGTGGACAGTTGCCGGGAATGTGAACAGTGTAAACACGGAAGCGAGCAATATTGCGAAAACGGAAATATCCAAACATACAACGGACACGATGTACATCTTAACAAGCAGACATTCGGCGGCTATTCGGAACGTATAGTGGTAGATGAAGACTTCGTATTACGTGTACCCGAAAATTTGGATCTGGCTGCTACAGCACCATTGCTCTGCGCGGGAGTAACCACCTGGTCTCCCTTGAAACACTGGAAAATAGGATCCGGGCACAAAGTAGGTATTGTGGGTATCGGCGGATTGGGACATATGGGCGTCAAGCTGGCCAAAGCGATGGGAGCCCATGTGGTAGTTATTACCACTTCCCCATCAAAAGTGGAAGATGCAAAGCGATTGGGAGCTGATGAGGTCATTTTATCGACAGACAAGGAACAGATGAGAGCCAACTACAACACGCTGCACTTCATATTGGACTGCGTTTCGGCACAACACGATGTGAACGCCTATCTACGGCTACTTAAAGTGGACGGCACACTGGCATTGGTAGGAGCCCCCGAACACCCGTTGCCCATTGCAGCTTTCAGCCTGATCCCTGCACGGAAGAATTTTGCAGGATCAACTATCGGAAGCATCAAAGAGACACAGGAAATGCTCGATTTCTGCGGTGAACATAATATTACCGCCGATATCGAATTGATCAATATACAGGATATCAATACCGCTTATGAACGGTTGCTGAAAGGCGATGTAAAATATCGTTTTGTGATTGATATGACCTCCCTGAAAAATTAAGCCGGACTTATCCGGCTTAACCGCCGGTTTGCCTATGAGATTTATCATAAACAGATAATTATGAACGGGAAACGACTATGAGTTCACTTTTCATAAAAAATATGGTTTGTAACCGCTGTATCATGGTGGTTCAACAGGAATTGGAAAAACTGGGGTTAGACGTGAAAAACGTCACGCTGGGAGAAGTAACGCTCGCCAAAGAGCCTACCGCCGAAGAAAAGAAGCAGATAGAGTCCGTTTTAATCCCATTAGGCTTTGAAGTGATTGATGATAAAAAAAGCAGGATCATCGAAAAGATCAAAAACATCATCATAGATCTTGTCCATCATCATGATAACGATACCAGAACGAATCTGTCAGAATTGCTGAGTAGTGAATTGCATCACGATTACAACTATCTCTCGAACCTCTTTTCGGAAGTGGAAGGCACCACCATTGAAAAATATTTCATCGCCCAGAAAATTGAAAAAGTAAAAGAGCTGTTGGTGTACGATGAATTATCTTTGAGTGAGATTGCTTTCCGCCTCAACTATTCAAGTGTTGCTTACCTAAGCAACCAATTCAAGAAAGTAACCGGGCTGACGCCGAGCCATTTCAGGCAAATAGGCAAAGACAAAAGAAAACCGCTGGATGAGGTGTGATGATATAGGCGATACAGGTTAGATTGCCTATAGTTCATCAATAGAGTACGACCAACAATGGATAAAACTATGGAGAATCCGGTTTTTCACAAAGAGTTAACCGCCCCGTGCGGGATGAATTGTGGTGTCTGTATTGCTTATTTACGGGAGAAAAAACCTTGCCCGGGCTGTAGGAAAAGAACGGAGAATAAACCTAAGCATTGCATAACCTGTAAAATTGCAAACTGTGAATATTTAGAGGAAACCGAATCCAAATTTTGTTTTGAATGCAGGAAATTTCCTTGCCAAAGAATAAAACAATTAGATTTGAGATACAGAAAAAATTACCGTATAAGCCTGATTGAAAATCTAGGGCAGATACAGTCAAATGGCATTGAATATTTCTTACAGTTACAGACCTTGAGACATATCTGCCCGTCTTGTCAAAATATTTTGAGTGTTCACCGCAATTTTTGCCTGCATTGTAAAGTAACGATTAATCCTGTCTAAACAAAACTGTTTAAAATAAACAATCATAAATTCATCCACCTGAAATAATCACTACGTAAGAGTATCGCGCTTATGAGCAGAATCGTAATACGGAAAATCAGAAAGAACGAAATTGGGAAATTAGAGGATATGCTGTATGAAGCAATTTATCAGACAGATGAACTAAATCCAATTCCAAGAAGTGTTCTGAACATCCCTGAGATTAATGTATACATAAAAGACTTTGGGAAATTGAGTCATGATTACTGTTTAGTTGCAGACCTGGATGGAAAAATTATTGGAGCAGTTTGGGTTCGGGTAATATCAGGAGCAGTCAAGGGATACGGCTATATTGATGATAAAACACCCGAATTTGCCCTTTCGTTATTCAAAGAATACCGTAATAAAGGAATAGGAACGGAACTTATGAAGAAAATGATTGAACATTTACGGGAAAAAGGTTATAAACAAACTTCGCTAAGTGTACAGAAAGAAAACTATGCGGTGAAACTTTATAAAAAACTCGGTTTTGAAATTATTGCTGAAAATGATGAGGATTATTTAATGCTACTGCATTTAAAAACATCGAATATCTAAAAACGCACGAAATACAATTATCTTGACCTCAATTCTAAACCCGTCGAATTCAAGGGGTTTATAAAACAAGTAGGCTTAAACAGTTTTATAATGATCCCGAAACGCTGGTTAGAAAGTACCACAAGAACAGGGAACAGATAAGAGATTAGAACAAACATGGAAATAATATACAAATGACAACAACCAAAAGAAAAGGAGCCCGTTCAACAAAAGACATCCCGACAGATATTCTACAACAGTTAAACTCCGGGCAGATTGAAACTGCCAATCTGGTGGAATGGTTAGCCGTTGACCAAAAACTTTTACTGGAGAATTTACTCAATCAACATAAACGGATAGACTATCTCAATCCTGTTTTAGCAAGAATAGACCAACTGAAAAAGCAGACGGTCAACACTATAAATGAGGCTATTGGCACAGAACTTTTTCTACAGGCAACCCAAAATAACGACAATGAGTTCCTGGTAATCATGTCAAATCATCATGCCGACCTTATTCGTTGCTGGGCAACTTATACGATTGGAAAAAACGAAAATTTCAATATAAACGAAACGCTTGCACAAATACAGCCATTTGCGGCTGACAAACATTTTGGAGTAAGAGAAATTTGCTGGATGGCTGTCAGACCCAAGATTGTACAAAATCTTGAAAAAAGCATCGAAATCCTTTCCGGATGGACAACAAACCCGGATGAAAATATCAGAAGATTTACAACCGAATCGACACGTCCACGTGGAGTGTGGTGTGAACACATAGAAGTCCTGAAAATAAGTCCGGAACTTGGTTTATCAATACTCGAACCATTAAAATCTGACAAGGCTAAATATGTGCAGGTTAGCGTAGCCAACTGGCTGAATGATGCCAGTAAGACCCAACCTGAATTTGTCAGAGAACTCTGTAGGCGTTGGGAGACACAAAGCAATACGAAGGAAACGAGATACATCACGAAAAAAGCATTAAGGACGCTGAATAAATAAACATTACCTTGCGGAGAATAAACACAATATTCTTCGCATTTTTTGCATAAATAAAAAGATTACCCTTTACATCCGTAAATCTTACAAATCAATTCCACAATTACATAACATGCTCCAAATCTTTTGTGGCTAATTTTGCGTTATAAATTAAAACAACCAAGATATGGCAACCGATCATAAAGAAATAGTTTATCTTCCTTTGGAGAATGTAGAAAGTGAACACTGCGCATTGATTGTGGATAAAGGATTATCACAGGTCAAGGGTGTGGAGACCCATAAAGTGGAGCTCAATAATCGGCGGGCGGCGATTACTGTAAATAACAGCGAAACCGTGTCCGAAGCGGTGAAAGCAATCAAAAACCTTGGCTATGGCGTTACCACCGTAAAGCATGTTTTTCCGGTATTGGGCATGTCTTGTGCTTCCTGCGCAAGTAGCGCCGAAACGATCGTAACGCATCAGGCCGGGGTAGTCAATGCTTCCGTAAACTTCGGCACGGGCAACCTGACCGTTGAGTACCTACCCAATATGACCGATGCCGCAAAATTGCAAAAAGCCGTTCAATCTGTCGGTTATGACCTGTTGATAGAAGATGAGATCACGCGGCAGGAAACATTGGAGACGCTTCACGCCGGGAAATTCCAAAAGCTCAAGAAGAAAACCGTTTGGGCGATCATGCTGGCCATACCCGTGGTAGCCATCGGCATGTTCTTTATGGATATGCCCTATGCCAACGAGATCATGTGGCTTTTTACCACCCCCGTCGTGTGCTGGCTGGGAAAGGATTTTTATGTCAACGCATGGAAACAGGCCAAACACCGCTCCGCCAATATGGATACCCTGGTTGCTTTAAGCACAGGGATTGCCTATCTGTTCAGCGTTTTCAACATGCTATTCCCCGATTTCTGGCATCAAAGAGGATTGCATGCGCATGTATATTTTGAAGCTGCGGCGGTAATTATCACATTCATCCTGTTAGGCAGACTATTGGAAGAAAAGGCCAAGGGCAATACATCCACAGCCATCAGAAAACTGATGGGTTTACAACCCAAAACCGTCACAGTAATACGACCCGACGGAACCGAAGAACAGGTCGCCATTGAAAATGTAAAAGTGGATGATACCATTGTGGTCAAACCCGGGGAAAAAATCGCGGTGGATGGCGTCGTAACGTCAGGCAATTCTTATGTGGATGAGAGCATGCTCAGCGGTGAACCTGTCCCTGTATTGAAAGAGAAAGATGAAAAAGTATTTGCAGGCACGATCAATCAAAAAGGAAGTTTCCGGTTCAGAGCGGTGAAAGTCGGTAAGGAAACAATGCTTGCCCAAATCATTAAAATGGTGCAGGACGCGCAGGGCAGCAAAGCGCCCGTCCAGAAACTGGTAGACAAGATTGCGGGGATTTTCGTGCCCATAGTCGTGGGCATAGCCATCCTCTCTTTTATCCTATGGGTGAGTTTGGGTGGAGATAACAGTGTAGTGCAGGGATTGCTGGCAGCCGTCACGGTACTGGTAATTGCTTGTCCCTGTGCGTTGGGATTGGCTACGCCCACGGCCATCATGGTGGGAGTAGGCAAAGGGGCTGAAAACGGCATTTTGATTAAAGATGCCGAAAGCCTTGAACTGGCAAAGAAAGTAAATGCCGTCGTACTGGATAAAACCGGGACCATCACCGAAGGCAAACCGCAGGTGACCGATATCCAATGGCTGGACAATGATGATTCCACCAAAGATATTCTGTCCGGCATCGAAAAACAATCCGAACATCCATTGGCAGAAGCGGTGGTAAAACACCTGGAAGGAGTCGCCACCGCACCTTTGACAAAGTTCGGCAGTATCACCGGAAAAGGGGTTAAAGCCAATCACAATAATGAAACCTATTTCACCGGTAATCGGAAACTCCTGACGGAAAACAATATCGCTATTGCCGATAAATTATTAAAATATGCCGATGAATGGGGCAACCAGGCCAAGACAGTTGTCTGGTTCGCAAATAGCGAACAGGCCCTTTCGGTGATTGCGATTTCCGACAAGATAAAAGAAACATCCATAGAAGCCATCCGGCAGCTGCAGGGCATGGGCATCGACCTATATATGCTTACCGGCGACAATGAGGCCACGGCGAAAGCGGTTGCGCGGCAGACAGGCATCCATCATTGCAAGGCAGAAGTATTGCCTGAGCACAAAGCCGATTTTGTAAAAGAGCTGCAGCAACAGGGCAAGACAGTAGCCATGGTCGGCGATGGGATCAACGATAGCACAGCGCTCGCCACCTCGGATGTAAGTATCGCCATGGGGAAAGGGAGTGATATCGCGATGGATGTGGCCAAAATGACGATCATCTCAGCAGACCTCACCAAGATACCGCAGGCCATACGGCTGTCCAAACAAACCGTGGCAACCATCAAACAAAACCTGTTCTGGGCATTCATTTATAATCTTATAGGCATTCCCGTGGCAGCAGGTATTCTCTACCCCATTAACGGGTTCCTGTTAAATCCGATGATCGCAGGAGCAGCCATGGCATTGAGCAGTGTGAGTGTGGTAAGCAACAGTTTACGGTTAAAACGTAAAAAAATATGAGTCATAAATGATAAATTCGCCGTACCATCAACATCTCAAAAACTCATGACGTATAAGCGTGAAATAAGACTATTCTGAAAGATAAGAGTTTTGCATTTGTTGAAAGAGTTGTAAAGCTATATAAGCACTTGAGCTCCGATAAAGATGAACATATAACAGGCAAGCAATTATTAAGGAGTGGATATCAATAGGGGCTTTAATTCGGGAAGCTCAAAATGCAGAAAGAGGGCCGATTTATGTTTCATACGGAATATTCTCACATTTTTTTCAAGATCTTCTCAAACGTATTCAGATTACGGGAAGTGAAAGCTTCTTTTAAAGTTTTCCGTCCTAATATTTTGCCGAATTCAGACTCCAATGTGTTTCCTTTGGGCACTCTCCAATAGAAATTGTTGGCTGCTATCAAGCCTCTTTCTTCTTCCGTTTTTTTCGACTTTTCAAATTCTTCCATTAGCGTTTTTTCAATGCCTGCAATGCCTGCAAAGCCATAAATGTGAAAATCGGGATTGGCATCGAATGGATTTTCAGTAAAAATGGTTTCAACCTCGGTTTTGTCTTTTATGAAAAGAAAAGCATCATAATGGAAGTGTGTGGACATCGCTTTTTCCAACAGTGCTTTTAATTCATCTTTTTTCTTATCGGATGAGAACAGGATATTGCCTGATGCCAGGATGGAGGAGACGTTTTTCATTCCCGTTTTTTCAAATACGGAACAGACTTCTGCCATTTTCATATTCGTTCCTTTTACATTTACCCCACGCAAGAAGGCACAGAAAGTGGGTTTATTTTCAGTAGATTTTTTCATTATTTAAAATTTAATCCCGCTTCTTCCCGCCATGTCCAGTACTCGCAGGTCGTTTTATCGTCAAGCCCGATCATCGCGCTGTACACTTTTCGGCAGGGGCTGCCATATATGTCAACTTTTTTACTGGCGCAACTTGAACAAATAACATTTCCTATGGTTGTGTTGTTCAAAGAAATGAAAAAAAATTTGGGTATTAGCGATTTTTTGAAGTAAGAGAAACAGTCCATATTTCAGTTATTCTTATATCCTTAAATCGGGAGAACAGTATATATCGGCAATGTTTCTACCACTTCTTTACCGTACATTCCTTCATCATTGATATACCTTTTCAGGATAAATATTCTCACAGTAATCATTAAATTTTATTTGATACAAATCGCGAAATTACTGGATGTGGATGTGAAAGACTTAATCTATTCAACCAAATAACGATGTCAAACAGGCCAACAACTCCATATTCCGCCTCATTCACTGCCGGGAGCCTTCTGTATAAAGAAACTACGGTTTCCACGATCGGGAAATACTTACCGATACAGGTTGGGAAATTTTCTTGGGACGTGGGTTGGATATATTCGAGAAAAGATCAGGCTATACCATCGAAGACTACGTGTAGGAAAAACGACGCTGTAAAGATTTCAACGTGACCTATATTCCAAAAGGAAAGGGTAATGAGTGAGAGAACTGTTTAGCGCGTATACTCGAATTGGCATTATTGATACGATAGTACACATCCCATTGAAATTCTAACCACTTACTTGGAGAAAAGGAAATAAACCCGTAATTTTGTCGCAAAACAGGATTGGGTTGAAGAAGAAGATTGCCATATCATCCATTGCGGTTGCTGTACTTATCGTGCTGGTGGCGGGAACGATACCGCATCATCATCACGATAACGGGGCAATCTGTTTTCACATGACGCATCATCAGGACGCCTCGGAAGATGGTCAACCACCGGCCCAAAGCGGCCACAGCTGTCATCACGATCCGACCTGCATCGCTGAAACAACCTATTATACAAATCCCGATGGCAAGATAAAAATCAAGGCGCCTTCATTGGATAATGGCGATAATCCGGGGCATATTGAGCTTTTGCCTTTGCTTTATCTTGTCACGGACTTCCTGGTAAACCCCGCTTATGACACCTACACGAAACCTAAACAGGGGGAATACATCCTATCTTACAAATCAGCCGAAGTAAGCCGGTTCCATGGCTTGCGTGCTCCGCCTTTCATCCTTTCCTGAATTAACCTTCACCATTCTGTCACACAGGATAGACGGCTATACTCGAAATAGCTGTCCGAACAATATTTACCATTCATCATAACGGAGCAATAACTATTATCAAAATGAAGACTTATATTGTAGGCTTATTGATCGCAATGGCCTTGCTTATCCCGGGTTGCCATTCCGGAAATAAGCACGAATCATCTTCGGATGCAAAAGATGCACACGAACATCGGCATGACCATGACCACAGTCACTCCCACGATCATGACCATGATCATTCCTCCGGAGATACAGATGCGATCCTCTTCACCCGGCGACAGGCCGAAATGACAGGTTTGGAAGTAGAACAAGTGGCACCAGCCCCTTTCAGCTATGTGATCAAGACCAGCGGGCGAATTCAGGCGGCACAGGGCGACGAAGTGATTATCGCGGCGACGTCCAACGGAATTGTGTCGTTTACCAATCCCTCTCTCACCGACGGCGGCGCTGTCAGATCAGGTCAATCCATCGTCACCATATCTGCAAAAGATCTTCTGGAAGGAGATCCGTCGACCAAAGCTAAAATAGAATTCGAAACTGCCGAAAAAGAGTTCCAACGGGCGGAGCTGCTGGTCAAAGACCAAATCATTTCTGCCAAAGAATTTGAACAAACCCGTCTCCGCTACGAAACCGCCAAGACAACCTATAATGCGCAGGCATCCAATATGACCGCCCACGGCGTGAAGGTCACCTCCCCCATCAACGGATACATAAAGAACAGAATGGTGTCACAGGGAGAATATGTAGCAGTAGGCCAACCTGTCGCGACCGTCTCCCAAAACCGACGGTTACAATTGCGGGCCGAACTGTCGGAAAAGCATCACAAGTCGCTCAAAAACATTACCTCTGCCAATTTCAAGCCGGCTTACGACAACCAGGTTTACAAACTTTCCGATTTGAACGGTCGGCTGTTGTCATTCGGCAGATCAGCAGACGGACAATCATTCTTTATTCCCGTCACATTTGAATTCGATAACGTGGGCGATATTTTGCCGGGCGCTTTCACCGAAGTTTTTCTGTTGGCCCATCCGCAAAACGATGTAATATCGGTACCCGCATCATCCCTCACTGAAGAGCAGGGGCTTTATTTCGTCTATCTGCAACTGGGTGAGGAGCATTACAAAAAACAGGAGGTTACCCCTGGACAAAGCGACGGAGAGAGAGTACAAATCCTTTCAGGCCTGGCAGCGGGAGACAAGGTGGTTACCAAAGGTGTATATCAGGTGAAGCTGGCGGCTATTTCGTCCGCGATGCCGGAAGGTCATACCCATAATCACTAACCGCAAAGACGAAGTGCCATGCTGAATAAAATAATAAGATTCTCGTTAAACAACCGGATGGTGGTGCTGGTCGCCGCGGTTTTGCTTATGGTCGCGGGATTATACACGGCCGGCAATATGGAGGTGGATGTGTTTCCCGATTTGAATGCGCCCACCGTCGTGGTGATGACCGAAGCACAGGGAATGGCTCCCGAAGAGGTAGAGCGGCTGGTGACCTTCCCGGTTGAGACTGCCTTGAACGGCGCGGCCAACGTACGCCGTGTGCGTTCCTCCTCGACTACAGGATTTTCCATCGTATGGGTCGAATTCGACTGGGGAACGGATATTTACCTCGCACGGCAAATTGTATCAGAAAAGCTCTCCGCCGTGAGCGACGCGCTTCCGGATTATGTCGGGAACCCCACCTTAGGACCTCAGTCCTCCATTCTGGGTGAACTGATTACCATCGGGTTGACGTCCGACTCCACTTCTCTCCGGGATCTGCGCACATTGGCCGACTGGACAATTCGACCACGTCTGTTATCCACCGGCGGAGTGGCACAAGTTACCGTGATCGGTGGTGAAATCAAAGAGTACCAGATATTGTTGAGCCCTGAAAGGATGAAGCATTACAACGTCAGTCTGGATGA
Organism: Proteiniphilum sp. X52; assembly: GCF_003712195.1. GTDB lineage: Bacteria > Bacteroidota > Bacteroidia > Bacteroidales > Dysgonomonadaceae > Proteiniphilum. The sequence goes on along the minus strand of NZ_RDSD01000010.1, from coordinate 89,142 downwards.
AGTGATGAGTGTGGTAAAAGAGATGAACCAGAATGCTTCGGGAGGAGTATTGTATGAATACGGAAACGAGTATATCATCCGTGGTGTCCTTTCCACGAATCAGGTAGACGCGTTGGCGAAATCGGTGGTGAAAAGTGTGGACGATATGCCCATCTTGATTGAAAATATAGCCGATGTGGCGATAGGCGACAAAGCTCCAAAGCTGGGAGTAGCCTCCGAAAAGGGGAAACCGGCCGTTCTGGTAACGGTCACCAAACAGCCCGCCACAAGTACGATCGATCTGACAGGAAAGATAGACCAATCGTTAGCGGATATTCAACGAACGCTTCCGGCCGACGTGAAAGTGAGCACCGACATTTACCGTCAGTCGCGCTTTATAGAGGGCTCCATCAGCAATATCCAAAGAGCATTGTTGGAAGGAGGCATTTTTGTAGTGATCATCCTCTTCATTTTCCTGATGAACATACGGACAACAGTTATTTCACTTGTCACCATCCCACTCTCATTGGTATCGGCCATTTTAGCACTGCAGTGTATGGGTCTGACCATCAACACCATGAGTTTGGGTGGTATGGCCATCGCAATCGGTTCATTGGTGGATGACGCGATCGTGGATGTGGAGAATGTATTCAAACGACTGCGGGAGAACCGGCTAAAAGCGGAGGAGGAGCGAAAAAGCGTGTTGGCGGTTGTATACGACGCGTCGAAAGAAGTACGCATGCCCATTCTTTATTCCACTTTTATCATCATCACCAGTTTTGTCCCCCTGTTCTTCCTCTCGGGAATTGAAGGACGCATGCTGGTACCCCTCGGGATTGCATTTATCGCGGCACTCACCGCGTCCACTATCGTGGCATTGACACTCACACCGGTATTGTGCAGTTACTTGTTGGGAAAATCAAGAAAGGGAGACGATGCTCCTGAAAAAGAGGCTTTCGTCGCCAGAAAACTAAAGGGAATTTACCGGCATGCATTGAGGTGGGCGCTCAACCATAAAAAATGGGTACTGGGCGGAACCGCCGTCACCGTAGTGGTAGCGATTATCCTGTTCTTCACACTCGGCCGCAGCTTTCTTCCTCCGTTCAACGAAGGGTCATTCACCATCAGCGTCAGCACCATGCCCGGCATATCCTTGGAAGAATCGGACAAATTGGGAAGAATAGCGGAAGAGCTGCTGCTTTCGATACCGGAGATACAAACGACAGGGCGCAAGACCGGACGCGCCGAACTGGATGAACATGCTTTGGGTGTGAACCTGTCGGAGATTGAAGCGCCATTTATTTTGGGTAAACGCTCCAAGGACCGGCTATTGGAAGAAGTACGGGAGAAAATGAAATTACTTCCGGGCGTAAATATCGAAATAGGGCAACCCATATCGCACCGTATTGACCACATGCTTTCGGGAACCAAGGCAAATATCGCCATCAAACTGTTCGGCACCGACCTTAACCGGATGTACGCCATCGGTAACCGGATCAAAGCTTCTATCGAGGATGTGGAAGGGATTGCCGACCTGAACGTGGAGCAACAAATCGAACGGCCACAGTTGAAAATAGAACCCAAACGGGAGCTATTGGCAAAATATGGTATCCCGTTACCTGAATTCGGAGAAATCATCAACGTGATGCTGGCGGGAAAAGTCGTTTCGCAGGTCTATGAAGGGAACAATTCGTTCGATCTCACATTGAAAGTGAACGATGAAAGCCGCTCGACCATGGAGCGGATCAGGAATATGATGGTGGATGCCAATGGACGGAAAGTGCCGCTGGAGAATATTGCCGAAGTCACCTCTTCCTCCGGCCCCAACACCATTCACCGTGAGAACGTAGCCCGCAAGCTGGTCGTTTCGGCAAATGTCGCCGGACGTGATTTAAGGGGAGTTGTCAACGATATCCAAAAAAGAGTCCGCGACGAAATAGATTTGCCCGAAGGCTATCATATCGAATATGGCGGACAATTCGAAAGTGAACAGGCGGCATCCCGCATGTTGTTCATCACCTCCATCTTCTCCATTATGGTGATCTTCCTTTTGCTCTTTGCCCAATTCAAGAGTGTGAAACAATCGACGGTGATACTGCTGAATCTCCCGTTGGCGTTGATAGGGGGCGTATTCGTTATATTCTTCACCAACGGGGAGCTCAGTATTCCCGCCATCATCGGCTTTATCTCGCTCTTTGGGATTGCCACCCGCAACGGGATGTTGCTTATCACCCGTTATAACGATTTACAAAGTGAAGGTCATTCAAAATTCGAGAGCATCATACAAGGTTCGTCAGACCGGTTAAATCCCATTCTGATGACTGCATTGACCTCCGCTTTGGCGCTTATCCCTCTTGTGTTGGGTGGAGACCTTCCGGGCAACGAAATACAAAGCCCCATGGCCAAGGTCATATTAGGCGGGTTACTGACCTCCACCTTTCTGAACGGTTTTATCATTCCGGTCATGTATCTGATAAGCGAAAGGGAAGTGGTTGAAAAAGAGGTTTTACAAGATAATGAGAATTAACAGTCCCCACAAAATATCGTCAGCCGGATAATTCGGTGGCAATCGGAAATCTTGTAAAAAGTGGATAAGATAAAAAACAGAGAAAACAACTAACAGCATTCAAATGAAGACAATCATGGCAACCCTGTGGATACTGTTTACAGGTATCACCCTGAATGCGCAGACAACGATTAATTCCGTATTGGCTTCGATAGAAGAAAACAATACAACATTGAAGGCGCTGCGTGAAAGTGTGGAAGCACAAAAGTTGGAAAATAAGACAGGCATATATCTTGAAAACCCGGAGGTCGGGTTCAATTATCTTTGGGGAAATCCCGCGGATATGGGCAACCGTGCCGATTTCAGTATCATGCAAAAATTCGACCTGGCCACTATCACGGGGATGAAAAGCAAAGCAGCCGACAAACAGAATCTGTTGGTCGAATGGCAGTACAAAGCCGACCGCATGAACATCCTTTTGGAAGCGAAACAGTACTGCATCGACCTGATTTATTACAACGCGCTGAAAAAAGAGCTGGATCAGCGTTTGCAACATGCCCGGACAATTGCCGCGGGTTACGAGGATCGCCTGAACTCCGGTGATGTCAGCCGTCTGGAATATAACAAGGTACGACTCAATCTCACCATTGCGCAAGGAGAGATATCCCGTATCGAGGTCGAGCGTACCGCCTTGCTGGAACAATTGAAAAGGCTGAATGGAGGGACAGACATCCTGCTGGAAGATTGGCGGTACGAGGACATCTCGCTTCCACTGCACTTTGACGACTGGTTTGCACAAACAGCACAATACAATCCGGTCTTAGCCTATGCCAGACAGGAAATAGAAGTAAGCAAACAACGACTCTCACTGAGCAAAACAATGAACTTGCCCACCCTCTCTGCCGGATACATGAGTGAAAAAGTTGTCGGGGAACACTTCCAGGGTTTTTCTCTTGGCATCTCCATCCCTTTGTGGGAAAACAAGAACCGGATAAAACAAGCCAAAGCATCGGTAAAAGCAGCCGAGTCGCGGGAAACAGACACCCGCAAACAATTTTACAATCAACTGCAGATACTCTATAATCGTACCGCCGGGTTGAAAATAGCGGCTGAAAAATACCGCCAATCGTTGATCACGGCAAACAACACCGATCTCCTGAAAAAAGCCCTGGATGCAGGAGAAATATCGCTGTTGGAATATATGGTAGAAATGGGTTTGTACTACGAAACAATCAACCGCGCATTGGAGGCTGAGAGGGATTACCAAAAAGCGTTCGCGGAATTATCGGCGGTAGAGCTGTAGTTCCATGTCGACATAATCCGACGATCGGGCTCCCGGTAGCGGTGCTCCGCGCGAACAACATGATTTCACTGGGGGTATCTTTCGCGTCACAGTTGCCGGACTTTTACTTTTAATTTGGCAATTACCCTTTTTCATACTATTTTCGCATGGCAAAAACGTTCCCGACCTACGTCTTTGGAGCCATAATCAACGTGTTCATCAAGCTCAATGAGCAGAGGATAAGCTTGCTTGTACTCTGCCATGGCGGGAATTGATCTAATTTATTGAACGAAAAAATCATGCAACTGACGGCGAAATTAATTCAACTTCTTCCGCTTCAATCCGGAACAGGAAGAAACGGCGAGTGGAGAAAACAAGATATTATTGTCGAGACCCAAGACCAATATCCTAAAAAGGTATGCATTTCTTTATGGGGAAATAAATTCCAACATGTCTCACTCAACCCGGGAGAACTGTATACTATCGACTTTGATGTGGAAAGCAGGGAATTCAACGGAAGATGGTACACTGATGTAAAAGCATGGAGAATAGAGGCCCAGAACCCACAAAACTACACCCCGGCTCGCTCACCGAAAGACGGGTATGAAGATATGCCACCTCCCGAAAATCCCTTTAGCGGGGCAAATGAGGAGGTTGACGACCTGCCATTTTAACCAAGAAAAGGTATATATGTATCTGATGGCGGTCATAGACCTGCACAGTCGTTACGTGCTTCATTGGTCGCTTTCCAACTCGATGAGCGCCGAATGGTGTGCCGATGTTTTGCAAGAGACCATCGACAAATATGGAAAACCTGAAGTTTTCAACACCGACCAAGGCTGCCAATTCACGAGCGACACATTTATCAAAGTACTAACCGACAACGAAATAAAAATTTCAATGGACGCCAAAGGGCGCGCTCTCGACAATGTTTTCATAGAACGTCTGTGGCGCAGCGTAAAATATGGGCACATTTATTTGAATGTTTACGAAGATGGCATACCTTTGTGGAAAGGTTTGGACAGATACTCCCGGTTTTATAACCAAGAGCGTCCCCATCAATCCTTAGCCTACAAAACTCCTGCTAATTGCTATTTTGCAAATGCGGCTTAAGAATTTAGAAAAACTATCTTAACATATAGATAAAACAGTCCAACTAAGTGGGGGTACTATATTAGGGAAATACTAACAATTCATTTGGAGGGTTACTATGGGCTTAGAAAATAATTGTATTTCAATTCCATTTCATTGGAGTAGTAGTGTATGGGCTGTAACCATTGTGACTTTAGTTTTTATAGCAGGAGGAGCTTTTTACGTATTATCAATTAAATGGCCTACAGCGATGTTGTGGTTGAAATACTTGATGATGATTGTTTTTCTAATTACTGTTATTATAGGAATGATATATGCTCCAATACGATTAGAAGCGACTGATAAAAAAATAACACTAAAAATGGTATTTAGTTCGCGAGAAATACCATTAAGTGAGGTAACAAAAGTGATTCGAATATCCAAGTCTGACATAGATAGTTCTATACGTACTTTTGGGAGTGGTGGTTTATTTGGTTATTTAGGTAGATTCAAAAATGATAAACTAGGCAGTTATAATATGTACGCAACAGAGTTGAATAACTTAGTTCTTGTTTGCACTACAAACAAGAAGTATGTTTTCAGTTGTTCTCGTTCTAATGAATTTATCGAATACGTAAATTTGAAGATAAAAAACAACAATTAATGAGTTTATTTTGAATTTTGAATAAAATCATATAAATTTATTTTTAGAATTTTAACTACCATATGGTATCTTGGATATTGTCTAATTGAAAGTTTGCTTGTAGGATTTCTGTGGAGCGACCTTTCAAACGATTTTTTTCATTATCCCATGATTTTGGATTAATGGCAACTCCTCTTGGCTACAATTGTTTTTTTGTAACTTTTTTTGCAGCCATATTGTAGCCAATTAAGAGTATTTTGAGATAACTTCGAGGTCCTAATGCTACTCTAAGTAATTAGTGTCATTAAAAAGAATAAGTGTCGTAACTCGTTAGAATTACGACACTTATCCGTATCTGTTTGCATTGTTAAAAGCTCTTTTCAGAGCACTTCAAATGTTTCCTGCGGAAAGAAAGGGATTCGAACCCTTGGTACCCGTGAGAGTACAACGGTTTTCGAGACCGCCCCGATCGACCACTCCGGCATCTTTCCTGATCGGATGCAAAATTACGCTATTTTCCCGTAAAACAGTGCATAATCTTTCAATAAATTAGCATTCTCACACAACAGCGTAATCCAGGCAATCCCGGATCACACATATTTAACTTGAAGAAACAGCCCTATTTATTATTTCTTTAACACCTGCAATGCCTCATCAGTCGCGGCAAGCAGCGGCTCAATGGAAATAGGTGAACCCACCGCGCGTTCCATCCAAATCTGGGGAATGACACACCCCTGCGTATACATGCGATCCATCTCGTCGGCAAGATTCTTACCCCGAACCTGCCGCTCAATCTGGAAAGCGATCAGATGTCCCATCGGATAATTGGGCAGATAGAGCGGATAGTCGATCATATGCGAATAGATACCCAGCAATGTCTCATCCTCTCCTCCCAATATACCGGCATAATAGCTGTTCCACACCTCTTTGGCGGCACTGATCACCGCCTCTTTCAGCTGTTCCGCCGTAGCATCGGGGTTAGCATACAGCCACTCCCACACCTGTATATCCACCAGTGAGACGCCCATGATCTCGTAACAAGACCAGAAATTGTCCAACGCCAGCCAATATTCATCTTCGGGGTTCGGATTCTTCAATCCCAGCAATTCCAGATCCCTTTTCTGGAAAAGGAATGCCGCTGCCTCGGTAAAGGCGGTATTGGGAACGCCGTTCAACATGTAATAATCCACATCGTTCATGGTAATGATCTGTTCCACATTATGACCGAACTCATGCACGGCAATATTGTACCCTTTGTAATCCAACCCTTCCGCCCCGACCCGGGTACGCAAACGGGCTACATCATTCCGCATGGCAGCTCCCCAGGCATGGCCGGCACCACGGGAAGCATCCACCGTAACAAGTGAGGTAATCTCTCTGGCTTTAGCTGGCTTCCATCCTAACTTTATCAAAATATTGGGAAGGTCTTCTTCAAGTGCTTCCGCAGTGGGATACTTCCGCGAAGTGATGGCTGTCAGGTCTTCTTCAGGAATCCCTCCTCCCGATTTGAAGCCGTTGTACCAGATATCGAACGGTTCAAGCTCCCTCTCCAAACGCGACTCAATAAAGGATGCCACCTCTTTCACCTGCGGAGAAGAAAGCAACCCCCGGAATAATTTTTCCACGTCTTTTTGAGGGACTTCCATTGTACCATCGAAGGCGCGGACAAGCTGAGTGGGATAATCGGGAGAATAGGTGTCCAACTGGCGCATCGCATGAAAATTTTTCAAAAACACCTCGTATCTCCGGATATCCTCAGGTTTGGAGGCAACAGATTCTCCATTCTTGTCAAACAACGCATTGGTTATCGGATCCCATGAATAGTTCTCACTGTTGATCACCTGTAAAGGAATAGATTGGTCAATAATCCGTTGCATCACCTTGTAAACCATCCGCTGTTTTTCCAATCCCTTTTGGTTGTCAGCATAGTTCGATTTCAGTTCGTCGCGCAAGCCCCAATGGGAAATTAGTTTCATGTTATCCGGGAACAGTTGTTCCCCGGCCTCATTTCGTAGATTTCCCATATAAATGTTATAATCGGAGATATAAGCATCGGCCTCGGTAACCGTTCTGGAAATATCCTGTAAAATAGCTGCCGGCACCCGCGATGTGAATCTGTCTCCCATCCTGGCATAGGCCCACTCTTTCCGCGACCATCCCGCGCCCAGTTCAGTTTTTTCTTCCAGAGTATAGAAAGGAAAATTCAGCGCGCTAAGAAACGCGATTTTATTGTCATACAAATCATCGGTCAAATGGGCAGGGACATCGTAACCCCCGAACATCATGTCCACTGGCGTGATCTCAGGCCCTTCGAGTTGCAAAGGAGCTTTGAGCATCACATCTATCTTGTGGAAGTAACCGTAAATCACCTCGAAGTTACGTTCCAACGTATTGAACAGCTTGGAGAGTCGCGCCGTATCGCTCATAAACGAATTCTTACAAAATTCCGCAAAATCATCCACGGTGCCATCCTGTCCGCCCCATTGCCCTGCTACCTGCCGCACACCCCGCTCTATGCGGAATGCGTGAGATTCCCCGAGAGAGTCTTTGAGGTGATTGATCACCGCCTCGACTTTGGCCTGGGGGATAAAATCAGTTGTCTGCATCCTGTTTTTGTTGTTTTGAAAGGAACTGTCACATGCCACTAATCCGACAAGAAAAATAAAAAAGGTAAACGATAAGCATTTCTTCATGACGCTGTTTTTAGTTTAAAACATAAAGACTCTTGATATTGTAGATATTTCACAAAGATATAAAAATCAATTAAAAAGATCAGCAACCGGCCCAATGTTCCGGAATTTTTTTATAGTTTTACACCACAACATTATCAACCACCTTACAGTGCCGCCGCGAAATAGAGGAGGGGGATATGCAAGGAAATCTATAAGGCTATTTATTACTAAACTATAAAATAAAAATATGATGAACGAAATCAACAAGTACGTAGAAACACACAAACAACGTTTTTTGGATGAACTCTTCGAACTGATCCGCATCCCTTCCATTTCATCCATCCCGGCCCATAAACCCGATATGTACCGCGCTGCCGAAAAATGGAAAGAAATCCTGCTGGCAGCCGGCGCCGACAAGGCGGAGGTGATGGAGACCGACGGGAATCCGGTAACCTATGGAGAAAAGATCATCGATAAGAAAGCGCCAACCGTATTGGTGTATGGGCATATGGACGTGATGCCGGTCGATCCGGTCGACCTCTGGAAAACGGATCCTTTTGAGCCGGTGGTGAAAGATGGCAAGATATGGGCACGCGGCGCCGATGACGACAAAGGACAATCGTTCATGCACGCCAAAGCGTTCGAGTACCTGGTACAATCCGGTAAACTGGGATGCAACGTGAAATTCCTTATCGAAGGGGAAGAAGAGGTGGGATCGCCCAACCTTCCGAAGTTCTGCAAAAAACACAAGAAAATGCTGCAGGCCGATGTGATCCTTGTCTCTGACACCTCGATGATCGCCCGCGACGTGCCCTCCATCACCACCGGGCTGCGCGGCTTGGCTTACTGGCAGGTTGAAGTAACGGGGCCTGCAGCCGACCTCCATTCGGGACTGTTCGGCGGGGCGGTGGCCAATCCCATCAACGTGCTCTCAAAAATGATTGCCCAAACCATGGATGATGAGGGACGTATCCTCATTCCGGGCTTCTATGACGATGTGGCGGAGGTCTCCAGGAAAGAGCGGGCCATGATGGCCAAAGCACCTTTCTCCATTCAGGAATACAAAAAAGCTGTCGGCGTAAAAGAACTGTCCGGGGAAAAGGGCTATACCACCAACGAGCGTACCGGCATCCGACCGACTTTCGACGTATGCGGGATTTGGGGTGGCTACACCGGCGAAGGGGCGAAAACGGTGCTGCCTTCCAAAGCCTATGCCAAGATCAGCAGCCGCCTGGTACCCAATCAGGATCACAAGAAAATAGAAAAACTGTTCGTGAAATATTTTGAGTCTATCGCCCCGAAATCGGTAAAGGTAAAGGTCGAATACCTGCACGGGGGCCCATCCTACGTATGTCCCATCGATCTTCCCGCATACAAAGCGGCAGAGAAAGCATTGAAAGATGTCTACGGAAAGGATCCCGTCCCCGTCCGTTCCGGCGGCAGTATACCTATCATTGCCACTTTCGAAGAAATACTGGGAGTTAAGTCGGTACTGATGGGATTCGGACTGGGGTCGGACGCTATCCACTCACCCAATGAGAATTTCCCGTTGGAACAGTTCTATAACGGTATCAGGACTCTTCCCCTGTTTTACCACTATTTGGCGGAGGAAAAAGGATGAATTGGTTGAGGTGAAAATTTGATGAGGGGATGAGGGGATGAGGGGATAATTTACTGATGTGCCAATATTTATCCAAGAATGGTAAGCATGCGGAAGGTCTGGCTTACCATTGGTTATTGGTAATCTGTAATCGGATTATTGCTGTTTTCTCCAAACACTCACATAAGCGATATAACCGGTAGTTCTGGTAACGGGAGTCAACGACAGGTAGCCGGAAAGTATCTTTCCGTTCTCTACCCTTAAAGGGGACTCCCGTCGCATTTTCTCATGGAAGGATAAAGCGCCTTCCGGCTTCTTGAAATAATCCACCACCAATTGGCCCTCCGCATCGGGGTAGATGTATCGCTCATGGAAGATGTGTGCCACCATCCCCATATTCATCCGCATATTGATCTCCACACAGGGTTGGATACAATAACCCGCGGATGTTTCGCATACCATCATGTCTACTCCCGCGTAGCCTGTATAAAGCGGGAAGCGGTTCGGCAACTTCTCAGACAGTGAGCTTCTGAGCCTGTGTAACAAGTCTATCGAAACAAAGCTGGCAAGCTTTTCCTGAATCCGGGTATCGCCAAGCAGCTCATTGCCCCTATATGCGCCGGAAGAGGCTGTACTGAACATGGAATAGCCCGCAAAACGCACCCGCCCTTCCTGCAGGTAAAATTCCATCGCGAAATCCCGCACCTTGGCCAATACCGGCTCTGCCACCACTCCGCCCTGCTCCCGGACGACCCGCCGGCACCAGTCTCGCTGCTTATCCGTGATCTCTCCCAATATCCATATCAGCCCTTTACCGCTGGCCGAAAGGGGCATTTTCAACACTTTATTTCCGGATATGGACTGCAACCACCCGTACAACTCTTCCGTATCTGTGAAAAAACGGGACTCTCCGCAAAAACTTTCCTCTTCAGCTCTCAACTCTTGCAATATTTCCACGGCACACCGCCGGTTGGAATATCTTCTTAAACACGCTAATTCTTCGGGTGAAGGCAACAGTCGCTGTGATACTCCCTCTGATATCAGTTTTCTCCTCAATGCAGGGTTCCATCCCCAGGGAACAATCTCCAGGTGAGGGTATGACGCGATATCGGAAAATGAGACAAGCGACGCCTCTACAGGCAGGATCTTTTTTACAGCCTCCAGGAATGAGCGGTTCAACTCTCCCCCGGTAACCACTTTGGTATCACAATTATTCTTTCCGGCAACATCCTTCCCGCCATACCAAATAGGTAAAACAGCCAATTCCTCCGCCATCCGGATTGCGGATGCAGGCGGAGTATAATTGGGCGTAAAATTGGCCAGGGCGAGATCATTCTCGGGATTAAAAAGATACATCGACTAAAACATTTGTTCAGTGCCGGATGAGAGGGTTCTGGATAAAAACCTACTTGTACTCTTTTATCTCAATGTCCCCGTTAAGTGCAAGCAGAGCGTTCTCGGCCAGGGCACCCATCTCATCCTGTCCCGGATAAACATGTACGGGCGCTATCCGATAAACCCGCTCAATGACAAGATTACAGAACCATTTACTGTTGGCAATTCCCCCGGTGATCAGGATCGCATCGACTTCACCTTTCAATACGGTGGACATGGCTCCTATCTCTTTCGCCACCTGGTAGGCCATTGCCTCCAGCACCTCTTTGCATTTTTCATCGCCATCTTTCGCTTCCCGTTCAGCCAAATAGGCGTCATTTGTTCCCAGGTATGCCATCATCCCACCTTTACCGATGATCATCGAGTACATCTCTTCGTGACTGTATTGACCACTAAATGCGGCTTTCAATAAAGCTCCCACAGGCAGTGAGCCCGAGCGTTCGGGAGAAAAAGGCCCATCGCCATCCAGTCCCTGGTTTACATCCACAACTCTTCCCTTGCGATGCGCGCCGACCGTAATACCTCCCCCCAAATGGGCTATGATCAAGTTCATATCCTCATATTTTTTCATGATGGAGTTAGCGTGCGAGCGAGCAACCGCTTTCTGATTGAGCGCGTGGAAAATAGAATTCCTCTCAAAGTCGGGATGTCCAGAATACCTGGCGAGCGGATCCAGCTCATCCACTACTACGGGATCGGCAATAAAAGCCTCGGCAGAGGGGAGTAACTTTGCAATGTCCGCAGCGATCAATCCACCAAGGTTGCTGGCGTGTTCACCGCGTTTGCATTCCAGCAGGTCTTTTTTCATTACATCGTTTACCCGGTAAACGCCCGAACCGATGGGCCTCACCAATCCCCCGCGGCCAATCACCGCGTCAATGGTCTCCAGCGGTATTTCGGCATTCTTCAGTTCTTCATAAATCACCTCTTTACGGTGTTCGAATTGGTCTGTGATGCGTTTGAATTTGCCCAACACTTCCTGAGAATGTTTGATGGTCTTCAGAAAAATCACCTTTTCCTGTTGAAAGATAGCGATCTTTGTAGAAGTGGAACCCGGGTTAATCACTAAAATACGCGTATTGATTCCCATTTGAATATCTTGTTTTATCAGTTTAAAGTCATTTTGTTGATCTGCGGACGACTAAAACCAAGCGTCTACCTTTAGAAACCACAGCACACGGTAAACTTGGTCTGTTAAGCAATCAGTGTGGCCAGAGCGATTGAGAGCAATTTGCTCCTTTCATCATCGGACCGTGAAGTCAGCACCACAGGTACTGAAGCGCCCATCACCACGGCTGCCGAGGAAGCCCCTCCCAGAAAGTTGAGCGCCTTGTAAAACATGTTTCCCGCTTCTATGTCGGGGGCGAGGATGACATCGCAGTGGCCTGCTACCTCCCCGCCTATTCCTTTATGCCGTGCCGCATCCGCATTTACCGCGATATCAATGGCGAGGGGACCATCGACAACACATCCATTCAACAAACCCTTTTCGTTCATCTCTTTCAACCGCGCGGCATGGACCGTTGCTTCCATCTTTGGATTCACGGTTTCGACCGCGGCTGCCACCGCTACCTTGGGATTCTCAATCCCGATCCCATGGCATGCCTTCACCGCATTATGGATGATCTGCACTTTTGCCTCCAGATCGGGAGCGATATTCATCGCCACATCCGTCACACAAAATATCTTATGGTAATAGGGCGACTCAAAGAAGGCCACATGGCTCAGCAACTGATCGGTACGCAGACCCGAATCCTTATCCAAGACCGCCTTCAGGAGATCGCCGGTATTGACGAAACCTTTCATGATGATATCCGCTTCCCCGCTTTTTACTTTTGCCACGGCTATCCGGGCGGAGACAGCTGCTCCCTCCCGATTATCGATCACCTCGATATCATCCAGCACAAAACCGATCGATCGCGCTATAAGCCCGATCTTCTCTTCATCACCCACCAGCAGGGGAATGACGATCTCCTCCTTCATGGCTTCTTGCAAAGCTTTCAAAACATGTTCGTCTTCAGCGGCGGCAACAACCATCCTCCGTAGAGGCCGGTTCTTCGCTTTCCGGAGCAGCTCAGTCAAATCACGAATCATACCAACTGTTATTTTGCACTATTTTACTTGCAAATAAACAAAAAAATACCAGAATATTCAACTATAATTCCAGATTTCTTTGACAAAAAATAAATAGAAAAAACCTAAATCCTTCTTCAAACAGGACTGACGGTAGGATCCGGCGCACTATCGAAACGAGGGTGGTATCAAGAGTTCCGGGGGATGTTGAAAGGAACACAAAACGGCACACGGATTTCACCGCCGGGGAGATAGGTGTTAACCAGTAGTCTTCTATGATTTCTACTATACAGAAATTTTTTCTACAGATTCTTTGATGGTCAATTTTACTTCGGCCCAAATAACCGGTATATACATTTTAGGCATGGGATCGTTTTCGGCATCGGCGAAGTAAACTAAACTGCGAATTATATTGTAAATGGAATTTGTATTGTATTTTGTCAGAGAACTTTTTCAGGGAAATTTCAGCTGATTTATAAAATTTATTGTGCGAAAATTACAGCTTCGACTTTTCGGAGTGGACTCATTTCCATATAATTTTTAAAAGGCAGCATGTAGAAATGAGAGGACTTTGTTGCAACGGTAGTCAAGACGGTATTTTTCTTTTCTGCCGTTACGCAGTTAATTAAGATACTTTGTAAGCATCGGGCATACCTGTCCCGATGAATTTGTTTAACACCAAACATTTCAGTTTGACTTCGGTTGTCTGATTTTTCAGTGTTCGGGCATCTAATTCTCCGCCGAAAATCGTCTTATACCGGAACATGGCTACTTCGTTGAGACTTCGTCGGTGGTAGCCGTTTTCCTGTTTCCAACGCCTGGAGCCGTGTTTGTTTATCTCTTCCACGGCTCTATTGCGCTGAATCAGATAATCGGGCAAAGGTGTCTTTTTGCTACCCTTTTGTATTACCGCATTTTTGGGAGGCGGGATAATCTGAAGAATGTCGCTTCCCAAAACTTCCCTGAATCCGAACTTGTCGTATGCCCCGTCCCCGGCAAATCGTTTGATATTATTCGTCTTATCCCTCAACATATTAGCTCCTACCGAAGCGTCATCTTCATCGTTGCCGGTTAATTCTACCGACAGGATTTCCTGCGTATCCAAATCAACGCACAGGTGAAGTTTTTGCCACGTGCGACGCTTGGAATAGCCGTGTTTACGCACTTTCCATTCGCCTTCCCCATACACTTTCAATCCGGTGGAATCTATCCCCACTGCTAATTTCTCGCCTCTTGCCAACCTGTCCCCGATTTCTACGGGAAGGCTGTTCTGTCGGCGGCAAAGCGTGCTGTAATCCGGTACGGGCAAATGACTTTTACCCATCAGCGTAAATAAACTTTCAACAAAACCCGTACTCTGGCGCAGTCTCAACCCATGATTGATTTTCAACAACAGGCAGCATTGGATAATACTGTCGCAATAAGTCTGTTCTCCAACTATCTTTTGCTTTTGGGAAGCTTTTTCCCATTCATCCAGTACCGAATCATTTATCCATAAAGTCAGACGTCCCCTGTTGCATAAACTTCGATTGTATTCTTTCCAATTTCTTATTTTGTATGTATCTTTGTGCGGGGTTGTTGGTAAGGTACTCATATGTATCTACATTTTTAGTTTGCAAATACAAAAATATACCAATAACCCCTACTTTTTTATACCGTTGCAACAAAGTCAAATGAGAGTGTTACCATTTCACTAAACATTTGTCTTAAAAGAGAATACCGAAGTTTAATCCTACGGAGGAATTGTGTTGCAACCGACTATATTTCCATGGATGCTCCAAGTATCTATTTGTTAACCGATGATAATGATAAGAAACAGCTAACAATATACGGGTTTCTCCCACAAGTGGATAAGAGAATCCCAGATCAAGCGATGTATTTACTCCCCCTTTGGCCTGGTAAAAGATGAGCCTGTCATATTTTTCAGGGATTCTCTTTTCGCCGAAAATCCCATATCCTACCCGGCCTTTGACGTAAGGAGCGATCTTGCCACGTGAGGAGAACGTATATTTCGCATGTGCAAAAGGTACCCAAAAAGAGCGCCGTCCCGTATCCTTATACAAAAGCTCCTTCTCATCGAGAAGCAGGTGGGCCTCGTCGTAATTCTCGTAACTTACACCGGCACCCAGGGTTATTTGACTGTCTATTCTATAGCCCCCCGAAAGAGATAAAAGGTATAAACTGGTTGATTTTGCAATACCTGCAGTCACACCCGATTCCAGCTGTACCTCATATTTATTGAGATTCTGTGACAATGCGCTGAATGAAAAAGCTATTATAAAAGCTGTAAATAATAATATTGTTCGTTTTGAATTCATAATGATCCTGAAAAAAAGCCTTTAAGTTCATATGTGTCGTTTGCGTAAAAGATGACTGTTCCGCCACTTCTGACCTGAAAACTACCCAGATATTTCCCGGAGGGATGGAAATAGAGGATACGCCCCTCCCGCCTATCATAGGTATATTCATATCTGGTCAACACTTCAAGCAAAGTATCTCCCGATATGTCGAAGAGCACTTCGTGAACATATCCGTTTGTAAAGATCAGTTTCTCTACATAATGGATCTTCCCATCTGCAGAATCGTCCACTTTCACCCATATCGTATTGTCCAGATCATGATTTTGGGGAATTTCCTCTTCCGAACAAGAGACAATGAGTAGCAGTAGCGATAAAGTCCAAAAAAGATAGTGGTATTTCTTCATTTTTAAATTATTATCCGTTTTCATTTCTATATAATTTTTTTAATTATATAAATATAACCTTGTTCGACCATTCCTAGTCGAACAAGATACGAAGTTATTCCAAGACGTTTTTAGTTCCATTGAATATTTTTATTAACGGGTATGATACATATATCAAATAAGCCGAACCTTTCAGTTTCCAGATAAACCTTGTTGCTCATTACATACGATATAGGACTTCTTCCAAAGTAGTGGACAAAATTATTCCCCCCATCTATATCTTTATTTGTAATGTCTATATTTACTTTGGAAGTATTACTTACTGTATTTTGAACTTCCCAACTGTTCGTGATGTTTATGCTTGATTCACCTCCTGACCCATTTGTTACTGGAAAGGTTGTTTTTGATCCACTAGAAGTTGATCCGCCATTCTTTATCACAGTAGTACTAGTTACTTGTACTTCTCTCTTGACATTGGCATTACTTCCTGCAGCTGCTACAAAAATTGTTCTTTTGTATGATTCTTCAAAGGGGTTCCATGAGGAAAGGCGAGCGTCAGTACCATTTTCATGCGGATAATACCATTTTGAGCCCAATTCCCCCTCTACAATCCAATATTTATATTCTCGTCTATGAAACCATGTCTTATGTTTGAATTCTCCCCTTATCGTTACAGAAAAAATATCTTGGGGTCGCATGGAAAGAATTAATAGCTGTACACGATCGCCCGTGACCACATTTATCTTAAAAGTAAAATTTCCTTCAGTCCATAAGTGTGAGAGTATATCTGCAAATGAGGGAGCTCCACCATTACTCTTATATACCCATTGTTGGAGAAATGGAGATTGGAAACTCGGCTCTTTGAACTTGTTAATATAAGAATATAATTTCGGGTCTATCTTCATACGGAAAATAACATCACTCACGCGATGGTCAAGGACTACATTGTCAGAATTTATATCCTCAACCTTATTAAGATTGAAATACATAGTCGGCCTAAGTACTCCATTTCCAGCTCCAGCTTTGTTAAAAGCACTTAACGTTCCTTCAGGGAATGCACTTGTATATACCCAATTATTTCTAGGATTTACATGCTCAGATAACTGTTCCGGCAAATAAATAGGTTCTACTTTCCTACCTCTGGTGGAAACTTGGGACACGTTTGTCTTTTGAGGATCATAGGCTTCGTCTACAAAATCGTACTCTAGATTTGCTCCTGCAGAGCGAGTGGTTAGGTTTTTAATTTTTCTCCTCGGACTTTCATTTACCACTAAAGTATGGAACATTGGTAACTCGTTAATTGTCTCTTCGGTTATTGAATCCACAACAATACCATTCCAATAGAATTTTCCTGCATTAAAAACAGGTATATCACTATCATTAATGTCCAGGTTGTAAATTGACAGGCTTTCATCGAACAACGTAAGGTCAGGAATAAAAATATTTAACAATGGTGCAGCTTTTTCTATATCTGCCAACTGATCTTTATATCCTGCGTAGCTTTGCAATACTTCAACAAATGTTTTATTTCCAGTTACGATTTCATTCTTTGTAAGTGGATAAAATACGTTATAGTCATTATCCTTTGTTTGAAGAGCCTGGTTCTTTAGAAAAGCCCTTAGTGTAGGTTCTTCATAAGTTGCTTTGGATAAGACTTCGGAAAAAAGCTTTTCCGCCTCTTTCTGGGTTAAAGCTTTATTTTCGCTCCCGGAAAAACTGCCAGTATTTAGTTCTGGTACAAATTCTTCATTTGAACAGGAATAGGCCTGTATCAAAATAAAAGAAAAAAACAATAATTTAATAAGATTTTTCATACTTCTGATTTTTAATTTTTTGCACCTCGCTCTATATTCTTAACGAGTCCCGATAAAATAAAATAAATATTTATAAGCACATTAACCACAGTTTTCGATATTGCGCACTATAAAAATCTGTTGATTAATTCATTTTTTACCGATGCGAAATTATTGTATTAGCCCGTAATAACCGAGCACTTTAATTGTATTTAATTGTATTTAATTGTATTTTTTTACTTTTGTATCGGACAAGCTTATCAGATTGGTGATATATTATACCGAAGGATTTATAGAAGGGGGAAAAGAGAATTTGATTATAATTTAATAGCTCATGGAATTAGCAATAATACAGAGTAAGATATACGATATAAGGGGCGTAAAGGTCATGCTGGATTTTGATTTGGCAGAGATGTACGGTGTGGAGACAAGGGTTATGAATCAAACCGTAAAAAGGAATTTAAAGCGTTTCCCCGAAGATTTCATGTTCCAACTGACAGAGACTGAATGGAAAGGCATCTCATCACAATTTGTGATGACATCCAGAGCCAAGCGTCCTAAATCGGCAATCCCTTTTGTTTTTACTGAACAGGGCGTGGCTATGCTATCAGGTCTTCTCAACAGTGATGTGGCAATAGAGGCAAATATAAGAATCATGCGTGCGTTCATGTTTGTGCGAAATATGCTGACCAATTCACCAATGGATGAACTGTCGGAACTAAAAAAAGAGGTAAGCGAACTCAAGGAATATATGGAAGAGGTATTCACCGACTACAATGATATCAACGAAGATACGAGGATGCAATTAGAACTTATCAATGAGTCATTGGCTGAACTGCAAGCGCAAAAGAAACTATCCGGCAAACTACGTAATCCGATAGGATTTGTAAAACCAAGATAAAAGAGAATTTGATTATAATTAAATAGCTCATGGAATTAGCCATAATACAGAGTAAGATATACAATATAAGGAGCGTAAAGGAAGACATGATTGTTTGAGATCACAAATTGTGATCTTGAACAAAGGGCATGGATGATAATCCATGCCGACGGAGAGGATCTTCATCCATTTTTATTTGAGTTTGCGAATTGCGAAGCAAATCAGCAAAGTCGAGAGTATGCCAACCATCAGGCCGATGGAGAATAATCATAAAGATTCTGAAACAAACGCATATAGTTTATTATTTTTAGTATATTTGCAGTATGACTACAACAGGACAAACAAAAATAAACTCATTACTGCAGAAATTTCCACCCGGGGCATTGTACTTTGGCTCGTGGCTAAATCAAAATGGAATATCCTATTCTCTGCAGAGACATTACCGTAATTCGCAATGGCTTACGGCAATAGATGACGCTGTGATGTACAGGACAGGTGAAAAACCTACCTTGTTTAGTGCTTTGTCGTGCTACAACAGCCAATTAGGTAAGAAACTCCACATAGGAGCGGTACCAGCTTTAGAAATGCGGGGATTGGCCCATTACGTTCCACTTGGCCGGCAAACGATAGTAATATATAGCCCCCGGGGTGCATGGTTTCCAAAATGGTTTTCGGAATATGACTGGGGTGTTGATATACTGAAGAAATCCTCGGAATATAGCGAGGAAGGAATATCAACAGTCAATGAAAACAATTTCGAGGTAGCGGTTTCTCTGCCTGAAAGGGCATTTCTGGAAAGTTTAGACCTTGCTCCCAAGTATTACAATCTTACCGATTTGTACCAGATCATGGAAATGCTTAATGGATTGAGGCCAAAATTACTGCAGCAATTATTAGAGGAAAATAAATCTGTAAAAGTGAAACGGCTATTTCTTTATATGGCAGAAAAAGCCGGGCATTCGTGGTTCCATGAATTGAATTTGGACAGGATAGACTTGGGCAAAGGGAAACGTTCCAACGCGAAAAATGGCGTTTATGATCCAAAATATCAGATAACCTTACCGAGAGATTTAGTCTATTATGAATAGAATGTACCGGCAACAGGTTGAATTGCTTTTAAGGATTATCCCGACTTTAGAGGAAGAGTAGAGCTTTGATGTTCGACTTCATCACTAACTTTGACCAGATTAAAAGAGGTTTTCTCTATTGCCTTCTGGGTGGCGACCGGCCCATTATTGAGTCGCTCAAACCAAATAGAGTAGATCATCAGGAAACGCTTGTGAAACAATTTTCGGAAATGACTAAAATTCCATTTTCGTATAATGAATATGAGGAAACTCGGGAGAAATTGATTGATTTCATTAATTCAAATTTGAGCCTACAGGACAAGGAATTTTTAATTGCTTTCGAGGCCGGGGAAGAACTGTCCCGACATACTGAATATGAGGAATATTTACATTTTCCATCTGTACAATGGAAAATGCAGAATATTAGCAAATTGAAAAAAATCAATCCCACTAAAGTAAGAAAGGGTGTTGAAAAATCAGAAGGCTTTTTACTGTGAAGTAAAAAGGAGAAAAGAGTAGACAGCAAACAACACCCCAAAACATCATCAATATAAAACAAGACTGTATATCTACGTCTTAACACATAATCGGGAACCTCACCATCTATCGCATTGTTGACATTATAAGACATCGCTGCATTGAACGCTGTCTACCTGTTGACGTAGCTTTTGAACCCTATCCGCAGGAAAGGTGTGAGCGGTTTTAGAAACTCGATCATGATGGAGAATTTTGTCCGCTGCTTCACTTGCCCGGGTGTCGGGGGATTCCTCACGCTGGAAGGAAGGCTTCGCATGTAATGGATGCCTTTCCACGTTCCTCCGACAACAGTATTGTTTTTACTTGTTCAAAAATAAGAAAAAAACCGTACAGCAAAGATTGAGAAAAAATATGGCAGGATTTATCAAGCAGATGGTGAGATTGGTTCTACATTCAGCAACATCGATTTTGTAATATTTATCGTCGGAAGATTGCATCCTCAGTTGACTACAAATAGTCGACTGAAAATAGAACTGACGGGGATTGATGGAGTTAACCTGAGAGGGATAGAAATGTAAAGGTTGTTTTTGCGGTGGCAATGGAACTGAAAATGCAGCAAGAGTCTTATGCTCTCCGGGCAATATTTATTATTCCAAAATCTTCAACAGCCTTTCATTCAAATACAATTTCTCTTTTCCGACTTTTACCGATTTCAAAAATCCATTTTCTTCTAACGTTATTAAATAATTTCCGACTGTTTTGGCGTTTCCGATGTTTTCATCAATTAGATGCTGCCGTTTGGTGTATGGCAACCGGAATAAAATTTCAACCAAATCTTTGGAATAGATTTTTGGCAATTTTGTTTTTATTTCTTCAGCGGTTTTGTCTATTGATTCTGTTATGTTGTTTAGCCGTTCCAAACCTCTTGCAGAAGTCTGCTCTATCATATCCAACATGAACAGGATGTATTCTTCCCACTCATTTTTTTCAGTTACACCACGTAGTCTTTGGTAATATTCCGTCTTATTTTTGATGATGTACCCACTCAAATAAATGGCCGGAGTGTCTAATAACCCCGAAAGTTTGAGGTAGAGCAATAACAAAATCCGTCCTGTTCGTCCGTTACCGTCGGCAAATGGGTGAATGGCTTCAAATTGATAGTGCATCAACGCCATTTTGATAAGGGGGTCTATGCTTTCATCCTCATTGATAAACTTTTCCAGATTTGCCAATTTCTCCCGGATAACGGTTTCTCCACTTGGCGGGGTATAAATCACCTCGCCTTGTGTATTACTCAACGTTGTGCCCGGAGTAACCCGGATAGAGGCGTTGTTTTGTTTGATACACTGCACAATTCTTATGCAAAGGTTGGTGGTGATAAAAGGCTTGGTCTTTAGTTGTTCTAACCCAGACCAAAGTGCTTCCTTGTAACTTAACACCTCTTTCGTAGCAGAATTTTGCACTTTTCTGTCGGCTACAAGGGATTTGTAAAGTTCGTCATTGGTTGTAATGATATTTTCCACTTCGGAACTCGCCTTTGCTTCCTGCAGGTAGATCGTGTCCAGAAACAGGGTAGGATTGGGCAAATTCAACAAAGTACCGTTGAGTTGTGCCAGGGCCCTACCGGCGGAAATGGTTTTGCGAAGTATCTTTTTCGTTTCAATATCTGCCTTTGGCGGTAGCAATGGCAGGTCATTATATGGTTTCTTACGATCAAATTTGCTCATATCTTTCAAGTGTAAGTTTTACTCTCGTTTTTAACACAAGGGCAAAAATACAAAAAAATTACTCTCGTTCGCATAATGAGGGTAAAAATTACTCTCCTTTTTTCGGCATATTTTCTTGATTTTACTTAGTTGTTAGCTTTTTGACAGTTGCGATTTTACCTGTTGCAAAATTATCGGATGGGGATGGTATTACCTTTCCACCATTATGGATGATTACAGCCGCTACATCGCGCATTGGAAACTGTGCGAAATCGTGAATGCAGAGGATGTCAAACGAACGGTTGACAGGGCGATGAAAGTGGTAGGCCTGACAAACAAACGACCGCCAAAACTACTGTCTGACAATGGACCTTGCCATGTGTCGAAAGATCTGGTACTATCGCTGGTATCGATCATGAAATATCCGGAAAGGAATTCTATATCTTCTCATCTTTTGAGAGAAGAGAAGCATTCAACAAAATCTCTTAATTAATGACAGTTTTTGATTTTTTCTTCCAATCTTTCTCGAATTTCAACTTCTTTCTCCACTGATAGCTCCTGATCTTCTGATAAGTTAGATAAAGCCTTATCGTAAAACTCTCTTGCTTCAATTTTTCTTCGCATATGCCACAAAGCATCCCCTTTAAGTTCAAGATGTCCCCAAGATCTTGGATAAACCCTTAAATACTCATTTTGCTCTTCCAGAATATTACCCCATTCCCACTCATCAAAAATGAAACCAAGTCCAAGTCCAAAACCAACAGTAGGTGTTGAGCTATGACTAAACCCTTCTAAATCATTAAATTTAAATCGGATATTATTGTCTTTCTCCAATATTGTTTTTGCTTTAAAGACAAAATCCCGTACTGAGACTTCAACCCATCGCCTGTCGCCGATTGCAAGATACAAATTACCCGAGATACTTTTGTCTTTTGATTTCCTTTCCATCAACTCGAGAATTTCACAATTATTTGGCCAATATGTTGGACTAATGGCTATACAGGAATTAAAAATATCATTCTTCTGGAGAAACAAATGCGTGGCAAAATAACCTCCGAAAGAATAGAAAGCAATAGTAATATTGGAAGATATACTGTATTCTTTCGATAAATAGGGAATTAGTTCTTCTGTGATAAATTTTGAAAGATAGTCTTTTTCAGTTAATTCTTTCTCCCTATTTTCGGGAATAATACCGACCAGAACACTTTCCGGAATTTCTTTAGCCAATATTAAATCATCAGCAGCCAGTAAGATAGTTTCATTCAGCCAATGTGCATCCAAATATATAATACAATTAGGTTTATCATCTTCAATAACTCCCTTGAATTTTGTTATGATAACTTTCCTGATTGATTCAAAAATCCTGGAATCAATGGACAATGTATCAGACTTGGTCAATACTGAATAGTTTTGAGCCATTAAATTATTTTCTGATAAAAATAAAAATAAACACTTTTAACAATACTTTCAAGGTTGGGAATGCAACAATATACAGAACCACATTAAACGCTCTTATACGTTTTCAGTATTACAGAAAAATCAAAAGTAAAACAGCCAAACAGCTGTTTATTGACAATAGTTCGTTAAAAATATAGTTTGGAGTCAAGCAGCACTTGCTGCAAACTCAATGAGTTCCTTGACAAGTTTATCATTTAATCTTCTGTTCGGTTTAATGCCGGACACGCAAATAAATCGTTCAAGCAAGTAGGCGTTGTGTATCATCGTTTTACATGATGCCATCGAAAAAGGAATACCTCTTTCCCTTGCCAGCACCTTTGCCAGGTTGACCGAGGTAAGAGATGCATTAAAGTTGAACGATAGCTTTGCCACGTCCCTTGCCTGCGATTGCATCAGTCCTGTGAAGCCTTTGGCATCCCTGAAGCAAAACTCGATCTGAAAACGGGTGCGGTAAAATTCTATAACATCTTTTCCACTCATCTCAGGATTGGTAGAGAAGAACAGTTTGGGATTTTTCCCATCCTTGGAATACCAGATGACAAGCCTGACCATCTGTTTAAGTGATTTGGAATAGGCTATCAAGGTGTAGAGATCACCGTTATCAATATTGATCTTTTGCACTCTGGTTGTATCCAGGTTGGCCATGTCAATCTTTCCGTCGTAGAGTTTAGGCCTGCCTTTCTTGCCTGTCGGTTTCTGCAGTGTTGGATAATAAAGTGCGACGTCATCCCTGAAACGGCTGACCAGATCAAACTTCATCTCTTGCAGACCCGTAACGAAGTTGTTCTTTGCGAAGTAGGCATCAGCAACCACGTGACGGCTTGCCCGATGGAGTTTCTCCTGCATCGATTTAAGGACCAAAAGGTACCAGTCAATCAGGTTGGCATCACGACTCTCCAGGGTTTGACGGTCCGGAGTCTGAACGGCCTGTAGATTGATGCAATCCTTGTTATCGACGTCTATAAGGCCCACTCCCAGGATTTCCAATCCTCTTTTCGCCTGACCGGCTGCACCCGACCAGAAGTAACCAATCCAAGGGGTATTCTTTCCTGATTTGGATATATAACTGGGATCAATGGCAATAGCCTTGCGATCTCCGGTTAATACCCTATCAGACAAAGACAAGTTAAACTCCAGCCAATCAAAATCCTTCGAGAAGTTCTGGCGAAATCGCTGTTCACACGACTTGCCATATCTTCCCAATTGTAGGAAATTAATCCTGCCGGGAATGACCAGATACAAAATAAGCGTCTCCATAAGGAATGATTTGAAACTTTTGTTTAACTTCGTAGTTAGTTCACCTGGAACATCACTACAGATACCTTTATATTGGTTAAGTATGCTGGTTCTATCCATCTTTATTAGGCTTTGATCAGCTATAAAGATACTGAGAATCAGATACTTAACCATCTTTTTTATGTTAAACTATGTTATGTAAATCATTGAATTTTAATTAGTTAATTGAATATTTACCGAAGTATTGTATTGAAGAATGCATAAATAAAAAACATAAGACAAAAGGTAAAGATGTTTTAAACGTCATCGCTGATATTAAATTTGACGATATCACGGTGAAATTTTTATCTGACTGCGAAGACTTTTGGAGTGAGACCGGTATAGAATACGCTACTATCGGAATTTATATGAGAACACTTAGGGCAATAATAAATAACGGTGAAGATCCTTATCTAACCGGAAATCGTTATCCATTTGGAGAGGGTAAAAATAAATATTCTATTCCGAAAGGAGGAAGAAAATCTATCGCTTTAGACATTGAGGATATTTGGAAAATAGAGGACTTTGAAACTGACAATCAAGGGTTGATACTTGCAAGGGATATTTTCGTATTCATGTTCTATTGTAACGGACTAAATTTCGGTGATCTATGCAGGTTACAATACAAAGATATCGACGGAGCATCCCAAGAGATTGTATTTCATCGTAAGAAAACGAGAGATACAAAAAAGAAAAAAAATCCAGAGCCTATTTGTGCTCCTATACTACCTCCAATGGTGGAGATAATTAACCGACACGGCAATAAAGAACAGGATGGATATATCTTTCCATTCCTTAATGGCATTGAAAGAATTGACAAGAACGAGAGAACGATAAAAGATGCTATTCAACTGGCATTAAATCCGATAAATAATTCATTAAAAGTGATAGCGGCACAATTAGGAATAGACCGGAATTTATCGACCGCCTATACCCGTAACAGCTATGTAACCTACCTTACGAGTGAAATGTATATCAGTGAGATTTTCGTTAAACAAATGGTTGGTCATAGCACGGGAAAGAATGTAACAGCCGGTTATAACAATCCATCTCCTAAAAAAAGGAGAGAGGTGAATTCTAAGCTATTAAATCCCAACAAAAAATATATTACACGCCTATTAGCCACAAGCAAATATTCATGTACACTCCAATAATATCGAAAATAATACGAATTTCTATAGGCTGCCTAATCCTATAAATGTGATGAAATAGGAGATCTCCCCTCATAAGAATTGATTCCGGCAAAACCCAATCACATAATAATCAGCAAATTGGAAAAAACTTTCCAACAAACGCACAAAATTGTTGATAAATTATATAGTGCTATATACAATTATTTTAAAAAAATATATACATTTGCAGTATTACCAGAAAAAATCATTCCAAAGGGTGATACATATTGGTAAAAAAATAAACCTCTGTTGGAAGCAGGGTTTATTTTAATAGATATGAATGCAGGAGAGCATTCACAAAATAATTTTTACATGTTAGATATTGCACCGACAAAAGTAAGAAATAATTTTCTAAAACGGAGAATTATTTCTAAAAAAGAAGCTTTAAATGATTTAAAAGAGGTTTTACCTCTTTTATTTCAAAGCTTTAACGAAGGAGTTAAATTGTTTAATGACAGGATATCTCACTATCCTATGAGTTGCCGTGACCGACTTCTCGAGACATCAGTCTTCCGGAGTTGCGTTATTGAAAGATTTGAAGAGAATTTTGCCGAAGCTTTAAAGATCGGGAAATACAAAAGAGTGGTTATAAGGAAGAATAACTGTCAGATATTATTTAAGAAATTAAATAACTATAATCTTCCGATGAATATTGTAACCAGGCTAACTGAATCGATTTACAATCAAGTGCAAGAGCCTCTATTTAATGAGGATTTTGGAATAACAGAACCAATTATATTCTTCGGTTACAGAAAGAATAGATTTGGGGAAATGTGTGCCCCAAAATTAATCTATATTGATAACAATCGTGTTCAATGGTCAATCGAAGAGTCAGAGATACAAAAATCTCAACCTATGATAATAGGTAAAAGGCCTATAACGCCAGAGAGAGGAGCTCTCGTAAAACCAAAAGAATCAGTAAAGCGAAAAAAGACATCATAATATACGTTTAATCAGAATGCTCTCCAGCTTCATATTTATACATGATTTAAACTAAAAACAAGAAGGAACAAAAAAATGGAATCGAGGCACTTTCAATTAACAATTGCTCGAGAATACAGAGGGATGACTCAAGGGGAATTAGCAGGTAAAATTGAAGGATTGTCACAGTCAAACCTCTCCAAATTTGAGAAAGGGTTTAACACCATCTCAGATAACGTGCTCGAGAAAATTGCAAAGGCACTAAACTTCCCATACAGTTTCTTTGATGAAAAAATATATAATATTTCTGAGAATGTAAATTTCAGGAAGAAAAGTATGGGAAAGAAAGACAAATCTAAGATTGAATACTCCTATAGACTCATTGGATATATCGTAGATAAATTGTCTGATAGCGTAGAGTTTCCTGACTTCACACTTAAAACTATTGATTTGGAACAAGGTTACTCCATTAAGGATGCTGCACGGTATATACGTAAGAATTTAGGTCTAATGGAAAACCGTACACCAGTGAGGAGAATATGTGGATTATTAGAAGAATCTGGAATAATTATCATTGAAACAGATTTAGATAATGACAAATTTGACGGGGTATCATTTATTTCTGACAAAGGATATCCAATTATTGTAATAAGTAAATACGCAAGTAATGATAGAAAGCGGTTTACGATTGCTCATGAACTTGGCCATCTGATAATGCATAGTGAGAAAGACTTTATAATCTATAATTATAGGGATAAAGAAAAAGAAGCAAATGAATTTGCTTCCGAATTCCTAATGCCTAGTGAAGGTATATACAATGATCTTTTAAACCTAAAATTAAGTTCTTTAGCTGAACTCAAAAGGTATTGGCTAACCTCTATGGCATCAATCGTTAGGAGAGCGTATGACTTAAAGGCTATTAACGATGATAAATATAAATATTTCAATGTGGAATTAAGCAGAAAAGGGTATCGAAAAGAAGAACCGATTCATGTATTTATAGATAAACCAACTGTCTTTAAAGACGCTTACGATATCCATATAAAAGAACTTGATTATAGTAATGAAGAATTATCAGATGCTTTCAGTCTACCTATAGACATAATAGAGAGATTCTGTAAGATAAATAATTCAAACTTACGTATTGTTGGATAAATAGGAATTTAGGAGGGTTTGCAAACCCTCCTAAATTGTAAAAGTTTAGACTTGATTGACAGTAGGGCGATTTTGTTATATTCTATATGATGGGTTTTCTAAGCCATAATTTCTTGGAATAGGAAGATAATTAGAGGGGGATTTTAGTCCCCCTTGACCATTCCAGTCAGTCAGATTATCGCTGGCAGGTTGCTCCCCAGCAGAGCCTGTTTCCTTTTCACCTGACGGGAGCAAAGATACAACATTTTGGTAATGATCGGATAACATTTTCTCTTTTGCAAGATGAATGCTGTCTAACCATGTCTGCATTGGAGTTTTACCATAACAATGTTTACCGCTATGAGGTCTTTCATTGTTATAGTATTCCAACCAGACATCCACATCGGTTTGAAGTTCTTCCAGACTGTTATAAATCTTTTTACGGAATGCCGTGGCATAGAACTCATCCTGCATGGTCCTGTGGAACCGTTCGCAAATACCATTGGTTTGGGGACTCTTGGCTTTGGTCTTACTGTGTTCTATGTCTTCAAGAGCCAGATACAACTGATATTCGTGATGTTCCCTGGCACCACAGTATTCTGTACCCCTGTCGGTCAAAACACGCAGTAAAGGAACACCATACTGGTCATATAAGGGGACAACCCTGTCGTTGAGCATATCAGCAGCAACGAGTGCTATTTTGCGGTCATAGAGTTTGACGGTGGCTACTTTGGAATAGGTGTCGATAAAGGTTTGCTGGAAGATCTTGCCGACACCTTTGATATGGCCGACATAGTAGGTGTCCTGGGCGCCAAGATAACCGGGATGATGGGTCTCTATCTCCCCGTGGGCTACTTTTTCCTCCTTGGCTTTCTCCAGGGCTGCCACCTGTGATTCGGTAAGGATTAGTCCCTCCTGTGCAACCTTGCTCTCAAGGGCTTTCAATCGCTTTTGAAATGTTTCCAGATCATGCCGTAGCCATACACAACGAACTCCGCAGGGTGAAATAAACATGCCCTCTTTTTTCAATTCATTCGATGCCCGGGTTTGTCCGAAAGCCGGATGTTCCATGGCAAAGGAAACAACCCTCTCTTCAATATGGGCTTCTATACGGTTCTTGATATTGGGCTTTTTACGACTCATCTCCCGCAGGGCTTCTTCTCCTCCTTCCGAGAATAAATCCTTATAACGATAAAATGTATCCCTGCTATATCTTAAATACTTGCAGGCTAATGATACATTGCCTAATTCTTCGGCCAAGTTCAATAAACCCAACCTACTTTTAATTACTTTTGTTTCTACATTCATTTCTGACAGTTTTAAAGGGTTAAACTTGATTTTGTTTTTAGCATTACAAATTTAATTTGTTTGCCCTTTAACTGTCAGATTAAATCGAAACTAATTCACTTAAAGAAATATCCAATATGTATGGTAAGCAAGGTACTGATTATCAAAACATAGATAGATTTTCTTTCCTTAAAACGCTTAAACCCTTTCCTAGTTCTTTCTCTTGTTTATCCCTAGTTTATTCCTTATTTATCTCTACTTTGTCCCTAATCCAAACATATTAAAACACTCTTTATCAAGTCATAACGATTTTTTATTCCTTAAACAGCTATTTTTTATCCCTAATTTATCCCTTAATCTTTCTTTTTTACCCATTTAGGAACTTTGCGACTCCCAATATTTTTAATAGTATCGTTTCTCATATCTTGTAAGATATTTTCAATTCTCTTTTTACGTTGTTTTTCATCCAAATAATCAGGCATCTTATCCATTAGCAATTCATCTATTTCTTTTCTGGTAGCGTAGCCATGTATATCGATATGCCTTAGAATAAATGATTTGAGTAGTTCCGTATCTAATCCCTTATTACGTGTGTACTGAGCCTTTTTGTCGGTTATCCTGGCTATCTGTGAGGAGATAAAGTAGTTTGGCTTCCTTCCTTCTATAAATCCTTTTTGTTTTAATCTCTGGGCTGCTTTATCATTGATAGGAAGTGACTTTTGCACTTTATCCAAAAGCACGGCATCGGTCAGGTCGATGTCGCCTTTTTTCTCGATCAGGAGCTTTGAGTAATTCTCATCAATGGCATGGCCTTATATTTCAAGCACTACCTCATCCATAGTTGACTTTGAATAGTCCGGCAAAGGGAAAAATCGTTGCATCTGGCTTTTATACATCTTATGGATACCGTATCCCATGCTGTCGATCATCTTTAAGGTAACCATCGCATCGGCCAACCATCGATTCCTATATCTCTGTGGAGTCTTGTTTCCCGTGGTATAATCCTCTGCACTTCCCTCAAAGAAATTTCCGGCATTGGAGAATATCAGTTTTCCTGTCTGTTCAGTTACGATGATACGGGAGAAGTAGCTATAGTTTTGATGTGCAATGGTATTATTCAATGCTTCAAGTATAACTTCAGGGTCATACTTCTGTACCTCAACGGCAATGAGCTGATTACTCGGGAAGAATTTATATTTGACATTCCGTATTTGTTTCAAAACATCATTCACGGAAATGAGGAAAGGTATTTCAAAATGCTCGTATGCTTTTTCTTCTGTATCGAGTTTCCAGGTAATTTGCGCCACGCTAGGCAGAATATAATGTGAGGATTCGGGTTTTCCCAAAAGAATAATAGCGGTGTTGGTGATTTTGCCATTGAGGGTAATTTTCGCCTTGTCGAGAAAGGTTTCATCCGACCAGTAGTCTATATCATCGAAGAAAGGTTTTCCGGTCATCTTTTCCTTGAATTTTTCTCTTGCAAGGGAAATTGCTTCCCTATCGAGATCCTTGATTGTGGCGTTCTCAATTATCTTGGCCGACCAGTCGTCTTGCGAGTTATAAATTGCCTTGATGTATTGGGGATATTTTCTTAATTCAGTCAGGCTTGATCCGAAACGGATATACGGAGTATTCTTAAAGTGAGTGGGTTCACCAACGGCTGCCGGTATTTTAAACACTTCGAGGTAATGCCCTTCATAAACACAAGGAAAAAACTCGAACTTGATGGAAGGGGTGAGTAATCGCCGGATCCATAGTTCCAGTTCTGAATTACCTTCTTTTCTTTTTTGAAACCTGAAAGAAGTGCCCTGCACCGCATGAGTTTTATCATCTATACCAAATACAATATAGCCCAATGGTTTGTTATGAATACAGGCCGCTTGGAGATGGCGGAAATATACTGTCCAATTCTTTCATTGGTAACCGCATTTCCAGATTTGAATTCCACCCATTCGTTCTCTTTGGGTAAAGCTCGTAATTCATCGACCAGTCTTATTAATTCCGTATTATTCATACACTAAATGATCGTTCTTTGAATAGTAAAATTTCCACCTTTACTAATTTCATTTTGCTCTCCTTGCAAATTTAGGTATATTTTCCCGATTTGTATGTTTACTTGAATAGCTCTTATCTACAGCCATTTAATCGGTTGAAGCAATAACCAAAAAGCACCTGCCGAAACAAATCGATAGGTGCTTGATACTGATTGAGCGGCAAACGAGGCTCGAACTCGCGACCCTCAGCTTGGGAAGCTGATGCTCTACCAACTGAGCTATTGCCGCATTGCAGATGCAAAAATAATCATTTTCCATAAAATTCCTCTCGGAATAGGAAAAAATTATTTACCTTTGCAGCCGTAAATTGATCGGGATGTAGCACAGTTGGCTAGCGCGCCACGTTCGGGACGTGGAGGTCGGGTGTTCGAGTCACCTCATCCCGACATTTTTTGCCTCAAACCCGCTATAGGACTACCGGCAAAGGCGTAGCCGAGCGCCAACCAGATGGTCAGAGTTAATCGATTCATTATTATCTATTTAATTATTTATCCGGTTGTTGATTTTCGATAGTAAGATATCCTTTCAGCGCCTCCACGTATTTCTCAAACGCCGCGATTCCCACGGGCGTCATCTTGCACACGGTGCGGGTCCGTTTTCCTTGAAATCCCCTTTCCACTTCAATGTAACCCGCTTCGCTCAGCTTGTCGATCTGCACACTCAGGTTACCCGACGTGGCGTTGGTTCGCTCTTTGAGATACACAAAATCGGCTTCTTCCACCGACAACAGTATCGACATGACTGCCAGTCGAAGTTCGGAGTGGAGGAGCGGGTCGAGTTCCTTAAACATTTTTTCGCCCTTTCCAATTCAGAATATGCCCGGGTATGACCATCATTACCAAAAAGATAAGTGCGAAAACGAGAATGGAGTCGTAACCTTTCACAATGAGGCAGAGGAAGGAGAACAGCATCCCCGCAAATCCCGAAAAGATTATCGGCTTAAACCGGATAATCATTCCCGTGATGGCCGTTCCCGTACCCATCATCAGCACAATGATAAATAAAATGGGCAGATTCCACACGAATACGGCGGATGTGGACACGGCAAGCCCCGCTATTCCGAAAGCAATCCACACGTAACCGATGATTCTGTCGATATAGGTCTTTACTCCCTTTTCCTGTTTTCTAATAATCAGCATCATGGTGGGAAACCCGATAACAGGTATCAGGAACCATAGATAATTCCAATAGGGATTGCCCGTGCTTGAAAACAAATACCAAACCAATAGGGATACCGCCACGGTGGTATATCCCCAGGTGAGGAAAGGCAAGCCGTTGCCTTTCTCCAATTTACGCTGCGTGTTTTGAATCATTCGAGCGATGAGTTCCAGACTCTCCTTCTCGTTTAATTGTTTCTCTTCCATTGTCTTTGTTTTTAATATTATAAATCGGTTTATATTGTAAACCATAATTGACACTGCAAATATAAATCAGTTTATTTTATAAACCAAATAAAATTGCAAAAAAAATCACTATTGTTCGACAAATACACGTAAAAAACTGAAAACCAGATAATTATAAACAGCAAGCCCTCGTTTTAAAATTAGACCGTATTAAGAAATTGTTCATCAAGTAGTTATAAAGCTTTAATATTTTTTATCGGACAACAATGAAAAAAATGAGTACACTTTAAAACTCCTTGCGAAGAAAATGACATTTTGATTATCAGGAAGTTGAGATATTAAAAACTCCACATTTTGACTTTTTCAATCGGACTCAAAAATGAATGAAACAACAAAAACGGGGAGGATTGAAAGATGATTTCAATCAAATGATCCAATGCCTTTCGGGTCTGATGATACGGGTTAAGGAGTGAGAAAAACGGATTGCGGTGGTGAAATCTTATTCTCCATTCGCATCCTTCATAATCGGAATTCCGCGCTTCACGCTCTGGCTGAGTGAGATCATCGTCTCTGTGGCCACCACACCCGGTATTTCCTGGATGCGGTTATTGAGGAGATCCATCAGATGCTCATTGTCGCGCGCGAATATCTTCACCAGAAGGGTATAGGGGCCGGTGGTAAAATGGCATTCGGTCACTTCGGGGATCTTATCGAACTCGGGAATCACATTTTTATACATCGATCCTTTTTCGAGTTTTACCCCGATATAAGCGCTGGAGGCGTAGCCAAGCACTTTTGGGTTTACATGGTATCCGGAACCGGTAATCACATCGTTTTCGATCATCCGTTGCACCCGTTGATGGATGGCGGCACGCGACACACCGCACTGCTCCGCCACATCTCTGAAAGGAATCCGGGCATTTTGGGAAATGATCTCCAGAATCTGCCGATCTAACTTATCTATTTTTTCCATAGGTGTCTGCTTTTGATTGATCCTTCAAAAGTAATAAATTTCTATGATATTTTGACAAAATGGAATGATATTTTTTGAATTAGCCCAATTCTCTATACCAATTACCGAATAAAACACCGAATATCTATCGATTTGCCATCAATTGACAGTAATAACCTGCAAGTGCCATATCGAAAGGAGTGGTGATTTTGATGTTGGTCTCCTCCCCTTCCACCAGTTGAATTCTCATACCCCATTTCTCCGCCACCGATGCATCATCCGTAAAAGAAGGATCAAAAGCGGTCTTGTAAGCTTTTTTCAATTCCCCTGCCGGAAAGACCTGTGGTGTCTGAACGAGTTTGAACTGTTTCCGGTCGACCATCCGGCTTCCCGTTTCAGTGAGTTGACGCACACTGTTCACCTCATCCACCACCGGGATCACCCCACACTGGTTTTCGAAGGCCGCTTCAAAACATCGGCCTATCAGTCCGGACGTCACAAAAGGACGCGCGCCGTCATGGACTCCCACCGTCTCATCTGCCGAAATTTCTTCCAACCCGTTTCGCACCGAATGAAATCGCGTATCTCCACCAGCCACGATTGTATGCGGGAGGGAGAATCGATGTTCCTCGCACAATCGCGACCACAACAATCGCGCTTCCTCCGGGAGCACCACGACAATACGCATCCCGTAGTCATACTCATAAAAAGCCCGGATAGCACGCATCAGCATGGGTTCACCCCCGATGGATTGGAACTGTTTAGGCAATTCCCCTCCCACCCGACGTCCTTTTCCTCCGGCCACGATAATCACGCTTCGTTTCTTTTCACGTATCATGCGATATCATCCAAAATTTTCTGTAGTTCTATATCGGTTTTGGTCAGCTTTTCCTTGCAAAAAGCGATCAGTTCCGACGCCCTTTTTACTTTCTCGGTAAGGGCATCCACATCCAATTCACCCGACTCAATGGCAAAGACAATTGCTTCGAGTTCTTTTTTGGCTTCCGTATAAGTGATTTTTTTCATGCTCTCATTAAAATATTACTATTCTCAAATTGATTTGTGCCTCTCTTTCTCAATCCCGCGTAATCTCATCCAATCCTCTCCCAATCTCATTCAATCTTTCTCAAGAGGCTTGCGGGGAACAACCTGCGTGATAACAGAGGTGGAAACACCATCCCTGAAACGGGTTTCAATAATATCATCCGCAGAGAGGTCATGCAACGAAGTCACAATTCTCCCCTCCTTGAGTGTGAGGGTATAGCCGCGTTTGAGGATATTCACCGGAGAGACCATCCGAATGAATTGCCCCCTGTTTTCCAACAGGTGGGCTTGATGCTGCAACAAATGCTTCACTCCATATTTCATCTTACCCGAAAGCTGTTGTGTTGCAGCCATCTCTCGCTGTATCATAAGGGAGGATTGGTGCACTAATTCTTTGGACAACGAAAAAAGATCGGTTTGTTCTTTCAACAGCCGCGATTGACTTTCAGCCACCACCCTCTCTTCCAGGCTTATAATCTCGGTCGCCGTCCGGGTGAGGCGGGCAATGAAAAACTCGGCTACCGCTGTGGGTGTCTTCGCGCGGGTATGTGCCACGATATCCAGTACGGTCACATCCCTTTCATGGCCGATACCGCTAATGACCGGAAGCGGGAATTGCGCCACATTCGTTGCCAGCAGGTAGGAGTCGAAGCAGTTCAGGTCCGACGATGCTCCCCCGCCCCGGATAATAGCCACGGCATCGAACAGTTCGCTGTATTGAAACACCTTATCCAATGCCGCAATAATGGAAGCTTCGCTCCTGTCGCCCTGCATGACCGCCGGAAATAATTTCGCATAGAAAACAAGTCCCCCGGGGTTGTTCGCCAACTGATCACAAAAATCCTCATAGCCGGCGGCAGTAGGCGACGAAATCACCGCAATCCGGTTGGCCAATTCCGGCAACTGCAGTTCCCTGTTAAGCGTTAAAACACCTTCTTCCTCGAGTTGTTTCAGGATGCGTTGCCTGTTACGGGCTATCTCCCCAAGGGTGAACGAGGGATCGATATCCACTACGGTAAGTGAATACCCATAGAGTTCATGGAACTCAACCGAGACACGTACCAATACATTGATCCCCGATGTGAACTGCTGTCCGGTCTGATTCTCGAAATAGGCAGACAACATCTGAAAAACGTTTGCCCAGATCACACCCCTTGCTTTTGCAATGATGGATTGCGTTACAGCATCTTTTTCTATGAATTCGAGATAACAATGCCCGTTGCGGTTACGACGCACATCGCTTGTCTCGGCCCGCATCCAGCAGGTTTCGGGCAGATGGTCGCGGATAGCATCCTTCACCTGACGGTTGAGTTCGGATAATGTAAGAGAAGATTGGTTCATCATCAGATCTCCACCTTATATAGACGTTGCTTGAACGGCTCCTCCGTCACAAAATAGAGGAACCGGTTATTCTTGCGGATAGTGTCCCGGAGTGGGACAAGGAGCGCATTCTCTTCACTGAATCTGTACGCGGAGATCAAAGAACCCGATTCATCGAGTACGCGGAACGAGTAAGAAGAGGGAGAGAACACCGGACAAGAAAGGCTCACCACATAATCGCCCGAGGATTGGGGACGAATATCCCATCCGTTGTCCGTCACTTTTTTGGGATAAATCTCCAGTTTACCCAATATCTCTTTCATCGCCTGATGAAAATCAGGAATACCGTATCCATATATGGAGTCGGGGGTGAGATACCGGTCGGACGATCGTTTCACGATATCTACCAACTGCGAGCGGTGCAGGGCAGGGTTCACCGACCATAGTGAGGTTATCAGCCCGGTCAGGAAAGGAGATGAGAGGGAGGTGCCGTTTGTGTGTACTATGGCCCCATCCCGGCCAATGGTAACGGTTTCTCTCCCCACGGAAACCAGATCCGGCTTGATACGGTAATCAGCCGTCAACCCGTGTGAACTGAAAGAGGCAATAACACTGTCCGTACCCACGGCTCCCACCGCGAGCACATTTTTCGCGTCCGCCGGCGGGGTGATTTTTTGCCATGACTTGTTTCCTTCGTTGCCGGCGCTCACCACTATCAATATTCCCTTTTCATAGGCCATATCGGCAGCCTGTGACATCATCGACACACTTCCATCCAGTTCGGCATGCGTATAGTTCAATAGGTTGTCGTCAAAAGAATTGTATCCCAGTGATGTATTGATAATATCCACCCCCAGGCTGTCCGCAAATTCAACAGCCCGCACCCAATAATCCTCTTCCACGGGAAACTCACTGGTGGTATCTTCGGATCGCAGGAGCCAATAGGTGGCTTGCGGTGCGGAACCCATCATTACTCCCGGCAGGTCGGTCGCCATGGTGGACAACACTTTGGTACCATGGTCACTGGAGGAAAATATACTTCCGGATGGCACAAAATCCATATATCCTCCCAGCCTGACCGATTCGAATCGGGGGATCACATCAAAATTGGTAAATCCCGCATCGATCACGCCCACCAGCATACCCTTGCCCCTGAATCCGGCATCCGCCATTATAACGGCATTGTGCATCCGAAACTGTGCATCGGTAAAACCGTATTCAGTATCAGCATCCAACAATTCATGACAACCTACCGGCACCAAACGGGGACGGGCTCTCTCCGCGGCAGGCAGTTTGTTTCCCCGCCAGATATATTTCACCGAATCGACAAACGGGAGGGACTCGATATTTCCGATCCCTACACTGTCGCCGACCTCCACAACAAGGGTACTAAACCACTTACTATGTGTGATAACCTTTCCACCGGCTTTTTCCACCAGTGTAAAATAGTCGGACGAGATAGGCAGGTCCGACCGATCAATCGTCACTTTTTCTTTCTTTTTCCTTTCAATTGCGCGTCCGGAGAGAAAGGTTTCAGGCTTATCGGGGGAATGGGGAATATCTCCTTTGTCTTTCAGATAGACACGGAATTTATAATATTGCGGATGGTACGACGTCTGCCCGGAAGCGGGGAGTGCAAGAATGGATAAAAAAAACAGGAACAAATACCTCATTGATTCAGATCTTTTTTGGAGGAGAGTCGATCTCTTATTTTTTGTCTCCTCTTAAGGATAAAGAAGAGCAGTATTGCCGTCAACAAACAGATCCCGATAATCCCGAAGTACTCGCTCCAGTTTCCGGACGCCTTATATCGGGGATAAGCCATCGCGGCCATAATGGCAAAATAGGCCAGCAAGACCAGAGGGAAGAGTATATGTCTATTGCTCTTTCGGCTCATTGACGGAGGACATTACATTGGCAAAACGTTCAATTTTCTCTTTCGAGATCGCAACGACCAGGTCTCCCTTCTCTATCATCCGGTTAATGACTACACGTTCCCAGAAACCCAGTTTCAATTTGTCGATCTCTCCACCGAAGGAATCGCGCACCACAGCTTTCCGGTTAAGTGTTTCCGGGAAAGCCTCGTCGAGTTGCTGTTGTGCCCTCTCACCTGAATAGACGCAGTTGATAAACAGGCCGAGTCGTTTTGTGGCAAGTAATTCGAGATTGTGGTGGCAAAAAGATGATATCTCTTGTTGTATCTTACCGCTATGGATGGATCCTCCCACGATGACGGCCTCATAGCCGGAGAGATCGGGCAGGAAATCCCTTCTGTTCAGGTTACAGATATCCACCTTGCCCTCTATCAGCCGAAACAACTCCCGGGCACATTTTTCCACCGTGCCGTGATGGGAAGCAAAGACAATCAGCGTGTTGTCCATGAGTGGCTATTTAAAATTCTCCAATGTTTCCACAAGATAATCGTAGCATTTTCCCACGGTAGATATCCGGACCGCCTCATCGGGCGAGTGTGCCCCCTTGATAGTCGGCCCGAAAGAGACAATATCCAACTTGCGCTCGACATTCGACTGGATGATACCGCATTCCAGTCCGGCGTGGATCACCACCACTTCAGGTCTTTCACCATATTTTTCCAGATAGATCTTCTCCATGTTGTGCAATAATTCGGAGGCCGCATTGGGCTGCCATCCCGGATAATCACCGTCGAACTCAACTTTTGCCCCCGCCAGATGGAAGAGGCTCTCTACCGAAGAACAGATCCACTCTTTGCGGCTTTCGGAGGAGCTCCGCACCAGCATTTTTATATCGACACTATCGCCGGAAGAACGCACAAGGGCAAGGTTCAGCGAACTCTCCACTACCCGGGGAAAGTCGGCCAGATAGCTGATCACACCATTAGGACAAGCCTCCACCGCATTGATAATATCATCCTGCACCTCTTCGGGGAAGAGGGTTTCAGGCATATCGGTCTTCTCGGCTTTGAATGAGATATTCTCTTCAATACCGGCAAAGTCTTCACGGAAGAGCGATTCATATTCACTCACCAGATCGACCAGATCGTCTGAGAGTTGTTCGGGAATGGTCAGTATCACGAATGATTCGCGCGGGATGGCGTTGCGCAGCGATCCACCCTGTATGCTGGCAATGCGTGCTTCGTAATTGGCCACGACATCTTTCAGGAACCGGTTCATCAGTTTGTTTGCGTTGGCACGTCCTAAATGTATCTGTATACCGGAGTGTCCCCCCTTCAATCCCTGCAAACTCACCTTATAGGCTACATCACCTTGGTCGATCTCTTTATCGGGCTGGAACCGGAAGGAGACATTGACATCCCTGCCGCCGGCACAACCTATACAAAGTTCACCATCCTCTTCGGTGTCGAGGTTGAGCATTATTGAACCTTCCAGGAATCCTTTCTCCAGGCCATTCGCGCCATCCATCCCGACCTCCTCGTCGACAGTAAAAAGGGCTTCAAGCCGGGGATGCCGTAGAGATTCATCTTCGAGCACAGCCATCATGACGGCGCAACCGATACCGTTGTCGGCACCTAACGTCGTGGAACGGGCTTTCACCCACTCTCCATCGATATATGTTTCGATGGGATCTGTAGCAAAATCATGCTCTATGCCGTTATTTTTCTGAGGGACCATGTCAAGGTGCGATTGCAGGATCACCCCTTTGCCACCTTCATACCCTTTTGAGGCCGGTTTTCTTATCACCACATTACCCACGCCATCCTGTTTTGTTTCCAGATTAAGCGATTTCCCAAAATCCACTATGAACCGGGTCACTTCTTCCATCTGTCCCGTAGGGCGGGGTATCTGTGTGAGTGAATGAAAATGTTTCCACACTCTCTGGGGATCTAAACTCAAAATTTCTGCTGCAGCCATATTATTATAATTTTTGTTCTCTTTTCACGTGCGGCATGGCAATTACACCGAAAAGGCCATAAAGGATCTGCCATACCGACTGAATTGTGAATACCGCGCCGGCAAAAGCAAGTGCTTCCTTCTCCGCCACTCCCAGAATGAGGAGTGAAGAGATCACCACAAAATGCCACGGCCCTATTCCTCCCTGCACCGGCACAGAAATACCGATATTGGTCATCGCGAACACAATCAAACCGGCCAGGGGTCCAAGGTCTTTCGTAAAAGCAAATGCGTAAAAGCAAATGTAAAAATACAAATAAAAACACAACCAGACTAAGATCGTATAAATTATTATCTGTTTTTTCTCCTTCATCTTGGAGATAAGCTTCAGATCATATTTGAGTGTGCTGAAAAATTTATAGATTTTCTCCATGAAAGGGGTTTTTCTGAAGAGGGTACACATTAATCCGATAACCAGTACCACTACCGCCAGGATCACATATATCCAGACGGATGAAAACATGTTTGTCAGGCCAACCGTAAACTGTGGATTATCACGAAGATAAGAGGCGAAAAAATCAATATAAAGCAGCACACTGACAAAAATGACAAGCAGTCCTGCCACAATATCCACCATCTTGTCCACCAAAAAGGTCTCAAGGGTTTTGGAGAACGGGATACTATCGTACCGGCTCACCACGCCGCAACGCCATATATCTCCGGCACGGGGAAGCACAAAATTGACCGCGTAATTTCCGAGCGTGGCATACACAATACTGGCTCGGGGGGGATGATACCCGAGTGAGTTCACAAACAACTCCCACCTCAGCCCTCTGAGAGTATTCCCTATGAGACCAAAAATAAGGGAGGCTAAAATTACACCGACATTGGCTGATTTGATGATATGCCACAACTCCCCCATATCGGTATTCCTGTACATCGCCCAAATAATAAGTAATCCGAGCGACAGGGAAAGGAAGGTCTTTAACAGACTCTTCACCGAATCCATATTTACTTTCACCTGCTATCGATTATTATCTTATACAATCACGATTATCTCCTCTTCTCAAAGGCAAACGGATAGAAACTGTTCAACAGCCGTATCTCTTTTTTTATGAACGCATTTGTCCTGTTTTACGTAATAAAATGTTACCTTTGCGACCGTAAAGATAAGGAATAATCACCATATGGCAATGTTTCCGGTAAAAGCAAAAAAAAACCTGGGACAGCATTTCCTTAACGACAAGGAAATCGCGTGCCGCATCGCGGCGACCCTCGATGAGTTCCCCTCGCTGCCGGTGCTTGAGGTGGGCCCGGGGACGGGTGTGCTCACCGAATTCCTGCTGGATGGCCGAAGAGACCTGACTGTGGTAGAGATTGACCGTGAATCGGTTGCCTACCTCAAAGAGCATTATCCGGCATTAAACGGGAAGATCCTGGAGCAGGATTTTTTGCGGATGGACCTCACGCAATGTTTTGAAGGTCCTTTCTGCATTATCGGCAATTATCCTTACCACATCTCATCGCAAATTTTTTTCAAAGTGCTCGACCACAAGGACTCCGTCCCCTGCTGTTCGGGTATGATTCAAAAGGAGGTTGCGGAACGCATGGTCGCCTCACCCGGCAGTAAGTCCTACGGTATTCTGACTGTTTTATTGCAGGCATGGTACGACGTAGAGTATCTTTTCACGGTGAATGAACAGGCGTTTATCCCTCCGCCCAAAGTCAAATCGGCAGTTGTACGGCTCACCCGCAATAAGCGAAAGCAACTCAACTGTAATGAGAAGTTATTCAAAATGGTAGTCAAGAGCGGTTTTAACCAGCGACGAAAGATGCTTCGCAACTCCGTCAAGTCATTACTGTCCGGAGAGGATCCTTTGCCCGACGACCCCATGCTTACGAAACGACCCGAGCAATTATCGATCGAGCAATTCGAAGAGCTGACCAATCTACTGGAACCGCTGGTCGGGCAAACTCAACCGGAAGAGAGATAAACCATTTTTGAACTAATTTTAATCACGATTAAAAAAGAGACACCATGGCGGAAGTAAAACTTTTTTATCATAAAGACGGTATCGTGAGATTGAGCCGTAGCCTCGATTTCCTAAAATCAAACCCCATCGGGAACTTCCTGTGGATCGACCTCAACGACGTGGACGAGGAGGTAGAGAACGAACTCGAAGATTTCCTCAAAATATATATTCAGGAAGAGGAAGAGATGATCGAGATCGAGATGTCGTCGCGTTACATCGAGACCAACGACACACTGGTGGTTAATTCTAACTTCCTGCTATCCAATTTTGAGACCGATCCCGTATCGTTCATCCTTAAAAACAATATCCTGGTGACTGTCCGCGGTGAAGAGCTGATCTCATTCCACGAAACGGTAAAAAAAATATCGGCCAACCCCAGGAACTATCCCACCGGGGCGCATGTCTTGGTGGCACTTCTGGAAACACGGGTGGAATATGATGCCGACATGATCGAGAACATGACCCAGAAGATCACCCAGTTAAGCAACTCTCTCACACTACAGGAAGCAGATGAGGAGCTGCTGTCCGAAATCAAGAATCTGCAGGAAAAGACGATGATGCTCCGCGAGAATATAATTGACAAACAACGGGTTGTATCAAGCATGTTACGCAGTGAGTTTATCCCTGCCGAGTTGCAACCCAAACTCACCATTATCATCAAGGACATCAACTCCCTGGTAGAGCACATCAAGTTCAGTTTCGACCGGCTGGATTACTTGCAGGACACCTTCCTCGGGTACGTGAATATCGAGCAGAACAAGATCATTAAGATATTCACCATCTTTAATGTCATCTTTCTGCCGCCAACCCTGGTTGCCAGTATTTACGGAATGAATTTCACCCATATGCCCGAGTATGAGTGGGCATTAGGTTATCCTTTTTCCATTGCAATGATGGTTCTTCCGGTAGTGGGGCTGCTGATTTTCTTCAAAAAGAAGAAGTGGTTGTGATTCAAAATTCAAGACTCAAGATTCAAGACTCAGGGACGCGGATATCTCGGAAAAAAGCTGTTTAAAAAAGTAACTTTACCAAGCATTCAATTTGTTGCGACGGTAATGCTTGTTTTGTATTCAATTGCATTGGTCTTGGGATTAATTTGAATTTGCTGATTCTCCTTATTTATATAGTGACATCTTTCTTGCTGAATTTATTCGAGCATAAAATGCATTTGCGGTTCCTTTTCAGGGAAGAGAGAGCTGAATGGTTCTCCCTTCTCGGAAATATGATATCCCAGAAGGAGTTGCGCCAACTCCCTTACGTCGGTCGCGAGTATAGGTTTCCGCGGCGGTTTTTTCTTGTCCACAGCTGCTTCTTCCCTGTCCCTCAACCCGGATCTGTCGACGGGCAACTTCCTCTCCACTTTTCCGTCCATGACCGTGAATAAGGCATTGTTATTTTCCAACAACTCATCATATACCCTTATCGAGAATGATTTTTGTTGATAACATGCGGCGAACAGGGACACCAATCTTTGGGCATCGATCACACGTGCCATGCCTGTCAAATTTCTTTTCGCCGGAAAATCATAAAGCGCCGCCTCCTCCACCATGGCACGGAAATCGTCGAATGATTTCTGGAGGGTCATGTCTTTTTGTCCGAATAAGGCGTTAAACTCTCTGAAGGCCGCATGCAGGTCGCCGTGACACTTTTCAAGCAGTAGCTTTAACGAAGGCAACGCTTCCGTTCCGGCATCAAAAGTCTGTGCAAACCCATACCGGTCATAGAATCCGACCAGCCACTCCTCCTGCGGGGCGAGCACCATCAGCGGCACATCCTTACGCTGTGCTTCTTCAAAACTTTTGATCAGCAGCTCCCGCACATATCCTTTTCTCCTGTATCCCGGGAGGGTAGAGACGCCGGAGAGGTAAATGACAGGGATCTCCCTCCCACAAAAGTTGAATCGGTAAGGCAACATTTGCAGGGAAGCCACCACTTTATCGCCCTCCATGCGCAGAAGGGTGGCTTCGTCACGGTATTTATGACGGAAGTAGACTTCCATGTAGTCGTCAGGATCACCGAAGACGGTTTTCCACATCTCCCGCACCTGTGGTCTTGTTGTCTCGTCGGCAAATTGTATCATCTACTCATGGTCCGCAGGTTGTGCGATTGCGGCTGAACGCCTATAGGTCTCCGCCTTCATCGCCTACATTTCAAATTTACATGCAAAACTTGAATCATTGAGTCCCCTCTGATAAGTCTTTTCTGCTAAAAAGTTCCCAAAACGCCTATTGATCTTCAGTGAGTTGTAAACCTCTGAAATTGGGTTTGGGGGTTTTCGGAGCAGACTCATCATTTAAATCTCGCGTTATATTTTTCGAGCAAGATATCGGGATGATAGGACTGCTTGGCACGACGGAGATTCTCCATCCCCATGTCCTCTTCCCTGTTCACATAGAAAAAATCCGACGCCTCATTTTCGATGAATTGCTGGTTGATGATAGTGTACGCACCATGAATAAAGGTAAACGCTTTCTCCACATGCACCACAAAAGTATCTTCAGTAAGCGGCTCGCCGATAGTAAAGGCGGCTATTTGGTTGTCGACACAAATCAATCCTCCCTTCAGGTTAAAATACTCAAAATTATCGAGCATCAGCGTAGTGGCACGATCATCATAGACCAGCGACGGGTCTTTTTCCTCTTTGTTCATTTCCATCCACTTGTCGAGCATATTCTTGCAC
The DNA here is from genome assembly GCF_003712195.1 of Proteiniphilum sp. X52. Taxonomy (GTDB): domain Bacteria; phylum Bacteroidota; class Bacteroidia; order Bacteroidales; family Dysgonomonadaceae; genus Proteiniphilum. The sequence goes on along the minus strand of NZ_RDSD01000010.1, from coordinate 44,812 downwards.
TCTTCCACCAACGCCCGGTTTCCGGTAAGGGAATGGTACTTCCAGTCATTCTCCCGTTTGAACCGATTGATATGATTTCGTTTGCTTTGCAGTTTTTTTCCTTTGAGATGGATCAGTTTCTCGGTGGTGTAGATGTAATCGGAGACAGACCTGTTCAGCTGGTAGTCGAACCGGCCGGGCATCGCATCCTCAATTTCTTTTATCATTTCTTTGGTCAGCCCCCTCATCTGAAAAGGGGAGCTGAACGACGAATGGTTTTCCTGAATAAGGTCTACAGCCTCCTTCAAATTACCCGTCCCTACCGGTTTGAGATAAGAATTCCGGCCATTATTGTCTTTAAAGCGGATAAACAACCAATCGGGCGTTATAGCAAATTGTGTGTCGAATTTTCTTCCCCAGCAATACAAATTAGTAAAACAAAGATCTGATGCCCTGTAGTTTTGTTTCCGAAGGTAGGAATTGATGATATCTTTATCTTTTAATTCAATTGATTGAAATGTCAGCATAGAGACATACTTTTCTTTTTTGTATTATTTTAATGAACAACCGACGGGCTGAAAAGTTTAGATCATTTAACTTTCGCAAGCTGTACCTTATCATTGTATTAGTTATCGCTGATGATGGGTATCCGGGGAAACATCTAAAGGTCTCCGCTTTAGTGGCATACATTTCAAACTTACATGCGAAACTTGAACTATGTCACACTTATTTTTCCACTCTTAAAATGGTTTGAACCCCACAATTTCCCTTACTCCTTCTATGGTTTTGCGGGCGCTTTCCCTTGCTCTTTCCGCCCCCTGAAGGGTTACTTTATGCAAATAAGCGTCGTCTTTTTCTATCTCTTGTATCCGCTCTCGTATAGGGGTGGTTACTTTAATGATATCTTCGGCCAGTTGTTTTTTCAGATCACCGTAACGGATCGCGCATGTGTTCCACTGCAATTCATAATGTTGCACCACCTCGGGGGCAGACACCACCCGCAGCAGAGTGAAAAGATTTTCGATATAGTCGGGTTTTACGGAGTTGGGTTCGGTCGGGCCGGCGTCGGTAAGCGCTTTTTTCACCTTCTTTTCGATCTCTTTCGGGCTATCATCCAGGTAAATGGCATTTCCCTCCGATTTCCCCATCTTTCCGCTACCGTCCAATCCGGGGATTTTCACCAGTGCTTCCCCGAAGTTATAAGCCACCGGCTCTTTGAAATACTCCACTCCGTAGAAATGGTTAAAGCGGCGGGCAAAACGGCGGGTCATTTCGAGGTGCTGCTCCTGATCTTTCCCCACGGGCACTTTATCAGCGCGGTGAATAAGTATATCGGCCGCCATTAGCGTGGGATAGGTAAGTAGTCCCGCGTTCACGTTCTCCGGCTGCTTGCGGGCTTTTTCCTTAAATGAAGAGGTTTTGGAGAGTTCACCCAGGTAAGCATGCATATTGAGGTAGAGATACAACTCTGCTGTTTCGGGCAGGTCGCTTTGCACATAAATCACCGATTTCTCAGGATCAATTCCGGCAGCAAGGTAATCCACCAGCACGTTCTTCACATTCTCATGCAGCATTTTCGGATCGGGATGCGTGGTGAGGGAATGTATGTCGGCTATGAAGAAATAACACTTGTTCTCCTCCTGCATCCTGATAAAGTTGCGCAACGCGCCGTAATAATTTCCCAAATGCAGTTTCCCGGTAGAACGAATACCACTTAATACTATATCCATAATCAGTCACAATTCTTTTCAACGCGCAAAGATAACCTTTTTTTTCAAACCGGGGATCGATCCCACCGGTCACATTTGCATCGCGCATATAGACAGTTGACTACAGTTTTCAGAGAGGAAACCCATTCACAGGCAGACGACGAAAAAGCCCAAGCCGTTACACGTTAATCGAGAAATTGCTTCCCCACCGCTCTTTTCAAGATCTACTGCGAAAAATCAATTAAAGAAAAATTTCCTCAAATAGTTCTGGGTAAACAGATAAAAAGTTGTACTTTTGTGGTGCTAAAAGAAAATACATTATCGGCACTAGCAAAACCAGGACGTAAAAAATAAAAAATCAAAATAATTTAAAAAAGAGAAGTTTATGAGTTGGCTAATCAAATCATCTATCGGGCGGAAGTTTGTCCAAAGTATTTCCGGCCTTTTTCTGATTCTGTTTCTTCTGTTCCACATGTCGATGAACCTGGTACTCATCTTCAGCTACGACTCCTACAATTTCATCGCCAACGAGGTGCTTGGCGCGAACTGGTGGGCGGTCGCCGCGACAGGTGTGCTGGCACTGGGGTTTGTCTTCCACATTTTGTACGGGGTGTTCCTGACGTTGCAGAACAGAAAAGCCAGGGGAAAAGACAGGTATGCTTCCGCCAGCAAAACCAAAACCACCTGGTCGTCGCAAAACATGTTTGTGTTGGGGCTATTTATACTCTTGTTCCTGGGCCTGCACCTCTACCAGATGTGGTATCAGATGCAGTTCAAAGAACTCCTTGGAATTGAAGGGTTTCGACACGACAGTGCGCAATTGACAGCGGAAGTTTTCTCCAGCCTCTGGGTCGTGATTGTCTATGAACTAGCCTTCCTCTCCTTATGGTTTCACCTCACACACGGCTTCTGGAGCGCCCTCCATACCGTCGGCTGGAACAATACTGTCTGGATGAAACGGATCAAAGTGATCGGCAACGTTTTCTCAACCATTGTCTGCCTGGGATTCGCCATTGTGCCCATAGCCGTATATCTCGGATACTCCAACCTATTAGGATAACAAAAAGCAATTGAATATTATGAACAAGATAAATTCCAAAATACCCGAAGGGCCTCTCGCCGAAAAATGGACCAATTACAAGAATCATCAAAAGTTGGTGAATCCGGCCAATAAACGCCGCCTCGATATTATTGTGGTAGGCACGGGGCTGGCCGGCGCGTCGGCGGCGGCGTCATTAGGTGAACTCGGTTTCAACGTGCTGAATTTCTGTATTCAGGATTCTCCCCGCCGCGCGCACTCAATCGCCGCGCAGGGAGGCATTAATGCCGCAAAAAACTATCCGAACGACGGCGACTCGGTCTACCGGTTGTTCTATGATACGATCAAGGGGGGCGACTACCGTGCCCGTGAGGCCAACGTATATCGTCTGGCGGAGGTATCCAACAGCATTATCGACCAGTGTGTGGCGCAGGGTGTTCCCTTCGCGCGCGAATACGGAGGCCTGCTCGACAACCGCTCCTTCGGGGGGGCACAGGTATCCCGCACATTTTACGCCCGCGGACAGACAGGACAGCAATTGCTGCTGGGCGCCTACTCGGCATTGAGTCGCGCGGTACACCGCAAACAAGTAAAGCTCTACACCCGTTACGAGATGGTGGATTTGGTCATCATCGACGGTCGCGCGCGGGGTATTATCGCCCGCAACTTGGTCACCGGGAAACTGGAACGTTTTGCCGCCCATGCCGTGGTAATCGCCACAGGAGGGTATGGCAACACATTCTTTTTGTCCACCAACGCGATGACCTCCAACGGTTCGGCCGCATGGCAATGCTACAAGCGGGGAGCTTACTTCGCCAACCCCTGTATGGCACAGATCCACCCGACCTGTATTCCGGTACACGGGGAGTTCCAGTCGAAACTGACCCTGATGTCGGAATCGCTGCGCAACGACGGGCGCATCTGGGTTCCCAAAAAACTGGAAGACGCCCAAGCCATCCGCGAGGGGAAACTCAAACCGACCGATATCAGGGAAGAAGATCGCGACTACTATCTGGAGCGCCGTTACCCCGCATTCGGAAACCTTGTTCCCCGTGACGTGGCATCGCGTGCCGCCAAAGAACGCTGTGACGCGGGTTACGGTGTAGGCAACACCGGATTGGCCGTCTACCTCGATTTCGCCGACGCCATCCACCGACTCGGCAGGGATGTGGTGGAAGCCCGCTACGGCAACCTGTTCCAGATGTATGAAAAGATCGTGGACGACAATCCCTATGAAACGCCCATGATGATCTATCCCGCCATCCACTATACCATGGGCGGTATCTGGGTGGATTACGAACTGATGACCTCTATCCCCGGGTTGTTTGCCATCGGCGAAGCCAACTTCTCCGACCACGGTGCCAACCGCCTGGGAGCATCCGCACTGATGCAGGGGCTGGCCGACGGTTATTTCGTGCTCCCCTACACCATCCAAAACTATCTGGCCGACCAGATCAACGTGCCGCGCTTCAAGACCGATGCGCCGGAATTTGACACGGTCGAAAAAGAGATCAACGACAGGATCGACCGCCTGATGAGCATCAGGGGGAAACACTCGGTGGATCATATCCACAAGGAGTTGGGCCATGTCATGTGGGACTTTGTCGGTATGGGACGCGATGCGGAAGGGTTGAGGACAGCCATCGAGAAGTTGAAAGAAGTAAAAAAGGATTTCTGGACCAACTTACGCATACCGGGCAACAAAGAGACACTCAATGTGGAACTCGAAAAGGCGTTGCGTCTGGCCGACTTTATCGAGATCGGCGAACTGATGGCACACGATGCTCTCGACCGCGAAGAATCCTGTGGAGGACACTTCCGCTTAGAGCATCAAACACCCGAAGGTGAAGCATTGCGCCATGACGATCAGTTCTCTTATGTTTCCTGCTGGGAATACCGGGGAGAGGATCAAGATCCGGTGATGTACAAGGAACCGCTTAATTACGAGTTTGTGGTTCGCCAGCAAAGGAACTACAAATCTTAAACTGTGGATCAATAACGGGTAAACTTTAAAACAACAAAACGATCATGGATAAAGATATCAACATAAAAGTAAAAGTTTGGCGCCAGAACGGACCGAAAGATAAGGGGCACTTCGAAACTTACCCATTGGAAAACATCTCGCAGGGAAGCTCATTTTTGGAGATGCTCGATATCCTGAATGAACAACTGATCAATGAAGGAAAAGAGCCGGTGGTTTTCGATCACGACTGTCGCGAAGGTATCTGCGGTATGTGCAGCCTCTATATCAACGGTCACCCCCACGGGCCCGACCAGGGTATAACCACCTGCCAGCTGCATATGCGGCGGTTCAACGACGGCGACACCATCACCGTTGAGCCGTGGCGTTCCGCGGGGTTCCCCATCATCAAAGACCTGATGGTGGACCGAACGGCTTTTGACAAGATCATGCAGGCAGGTGGTTATGTTTCGGTCAATACCGGCGGTGTCCCCGATGCGAATGCCATCCCTATCCCGCGCCACGACGCCGAAATGGCGATGGATGCCGCGGCTTGCATCGGTTGTGGCGCCTGTGTGGCAGCCTGCAAGAACGGATCGGCCATGCTTTTCGTATCAGCCAAGGTGAGCCAGTTGGCGTTACTGCCCCAAGGACGTGTGGAAAGGAAACAACGTGCCAAAGCGATGGTGGCCAAGATGGACGAACTGGGCTTCGGAAACTGCACCAATACCGGCGCGTGCGAGGTGGAATGTCCGAAGAACATCTCCATTACCAATATCGCGCGGTTGAACCGCGAGTTTCTGAAAGCAAAATTTGCGGACTAGGTGAGATCTGGCAGCAAGCAAGCGCGAACCAGGTGAAATTGTTTTGCCGAAGAGTAGCGGATTGCGCGAAGTAAAAAGCGTTTTTCTCCCGCGAGGGGGCATAAACGCTTTTCTTATATAATTTTTGCGCTTTTTAACCATTCATTCCCGTTCTTTTTTGTTTAATTTGTGGGTTGTCATCAAGTATGGTTTGATATGCCTATTTTAAGACAATCTCCGAAGAAAAATTTTCACTAAAAAGAGTATTATGAAAACAAAAAAATTATTCCTAAGCAGCCTTATCCTGTTCCTGGTAATAGGGCCGGCTGCCAATGCACAATTACGCTTCGGGTTAAGAGGCGAAGTAGGATTAAACACGCCCTCTTTTTCAGAAGATGTGATAAAAGTGGAAAACCTCAACTCGTTCAAATTGGGTCCCACGGCCGAATTTACATTTCCTATCGTCAATTTGGGAATTGAGGGATCGCTTTTATACAGCAATGACAGGATGAATGTAAAAAGCGTTTCGGAAGAGGGAGCCCAAAGCGTGGCACAAAAAGTGTCGAATCATTATCTGGATATTCCGGTGAATGTGAAATATAAGTTCGGACTATTACTGCCGGTAAAAGTCTTTATCGCCGGTGGACCCTATGCCCGTTTCCTTGTAGCGAGCGATGAATTCACGTGGGAAATGATAAAAGGCAAAGTGGAGGCGAAAAACTTTGAAGCTGGCATCAATCTGGGTGCGGGCGCCGAAGTATTCAGCCGGTTGGCGATAGGGGTGAACTACGGCATCAGGATGACCGACAACTATTCGGTGGACGAACCGAAGTGGACAGATGCTTTCAACGGAAAAAAAGGGACCTGGTCACTGACGGCAGCCGTATATTTTTAAGGCATGTATGCCGATGTAATATTACCGCTTCCGCTCTCCGGCCTGTTCACCTACGCCGTTCCCTCTGACATGCGACACAAGATCGGGAGGGGATTCAGGGTGGTTGTACCTTTCGGAAGACGAAAATATTACACCGCCATCGTGGCAAAAGTGCACCGGCAATTACCCGGAAACTTCACTATCAAGAAGATCCATTCCCTTATTGATTCCATGCCTGTTGTAACCGACCAGCAATTGGAGTTGTGGGAGTGGATCTCCTTTTATTATCTCTCCTCACAAGGGGATGTGTGTAAAGCGGCGATCCCCTCCCCGATGATGCCGGAAGATTTACAAAAGGGTTATTTCCGGAAAAGCGAAGAGCAGTTCCGGCTGAGCCCCGCATTCGAGGATACCGATGTGGCTGCCATCCTGAAAAGATCTCCCAAACAGCAATTACTACTGGATGAGATTATCCGGTTCCTCACCGAAAACGGGAGAGAAAGCATCAGCCGGAGCGAGGCCAAAGGGTTGAATGGATACACACCCGTGGTACTGAACGGTTTAATTAAAAAAGAGATATTAATTTCTTTTACAGTAGAAAGAAGCCGCCTTCAACGGAAAGCCGCGCTTACCCGCGGCCCCTATCCCCTAAGCGAAGAACAGCGGAAAGCCTTGAATGCCATCCAGGAGGGTTTTTCTGATAAGCAGACTGTTCTTTTACACGGTGCCACCTCCAGCGGAAAGACAGAGATCTATATCCACCTTATCGATCAACTGCTTAGGGACGGGAAACAGACACTTTACCTCCTGCCGGAGATTGCCCTGACCACACAGCTGACCCACCGCTTGCAAAGTGTTTTCGGCGATAAGATAGGTATTTACCACTCCGGGATTAACGACCAGGAACGAACGGAGATATGGCAGAAGATGTTGTCCGAAACACCTTATGAGATCGTATTGGGTGTACGCTCCTCCCTTTTCCTGCCGTTCCGACGGTTAGGACTGGTGATTGTGGATGAAGAACACGAAACAAGCTATAAGCAACAGGAGCCTTCCCCACGCTATCACGCGCGCGATACGGCCATTATGCTGGCACATATGTCGAATGCCAAAACATTGTTGGGGTCAGCCACTCCCTCTGTGGAATCTTATTATAACGCGCAGGCGGGAAAATATGGATTGGTAACGCTGAACGAACGCTTTGGCAAGACAGAGTTACCGCAAATCAGGCTGCAAAACACCAGGGATCTGCGCCGGCGGAAGAAAATGAAGAGCATCCTTGCCCCTGCATTAATAGAGGAGATCAACCAGGCGCTCGAAAACGGGGAGCAGGCTATCCTCTTTCGCAACCGTCGTGGCTTTGCCCCGGTGATTGAATGTGCGGCATGCGCCTGGATCCCAAAATGCCCTCACTGCGATGTCACACTCACCTATCACAAGAGGGAGGACAGGCTTATATGCCACTATTGCAACAGTGCTTACCCTTTACCCTCAACATGTCCTTCTTGTCATGGCGAGGGACTGAAATCTTTAGGAGCAGGCACGGAACGGTTGGAAGAGGAAGTCTCTCAACTCTTTCCCGGCGCAGTGGTAGGGCGTATGGACAGGGATACCGCCGGTGGAAAGGATTCATTCGAACGTATTATCAACGATTTCCAGGAGAACCGTATCCAAATACTGGTAGGCACCCAAATGCTTTCGAAAGGGTTGGATTTCGGCAATGTGCGGGTGGTGGGCATTATCGCTGCGGACACCTTGTTAAACTATCCCGATTTCCGTTCCCATGAGCGGGGTTTCCAACTGATCACCCAGGCAGCAGGCCGTGCCGGACGCAGGGACAAACAGGGGACGGTTATCATTCAAACCTCTGATCCGGAACAACCCATTTACAGGCAGATCAGCCGGAACGATTATCAGGGTTTTTACCATTCCCAGATCACAGAGCGAAAACTGTTCAAATATCCCCCGTTCACCCGACTGATCTCAATCGTACTGAAACACAAAGATGAACAAAAGGTAGAGTGCGCCGCAGCTTCTCTTTTCGGGCTGTTGAAACAATCATTCAAGGGTAGCGTACTAGGGCCCAACAAGCCTGTGATCAACCGTATTCAACAACAGCATATACGGGAAATTTTACTGAAACTCGACCACTATTCTTCCGCGAAGGCCAGGGAAAGGATAAAATCAGCCGAGTCGCTTCTGCGGGAAAACAGCGATTTCAAGCAGATCCGTTTATATTACAATGTAGACTGGGTGTAGAAAACGCAAAAAACCGGCACTCACTGTGGAATACCGGTTTTTATTTTGCTTTTCGTCCCGTTGGTAGGGGACATTATTTCATTTCAATTTCTTCTTTCAGATCTATTTCGTTTCCTTCCCTGTCATAAAATTCATATTGCAGGAAGCCGAGTTTCTGGTCGGGGATGATTTTCATACCTACATTGAATTTTTTTCTCCATTTGTACTTCAACGAAAAGAGACCCTGCTGAACATAAGCTGCCACATAAGGATGTATATGCAGACTGAATTTCTTCACTTTTAGCTTGGTGACTAAATAATCGATCTTTCCCTCCAAGGTATCTGTGAAAAGAATCGACGACTTTATCTTTCCTTTACCAAAGCAGGTGGGGCAAACCTCGCTTGTGGCAACTTCCATTTCGGGGCGGACACGCTGACGCGTGATCTGCATTAACCCGAACTTGCTCAATGGTAAAATATTGTGCTTGGCCCTGTCTTTTGCCATCAACTCCTGCATCCTGGCGAGCAGCTTATTGCGATGCTCCCCTTTATTCATGTCGATGAAGTCGATAACAATGATACCGCCCATATCGCGCAAACGCAACTGGCGGGCAATCTCTTCGGCGGCGGCCACATTCACTTCATAAGCGCTGTCTTCCTGACCGAGTTTCGATTTATTGCGATTCCCGCTGTTCACATCTATCACATGTAACGCCTCGGTATGCTCAATAATAAGATAAGCGCCATTTTTAAACGTGACAGTTTTTCCAAAGAGCGATTTAATCTGTTTGGTAATACCGAAATTATCCAAAATGGGAAGTGTGCCTTTGTATTCCTTGACCACGTTCTTACGGTCGGGGGCTATCACTCCCACATAATCGGCAATCTGCCGGGCCACTTCCCGGTCATTGACATGGATCTGTTCGAAAGAGGGGTTAAAAATATCGCGTAACAGCGCCACGGTGCGTCCCGTTTCCTCATAAATCAACGAGGGCGCCTTGGCTTTCTGTATCTTACCGATATTGTCTTCCCATCTTTTGACCAGTACTTTCAGCTCCGCATCCAGGTCGGCCACCCGTTTACCCTCGGCGTTGGTGCGTATGATCACTCCGAAATTTTTCGGTTTGATGCTCTGCATCAACTGTCGTAGTCGGGCACGCTCCTCGCGCGATTTAATTTTTTGCGATACCGACACCCGGTTGATAAATGGAATCAACACCATGAATCGTCCCGCGAAAGAGATTTCGGCCGTCAATCTCGGACCCTTCGTTGAAATAGGTTCTTTGGCGACTTGCACCAGTATTTCCTGTCCTACTTTCAATATATCCGCGATAGACCCTTCTTTCTCGATCTCGGGCTGCAACTTCATCTTCTGGAGCTGCGGTAACTTCTTCTTGTCTTCAACCAGTTTCTGAAAATAGAGAACCGAGTTGAATTCAACCCCTAAATCCAAGTAGTGAAGAAAAGCGTCCTTTTTATGTCCCACATTCACAAATGCAGCGTTGAGGGCGGGCATCAGTTTCTTAACTTTGCCCACGTAGATGTTTCCAACCGCAAATGAACCCTCCAGGCTCTCCTGTTGCAATTCTACCAGTTTCTTATCTTCGAGAACCGCAATGGTAATTTCTTTGGATTGAACATCCACAACAAGTTCGCTTGTCACAATTGTTCGTTTTAAAAATTAATTTTCAATATTTTAGGTTTCTGTCCTCACAACAGAAAGGAGGTTCTCGCCAGAACCATCACCCTGTTTATACACAAAGAACAAACTTAATAGCCGATTGGTTCTTTTAAGTTTGTTCCTCTATTGCTGGGTAAAAAAAGTTTTTCGGCGTTATTTCTTCTTCTTATGCCTATTCTTTCTAAGTCTTTTTTTACGCTTGTGTACAGACATTTTATGCCTTTTTCTTTTTTTTCCGCTTGGCATATGCTATTTCTCCTTATTTATTTATATGTTATTTATCACCTTTTACTTGGCCTACGAATGTTTTGGCGGGCTTGAAGGCGGGAATATTGTGTTCGGGGATGATGATGGTCGTATTTTTGGAAATATTACGGGCCGTTTTCTGTGCTCTTTTCTTCACGATGAAACTTCCGAAACCTCTCAGGTATACGTTTTCGTTATTTGCCAAAGAGTCTTTTACCACTTCCATGAAAGACTCCACCGTTGCCAATACCGATGCTTTATCTACGCCGGTTTTTTTTGCAATTTCATTTACAATGTCTGCTTTAGTCATTTTATCTATATTTTAATATTAATAATAATACCTTCGGTTATTAATTAGTAAAATTTTGGATTGCAAATATATAGCTTTTTTTTCAACACGAAAAATAAATGACAGGAATTTTTTCGAATTTCCCTTTTTTTTAGGATCAAGGGCCAAGAACTTCACTGATGCACTGATATATCGATGTGATAATCGGATAATTTCAGCAGGACTAAGAAGTTGGAAGTCCAAGAAGCGGAGAATGATCATTTAGATCCCACTTTCCCACTTTTTTCATTAGCTTTGCCGGCACAAAGAAGGACTTAATGGAGAAGAAATGAAAGAGAAAGATAATAATTCAATAATTACCTCACTTTTACTAAAATGGTACGGTGAAAAAGGACGGGATCTGCCATGGCGCGAAACTACCGATCCCTATAAAATATGGATATCTGAAATCATTTTACAGCAAACAAGGGTCGTGCAGGGGAGAGATTACTATTTCCGGTTCATTGAGAGATTTCCCAACGTGGAATCACTTGCCGTTGCCCAAGAAGATGAAGTGTTGAAACTATGGCAAGGGCTCGGTTATTATACCCGGGCAAGGAATATACATGCGGCGGCAAAACAGGTGATGACCACCTTTAACGGCATATTTCCATCTACCTATCCTGACATTATTTCGTTGAGGGGCGTAGGTGAATACACGGCGGCAGCCATCGCGTCGATCGCATTCAATGAGCCGTATGCCGTAGTGGACGGCAATGTATTCAGGGTAATCTCCCGACTGTTCGGCATCGCGTTATCCATACACACTTCTGAAGGGAAAAAAATAATCAGGGAGATGGCTCAGTCGCTGCTTGGCTTGCAAGATCCCGGAAAATATAATCAGGCTGTGATGGATTTCGGCGCTTTGGTCTGTACCCCTGCTCAACCCAGATGCATCGATTGTGTGCTTCAGGATCACTGCATAGCTTTTGCCGAAAACCGGGTGGGCGAGCTTCCGGTGAACGACCGGAAAATCTTCGTCAGGAACCGATATTTCCACTATTTTCATATTCAACACAATGATGACACGTTTCTGCAAAAACGTAACGGTTCGGATATCTGGAGAAACCTTTTCGAATTCCCTCTGATCGAAACCCCCACACCATTGGATTTTACAGAATTGGAAAAAACGGAATCCTTCAGGGAACTTTTCAACGGAATATCCTCTTTATCTGTGGACCACCGGCTGACCATCAAGCATCAGCTTACCCATCAGACCATCCATACCCGTTTTTACCGGATAGTTATTCCCGGTGAGATTCCATACAACCCCCCGAAAGAAATCTTTAAAATTGAAAATGAACAACTTCCGGATTATCCGGTATCGAGGTTAACCCACAAATATCTCGAAATAATTTAGCCGTTCATGGTTGCCAATTACAAATAAATGCTTAATTTTGTTTTCACAGTGAGAGCTATTCTAAAACCAAAAAATTTTAATTATGTCGGTAAACAAAGTAATCTTAGTGGGAAATGTAGGAAGAGACCCGGAAATGAAGTATTTTGACAATGATGTTGCAAAAGCAAACTTCTCGCTCGCAACCAGTGAAAGAGGTTACACAACTTCTGGCGGCACGCAGGTGCCTGAACGTACGGAATGGCATAACATTGTATGTTGGAGAGGATTGGCGCAAATTGCTGAAAAATTCGTGAAGAAAGGCACATTGGTGTATGTGGAAGGAAAGATCCGTTCCCGCTCTTACGACGATCAGAACGGAGTGAAAAGGTATATCACCGAAGTCGTGGCCGACAACCTGGAACTCCTGGGTCGCAGAGGAGGTGGTGACGAGGGATTTGGAAATAGGGAACATGAAAATGGCAATAATTATTCCTCGCCGTCAGGTACTGCTCCCCGTGACATACCGGACGAAATCTCAGAGGCAGATGATTTGCCATTTTAAATAAAACATTGTAATTTTGTGGAGAATGTTTTATCGCTTCCCTGCTGGGAATCAAGCGCTAAAGCATTCTCTCTTTGTTTCACTAAAAAATTACCACTTGGACCCTGACCCATTATCGTTATTAAATATATACCTGACGGCAAATCTGCATCTATTGCCCGATTATCTCATTGGGGCACTGCTTCTCCTGCTTATTATCTCAAATGCGATTGTTTCGGGTGCTGAAGTGGCTTTCACCCTACTCGAAAAGAGATTTGCCGACAACCTCCATACCTCTGGAGAGCCGAAAAAGATCCGTATTTCAAATCTGCTCAAGAAACCGGAAAAATTACTGGCATCCCTTGTAGTGGCTCAATTATTCCTCCAAGTAAGCATTACCGTACTGGTTATTTACTTGCTGAACCGCTCATCCCTTTTTGGGGGAAACAACATAAATATCTCTGTGCCAGGAATGATTGTCACTATCTTTGTCATTCTGTTACTGACCAATATACTCCCGCGACTCTATGCATCGCGATATCCACTGAAGTTCGCCGTGAACAACAGTTCGTTTATCCGTCTGACAAACATACTGATGGCCCCCTTTTCGTCCTTGCTTGCAAAAAATGCGGCTACGTTTAGCCGTCCGGCATCTTCATGGCAACCCGAGATGTCGGCAAACGATCTCTCCAAGGCTCTTGAGATCAGGTCTAACGAGATTACCCATGAACAAGAGAAAGAGATGCTCGAGGGTATCATCCGTTTCAAAGACAAACTGGTAGACGATGTGTTAGTCTCCAGAAGTGATATGGTGGCCATTGAATTGCAAAAACCCTTCACCGAAGTGATTGACTTTATCGTGGATGCCGGTTTTTCACGTATTCCCGTATTTGAGGAAAATGCTGATAATATCAAAGGGATCCTCTATGTAAAAGATCTGCTACCCCACCTAGGGAAAGCGCCCACTTTTAAATGGCAGACGCTGATCCGACCGGCTTATTTCGTGCCGAGGACAAAACGTATCGACGACCTGCTGGAAGAATTCCGCACCCAGAAGATCCATATGGCTATTGTCGTGGATGAATATGGAGGCACATCGGGATTGGTCACCATGGAAGATATCCTTGAGGAAATTGTCGGCGATATCAGTGATGAATATGACGAGGAGCTGCCTTTTTACACGATCCAGGCCGATGGTTCTTACATCTTTGAAGGAAAAACCCAGTTAGAGGATTTTATCAAGATCACCCGGCTACCCGCAAAAGATTTCGAGAAGATGTCTGAAGAGGTGGATACCCTTGCCGGGCTGTTGTTGGAGTTGAAAGGTGATTTCCCAAAGCGTAAGGAGAGTTTTGTCTATAAAAAACATACTTTCCAGGCAGAGGATCTGAGTAAAAAAAGGATCACCAAGGTGCGCTATATCCCTCCAAGAGTAAATCGTGAGGAATAATGCTGATCAGAAGAGAACATACCGACAGCGAGGGATTGCTGGGAATCTGGAAAATGGATGAATCGCGTGAGGAACTCTTAGGGCTTCTTCCGGGACATATGCGCTTCGACGCGGTTGAACATGTGAAAACTATCCGTTCCGAAAGACGTACCATTGAGTGGCTCTCCACCCGTATTCTGTTATTCATGCTGTTGCACGAGGAAAAAACCATCCTTAATCGCGCGGACGGCAAACCCTATTTGCAAGACGGAACATACCATATCAGCATCTCCCACACAAAAGATTATGCTGCCATTTATCTGCATGAAACCTGCCCGGTAGGGATCGATATCGAGATCCGGTCGGAGCGGGTAAGAAAAGTAGCCCACAAATTCATCGGGGATAACGAGTATATCGATCCTTCACAGAAGACAGTACATCAACTATTGCATTGGTCGGCAAAAGAGAGCATGTTCAAACTGATGGAAGAAAACGAAATCCATTTCAAGCACCATCTCCACATCCAGCCATTCATTCCCGCATCCAAAGGAATCATAACAGCCGCGGAAACCAGAACCGACCATAACCGCACTTTCAATATACACTATGAAGTACATCCCGACCATGTGCTTACGTGGGTCGTTGGTTGGTGTGATGATTTGTTGGTGTGATGATTTGTTGGTTCAAGGATGTGCAGATTCGCTAATTATTGGCAATTACCAAAAACGCCCCGAAAAAACTTCCGGGGCGCTTCTGTATTTAATCACAAAAATATTTCTCACACGTTCAACGATACACGTTTGAATGTAGTCACAGATAACTCTTTGTCGCTTTCTTTCAGAAACTGCTCAATGGTCTTCTTGGCGTCTTTCACATATTCCTGTTGAAGAAGAGTCGATTCCTTGTAGAACTTCTGCAATGCTCCTTCCGCAATCCTGTCGAGCAGGTTTTCCGGTTTACCGGCCTCGCGTGCTTTGTCGCGTGCGATTTCCAATTCCTTTTCCTTCACTTCGGCCGGAATACCTTCGGGTGTGACGGAAATCGGATTCATGGCAGCGACCTGCATTGCCACATCTTTCGCTACGTGCTCATCCACATCAGCCTTATTAAAACCGACGATGGTGGCCAGCTTGTTACCCATATGGATATAAGAGGTAACATAGGGAGCGGTAATGTATTCGTAGAAACCCAATTCCATTTTTTCACCCGTGGCCCCGATCTTATCGGTAATCAGTTGTGCCACCGTGCCGTTAGGAAGCTCGACTGCAAGTAGTTGTTCAAGACTCTCCGGTTTGCGGGCGATGGCCGCATCAAGGATCTGCTGTGTCAAAGCGATGAATTCCTCATTCTTTGCCACAAAGTCTGTCTCGCACTGCAATGCGACTACCGCGGCAAAATCACCTTCTGTCTTTGCCAAGACGCAACCTTCGGATGCTTCGCGATCTTCACGTTTTGCAGCCACAGCCTGTCCTTTTTTACGGATTATTTCCATGGCTCCATCGAAATCTCCGTTCGCCTCATTCAGCGCATTTTTGCAATCCATCATCCCCGCACCGGTCATTTTGCGTAGATGCTGGATATCTGCCATTGTTACTGCCATATTCTATATACTTATATTTTTATTATAATCTTATTCGTCCACTTCCACGTCCTTTGCGAACTTGCTCACTACGGCAGCTTTCATCGCTTCGGTATCTTCTTTCTTCACGCGCTCTTTCTTGGCTGCTTTCGATTTGCGTTCCCGGCGTTGCGGAGCCTCTTCGTCCTGCTCCTCGGCAGCGGCGGCGTCGGCTTTCTCCACTTTACGCTCATCCAATCCCTCTTTAATGGAATCACAAAGGAAACCGAGGATCAGGTCAACCGCTTTGGCGGCATCGTCGTTAGCAGGTATGACAAAATCGATATTGGAAGGATCGGAATTGGTATCTACAATGCCAAATACAGGAATACCGAGACGTTCAGCTTCTTTCACCGCAATCTGCTCTTTCATGACATCCACAACAAAAATTGCAGAAGGAAGACGGGTAAGATCCTGAATGGAGCCCAGCATCTTCTCGAGCTTAGCGCGTTGACGGGTAATTTGCAGTTTCTCACGTTTAGAGAGCGTATCGAAGGTGCCATCTTTGATCATCTTATCGATGCCACCCATTTTCTTCACTGCCTTGCGAATAGTGGGAAAATTGGTGAGCATACCACCCGGCCAGCGTTCGATCACATAAGGCATATTCACGCTTTGCGCTTTTTCTTCCACCACAGGTTTCGCCTGCTTTTTAGTGGCGACAAAGAGTATTTTCTTACCTGCTTTGGCAATCTGTCTTAAAGCGGCGGCGGCTTCTTCTGCCTTAGCGATAGTTTTGTACAGGTCAATAATATGGATTCCGTTACGCTCCATAAAGATATAAGGAGCCATTGCGGGATTCCATTTTCTTTTTAAGTGACCGAAATGCGCTCCGGCCTCAAGAAGTTGGTCAAATTCTAATTTTGCCATTTTTGATTTTTAATTTATTCGTTTACATTCTTTTTCTAAACCGAATCGTAAGGTAAATTACCCCAATTCTTCATTGATGTCGGATAACGTCCTTACGATTTAGATACTAAACGTTATAGCCGCTAAGCGGCCCTTATCAGCTCAACCGGAAGAGCGCTGCCGGTAACCGGCAATCTTCCTGATCGTACAGCCAGCGTATTAACGCTTGGAGAACTGGAATCTTTTCCTGGCTTTGGGCTGTCCCGGCTTCTTTCTTTCCACCACGCGGGGGTCACGGGTCATGAATCCCGCGGCTCTCAAGGCGGGTTTATCTTCGGCATTGATTTTCACCAACGCACGGGCAATACCTAATCGGGCTGCTTCCGATTGTCCTTTGTAACCACCGCCGTCGAGGTTGATCCTGATGTCGTATTTATCCGATACGTTCAGGGTGTTGAGCGGCTGTTTCACGATGAATTGAAGGATAGAAGAGGGGAAATAGTTCTCCAGATCGCGTTTATTGATGACAATCTTACCGGTACCTTCTGTGACAAAAACACGCGCTACGGCTGCTTTGCGTCTTCCTAATGCATTTACTGCTTCCATATTATTTAAGCGTATTAATATCTAATTTCTTGGGTTTCTGGGCCTGATGGGGATGTTGGTCTCCTGCGTAAACATACATGTTCTTGATGATAGCATCGCCTAATTTATTTTTCGGCAGCATCCCTTTTACCACTTTTCTGAAAAGTCTGTCGGGACCTTTTGCCATCAAATCGGCAGGAGTATATTCGCGTTGCCCGCCGGGATAACCCGAATAACGCAAATAAATGCGATCTGTCCATTTGTTACCCGAAAGGGCAACCTTGTCGGCATTCAGGATGATGACATTGTCACCACAATCCACATGCGGGGTAAAGCTTGCCTTGTACTTTCCTCTCAGCAGTTTGGCTACTTTGGAACAGAGGCGGCCCAACGGTTGTCCGGTGGCATCAATTTCAACCCATTCTTTCTGTGCCGTTTCCTTGTTTACAGAAATAGTTTTATAACTTAGTGTATCCACTTTTGTTGATTTTAATTAGTAAATTACTGTGAAGTTGACCCCACAGCTCCTTATCTTGCCCGGCTAAGGTGGGTTTCGGCAAATAAAAAGCTATGAATCAAACTCTTAATTGATAAAAACTAATAATCGGACTGCAAAGTTACAATAATTCAGAAAATTAACAAACTATTCATACGATTATTTTATTGTTTTATTTCCATAAATGAAACCTTTGAGGATTAAAATAATCCTGGAGATTTCATTTGTTTCCGCCATGGCGGAGTCTCCGTAGGCGTCTATGTCTATGCCCATGTAACAATTCATCAAATTATTTTGCGGTTTGACAAAAATAGTGTATTTTTGTACCCGCAAATGAGGGCTCCGTAGCTTAACTGAATAGAGCATCTGACTACGGATCAGAAGGTTACAGGTTTGAATCCTGTCGGAGTCACGCTAACAATCAAGCACTTATCGATGAATTTCGGTAAGTGTTTTTCTTTTGGGAAAACGACGTCCAAAACGTCTCATTATCCAGATCACAAATTTTGAGGTTAACCATAGCCTTTTTATTTATATTCTCATAATAGAGAATTTTCAGGCTGTTTTTAGAAACTGTTTTGAAATTATCTCTTAATTGCCAATTGCTCGTTGCTGAACTCCACTCCTTGTTTTAATTGTTCAGTGTATACATCAATCCGCCGCATCTCGTTGGGGATGTCAATGGTTTGCGGACAGTGGGGTTTGCAGATTTCGCATCCGATGCAGTGGTTGGCCTGACGAAATTTGGGTATGTTGCGGTCGTAACCCACAAGGAAATCGCGGCGGGCTTTACGGTAATTTTCATCGTTGGAGCTTTTGAGCCGTTTGCCCGCACTGATGATGCGGTTGTAATGCCCGAAAACCCCCGGGATATCCACCCCGTACGGGCACGGCATGCAATATTGGCATTCGGTGCACTGCACATAATCGGCGTTGAGCATGATTTCCGCCACCTTTTCCAACGCGCCGTTTTCTTCGGCGTTTACCGGCACGAGGGGCGAATAGGTGCGCACGTTTTCCTGCAAATGCTCCATATATACCATGCCGCTGAGTACGGTGAGCACGCTTTCGGGCGTGCCTGCGTAACGGAAAGCCCACGAAGCGGCGCTGTCTTGCGGACGCATTTCCTGCAGAATGTGCAACGCTTCGGAACCCAAGCGTGAGAGCCGTCCGCCCAAGAGCGGTTCCATAATCACGGCGGGAATGTCGCGTTTTTCCAACTCGCCCAATAGGTATTCGGCGTTGATGTTCCAGCCCGACGCATGTTTCCAATCGATGTAATTCAACTGAATCTGCGCAAAATCCCACCGCACGTGTCCTGCGTCTTGTTCGGCCAACAGGAAATCGAACACTTCCTGTTCGCCGTGAAACGACCATCCGAGGTTGCGGATACGGCCCAACGCACGCTCTTTGATGAGGAAATCGAGCATCCCGTTGTCGTAAAACCGTTCGCGAAGCGGTGCCATTCCGCCGATACCCACGCCGTGAAGCAGGTAGTAATCAATGTAATCGACCTGCAAATTGCGGAACGACTGCTCGTACATGGCGCGCGAACCTTCAAAACTGCGCAGTTGCGGGTCATCGCGGTGGGTGGACATTTTGGTGGCGATAAAAAACTTGTCGCGCGGGTGGCGTTTGAGCGCGATTCCGGTAGCCGTTTCCGACCAGCCGCGCACATACACCGGCGCCGTGTCGAAATAATTGACGCCGTGCGCGATGGCGTAATCCACTAATTCGTTCACTGCATCCTGGTCTATTTCTTCGCCCGAACCATCGGCTTTTTGACGCAGGGGCCAGCGCATGCAGCCGTAGCCGAGTAACGACACGCGGTCGCCCGTGGTGGGCGAGACGCGGTAGGTCATTTTATCCGTAGGAACTTCGGCGAGGGCTGTTCCTCCGGAAGCGCCCCCGCCGCCTGAAGGTTTGCACCCCGACAGCGCGGCCGTGGTGGCAACCGAGCCGGCACCCAAGGTTTTCAGGAAGCTTCGGCGGCCCATTTTATCGCTGTTGCTTTTCTTTTTTTCCATCATAAAAGTCGGATTAAATTTGGTGATGCCTTACGTTTCCTTCCACATAAATGGCGCTGTACGGGCGTGCGGGACAGAGGTTTTCGCACGCGCCGCAGCCGATGCACAGCTCCTTGTCCACGACGGGCACTTTGAGCGAATCGCTGTAACCCGGGTCACGGTCAACCAATGTGATGGCGCCCGTGGGGCAATGCCGCTGGCAATTGTGGCATTGCACCCCATCGGTGTTCACCACGCAACGGTCGCTCACCCACACGGCCAGTCCGATGGCGATGGCGGATTTGTCGGCTGCCGAAATCGGTTTAATGGCCCCGGTGGGGCACACGTGCGAGCATTCCACGCACTCGGGACGGCAATAGCCGCGCTCGTACGACATTTCGGGTTGCATCAACGTGGCCAGTTTGTTGGAAGGACGTAAAATATTGTTGGGACAAGCCGATACGCACAATTGGCATGCCGTGCAGTGCTGTTTCATATGGCGGGCGCCCATTGAGCCGGGCGGTACGATGGGAGTTTGTCGGGCAATGTTCTTTTTGTCCATGATTTCGGCCAATCCGCCATCGCCACGCACTTCAACGGCCTGCTCCTGCGCTTTCAGCACGGTGCCCGCCGCCAAAAACGTAATGGCGGAAAGGGCATTGCGCCGCGACATGGTGTTTTGACTATCCGTGTTTACCGTTGCAGAAACAGGGGTTTGACCGGACGATGGTTTTTCCCCCCTTTTCCGGCCCCATTTTACAGGGGCATAATTCATCGCGCCGAACTTGCACCGCTCAATACAATTGAAACAGGTTACGCAACGGCTGTGGTCGATGGTCATTGTTTTCACATCGATGCATGACGATTTGCAGCGGCGTTCGCAGGCGTTGCACCGGGTGCATTTTTCGGTATCGAAAGCCATTCTGAACAGCGAAAACCGCGACAGGAAACCGAGCATGGTTCCCACCGGGCAAACCGTGTTGCAATATGCGCGTCCGTTCCGCCAAGCCAAAAAACCGACCACGCCGAACATCACAACGGCCATGCCGAAGGTAATCCACCCTTTTATCCACACATCGGTGGAGTAAAAGACATAACTGTCCACACGTTCGGAAAACCACGCCAACAGGTTGTTTGCCAGTCGATAAACGGGTGACAGGAAGTTAGATGCCATACGCCCGTAAACGCCGTACGGGTCGAGCAACGAAACAGCAACGTTCACGCCGGCCACCAACATCACAACAAACAGCGCCAACACGCCGTATCGCAACCACGACATTGCCGGCGAGTAGCGGAAACGGTTTTTCTTTCCCTTGCGCCGCGCCGACAGGTTGGATACGCCGTCCTGAAACACGCCAAGCGGACAAATTACCGAGCAGTAAATCCGTCCGAAAAGCAAGGTCAATGCCACGAGCAGCAAAACGACCGCGACGTTTACGGCTAAAACGGCGGGAATGAATTGCAGTTTTGCCATCCAGCCAAATCCTCTGTGCAGTGTTCCCGTGAAATCGAGAAACAACAATGTAACGCCGGCAAAGAACACCGTGGCGAGTATCCGTCTGACTATCTTCAACATATGTCATTGATGTTTAGGGTTTGACATTGGGGTGCCCGATGTTTCTACATCCCAAATGAGTTGAGTCTTCATTCGGTTATAAATTTTATATTCGCAAAGATGCGATTAATCCATCGATAAGTTGTAACACATATTACGGTTTTACTTACCAATATTACGGATTATCGGGCATCCACCGGCAAGAATCCGCCCCAGTCAATGTTCAATTCCCCGTGTTTGCCGGTTGTGCCGAACCATTCGGCTTTGGGCTGAACGTAGCCGGTGATGCGTGTGGGCATGATTTTTTTATCGCATCACGACGTATGGCCATTGTGCGCGTTCGCATTTTTATTTATCGTTTTCTTTGATAAATTCCGAGATGAAATCGGCTCTTTCCCTCACGGATTTTTTTGGTATTTCGATAATATTGTATCCGTAACTTTCGTAGGTTCCGCACATTTTTTCAAATGTCAAAACGGCTTCTTTCCATTCTTGTTTTCGTTCGTTATCGGTTTGGTAAATTTCCCGCCAAGGGGGAAGCATGAAAACATTTTCATTGTATTTCCAATTTTCCGCATAAGATTTCATTCGTTCGCTTATTTCCGATTGAATTAATTCCGCGTAACAAATTGCATCTAAAAATCCACGATCGAAAAAAACAGGTTTTTTATCATTCAAGTTTTTTTCAATTTGCTCAAAACTATTTATCGAACGTTCAAACATCATTTCCTTATACAAATTCTTGTCTTTCCAGGGTAGCGCTTTTCCATTCTTTGCTTGTTGTTCTTTTATCAATTCACGAGCAATTTCAGGAACTATTTGAAAATTTCTATTCTTCAATTCCTCTAACAAAGTGGTTTTCCCCACTCCCGGGCCACCTGTGATGACATAAAAATTATTATTTTCTTTCAATTCAATCATATCCAATCCTTGATCGTTTTAATATAACGCACACGCCTTATTCTTTTTGGTTTTCCACTTTCTTTACGGAAGTCACCACATCGTCTGTCAAGGTAAACTCTCCCGCATCGATCAAAAATCGGAGTACCGGAATGACTCTCTCCCGGTTTTCGTCCGAATTTTCGTTTTCATCCAAAACAGCATCAATAAGCTCATTGAACCGCAAAGATACCTGTCGTTGTAAAGTATCCCTCAACTTGTCCGCGATCTGACGGAACAGGTAGTTGGGCAGGCCGGCCGCACTCTTCTTCAGACAAACATCGCAGTGGCCGCAATCTTTCGCGGAAAGTTCTCCGAAATAGATCAGCAACATCCTGCTACGGCATATATCCGTAGACTCGGCGTAATCGATCATAGAGAAAATTCGTTTCTCAAAACGTTTTTTTCGCTCTTCATAAACTGTTCGGGGGATGGTGACGAAATGATTCTCCTCACGTGAAGTGGTAAACACCACAAAGGGTGTTTTCTTCTGTGGTATATAGCGGATATATTTTGCGCGGGAAAGAGCGACGAGCATTTCACACACCTCCCGGCGGCTTTTTCCAATTTTCAAGGCAAGCAACGACTCGTCAATATAGACATCATCCGAAAAAACACCTGTGTAGTTACGTAGGATAGCATGCGAAAGGGCATCCATTTCTTTGTCCAGATGCAGCGAATAGATCTCGTCGCGGTAGACCAGGAATCGCACCCGGGAACGCACATCTATCTCTTCCGTATATTCGATATAACCGGCCAGTTCCAGTATTTTCAGCGCATGATGGGTTTGCAGGAAAGGGAGTTTGTATGGCTGGCAAAACTCCGGAAGAGTGAAATCATATGCATTATTGTACCCGGCCCCGACGGCTATCTGGTAATAATTTCCCAATGCTTCATACACCCGCAGTATAAAATCCCGGGGAGGAAACGAGTCTGCAATCCGCTTTTTCAACTTGGCGCTATCGGCCTTCTCATATAGAATAATGGCGTACGAACGTTCCCCGTCGCGGCCTGCGCGGCCTGCTTCCTGAAAATACTCTTCGAGCGAATTGGGTAAGTCCAAATGCACCACCACCCGCACATCGGGCTTATCGATCCCCATTCCGAAAGCATTGGTGGCTACCATCACCCTGCACTCATTCATCTTCCAGGCGTTCTGCCGGAACACCTTATTCTCATAAGAAAGGCCGGCATGGAAGAAATCGGCCGGAATACCCGCTTTGCGGAGTGATTGGGCAACCTCCGCCGTCTTTTGCCGGCTCCTCACATACACGATGGCCGATCCGGGAACCGATTGAAGAATATGTAACAATCCCCTCGTTTTGTCCTCCACAGTCCGTACCACATACGAAAGATTCTCTCGTTCAAAACTTACACGGAATACATTTTTTTCCTTGAAGAGCAGCTTCTCCTGAATATCATCTACCACCTCCTTGGTAGCCGTAGCGGTAAGTGCCAGCAAGGGAACACCTTCCAATAAATTACGGATCTCCGCGATTTTCAGGTAGGAGGGACGGAAATCATACCCCCATTGTGAGATACAATGGGATTCATCCACCACTAAAAGGCAGACATCCATGGCCCGCAGCTTTGCAATAAAAATCTCGGAAGAAAGACGCTCGGGGGAGACATAGAGAAATTTATAATCTCCGAAAATACAGTTCTCGAGGGTGGTAATAATATCTTCACGCGACATTCCGGAATAGACGGCTGCCGCCTTGATGCCCCGCTCACGGAGATTGTCCACCTGATCTTTCATCAAGGCTATCAATGGCGTGACGACCAGACAAATCCCTTTCATTGCCATCACCGGCACCTGAAAGGTTAATGATTTACCGCCGCCGGTGGGCATTAACCCCAAAGTGTCCCGTCCTTCCCATACCGACTGGATAATTTCTTCCTGCAAAGGCCGAAATGAGGAATACCCCCAGTTTTCACGCAGTATGTTATGAAATAGATCCGGTTGCATACGCAAACACCCTGTGCTGTTTACCCTTTTATGTCCTTTATGATAAGCTGAGTAAAAGATTTGCTGCCATGCCTGTTTTCTTCGATTGTGTAACAAATGTCGACCGGCAGGCCTGCTTTGATACGTTGAAAGAAATCATGCTGGCTAAAAGCAATACCGGAAAAGGGCCTGTCAGTGGTTTTATCCACGACCTCCAGCTTAATATGACGGCTCTCTCTCCCTACAAGCCTGCTGTTTCCGGTATCATACACCCCTCTGGTAAGAAATATAGGATTTTCATTTTCCGGCCCGAAAGGATTGAACAAATCGAGGCCGGTGCTCATCGCCGGACTGATTTGTGAGAGTGATATCTCCGCATCGACCGTAATCTGTGGCAACATCATTCGCGCCTCGACACCATCAAAAGAGAGCATATTAAACCGCTCGGTAAATGCCTGCAGGCTCTCTTCCCGCAACGTCAACCCCGCGGCATAGGTATGGCCTCCAAAATTTTCCAGGATATCACGACACGATTCAATCGCTTTATAGACATCAAATCCGGGTACGGAACGGGCTGATCCGGAAATCATCCCGCCCGATTTGGTGAGAACGACCGCCGGCCGGTAATATTTCTCGGTTAACCGCGAAGCCACAATACCCACAATTCCCTTGTGCCACGTTTCATTATAGATTACAATACTCTTCTGCTGAATCATATCGATATGGTTATCGATATATGCTATGGCCTCGTCGGTGATCTTCTTATCCAGTTCACGCCGGTCTTCGTTATATTTATCAATATGCTTGCTTTTCTCCCTGGCAGAAGTCATATCATTCTCAATCATCAGATCGACCGCCTCTTTCCCGTTCATCATCCGGCCCGAGGCATTGATACGGGGTCCTATCTTAAAGACGATATCGTTGACAGTGATCTGCTTTCGCTGTAGCCCACATATCTCGATGATACCCCGTAATCCGAAGCTGGGATTAGAGTTGAGTTGCTTTAGTCCATGGTGCATCAGGATGCGGTTCTCACCCGTAAGCGGGACAATATCGGACGCGATACTTACTGCCACCAGATCGAGCAGCGGTTCGATATCAGAAAAAGGATAGCCGTTCCGCTGTGAGAAAGCGTGTACTAATTTAAAACCGACACCGCAACCCGACAGGTCGTCGTAGGGATAGATGGAATCGAGCCGCTTGGCATCGACAACAGCTACGGCATCCGGAAGATGATCATCCGGCATATGATGATCACAAATAATAAAATCAATGCCTTTTTCTTTGGCATAGGCAACCTTGCTTACCGCCTTAATGCCACAATCAAGAGAGACAATGAGCTTTACGCCTGTCTCCACGGCATAATCGATTCCTTGGAACGAAATGCCATACCCTTCATCGTACCGGTCTGGAATATAATAATCAATATTACTTGTAATTCCCCGAAAGAATTTGTACACCAACGAAACAGCGGTTGTACCATCCACATCATAATCTCCATAAATAAGAATTCGCTCCTTATTACCCAGAGCCTGTTCAATCCGCCGGATGGCCACATCCATATCAGGTAACAGAAAAGGGTCATGCAAATCCTTGAGCTTTGGATGCAAAAAAGCGATTGCTTTCTCTTTTGTCTCTATACCTCTTTTGATAAGCAATTCAGCAAGAACGGGATGCAAGTTTAATTCTTTCGCTAGTTCATTTTTTTTATTTTTTTGGTCGTTTGTAAGGGTTGAATAATTCCATTTGTAAGTCATTTATATCGTTTTTTTCTTTTTCTCTCTCAAATCCCGAATCGGCTTCGGGGACGCTGCAATTGGATGATAAAAAAGTCCCGCGGCAAAAGATCTCAGTAATGGATTAATGATATACCATTCCGAAGTTGTAAAGGTAATACTATTTTTTCTTTTCCGCTTACTTCATACGATTAAAATTATTTATTTAAAAGGTATCGTATGGAACTCGCTTTTAATCATTTTCTTACGCTAGAATGGTTATCATTCTCGTTTCCAACAGCAAATAAACAGCCCATTTTCCCCGATTCGATTCTTATTTGTACCTTTGCGTATTAAATTCGATGCAAGAATGGAAATTGCAGCACTGGTATCAGGCGGGGTGGACAGCTCGGTTGTAGTACATCAGCTAAAAGAGATGGGGTACAATCCCACCATCTATTATATAAAAATAGGGATGGAAGACAAGGACGGCTATATCGATTGCCCGTCGGAGGAAGACATTGAGATCGTGTCGTTCATCGCAAGAAAATATGGTTGTCGTTTTGAGATCGTTTCGTTGCACGAGGAATATTGGGACAGTGTGGTTCGCTATACCATCGACTCGGTAAAGCGGGGGTTGACTCCCAATCCCGATATGATGTGCAATAAACTGATCAAATTCGGTGTTTTTGAACAGAAATGGGGTCATCAGTTCGATAAGATAGCGACCGGTCACTATGCCACCACCACGGAACAAGATGGATTGGTTTGGCTCTCCACCGCGAAAGATCGGGTGAAGGATCAGACCTACTTTCTGGGACAGATAAGCTATCTGCAGGTTTCAAAACTGATGTTCCCGATCGGCAATCTGCTTAAGTCGGAAGTGCGCGCCATTGCCGCCCGCGAAAAATTGCCTTCGGCCCAACGCAAAGACAGCCAGGGAATTTGCTTCCTGGGGAAAGTCAACTACAATGAATTTATAGAGCGTTACTTAGGTAGAAAAGAAGGGCTTATCGTAGAATTGGAGACAGGGAATATTCTGGGAAAACATCATGGGTTCTGGTTCCACACCATCGGCCAGCGTAAAGGGCTCGGATTGAGCGGTGGCCCCTGGTTCGTTATCAAGAAGGATATACAGCGCAATATTGTCTATGTCTCCAAAGGCTATGACACAAAACATCAGTACGGAGAACTCATCAACCTGCAGGGATTTGAATTTATCACCAAAGATGTTTGGGGTGATTTTGATGATGACAAAGAGATTACCTTCAAAATAAGACATACGCCCGATTTCACAACGGGGAGAATTTCAAGAGTCGGCGACATGTATCGCATCCATTCCTCCGAACCGGTACAGGGGATCGCCGCCGGCCAGTTCGGGGTAATATACGACAAAGAGAAAAGACTTTGCCTGGGAAGCGGGATGATTTACTAATGGGAATAATGGGACAATGGGAATAATGGGAATAATGTGAATAATGTGAATAATGTGCCAATGGGAATAATGGGACAATGAAATTGGATGATATAATGATTTCATTAGCACATCGACACATTGATAAATTAGCACATTAGTCTCGTCTTGGCTGCCAATTCTTGTCTCAGAAAGTCTTTATTCTTTATTCTTTATTCTTTGTTCTTAAAATATGAGACGAATATTTATTTTAATTTTCCTTTCTCACCTGTTTTTCATTCCAAAAATACAGGCACAATTCGAAGGCACCTTCGGATTAGGCGCACACGCAGGATATGGAGCGGAAATCAACAGCATAGGAGGGGGTATACATGCCCATTATTATTATACAAATAATATACGCTTCACCCCATCATTCACCTATTTCCTGGAACGGAAAGGAGAGGGTATGTGGATGACGGATGCCGACGCGCATTATATTTTTCCGGTTTCTTACTCGGCTTCATTATATCCGATTGCCGGTCTTCATTACTCTCAATGGAAGTATAATGCTTCAAAGGAGAGCGACCTTGCCCATGGGAGTCGGAAAAAACACCGTTTGGGCGCCAACCTTGGCCTGGGAGTACAACATGATATCGCTTACAGGGTAAGGGCCAACTTCGAACTAAAATACCAGTTCATTCCGGATTATTCCCAAGTGGTTTTCAGTGCAGGAATTGGATTCTGGTTTTAGTATTGAAAGAGGAAAAGTGAGAAAGTGGGAAAGTGGAAAAGAGGACAAGAGGGAGAGTAGAAAAATGGAAAAGAGGGAGAGTGGGAGAATGGATTTAATTGAAATTAGGGATAGAGCATAAAAGAGAAGAAATGAGATTGAGAATTCACAATTGACGTAAGCCAAATACTGAATCTGACAAAAAAATGAAAGATTTCATTACTAACGAAATAAAAAAAGAAAATGCCGTACTGGTAGGGCTTATCACACCTGATCAGAACGAAGAGAGGGTGAATGAATACCTCGACGAACTGGCCTTTCTGGCGGAGACAGCCGGACTTATCCCTGTGAAACGTTTTGTGCAGCGCTTAGAAATACCCAATACAGTAACGTTTGTGGGAAAAGGGAAGTTGGAAGAGATCGAAAACTACGTGAAAGAGGATGAGAATGAGATTGGTGTGGTTATCTTCGATGATGAATTGTCGGCCCGTCAACTTCGCAATATCGAGAAGGAGCTTGAAATACGCATCATGGATCGTACCAGCCTGATTCTCGACATATTCGCCATGCGCGCCCAGACGGCGCATGCCAAGGCGCAGGTAGAACTGGCTCAGTACCAGTATCTGTTACCGCGGCTTACGCGTATGTGGACGCATCTCGAACGGCAACGGGGTGGCGGCGGCACCATCATGCGCGGCCCGGGGGAAACGCAGTTGGAGACCGACCGCCGTATCATCCTCGATAAGATCTCCCGCCTGAAAGAGGAACTGAAAGAGATCGACAAGCAGAAAACTGTCCAGCGCAAGAACCGGGGAAAATTAGTGCGTGTGGCGCTCGTGGGATATACCAACGTGGGGAAATCCACCCTGATGACACTCCTGAGCAAGAGTGAGGTGTTTGCCGAAAATAAACTTTTTGCCACACTCGACACTACCGTACGCAAGGTAACCATCGAGAACCTGCCGTTCCTGCTGACCGACACGGTCGGTTTTATCCGCAAGCTCCCCACCCACCTGATCGAGTCGTTCAAGTCGACACTCGACGAGGTGCGCGAAGCCGATATCCTGGTTCATGTGGTGGATATTTCCCATCCCGCTTTTGAGGAACAGATAGAGGTGGTGGAAAAGACCCTGTTTGACATTGATGAGACCGAAAAGCCCACTCTCCTGGTCTTTAACAAAATCGATGCATTTTCACATGTGGTAAAGGATGAAGACGACCTCACACCCAAGAAACGCGAAAATTACACACTTGAGGAATTGAAACAGACCTGGATGCACAAGATGAAGGAGAACTGTATCTTTATTTCTGCCAGGGAGAAAACAAATATCGACGCCCTGAAGGAAATCATCTACGACAAGGTGAAAGAGATCCATATCACCCGTTTTCCCTATAACGATTTCCTGTACCAGAATTACGAGGAAGAATAGGGAAAAAAGGATTTATTTATCGCTGAAGGAAATGAGAGTTGTGGACAGGAATGTAAAAGGTTCTCAGGGACTAAGCCAGTTTTTCCAGGCCGACAATTCCCGCCTGGGTAAAAGCCACCCTGAAACGCTTGTAATCAACCTGGTCCTCGAATTGGAGCTGCATAAGAATATTTAAATAATACACTTTTTCTCCATAAATTTCCACAGATTGACCTTCCTCATCCAGGTAATATATTGCCTCATCCGGATTATCCGTTTTTTGCATAAAACGGGAGAAGTGAAAACGCATAATATCGTGTATGCCTGCCATGGGGTAATCACTGTTTCTGTTTATTTCCACGCGATCTAAGAAGACCTGCTTACGATAAAGGATAATTTTCTCGTCGGTAATACGGTTTTCCGCCTCGACCAAAGGGCTCCGGCTTCTCAGATTCATCACTTCCCGCGGCACTTTCTCCTCGGAAATGAAATCCATACCTTCCTTGATCCATCCTATGGTGGCATCCTTCATTCCTATCTCGGTCTTATTGTCGAAATACCGGTTTAGCCGTTTATGGGCGAAATAATAACGCATCAACTCCTTGATACGATCCTTCAGGATGTAACTTATAACCAGCGCAATAAACAACGGCATCGTAAAGTTGCCGTATTTCATTTGAAACGAAAAAGCCACTGCCGTGGCAAAAACCATAGAGAGTCCGGCAGCCATGCTGTAATAAATCTGTTCCACAAGCACGCCGTCTTTCTTTTTACGCGCGCGTAAAAAAAGATCACTTTCGACATATTTCTTCAATATGCTTCTTCGAAAAATAAATTCCCTGTTCTTTGCCGGATTATCCTTATCCACACTGACATATCCCTTCTCTTTTCGATATGCCGCTTCCTCATGCCAGAGCGAGGAGAGAAGGGCGGTCGATTTCTCATATTTCCTGCTTTTCTTGGAGTGCAGAAATCCAACAAGATAAGCGGTCCTCTGGTCTACCAGGTTGCTGATGTATTCATCTGCAAAGAAATAGTAATTAAGGTATTCGGAAGAAATGGTCGCTACATTGATAATTCGTCTCAGATTCCTGAACTTTGCAAGTATATCCCTGATACTCTCCACATAAGAGGTGATCAGATATTCCATATCATCTTTGATATGATTATTCAACAGATGTGCCACCTCGTTACGGATAGCGCTTTTAAAGATCGCGGTAAACATCTTTATCTGTGACTCATACTCCCTGATAGCCGTGCGTGTCGGCTCGCTGGCTGTTTTATGGAAAACTCTTTCCAGATTCTTCAAAGGAACTGCGTCGCCTCCGGAAATCTCCCGCAACAGGAAAACCGGCGTTATCAACCGGATATAGCTCTTCACATCGCGGTAAAAATGACGTTTATCATAAGTGAGTGAATTGATGTCCAGGCTATTCGGCACGAACATCCAGGTGTTGATAGAGAAATTACTTTGCTCGCGTTTACGGCGAACCAGAAACCCCACCTTGAACTCAATGGAAAACTTATCATGTACCTTCGCTGCAATATCAATCATTTTATATCCTTCTCCTTTTTTTCGTATCGGCAAACCACTCACACCCGGAAGAACAGTCCGTGGGGATATCCCCACCATCTGGGTACCGTTTCACCCCATACCATAATTACCACCCAACTCATCATCACCTCCTCCATCACCACCATTATCATCACCACCCTCATCACCATCACCATTATCATCACCATTATCATCACCACCCTCATCATCACCATTATGCCGAACCTGAAAATATCGCTCCAACCATACTGTCTGTTATATATAACAACGCAGCCGGCTTACGGTTGAACGGGAATACATAAACATGCTCGATCAGGTGATACAATTTTCACTACCATGTAGTGTAAGGATTTTTCATCAACATCGAATTATAAAACCGGGCGTCGCCGGTTACTTCTTCTCCCAGCCATTCCGGCCTTTCAAAATGCTCATCCTCACGGGATAACTCCACTTCTGCCACAACCAGACCTTGATTTTTGCCATAAAACTCGTCTACCTCGAAAATAAACTTACCCGCCTTTACCTCGTAGCGGGTTTTATCGATCACTCCCGGTTCGCAGATCCGCAGCAATTCTTCCACTTCCGCCACCGGAATCTCTTTTTCCCATTCATAACGGGATGCTCCGCTTGCGCTGGCAACACCTTTTATGGTGATATAGCCCTTGTCGCCCTTAACACGTACGCGGACAGTGCGTTCCGGGACAGAAGAGAGATATCCCTGGGTAATGCGTGTTTGCTTGATGGCTTCGTCTTTGAAAGCATCGGAATTGACCAGAAACTTCCTTTCTATTTCTTGTGCCATGATTTTCATACAATTAATTTGCCAATGGTTTGTTTATCATTCCTATCACCCGCTTGATCGCTTGCAGGTAATTGATATTCTCCACACCTTCCAGGCCGACTTGCTGAATAGTCTTCCTGATGTCTCCCACTTCGGTGGACTCGGAGCCGATGGTTTTCACCATAGCGCCGTTGATATATACCTCACCGGTTTCACAGATCGTATCGTTCACCATATATCCGTAACGCACTTTCTCCACTGTCACGGCCTGCAGGTCGGGATGCGCCTCGATCATACCCAGAAATTCTTCCAGCGTATAGGCCTCTTTCGCAAGCACGGGTAAATCAGCCACTTTAAAAGCGGGGAATACCTCTTCGTTCAGCACCTGGGCCGATATGGGAAACTCGCCCTTCATCAGCGGATTCCACTGTTCCAATCCATCCACGGTCTGAATATGGGTTTTTATATCCATTTTCCCGTCGCGGATCTTCGTGTTGTTCACGTCGTTCGTGCGGCTTACTATATAGGTCTCCGTGCTGCGGCGCTCCCACACTTTCTCGGGCACGGGAACCGAGAGACGTGCCATCCGTTTTTCCGCTTCACAAAAACAACGTCCGAATGAACGGAATTCAAATCTTGGTTTCGAGATTGCTCCGATCTCCATTTTTTCTTTGCTCATATACGCTTTGACATTTTATTTATTGCAAATCCGATAAAACCCTGCGAAAGACCGGAATGAACAAACCCTATTGGCATGCCATGTTCCGCTCTTCGGTCCGGCTTACATATAAAAACAGTTTTCTCATTAAAATGTGATGGCCTTTCACTAAAATAAAACCGCCCCATGTGACAATTTTTCTGCAATGTTACGAAACTTTTCAGTCCCGCACCCCTATATCAGGGAAAATTGGTGACACAACATCAAAAGGGATAAGATTGAAACGCGTGGTTAACTGCTATAGCATAACACGAATTATCAGTATTTTAAAAATACCGATGCGTAGTTGTCAATCATAAAAAAACAACTCTACATGGTGAATGTAGAGTTGATGTGAAGGTATATACTTTGAGATCTCTGATAAAAATCACATCCTTATCTTCCTCGCATAATACATGATTACCGCCAGAATGGCGAATAATCCTAAGCTTCCCACTAACAGGGAGTAGCTTTCCATCCGGATCAACAGGAAGACAAAAACATAGAGAAAAGCCAACAACCCACCGATCAACAATCCCTGTTTCCGATTCTTAAGGATGGCGCCCATATGAAGTGTGATCATAAAAATAGTCATGAGAGCCGCCACGGCGTAAGCCGGATTAAATCCCCATATTTCAGAGATGGAGAGGAGCAGCGCATAAAAGAGCACCAATGCCAACCCGACAAGCAAATAGTGAAACGGATTGACCGGATTCTTCTTGATCAGTTCAATAAAAAGCACCACCACAAATGTAAGCAAAATGATCAGTATGCCATATTTCACACTCCGTAAATTCTGCTGGTACTGATCTACTGATTGGATGAATTTCACCCCGAAGAGCGACGAGGCCACCAGATTAATTGTCGAACCGTCATCGGCGCGGACCACCTGTCCATAACTGCGATTAAGATCCAATATCTTCCAATTGGCGGAGAACCCCTCATCTCCAATCTCATGGTTAGAAGGCAGGAAATCACCTCCGAAACTCGGTGCCGACCAATCCGATTGAAAGGCTGCTGTCGTCACTTTCCCCACCGGCACAATATACAATCCCGTCGACCCGTTCAGATACAACGTTACTGAAAAGGGTGCATTTCCATCCCTCATTGCAGTCATGGCCGACGAATCGGGACGGGCATTCAGCCCCGCCGCGAAGATCCCGGAAAAAACATTCGGTGCCGCCACCGATTTTTCTGTGTCGGGAATATATATATTCATGTCCGGATTCGGGCCGGTAAATAAATTTTCCACCGGAATTCCGGGTTCCATAAGGAAGGTCTCCCCGGCAAGTTGGAATGAGACTACCTCACGAACACCTCTCAGATCGGTTATTCCCATGATAACACGGGCTTTATCAAACTGTATATCTTCTTCTTTAATACCGGCCTTCTCAATCTCACTCATATCAAAAGCGCCCTTCAAAGTGATCTCGGATTTATAGACCGACGCATCATAAATGCCGCGCTTACGTTTTTCCACCGCCGCCTTAGCTTGTATATCCAGCGTTTCAGGAAACAAGAGGATATCCCTGAGAACTATTTCACGCTTGTCGTTCACCATCCGCTCCTGACTATACGGAATAGCGACACACGGCCCGGCCAGGATCTGCTCACCACTCCATTTAGAAGTAATATCTTGAATTACACTGGATTTCGTGATTTTTCGCTCATTGATAAGCCCGCGGATCATTCCTAACGGGATCAACAACAAAAGAGTTAAGAATCCAATTATCACCAGCTTGATACTTGCAGAATAGCGTTCAATAAAACTCCTTTTATTTCCGCTCCCTTCCGACGGCAGCGGTGTCATTTGATTGGAAGAATCCATTGTTTCCAAATTGCCAATTATCATTTACAAATTATTATTTACCAATTACCAGCGGCGTTGAGCCCTTCCGGGTCTCCCGAGTCTTCCGGTCTCCCTTCCCCCTTCGCCACCTTCTCACCGTTCCTCCTTATTCAAAAAAACAGAGGTGAATGCCATACACAATCACTTGCACAACGCTTCGTTCAGCGCGATCACCGCATCTTCATACCGTTCACGTTGGATCACGAACTGCATGTTGACCTGCATCAGCGACTGGGCAAAACTTTCCACGTTGATTCCTTTCTCATACAATGCTTTCGTGGCCCTGTAAAGGAATCCGGGGAGCGCGATATTGGAACCCATGGCACAAATGATGGCCATCGGCTCTGCGCTGACCTGATAAAACTGCTTCTGAAGGACTTTGACCAATTCCCTGCTCTTCTCATGATCCCACACCACCATTGTGATAGAGTTCGCGTTGGTCGATTTCAGGATATAGCTCACCTCATGCTTCACAAAATATTGCATGAGATGGCCGTCGAAACCCACTTCACCCACCATCATCGGGTCGTGCACTTCAATGGCAAGCACTTTTCGCGAACCGGAAACGATTTCCACACGGGGTTCGGGTGAAATATAATCACGCGATATAAGCGTTCCGGGATGGTTGGGCTCGAAGGTGTTTTTTATACGGATATTGATCCCTGCCAGTTCCAAAGGTTTCGCCGCCTTGGGGTGGATCGCTTCCATACCGATATCCGCCAACTGGTCCGCAATGATGTAATTGGTATGTCCCACGGGAATACTGTTCTCCACGCCCACAATCTTGGGATCAGCGCTCGAAAGGTGATATTCCTTGTGAATAACCGCCTCATCTGCTTTTACCTCGACAGCGATCTTGCTGAAAGTCACTTCGCTGTAACCCCGGTCAAAAGCACGCATAATACCTTCCGTCCCTTTGGTGTATCCTGTAGCAATGCAGAGCACACTACCGAAATCTATGTCACTGAACTCTTTATGGATCCGTTGATCGATGGTCAGCGATTCATTGTCATTAAACCCGCAAAGATCCACAAAACGGGCATTGATACCGTTGTTATTGAGAATATTGACGGAATTCCATCCCGAATGAGCTTCGCCGATGGATGCCAGGATTTCACGCGCGGCCAGATGTATCGCTTTCGGATCCACATAACCCGACGCCAACACTTTCGCGAGGCTGTAAAGCACCGTTTTGGCCTGATCCACCCGAAAACGAATGAAGTCGCGCGCCTCTTTCAGGTCGAGCCCGTAATCGGCAAAACCGTCATTGATCAGGAGTAAACGCTGACAAAACGCATCCAGCGCGCTACTATAATCCTCTCCATTCAAGAATTTATTGTAAATGCCCGGCTCTCCGGTCTTCTTGTGCTCCAGCAACCAATTGGTCACGTTATTATAGGCCGAAACCACAAAGATGCGGTTATACAACTCATCTCCCTTGCGGTCCCCCTTAATAATGTTTTGAAGCACATCCTGAAACTGGGACATGGAAGTACCCCCGATTTTTTCTACTGTCAGCATATTTAATATTATGAATCAAAAAGAGTCAGGAGCCAAGTGCCAAGACGACTTGTCAAATCGAGGATTTACTGATTGGCAGATTACACCTGCAATAATCACCCATTATTAAATCAACACATCATCTCATTAGCCTGTTAACCCATTAGCCCCCGCGCCGCAAAGATACATTTTTTATTTTCCTCCTGCTAACAGACAGGAAAAAAGTGGTTTCTAAAACCGTCTCAATTCGCGGTATACCTTGAAAATGGGCAATCCCATCACATTGAAATAGGAACCCTCTATTCCCTTTACACCCACATAACCGATCCATTCCTGTACACCATAGGCTCCGGCCTTGTCCGACGGATCGTATTTCTCCACGTAATAATCGATCTCATCGTCCGTCAGCAGCCCGAATGTGACATGGGCGGTATCGGAGAAACAGACCTGCTTCTGTCTTGATGTCAGGCAAACGCCCGTGACCACACGGTGCGTCTCACCGGACAGCTCTTTCAACATCCGCTTTGCATCCTCTTTATCCAATGGCTTACCCAAAATACGGTCATGTAACAGTACGACGGTATCAGCCGTAAGAAGCAATGTGTCATCCCGCAGCAGTGAAATATAAGCCGATGCTTTCTTCTTTGCCAGGAACTCCGGGATTTCCTCATGAGGGAGATCGTCGGGATACGACTCGTCAATATCCGGTAAAGCCAGTACCTCATATTCCACGTCGATTCCGGAAAGCAACTCTCTTCTCCGGGGCGAATTAGACGCGAGGATGAGGTGATATTTATTTGAAAAAAAAGTCATAACCGCTACATCTTTATAAGTTGAACCTGATTTAAAAATCGGATTCGTCAAAATCGAATGAGCCGGTAAATTGCTCCAAGTCACGCCGCTCTTTCTTGGTGGGCCGTCCGGCCCCCCTTTGTCTGTCGACAAATCCGCTGATCCGGTTCAACTCCAGCAATTCGTATTGATCGGGAAGGGTCACGTTTTCCATGAACTCGCCCACTTTGGACGCACCCATGCGTTTGTCGGTCAATGCCAGCACTTTGAATGAAAAAGTGACTGGCGGTTTTCTCACTTCAATGATCTCACCGGCCCTGATATTCCTTGAAGGTTTCACAGCGACCTTCCCGATCATCACCCGCCCTTTCTTGCAGGCTTCGGAGGCGGCCGTACGTGTCTTAAAGATACGCACCGCCCACAACCATTTATCTATCCTTATTTCATCCATTTCCTTCAGATTAGTGGATCAACAGAACAAAGGCTATCATCAGACGGGGGAAATCCACCACAGCAAGCCTGTCGATACGGGCAGGACCTATCGGTTATTGTACTGATTCATTGTAACCTGAATACCCGCAAGACAAAAGCTGCGGATCATATCCACTGCCATATCGATCCGTTCGGGCAACAGTCTCTGTTCTTCTTCCGAAAACCGGTCCAGCACATAATTAATCTGTCCTCCCCGCGGAAAATCATCTCCG
This sequence comes from Proteiniphilum sp. X52, assembly GCF_003712195.1. GTDB lineage: Bacteria > Bacteroidota > Bacteroidia > Bacteroidales > Dysgonomonadaceae > Proteiniphilum. The sequence continues at coordinate 7,522 of NZ_RDSD01000010.1, read as the reverse complement.
ATGCCGAACCTGAGCCGCGGATAATCCTGCCCTATCAGATCCTGGATATGCTTTAAACCATTATGACCGGCATCACTCCCCTTCGATTTCATTCGTAATGTGCCGAAAGGCAAAGCCAGATCATCCACCACTACCAGCAGATTCTGGGTTTCGATCTTTTCCTTCTGCAACCAGTAGCGGATAGCGTTCCCGCTCAGATTCATAAAAGTAGAAGGTTTGAGCAGGATAAGCGATTTGCTTCTAAGCCGCATCTGAGCGACAAAACCGTATCGCCTGTCCTCAAAAACAACATTGGACGCTTTAGCAAAAGCGTCCAATACCATAAATCCAATATTGTGGCGGGTTTGCTCATAATCGGGTCCGATATTTCCCAATCCCGCAATCAAATATTTCATTTCACACTCTCTTTTTACTCGGCCTTTGCCGCTGCCCCTCTGGCCGCACGTGTCAGCTGCACACGGCATACGACGGCATTCTTGGAGTTCAATATTTCCACATCGTCGAAATTCAACTGCCCCACCTGGATAGATTTGCCCAATTCCAGTTTTTCCACGTTCACCACCAATTCTTCGGGCAATTTGGATGGCAATGCTTTCACTTTCAATTTACGCATATCGAGCGACAACTTACCACCAGCTCTCACGCCGGCAGCCAGACCATCCAGACGCACAGGAATTTCAATCACCACAGGTGCGTTTTCAACCACGTGCAGGAAGTCGATATGAAGAATGGTGTCTTTGACCGGATGAAATTGCAACTCTTTTACGATGGCTTGTAATTTCTTTTCTCCAAGGTCGAGATTTACCAGAAAGACTTCCGGGGTGTAAATCAATTTACGCACGTCGCCCTGCTTGACCACGAAGTTCACATTGCCTTCGCCATGTCCTCCGTATACAACACACGGGATCAGCCCCTCACTGCGATATGCTCTGGCCGCTTTTTTCCCGAAATCGTCTCTGATCTCGCCTTTTAATTCAAATGTTTTCATTTTTACAATTTGTTGTGTTACTCAAAATAAAGTGCTTTCTTTATTTCCCATCACACGGGAGCTTTCAAAAAAGCGGCGCAAAGGTAATGATTTTCTTTTTATTAAACAACGACTTAATACTTATTATCAATTGGGCTTATCTATCCGGCTCTTTTCTTGAGTTCTTCCGCGGGAATACTCATCAGCCGCCCGACAGGCTTGCCGTCACGATAGGAAATGATTCTCAGCATATAAGCATCTTTGGGAACCCGCAACGGCTCCTTATAGAGCGGATAGAAATTGTCGGGAGTAGAGGCATCGAAACTGGTATAAATGTCCAACCCGTCGATCTCCGTGGTGAGCGTCACGACAAGCTCCTCCCCTTCCTTTGTGACTGTGACAATGGGATCGTACATCGCCGGGGAATATTTAGTCTGTGCATAATCCAAGCGCACAAAATGATCTTCCGTCTTGGAGGTGAAACGGGTCCAATCCTTTTTTTCCTTTGGAGACCAGAGCGATTCAGCCACGGCAAACCCGCGCGGCCAAACCATATATTCCGCCTGACGGATATTATAGACCTGCTCTGTCCACAAATTCGCCTGTCCACCTAATATATACTCCGCATTGGCGCCTTCGGGTATAGGGTCGAATCGATAGGTTTGATTCAATCGCAGCGTGCTATACACAATTGGCTCAGTAGAACGATCACCCTGCATATAATCGATATATACATAATTCGTCGGACTCATCACCACATAATGTCCCGACCTGGAGGCTTCGATCCCATGCTCAATGCCGCGCCAGCTCATCAATGCCGTGGTGGGTGTAATGCCACCTTCAAGGATTTCGTCCCAGCCCATCATTTTTTTCCCTTTGGAAAGGATGATCTGTTCCACCCGTTTGCCGAAGTAGGATTGTACGCCGGCCATATCTTCTATTCCTTCACGGGTCATTAACTGCTTCACGGCCGGACTCTTTTCCCAAAAAGTGTAAGGAGCTTCATCACCTCCTGTATGAATATATTCAAACGGGAAAAGCTCCGCCACCTCCGTGATCACCTTGTCCATGAATTCATATACGTTTTCATTGGCGGGGCAAAGCGTATTCTCATACATGGCCGCAGGCCGTCCTCCGGTATTCCAGTCGAGAAAAGGAGCTCCGGTACGCACGAAATGGTGTCCGCTTTCGGGGAAGCAGGCCAGCTCGGGATATGCGGCCAATACCGCCGAACTGTGCCCCGGCACATCGATCTCCGGCATCACCTGCACATTGCGTTCCATCGCATACGCGATCACCTCGCTGATCTCCTTCTGGGTATAAAAACCACCGTAGTTTTTCGGAGCATCCCGATCGGGATCGGAAAGACTACCGAACCACCCTGTCTGTTCGGTACGCCATGCGCCCACCTCGGTCAACTTCGGCAGACTTTTTATCTCAATGCGCCACCCCTCGTCATCAGTAAGGTGCCAGTGAAATATATTGTATTTGTATTTCACCATGTTGTCGATAAATCGTTTTACCTCGTCCACCGTGAAGAAATGGCGCGACACATCAAGCATCAATCCGCGCCACTCTACCCGGGGATAATCCACAATCTCCACCACAGGTATCTGCCAGGAAACATGCTCCTCTCTTTTATCGCTTTCAATTTGGGGAGGCAAAAGCTGTAAAAGCGTCTGCACCCCGTAGAGCAGACCGGCCGGCTGGTTTGCCTTTATAACCACTTTCTGAGGCGTCACCTGCAGCCTGTAACCTTCACTGCCAATCTCTTTATCGGCCTCTCGATTCAATATAAGTTCAATACCGGCATTAGTGGCAGAAGCGGCAGAGGTGGTCAACTCCACTTTCCTGCCGGGCGCCGTGGAAAGCTTTTCTTTCAGCAACCTGTTTATATAAGCAGTCCCTTTATCCGCGGGACTTGAAATGACTATTTTATCGGGCAATAGATAGTACCCGCCTTTTTTGAGAAGCGAAACAGGTTCGGGGATAATGGAGATATTCCGCTCCTGTTGCTGTGCTATACCCGATATAACGGTCAACATAAGCGTAAGTATAAATATTCCTCTCTTCATAATGATAGTTTACTTTTCTTGGTTAGTGTATCTATTTCTTTAGAACCAAAAATCAAGACTGAATTAAATTGAAGATTTGAGAATTTTGGATTTCAAACTTCAAATTTCGGATTTGACTACGTTGATTTTGGCTCCGCCGAACATTGTTTCAATTCAAGATTTGGCATGTAATTAGAAACTGTTTTGAATTTTACGAGTAATTATTTTACGCTTATTTTTCCACTCTTTCATATTGTTTTTTGCCCTTTTTCGCGCCTTTGAACTTTCATTTCGTTTAAGTGGCCCGCCACATTTCAATCAATGAAAATCCAAATCCATCAAAAAAAATGGATGAAAAACAATGGATGAAAAAATTCAAAACAGCTTCTTAATAGTTTCACAAATCTACGAAAATAGTTTGGAATAGATTACTGAAACTGATTTGATTTTATAAAAAAATTAGAATTGAAATCTTTAATTATCTCGGTTTTAATCGTAATTTTGCACATAAGGGATAATTTTTATCCGTTTTTAGCAATTACAAACAAGTAATTGGCGAGTTCGTGAATTACTATAATAACGAACGTTATCACGAATCACTCGACAACCTTCCACCTGCCGATATTTATATGGGCAGAGAAGAGAAAATTTTAAAAATCAGAAAACAAATAAAAAAAGAGTCTATGCTTTTAAGGAGAAAAACTTACGAACAGTTCAAAATGCCACAAGCACGCAACACTAATATTTTTCTTTTCGAACGCCCTCTCACAAAATAACGAGGGTTTTGAAAAGAAAAATATCCTAAAAAGAGTATTTTACAAATAAATGAACTATACTTGCAATTGTAAACTTTAGATTGAAGACGTACAAAACTATCCTTCCATTCTGGGGAGAAAAACTAATCTGGAAAAATAAGATATTAAACTAAGAAAAAATGATTATTAGAAAAATATATATACTACTACTCCTTCTTTTTGTTTTACAGCTTACCATAGCCCAGAACCGCGCCACAGAGATAAGAGACAGATTGATGAACAGAGACCAAAGCTCTGTGCTGGTAGTTGCTCATCGTGGCGATTGGCGCTATGCTCCTGAGAATTCTCTTCCTGCAATCGAAAATGCCATCAGAATGGGTGTAGACATTGTTGAACTCGATGTGCAACGCACGAAAGACGGCCATATTATCCTCATGCACGATGCAACGCTGAACAGAACAACAACGGGAAAAGGCTTGGTTGCAGATTGGACACTGGATTCTATTCGTACTTTAAGGCTTAAAAACGGGATCAATATTAGAACAAAAGAAATTGTACCAACACTTGAAGAGGCCCTATACCAGACGAAAGGGAAGATACTTATTAATCTCGATAAAGCTGATCGTTATTTTGATGAGATATATCCACTTCTGAAGAAAACAGGAACTACAAAGCAAGTGATAATGAAAGGAAATAAGTCCGCACAGGAAGTCAAACAACAATTCGGGAAATATATTGAAGAGGTGACCTATATACCGATTGTTAATCTTGATAATGAAAATTCAGAAGAACAGATAAACCTTTTTGTGCAAGATATGAATCCGGTAGCTTTTGAGCTTCTTTACGAAAACGACACTAATCCATTACCGTTGAAAATTAAAGATAAGCTATACGGTAAATCCCTCATTTGGTACAATACACTTTGGGATACAATGGCAGGCGGTCATGACGATGATATGTCATTGGAGGATCCGGATAAAGGTTACGGCTACCTGATTGACACACTTGGAGCGCGTATCCTCCAGACAGATCGTCCCGGATACCTTATAGAATATCTAAGAAGCAAAAATTTACATGATTAATTCACGAAACATGGTCCTATTTTTATTACTCTCAATCTGTGGAGATAAAAGTTGGAACAATGTTTGTACCCCATATAGCAAACCGGCCGCATTTCTGCAAATTTTATGAATTTGTTCCAAATAACAGGCCGGCTTTCTTTCTGATTTCACCCGACAGACCTACTTTTCGCTCAACAGTGTGTTTAATACCGAAAAATTAGCTACTTTTGCAACTCTAAAACTAAGTTCATTGAGACAATGATTAACAGAAATTTAATTCGTATCAGGGTAGTACAATTGGTTTATGCTTGGTACCAAAATACGAATAAAGATTTACGTAACGCCGAAAAAGAATTATTATTCGGCCTGCAGAAATCATACGATCTTTATTATTTTCTACTTCTTCTGATGGTAGAGCTCACCGATTCGTATCAAAGCAGGGTGGAGACTAAACGGAATAAATTCTTGCCGACGGAGGAGGATCTACATCCCAACACCCATCTTATCGACAATAAGTTCATCGTGCAATTGCGCGGGAACAGGCAATTCCAAAGACAGCTTGCGGAACGTCCCATGTCGTGGGAGTCGAACGAAGCGTTCGTCAAAAAACTGTTAGACGACATTTTATCTTCTGACACTTACAAAGAATACGCCGCGATCGCTTCTCCCACCTACCAAGAAGACCAGGAGTTCTGGCGGAAAACATTCAAGCAGTTTATCTACCTGAACGAAGAACTGGATGATATCCTGGAGGATGAGTGCATATACTGGAATGACGATATTGAGATTGTACAGACCTTTGTAATGAAGACCATCAAGCGGTTTTCGGCAGAGAATGGCGACAATCAACCCCTGTTGCCGATGTTTAAAGATGAGGAAGACAAGGAGTATGCGCTGAAATTACTGCATAATTCCATATTGGATGAAAAGGAATACCGCAGACTCATTGAGAAACACACTGAGAAATGGGATTTCGACCGCATTGCGTTCATGGATCTTGTCATCATGCAGGTAGCTCTTTCCGAGATATTTACATTTGATTCTATCCCGACCAATGTTTCGCTTAACGAATATATCGAGATTGCCAAATCCTACAGTACCTCCAAAAGCGGCACCTTTATCAATGGAATTTTGGATGCGATTGTGCAGGAAATAAAAAAAGAAAATCGTATCTTTAAAAACTAATCAATGAACTTTCGGAGCGCTTTGCGGAAAATACCGACACTGGGTTAATTTTCGACTTTCTTTGCTTCCATATCATCTTGTATAAATTTCAATTCGTAATATTCATCTCCTTTTTTCGTAACAAGATTAAATGTGCAATCCACCTCTTTAAGAAAATTTCTTAATTTGTTAACTGTACTCGTCAAATTTTTGTCAACAGTGTAAGGATTATCAGGCCATAGGGTTTCTTTAAGTGTGTTTTTCTCGACTCTGTGTTCATCACTCCGGAGAAACATCAAAAGCATTTCCGAAGGTTTCTTAGTAACAGCGATAATTTCATTCTTGTCTCCGATTAACTCGCATTTTCCGATATCAAAAATAGTTATGCCCATATAATAACATCTTCCTCGTTTCACGATCTTATCGGGTTTTATCTTCCTTTTCTCTATGGTGAAATATGCGATCACTCCCAACATTAAAATTTCGATGAAGAGTAATACCGGCAATATACTTTTAGACATCAACTTAAATGGCAAAAAAGTTGAATAGTAAATAAATCCCTCATAGTCAATTTCATCAAAAACTCCACCTTTAATAACCGGTATTCGGTAATAGGTACTAAGCTTGGTAGTGTCACCACTTGTTTGTGTACGTTGATGATGGCGTATCAGGACAACAGAAGAACACATAAGTCCGTTTTCCTGCAGTTTGGAATCGAAAATTTGCTGTAACTCCTGCGGTTGAATATGTTTGCAAAGCGACAGATAGGTTTGTGAATTTTTAAATAGTTCCAGCCCCATATCTTCAATCACCTCAACTTCTTTTGCAATAGTGGTATCTTCGGTAACCACTCTTTGGGTTCTAATTGCTCCTTTTTCAAATGATTGATTATTATGTATTGCTACAAACTCTCCTTCCATATTGAGCTTGACTTGCTCTTGTATGGACTGGTTGAATATGGAGGATAATGTCTTTTGTAATTTGTACTCCGATGCTCTATATTCTGCAATTCCCAGAATAGTCAATAGAATAAAAACAGAAGACGCCGCAATGATAAAATACAAACTTAACTTTCTATATATTGAATCCGTAAAAATCATAACTGTTTACTTGCCCCTCAAAATTAAAAATAATCTATCAATACACAAAATTCAAAACAAAATCAGACGTAAATGAACAGATATGTGTTTTATTATCTGATAATTAAGAAAAATGAGTTATAAATGAGTCAAAAAGTTTCGAATTTATACTGCATTTTTCTTTTTTTGTATTGATAATTGGCAAAAGAAAATAAATGATGCATGGTTCGTTTTCAACCCATTTTTTACCGACCCTATTGCTTATATCTTTTGGGGGGATATTTTTGATCTCTTGTCGCGATTCCTCGGATAGAAAATATTTTAATGGAGACATTGTCTTTCTTGAAGATGATTTGCCCGTCGTAAAATTCAAATTAGAGCATTCATAGCATGAGAGCACCTTATTTTTTATTGTTGATGGGAGTATGCGGATTGATGCTTT
>NZ_RDSD01000082.1 GCF_003712195.1 Proteiniphilum sp. X52 | reverse complement strand
AATGATTATCCGCAATAGTTCCTATTGTAAATTCTTGACTTGAAATCAGGAGCATACGTTACAGCGGCTATCAACAGTCTTTCAAACTGGTTTTCCCCGAAGTAACGCCTGTTGAATTTATAACAGAACTGGTTGAGGTAATATTGCAAGTATTCTGGTTTTATCTTGTAATACACGCCCAGGAGCTGTCGTTTGGCATTGCTGATCGCGGTATGCACCCAGGGCAGCACATTGGAAAGATCCTGGTGTGGAATAACAGATGCCGTATGTGAATGAACATGCTCTTTCAATTTAGTGTAAGATGTTGAGTCATCGGTGGTCAGATCCGCCGTGCTTTCAACGTGCTCTTTGACATTCCTTGTAATTGTACCGGACTTCAAGTCACTGATCACTTTCATTTTCAGGTATCTAACCTTCTTGGGTTTCTTACCCGGCTTGGGGTTTTCAACGGTTTTGCTTTCAGCCATTACCAGCACTTTGGTCTTTTTTTGGCTCCCGCGGCCGCGCTTCAACGGTTTGTCCCTCTCTTCAAGGGATATTTCGGTGGAAAAGAAGGCGTCGTCCAACTCGATGGCTCCCTC
>NZ_RDSD01000081.1 GCF_003712195.1 Proteiniphilum sp. X52 | reverse complement strand
TATTCTCCACCGGGCCGGGTGAGGAGAGGCGTCCGGGCCGGGAAGCGTGCGGGAATGTGTGAGAAGCGGTGGATGAGAAAAAGAGTCCGGGGGCAAGAGAGTCCGCGGCGGTAAAGGAGAAGCGAGATGTTGATGTTTGGAGTCCGTGAGGGGACAGGGATAAGTTGAAAATGAAGAATGAATGAAGAATGAAAAATGAAATTCTTAATTCATCATTCTTAATTATTCACTTCAAAAGTGCGGTTCGATCCCGCGCCAGACAGCTGCCGGTTGCCCGCGGCGCCCCTTGAAGGGGGGAGCCGGCGGGGGAACAATTGGAAAGGAGATCTTTGACATGATGATATAAAAACAAGAGCAAAAAATAAAAAAAAGAGTTCATTGAAAATGTCTTTTCCGCCATGGCATCCTGGCGACAGGCTGCCCAAGCGGCGACAAGGGAAAGACAAACAAATCAAAGACGCTGAAGTATATTTGTCATACCCGGCTGTTTCCCAGCCTGGCGCATGCGCCGCTAAGGGAACAGCAGCCGGACGGCGAAATAAAAGTGAACAAGGGCACATGGGGGATGCCTAGGCTCTGGAAGGCGAAGAAGGACGTGATAAGCTGCGAAA